>NZ_OZ026464.1:0-1513007 GCF_964019735.1 Spiroplasma endosymbiont of Thecophora atra | reverse complement strand
TTCAAAAACCTCTTTAATTAATATAATTATTGTGGATGAATTGTGGATTAATGTTGATAACTTTTTTATAATTATAATCTGTATTATACTTTTAAAAAAATAAAAAAAAATAATATTTATTATTTAATATTATAAATGATTTATTTTTTTGTTAAACGCTGAGTTATACTTGTAAGTGCAAGTAAATAAAATTGCAAAAAATTCTCATATAAAAATTTCATAATGCTAAATTTAGTTTAGAAAAAAGTAAGGAGTTTTTATATGAGTTATAAACATCTTGGCATAGATGAAAGGATTTATATTGAGAATCAATTGAAATTTAAATTTAAAATTAGTGAAATAGCTAAAAATCTTAATCGAAGTATTAGTACTATTATTCGAGAAATTAATAGAAATAAAGATAATAATCATTATTTTTCATTAATTGCACAAAATAAAGCTGAAAATCGAAAACAATCACATATTAGTTTTCATAAGTTTAAAAATAAGAATTTAGTAAAATATGTACAACAAAAATTACTATTAGGTTGATCACCTGAACAAATTTATGGCAGAATTAAAAATTTTCATAAAGAGTGAGTTATTAGTTTTAAAACAATTTATACTTGAATTTATTTTGGAATGCTTGATAAAGTTACTAGTAAAAATTTAAGAAGAAAAGGTAAAAAACGAAAATCTAAAGAAAATCGTGGCAAGTTTAATGGTAAATCAATTAAAGAACGAGATATAAATGTTAATGATCGTATAACACTTGGTCATTGAGAAGGAGATACTATAGTATCATCACGAGGTAAAAGCAAATCATGTTTAATAACTTTAGTTGAAAGAGTATCACGATTTACTTTAGCAATATTAGTTAAAAACAGAACTACTAAAGTTATTAATAAAAATGTTAGTTATTATTTATCAATTCTTCCTAAAAACATTGTTAAAACTATTACTTTTGATCGTGGCAAAGAATTTTCAAATTGACAACAACTTGAAAAAAATTTAGATATAAAAATTTATTTTGCCAATCCATATTCACCTTGACAAAGAGGTACTAATGAAAATACTAATGGTTTAATTAGAGAAAAATTTCCTAAAAAATTTATTTTTTCAAAAACTAATAAAAATGAAGTTCATAAATTTATATTGTCTTTAAACCAAAGACCAAGAAAAATACTAAATTATCTTTCACCAATCGAATATTTGGATAGAAAAATAATTTAGTTGCACTTACCTTTACAATTTAGCAAACTAATATTGTTTTTATTAAAAATAAAATTAAAAATAAACAGAATAATTTGTTAAGATATAAATATTATGTTAGAATACTCTTAATGATTTTTTATTAGAATTTTTAAAAAAAGGAGAAAAAAATGAAACCGACATATCAACCAAGTAAGAGAAAACATCAAAAAACTCATGGTTTTTTTGCAAGAATGAAATCTGCAACAGGGATTAATGTTATTAAAAGAAGACGTCAAAGAGGACGTAAAAAATTAACAGCATAGTTTAAAAAAATAAAATAAGGTGAACAAAATATGGAAAAAAAATACCGCCTTTTGAAAAATCATCATTTTAAATATTTAATTAATGAAGGAAAAAGTATTTCAAATGGTCAATTTTTTATCTATTATATGAATAGAGTAGATTTTGAGACTATACGAGTAGGCGTATCAGTAGGAAAAAAACTAGTTCGTTTTGCTTTTGCACGTAATAAGATTAAACGTCAAGTACGAGGAATGTTAGTAGATATTAAAAAAGATTGACCAGTAGATATAGTAATTATGATTAGAAAAAATTATTTATCTAATACATATGAAGAAAATCTTAGTTCTTTATTACATCTTTTAATGAAAATCCCATTATAGGAGAGTAAATTTAATGCAATATAAAAAGTTTTTATTTCCTGAACAACAGAAAAAAAACGTTTGATTAAAAATAACATGAAAATGAACTAAAATTATTTTAGGAACTTTTTTATTGATGTCAACACTTTGAGGTTGTGGTCAGACTATGGGTGATCCTAATGTTGCAACTAGTGATGTTATTTCAGCTTATGATTTTCAAAGATATAATGTAGCGGCTGTTTTTTTTGAATTACTTATTGGTAACAGTGATGTAGCAAAAAATCACATTTTTCATTTTAATGGTAATAATATTTATGAATATGGATTTACAGGGATTAGAACATGAAGTGAAGCTTGAACGCAAACTAAATCACCGTTCTTTGGAATGTTTGTTTATCCAATCGCTTGAATCTTAGTTAGTATTTCTGTTGGATTAAGTGGTGGAGTTGATGTAAATTCAAAATACTGATCAGTAAGTGTTATTTTTGCTATTATTTTTACAACGTTAATTATTAAACTTATTACATTAGTATTTACTTTTAAAGCCCAACAAAATCAGGAAAAAATGCAATCAGTGCAAATGAAAACTTCCGAAATTCAAGCCAAATATAAACATTCACGTGATCCAAGTGCAAAACAAAAACAACAAATGGAATTAATGGCTATTTATAAAAAAGAAGGAATAAATCCAATGGCTGCTTTTATTCCAATGTTTTTATCACTTCCTTTCTTAACAGCTATGTTTACTGTTATGAAATCAACTAATTTATTAAAAAATACTGTTGTTGGTGCTATTAGTTTAGTTGAACAACCATGAACTATGGTTACTCATGGCCAATTTATGTATTTAATAATTATTGTTATATATATACCAACACAATTAGTTTCTATGTTATTACCGATGTTTTTAAATCGTTCACGACAGAAGATTAAAACTAAAGAAGCAAAAGCTGCATTAAAAAAACAAGTTATTATTCAAAGCGTTATGATTTTTATGTTTTTATTTTATGTATGTGTTGCTCCTTCAGGATTAGGCATTTATTGAATTATTTCTGGAATATTACAAATATTTCAAACTCTTGGTATTCATTACTATAATAAACATAAACGTAGTCGTTATAAAAAAAATGGTACAATTAGTACACCATTTTCAAGTAAGATTAAAAAGATATTTACAAAATCTGAAATAGTTGTTCAACCTAAAAAAAATAAGTAATTTATTATAATGTGGAGAAAAAAAGATGGAAATTAAATCATTTAAAAAAAATATTGATTTAGAAAAAACTATCAAAAATTTGCCCCCCAAAACATTTTATATAAAATTAGGTATAGAAAAATGTTTATTTAAAACTATTACTAAAATTTTTATTTTTAATGAAAATGATGTTAAAAATTATTTGAATGATAAATGACATGATTTATTGGAACTTTTTAATATAAAAAATTATCAAGAAGAAATAATATTAAATGGTAATAAATTTTATATTAATATTAATTGTAAGAATAAAAATTCAATTTTAATTGGCAAAAAAGGTTATACAATTAGTGCTTTACAAAATTTACTTATTACTTATTTAGAAATAAAATTTAAAAGAAACTATCAAATAGTAATAAATGTTAATAATTATTTAAATATTCAAAAACAAAATTTTAAAATTAGAATATATGAAATTATAAAAAAAATAAGAATAAGTAAAGAAATGTTTCATTTTGAATCAATGCCTAATAACCAAAGAAAAATTATACATGAAATAGTTAAAAATATTGAAGGAATATCAAGTTTTTCTGAAGGTATAGGTTATAACCGACATGTAGTAATTAGATTGGAAAATTAGAGTAATCTAAGATTTAAAATCTTAGATTGTTTAAATGAAAAGAGGAAAAAATGTTAAATGATACTATTACTGCAATTGCAACCGCACCTTTAAATCAAGCAATCAGTATTATTAGAATTTCAGGAAAAGATACTTATGAGTTATTAAATAAGGTTTTTGATAAAGATATTTTAAATCAGAAAGGTCACACTTTAATAACAGGATATATTATTGATCATAATAAGAATAAAATTGATCAAGTTGTTTTGGCATGTTATCGCGCTCCCAAATCTTTTACAGGTGAAGATACAATTGAAATTAATTGTCATGGCGGAGTGTTAATAACACAAAAAATTTTGCAATTATTACTATCTACAGGTATGAGAATGGCAACAAGAGGAGAATTTACGAGAAGAGCTTATTTAAATGATAAAATTGATCTAATTGAAGCAGAAGCTATTAATGATTTAATTATGGCTGAAAATAATACTATTTTAAAAACCGCTATTAATAGTTTAAGTGGTAAAACAAGAGTACTAATTGATGAATTATCTTCAAAATTACTAACTTTAATTGCTAATATAACAGTTAATATTGATTATCCTGAATACGATGGAGTTGAGGAAAAAACAATTAATAATGTTATTCCTTTAGTTGAAAAATTTTTAAATAAAATAAAAGTTATTAAAGAACATAGTAAAATTACTAAAACTATAAAAGAAGGAATTAATGCAGTTATTATTGGAAAACCTAATGTTGGAAAATCTTCCCTATTAAATGTGCTTTTAAATGAAGATAAAGCTATTGTTTCTAATGAAGAAGGAACAACAAGAGATCTGGTAGAAGGCAAAATTAATTTGGGTGATATTAGTTTAAATTTAATTGATACAGCAGGTATACGTCATACTTTAAATGATATCGAAAAAGCAGGTATTGATAAATCACATAAGGCTTTAAATGAAGCAGATTTAATAATATTAGTACTTGATGGTTCAAAAGATTTAAGTGTTGAGGATAAACAATTATTAGAAAAAATAAAACATAAAAATTACCTTATTGCTATTAATAAAACGGATTTAAGGTTAAAATTAAAATTAGACATTAAAAATAATTTTAATGTGGTAAAAGTTAGTGCAATAATGGGCGAAATTGAAAATCTAATTTTAGGAATAAAAAATAAAATTATAACTACTGAAATTAATTTTGATAAAGAATTACTTTTTGCGAATACAAGACAATTAGCATATTTGGATGAAATTGAACTTAGTATTTCAGAAGCATTAAAAGATTTAAAAAAGAATATTTCGATAGACTTAATTATTGTTCACTTACAAACTGCATGAAATAAGATTTTAGAAATGCAAGGTAAAAAATTTGAAACCGATTTATTAGATGAAATTTTTAAAAGATTTTGTTTAGGAAAATAAAAGGGAAGGTAAAATATATGGCTAATAATGGAATTTTTGATACTCATTGTCATTTAATGTCAAAACATTATGATGAAACAGAAATATTAAAATTATTAACTGATGCTTATTCAGCAGGTGATAGCATTGGTAGTATTTGTAATGTTGGTTTTGACTTAAATACTAGTAAGCAAGCTGTTAGTCAAATTTATGAATTTGAGAGTGAAGAAAAAATTCCTAATCTTTATGCAGCTGTAGGTATTCATCCAACAGAAGTAAATACTTGCGATAGTAATACTATTTCAGAATTGAAAAAATTAATAGCAACCGGTAAAGTAGTTGCTATTGGTGAAATTGGATTAGATTATTATCATAAATTTACAGAACCACAATTGCAAAAAAAATGATTTATTGAACAATTAAAATTAGCTAAAGAACATAAATTACCTGTATTATTACATATTCGTAATGCTTTTGAAGATGCTTTTGAAATTATTAAAAAAGAAAATATTACTAATGGTGTTCTTCATTGTTTTACAGGAACAAAAGTAATAGCTGAAAAATTTATAAAACAAGGTTTTTATATTTCTTTTGCAGGTAATGTGACATATAAAAATGCTTTGAAGTTACAAGAGGTGGCAAAAAATATACCAATTAATAAAATATTAGTTGAAACAGATGCGCCATATTTAACTCCTGAACCAAAAAGAGGCAAAAATCCCAAAAATGGATTAACAATTAATCATCCAGAAAATATAATATTTACAGTTAATAAAATAGCTGAATTAAAGAAGATCCCAAAACAAAGTATTATTAATGTAACTAGGGAAAATGCTATTAATGTTTTTAAATTAAATAATGAATTGAAAAGAAATAATGAGTAATAATGAGAAGTTTAAAGTAGCTATTTTTTTAGCAACAGGCTATGAAATGGGTGAAGTAATAATTACTATTGATCTATTAAGAAGGGCTAATATTGTTATTGATTTAGTAAGTATTGAAAATGACTTAAAAATCAAATCAAGTCATAATGTTTTTATTTTATGTGAAAAGAAAATCAGTGATATTGATTTGTTAAGTTATAAGATGCTAATTTTACCGGGTGGTAAAGTTGGAGTAGAAAACTTAAGCAAAAATGAATTATTAAAATCAATATTAGTTATTTTTGCTAAAGATAGTAATAAGTTTATTGCTGCTATTTGTGCAGCACCCCAAATTTTAGGTCAATTAAATTTAATAGATAACAAAAAAATTACGCATTATCCAGGCACTAATATTGGTTTAAATAAAAGTATTATTTTAGATGAAAAAGTAGTAGTTGATAATAATATTATAACTGGAAAATCAATTGGTGCTGCATTTGAATTTGGTTTAAAGTTAATTGAAGTTTTAGAAAGTAAAGAAATTTCTGAACAAATTAAAAAACAATTAGTTTTTTAATTTGTATTTTTTATATAAAGCTAAAGTTATTACTTTTAAAATAGTTAATGACCTATACTTTTTATACAGTTAAAATAATAATTTTAAATATAAAAAATACATTTTAATTTAATCAATAAAAAATATTGTTGACATTTAAAAATGTATTTTTTTAATTTTTTTTAAAATAATAATATAATAAGTGTATAAAAAGGGGGTTTTTATAAAAATGAAAAAATGATTAAATATTTTAGGAACGATTGCATTTACAACAGTAAGTACAACAGCAATAGTTGCTTGTAAAACATCAGAAAGTATTTTAAGTAAATCATTTGCTTCTAGTTATAATGTTGATGACTTTAGTAATTTAGAAGGTTTTGGTATTAAATATAACGAAGAAAATAATACATATGATTTTGTTTGATCAAAATTAACAGTAGATTTAGCAACAATTATAGTACCAATTAATAATACAGTTCCGGTTCAAAAAATTTCCAAAGATAAAAATATTGAAGTTAAAGAAAATGAATTAGTAGCAATATATTCTGCAGAAGATCAACAAGGTTTAATTATTGGTTCAGAAAATTTTATTACAATTAAAATTAAATTAAATTTATATAAAGGAGTAAAACAAGAAACAAATAAAGTTGAACTAGTAGATCAAACAGTAGAATACGATGTTTCATTAAATTTATTTGTTAAACAAAACTTAAAATTTTTAACAACTCCAACTGTAAATTGTAAAGCAGATATTGCTGAATTTAAAACTATTTTAGTAAAAGAATTAAAAAAACAAAATGGTTTTTCAAAATTAGATATTAATATGATTAATATTGTAAAAGTAGATGGCGATCCTTTAACTACAGAAGATTTAAAAGAACATGATACACATGTTAAATTAACATTAACAGATGAGGCAAAAAATCATTTTATTGGTGAAAATAATGATTTAAAAGTTAATTGAGTTCCAGAAGTTTAACAAAATAAATTATGGAATAGTTGTAAAAAAAAGGGACGATAACAAAAACGGAGGATATAATTACTTTTTAAACATTTCTTTCAAATTATAGACAAGAAATAACTGTAATTATATGCAATTGTAAATATATCTTACTACTAAATTAAATTAATTTCAATTAAAATACAAATATTGAAAAAATCAATAAAAAAATTAATATTTATACACAACAAAAATTCTTATTAACTTTTAATTTAATAAGTTTTTAAAATTTTAATAAAAAAAATTAATTAAGTTATGTTTTTAAATTTATTTGATTACATTTAAAAATAACCATTTTAATATAAATATTTATGTTATAAGTTTTATTACCAAGCATTTCTTTTAAAATATGTCAAATATTACCTTCTGTAAAACAACCTATATTTCACTTTGCACCTTGATTTTCAATACCTTGTTTATTATTTTTAAAATATTGTTTTTTTAATTTTTTATGGTTTTTTAATATTTCATTCATATATTTTATTAACCCAGCATATTGACCATTTTCAATAAAATTTCTACAAGTATTATATTCGTTTCAATATTTTCCTTTATTTCCAGCGATTATTCCAACATATAATTTTTTAACTAAATGAAATTTATCTAAAACAAATTGCGCACCTAAATAATCTGCTACATCTTTAATTCATCCTGCACTATCACCACAAATAATAATTTTTGTTTGGTTGGAATTTTGGATATATGTTTAATGCTAATAGGTAACAGATTATGTCTGTTGTTTTTGTTGGTCTTATTATTACATCTGCTCTTTTATTAACTAATTTATGATTAACATTATCTGTACAAAATAATACTAAACGCATTGAATATTTACCAGAATTGCGTTTAAATTTTCAAAATTTTCGATGTCCATCATCAATACTAATATAAATAAATTGATTTGGTTCTAATTTTATTTTTGGAACATTTAATTTATTAACTTGATATTCTTGAAATAATCTACTAATACTTGTTGTACTAAATTTTGTTTGCTTCATAGTATGTAAAATATCAACATATCTTTTTCCATCAGCAAAATGTTCAATAACATTATTTTTGATATCCTGACAAGTTCTTTTATATTTAGGTAATTCTAATTCTTCATCTAATAAACAAACTTTTACTCATTTTTTTAATTGTTCATCATATATATTTATAATCACGACATTTATAAGTAACAAGACCATTGATAGTATTTCTAGTTCTTTCTTTAATTTTAACTGGAATATATTTTCTATCTCTTTCTTTTAATATTCTTCAATCTGTTTTTTCTCATTGATTTTTTATATCATCTCTAAATGATTGATACATTCTTTTTGTTGCTTCTTTTAAAGTTCATAAATAATTAAAACTCATATTTTTTTTCCTAACTATTTTAAAAAATTCTAAATTTATTGTAAATAATTTAAAAAAATAATTTAAAAAAATAATTTAAAAAAATAATTTAAAAAATAATTTAAAAAATAATTTACTGCATATATTATATAAACATATAAGTGTAATTTTAACTAAAATAAAAAATTATTTAAAAAACCACTTTCATATTTAAAATATAATAAACAAGTTACATATAATTAATAGTATAGGTATTACAAAATAAAAACCTTTAATTTAGGCGTTTATTTTGCATTTAAAAGCATACTTGTAAAAATAATCAAAAATAGTACAATTTATAAGTAAAATCAAGGAAAAAAAGGAGAATTTAATATGAAAATATGAATAAAAACAAATTTAAGTAAAATAACATTAGCATTAACTGGTGCAACAACTGGAACAATAGGATTAATCATGGGGGGGTGCTTACCCATAATGTTAGTGGAGTTAAATATTTTTTAACTCCACATAAACAAGTTGAATGAGGTGTTCAAACTATTTGAACAACTAATCCTAATGATACTTTAAAAAAAGATTATAAATTTGAGTTATATTTTGCAGATGAACCATTAAGAAGAAAATTTGATATATCTTTTCAAAATTGATATTACACTACAGATATAATATGAAATGGTAAATATCCTAATGGATATTTTAATAAATAATTTATATTTCTAAGTTAATATAAGAAATATTTTCATTATATTTATCAAATAAATTAATATTTTGTAGGTTTATTTCTTGTTTATCGGTAATTAAAATTAAATCATAGTTACCAGCACCAAAAATACCACTTATTTCAATCCGATTTAAATTATTAATTGGATTTTCAATTAGTAATTCAAATTCATTAACATTTTCAATTTTAGAAATTTCTTTATAAAATTCTAATTTAGAAAATAATTGTGATTTATTTGAACCATATAAATTTAAAGCATTTTCAATTTTATTATTATGAATAATTAATTTTGTAAAATATTTTCCATATTCACCATTAGCTAATGTTCAATCAGCAGGAATTAATGAAGGTATATTATTACTTTCTAATTCATTTGTTATTGATAATCAATTAAATTGATTATCATCTAATTTAAATAATTCATTTTGACTAATATCATTATTTTTTAGTTTAATGTTATTAACATCAGTAAAATCAAAATATACAGATTTTAATATTACTTTTATATCCTTATACTGTCAAATATCATTTTCACTAGGTTGTATTGGACTTGATTGTAATTCAAAATAATATGGCAATAAAATTTTATTATCATCATTTAATCCTTTATTTATTGATAATGATGAATAAATATATTTTGATAACATAGTAAATATTTGTTTAAATATTTTAACTTGTGATAAATTAACATAATTTGGATAATCTAACTCTCATTGCCTAAATAAGTTGGTAATTACTTCATCGGGTTTTTGACCTTCAAATTTTTTTCTTAATTCTGCTATTTTATTTTTTGGTTTACCTTTATCATCATAATCTGCACCTTCGAAATTTCTATTATAGTTATATGTATAACTTAACATATCTAATAATAATTTTTGTAAACTATCAATTGTTGGTGCATCTTTTATTTCAATTTCTATACTTTTAAATCTATTATTGGTTGCAAGATAAACATATCATCCCTCATTATTAAAAGATAAAACTTTTTTATCTTCTAAATGTATTTCATGTTTTAATGGTCAATTACCATTTCAAATACCACCCATTTCTCAACCTAATCAAGTATCAGTTACTCTTGCATTATTAATTACTTCTTTTCTTGTTTCTTTACCCCCACTAATAGCAATTAAATCTAAAACTGATTTTTCTTGCCCAATAAATTGTTTTGCTAAATTTCAAGGTAAAATTTGTTCACTAAATCATTGTTGTAATATTCTAACTTTTGGTTGAGTTTCAATAGGCATTGATAACAGTGGAAATGCTATCTTATCTTTAATAAATAACTTTGGGTATACTTCCATATTGTCAACTTCACCAAGTACCTTTATATTGCCAAAAATCATGCTTCTAGGGGCTTTAATTTTTAAACCAGTAACTTTTGTATCTTTATCTAATGGTTTTTGTAATTTAATTATGATTGGATAACCATCTCTTGTTTTAAAATCTTTAATTTTAATAATAGTTATACTTTTAGTACTTCTTGTTTTTGGATTTTGATAAGGTTGTGAATAATTATTAATAATATATAAATTATCAATATTATTTTCAGTTAAGGGTTCATTAATAGATACAGCATATAACTTAAATTGATTTAATAAATTTATTTCTTGAAAAATTAAATTTTTAATATCAGTCATACTATATTCAATTGTATTATCATTAATATTAGTACTTGCTCTTTGATTTAATTGCATAGTAAAGTCTGATGTTTCAACAGCAGTAGTTTTTAATACTTTCTCAATATCAATAAAACCAATTTTAATAGTATTTGCTGAAAATCTTAAACTATTATTTTCATTATTTTTAAATAAACGTTCAATTTCATAAATATAAATTGTTCTTTTTTTAAATTCATCATATGCTCTATTAATATCAGGGTCACTAGTAGCTCTCATCATATTAGTAAAGTCATAAGGAATATTATCAATTAAATAATCATTTTCTAATTCTGCTTGATTAAGTTTAGTTTGTTTCTGTGGAAATTTCGTTTGTGGTTTGTTGTTGTTTTCCATTGTTCTCTCCTATTAATTGGTTATTTTCGGGGTTAAATAATTTTAATTTAACAGTTAAATTATTAATTTCTTGTTCATCATTAATATTAAATGTTTTACTACTTAATAAGTCTTTATCTAAACGTACTAATATTTGAATAAATTTAAGAATATCAATATTAAATTGTCATAACTTTTGTTCAATATAATTAATAGTTGAAATATTTACAGCTGTACTTTCTGGAACTGATTGTTGTGCTGATTTCTTTTGACTTGGTATATGAATACCACAACGTTTAAATATTTCATTAACATTTCAATCGTATATATCAGTTAAATTTTTACCTTTAAAATTACTATTTGTCATATTAATATTTTCATTTTGTTCATTATTATCTCCACCACTTTTAAATATGTAATTTTTAGTAACCAAAGTTCTTACTGCGTCTTCTATTAAAGATTGAACATTGCCATAAGTTTGACTAAATATAAATTTAGGTGAATTTAAAATGGTATCTAAAACAATTTGTTCATAAATAACATCTAATGCTTTAATTTTATCCATTACTTTATTACAATCTGCTAGCTCATTTGCTTTATTTCTCATAATTGCTATTGGTATATAGTTAATATTTAGTGTTTGTTCTTGTGCTAAATTAGGATTATTAATATATAATTTAAAATCTAATGGAAATTGTTTTTTATTATCACTAATACTATAAATTGCACGATTAATTGTTACTTCTTCATTGTTTAATGTATAAACTTCAAATAGTCTTACTGTTTGTGCATTTTGTTCATAGTTATCATAAAAAATAGTACATTGAATTAATTTACCAGTAATATCATAAACTCTTTGTTGAATATCTACTACTTGAAAATATAAGTCATCATTAGCAATATAAATTAAATAACCACTAATTCCTAATTTACTTAATTTAAAAATAGAATTTCAATTTTTTCTGTAAAATTCTTGTTGAATTAAGTATTGTTTAATAGTTTCATTATTTATTTCTAATGGAGCATTATATAAATTAGCATTATTTTCTGCCACAAAATCAGTAAAATATGTCTCATGATTAAAATCATTAAAACCAAAATAATTTAAAATTGAAGCATGCGTATTTTTGTGTTTATTAGTTAAAAATTTTACTTTTTCATTTTGATTATCACTAGTATTTGTTTTATCTCTTCTAAAAAATCTACCTAACATAATATTTACCACCTTTCTTTAAAATATTTGATTAATTTT
This sequence comes from Spiroplasma endosymbiont of Thecophora atra, assembly GCF_964019735.1. Lineage (NCBI taxonomy): Bacteria > Bacillati > Mycoplasmatota > Mollicutes > Entomoplasmatales > Spiroplasmataceae > Spiroplasma > Spiroplasma endosymbiont of Thecophora atra. The sequence goes on along the minus strand of NZ_OZ026464.1, from coordinate 1,500,237 downwards.
TAATATAATTTTGACAATAATAAATATAATTAAGCCAGCAGTTGCAGATGATAGAATTACTCCAATTAAACCTAAAATAATTTTTATAATTTTAAAAAACATAATATTATTCCTGTAATTCTTCTAATTTTTTAAAAATATAATCTCTACCCATACCCCACATTATTCTATTATTATAAATATTAATTTCAGTATCCGCATTAACATTATTATTTGATATTCATAAACTACTTTTTAAAACATTTGTATCTAATTGATAATAAAAATTAATTATTTGTCAACTATAATTTTTATTATTTTCTTTACTAGTATAATCACCAAAACTATAATATATTCTATAATGTGTTTTATCTTTAAATATATATTCTATATGTGTAATATTATTTTTATCTACTACGACTTTACCTACTTCTTTTCAATTTGAACCACTTGGACTGGGTTGTAGTTGTTTTTCTAATATTTCATTAATGGCTTGTAATAATTTTTTATTTTGAGTTTTTAATAATTTATATTCATTATTTTCTAATAAATCTTTACAAAGTAATGAATTTTCTTCATCATTTAATGCAATTTCATTTGTTTCAGTATTATATTTAAAATAATCATTTGAAAATTTTTTATCTTTTATTTTTTCTTTTAATTCATTAATAGCACCGGCAATAGTTTTATCAGTAGTTTCTAAATTAGGAATTTCTGCACTAATAGCATTTATTTGAAATGCAATAGGAAATTGTGATTTTACATCTTCTAATTTTTTATCTACTTCTTCTTTTTTATAATAATCAGATAAATTAGGAATTTTATTATTGATTTCATTAATTGCAGGAACGATTTGTTTAGAAACTGTTTGTAAAGCATCATCATTGATATTTTGCTTTTTATCTAATAAATTATTAGTTTCTAGTTTTGTGTAATAATCATGTTCAGTACTTTCTTCTGTTATAAATTCAGTTGGTGTATCTATTCCTTGATATTGATATATTTCTTCTATATCACCAATTAAATTAATTTTTCCACGTTCAGGATAGGAATTACCACCACCCCTAAATTTTTTATTTCTATTGTCATAGTAAATCGTTCCGGTATTTAAAATTCTTTTATTTTGGATTTGTTCACTATACGTCATGGAATCAACATTTAGCAATTCAAATTCATTAAAAACATTATTTAAATAAATTTTAATTACTTTATAAAATTTCATAAAGTTTTTTTCTGTTAAATATTGATAACTGATTTTAATAAAATATCATTTAAATATTTCTATATTATTATTTTCAATTTTTTTTCATAAAGGACTAGTTTCAATATTAAATCAATTATTTTTAACATCATTAATATTTTCATTTGCTTTAATTAATTCAGTATTTAATTTGGTAATTTCATTTTCATAGTAGTAATTCGTTTTTGTTGTTTAGCAGAAAAATCACAAGTTGGTGCATGTGTATAATCACCAATTTGTGGATTATTTTGTAATGCTTCGGGGGGTAATGTACCAATTTCATCAGGTCAATCTAAAATCATTGTTTCAGTTTCTTTATCATAATCAGTTGCAACATAACCTTTATTAATAAATTTACTAACAGGACCTCTATATATTTCATTTTCATTATCATCAACTAAATCATCATATAATTTAATTTGTTTTAATAATGTAAATTCTTTTTGTTGTTCAATTAATTCATCAACTTGATTTCTAGTATAAAATGCTTTTAAGTCAATTTTTTCAACATCTATTTCATCATCATTATAACTTGAAAATATTTGTTTTAATTCTGTTAGTCTTGCCCATATTTTCATTCTACTAGGTGCTAAATCTCAAACATTAATTGTAGGAATACTACTTGCACTAAATTGATTACCATTATTAAATTGAATAGTAGCATCAACATTAAATTCAATTGGTGTACGATTAAATACTCAATGTTCTACCATTACATAAACCATATCTCTTAATGTTTCTCTAATTAATTCATCTTTAAAACTATCAAAAGGAAATTTAGATAAAATAAAATTAAGATAAGCATTAATATCATTTTGAGCACGAATAGCAAATGTTTTAAATCAATCATTAGCATTTGGTCATGTTTGTATATATTGCTGTGGCGTTTCTGTAATTTTTCCAGTTAATGGATATCAGTTATTATAATTTTCAAGACTGACATCAGTTCAAAGTTTATTAATCATAATTTATCATTCCTTAAAAAATGCTTGTTTATAATGATGAGTATGTTTTTTTGTTTTTTTATGTGTTATATGTTCAATTTCTTTTTGTATTTTATTTTTACCTTTTTTTAAATTTTTCTTACTTTTTGTTACAACTTGACTATATGCAAATTTTTCTAAATGATGTAATAATCCAGTACCAAATAAAGTATTAACACTAAATTTTAAACCAACATTTTTAAATGATTTGTTAATATTTTCAATAGGATTATTAATAATATTTACTACTTTATGATAAGTTCTAATAGTTCTAAATATTTCTCTATATACTTTAAAACTATCTCTAATTACTTGTTGTACCACTGGTGGAGCAAATGCTATTGCTTTTAATCATTTATTATGATTAACACCATAACCAATGTATCAACCACTATATCAACGATATCAATGGAATGGATGTATTTGAGTAACAAAAGTTTTTGCTTTAAGAATACTATCAACAACTGTAATTGGTTTATATTTAGGATTGCGATGATAAATAGTAATTGCACATTTATTTAATGACAAAGGTTGAATTTTACAACCCATAAATACTGGTGAATTTAATGGAATTAATTGTGCGTGTTTAATTGCTCTTTTTTCTGCACTAGTAAATAAGTTAGTTGCTTTTTCTTTTAATTTCTGAATTTTTTCAAATACTTGTTTTTCTAACTTTTCAAATTTTTCTTGTAATTTATATATACTTTCTAGTATTTTTTCAAAATATGGTGTATCTTTTCAAAATTTATTTAAACCTTTTTTTAAATAAAATCTAATATCAAAATATTTAAAAGTTTGATTTGCTTTTAAAACAAGTTGATGAATAACATTATTTTTAAAATTAAATTTAATAGCATTAGCACGAATTTTTTGTAAATCTAAAATTAAAGTTTTTCCATATCTATTTTCTGTATGTATTGTATGAACTAAATTTAATCAATCATGTTGATTCATTTTTAATACTTCTTTTAAATCAGTATTAAATTTTAAAAAGTTATTTGCTTTTTCAATATCTTTAATTTTAAATTTAGGAGTTAATTGTGGACTTAGTTTTATTAATGTATTTTGTAATAATAAGTAATCTTTTAACTCTTGTGCTTCTAATTTTTGAAAATTATTTTTATATTGTCTTTCAGCAACATAACCTAAATCTCGTAATACTGTTTCACGATTAGGAGTAAAACTATAATTCATTAAATAACGTTTATTACCAATAATTTTATCTGTTAAAATTTCTTTTCCACTTACTTGACTAATAATTTCTTGTAAATTTTTTGCTTTTTTAATTCCCACTTGTTCTAATGTTTTAGTTTTTTGTGCTAGTTTAATAAATTTACTTGTACGATAACCACGACTAATTTTATTAAGTCCAGCAAATGCAGGAAGTATATTAAAGAAAGTATTTAATTTTGTTACATTTCCTTTTAAATAATCATAAACTTGATTAATAGTAAAATCAGTTAAAAACTCTACACCAACAGCACTAATACTAGCAACTAAATCACTTGCACCTAATCCAAGTGTAAAACTTTCACTTAATCCACCAGTAAAAGGAGCAAGTGCTACTGCTATAACTTGTACACCAATCATTTCTAAAATTTCTCATCAAAAACTTTTGTTTTCTTGTTGGTTACTTGTTCTAGTATGTTTTGGTTTATTTATGTTTAAAAGTATTGCTGTACTAGTTGTACCGATTGGCATAATATTAATTTCCTTTATTTAAGAGTTATTTTAATTGGATTTGTTGTTCCTTTATAATTTAAGTCATTAACATTAGCAGTAATGGTTATATATAAGTCACCTGCTTTTTGTTTTTGATTACTTACATTAGTTTTTCCTTGTGCATCACTAAAATATTTAATAGTTGGATTTGTTAAATTTGGATTTAATGATTTAAGTTCATTAGTACTTTTTATTTGTGTATTTAATTCACTATTATTGTTATTAACATTTGCAGTAATATCAGTTGTTAAACTTGTAATTTTAGTTTTTAAATCAGTTTTTTCTGTTTTAATAACTCCACATAACATTCAACGTGATGTTGTTTCATTATTAGAAATATATGGTATTGCTTCTCCAACAACTTCACCAGCAACTTTATATGCTCTTCCTGCTTTATCATCTTTAATAAAATCTACATAAATAACTGTATTTTCTATCATATATCTTTTCATCGCTCTTGGTGTTGCTAAAATAAAGGTCATTAATTGTTGTTCATTTTTATCATTAGTAAAAATCATATAATCATCAAGAACGATTTCACATAATACACCTTTTACATATAAATTATTTCCATTTAAACGTAATTGTTGTGCCAACTGATTATCGGTAATTAAACCTTTATTATCTGCTAAATAAACTAAACTATCATAAAGACCATTAGTAATAAAAAATTTACTATTTGCAATGTTTCTAAATTGAAACAAAGTATTTCAAGCAGATAACATTGATTTTAAATAGCCTACTGGTGTTGTATCTTCAATATCGATTTTAGTAGCAAATTTTGCAATTGCTTGTGTATCATCAATTGCCAATTTATCTGCTAAATCATTTGCAACTTCATATTGCATACTATCTAATAAATTTTTTCCATTATTTGCTTTTAAATCTACATCTGCAATAATTTCTCCTGCAAGATATTTTTTAGTTATTTTTTTACTAATTTTATCTGTATCAACATATGGTAATTCATATCTTTTACTTTTATCATCTCAAGCAATAATTTTTACTTCTGGTTTTTTTGGTTTTTTAACAATAAACTCAATATTTACTGAGTCAACAATTTCAGTAGGGAAAAAGTTTGCTCATGGACTATTTGAAATTTGCTGAGTTATACTTGTAAGTGCAAGTAAATAAAATTGCAAAAAATTCTCATATAAAAATTTCATAATGCTAAATTTAGTTTAGAAAAAAGTAAGGAGTTTTTATATGAGTTATAAACATCTTGGCATAGATGAAAGGATTTATATTGAGAATCAATTGAAATTTAAATTTAAAATTAGTGAAATAGCTAAAAATCTTAATCGAAGTATTAGTACTATTATTCGAGAAATTAATAGAAATAAAGATAATAATCATTATTTTTCATTAATTGCACAAAATAAAGCTGAAAATCGAAAACAATCACATATTAGTTTTCATAAGTTTAAAAATAAGAATTTAGTAAAATATGTACAACAAAAATTACTATTAGGTTGATCACCTGAACAAATTTATGGCAGAATTAAAAATTTTCATAAAGAGTGAGTTATTAGTTTTAAAACAATTTATACTTGAATTTATTTTGGAATGCTTGATAAAGTTACTAGTAAAAATTTAAGAAGAAAAGGTAAAAAACGAAAATCTAAAGAAAATCGTGGCAAGTTTAATGGTAAATCAATTAAAGAACGAGATATAAATGTTAATGATCGTATAACACTTGGTCATTGAGAAGGAGATACTATAGTATCATCACGAGGTAAAAGCAAATCATGTTTAATAACTTTAGTTGAAAGAGTATCACGATTTACTTTAGCAATATTAGTTAAAAACAGAACTACTAAAGTTATTAATAAAAATGTTAGTTATTATTTATCAATTCTTCCTAAAAACATTGTTAAAACTATTACTTTTGATCGTGGCAAAGAATTTTCAAATTGACAACAACTTGAAAAAAATTTAGATATAAAAATTTATTTTGCCAATCCATATTCACCTTGACAAAGAGGTACTAATGAAAATACTAATGGTTTAATTAGAGAAAAATTTCCTAAAAAATTTATTTTTTCAAAAACTAATAAAAATGAAGTTCATAAATTTATATTGTCTTTAAACCAAAGACCAAGAAAAATACTAAATTATCTTTCACCAATCGAATATTTGGATAGAAAAATAATTTAGTTGCACTTACCTTTACAATTTAGTATTTTAAAAAATTCTATAAATTCTGGCGCTTCTACTAATCTCTCTGTATTGTCTAAATTTTGATTAAATGGTACTGACATTTTATTTCTTCCTTTCGTTTATAAATAATTTTTCTTTTTATAATTAATTAAAAAATTTTCTTTATCATTTGTTTTATTATTAATAATTATTTGTTTATTTCCACCTGTATTAATTGTTTCTTTAAATACTGGTTGTTCTTTAATCATTTTTTTAATAGTTTCTTCAATTTTTGAATTTTCTAAATTATTAGTTTTAAATTTTAAATAATCATAAAATTCAGTTTTAACTTGATATTTTTTAAATATATTAATTATTTCTTTTTCTTTAATTTCTTGATTAAGTTTATTTAACTTATTTTCTGCTTCATTAACTTTATTTTCTATTTCTTGTTGAACATTATTTTCAGTTAAAGGTTCAGTTGTTTGTTGAACATTATCTTTATTTTCTAACATTTAACATTCTCCTAATCTTATCCCAATAATCAATCTTTAACTAATTGTGGTATTTCACTTATTAATTTTTTATAATCATTAACTGCATTTTCTAATGTATCAATATCAGAAAATTTAAAACAATTATCAATATGTAAATCAAAATCTCTATCAATACTAATATCTTGTTTTCTATATTTTTCATTAAATTCAATTTTTGTCATATGCTAAATTGTAAAGGTAAGTGCAACTAAATTATTTTTCTATCCAAATATTCGATTGGTGAAAGATAATTTAGTATTTTTCTTGGTCTTTGGTTTAAAGACAATATAAATTTATGAACTTCATTTTTATTAGTTTTTGAAAAAATAAATTTTTTAGGAAATTTTTCTCTAATTAAACCATTAGTATTTTCATTAGTACCTCTTTGTCAAGGTGAATATGGATTGGCAAAATAAATTTTTATATCTAAATTTTTTTCAAGTTGTTGTCAATTTGAAAATTCTTTGCCACGATCAAAAGTAATAGTTTTAACAATGTTTTTAGGAAGAATTGATAAATAATAACTAACATTTTTATTAATAACTTTAGTAGTTCTGTTTTTAACTAATATTGCTAAAGTAAATCGTGATACTCTTTCAACTAAAGTTATTAAACATGATTTGCTTTTACTTCGTGATGATACTATAGTATCTCCTTCTCAATGACCAAGTGTTATACGATCATTAACATTTATATCTCGTTCTTTAATTGATTTACCATTAAACTTGCCACGATTTTCTTTAGATTTTCGTTTTTTACCTTTTCTTCTTAAATTTTTACTAGTAACTTTATCAAGCATTCCAAAATAAATTCAAGTATAAATTGTTTTAAAACTAATAACTCACTCTTTATGAAAATTTTTAATTCTGCCATAAATTTGTTCAGGTGATCAACCTAATAGTAATTTTTGTTGTACATATTTTACTAAATTCTTATTTTTAAACTTATGAAAACTAATATGTGATTGTTTTCGATTTTCAGCTTTATTTTGTGCAATTAATGAAAAATAATGATTATTATCTTTATTTCTATTAATTTCTCGAATAATAGTACTAATACTTCGATTAAGATTTTTAGCTATTTCACTAATTTTAAATTTAAATTTCAATTGATTCTCAATATAAATCCTTTCATCTATGCCAAGATGTTTATAACTCATATAAAAACTCCTTACTTTTTTCTAAACTAAATTTAGCATTATGAAATTTTTATATGAGAATTTTTTGCAATTTTATTTACTTGCACTTACAAGTATAACTCAGCATTTAAATATATATTTTTTAAAATACGTCGAATATAAATTTAAGGGTAAAAGAGAATTTAATTTTTCTATCATCATTTTTAAATGGTAATATTGGAAAGAATTTATTTATCTAGTAATTCATCTTCCTACTTTTTTGGGAACCTCCCAAATAAAAATGTAATATTTTAATTTATGAAAGGAAAATATATATGAAAACTTTAGTAACATTATTAGGAACGATTGGTTTAGCATTTACAAATGCAAATAATTTTTTAAATATGCTGAGTTATACTTGTAAGTGCAAGTAAATAAAATTGCAAAAAATTCTCATATAAAAATTTCATAATGCTAAATTTAGTTTAGAAAAAAGTAAGGAGTTTTTATATGAGTTATAAACATCTTGGCATAGATGAAAGGATTTATATTGAGAATCAATTGAAATTTAAATTTAAAATTAGTGAAATAGCTAAAAATCTTAATCGAAGTATTAGTACTATTATTCGAGAAATTAATAGAAATAAAGATAATAATCATTATTTTTCATTAATTGCACAAAATAAAGCTGAAAATCGAAAACAATCACATATTAGTTTTCATAAGTTTAAAAATAAGAATTTAGTAAAATATGTACAACAAAAATTACTATTAGGTTGATCACCTGAACAAATTTATGGCAGAATTAAAAATTTTCATAAAGAGTGAGTTATTAGTTTTAAAACAATTTATACTTGAATTTATTTTGGAATGCTTGATAAAGTTACTAGTAAAAATTTAAGAAGAAAAGGTAAAAAACGAAAATCTAAAGAAAATCGTGGCAAGTTTAATGGTAAATCAATTAAAGAACGAGATATAAATGTTAATGATCGTATAACACTTGGTCATTGAGAAGGAGATACTATAGTATCATCACGAAGTAAAAGCAAATCATGTTTAATAACTTTAGTTGAAAGAGTATCACGATTTACTTTAGCAATATTAGTTAAAAACAGAACTACTAAAGTTATTAATAAAAATGTTAGTTATTATTTATCAATTCTTCCTAAAAACATTGTTAAAACTATTACTTTTGATCGTGGCAAAGAATTTTCAAATTGACAACAACTTGAAAAAAATTTAGATATAAAAATTTATTTTGCCAATCCATATTCACCTTGACAAAGAGGTACTAATGAAAATACTAATGGTTTAATTAGAGAAAAATTTCCTAAAAAATTTATTTTTTCAAAAACTAATAAAAATGAAGTTCATAAATTTATATTGTCTTTAAACCAAAGACCAAGAAAAATACTAAATTATCTTTCACCAATCGAATATTTGGATAGAAAAATAATTTAGTTGCACTTACCTTTACAATTTAGCATATAAATAATAGTCCAAAAGAAGTTAAAGAAATAACTTATGAATTTAGTGAAAATAAAAAAGATATTGTTCATAGTTATAAAACATCATCAATATCAAATCCAGCTTATGAAAGTTGAGATTTTGTAGTTTCTACAGGTTTAAAATCTTTTCAAAAACCAAAATCTATTAGAATATTAGAATGATTTTTAAATAATGGTTCAGATAAAATAGATTGAGGTTCAGATCATTATGATGTATTTTCTGTTCCTTTAAAAATAATGGGAAAAGAAATTAATAAAATTAATGAGGGAAAAATTACAGATGAAGAAGTAGCATATAATAGAATGAATTTTTCATTTAAAGAATCGTATCAAGATTTTTTAGCAACTGCTGAAGTTGTTAGAGGTATAACTACTGCATTATTTTTTGATAATCTTGATTGACACATTCAATTTTTATTTCCTGCAAAATTAACATTCGATATGTCATTTTCTAATGTATATTTAACTAGAAGTTTAGGGTATGGATTGAAATTTGCAATAGATTATTAATTAAATATTTAAAATAAAGTTATAATATAAAATTATTAAAGCAGATTGTAATTCAAAGTCTTACACTTCAAATTACAATCTGCTTTTAGTTAGAAAAAAAGTTTTTATATTATTTATTTTTTATAAGCAATGGCTAATATTTTTATAATATTCTTTTAAAGATTTTTTTTAAAAAAATAATAATATTAACTTGTTAAATTATTAATCTAGCTGAAAAAGTAGTAGTTTATAATATTATTATCAATTGGTAGTATTTTAAGTTTGTGTTTTTTATTTATAGTAATAATAATAAACTAATATATATGTTTTAAAGACAATTACATTATAAAAATATACAATTTGATTTTTATGTTTTAATAAATTATTTACTTTAATTTTCTTTTGAATCTGATTTTTAAACAAAATATTTATTTTGTGCATTAGATTATCTTTCTCCCATAAGTAGTATAATAATATTATAACATTTTATATTAAAATTTTATATAAAGTAAAAAAAGGAGTAGTCAAAAAATGATAAATAATAATTTTATTAAAATAGGTTTAATAATTGGAATGATTATGTCAATAATATTACTTATTAGTTGTATTATTTATGGAATATTTACATTTTTTAATTATTTTTCATTAGTTATTATTTTAATAATTATTTATGGACTATTTCAGGTGATTCCCTTTTTACTTTGTTTAAATAATTATTTTATTGAAGAAAAATGATTATTTTTAACAGGTTTATTTAGTTTAACAACATTTGTTATTCCTGGAGTTTTAATTTTAATTGGTTATTTTGTTAGACAAAAGAAATTAATAAAACTTATTAATAATAATTAATTTGTAAAAAAAATAAATATTATTTTATTTTTAGGTTATTATTTTATATAATTTTCCTTTATTAATATTGCTTCATGTTTCTCTATATAATAGACTTCTTGTGGATAGTTATTTATTAAAATTTAATGATTAAAATTAAAAAAGATAGGAAATCTATGATATTTGATAAATTAAAAACTATTAAAAATACAAGATTATTAAGATTAACTAGTATAAATAATATTAATTTTAATAAAATTCTAGGAATTTTAAAAACAGAAGAATTAAAAAAGTTTATTAATTAAAATATTTTATGGAAAAATTTATAAATAAGTTGGTAATTTTTTAATAAAAAAATCATTTAATAATTCTCAATTTCACCCTCGTCCAGATTGCGGCGTTAATAATCATTCAGCAAAGGCTTCGGCAAAAAATTCACCTTTTTTATAGGGTTTCGCTTGGCTTCAAAATATACGACCATAATTACTTTGCACAATAATCATTGGGAATACTAATCTTTTTTGATAATCACTATTACTAATATTAACTTTATCATTTAAGTAATCCATTAATAATTGACTACAATCAGAAATTGGCGTCTTCATCACGTGATTTTGTGCTCTTCAAACAGATGAATAATCATTATTAATTTTAAAAATATTTTTATTAAGTAAACAATTTTCGATTTTATTATTTTTAGGTCAATTTCAATTGTTATTAAACGTACTACGTTCATCATCCGTTAATGATAAAAAATTATCGAAAGCATGACCATATTGATGAGTACTAACACTAATTATGTTATTAGTTGCTCATCAACCCGCTTGATAGTTTGCGCTAATTTCTTTAGTATTAACAAAATCTGGATCATAAATTTGACGTTGACTATTAATTAGATAAGAATATTGATTATAAGCAACGACGTTTTTATTTGATATTGGTGCTTGAGTAACACTTTGCATTAAACGTAAAATATTATTTTTACCATATACTCCTGCCATAATATTATAAAAACGTAATTGTTCTTTTTTTGTTGTTTCAGTAGCAAGTTGACTTAAACCAACATCTTTATATAATTTTTCTCAATCAACATTACTGTTTTGAGTTCCTAGTCGTGTATTAGTTAAATCATGTGCTAATTGATTAAAATCAAGAAAAGGTAATGGTTTACTAGCATTATCATAAAAACTATTAAATTCATTATTTGCCATTTGACTAGCTGGGTTTTTAATTTTTCGTTCATTCTCTTTAATAAAACTAGTCATTTCTGATGATCAACGATAACGTAATAAACCAAGATAATAATCACGATTATAATTAACTTGGCAACTTCAAACAATAATTCAAGCAAGTAAACCAGTAACCAATAAAACTATGAAAATTATAAAAAATTTACGATATTTTTTCATAAAATCTCCTTTTAAAAAAATTATTATTAATAATTTCAATTCCTTATTTAAATTAATAATCATAGAAAGAAAAAAATGTACCTTCTAGAAATTTTATATTTTTGTTTGCTTTTTTTGAAATTGATAACTAAATCATTACCATTATTTTTTCATTTCATTTTGAATAGTAATTTATTATTTATATAAGTAAAAAATGCACTTCTATAAATTTTAAAAGTGCATTTTATTTAAACTTATTTTTTATCCTAAATCTTCATCTTTTGTTAGAATTTCGCGGTTAGGATTTTGTTCAACTATTAATTGTTTGTAAATTGTATCACGATATTTTACACAACCATCAATAACATTATCTAAAGGATTTTGAGCAACACGTACTTCAAAGATATCTCCCTCATATTTTTGACGAATTGGTTTTGTACCTTTTTCAACTTTAACTTCGATGAAATATTCCTTAGCCAATTCTTCTTTAATAAATTCATCAATTTTTTTAATATAAGCTCCACCACCACAAATTGTGATTCCCTTACCTTTTTTCTTTAAGTCACTAACACTACCAGCAGCTTTTTCCCCAGAAGTTCTTAGTACTCTACGAATTGATGGAATAACATGTTCTCTAAATTGAACTTGCATTACATTTTCACGAATTTCTTCTGGTGTAATTTCAATAGTTTTAGAAATTGACATTGTTTCTCCTGGCTGAGAGTCTAATCTAGGTAATGAAACACCTGAAATAGTATATGGTTTTTCATCTTGATATTTCATAAGTGAACCGATGTTCTTTTTAACATCTTCTGCTTCTTTAGTACCAATTTTTAAAGCATGCTTTTTAGCTATGTATTCTTGAATTTTTTGTGTTAAATAGTCTCCAGCACAATGTGTTGTATATGAATATAGGATTGAATCGTTGCTAAGTACGGCAATATCAGTACTTCCCCCACCAATATCAACACACATAATTGCAGTTCCAAAAATATCTTGGCCTGAACCTAATGCTGCCATTTTAACTTCTTCTTGAACAAATCCACGAAGTGCTCCTAAACGATGAACTATATTTTCTAATGCTTCTCTTTGTACTGAATTAATTTCACTTGGTGTTGCCATTAAAACAATTAAATTACGGTTTTTATCAGCTTGTTTTGAATCTTTAATTTCAAGTCTAAAATCTTGAAAAATTTTAGCAAGGATACGTTGTAAAGCATCTGGATCAGCAATATTACCATCACGAACTGGACGCTTAATAACAACATTTTCATTTGTTTTATCAATTAAAGCTTTAGCTTCTTCACCATAAAGAATAATATTTTTTTCATAGTCTTCAGCAAGATAAGTTGGAGCATCATATGTAAGTCCAATGTTAACATACCTTGCTTTAAAGTTTTCTGTTCCAACATCTAAAGCTAATCATTGGTAGTCATTAATAGACTTAATATTACTTTTTTTATTTAAGTTTTCTTTGGGTTTTTTATCAAATAATCCCATTTTTTTTCCTCCTTCTACACACCTGGAATTTTAATTACTTGGTCTAATGAATCCTTTTTCATATACATCTTGTTTATGAGTTTCATAGGCTTGAGTTCCTCTAATTACACACTCTCTTGGATTATTAGCAGATACCACATGTTCTAAATTTAGTCGTTTTTTTAGATAAGTTGTAATATTTTCAAGCAAAGCACCTCCACCAGTGATAGTTAAACCGTCTTTCATAATCATTTCTGAAAAGGCAGGTCCAGCTTTATCAATAATGTCACTACATAGTGCAACAATTGGTTCAAAGGCTTCAGTAACTACTCTAGCTACTTCTTGCTTAGGAACTGTAATTTGTTCAGGTTTTTTAGTTTTAGTACTTTTTCCATGGATAGTAATTTTATTTTCACTATCTTTTTCACCATCTATTCAAATACCAGCACTAATTTTTGTTTTTTCAGCCTCCATTGAGCTAAGAGATATATAGTGCATTTTTTCAAAATGTTCTTTAATACTACGTTCAATAGCATTTCCAGCAATTGGAATTGAATCTTGAACAATAACTTCTCCACTTGATAAAATGGCACAGTCAGAAGTTCCACCACCAATATCAAGAATAAATACTCCTGAAGCATCTCAAAGTGCTTCCCCACCACCAATAGCTGCCAATTTTACTTCAGGAACAATAACAACTTTTTCAGCTTTCATTACGCTTTCATTACTTGCATTATATCTATTGGGAAATTTATCACTATAAATTGGAATTTTAGCTATTTTTTTTCCTTGTAGAATTTCACGTAAAACAGTTCTATCTAATTTATAAACCTTAGATGGAATAGCTACAAGTGCTACTGAATTTTCTCAAATTTTTTCAGCTTTCACATCAATAATTTGTGTAAAAATTTCAGTTAATAAAGCAATCAAAGCATTATTGTCACTAATAACGCCATTAGCCATTGGTTCTCTGAAAATTTTATTCGCTGGAGTTTTTTCTTTCATTAATAAAGCGGCTTCACCAATGAATACTTCTCCGTTTTCTGTATCAAATACAATTGCTGATGGTTGACTATAAACAACCCTTCCATTAACTCTGACAATTAAATTTCTTGTTCCTAAATCTAGAGAAACAATATTAACGTCTTGGTTATTGTGTCCGTCATTAGTAACCTCTATTTTTGTTGCCATATAAAAATCATCTCCTTTTCCCACTCAAATTAATATTTATTTATTAAGTTGATATATGTTAATATTACCACATGTAGATTTGCTAGTAGTAAATTTAGCATATATGATTAGTTGGCTAACTATTTAGTTAATTATTACTAGTATATAATTAACTAAAAATGTGAATTGGAGAATAATAATGGAAAATCCAAAAAAAATATTGAAAAAATACGACTTACATGCAGTTAAAAAGTTTGGACAAAACTTTTTAATTAATAATAATATAATTGATAAAATTGTTAAAACTAGTAATTTTAAAGATGAAGATGGCATTGTTGAAATTGGAGCGGGCATTGGTCATTTAACTAATAAATTACTCAGCACTGCGCAAAAAGTTGTGACAATTGAAATTGACAAAAAATTAATTCCTGTTTTAGAAAAAGAGTTAAATGAATACAAAAATTTAAAAATTATAAATGATGATTTTTTAAATTTAGATTTAAAAAAAATCATTAATGAAGAATTTGCAATAAATCAAAAAATTCATGTAATTGCAAATTTGCCTTATTATATTATTTCACAAATTGTTTTAAAATTATTAGAAAATATTGAATTATTTGATTCATTTACATTAATGATGCAAAAAGAAGTTGCACAAAGATTTTGTGCTAAACCTAAAACTAAAGTATATAATAATCTTTCTGTTATGTGTCAATTTTATTGTGATGTTAAAATTATTTTTGATGTTAGTCCTAATAATTTTACTCCGATACCTAATGTTACAAGTAGTGTTGTTTATTTTAAAGTAAATCCTAAATTTCAACTTGATGAACCACAATTATTTTGAAAATTTGTAAGAAGTTGTTTTGTTAATAAGAGAAAAACATTAGTTAACAATTTGGGTATTTATTTAAATAGCAAAGAAAAAGCCGTTAATTTAATTAACGACTTATCTTGATCATTAACAATAAGATCTGAAGAATTAACATTTTCAATGTTTTACCAGTTATTTACTATTATTAATAATAAATACCTTTCAGAATAATTATTAAAATTAATGATATTAGAATGTGGATAATAAGTATATAAAACACCTCAGCAATAATCCTTGTTTATTAATAAACATATTTTTAAATATTTATTATCCGTTAACTATTATAATGATTTTATTTTTTTTTGCAAAAGATATAACTTTTTATTAATTATTTTTAATTAATAGTCTTTAAATTTAATATACTTAAATTGTAATAAACATTGTATAATGAAATTATAATTATAATTTTTAGAAACATGTAAAGGAGGATTTAATGAATAATGTAGAAAACATTGTAGTTTTTGGTTTAAGTGCTAGTCAAAAATTTACACAAGAAGTTTGTAAAAAACTTAATATTGAACCTGGAAAAGCAGAAATTAGTCGTTTTGCTGATGGTGAATTTAACATTCAATCTATAACATCAGTACGAGGGAAAGTGGTATATATTATCCAATCAACTTCGCCGCCAACTAATGATAATTTAATGGAATTATTAATTTTTGTTGATGCTTTAGTTCGTGCATCTGCTGCTAAAATTCATGTAGTAATTCCTTATTTTGGTTATGCTCGTCAAGATCGAAAACAAGGTGGTAGACAACCTATTACTTGTAAACTTGTTGCAAATTTATTAACTGTTGCGGGTGTTGATCGTGTTATTACTGTTGATTTACATTCACCACAAGAACAAGGATTTTTTGATGTTCCTGTTGATGATTTACGAGCAACTCAAGATTTAGCATCTTATTTAATTGAAGAAAATTTAAGTAATTTAGTTGTTGTATCTCCAGATCATGGTGGTGTTACTCGTGCTCGAAGATTAGGTAATTATTTAAGTGTACCTTTGGCAATTATTGATAAAAGAAGAACAACTCCTAATCAAAGTCAAGTTAAGTTTGTATTAGGAGATGTTAAAGAAAAGAATGCTATTATTATTGATGATATGATTGATACAGGTGGTACTATTATTAATGCAGCAAAAGCTATTAAAGAACATGGTGCAAAATCAGTTTATATTTTAGCTACTCATGGTATTTTTAGTGGTCAAGCTTCAAAAAAATTGAAACAAGCTGTTATTGATGGAATTATTAAGGAAGTTGTTATTACTAATACTATTGAAATTTCTGAGGAAAAAAAGTTTAATGGTTTAAAAATTATTTCAATTGCTGATTTTATTGCAAAAATGATTGATGCTTCAATTAATAATAAATCATTAACAAAAGTTTATGATGATAAAACAAATGAATTAATAAAAAAAATTAATAATAAAAATAGTAAAAAATAATAAAGAGGAAATTTAAAATAGATGAAATTAGTTATTGGATTAGGAAACCCAGGTAAAGAGTATGAATTGACACGTCATAATATTGGTTTTATTATTATTGATATGATTTGTGAAACATTACAATTAAAAATTAATCAAACTAAATTTAATGGTCAATATGTTAAAACTGTTGTTAATGGCACTGATGTTATTTTTTTAAAACCATTAACTTTTATGAACTTATCAGGTTTTTGTGTTTCAAATTTTATGAATTATTTTAAAATTAAAATTGAAAATGTGTTAATTATTCACGATGAAGTTGATTTAAATTTTGGTCAATTTCAATACAAACAAAAATTTAGTGCTGCTGGTCATAATGGAATTAAAAGTATTTTTAATCAAATTGGTAGTAAAGATTTTCAAAGATTAAGAATTGGTGTTGGTAAAAATCCTAATTTTAACACGGCTGATTGAGTTTTGAGTAAGTTTAGTAATGATGAGTTAAAGAATATAAAAGATCATAAACAATTTTTTGTAGAAAGCATTAGTAGTTGAATTACTGATAGTAAATTTGAAAATATTATGAATAAATATAATAAAAAATAATTAATATATTATAAAAATATTGGGAGCGTACCGATGTTGTCAATAATATTCAAATTTGTCTTAAAATTATAAAGTTAGACGAGAATAATTTTGACTTCAATATGCAATTGTATGTTAATCTTAACACTTGAAAAATATTAGTCAACAATAATACTTACTTTTATAACACAAAAATTCTTATTAAAGCATCTTTAATAAGTTTTATTTTATTTTTGGTTTTTTAAAATCTTTAATTTTAATTTATAATAACTGGATGGCAGTATTTATTTGATAGCATTTAAAATTAACCATTTTTGTATACATATCAATGTTATAAGTTCTATCACCAATCATATGCTTTAAAATTTGTTTAATATTAGTTTCAGTAAAGCAACCAATATTTTCAACTAGTGCTTGGTTTAATACACCATCTTTTGCATTAATAAAATAACCAACTTTTAATTTTTTATATTGCAAAGTTAATGATTGTAAAAAATCAATTAATTCATAATATTGACCTTTTTCAAATAAAGTTATTGCATTTTGATAGTGTAATTTAGCAATTTTATTTTTTCTTCTTCCAGCCATTATACCAAGAAATAAAACATGAAAAGCATGGAATTTATCTAAAATAAATTTAGTATTTAAAATTGTAGCAGTTTTTCTAATTCATTTTGCACTATCACCACAAACTATTAAATTTGCTTGGTCAAAGTTTTCAAAATATAAATTACCATATTTTTGAATAAATTTAGCTGTTTTTTCTGCACCAATTTCTGTTTTTGATACTCTTATTTTACATACAGCTCTTTTATTAATTAATTTTCCATTTTTCTTTTTACCAGTACAAAATACTAATAATCTCATAGAACATTTTTTACAATTTTTAGTATTGTGTTTTTCATTAAACTTAAATTTTCTATGCCCATCATCAATATTTATATATAAAGTTTGATTTGGTTGCAATAGTATTTTAGGGATATTTGCTTTTGGTAATTCAAATTTTTGATATGTTCTACAAACTGTACTATTACTTATTAAATCTTCAATAAAAGTATCACAAACATCACGATATTTTTTATCATCAGCAAAATATTTTAAAATTTGTTTAATAACATCTGGTGCTAATTTACTATACTTTTTAACACCAAGATAGTTATCTAGCAATGAAACAAATTCCTTTTTTTGTGTTTTTGGGTTATAATGTATACAAATACGTCGTTTATAATTTAATAAACCTTTTTTTGTTTTTAATTTTCTTTTTCTAAATCTATATGATTTATATTCAGATTTATCACATATACTTCATAAATAATCATCTATTTTTGCAAATAATTCTTCTGTTTGTTGTAAATTTAATTCATCTTGATTAAAATAGTGTTTGTCTCAATCAAAATGATTAGGAAATGGTAATTTTATCATTTTTAATTTTCCTTTCTTTTAAATAATTTAATTTTAACTTATATATGTTAATAAGGAGTAAATATGGCTTTTATCACTAGTTATGCACAATTAAATAAAAAATATAATCTTAATTTTAGTGATAATAATTATGGTTTTAGTTGAGATATTTTTAAACAATTTGTTGGTGATGAATGAGCAGAATATTTTACTACTAATTGTTTTTATCGTTTTATTCCAACTGCACGGGGAACAAGAAAAACTTGAAATTGTTTAGCATTTGATTTATTTATATGTTGTAATTTTAGTGATAGTAGTGTTCAAGAAGTAAGAAGATATGAAAATACTCATAGTGAAACTACAATTGGTGCTTTAATGAATGTTTGTCAAGTTTTATTAGATAAATATAATATTAATTTATTACCTAATAATCCACATGGTATTAAATGAAAAATAACTAAGGATGGTGGATGTATTATTTTTCCTAATAATCAACAAATTGACTTTATTGGTTATGCTAATGGTAATAAAATTTTTGGAAAAGAAGCAGGTGGGTCAAGTTTTTTAGGTTCAAGAACAGATGAAATTATTATGGCAGAAGAAAAAGAAACACTAACAGAAAAACAATTAACATATCGATATGAACGTTTACAAAACTCTATGTTTAGAAGTAATCGTATTAAAGTATCAAAAGAACCTATTAAAGAATGAAGTTGAACGTTTATTGATAAAAATATATATAGTCCTAATTTTGGAAAAAAGATTACTCGCTATTTTTATAAAAGTTTTTTTATTACTTTTACATGTAATCCTTATGATAAATACCATCCATTTTATTTAAAATACTGTACGCCATTTTTACCATTAAATGATAAAGTGATGGAAAATCTTAAAAAAGTTGGCAAAATTTATTATGAAAATCAAGATATGTTTAGTGGTTTAGGTTTATTTGTTTTAAGATTTACTATTCAACCGTTTTGAAATAAATTACCAGATATTCAAAAAAGAACATTATTAGAAATGAAAAAAAGTAATCCTGATGAATTTAATACTGTTTTTTATGGTTTTGAATTTTTAGATAGTGATGCAACAATTTTTCCATTTCAAAAAACTGTAAAATATTGACAATCATATGACTTAAAACAATTTTATAATCAAGAAAAAGAAATGTATAAATTTGATTTTTATAGTGTTGGTATTGATTGAGCTACGGGACCAAAAGACCATACTGTATTTATGGTAGTTGGTTTTAAAGAATATAATAATACTGGTTATTATGATGCTTATATTATTTGTGAATTAGTAGTTACTCCAAATGATTTTATTAATGAAAATGAAAAAATTAATGCTTATGTTAATGAAATTTTAGGATTAATGGATAATTTTGAAAATTTTGAACAAGCAATTTATTTTTATGATGATAAAGCACGAACTGCCATGGATTGATTAAATCAAAAATTAATAGATGAACAAAATACAATTTTAATAACACAAACTGCTATTAAACATGCTTCAAATTTAAATCAAGAAGCCGGATTAACTAATAGAGTAGTTTGAATGAGAAATATTATGAGTTATGGAAACTTTTATGCAAATAAAAATGATTTACCAAAAACTACTCAATGTTTAGAAGAATTACGTTATGATGAAACAAAAACTAACATTCCTGACAGAAATATGTATCAAGACCCATATGATGCATTATTTTATGTACTATATCCATATAAAAATGTAATTAGGGGTAAAAATAATGCTACTGTGAAAAAAAGTATCTTCACATTTGCTATATAATAAATAATTTCAATATTATTAATAGTATAGGTCTCACAAAATAAACGCTTTTAATTTAGGCGTTATTTTGTATTTAAAAGCATACTTGTAAAAATAATCAAAAATAGTACAATTTATAAGTAAAATCAAGGAAAAAAGGAGTAATTTAATATGAAAACATGAATAAAAACAAATTTAAGTAAAATAACATTAGTATTAGCATTAACTGGTGCTACAACTGGAACAATTGGATTAATCATGGGGGGGGGTGCTTACCCATAATATGGAAAATTCATTTTTAAAACCAAATGGTGAAAGAGTATATGGTGATACTACAATTTGATGAAATAAATGATATAGCCCTGATAAAACTAGATTGTATTTTTCAAAAATTAAGCATCATGATGAAGATATAAAATGAGATGGTACTTACACAAATAATTATTTTGAATAATTAAATTTCTAAGTTAATATAAGAAATATTTTCATTATATTTATCGAATAAATTAATATTTTTTAAATCAATTTCTTGTTTATCTGTTATTAAAATAAAATCATAATTTTCAGCACCAAATATTCCACTAATTTCAATCCGATTTAGATTATTAATCGGATTTTCGATTTGTAATTCAAATTCACTATTATTATCAATTTGTGATATTTCTTTATAAAATTCCAATTTAGAAAATAATTGAGATTTATTTGAACCATATAAATTTAAAGCATTTTCAATTTTATTATTACTAATGATTAATTTTGTAAAATATTTTCCATATTCACCATTTGCTAATGTTAAATCTGATGGAATTAATGAAGGTATATTATTAGTTTCTAGTTCATTGGTTATAGATAATCAATTAAATTGATTATCGTCTAATTTAAATAATTCATTTTGACTAATATCATTATTTCTTAGTTTAATGTTATTCATATCTGTAAAATCAAAATACTCAGATTTTAATATAACTTTGGTATCTTTAAATCTTCAAATATCTTTACCAGTAGGTTTTATTGGACTCGATTTTAATTCAAAATAATAGGGTAACAAAATTTTATTATCATCATTTAAACCTTTATTAATTGACATAATTGAATAAATATTATTTGATAACATAATTACTAGTTTCTTAAAAATATGAACTTGTGGTAAATTTATATAATTTGGATAATCCAATTTTCATTGTTTAAATAAATTAGTTATTACTTCTTCTGGTTTTTGTCCTTCAAATTTTGCTCTTAACTTTGCAATTTCATTGTCTGGAACACCTTTATCATCATATGTTGCACCATCAAAATTCCTATTATAATTATATGTATAACTTAGCATATCTAATAATAATTGTTGTAAACTATCATTAGTTGGTGCATCTTTTATTTCAATTTCAATATCATCAAATCTATTATTGGTTGCAACATATTGATAAAATTGACTTTCACCAGCAAAATTTCAAACTTCTTTATCTTTTAATTCTTTTTGTTTTTTTAATGGTCACTTACCATCTCAAACAGTACCCATTTCATATCCTAATCAAGCATGTGTCACTCTTGCGTTTTTAATAACTTCTCTTCTTGTTTCAGTTCCACTACTAATTTTAATCAAATCTAAAACTGATTTTTCTTGGCCTATAAATTCTTTTGCTAAATTTCAAGGTAATATTTGTTCACTAAATCATTGTTGTAATATTCTAACTTTTGGCTGAGTTTCAATAGGCATTGATAATAGCGGAAATGCTATCTTATCTTTAACAAATAACTTTGGGTATACTTCCATATTGTCAATTTCACCAAGTACCTTTATATTACCAAAAATCATGCTTCTAGGGGCTTTAATTTTTAAACCAATAACTTTTGTATCTTTATCTAATGGTTTTTGTAATTTAATAATGATTGGATAACCATCTCTTGTTTTAAAATCTTTAATTTTAATAATAGTTATACTTTTAGTACTTCTTGTTTTTGGATTTTGATAAGGTTGTGAATAATTATTAATGATATATAAATTATCAATATTATTTTCAGTTAATGGTTCATTAATAGATACAGCATATAACTTAAATTGATTTAATAAATTTATTTCTTGAAATATTAAATTTTTAATATCAGTCATACTATATTCAATTGTATTGTCATTAATATTAGTACTTGCTCTTTGATTTAATTGCATAGTAAAGTCTGATGTTTCAACAGCAATAGTTTTTAATACTTTATCAATATCAATAAAACCAATTTTAATAGTATTTGCTGAAAATCTTAAACTATTATTTTCATTATTTTTAAATAAACGCTCAATTTCATAAATATATATGGTTCTTTTTTTAAATTCATCATATGCTCTATTAATATCTGGGTCACTAGTAGCGCGCATCATATTAGTAAAGTCATAAGGAATATTATCAATTAAATAATCATTTTCTACTTCTGCTTGATTAAGTTTAGTTTGTTTCTGTGGAAACTTCGTTTGTGGTTTGTTGTTGTTTTCCATTGTTCTCTCCTATTAATTGGTTATTTTCTGGATTAAATAATTTTAACTTAACTGTTAAATTATTAATTTCTTGTTCATCATTAATATTAAATGTTTTACTATTTAATAAGTCTTTATCTAAACGTACTAATATTTGAATAAATTTAAGAATATCAATATTAAATTGTCATAATTTTTGTTCAATATAATTAATAGTTGAAATATTTACAGCTGTACTTTCTGGAACTGATTGTTGTGCTGATTTCTTTTGACTTGGTATATGAATACCACAACGTTTAAATATTTCATTAACATTTCAATCGTATATATCAGTTAAATTTTTACCTTTAAAATTACTATTTGTCATATTAATATTTTCATTTTGTTCATTATTATCTCCACCACTTTTAAATATGTAATTTTTAGTAACCAAAGTTCTTACTGCGTCTTCTATTAAAGATTGAACATTGCCATAAGTTTGACTAAATATAAATTTAGGTGAATTTAAAATGGTATCTAAAACAATTTGTTCATAAATAACATCTAATGCTTTAATTTTATCCATTACTTTATTACAATCTGCTAGCTCATTTGCTTTATTTCTCATAATTGCTATTGGTATATAGTTAATATTTAGTGTTTGTTCTTGTGCTAAATTAGGATTATTAATGAATGATTTAAAATCTAATGGAAATTGTTTTTTATTATCACTAATACTATAAATTGCACGATTAATTGTTACTTGTTCATTATTTAATGTATAAATTTCAAATAATCTTACCATTTGTGCATTTTGTTCATAACTATCATAAAAAATAGTACATTGAATTAATTTACCAGTAATATCATAAACTCTTTGTTGTATATCAACGACTTGAAAATATAAATCATCATTAGCAATAAAAATTAAATAACCACTAATTCCTAATTTACTTAATTTAAAAATAGAATTTCAATTTTTTCTATAAAATTCTTGTTGAATTAAATATTGTTTAATAGTTTCATTATTTATTTCTAATGGAGCATTATATAAATTAGCATTATTTTCTGCTACAAAATCAGTAAAATAAGTTTCATGGTTAAAATCATTAAAACCAAAATAACTTAAAATAGAAGCATGTGTACTTTTACCTTTTAAAAAAGTTAATTTAGTTTTTTCTTCATTATTAGTACTTTTATCTTTTCTTAAAAATCTACCTAACATAATATTCACCACCTTTCTTTAAAATATTTGATTAATTTTTAATACAATTTTTACTATAATAAATATAATTAAACCAGCAACTGCAGAAGATAATAAAACTCCAATTAAACCTAAAATAATTTTTATTATTTTAAAAAACATAATATTATTCCTGCAATTCTTCTAATTTTCATACATTACCATTTCTTGAACCTTTTACAGTAAAAATAGTAATCAATTTAGATTGATTAAGAGATAAAATTATTATATTAGTACTATCATTATAAGTGTGCATTGGTACACTAATCGTTTTTTTATCAGTTATAAAAAATTCTAAAATATTATAAACTGGATTATATATACTTCAAGAATAATAAACTCTATAATGTTTATTCTCTTGAAAATCATAAGTAATTTGTCAATTACCTATTTTACTTTTTTCTCTTGTTCCTACTTCTTTTCAATTTGAACGACTTGGACTTGGTTTTGGAGGAATATCTTTTAATTCAATATCTCAATTATTTTCTTCTATTTCATTAGTTTCTAAACTTTTTGAATTAATTTTTATAGGTTTATCTATATTAATTACACTTGGTGAATTAATATCTAATGTATTACTTTTAATTTTATAAATTTTATTATTTGTCTTAGGCTTATATATTTTAGTTCCTAGTTTATTTCCATCTAGATTAGTTACTATTCAAGAATTACCATCAAAATATGATAGTATTAATTCATCATTTTCAGGTTGGACACTTAAATGAGCTTTAATTTCATTAGTAGAATTTGAGTAATAACCTGCTGAATCAATAGCTACATTATGGGCTGTTGGTACTGCACCATAAAAGAAAAATACTCCTTTAAGTCCTTGACTGTTTGACATATTAGGTGACCAAAAAATTTGATAATATGTATTTCTTGTTAAAATCATTGATTTTTGTTCTTCTCATTGTGGATTATTTAAAAAATCTTGTGGTGTTACCAAATAAGAACTTACAGATATTACATTATCTTCTGTAAGATTAATACCATGGCCAGTAATTAATTTATTTTGTTTATTATTAGTTAAGGCTGTAATATTTTTCTGTTGTTTAGCAGAAAAATCACAAGTTGGTGCATGTGTATAATCACCAATTTGTGGATTATTTTGTAGTGCTTCGGGTGGTAATGTACCAATTTCATCAGGTCAATCTAAAATCATTGTTTCAGTTTCTTTATCATAATCTGTTGCAACATAACCTTTATTAATAAATTTACTAACAGGACCTCTATATATTTCATTTTCATTATCATCAACTAAATCATCATATAATTTAATTTGTTTTGATAATGTAAATTCTTTTTGTTGTTCAATTAATTCATCAACTTGATTTCTAGTATAAAATGCTTTTAAATCAATTTTTTCAACATCTATTTCATCATCATTATAATTTGATAATATTTGTTTTAATTCTGTTAGTCTTGCCCATATTTTCATTCTACTTGGTGCTAAATCTCATACATTAATTGTTGGAATACTACTTGCACTAAATTGACTACCATTATTAAACTGAATAGTAGCATCAACATTAAATTCAATCGGTGTACGATTGAAAACTCAATGTTCAGTGGTTACATATACCATATCTCTTAATGTTTCTTTAATTAATTCATCTTTGAAACTATCAAAAGGAAATTTCGATAAAATAAAACCAAGATAAGCATTAATATCATTTTGAGCACGAATAGCAAAAGTTTTAAATCAATCATTAACATTAGGTCATGTTTGTATGTATTGCTGTGGTGTTTCTGTAATTTTTCCAGTTAATGGATATCAGTTATTATAATTTTCAAGACTGACACCAGTTCAAAGTTTATTAATCATATTTTATCATTCCTTAAAAAATGCTTGTTTATAATGATGAGTATGTTTTTTTGTTTTTTTATGTGTTATATGTTCAATTTCTTTTTGTATTTTATTTTTACCTTTTTTTATTTTTTTCTTACTTTTTGTTACAACTTGACTATATGCAAACTTTTCTAAATGATGTAATAATCCAGTACCAAATAAAGTATTAACACTAAATTTTAAACCAACATTTTTAAATGATTTGTTAATATTTTCAATAGGATTATTAATAACATTTACTACTTTATGATAAGTTCTAATAGTTCTAAATATTTCTCTATATACTTTAAAACTATCTCTAATTACTTGTTGCACCACTGGTGGAGCAAATGCTATTGCTTTTAATCATTTATTTTGATTAACTCCATAACCAATGTATCAACCACTATATCAACGATATCAATGGAATGGATGTATTTGAGTAACAAAAGTTTTTGCTTTAAGAATACTATCAACAACTGTAATTGGTTTATATTTAGGATTGCGATGATAAATAGTAATTGCACATTTATCTAATGACAAAGGTTGAATTTTACAACCCATAAATACTGGTGAATTTAATGGAATTAATTGTGCGTGTTTAATTGCTCTTTTTTCTGCACTAGTAAATAAATCAGTTGCTTTTTCTTTTAATTTCTGAATTTTTTCAAATACTTGTTTTTCTAACTTTTCAAATTTTTCTTGTAATTTATATATACTTTCTCGTATTTTTTCAAAATATGGTGTATCTTTTCAAAATTTATTTAAACCTTTTTTTAAATAAAATCTAATATCAAAATATTTAAAAGTTTGATTTGCTTTTAAAACAAGTTGATGAATAACATTATTTTTAAAATTAAATTTAATAGCATTAGCACGAATTTTTTGTAAATCTAAAATTAAAGTTTTTCCATATCTATTTTCTGTATGTATTGTATGAACTAAATTTAATCAATCATGTTGATTCATTTTTAATACTTCTTTTAAATCAGTATTAAATTTTTTTAAAAAGTTATTTGCTTTTTCAATATCTTTAATTTTAAATTTAGGAGTTAATTGTGGACTTAATTTTATTAATGTATTTTGTAATAATAAGTGTTCCATTAATTTTTCTGTTTCTAGTTTTTGAAAATTATTCTTATATTGTCTTTCAGCAACATATCCTAAATCTCGTAATACTGTTTCACGATTAGGAGTAAAACTATAATTCATTAAATAACGTTTATTACCAATAATTTTATCTGTTAAAATTTCTTTTCCACTTACTTGACTAATAATTTCTTGTAAGTTTTTTGCTTCTTTAATACCAACTTGTTCTAATGTTTTAGTTTTTTGTGCTAACTTAATAAATTTAGTTGTACGATAACCACGACTAATTTTATTAAGTCCAGCAAATGCTGGTAATATATTAAAAAAAGTATTTAATGGTGTTAGATTTCCTTTTAAATAATCATAAACTTGATTAATAGTAAAATCAGTTAAAAATTCTACACCAACAGCACTAATACTAGCAATTAAATCACTTGCACCTAATCCAAGGGCTACACTTTCACTTAATCCACCAGTAAAAGGAGCAAGTGCTACTGCTATAACTTGTACACCAATCATTTCTAAAATTTCTCATCAAAAACTTTTATTTTCTTGTTGGTTACTTGTTCTAGTATGTTTTGGTTTATTTATGTTTAAAAGTATTGCTGTACTAGTTGTACCGATTGGCATAATATTAATTTCCTTTATTTAAGAGTTATTTTAATTGGATTTGTTGTTCCTTTATAATTTAAGTCATTAACATTAGCAGTAATGGTTATATATAAGTCACCTGCTTTTTGTTTTTGATTACTTACATTAGTTTTTCCTTGTGCATCACTAAAATATTTAATAGTTGGATTTGTTAAATTAGGATTTAATGATTTAAGTTCATTAGTACTTTTTATTTGTGTATTTAATTCACTATTATTGTTATTAACATTTGCAGTAATATTAGTTGTTAAACTTGTAATTTTAGTTTTTAAATCATTTTTATCATTATTAACAATTGCACATAACATTCAGCGTGAAGTTGTTTCTTCATCTGTTATATAGGGTATTGATTCACCAGTTACTTCTCCACCAACTAAATATCTTCTTCCAACTTTACCATCAGCAATATCTTGAACATATACAACTGTATTTTGTAACATATATCTTTTCATTGCTCTTGGTGTTGCTAAAACAAAAGACATAATTTTAGTTTCATTATTATCAGTAAATGTCATATAATCATCCATTACAATTTGACATAGTACACCTTTGATGTATAAATCATTTCCATTTAATCTTAATTGTTGAGCAATTTGATTATCAGTAATTAGACCTTTGTTATTGGCTAAATAAACAATAGTATCATAAAGATTATTAGTAATAAAAAAACGACAATTATTACTATTTCTTAGTTGAAATAAAGTATTTCAAGCATCTAACATTGATTTTAAATATCCTAATGGTGTTTTATCAGTAATGTCTATTTTAGTTGCATATTTTGCAATTACATTTGTATCATTATTTGCTAAATAATCTGCTAAGTCATTAGCAACTTCATATTGCATTGTATTTAATAAATTTTGTCCATTTTCAGCATTTAAATCAACATTAGCAATTATTTCACCCGCAACCGCTTCTTCTTTAATTTCTTTTAAAATTTTAACAGTTTCAGCATAACTAACATCTAATCCTTTGCTTTTATCATTTCATTTTAATACTTTAATTTCTGAATTTTTTGGTTTTTTAACTATAAATTCAATTTTTGTTGAATTAACCATTTCGATAGGAAAAAAACTTGCTCATGGTGAATTTGATTGTTTATAAAATTCTATAAACTCTGGTGCTTCTACTAATTTTTCGGTATTATCTAAATTTTTATTGAATTGTATTGCCATTTTTTGATTTCCTTTCTGTTATAAATTATTATTTTTTTTATAATCCAATAATGTACTTTTTATTGAATTTTGTTGATTTGTTATTATTGTTTGTTGTTTACCACCTGTATTAATTATTTCTTTAAATACTGGTTGTTCTTTAATCATTTTTTTAATAGTTTCTTCAATTTTTGAATTTTCTATATTACTTGTTGTAAATTTTAAATAATCATAAAATTCAGTTTTAACTTGATATTTTTTAAATATATTAATTATTTCTTTTTCTTTAATTTCTTGATTAAGTTTATTTAACTTATTTTCTGCTTCATTAACTTTATTTTCTATTTCTTGTTGAGCATTATTTTCAGTTAAAGGTTCAGTTGTTTGTTGAACATTATTTTCATTTTCTAACATTTACATCACCACTTTTTTATTTATTTTCTTTATTAATCTTTTCATTTAATTTTGCTAATTTTTTTTGATGTTTGATAATTTTGTTATTTGCTCTAACATGTTTTGGAGTTGTGATAAATCTTTTTAATAAAACAATAATTTCTCTGCAAATTAATGTTCCAACACTTGTTCCAATAATTATTAATTCATGTAAAAATTCTTTCATCTCAATATTTTCCTTTCGATTATTTATTGTTTATTTTTGATTATTCATCAAATTCACCTTTAATAATTCTTTCAATCATACATTTTGCATCTATTAAAAGATTTGCAATTAAACGTTCATTCAGTCGTATGTCTTCTAAATCTTTTTCATGTTGTTTTAATTTTTCATTGTAATATTCAAGTAATTTTTCTTTATTCATAAATTATTCACCTCCTTTATAAATTCATGTGATTATAATCTCAATTTAGTGAAGCATTATCATGATTTAATGGTACTTCGCTCATATTATCACTACCATATTGACTGGTTGTTTCACTATTAATTGAAAATCTATTATCATTAATTAATCTTGAAGTTTCATTATTAAATGATGTTTCTTGCATTTCTTGAATATGATTAGTTGTTTCCATAGGTAGTAAATTATGGATTATTTCACTTGCACCAGCAATTATGGTAGGTACTGCATAAGCATTATTAAAATCATTATTAATACCCATAGCAACACCACTTGATATTAAACATCCACCAGTTGCCATATTACAAATCTTTCTTATTGTTTCAAATTTATTAGGTATTAACTCAGTTAATCCACTAATAAGATTTGATATACCATAAGCATTTAAACTAATATATGTATCTCAATCCATTAATGACTGATTTTCTTGTTTATTTAATAGTAATCATGGAGGACCCTCAGTTGTAGTTGTAGTAGTTATTGGCATTGGTGTTGTTGGAATAATTGGAGTAATATTATTCTTTGTTCATTTACTATAATTTGCTAATCCAATTGTTCCTAATCCTAATGCTATTTTTTTAGAACTATTAATTAATTTAGTTTTAGTATTTGGTCTTTGATTTAAATTTCAAATATCTAAACCTAATTTTTTACCAAATAATAAACTATTAATTGAACCTAATACTGGATTTGCAATTACTTGACCATAATAAGCACTTGTACCAATCATTGCACAAATTGGACTTATTCCAGTTCTAATTAATTTAGTTAAAGTATAATTTGATTGTGTATTTTCATTTGGCATTATTTAACTTCTCCGTTCATATTCAATAATTTTTCTAAAACATAATGATTTTTATCAAATTCTTTAATAAGTCATTTTTTTGTTTCTGATGGATTTTTAGTAACAAGAATTAATCTTTCTATCATATAAATTAATTCTTGTTTATCTGTTCTATCAAAAATTACTTTTAAAATTTCATCTAACATAATTTATTCTCCTTTAATTTGTTTTAAATCATTTAATAGTTCTATAAATTTTTTCATCTCTTTTGAATGATAATCAATCATTAAATAATTATCATTTCAATTAAACATTACACATGTTTCACTTGTACAAAATTCAACATTATCAATAAAAAATAATTTTTCGTCTACATTTCATTTAATTAAAAATTCGCGCTTAGTCATGGTTATTATCCTTTAATTTCTAATTTTTTAACTGTTACTTTAATTCAACCTTGATAAACATCATTATCACCAACTATTAATGCAACATTACTTTCTGGGTCAGAAACAATTATGTGTTTTGATTTAACATTTGGATATTGTCTTAAAATAATTGCTCTAATATCATTACTTGTATGAATTGCTTTGGGAAATGGTGATAATATTTCAATTTCATCTTTATTTTCAAACAAAGTAGGTAATATTATCATTAATTATTCTCCTTATTTTCAATTTGATTAGCAATTTCACTTAATATTTTTAATACTTTATATTCATTTTTTAATTCTTTAATAATAAATAATAAAAATATTATTAGTGTTATGCTGGTTATTAATATTGGTACTATTAATAAAATTTCTCATAATATCATTTTTTACTCTTTTCATTTTTTAAATCATTTAACATTAATTGAACAAAATGCACGATTTTTTTGAATATTTAAAGTATTAAAGATTTCACCAGTTACTATAATTTCATCGTTTTTGTTTAATAAAATACAGCGTCTATAAAGTTTTGGTTTATTAAAAATTAAAGTAACATAGTTTAATCCATTTCATTGACCACGAACACTATAATATAATTCTTTATTACCTTTTTCGTAATATTTTGCTTCAATAGTGTTACTAAGTTTTACTGTTAATTTGACATAATTTGTTTTATCTTTCATTTTTATAATTTCCTTAAATAATTATCAAAAATTAATATTTTTTTATGATTTTTTAAATAATATTGAATATGTTTATAAGCATCTTGTTCATGTTTTGTTAATTTTATATTTCCTTTATAATTTTCTATTTTAGTTTTATTTTTTGGTTCACTTTCTAGATAATCTCAATTTATAACATCTTGTACTAATACCATTAATGCACCAATAATTTTAGGGGTTGCTAATGGATTAGTTAATAATTGTTTTGAACTTAAAAAGAAATTTTCTACAATAACTAATATTTTTTTATCAATAAATTTTTCTTTAATTAATTGAAATTTTTCTTTATAAATATTTTTAGTTCATAAAACAGTTAATGTATTGAATGTTTCATTAAAAATAATATTATTAGTTTCATTTGAATATATAACAATTCCATTATTACCAATACCAGCAGGGTCAATTCCAATAATTAAGTCATATTGCATTATTAATCAAATTCTTTGGATTTTATTTTATTAATTAATAATTCAATAATATCAACTGAACCTTTTAATTGATTTTGATAAAATGTTTCTTTTTCTTTTTTGTATTGTTCTATATAATGACCTAAAAATATATTTAATGAACAAATTAAATTTTTCTTATATTCATTAATAACTTCTTTTTTAAAATCTTTTTTTAATTTTTCTTTATATTTATTAATAATTTCTTTTTTAAAATCTTCTCTTAATTTTTCTATATTATTTAAATGTTCTTCTGTTATTTCTTTACTACGTTTTTTCTTATATTCATTAATAATTTCTTGGTCTTTAACAGCAAATGGTTTTTCTTTATTCATTATTTATACCCCCTACTTAACTTAACATTTAAGATACAGTCATAACAAATTGCTTTACCGTTTTTGTCTCTTAAAAAGTTTTTTCTTGTTTTTATATCATTAGTATTAAAGAATAAATAATCTAATTTATGTTGTTTACATGTTCAACAAAAATACTTTTTCATTATGAGTTGAAATTTGCTTATAAGAAGTAACTAAATAATTAATTGGTAAATCATCATGTTTATATGGATTATTTATTTTAAAATCTTTTCTGTTTTCTTCTCACGTAATGTTATATTTAAAACAAGGATTAGTAATTTTAGTTTTGTTATCTGTTATTTCACCGATAAATTAACTATTATGCTGTTCATAAAATTTTAATGGTTCAAGTTTTATATCATTAAGATAATATTCTTTTGGAGCGGTTGGTTTATTAACAGTTATTTTTTGGTCTTTAATATATGGTTCTAATAATTTTATTAATTCATTACCACTTAATTCTCTTTTAATATTTTCTAAATTAAAAACTCAATATGTATATTTATCATCAGCAATAAAACTATTATTTTTAACCATTCATTTTGGACATTGTAATTTATATTCACCATAATCAATAAGAATAGATTGTGGTCTATCTTTAACAATTTGTTCTTTTTTAAATTCTATTTGCATAATAATCCTTTCCTAATATGTTCTGTTGCTTCTAGCATAAAGAACATATATTTTGATTTTTAGATTATTAATAATACTACTATTCGTTTTATTCATTCCAGCAATTCTGGGCTCAAAAATAAATTGTGAAATTTTAAAAAGAAATCGAGGCATTCGATTCAATATTTATTTAATTTATGTTTAATAAATTAATATTTTAATTGAACCGGCACCGCTCAATTTTTTTTACAAGTTTGAAATTTATTTTCTCGCCCAAAAAAATTTTTCAAAAAAAATAAAAAATAAAACCAACACTTGCTCACTGGGGAGTGGCAAGGTTGGTTAAATAAAGAATAGAATTAATACAATAGGTCCCTACAACAGGTCTATATATACTAGTTTCCAATTCGCTCCCACCCCAAGAATTACCATTAATGGTTAGTATATTTTATTAGGTATCACTCCACTTTTTATTTATCCATGCAAGTCCACATGTTCTAGCTACTATTTTTAACAACTGTGTTGTAGTTCACTTTTTTAGTTCCCTAACACGTGTTGATAATAGCGTTAAAGAGGGTTATTAATTATTAACTTTCTCCTACTTGGTCACTGCGTGTAGTAGATATTTAAAGGATGTTAATAATAAAAATTTTAAAATTTTACAATTACACAAAAAAAGACAAGATTTTTATTCTCGTCTTTTGTCATTTATTTTTAATTCAAGGGTAAAAAAAGAAAGGAGCTATTTTTAAAACTTTTTAGTTACCGACATCTTCGACACGCTCCCAAAATATTAAAGAATATTTTC
Organism: Spiroplasma endosymbiont of Thecophora atra; assembly: GCF_964019735.1. Classification (NCBI taxonomy): domain Bacteria; kingdom Bacillati; phylum Mycoplasmatota; class Mollicutes; order Entomoplasmatales; family Spiroplasmataceae; genus Spiroplasma; species Spiroplasma endosymbiont of Thecophora atra. The sequence continues at coordinate 1,466,192 of NZ_OZ026464.1, read as the reverse complement.
ATTTTTATGTTTTCTACATAAGTAAACATAAAGTTGTGTTTCTTTTTCTTTTTTAATTTTTTCTAATTCTTTTTTTATTTCTTCAATTAATAAAATATCATTTTGTGTTTGCTGATATTGATTTATTTCATTTATTTTTTCAAGTTTTGCTTCTAGTAATTTTTGCTTACAAATAGGACAAAGTTTGTCAAAATCATCATTATTATCATTTTGAAAACTGTCATTATCAAAATTTCATTTCATTTTTTAAGTTTCCTTTACTAGTTTATTTTAATAACAATATTTTGATAATCATTATTAAATAATTATATAATTAATTTATAAATTTATAAATACTTTTTTTGAGTATAAAGGAGACAATATGAAAGCAAAAAAAAATATAATCAAACCAACAATAGAAAAGGCAAAAACTAAAGTTGAACAACTTAATAAAACTATTAAACCAAAAGTTAAAGATGTAAAAAAAGCAACTAAAGTAAAAACGCAATCAATAAAAACTGACACTGTTAAGCCAATCATTAATAAGATGAAAGTAGATTTTGAAAAATCAAAACATATAATAAAAGAAGAAAATCAAAAAATTGCTAATAAAATTGTTAATACTAAAAATATTTTAATATCAAAAATTGATCAACCAAAACCATTTAAAACTACTGCTATTATTGGTTGTCAATGAGGTGATGAAGGAAAAGGTAAAATAACTGACTATTATAGTCAAAATTCTGATGTTATTGTTCGTTGAAGTGGTGGTGATAATGCCGGACATACAATTGTTTTTGATCATCAAAAATATAAATTAAGTATTATTCCTTCTGGTATCTTTAATAAAGATTCATATTGTGTTATTGCTAATGGTTGTGTTGTTAATCCAGAAAAATTAGTTTCTGAAATTGAATATTTAAAAGCTGCCGGTTTTAGTTGTCAAAATTTACGGATTTCTGATCGTGCTCATATTATTTTACCTTATCATTTAGCATTTGATGAATATGAAGAAAAAATTAAGGGCGATAAAGCTATTGGCACTACTAAAAAAGGAATTGGACCTTGTTATGCTGATAAAGTTAATCGGATTGGAATTCGAATGGGTGATTTATTAGATAAGGATCGGCTATTAGAATTGATTACTGATAATTTGTTAATTAAAAATAAAATATTAAAAAATGTTTATGGATATGAAAAAGAATTTAATGCGCAAACAATATATAATCGTTTATTAGAATTATTACCATACTTTAAAGATTTAATTATTGATACTGGTCAATTTTTAAATGAACAATTAGTTAGAAATAAAAAGATATTATTTGAAGGAGCACAAGGTACTTTATTAGATTTAGATCATGGTACATATCCTTTTGTAACATCTTCTAATCCAAGTGCTAGTTCAATTGCTATTGGTTCAGGTATTTCTTTAAAAGCAATTAACGAAATTATTGGTGTAACTAAAGCATACAGTACAAGAGTTGGTGCTGGTGCATTTCCTAGTGAAGTTTTTGGTAAATTAGCAGATTATATTCGTATGACTGGTAATGAATATGGTACAGTTTCAAAAAGACCAAGAAGAATTGGATGATTTGATGCAGTTATTGCTAAGTATAGTGCACAAATTAATGGATTTACTAGTTTAGTTATTATGTTGTTAGACGTGCTTATTGGTATTGAAACATTAAGCATTTGTACGCATTATACTTTAAATGGCGAAATAATTAGATACATACCTTCTCAAATTAATAACTTTAATAAATGTCAACCACATTTTATTACTATGCCTGGCTGAAATGAAGATATTACTAATATTACTAGTTATGATGAATTACCAGAAAATGCTAAAAATTATTTAAAAAAAATTAGTGAGTTGGTGGGTGTTCCAATTAGAATATTTTCTGTTGGTCCAGATCGTAAACAAACTATATTTATTAAGGAGTAAAAATGATTGAACGTTACGAAACAAAAGCAATGACTAATATTTGAAATATGAAAAATCGTTTAAACTTATGAATGAATTTTCAAATTGATGTTTGTGAATCATTACAACATTTAAATATAATTCCTCTTAAAGATTTTCAATTAATTAAAAAAAATGCTAAATTAGATATTGAATTAATGAATAAATTAGAATTAGAAACTAAGCATGATGTAGTTGCTTTTACTAGAATGTTGAGTGCTAACTTAAAAACTGAAAGTCGTTGAATTCATTATGGTTTAACTTCAACTGATATGGTTGATAGTGTCCAAAATCTACAAATAAAATTTTCAAATGAAATTATTGAAAAAGCTTTAATTACTTTACAATTGAAATTAAAAGAGTTAGCGTTTAAATATAAAAATCAATTAGTAATTGGTCGCAGTCATGGTATTTTTGGTGAACCAACTTCATTAGGATTAAAATTTGCTTTATGATACGATGAAATAAATAGACAGTTAGTAAGGTTGGAATTAGCAAGAAAACAAGTTGAAGTTATTAAGATTACGGGTGCTATGGGTAATTTTGTTCATATTTCGCCAAAAGTTAGTGAATTTATTGCTAAAAAATGAAAAATGGAAGTTGACAGTTGTGCTACGCAGGTAGTACAACGTGATCGTTTGATTTTTTTAATTACACAATTAAGTTCAATTGCTACAACAATTGAAAAAATAGCTTTAGAAATTCGTTTGAGTCAACGTAGCGAAGTTAATGAACTTTTAGAGGGATTTTCTATTTCACAAAAAGGTTCAAGTTCAATGCCACATAAAAAAAATCCAATTGGTTCTGAAAATATTTGTGGTTTAGCAAGATTAGTTCGAAGTTATAATAGTATAGTATATGAGAATAATTTATTATGGTATGAACGTGATATCTCTCATAGTTCTAATGAACGCATTATGTTACCTGATATTTATCATATATTAGATTTTATTATTAATAGAATGACAAATATTTTAGATAATTTAGTAATTAATACTAGTGCCATGGCAAATAATATTGCTAAAGCTAATGAACTTTATTTTTCACAAGTAGTTTTATTGACTATTATTAAAAATAATCCAAAAATAACACGTGAAATTGCTTATGATTTTATTCAAAAATGCACTTTAGAAGCACAAAATAAAATGATTAATTTTAAAGATGTATTAATAAAGAATAATATTAATCAATATTTAACTAGTGAACAGTTAAATGAATGTTGTAATAATAATATTTTTTTAATAAATGTTGATTATATTTTTAAAAAAGTTTTTAAAGATAAATAATGTTTAATATTAAATTTAATTAGCATTTAATTTATTAATATTTGTTTTTTTTATTTTATCTAATAATCAATAAATATAAAAGATTAAGAAAATATTGTAATTAGTCACTAGATTATATAAGTTTAAGCAGTGAAAATTATGAAGAAATACAAAATCGATAATAGTTTTCCTTTTATAAATCAACATTTTAATTTTATTACAAGCTATGATGATAATGAAGAACATTTTTATGATGTTTTAGATGATCGATACTTAAAAGATAATGGAGAATTAGATATTAATTTATTAAAAAAGAAAATTAATAAAATAAAAATAATATTATATTAGTAATAAGAAATATAAATGTGAAAAAACATTGCAGTCATATATTAAAAAACAATCTATATTTCTTTCTTATAATATAAATAGTATTAAAAAGTTAGAAATTTTCGAAAAACAAAAAACAAGTAAAATTTTTAAATTTAAGAATAAATTAGTTAAGTTTTTAACTTTTGGTTATTATAATTTTGAAAAAAAACGAATTAACAAAATAGTATGTGAAAAAGTTAATATAAGTAATCAAAAAGAAGAATTGAAAAAGGTTGGATTAAAAATTTTAAAACTTAATAATATTTTAGAAAAAATAGAAAAAGAAAAAAGAAGACAATGAGAAAAAAATGATCTTTTGAGAGATTGATATGATTTTGCAATTTCAAGAAAATTACAAAATCAACCATTAATGAGTAATGGTAATCAGTATTTACCAGTAAATAATTATGATAATGAAAAAAGTAGTATTCTTTCACACGTAAATAGTGATTATCAGTTTTACTTAAATGTTGATATAGATGCTGTTAACTCTGATAATGGTTTTAATAAAAATCAATATCAACAAAAATGTTTCATTTTATAAAAAAATAAAGATTAATAAAATATTATTAATTTAAATAAGTATTACAATAAATAATACTATTTTAATGTAAAATTATAATTATTAAATTTAGGAGCAAATAATGACAAAAAAATTTTATATTACTACCCCTATTTATTATCCTAGTGCTAAGTTACACTTAGGACATGCTTATACAACAATTATTGCTGATGTTTTAGCTCGCTATAAGAAAATGCAAGGTTATGAAGTATTCTTTTTAACTGGAAGTGATGAACATGGTCAAAAAATTGCTAAAAAGGCGGATGAAAATAAACAAACTCCACAAAAATTTGTTGATGATATTGTTGTTGGGTTTAAGAATTTATGAAAAAACTTAAATATTGATTATGATAAATTTATTAGAACAACTGATAAAAATCATATTTTAAGTGTTCAGAAAATATTCAGGAAATTATTAAAACAAAATGATATTTATTTGGGAAAATATGAAGGCTCATATTGTATTTCTTGTGAAGAATTTTTGACAGATAGCCAAATTAATAAAACTAATAATACATGTAAAATATGTCAAGGTAATATTACTACTTTATCAGAACCATCATATTTTTTAAAATTGGAAAAATATACTAAACAATTATTAAAATATTATGATGAATACCCATTATTTTTATGACCACTTAATCGTAAAACGGAAATGATTAATAATTTTATTACGCCAGGCTTAGAAAATTTAAGTGTTACTAGAACGAGTTTTACTTGAGGGGTACCAGTATTAGAAAATCCAAAACATGTTATTTATGTTTGAATTGATGCATTAAGTAATTATTTAACAGGATTAGGTTATTTACAAGATGATGACATTAATTTTAAAAAATTTTGACTAGATTCAAATTGTGAAATTGTGAATTTAGTTGGTAAAGAAATTAGTCGTTTTCATATGATTTATTGGCCAATTTTATTAATGGCATTAAACTTGAGACAACCAAATCGAATTTTGGCCCACGGTTGAATTACTAATGAAGAAGGAAAAATGTCAAAATCAAAAGGTAATGTTATTGATCCTTTAGTATTAGTAAATCGTTATGGTGCAGATGGATTACGGTTTTTTTTAATGAAAGAAATTATTATTGGTCATGATGCAAAATATAGTCATGAATTATTTTTAAATTGTTATAACTCTTATCTTGTTAATGATTTAGGTAATTTGCTTTCGCGAACAGTTACAATGATCATTAAATATTGTGATGGTAAAATTCCCAAAGTTAATTTAAATAAGTTACAATCAGAAGCAATAGAAATAATTAAAATTATTAAAAGTACTATTAATGATTTTAATATTGAAATGGATGAGTATCAAATTCATGAAGCAATTAATGTCGTTTTTAAATTAATAACTAGTGGTAATAAATTAATTGATTTAACAAAACCATGAGATTTACATAAAAATAATAAAACTATTGAATTACATAATATTTTAAATTTATTAGCAAATATTTTAATTATTAGTAGTGCTTTATTAAGTCCAATTTTGGTTAATAGTTCATTAAAAATTCATGAACAATTAGGTGTCTTAAAAATTACTAAACCAATAGTCAATATTAACTTGAATGAAGTTTTTAATAAATCTGTTAATAAAAAAGAGTTATTATTTCCAAGATTAAATATCGAAGATGAATTATCATTTTTAAACAATGCATTTAAATAAAATATAAGAGTTATTAAAAAAATGACAGTTATAGATAATAAATATCCAATTCATTTTGTATGAATTGGAGAAATACCAATTACTGTAAGAAATAATATAATTTATGCGGCTTTATTACATCAACATGAACGTGAAGTTATTTTATGAATTTCTAAAAATGAAAAAAATAGGGAAATTACTGAAAATGAAAAACAACAACATAAGTTACTTAATAATATTAAAATTATTAGTTTAAAAGAAATAGAAAATTTAGAAAATAATGATGTAGTAATATTTGAACAAATATTTAAAAATAATAGATTAGCAATTAAAGAAAAACTAAAATCAGCATCAGATTTTATAAGAATTGTTATATTAAGCCAATATGGAGGCATTTATTTAGATGGTGATGTTGAATTAAAACGTTCACTCCCTAGATTTCTTTATGCTTGTTATGGTATTTTATTAAATATTAAAATTAAAAAAATGATAATTATAAATTATATTTTGATACAGATTTTTATGATGTAATTGTTGTTACAAAACATTCTAAAATTATTAGTAAGGTAATAAATGAATTAAGAGAAGAATTAGATCAAAAAAATAATCCAACATATGATGTAGGAGAATTGGTAAAAATTCAAAAAATTGTTAATTATATAATTGAAAATAATTTTAAAGAAGAAGAAAAAGAAATATTATATGATGCTAATAGTCAGTATATAGGAGTAGATTTTTATTCAATGAAAAATAATTTATATTTTTCATTAAAGACTTTTAGAAAAATGGCATTTCCATCAGAATTATTTTCTTCTTTCGATATTGGTTATCAACACGGTTCCAATAATTGAAATGAAATAAATGAAACCGAATATAATAAACAAAGAAGATTACAAAAAATATCAGAAGAGTATGTAAAACAAATAAAAATAATAGAAAACATTTCAATAATGATTACATTTGAAGGTAATTATAGTGAAAAAAATAAATTTTTATTTCAAAAGCATTTTCAAAAACTTAAAGAGATTTATAATGAGTATATAATTAAGTAACGTTTTTCTTTTATTTTGTTTATAGTTATATTTTATATAATTATGTGTTATTATATTTTTGTATTAATTAATAATTAACTATTTAAGCATTTATGCTTCAGTCGAAAGGTAGTTTTTTTGTTATGAAACAAGATTTTTATATTAAAAAGGTTTTTTATGCTTGTTATGTGAAAAATATAGTGTTGCCTATTTCATTTTTGAGTAATATTGGAAATAAAAAAGGTAAATGTTATGTTGGTAATAAACAAAAATTGAGAAATAGTACTGTTCGTGCAAAAAATAATTTAATTCAAAAAGCATTACATAATTTTTATGATAGTAAAATAATGAGTTTTGTTACTTTAACCTATAAAGATAATATGCAAGATATTAAAAAGGCTAAAAAAGATATTGGCTTATTTTTATTAAATTAAAAAAATGATGAAATGACCCTAAACGTTTAAAATATTTAGGTGAATTAAAGTATTTTTATGTTTATGAATATCAATCTCGTGGAGCAGTTCATTTTCATATAGTTTTTAATAGAAAAATACATAAAAGTATGTTATTAGAATGATGAACTCATGGTTTTAGTGATTTAAAAGTAGTTAAAAAAGGAACTAATGAATTTGTTATTAAATATTTAGGAAAATATGTTACAAAAGCATTTGATGATGTTAAGTCTTTAAATCAAGCGGATGTAGGCATTAAAGCATATGCTTTTAGTCGTAATTGTAAAAATCCTATTGTAATTCGTGGTATTAAGAAAATAACAATTCAAGATATAATTAAAGCAAGTTTTAATGCTACAAATGTGTTTTATTTTAAAACTCCAAAAGATAGTGATGGTAATACTGTTTTAACTGGTGGTATTATTGAAAGTACTGTTGTAAATGATTATTTTAAGGATTATGAAGATTATGAACGTTATTTATATTTAAGTGCTTTATCGCATAAATACTATTTACGAACTAGTGAAATTGGCTATTTAATTCATAAAGATAAAGATGTTTTGACTTGGACAGAAAAAGTTTTTGGTAATAAAGTTGAAAAAATAATTTTTGGTAATAAAAAGTTAAATTAAATTTTAATTATAATACTTGTATATATATATATATATATATATAATGTTATTTGTAATTATGCTTTTATTCGACTGAAAGTATAATTACGTTTTTTTTATTTGTTTTTTTATTTTTTATGTTATTATGTATGTAGATATTTATTTGCTTAATAATTGCGTTAATGTAACGAATTAATAGTAGTAAAAGGTTATTAAGAGTAAATATTTAACTATTACAATTGTTTAAACAATTTCAGTCGAAGGATAATTAAATATTTACTTTTTTTTATTTTTTAATTATCACAAGTTGTTTGAACATAATAGTTTTTTATTAAAGACAATTTAATATTTTTACGTAATGTATTTATATATATTTATTATGATTTTTTTTAAAAGAAAGAGAGGCATACCTCGGTTCGGTTAAATTAAAATTCAGGTTAAGTATTTAGGGTAATTTATTCTTTTTCCTATTCGACTGGGAATTTTTTTATTTTTAAATAAATTAATAAAAAAAGAGTGGGTAATAAATTAATATTAATGGTCGGTGCCAACCAGAACCTTGGTTGGTTGGCCGTGGGGGGGGTTTACCCCACCGGGGTAGGTTGCGAAGCAACTAGGGGCAACGCCCCTAGGAACTTGATGAGTAATAATTAATATTAAAACTGATTTAGGAGAAAATAAGTTAAAAGTTATTGAATGAAGTAATAAAAGTAAAGATGAAATAAATATTGAAGGTAAAAAAAGAGAATACAGTTTAAACTATCAAGCAGAAGAAAATCAAAAAAATACAACAAAATTTTTATAAAAAAATAAAAAATGTATAATTTTTTTATACATTTTTGGTGAAAATTAAGAGTTAAATATGAAATTTATTCGGGTTCATAAAATGGAACAATAACTTTTAAAGTATCTGGCTCTTCAGTTTTTAGTAAACGTTTGTCAATTTTATAAAGGTTACTATTAGACATTGCAATTCAATCCAATAAGTCTTTTTCATAAGCAATTTCTTCATAGAAATCAATTAAGAATCAGTCATAAAATTTCGCAGTTAAATTATCATTATTTTCACGAGCACTTTTAACAAGTTTATTAGTAAAATCAAGTAATTCTTCTTTAGTAGATTTTAATTTTTTTAATGCTTCTTCAATGTTTTTTGTAGTAAAAGTTGGAACTTTAATGTCTTTAATTTCAACTTGAGCATCTTGATCCATTAAATAGTTACAAATTTTACGAATATGAACAACAGCATCAGCTGCTTCTACTTGGAAGAAGCGCGCAAACCCAGGATATCCTTTTTGATTTGCATCATTACTTAATTTAAAACTAAGCATTTGATATTTTAGATGTTCACTAATATAATCATTTAGATCATCGTTAATCTTTTTAATCATTAAATACACCTTCTTTCTTGGCTTTATATATATTATACTACTTTAATACTATATATATTAAAATAAATTAAGAATAAAAATATTGTTAATTAATTGTTTCTGTTGCATTTTTTATGAAGTAAGTTCAGTGAATAGTTCAAGACTAATTTGATCATGTGCTCATTTATTTGGATGAACATAATCAAAGAAAAAATTATTATTAATAGTTTCTGGAGTTGTTCCATCAATATATTTTGGATTTAAATTTAAAGCTAAACCGGGAATTGATCATTTTATTGATTCATTAGTAATATTTTTTCCTATTTCTTGTGCTTCAGATAATAAATTACTAAAATTAGTTTCTAAGTCAAACGGTCTGATATTAATATCAGAATTATTTTTTATTAATTCAGTAATTTTATCATTTCATTTGTTATTATATTCATTTGATAAGTGGTTTGCTACTTCTTTAACAGATTGTTTTTCATTAACATATTTTGGAATATTACTAATGTTAGGCACATTGGCAATTATTAAATTTTGAGCACCAGCATTAATTAATGTATCAACAGTTTCAAACTCAGTTGTTATTGCATTATTAATAATTGACTCTTGTTTTGCTGTTGAATTTTCATCCATAGCAGAAAGCAGATCATTACCACTTATTTCAATAAAAATATCATCATTTTTTTGTATTTTATGATCTTTTAATAATTGATTAGCTTGGTGGTCAATAGAATAATGATTTAAGAATAATTGATATTCTCAACTATGATTTTGTCCGGCTTGTGCTCCACCTACAGCATAGTTATTACCTTTTTGATATCAAGCTGGTAATAGTTCTGTTCCTAGTTTTTTCGCTAAAATACTAGCAGCAACATCGCCATTAGTAAATGAATTATGATAAAAAGGTTCTTGAAATTTAACTTTATCTATATTTCAAGTATCATAAGTAAAAATATTAGCTAAATTACCATTATCTGATAAGCTGTCGCCAAGGACATATAATTGTGATTTAACACTTATTTGTTCATTAAAATGTTTTGCTATCATTTCATTTCCAGCAGTTAAAGTTATTGTTGTCAGAGTGATGTTTATTAAAAATGTTTTCATTTGATAAATTCCTTTTCTCATTAAAAATTTAAATATGAAGGTAATTTTTAAAAGAAAACTATATTCTCTTTTAAAAATTAATAACTTAACTTAATAGTAAGTTATTACCTTCATATTACCATATTAGTAGTAATCAGTAAATAATGTTTTATTACAAAAATAAAAATTGATTTTAAAAAATGATTATATAAATTTAATTATTTATTAAATTTAATGCAGTTTTTAAGAATAATTTTATGTCAATATCGAGTGAAAATTTCCCAAAAATATTTATAAAAAAATAAATTATTTTGGAAAGTTATAGTGTTAAATAAATATAAACACGAATTCTAAATAAACGTTAAAAATTTAGCTTTAAATTTTGATTTGCGAACTTTTTTTGTATAATTTAATTAAGTTTAATATAAGTTTTTAACTCATTGCTTTAATTTCAAAGTAAATGAGTTTTTATTTTGAAAGGATGAAAAAATGAATAAAAATTTACAAGAAGAATATGAATGAATTAATAGAGAATTGAAAAAAATAATTATTGATAAAAATCAATTTACTCCAGAAATTATTAGTAATAGAGTTAATTTAGCTCAAACTACTATTGTTGATATTAATGAAAATTTAAAAAAACAAAAGATTAGCAAATTTAAAAAAATTAGTTATTCAATATTGAAAATATTTACTTTTGGAAAAATTGATAAAAATAAAATAATTAAAGAAAAAAATGATTTTTTTATAAAAATATCAAAAGAACTTTTTGGAAATATTAAAAAAGTAAAAGAATTATATATAAGAAAATCAAATAGTGAAATAAATATAGATGTTAATAAAATTAATAATGTAACTTTAAATAATTTATTAATAAATCCGACTAAATCAAACTTACCACAAATGTAAAAACGAGAGATTGCAATTACAATTTCTTTTATATTTAAAATCAATTTTAGAACACCAAATTTGCTCATACGCAAACGTTTTAAAATTTTATATGGTTTAGTATTTATAAAATTAAATATCTTATAAAATAGATTTTTAATTTTAATTAAGAATTATTGATATCCATATCTTCAAGGATGATTTTTATTGGGTATATAAACTTTTTTAGTTTTTATTAAATTTTCTTTTATAATTGGTTTTTGTGCTATTTCTTTTAGTTCATACATTTGATTATTGTAACTAAGATATAATTCATTAATAAATGATTTAAGTACAATTACATCAGTTCTAGGTTGTATGTATTGAACTTTGTTATTTTTATAAGGAAAATACTTTTTACCATAATATGTTATGGTTGAACCACTATCTGTTTTTCTTTTAGAAAATCTTGAAAGATAAATATTGATTTCTTCCTGTGTAGGAGCTTTAACCATAGCAGATTTAGTATCATCAATAGGAAAGGCAAATTGTTTATTAAAAGTACTTATGTATGTTTTAAGAAATTTGTTAGCTTCTTCTAAATTTCTAATTTTATTAAGTCGTAATTCACTAATTAAACGACTTTGAAGTGTTCCAAATAAGCGTTCAACGCGACCTTTAGCTTGCGGAATTGAAGTTCTGATTATTTCACAACATCTAAATCATTACAGGACTTTTGAAATTGAGTATAAGTGTCATTTTCTGTATTTATTTTTCCTGCATCAACTTTTTTCTTATATCCAAAAACTGTTCTATTATCGGTATAAAATGTTTTTGGTATTCCATAATTAGTTAAAATTTGATAAAAAATATTATAATAACCATCTAATGTTTCTTGATGATCAAATCATAGTCCAACAATATTTCCTGTAGCATCATCAATTGCAGCATGTAAAAATTATTTTGGTTTATCGTTACCAAATCAATGATGATTACTGGCGTCCATTTGAATTAATTCACCAAAATTTGTTCTTCGATTTCTTGTTGGATGTAAGTTATTTTTTTTATTTTTATGTCTTTTTGGTGAAGTAATTTTTTCTTTAATTAATATAGTATAAAGTGTGTTATATGAAATCTTAATTTTTTCTTCATTAATTAATTTCTCATGAAAATGTTGAAAATTAAAATTATAATATTTTGTTTTATACAAGTTTATAATCTTAATTTTGATTTCAAAATTTGTTGCCTTATTAGAAATTTTATTACGAGATTTATGAATAAAATCAACTTTACCTTCTCTATTAAAAATTTGAATTAATTGGTTAATTCTTCTAATAGTTAGATTAAGTTTATTCTTGGCTTGATGTTTAGATAATTTATTAATAATAATATCATTTATAATTTTGTATTTATATTTTTCTTTCATAGTCATACTTCTTTCCATATTTATCACCAAGTATATTTAACTTCACTTTTGGAAAATTTTTACTCGATAACTAATAGGAAATTATCACTAAATAATGACATTAAGAATAATTTTATTGTAAAAAAAATAAAATGTGTTAATTTTAAATCAAAAGATTAGTTTTTTACCCATTTACTTTATTTTTAAAGTAAATGGGTTTTTTATAAAATATTGAAAGGGAATAGGAAAAATGAGTAGAAATATAGCAGTAGCAATTGAAAATTTAGTTAATTCGAAAATAGTAGAAGAGTGAGTTTTTCTTTTTGAACAAAAACTTGAAAAAGAAAAATTAAGAAATTCAGAATATATGAAGTTACACAGCAAAGATATATTTTTTAAATATATGTTTTTTGATGAAGATGAAAAACTTGAAGAAATTGAAAAAGCAGAAAAAAAAATAAAAATAAAATTAAAAAAAATAGAAAAAATTGAAGCAAAAATAGAAAAAATTGAAGCAAAAAATAAAGAAAAAATAAAGAAAAATAAGAATGAAAAAGAAATTGAAGATTTAAAAAATGAAAAAACAAGACTTAATAAAAAAATTGCTTGTTTACATTTACTTATAGATGATAAAAAAGAAGAAGTAAAAGATTTAGAGTTACAAAGATGTAAAATATTAGAAGAAAAAAGTAAAAATGAGAAAAATAATTTCTTATCAAAAGAAGATAGAGAAATACGAGATATTGAAAATAAAATATGAAAAATTATTTTAGATAATTATTTTCAAGATAAAAGTAATAAGAAACTTATATTAAAAGAATATGAGGAATATGCAAGTAATTTTAAAAAAACTATTAAAGAATTAAAGATTGGTGATAAAAAATGTTATGATGCATTATTAGATATAGTTACAACCTTATATAAAGACGTGTCAAGAGACAAATTATTTTTAGAAAGAGAAAACATAAAAACTGATGGTTGACAAGATATAAATTTAGATGAAGATTCAACAAGATTACAAAATTTATCTTTAGAAAATAAATTTAAACCATCTTTGTAGTCAAAAAATGGAAAGAGAATAAAAGATGAAAGAAACTATAGAAAAAATAAATAATGAATTAAAAGAATTTTGAAATAAAAATCAAAAAAACATCCTGATATTTGTAAAAATTTAGAGTTATTAGGAATTGTGGTTATAAAAGGTGGTGTTCCTATGATTGGAGGTGCTTTATTTGGTGCTTTAATTGGAGTTGCGGGAGGACCTATTGGTATAATTGTGGGGGCGTACCTATTGGTGTATTGCTAGTTTTTAAAGGTGCACTTCTTTAATTTAAACCAAGTATTGATGAAAAATATAACCAAATCAAAAAGACAAAAAAAACTAGAAAAATTATTGAAAAGACTAGAAAGTATTGTAGAAGAAGTAAATTTGCAAGAAGAAAATATTATAACAATAGAATCTGACAGTGAATTAAGAGAAGAAAATTTATCTGATATTTTAAGAAAACATAAATTGTACAATGAAGAGTGTAGAAAAAAATTTTTTGAAGATGATCAATCATTTAAATCTGAAACAAAACTTCAAGATTGAGGAAAAAATATAGGTGAAGAAGTAAATAAATTGCATTCAGTAGCATCTTTAGTACAACAGAATGTAACTAGTAATTATCAAACATCTAAAATATAAATAAATACAAAAATAAAAAACTACTTAATTAATTTTAAGTAGTTTTTTATTTTTATAATCCGCATTTAGATTGAATACCACAATTATTGCAAGTATAACAACCAGCGCTAAAGACAAGGACTCCTTCTTTACACATTGTACATAAGTCACCTAAATCAGTACCAATTTTACGATCTTGACGATCATTACGTCATCCTGGTTTAATTGGTTTTGTTTCATTAATACTTTCGGCAAAAGTTTCAGTTAGACCAAGATCACTTAAGTTAACTTGCTCTTGCATTTGATTATCATCATCGGATAAAGATAAGACTTGACTATCTCTACTTACATCAACATAAACAGTTCCACCTTTTGCTCCATCTTTATATAATTTGTAATATATTTGTTCTACTTTTTTAACAGTGTAACCTTTTGGAGCATTAACAGTTTTTGAAATTGAAGAATCAACTCAACGCTGAATAATACATTGTACATTAGCATGATCTTCAGGTGTTAATTGCATTGCTGAAACAAAAATATCTGGTAATGGTTTTTCTTTAAATTCTGGATGATACTGTAATCAATCATTTACAATTTTTGCTTTTACTTCCATAAATTTGCCAAGTCTTCCTGAACGGAAATATGAAAAGGCAAAGTATGGTTCAAGTCCTGTTGATACACCAACCATAGTTCCGGTTGAATCTGTTGGAGCAACAGTTAATAAATGTGAGTTACGGATACCATATTTAAGAATATCATTTCTGATGTCTTCAGGCATTGTTTTCATGAAACCACTATTAATAAATGCTTCGCGTGATTTTAAAAATGGAAAACTTCCTTTTTCTTTAGCAATATTAATTGATGCACGATAAGCACTAGTAGTAATAGTTTCAAAAATTTTATCAACTACTTCATTAGCTTCTTTTGAGCCGTATTTTAGATTACTTCAAATTAGTAAATCATGTAAACCCATTACTCCTAGACCAATTCTTCGTTCACCAAGTGCTTGTTTTTATTTGCTTCTAAAAAGTATGGAGTGCTGTCAATAACATTATCTTGCATACGAACACAAGTTGTTACAGATTTACTTAGTTCATCGTAAAGAATTTCACTCGTTTTTTTATTAACAAAATTAGCTAAATTAATTGCTGATAAATTACAAACTGAATAGGGTGCTAATGGTTGTTCACCACAAGGATTAGTAGCAACAACACGCATACCATATGCTTGAGCATTAGTCATTTCATTAGCTCTATCAATGAAAAAAATACCAGGTTCTGCTGAATATGTAGCACAGAAATTAATTAAATCTCATAAGTCAGATGCATTAATTGTATAATAAGTTTTAATTGGGTAACCCATTTTTTCTCAATCATGAACATCACCAATTTTATTTCAATGTTCATCATAAGCTTGTTTTTGAGTTATAGTATAATTATCTAAGTCAGGGAAACGTAAATTTCATTTACCATTTGTTGCAACGGCATTCATAAATTCATCACTAATTGTTACTGAAATATTAGTTCCGGTTAAAAAATCGCTTTTAATTACTTCTCAAGATCCACCAAGTGCTAGTTTATTTTTAGCATTTTCTATTATTTCTTCATTAAAAAGTTGTTCATTATTTAAGATTGATTCAAAAATATTGCGATCTTGGTCACTAAGTACTTCAAATTTTAATTTTTTACTTGCTTCATCACGAATTAAACTTGATTTTGAATTTTCTTTTAACCATAATAAAATTTTTGCATTTTGCATTTTTGAAATAATAAATTCGATAATATCTGGATGTCAATCAGCTAGCATAATCATTTGTGCGCCACGTCGTGATCCACCTTGTTCTACTAAATGAGTTAATGTAGATAAATCGTTTAATCAAGAAACAGCTCCTGAAGATTTACCACCAACTGTTTTAGCAACAGTACCTTTTGGTCTTAGTGTTGAACCATTAGAACCAACAACACCACCATGTGACATAATTTCCATAACTTCTTGACGATGGGCAGCAATTCCACTTCGTGAATCATGAATAAAAGGCATTACGAAACAGTTAAAAAAAGTAACATCAGAATCACTACCAGCCCCATATAAAACTCTTCCAGCAGGTACTATATTTAGCGATTTTAATTGCTCATAAAATTCGGATAAATAAACAGATCTTAATTTTGGTGATTCTTTTGTAGTTAATGATTTACTAACACGATAAGCAATTTGTTCATAAAATAACTCTAGTGGTTTTTCAAGTTCATATTTTTGTTTGTGGATAATACCGGCTTTACCAGAAATTTTTATTAGTTCAGGATCAATTGAACCTAGGTATTCATCTTCAATTTTGATAGCATAAACTTGATTTTCTAATTCTTCAACAACATAACCAATTCCTCTAGTTGGAAAAATAGCGTCTTCACGGATAATACTAATTACCAAATCACCTCGTTTTAAAGTAATTAAATTTTTGTCTTTTTGTGCATAACGATCAAGGATTACCATTCTTGATACACCTTCATGAGTAATTTTATAATCTTTTTCTATTGTTTTTAAGTGTGTAAAATGCTTACTAATATCTTCATTTAA
The DNA here is from genome assembly GCF_964019735.1 of Spiroplasma endosymbiont of Thecophora atra. NCBI lineage: Bacteria > Bacillati > Mycoplasmatota > Mollicutes > Entomoplasmatales > Spiroplasmataceae > Spiroplasma > Spiroplasma endosymbiont of Thecophora atra. Next base: position 1,449,341 of record NZ_OZ026464.1, on the reverse strand, counting down.
ATTATTTTTTAAACTTTCACTGTACATAAAAATTCACCTGACCCTTTACAAATTTATTCTTATTATAACAATTGATAAATTTAAAGTCTAAATTTACATTGTTAGTAATTTATTATTTATTTCAGAAAATAATATCATAATTTATTTTATTAAAAATTTATTTTTTGAAATAAATAAATTCAAATTTAATATTATATAGTCAATGCTAATAATCTTACAAATTAATTTTTCTTATTTATAAATTTATTTTTAATAATGTATTTTATTGTTTGTGGTTCTACGTTATTATTGCCTACTATATAAGAAATATTTTTTGGAAAGTTTAGGTTTTAATGTTTAAATAAAATATTAAACTTTAAATTAAAATTAATAAAAAAATTATAAAAAATCATTTATATTACCTTTATTATTAAATTTTTTTTGTTCTTTCAAGAAGTTTTTATAATTATTGGGATATTTTTGTAAAAAATTAAGTAAAAGTTTAATTATAGATTTCTTATATAAAATACTCTTTGTAATGTCTAATTTATAACAATGGTTTTTAAATTTATTAGATATGGTTAATTTTTCATAATTATTAGACATATTTCAAGGCTCTCAGTTGCTATTTTCATTTGGTAAAGAAAAAACACAAAAATATTTTAATATATTTGTAAAATCTATCTTATTAAATTTTGAATCAAATTGAGTTTTTAATTCACTTACTACTTCTGAAGGTTTAAGATCTTCTTTAGTTATTTCATTAGGGTCTAAATCTTTTTTTAGAATAATATTGTTTTCTTTTTTACTATCATGATTTGCTATGATAATATTTTTAGCATATTCTTTAAAGAAATTTTGCAATTCTTCTTTATTAATAATTTCTTTTACTTTGATCATGTAAGTATTTTCTAATGGTATATTAAAATTATTATTATTATCATTATTAAAATATATTATGTTTTCATATAATTTAAAATCGGGTCAAATTTCAAAAATTATTCTTTTGTACAAGTTTATTAAACTAGTCAAAAATTTTACATTTTCTATTGAATTTATTGTTTTATCGTCTATATTATTATGAATATTGTGATGTATTTCATTTCTTATATTATTAAATAAATCTATTATTTTTTTTGCATCAGAAGTTATGACAGATTCCTTTTTTAATATATTAGACAATTCGTTAAAAAATTTAATTTTTTGTTTTTTATCATTTTTATATTTTTTATCATTTTTTATACAAAAAGCTATAAATAGTCTATTAAAAGCTATATGTGCAAAAATATAAAAATTTTCTAGTCTATCATCTTCTAAAAAGTTATTATAAGAAATTATTGCTTTTTTCATTTTTAGTACAGAAGAATTAAAAAATGTTTCTCAGTCGTTATTCATACAAATTCACCTCTATTTATTAATAGTACAAAATTATTAGTTTGGTTTTATCATATTAATTTTATAAAATTAACCTATAAAGGACAATATACATATATAAATAATAAATTTAAAAATACTAATATGGAAGTTAACTAAAAATAATAGATTTAAGTTAGAGTAAAATTTATATGTTATGATAAATATAGTTATTAAAGGGTATGTAGAATCAAGAAAGTGTATTATCAATAATTTCAAAAAATGTAATTGATATTATGTTAATCTTTGAAAATATAAGCAACGAGTTTTAGTAAAAGTAAAATTTAATTTATTAAATGTTTTTTTATTTGGAGGGAGAAAATTTATATATTAAGATAAATTAATTATAATCATATATTATGGGAGGCAAAAAATGAAAATTGTATTATCTGGTGTAGTTGGTGTTGGTAAGAGCACTATTAGTAGAGAATTAGCAAAATTATTAAAATATAAAATTATGGACGAGCCAGTTACTAGTAATCCCTATTTAGATGATTTTTATCAAAATCCTTTAGAATATGCTTTTAAAATGCAAGTATTTATGCTGATGGCACGAAGTAAACAATTAAAAGAAGCACAAAATTTTAACAATGTTATTTTTGATCGTAGTATTTTAGAAGATCCTATTTTTGTTGAGGTATTAAAAGCTCAAAACAATATGAATGATAGAGATTATGAAGTGTATTTAAATTTTTATAATAATGTTATTATTTCATCACTTTATTTTGATCCACAAATTAAGCCTGATTTAATTGTCTATTTAAAAGCAAATCTTGAAAACACAATTGAACGCATAAACCTTCGTGGTCGTGAATCAGAAAAACATGTACCTCATGAATACTGAAGTTTATTAAATAAAAAATATGAACAGTGATATGAAAAAGAAAAAAATAACTTTAATTTTTTAGTAATTGACACTAATGATTTAACTCCTAAGGAAATAGTACAAAAAATAATTGATTATATAAAATAAAATTTCTTATTGAAATCAAATTTTTATTTAGTCATTTTTTCTCATGTTATATTAATAATTATTGTTATTTTTCCTTTACTTTAAAGGTAATTACGTTATAATATTGTATGAGTCAAATATTTAAAAATCAAACTTAATATATTTACTCCTTGCTCATCAGAGCCATATGCCCAAAAGGAGGTCTTCGAACATTGGAAGATTTAAAACAAAAGCATAATTATGAAATTATGTACATCGTTGATGATCAAAATCAAGAAAAAGCACAATTAATTAAAAAAGAATTTTGTGAAATTTTAACTAAAAATGCTGGAAAAATTACTAAAGAACAAGATTCTATTCGTCAATTTGCTTATCCTATTAACAAAAAAGTTAAGGGTCATTATTTTATTATTGAAGTGCTAACTTCACCAGAAAACATTGCTAACTTTAATCGTGTAGCTTTAAATAAACAAAGACAATTAGACGTAATGCGTTTTTTAGTTATTAATTTAGATAGTGAAAAAGTTAATAAGTTTAAACCAAAACGTCAAGTAGAATCTAGTTCTTTCTCTCGACCAACAAGACCAGGAAATCGTCCTTCTTATAATCGTGATGAAAATGGTGAAAGAAAACCAAGACCAATCGCTGGTACTGAATCATCTTATCGTACAAAAACTAATTACCAAAATTCAAAAACAAATACTAATAATAATGCATCGAATACTGAACAAAAAGATTAATAAAATCTAAGTTAAAAGTGAGGATAAAAAATGAATATTGTTACATTAATTGGTAGAATCACTCGTGATTTAAAGTTATATCAAACTTCAACAGGAAAACCTTTTATTTTTTTTACACTTGCAGTTAATAATATTCAAAATCAAGCTGATTATATTTCGTGTGTGGCTTGAAATAAAGTTGCTGAAAATATGACTAATTATTTAGTTAAAGGTTCTTTAATTTCAGTTTCAGGAAGACTGTCAGTAAGAAAATCAACCGATCAAAATGGAAAAGAACTATATATTACTGAAGTGGTTGCACAAACTGTTACTTTTTTAGATAATCGTAAAAAAGATAGTAGTGATAATAATGCTAATATTAATTATTCAAAACCAAGAGATGAGAATAAAATTCATTTAGATGATGCTTTTAAAAGTCCTAATTATAGTACTGATATTGCCTTTACTAATACTAATCAGCTTCAAGAAAAAGAAACTGCTATTCAAAATATAGAATTTGATGAAGAAGATATCATTTGAGATTTAAATAATTAAAGGAGGATAATTATGAACACTGGTAAACCAAGAAATTTTACAAGAAGAAAATCTTGTTTTATTACTAAAAATAATATTACTTATATTGATTATAAAGATATTGAATTACTAAGTAAATTTATGGGTAATAATAGCAAAATTTTGCCAGCAAGAACAACAGGTACTAATCCAAAGTATCAACGTTTAATTGCTAAAAATATAAAACGTGCCCAAATCATGGGATTATTAAGATATTCAAGATAAAAAATTGAGTAAGTTTACAAATCTTACTCAATTTTTATTTATTTTTATCTTAAAAATATTTTATTTTAAATAATAGTTTAAAATTAAAATAAAAAGACCTTAATAGTATTATATTACATAAAAGATAATGGCTGTTTTTAGTATTAGTGTTATAGTATAATTAATAATATTAGAAGGAAGTGACAAAGTGTTCAAATCGTTAAGAAATTATCATTTAATAATGATTGTTTGATTAGTAGTTGAAATTTTAATTGGCTTGACTTATTTTATTGTTAATATTGAGACAGCAGAACAAGTGGTCACTATTACTGTAATTTTAAGTTTAGTTTTAGGTAATTTTATTATTGTTTGTCTTTATATTTTTTTATTTAGTTTATGAATTCGTCATCGTTATATTAACACAGCCGAAATCATAAAATTAAATAATGCACAAGCTTTAACTTTTGGTAGTGTTGGTATGATTGTTTTGGATAGTGATTTATCAATTATGTGAGTAAGTGAATTTTTAGAAGATAAAGGTTTAGGTAGATTAATTGGAAAATCAATTGTTAAACTATCAAGAGATTTAGAACAATTAATTAGTAATAATATTACTCAAATTACACTTAAAATTGAAGATATGCTTTATGATGCTATTTATTTAGTACAAACTAGAACAATTTTGTTACAAGAAACAACTAAATATCATTTCTTATATAATAAATTACAGCAAGAAAAATTAGTTTTTGGTGTAATTAGTATTGATAATTTTTATAATTCTTTACAAAAATTAAGAGTTGAGAATCAAATTCGTGTTGAAGCATTTATTAAAACTGAATTAAATGATTTTGCTAATAATTATTCAGGTTTATTATTAGGTAATATTGAAGATGGTTACAATATTTTACTTTATCAAAATGAATTTAATAAAGCAAGAAATGATAACTTTCCACTTATTAAAAATATTCGAGAAGGTGTTAAAAAATTTAAAGCAGATATTACGTTATCTGCTGGTTTCTCTTATGGTAATGCTATTAGTAAAGATCTATATGATTTGGCTATTGAAAGTAAAGAGTTAGCAGTTTATCGTGGTGGTGATCAAGTAGTTATTCGTGAATTTGGTGGTAATACAGTTTTTATTGGAGGTACTATTGAAGCAAAACAATCAGAATCTAAAATTAATATTAGAATGTTTGCACAATCATTATATAATGAAATAAAATTAGCAGAAAACATTTTAGTTATGGGACATGCAGCTGCTGATTTTGATAGTATTTCTTCAGGAACAGCCATTATTGAAATTGCTAAAAGTTTAAATAAAAGTGCTCATTATGTTATTAATCAAAATGAAGTTGATGAAAAAACATTAAAAATTCTTCATGAACTTGTTCCTGAAAGTTATATTAGTCGTAATTTTATTACAGGTAAACAAGCACTTAAATTTCTTCATGCAAATACTTTATTAATTGTTGTTGATACTCATAATCCGCAACGCGTTGATAGTCCTGATTTATTAAGTAAAGCTGTAAAAATTATTGTTATTGATCATCATCGTGTTTCTGATGAATCAATTAGTAGTACCATTACTTCTTATATTGATGCAGGAACTTCTTCAACAGCTGAAGCAATGACAGAAATTATTTATTATAATGATTTTAATAATATTGAATCAGAATTTTTATGAAATATAATGTTTGCAGGTATTTTAATTGATACTAATAATTTCCAAGTAAGAACAACAAGAAGAACTTTTGAAGCCTGTGGATTATTAACTGATTGAGGCGCTTCTCCTTCTAAAGTTAAAGGATTATTGAAAAATAGTTTAAATGAACTAATTGATAAATTTGCTTTAATTAGTCACGCCCAAGAAATTAAAAAAGGATTTTTAGTTGCTGTTGGTGATGAAAACTTAGAAGTACATACTTCATATTTAGCCCAAATTTCAGAAATGTTGTTAGACTTACGTGATTGTAAAGCATCATTTACTATTGCTTATGATCGTCAAGGACGTGCCTGTTTATCAGCACGAAGCAACGGTGAAATAAATGTTCAAATTATTTGTGAAAACTTAGGTGGTGGTGGTCACTTTAGTGCTGCTGCTGTCCAAAGTAGTAAATTGGGAATTAGAGCATTGTATGATGAATTGGTAAAACTAATTGAAAGTGGTGTATATCAAAGTGAGAGTGCTACTACTGAAAGGTATTAAAAATTATTAAAATAGAAAGTGAGATGTTTACAATGAAAGTTGTACTTTTAACGGATGTTAAAAATTATGGTAAAAAAGGTGAAGTTGTTAATGTTAGTGATGGTTATGGTAAAAATTATTTATTACCTAGAAAATTAGCTGTAATTGCTACATCAGAAGCATTAAAAATTAATCAAAAAGTAATTGAAAATAAAAAAATACAACGAGAAATGGAATTAGAAGATTTACAAAAAATTAAAGAACAATTAGCTTTAATTACTTTACAATTTAAATTAAAAAGTAATAATGGTAAAGTTTCTGGTGCTATTTCTTCAAAACAAATTTGTGAACAACTAGTGCAAAAATATAACATTAAAATTGATAAACATAAATTTGTTAAATTTAATCCTATTAATGAATTAGGTATAACTAACATTAATATTAAATTAGATGTTACAATTATTGCACAATTAAAGGTTGAAGTTTTAGGAGAATAATTATGTCTAACAATAGTCAATATATAAATAATGCAGAAGTTAATGTTTTAAGTGCGATGATTCAATCATCACCAGCATGTGAAAGTGCATTAAATTTATTGGCACCACATGACTTTACAATTAATTCTAATCAAATTATTTTTAAAACAATTACCAATCTTTATAAAAATAATTCTGGTATTGATGTAACAACTATTGCCGAAGAATTAGTTAAGCAAAATAATTTGGATAAAATTGGTGGAATTGAATATTTATCTTCTTTAGTGGCTCAATATATTACTGATGCTAATTTAAAAGAACACATTGATATTTTGATTGAAAGAACTACTAAACGACAATTAGAAAATGCTTTAAAAAATATTGGTAAAGAGTTACAAAGTGAAAAGTCAATTAATGAAGTTTTAATTGCTGCTGAAGCTCAAATTGTACAAGTAAGTAGTGAACGTAATCATGAAGAGATGTTGCCAATTAGTGAACACATTGATGATGTGGTAACTAAAATTGAACAACTACAAAAATCAACAGTTAATATTACTGGTACAAGTTCAGGTATTAACAATTTGGATATGATTACTAGTGGTTTTCAACGAGGTGACTTAATTATTTTAGCAGCTAGACCTTCAATGGGTAAAACCGCCTTAGCACTTAATTTTGCTTTAAATGCTGCTAATGAACAAGATAATAAAAACGATGTTGTTGTTATTTTTTCATTAGAAATGCCAAAAGATCAATTAATTACAAGAATGATTTCTTGTCAAGGACATTTTGATGCTAATCGTTTACGTAATAAGTCTAAATTTACACAGGCTGATTGAAATCGTATTAGTGCTACTGCTGAGCAATTGAAACAAAAAAGAATTATTATTGATGATACACCTGGTTTAAGAGTTTTAGAGTTGCAAACTAAATTAAGAAAATTAAGTCGTGAAAATAGCATTAAGTTAGTAATTATTGATTATTTACAGTTATTAACTGGTAGAGATAGTGAATCACGTCAACAAGAAGTTTCAAATATTTCTCGTAGTTTAAAAATTTTGGCAAGAGAATTAAGAGTACCAATTGTTTGTTTATCACAATTATCAAGAATGGTGGAGAGACGTGAAGAAAAACGCCCTTTAATGTCTGATTTACGTGAGTCAGGGGCTATTGAACAAGATGCTGATGTAATTATGTTTTTATATCGTGATGATTATTATAAGGAAAAAAATAGAGAAGAAACAACAAGTTCACAAGAAAGTAATCTTGCTGAAATTCTTATTTCTAAACATCGAAACGGCCCGACAGGAAAAGTAGTAACTGTTTTTATTCCAAAATGAGGTAAGTTTGAAAATTATACAGGATAAAAATAATAAAAAACCTAAAATTTAATTTTAGGTTTTTTTAAAAGAAGTTAATAAATTAAATTAATTAGTTTTTATTATCCTTCTGGATTTAAACTTTTAAATAGTTTTCCTTTATTATCATTAATTTTAGTTCCAGCGTAAACAATACCATTGATATTTAATAAACTATGTACTTCACCACCACTGCTACTTCAACTAAAAATACCAATTGCTACTGTATAGACAACTTTAAATAATCTTCCTTTACCATCAGTAGTTCTTGTTCCAACAAAAATTGTATTATTATCATTAACTAGACTTAAAACTTCACCATTAGTATCTTTTCAGTTAGTTACTACTGTATTTTCACCATCTTCTTTAACTTTATATAAATATCCTTGACCATCACCAGTTTTAGTTCCGATATAAATATTTTCGTTTGTTGAAGTAGTTAAACTATAAATTTCACCATTGTTTACATTTCATTTTGATAATATTGTTATTGTGTCATCTTTTGTAATTTTAATTAACTTTCCTGTATATACATTATCAACGGGTGTTGTTTTAGTTCCAACATAAATTGTGCCATTGACATTTAGTAAACCACGAACTTCACCATTAGTATCTTTTCAATCAGATAGTGCTGTTATTGTGTCATCTTTTGTAATTTTAATTAACTTTCCTGTATATACATTATCAACGGGTGTTGTTTTAGTTCCAACATAAATTGTGCCATTGACATTTAGTAAACCACGAACTTCACCATTAGTATCTTTTCAATCAGATAGTGCTGTTATTGTATCATCATCAGTAATTTTAAATAAATTACCTTTGCCATCACCAGTTTTTGTGCCTGCATAAATAGTATTATTAATGTTTAATAGACTACATATTTCACCGTTGTTTTCATCTCATTTAGATAGTGCTGTTATTGTATCATCATTAGTAATTTTAAATAAATTACCTTTGCCATCGCCAGTTTTTGTTCTAACATAGATCGTATCATTAACATTTAATAAACTTTGAACTTTACCATTACTTTCTTTTCAATTTGTTAAAGGTGTTGTTGTGTCATCTTTTGTAATTTTAAATAAATTACCTTTGTCATCACCAGTTTTGGTTCCTGCATAAATAGTATTTTTATTATTAACTAAGCTTTGAATTTCACCATTATTTTCTTTTCAATTTGTTATTTCTTGAAAATTACTTGTTATATTACTTATACATGCAGAGACATTGCTTGTTGTTGCTGCTGTAAATCCTAAAACATCTACAATTGATAGTATACTTTTTAAATTTTTCATAAAATACCCCTTTTTCAAACTTTAACCCTTTTATAAAATAATTTTACATTATTTCAAAAATAAAATAGTATTTATAATACTTTTGAGTGTTATTTATGAAGTTAATATAAGTATTTTAGAAAGATATTAAATTAGAAATCTATATTAAATTTTTTGATTAATATATGAAGTATTTACAAAAGGTTCATTTAATAAATCATTAATTTCTTCGATATTTATGATTTTTTCTGTAGTTATTTCTTGAATTTTATTTCAACTTAAACTTAAAAAATTATTTATTTCAGTATCATTTAATTTTAAAATTTTGCTTATTATTTCCAAAATATTATTTGTTATTTTAACAGTTTTTTTAATTTTTTTATAATATAGTGAAACATCCGCCAGTAATTCTAAGTTACTATAAAATTTATTTTCTTCTTTTTTTGAATTTATAAGTTTTACTAAGAACTCTTTGATTTGATCATTTTTATATTGTTTTTCTAAAATTGATTTAACTTCTAAGTCACATTTTTCATCTTCATCATTCATTGTTATATTGTCCCCTTTTCATTATTATAATTAATAAATTTAGCTTAAATATGTACTATTTATTTGAAATTTAAAGTGTGCTCCTTCTACAGCATTTTTTGATTCTTCTTTTAAATGAATAGATAAATATATATTGCCATTATTACTATATCAAAAAAATGCTTGAGCATATATATGAATAAAAACTAACGGAGTAAATCAACTGCCATAATAATACATAAATTCTATATTTCAACAAATTTTGTTTTTTTCATCATTTGTGTTACTTGATGTGTTAATTTTTGCTGTATTAACTGATAAGTTAGGTCCTGTAATTTGAGATGGTAAATTATGTCATATACAGTTTTTATATGTGGCAGTTTCAACTTTAATAATTGCTTTATCATCAAAATTTAACAATTGATACTTTTTAATAAATGATTGTCAATCTAAATGATATTTTTTTCAAGACATTATATTGATATTGTCTACAATATTGCCTTCATATTGAGAACTTGTGCCATTAAATCATTCTTCATTTTCGTACAAAGATTTTGATTTGTGAGGGTTGTTATCAAAAAAGTCACAAGCGTTAATGTTAATAGTAGTTAATGCACTAAATGTTAAACAACTTAAAATATTTAATATTCTTTTCATTTTATACCTCTTTAAAATTTTTAGATTTATGGTGACATATTCAAATATATCATTTATTTATTATAATATTTTTAAAACTTTTTTCAGTGTATAAAAGGTAATTTATTTCATTTCATTTCAAGGATATATGAAATTATATATGGATAAAAATTAATAACATCGCTACCTTATAATTTCTCCAAACACTACTATAAATCAATTAATGAAGTAAAATATTAAATATTTTTTCAATTTTTAAAATTAATTAGTTGCGTAATATGTCTAAAGTTTAAAAGTATCTAAGATTTATATTTTTTGTAATTTATTACTAGAACTTTGACCTTTACTTGTTGAAACTTTGCTATTTTCTTGATTAATAAAATCTATATCTGTTTTATTTCATTGTGAATAAAATGGTATTTCTTTTCATAATATTTTACTTAAAATAGTTTCAGTAAAATTTATAGATGCATTATTTCAATCTTCTGCTACTGTTATTGATTTTTTAACAATTTCTTCAACTACTTTTGTATATTCTTTAATAATTTTTAATTTCAATGAATCATTTTTCAAACACAAATCAATTATTTTATTACTAAAGTTTTCATAAGCATTTGCTTCAGATTTTAAATTTGGATAGAAATTTAATAATGTCTTAAATTCAAACAATTCATATTTAAAAAATATCAAAATTATAGTTTTGAAGACTTTTTTAAAACTTTCAACATTAAATTCTGAATTTAAAAAATTATTCAAATTTGTATCTTGTTCTATTTTACATTTAATGTAATACTTTTTATAAAGTTGAAGATTGTTTTTGAATAGTTGTTTGTTCATCATAATAATTATTCATATCATCATCTGTGTTAATTGAAGGTTGAACTTGTAGTTGGTTAATTTCGGTAATTATTTGTTCAATAACTTTATTGTTTTCATTTTCTTCATGTTCTTCAATAGTTTGTAATTCTTTTTTAATTTTTGTAATTTCTTGATCAATTTGTTTACGTTTAGCATTATTTCAAGGTTTAAATTTAAGTTTCTTTTTCTCATCAAGTTTTTTATTTAATAATTCATAAAGAGCAATTTTTCTATTAGTATTGTTACTTTTTAATTCTTTAATTTCATCTTCTTCTGTTATATCTCATTCTTCATTTTCTTGCTCATTTTCTTTTGCCAATTGTTTAATATTTCTTTTTCTGTTTTGCATTTCATTCATACTATTTTTACTTGTATTTTCTTGAAATTCTGGTAATAGTTCTTCTAATAAAAAACAATTATCAGTAAAAACATCATCAAATTTATTAAGTTCTTTATAGATTTTTTCTAATTCGCTAAATTGTAAAGGTAAGTGCAACTAAATTATTTTTCTATCCAAATATTCGATTGGTGAAAGATAATTTAGTATTTTTCTTGGTCTTTGGTTTAAAGACAATATAAATTTATGAACTTCATTTTTATTAGTTTTTGAAAAAATAAATTTTTTAGGAAATTTTTCTCTAATTAAACCATTAGTATTTTCATTAGTACCTCTTTGTCAAGGTGAATATGGATTGGCAAAATAAATTTTTATATCTAAATTTTTTTCAAGTTGTTGTCAATTTGAAAATTCTTTGCCACGATCAAAAGTAATAGTTTTAACAATGTTTTTAGGAAGAATTGATAAATAATAACTAACATTTTTATTAATAACTTTAGTAGTTCTGTTTTTAACTAATATTGCTAAAGTAAATCGTGATACTCTTTCAACTAAAGTTATTAAACATGATTTGCTTTTACCTCGTGATGATACTATAGTATCTCCTTCTCAATGACCAAGTGTTATACGATCATTAACATTTATATCTCGTTCTTTAATTGATTTACCATTAAACTTGCCACGATTTTCTTTAGATTTTCGTTTTTTACCTTTTCTTCTTAAATTTTTACTAGTAACTTTATCAAGCATTCCAAAATAAATTCAAGTATAAATTGTTTTAAAACTAATAACTCACTCTTTATGAAAATTTTTAATTCTGCCATAAATTTGTTCAGGTGATCAACCTAATAGTAATTTTTGTTGTACATATTTTACTAAATTCTTATTTTTAAACTTATGAAAACTAATATGTGATTGTTTTCGATTTTCAGCTTTATTTTGTGCAATTAATGAAAAATAATGATTATTATCTTTATTTCTATTAATTTCTCGAATAATAGTACTAATACTTCGATTAAGATTTTTAGCTATTTCACTAATTTTAAATTTAAATTTCAATTGATTCTCAATATAAATCCTTTCATCTATGCCAAGATGTTTATAACTCATATAAAAACTCCTTACTTTTTTCTAAACTAAATTTAGCATTATGAAATTTTTATATGAGAATTTTTTGCAATTTTATTTACTTGCACTTACAAGTATAACTCAGCATTCTTTTAAATTTTTTAAAATTTCAGAAATTATCAAAGTATTATAATCATTATTAAAATATTCACTAATTCTTTGATAAATAGCATAGTGAGTTTGAAATATTTGATCTGGATAATTTTGACGACTATATTTTATTCCTCTTTCTTCAAGAGCATAAATTTTTTTAAAATTTTTTATTTTTCATTCTTGTAGAGTTTTTTTTACATCATTAAAAATAAACATTTTAATTTCTTTTTCAATTAGTGATTTAAATTCTTTGAAATCATTAGTTTCTTTTAATATTAATTCCTCTTCTGAAATATTAACTACATTTTCATTTTTTCTATTTTCTTTAATTATATTTTTCATGATTGAATCAAAATATTCACCATCACTTTGTAAATCAAAATATTTAGCAAAATCTAACATCTTTATTTTCTCCTTTAATATATTTCTAAATAAAAAACCTATTTACTTTTAAATAAAGTAATAGGTTTTTTAAAACTTATATGTTTATGATTAAAGATTATCAAATTTTATATTTTTTTCAATATTTTTTCCATATTAATTAATTTTAATAAATTTAAATGATGCAACCTTAAAACAATTTTTAACAAGTAAAACTTGGGTTAATTTAAACATCACTATTTTTGATCAAGACAAGTCACTAAAATGTATTAATGGCACACAATCTTACAACTAATTAATAATCCTAAAGCTCCACCAGCACCACCTGACCCACCAATTCCTCCATTCCCCCAACTCCAACCCCAGTTCCAGACCCTAATCATAATAGTAGTAGCTTTAGTACAACATGAATTATCTTTGTAGTATTTGGCTCAATTCTTCTTATTATAGGAGTTGGTTATTTAAGATACCATCGCAAGAAAAAAGGTATTGGCGGATTAAAACGAAATAAAAATAATAAAAATGCAAAATAAATATTTTTTATTAATAAGGCCACAAACTAGGAGGTATTAAATTAATTATTTTAGTAATAAAAAGAGAAAGTAATGACTGAATGAAAAGATAAAATAAGCACTCTTTATAAGAGTAATTCGTAATAAAATCATTATGCTCTGGGTCATTCCTAAATTTATCTTTATTTTTTTTATTATTAAATTTTATTATTTCGTCAATTACTTCCTTATTTAAATCAATGTATTTTTTTAGAATATTTAAATCTGGATGAGCGATATCATTTGAAATCAATACTTTTAAATAGTCTAAAGTATATTTTTTTTCTTCTTTATTAACAAGTACTTGATTTATTTTCTTAAGAAATCTTTTATTTATAGAATATATGTTATTAGCATAATTGATTATTTGTTCATTTTTGTTTCCAAATTCTAATTCTCTAATATTAGTTTTATCCGATTTTAAGTTATTTAGAAAAGCATTTATTTCTATTCATTCATTAAATAATTGTTTAAGTGAATCTCTATTCGAAAGTCTTTGATTGAGTTCTTTATGATGTTGATCTAAAAATTCTTCAGAAATATATTCAATGCCTAATTTTTTATTTAAATTTCTTATATTTTTTGCTACTCCACTAATTTCTGACTCAATAATACTTCTTAAATTCATTGCATTTGTATTTTGAAAGTTTATTTCATTAAAAAATTTATAAAATTGATTAATAATGATGTTTTCAATTAAATAATCAGAATCTCAACTATTGATAGATTTTTTTCTATTTTCAAAAGTTAGTAAAATTGCAATTATATAATCTTCAAGTTTATTTAAATTTAACACTTTATAATTCCTCGGTTTCAAATATGAATTTATATATGTTTATTATCGCAAATAATAAGGTTAAATATAACCTTATTTTTTATTTCAGAAAGGAGGATTAATATGCAAAATTTAATCCCAAAAGCTATTCGTCGAACTCGCTTAGAGTTCTTTCGTGGCATATCAATTATTGAATTCGTATTAGCAATAATATGAATTGTGTTAGCGGCTGCAATATTTTTAACTTTGCCACTACAATGATATATTCGAATTCCAATCTTTCTCTTTGGTTCATTTTTAGTAGCACCTTTAATTTGTCCAATGATGGGACATTTAAGAGGTTGAGAAGTTATTTTATTATGAATCAAATATTTAATTGCTCCCAGAAAATATCAAGAAAAAACTAAACAAGATACTAGTTTGTTAGTTCCTTATGATTGTGCAGTAAAAGAATACTTTATTAAAACTCAATTATTAGGTGACTATGAATATTATGTTGCAGGATTTGAAGTTAAAGGTTTTAATTTAAGTCTATTAAATCCAGAAACACAAATGTTAAAAATCCAAGATTTACAAGATACTTTTAAATACTGTGATTTTCCAATTACAATGATGAAAATTGATTTACCGATTAATTTTAGTGAAACAATAACTTATTACCAAGAACAATTAAAAGCATGTGAAGTTGGTAGCTCGCAATATCAACAATTACAAGAACAGATTGAAGCTTTACAATCACAACAAATTAATAGTGATAATTTTATTAAAACAAGAAAAGCATTCTTTTTCTTTGTTTATGGCGTAACTATTAGTGAACTTGAAAGCTATTGCCAACAAGTAACTACTAAGTTACAACATAATGGTTTTGGTTGTGAACAATTAACTAACTTTCAACTAGTTAATACTATTAATTCAATTTATAATCCTTATAGTAAGTCTATTACCTTAAAGCAATTTAAATGTCATAAAAATAATTTAGAAAACATTTTATCATTTAAAGAATTTACTATATCTAAAGACCACATAACAGCTGATAAATTGTACTATGGCATTGATATTATTCAAGAATATCCTTTTGAACCACGTAGTGGCTGAGGAGCTTATCTCTCTTCTAATGAGCAAACTATTATTTGAAATATTTATCCATTATCAAACAAAAGTATTAAGAAAGCTTTAGATAAAGCAATTAATAACTCTAAGGTTAAACACTATCGAACAAAATCAAATATGACTAGTCGAGAAGTTGAATATCAAATTAATGCCTATGAAGCTTTAAGTGATAGTATTGCTGGTGGTAGTGAAATAGTTAAAAATGTTAATTTATTATTTTTAAGTTACGGTACAAGTTTAAATAGTTTAGTTGAATCACGTGCTCGATTAAAAAATTCACTAAAAGAATTAGATATGGAAGTCAACCCTTTAACTTATCGACAATTACTAGGTTTTAGTGCCGTATTACCTAAGCCTAATGTTCCATTAATCTTTAAGAATGGTCGTGAAATGCCTTGTTTTGAACAGTAGCTAGTTCTTTCCCATTGTTAAATGGTGGTTTAAACGACTATAAAGGGTTATATTTAGGTGAAAACACAACTAATGATGCAATGTTATTCGACCAATTTATGCTTAATGATAAACGTAAGAATCATAATCAAATTATCATTGGTACTAGTGGTAGTGGTAAATCTACTTTAACTAAAAAAGAAATTGCTTTTCACTTAAACATGGGGCGAACTGTTATTGTTATTGATCCTGAACGTGAGTATCAAAACTTATGTAACTATTACAAAGGTCAATGAATTGATATTGGTAATGCCACTATCGGTCGTATTAATCCTTTACAAGTTTTAGATAATAATTTTAAAGAATTAGATGAAGCTACAACTGAAAACTTTGATGAAATTAATGAAGCTCCAGTATCTAATCATCTACGAACATTAACGCAATGATTTAGAACCCTATATCATGATTTAAAAGAAAGAGAATTACGAGTCTTAATTAATGAAATTCAAAAAACATATACTAAATTTCAAATTACTAATGCTACTGATATTAGTAAATTGAAACCAGGACAATTTCCTACCTTCCAAAATTTATATGAGACTATTTGTCATAGTTACCAAGAAAAGCCAAATAAAACCTTAAATGAATTAATGGATATTATTCAGTATGACTTTTGTAATGATGGTCAATATAGTAAATTATGAAACGGTCATACAACATTAAATTTTAATAATCAATTTGTTGTTTATGATGTTTGAACATTATTCGATCAAGATATTCCTAAAATTATAGCTGCTCAGTTATACTTAGTTCTTGCTTTTATTAAAGGTGAGGTTAAACGTAATCGATTTAAAAAGGATAAAGAATTAATCATCGTTATTGATGAAGCTCACTTAGCGATTGATAAAGATAACCCTGTAGCTCTTAATTTTATGTATCAAATGGTAAAACGTTGTCGTAAGTATCATGCTGGAATTATTATTACAACTCAAAATATTAATGACTTTACAGGTACTGAAGATATTAAAAAGAAAACAACAGCCATGATTAATAATACCCAATATACTTTTATTTTTAATCTTGCTCCTAGTGATTTGAATGATGTTAAATTATTATATCAATCATATGGAGGTCTTTCACCTGAAGAAACAGATTTTATTCAACGAGCAGGTAAGGGCGACGCATTAATGATTGTTCACAGTTATGAACGTTATTGCTTGAATATTAGTATTTTAAATAGTGAATTTAAAGCATTTGATAATATAAAATAATTAATAGCCCCAGATAACTTTATTTAGTTATCTGGGGCTATTTTTGTTTATCAAAATTTCTTTTGATATGAAAAATTTGGAAACATTTTTTTAAAATTTTCTTCAGTTTCTTTAACACATGGATAATCTTTTTGTTCTTCTCAAAAACATAAATTAATTTTTCAACCATTTTTAAGTTTATTTAATAATCATTCATTTACTGTAACATCAGCAGTTCCAAAAGAATAACCAAAAATATCAATGAAACCAGTTTGAACTTTTAAGTCTTCTATCTTATTTTCTATTAAATTTAATATTGTTTTAGGATAATTTTCAACACATAAAAAATCACCTTTACTTTTTGACAAAAAAAGTAATTTTTCATTAGTAACACTTTCGTTACCCAATATTAAAGATTGAAAAAAATGATGTTCAGGTATCAAAGTGACATTATATTTAGTTCAATCCTGTTCATTTTCTTCTATGAATTCTTGTACATTAATTTCTGATATTATTTGCTTAATATTTTCTAATTTATTATCTTCAATCAAATTTAATTTATTATTTATTTTTAATTTTAAATCTTCTATTATTTGATTTAGATTCATTTCTTTACTTGGTTTAAAAGAAGTTTTTGTTACTGGATTAGATATCTTGCCTCTATTATCAGAATTAATAAAACCGCAAGATAAATTGGTAAATTCATTAACTTTCCCAAATTTTTTAAATTTTTTAAGAAAGGTTCCTGTGTTTAAATTATTTAATAATGATCATGAAAAATCAAATAAATTATTTGTAAAAACAGTATAGTGTAATAAATAAATTTTATTAGATACTTTAGTCTTATTTTGAAAGTCATCTTTTTTATTTACAAATTCATAGGGGAAAGTATAATTTAATGAAATTACTGAAATAACTTTATTGTTTCCTGCAATTTCATTACTATCAAATAATTTAATTTTTTTAATAATACTATCTTTTGTTTTTTTATCTTTTATTTTATTTACTATTATTAAATAGTATGTTTGCATTAAAAAACAAAATCTAGAATAGCTATAGATTAATTTTTCTCAATCTGTCCTTTTTATTTTTAATTTTTTAGTATTGGGTATTTTACTTTTATTGATTAAGTCATTATGTTTTTCATTAAAAAAAGTTAATAAATCTGTTTCAAGATCAGATCATAAAAGTTCTTTTTCATTGACTTTATTAATTTGTTTTCATTTTTCAAATTCTTCTATAAATTCATAAGATTTTTTTATTATTTGTTTTTTTTCATAAGATTTTACAGTGTTTTTAATATATTCATCTTTTACTCAATTTGTGTAATCTTTATACGTTGTGGGCTGATTTAATGACCTATCAAACCCATTACCTAATAAAATTAAAGAGTACTCATCATTGTTTTGATCATTCATCATTTATCCCTTTTTTAGTATGCTAAATTGTAAAGGTAAGTGCAACTAAATTATTTTTCTATCCAAATATTCGATTGGTGAAAGATAATTTAGTATTTTTCTTGGTCTTTGGTTTAAAGACAATATAAATTTATGAACTTCATTTTTATTAGTTTTTGAAAAAATAAATTTTTTAGGAAATTTTTCTCTAATTAAACCATTAGTATTTTCATTAGTACCTCTTTGTCAAGGTGAATATGGATTGGCAAAATAAATTTTTATATCTAAATTTTTTTCAAGTTGTTGTCAATTTGAAAATTCTTTGCCACGATCAAAAGTAATAGTTTTAACAATGTTTTTAGGAAGAATTGATAAATAATAACTAACATTTTTATTAATAACTTTAGTAGTTCTGTTTTTAACTAATATTGCTAAAGTAAATCGTGATACTCTTTCAACTAAAGTTATTAAACATGATTTGCTTTTACCTCGTGATGATACTATAGTATCTCCTTCTCAATGACCAAGTGTTATACGATCATTAACATTTATATCTCGTTCTTTAATTGATTTACCATTAAACTTGCCACGATTTTCTTTAGATTTTCGTTTTTTACCTTTTCTTCTTAAATTTTTACTAGTAACTTTATCAAGCATTCCAAAATAAATTCAAGTATAAATTGTTTTAAAACTAATAACTCACTCTTTATGAAAATTTTTAATTCTGCCATAAATTTGTTCAGGTGATCAACCTAATAGTAATTTTTGTTGTACATATTTTACTAAATTCTTATTTTTAAACTTATGAAAACTAATATGTGATTGTTTTCGATTTTCAGCTTTATTTTGTGCAATTAATGAAAAATAATGATTATTATCTTTATTTCTATTAATTTCTCGAATAATAGTACTAATACTTCGATTAAGATTTTTAGCTATTTCACTAATTTTAAATTTAAATTTCAATTGATTCTCAATATAAATCCTTTCATCTATGCCAAGATGTTTATAACTCATATAAAAACTCCTTACTTTTTTCTAAACTAAATTTAGCATTATGAAATTTTTATATGAGAATTTTTTGCAATTTTATTTACTTGCACTTACAAGTATAACTCAGCGTATTTATAAAAAATAGTTTATTTTATACATGTTAAGTATAAAACATTATTTTAGTATATTAAACACTTTGTAAACATTTTTGTTTACATTAATTAGTAAAATTAATGTAGTATTAATTAATTTTTAAAAGCAGAATAGGGGGAATGATATCAATGTAAAAACATTTTCTATGATAAATATTAGTTGATGTTTTTAAAAAGCATTAGAAGATTTAAAAGTTGAATACGAAGATAACCAAGATTATATATTCCTAATCGTACAAGAACAAGAAAATTAATAATATCTGTGCTATCAATACCAAGCATTGAGATAAATATAAATATCGTTATGTTTATCTTTCTAATTTAGCATTAGGTATTAAAAAATATCAAAGCAGTACTAATCATTTACAAATTAAAGTTTTATCTTTAATTACTGAAAGTAAATATTTTTTATTGTATTTAATTAACTGAAAAATGTATCAATTATGTAAATAATATTTTTTTATTCATATAAAAACAATTTTTAAGTTTTAGATTTCAATAGAATATATAATAGACTTGGTGCAAAACCTTTAATTTTAATAATTTAATGATTATTATCAATATCAAAGGTTTTGCACCAAGTCTAATTTAAAAAAAATAAAATTCATGATATCTAGTTAATTGAATTAGAACACATTTTTACAACATAATCTACCAAAATAAAAACTCTATCCATCATTAATATTTATTTGCTTTTTTATATTGTTAATGATATTATTTTTAAGTACTTTTTATTAATAGTAATTTTATAAGTGAGGTGAAACCATGGCAAAAGCAAGCATCCATCCAGAGTATTTTCAAACTAAAGTAACATGTATAACATGTAGCAATAATTTTATAAGTGGTTCAACTAAGGGTAAAGAAATCCGTGTTGATACATGTTCAAGTTGTCATCCATTTTATATTGGAAAACAATCATTTGTTTCAGCAAAAGGAAGAGTTGAACGCTTTAATACAAAAGCAAGTAAACAAGTTGAAACAAAAACAAAAACTGTTGAAATAAACAAAGCAAAACCACAAAATACTAAAACTATTGTATTAGAAACAGCAAAAGATGTTCTAAAACTAACTGATACTAAACAAGTTAAAAAATAATTTTAATTAAACTAGAAACTAATCATAGTTTCTTTTTTTATACTCTAAAAATAAAATTATTTACAGACATATTTAACATTAATTAAGTTAAAATATTGTATGTATACAACCCAATAAATATAGAATATAATTTTAATAGTATATGAAATAAAAAACTTTAAGGTAGGGAATGGTTTTATGGAAAAATCATCTGATTTTAATAAATTGGTAATAAGTAAAGGTATTAGATATAATACTGAGCAAACTAGTAACTTTAATTTTAGTATTATTAATTTATCCGTTGAAAAAGCCGTAAAAGATTGAAGTTTTGAAGGAAAATATCCTAGTTGCTTGGCAATTTTTAGTAATGATGAAGATAATATTGAAAAATTAATTAATGCTCTAGCAGGTTCTTCTGCTATTATGGAGGGTAAAATTTTAATTGATGATATTGATGTTACTTATAATAGTATTGCTTTTGAACGAAAAATGGCTTATGTTAGTATGCATTTACAGAGTTGAAATAAATTATTTAGTATTCAACGTAACTTAGCAAGAACAGCAGTTACTAATAAACCTTTTTTACAAGAAATAAGTAATATTAATCAAAAAATTAAGACTGATATTGAAAACTTAAAAAATACAGGTTTAAATTTAGACAGTGGTTATTTTAAAGAAAAATTAATTAATATTATTAAAAATTTTATTAATGAGACACAAAGCACTCGTAATAATTTTATTAAAGAATATCAATATCAAATTAATCATTTTCATAAAAACTTTGCTCAAGAGAAATTTAATTTTGCTGGAAGTGAAAAATTAACAGATATTCTAATTAAAAAATTCACTGCCGAAGAAAAAAATATTATTGCAAATAATAACTTATTATTTTTACAATCTTTGCAAGATCGTATTTCTAGTTTGGAAAGTTTAGTGGGACCATGTTTTTGTGGATGTAATCCACCAAAAGAAAGAAAATGAGAGTTTCAACTACGAGAAATTAGTTTTGTTATTAAAGAAATAAATAATTATTTAAATAGAGAGATTAGTACTACTAGAAGTGAAATTAGAACTACATTAAAAACTTGTAACAATCATAATCAAAATTTTAATAGTGAACTTAATCATTTAGTTTCATATCAACAAATTAAATGTACTCGTAGTCAAATTGATCAAATTTTAGACCAGTGAATTGACTTAGCAGAAGTACAAAGAATTAAATTTAATATGAAACAAGATTTTGTGGCAATGCAACTTTTACCAGATGAAATGCATTTACTTTTAAAAAATATTAAAGATGAAATTAAAATCTATCATGATAAAATTTTAAAAAATCCACAGTTACAAGATAAAGAAACATATCAACAACAATTACAAACTTTATATTCACAGTTAATTGATGTCCGTGATTTAATTAGTGAAAATATTGTTATGATATTTAAACATTTAGATCTAAGTCATTTATTGTCACTACGTTTAACACAATTAACAATAGTAGAGCGACAAATAATAAAAATCATTCAACAATTAATTGTGCCTACTAAAATTTTAATTTTACATAACCCATTTGAACTTTTAAATGTTGATAATAAAGAACAATTAGCAAATTGAATTAAAAAATTACAAAAATTTTTGAAAATAATTATTATTTTTACAACTAATAATCAAGTTGATATTAATTTATTAGCAACTAATGTTACTGTTATTGAAAATGAAATAATTATTCAACAAGGAAATGTTAGTGAAATTACTGATAAACCATTATCTTTAAATTTATTAAAAGAAATAAATGAACAGCATATTAATATCGCAAAGGGAGAATGAAATGCTCATAATTTATATTTTTATAATGTAAATTTAGGTAAGTTTGGTGCTAAAACCGCTTCTACTATTGCTTTTAAATCAAATGCCATTTTGTTTAGTGCAAAGAAACCACGATTTACTTTTTTAAAAAATTCAATTATTATTAATGGTGTTATTAAAAATATTACTAAAGTTGATGATAAAAAAGCATATTTATTGGTTGAAACTACTAAATCAGAACAATTTGAAGTTTTAACTAATAATAATGATAATTTAGAAGTGGGAACCGTTGGTTGAATTAGTATTACTAAAAATTCAATTTTTGTTTTTGATGATGAAACAAAGCAATTAATTGGTACATGATAGAAAGGATATATAATATGAATAAGTTTAAAAAAGAAGCACAAGCAATTTATGAATTAATAAAAATCAGTAATCCAATTATTATTCATCGTCATATTAATCCTGATGGAGATGCTTTGGGTTCACAATGAGGATTAAAAAAAATTATTGAAGATAATTTTGAAAATAAAAAAGTACTTGTTCCAGGTGAAACAAATGAACATATGGCATTATTATTTCCACAACCAACTTTTGTTAAAAAAGAAGATTATGAAAATGCACTAGTAATAGTCACTGATACAGCCAATCGCGAACGAATTAGTGGCGAATTTTGAGAAGAAGGAAAAAAAATAATTAAAATTGATCATCATCCAATTGTTGATAAATATGCTGATATTGATTTAATTGAAGAAAAGGCTTCTGCTGCTTGCCAAGTAGTGGCAAAATGAGCACAAGTATTGAATTTAAAAGTTTCTGCTTTAGCAGCTAGAAATTTATTTCTTGGTTTAGTTACTGATTCTGGTAGATTTTTGTATCGCTCTGTTAATGAAGAAACTTTTCAGATTGCTAGTTTTTTAGTTAAACAAAATTTTAATTTATTAGACTTATATCAAAATTTATATATTCAAAATTTAAAAATCGCAAGATTGAAAGGATATATATTATCAAATTTTAAAATTACTGATAATGGTGTTGCTTATATAATATTTAACGATAAAATAATTACTGACTTACAAACAAAAATTATTAGTCAAAATAAAATATTAAATATTAAAGGTGAAGTTGTTTTAACTAGAGAAGATTTAACTAGCCAAGTTAATGTAATGTCAAATATTGATGGTATTAAAATTTGATTAATTGCTGCTTATGATCAAATGAATAGTAAAATCAAAGTTAGTGTTCGTAGTGCAAGATGAATAATTAATGATACTATTGCCAAGTTTGGTGGTGGTGGTCATCAGACAGCAGCTGGTGCATATTTACAAAATATTAATGAAGTTGAAAAATTGATTGATAGTTTAGATAAAGTTGCTAGTAAATCACCAGAATTAACAAACAATTAAAATTAGAGATGGAGTTGGATATAAATGTATAGTCGTTATAATGAGGGATGAATTGAAGTAATTACTGGTTGTATGTTTGCTGGAAAAACAGAAGAGTTTATGCGACGTATAAATCGTTTACAGTATGCTAAACGCAAAGTGCTAGTTTTTAAACCCAAGGTTGATATTCGTTATGATGCTAAAAAAGTAGTAAGTCATAAAGGAGTATCTATCACAGCGATAGTAATTGATGATCCAATGCAAATATTAAAACATGTAGATAAAGAAATAGAAGCAGTTGCAATTGATGAAGTACAATTTTTTAAACTATCAATTATTGAAGTGATTAAAACATTAGCAAATCAAAATAAGCAAGTTATTGTTGCGGGTTTAGATCAAGATTTTCGTGGTGAACCATTTCCTGTTACTAAAGAATTATTAGCCTTAGCAGAATTTGTAACTAAATTAGATGCTGTTTGTGTAAAATGTGGTAAAGCAGCAACAAGGACACAACGTATTATTAATGGCCGAGAAGCTAGATATGATGATGAAATTATTTTAATTGGTGCGCAAGAACAATATGAAGCTCGATGTCGTAGTCATCATCGTGTCTTAACAAATAATCAGAATAGATAAATCAGGTGTGATATTATGAATGAAAAAACATTAGAACAGTTAATGCAACTTACTAAAAAATATAGTGAAATTGAAAAGCAGTTAGAAAATCCCGAATTAATTCCTCGTGATAAATACACTGAATTAACAAAAGAACATAGTAGATTAGAACCAATTATTGAACAATATTGAAAATATGAAAAAATTAACAAAGAAATTATTGAAGCAAAAAAGGCATTAGCAACCGAACAGGATCAAGAACTTTGTGAAATGCTTAAAATAGATATTAAAGCAAATGAAATAGAATTAGAAAAAGCAGAAAATGAATTAAAACTAACACTAATTCCTAAAGATATAAATGATGATAAAAATGTTATTATTGAAATCAGAGGAGCTGTTGGTGGTGATGAAGCAAATATTTTTGCTGGTGATTTATATCGTATGTATAGTAAGTATTGTGAAATTCAACGATGAAAAATTGAAACTATTGAGGCAAAGGAAGCAATAAATGGTGGATTTAGTTATATTGCTTTTATGGTTAAAGGTAAACATGTATTTGCTAAATTAAAGTTTGAAGCTGGTGGACATCGTGTTCAGAGAGTTCCAAAAACCGAATCACAAGGACGAGTTCATACTTCAATTGCAACAGTTGCTGTATTGCCAGAAGTTAATGAAGTTGAAATTAAAATAAATAATTCTGATTTAAGAATTGATACTTATCGTTCTAGTGGTGCTGGTGGTCAACATGTTAATACTACCGATTCAGCAATTAGAATTACTCATATTCCAACGGGTGTTGTTGTAACTTCACAGGACGGACGAAGTCAACATGATAATAAAGATAAAGCAATGCGGGTATTAAGAGCTAAACTTTATGAAAAAAAAGTTGAAGAAGAACAGGGAAGAATTGGTAATTTAAGAAAAACAGCTGTTGGTAGCGGTGATCGTTCAGAAAAAATTAGAACATACAATTATCCACAAAATAGAGTAACCGATCATCGAATTGGATTATCTTTATTAAAGTTAGATCGTATTATGGAAGGTAATATTGATGAAATTATTATTGCTTTAATTAGTAGTGAACAAAAAGAAAAATTAGAAAATATTGATGAAAATATTACAGTATTAAAGTAAAAAAGGAAGAAATTATTATGGATTTTAAGATTTTAGACTCTAGAACAAAAATTTTGTTTTTAATATCAGTTATTTTTTTATATGCGACATTAGGAACATTTATTACATTAACTTTTAGTAGTGGTATTATTCACATTTTATTTTTAGTTTTAACATTATGATTTGCTAGTGCATCTAGTTTAATTTTTCATTATTTATTATGAAAAAATTTAGAATTTTTACGAAATATTAATGGTAATAATATTAATAATTTTGGTTTTATTATTAGTATTTGTAGTTACATTATTCTTTTTCCAATTATTTGTTTATTAACAATTAGTTTTTTATTTATTTTTAGTATTATTGTTTTAATTCTCGTTGTTAATAATTTAATAAAAAAAACTTCAAGAAATAATAATTCATCTGTTAATTTTCAATAAAATATTTATTTTTGGAGTATAAATTAATGACTTATAGAGATTATCTTTTATTAGCAAAAAAAATTAATAAAAAAAATGAACAAATTAATAAGATAATTTTATTAAAGTTTATTAATAAAGATTTATCTTGATTATATGCAAATCTTAGTCAAACAATAGCAATAGATTTTTTAGAATCATATTTACAATTAGTTAAAAAATTTGTTGCTGGCTATCCTTTACAATATATTATTGGTTATCAATGATTTCTTGATCATAAGTTTGTTGTTGATAATAGAGTATTAATTCCTCGTAATGAAACTGAAGAACTAGTTAAAAATGTTTTTGTCTATGCACAAAACATTTTTAATAATGATAATTTAAAAGTATTAGATTTAGGAACAGGTAGTGGTGCTATTGCTATTAGTTTAGCGTTAAAGAAACCTAATTGAAATATAGTAGCAAGTGATATTAGCAAAGATGCATTAACTATTGCTAAGATTAATAATGATAATTTTAACCTAAAAAATATTAATTTTGTTGAAAGCGATATATTTACAAATCTTAAAAATCATAAATTTAATATTATTATTTCAAATCCGCCATATATTGATGAGACAGCGAATACTTTTTCAAAACATAATTTACAATATGAACCAAAATTAGCTTTATTTGCTGATCATAAAGGATTATATTTTTATGAAGTAATTTTTCAACAATGTCATGCAGTTTTAGAAAAATCTTTTTTATTAGCATTTGAATTTGGTTTTGATCAAAAAGAAGCACTAACTATTCTTATTAAAAAGTATTTACCACAATATAATTACAAATTTATTAAAGATATTAATAATAAATGAAGAATGCTATTTATTTGGCAAACATTATAACATATAAAAACAATTTAAGAACAATAATTTTGTCACTCAAAAGGTGACTATTTTATTTTTTGAAAAGGAAAATCTCATTTAATCTTTCAATTAGGATAACGGGGGCAGTTTTAATGTGGCGTATCATTGAAATATTAAAATATTTTCAGTATTCTTGTTCGGTTAATATAGCATTTTTAATGGAAAAATTTAATGTTACATTTCGAACTTTACAAAGAAATATTACTTTTATTAATACAATGTTAATAAAAATTAGTAATTGCAATATTTCCAGAAAGCAAGATTATTTTGTAATTAATGGTGACAATGAAATAGTAGCAATAAATACTTTGCTTACACAGTTTATCCACATATCCAATGAATATCCTTTTGTTAGAATGAGTAATTTGTTCTTAATATGTGTATGACAAAAAAAATATTTAAGTAGTGAGTGACTTATCAATATAAGTAACACAAATAAGTATAATTTAAAAAAAGACATTATTTACTTGAATAACTTTTTCTTTGAACAAAATTTAAGATTAAAATTAAAATTTGAACATAATAAAGGGTTTCAATTAGATGGTTATGAATGACATTTAAGATTTATAACCGCTATTATTATTATTATAAAACTTATTAGTAAAGATAAAAAAAATCTCTTAACTAATGATAAAGTCCTAACCTATATATACAAAAAAATAGAAATTATAATGATCAATATCGGTTATAAAAAATATTATGATGATCAACTAATATGATTTTTAACAATTCATGTACGAAAAATTAAGTTTAATTTTTTTCTTGAAAAAGATGAACAAATTGAATTTAATTTAAACTTAAGTATAAAAAGAGAAGTCGAACATTTTAGATTAATAATTGCTAAAGAGTTTGCTATTGAGTTTGATAAGTTTGAAACCAATTATTTTAATTTCATTTGTTTACTTAATATTAAAGTTGACAGTCAATTATTTCCAAATATAACTTCAGAAATTAGTAACATTACTCAAAAAATATTTTCTTTTATTACTTATGAATATCAGGTGTCTTTATATTCAAATACTTTTAAAAGTAATTTGAATAGTTTTCTTAGTGATAATTGATTTAAATTACAATTTAATTATTATAGTGATATTGGTTTTGCCTTGGATGATACTTTTAAAATAGAAAGTGACTACCAATGAGGGCAACAACTCCTTTTTATTATAAATTCGCAATTAAAAAATAATTATTTTTCCAATCTTAATCTTTTACAAAATAAATTTTTAATAATTACTTTTCATAAAAGTTTTATAGCAAACGAGAACTGAAACATTCCCTTATATATATTCTTAATTGATGACTCCTATGCTAATAAAATTCAAATAACTTTATTTATAAAAGTAAATTTCCCTAATATTTTAATTATTTCCCTAAAAAATAACTTAAGTAATAATTTTAAACTTCATTTACTAAATCAAAAACCTTGTATATTAATTGAAAAGGTAAATATCTATAGTAATTATAATTTAGATAAATATAAGAATATTTCTGTTATTAATATTAATGAAAATTCATGAAATTATGAATTAGAAAAAAATATTAATGAAAAAATAAAACGAGTAATGTTAAAAAGAATTCAATATTCAATTGTGGTATTTAATTTTTATATCCAAGAAAAATTTTATAGTATTAAATCTATTTTGTGAGCATTTCAAAAAACATTTATCAAAAAATATAATTTAAATTTAGAATTTTTAGATATTGATGAATGTTCTATAATTAAAAATCATATTTATGAAAAAATATTATTAATAAATCAATTACTACCTATTCCTAATTACGAGTTTCCTATTATCCTTTTATATATAAAAAACCCTTTGATATTTCAAAACAAATTTAAAATTCATTTTATTTACTAATAAAAACAATACTCAAAATTATAATTGAATCAATTTGTGAATTTCTTTATTTAAGAAAATGATTAATACTAATATTAAAAGTATTAGTCATATATATAAAATAATACAATCAATCATGACAATTTAATGTTAATTTCCCTTACATTTTTATATAAAAAACATCTTTGAGGATAAGTTTAAAGATGTTTTTTATATAAAATTAATAGTATAAATAAAAAACAAATATGAAATCATTTATTTTTAATAAATTTAATAATGATCATTTAGTTAAATAATCATCAGAAAGATAAATCTTAACTTTCATTATATTTTTGGTAAATAAGAATTAAATTTAATATAATCTATTTCTGCATCTTTAAATTGAGTTTCTAATTTTATAATTTCTTTTTTTATAGTACTATCTAATTCTTTATTGGGAAAAATCATTTTTGTAAAATCATTATTATTAAATTTTTTATCAATTGTTTTTTCAATGATATTTTGAATACAAATTGTTTTTATTATAAATGGTTTATTATCATTATCTTCAATTTCTTTTCTTATTTTTTCAATTTCTTCATTAGTATGTTGTATTCCTATTTTTCTTTTGGGCATATTTTTTGATTCTCCTTCTATATTTAATTTAATAAAAATCTAATATAAATATTAATCTATATTAAATTAAGATGTTTATTAAACCATTAATTAATGATTTTCCAATCCTTAATTAGTAATTTTAAGGTTTATTTTAAATTACAAATATTATTTATAAGTTTTTTATTCATTATTTTGAAACAACTATTATATTTAAAATAATAGGTGTATAATTTAGTTAAAATTTATAGTGGTGTTTTCATGATAACTTTACAGCAAAATCAAATTAAAGAAATTAGCCAAATCATTGCTAATGGCGAAGTGGTTGCTTTACCAACAGATACAATTTATGGTCTTGTTTGTAAATTTGATGATGACAAAGCTATTAATAAAATTTATCAAATTAAAAAACGTGATTATAGTAAAGAACTGCCAATTTTAGTTGCTAGTTGAGAGCAAGCTAAAAGCATTGGTATAATTAGCGATCAATTACAGTCATTTTTAATAAATAATTTTAGTGCTGGTAAAGTTACTGTTATAGTTTTAAAACAACCTAGTTTAAACACATCATATTGAATAAATAAAAAGACAATAGCAATTAGAGTTAGTGCTTCACATTTTATTCAA
The DNA here is from genome assembly GCF_964019735.1 of Spiroplasma endosymbiont of Thecophora atra. Lineage (NCBI taxonomy): Bacteria > Bacillati > Mycoplasmatota > Mollicutes > Entomoplasmatales > Spiroplasmataceae > Spiroplasma > Spiroplasma endosymbiont of Thecophora atra. Next base: position 1,419,259 of record NZ_OZ026464.1, on the reverse strand, counting down.
AAATTAATTAAATTAACAGGACCTTTAGTAGCTACAAGTTGTAATTTAAGTAATGAACAACCAATTAACGATTATCATAATATAAACTTGCCTAATTTAAGGTATAGAGTAGCAGGTGAGATTTTAACAAATAAACCATCAACTATTTTTAATAGTTTTAATGATAAAATTATTAGATAATAATTAGATAACAGTATTAAAAAAGGAGATAATACTATGAATTGATGAATAATTTTAATTATTATTGCGTGCACAACAATATTGATTTTATTAATTGCACTAATTTTATTAATTAAAAAAATAAACAAAAGAAAATATTAAAAATTACTAAAGATATAAATACTTTATATAAATGCTTAAAATTAAAAAAAATAAATACTAAAGAATTACCAGTCTCAATAGAAAAAATTAAAGAAGATATTTATTATAGTGACAAAGTCATTTTGGGAAAGTATGAAGAACTTAATAAGATTTCTGGCCAAAATATTTTGCTAAAAACTGAATATAGTGCTGCCAAAAAATTATTTTTACGTTATAAAATTAAAGACGTTAATCTTATCAAATCATCAGATTTTATACCTTTAAATCAAATAGACTTGTTAATTTCACAAAATAATCTTTATTTTATTGATTCTTTTGAACTACAAATAATACCATTAGTTGATTTTAAAAGTATTACATTTTTTTGAGAAAAAAATAATTATATAAAAAATAAACAAAAATATATTGGTATTGAAATTAATTTTCAAAATAAACGTTTATTTTTTCTTTTTAATAAATATGAAGAAGCAATTAGTTTTGTTGTTCATGTTATTAGTTTATAACAATTATTATTTAATAATTAAAAATTTTGCTTTTTTTGTGAAAATGATATAATTATACAAAATATATTATTAGGAGCAAAATTATGTCAAAAAAACACTTTAAATTTAATATTTGAAAATTTATTCAATTTACTGGCTTTTTTTTAATTACTTTAGGAATTATTTTTTCTTTTTCTTCTTTTAAAGTTAGCCTATTGTTATATTTTGGTTTAGTATCAGTATTAATAGGTTCTATTAATATTTTAATTTACTATATTTTTATTGGAACAAATAGTTATAAAAAATATTCAAGAAAACAAAATAATAATAAGTTAATAATCAAAAATAATTAAGAAATATAAAGTTAAAACTAAGAAGATTAGTTTTTTCGAGAGAATAATAGGTGAAAAACTATGAGAAAAATATTAAAAGTATTTAAAGCGATGTTTTTAACGAGCATTATTTCTTTACTACTTATTGCATGTGATAAGGTAAATGATGCAAATCAAAAATATGTTGATATTAGTAATATTAATATGGAAGTTACTAATGCTCCTGTTGAATTAAATAAAGATATTTATAATATAGCTTTAATTAAATTTAAAACTAAAGTACAAACTGAAATTAGTAAATTAGTTCCAGAAGGAAAAAAGCCAGAAAATGGTACTGATTATAAAATAACAATTCTTAATCATAATGATATGTATGCTAAAATTAATAAATTTGAATCACTTACTGTTAATGTATCTGCTTCAAATAATAGTAATATTTTAAAAGGTAGTTTTAATGCTTGTGTAAAATTAGTACCAAAGGCTAAAGACATTAGTAATATTAATATTGATAAGCAAGAAGAAAAAATTAAAATTAATACCACTACTTTTGGTGAAGCAATTGCTTTACGTTGTTTATCATTAATTGAAAGTAAAATTAACGCTATTGTTCCAACAGCAAAACAAGATAGTGACTATGTTGTTAATGTAGAAGGTCATACTTTATCAGAATCTATTAAAACATTTGATGATGTTCATATTAATGTTAATGCTATTGAAGATGATTATCATTTTTTATTACATGGTAGTTTTAGTTTTTTCTTAGCCTTTGCTAAAGATTAATTTATATTATTTTGGGTAATAAAAAAGATAACTTAATTTTCATTATTATCATAAAAATAAAGTAGTATAGTATGGGGTAAGCATGTCAGAAGTAGAAAAGTTATTAACAATGAATTATGAAAATGTTTGTAATTTTTTAAAAAATAAATATGGATGTATTTCAAAAAATTATTTTTCAGATGCAACAATGTCTAAGAAATCACAAGGAATAACAAGGGGAAAAGAAGGTTTATATATTCATCATATTGATGAAGATAAAGCAATTTTATTATCTACTCCCAAATGAGCTCAAAAGTCACCATTTGCCTATCAATATGCTGATCGATTAGTTTATTGTAATTTATTAGAACATTTGGTTTTACATATTAAAATTTTTGAATATCCTCATCCAAATAAACATAATTTTATGGAAGTTGGTGTTGGTGGAATTTATGTTTTTATTGTTCCTGAATTAAATGATATTTATAGTGGTATTCAATATAAACAACCATGAAAACAGAAAGTTGCTGAAGTTGTTTTACCATTAAAAGAAGATTATTTTAAATGTATTAAAAAATTAGTAGAACTTGGGTTTTCTTATCCTTTGCTTACTTCTTTTAATCATCAATTTGGTACATGAAATAATAGAAATAATAATAAGTTATATGAAGAAATGAAAAAAATGGGTGTTAAACAGTAACTTTTTTTATTGTTATTTAATCATAAATAAAAAATGTTAGTAAGTTACCAACATTTATTTTTATTAAGTTTATGAAAAAGTTAATTGACAATGATTTTCATTAATTATTGGTAATTGTTCACTATTAATACTTGTTATATCGTTGTTTCTTAATAATGGAGTTCTTTCAGATATTTGTTGTTCGTTATTACTTTCAACATTAATATCAGAAATATTTGTTGGAAAACATTTATCATAAATATTTGAAATGGAAGTGCTAATTCCATACCCTAGTTTAGAGCCTAAAAATGCTCCAATAAAAGTTGAACCTGTTATACCAACCATTAGTCAAAAGAGTGCCATTCCTGCTTCTGGATCATGGAAAGCTTCCTTATTTTTTGAAATTAAATCATAATAAAAATAACTTATGTCACTTAGTGCTGTACTACCACCTAATATTCCGCCTGTATATGTAAAGTATTTTTGAATTTTTTTCATTTTTTCTCCTTTCAAAATAAAAAACTATTTATTTTAAAATTAAAATAATAGTTTAAAAACTTGTATGAAGTTTTATATTTTAATTTTAACATAAGATTTTTTTGATAAAAATAAGACAAAAATTACTATTAATAGTTTATTGTAAATATATAATTTTCTATATTAATAAAAGAAATTTATTAAATTTATAAGGGCGGTTGTCAAAGTTACGAAATAATTAATTATCATATTAGTAACTTATTTCCAAAAATGAATTATTTGAAAAATAATGAAAATTAGACAAAATTACTCTCTTTAACCCTTAAATTTAAATTTATATTCGACGTATTTTAAAAAATATACATTTAAAAAAATAAAAATTATTCTCAAAGTTATTAAGGAAAAAGACAAGAAATAATCTTGTCTTTTTTTTGTAATTGTAAAATTTTAAAATTTTTAATAAATCTCTTTAATACTATTATCAACACGTGTTAAGGAACTAAAAAAGTGAACTACAACACAGTTGTTAAAAATAGTAGCTAGCATGTGGACTTGCATGGATAAATAAAAAGTGGAGTGATACCTAATAAAATATACTAACCAGTAATGGTAATTCTTGGGGTGGGAGCGAATTGGAAACTAGTATATATAGACCCGTGGGGGAACATACTATTATTCTTTATTTAACCAACCTTGCCACTACCAAGTGAGCAAGTGTTGGTTTTATTTTTTATTTTTTTTGAAAAATTTATTTTTGAGCCCAGAATTTCTGGAATAAATAAAACTAATAGTAGTATTATTAATAATCTAAAAATCAAAATATATGTTCTTTATGCTAGAAGCAACAGAACATATTAGGAAGGGATTATTATGCAAATAGAATTTAAAAAAGAACAAATTGTTAAAGATAGACTACAATCTATTCTTATTGATTATGGTGAATAAAAATTACAATGTCCAAAATGAATGGTTAAAAATAATAGTTTTATTGCTGATGATAAATATACATATTGAGTTTTTAATTTAGAAAATATTAAAAGAGAATTAAGTGGTAATGAATTAATAAAATTATTAGAACCATATATTAAAGACCAAAAAATAACTGTTAATAAACCAATCGCTCCAAAAGAATATTATCTTAATGATATAAAACTTGAACCATTAATATTTTATGAACAGCATAATAGTTGATTTATGTGTGAAATAACAGATAACAAAACAAACATTACTAATCCTTGTTTTAAATATAACATTACGTGAGAAGAAAACAGAAAAGGTTTTAAAATAAATAATCCATATAAACATGATGATTTACCAATTAATTATATAATTACTTCTTATAAGGAAACTTCAACTCATAATGAAAAAGTATTTTTGTTGAACATGTAAACAAAATAAATTAGATTATTTATTCTTTAATACTAATGATATAAAAATAAGAAAATATTTTTTAAGAGATAAAAATAGTAAAGCAATTTGTTATGACTGTATTTTAAATATTAGGTTAAGTAGGAGGTATAAATATGGATAAAGAATACTTAAGTAAAAGAGGAACAATTTGCATAACGGACAGTGATAATATTGAATTTAAAATAGGACTAATTCAACTGATTGATGATTTAAAAAAAGATAATTTAGTTTGTGGTCATAAAGAATTTATTGAAGAATGTAAATATTGTTGATGTAATTGTGATTTAGAAATTATTAAAACAGTTATTAGAGGTTAACTTAATTAATGCAATATGAGTTAATTATCGGTATTGACCCTGCTGGTATTGGTAATAACGGAATTGTTATATATTCAAATGAAACTAATAATATTGTTTTTAATGAAACATTTAAAACTAAAACAGTTTTAGAAAGTAAAAATTTGTATAAAGAATACTTTTTAACAATTAAACATCATTTTGATAATAAAAAAATATTAGTTATTGTAGAAAATTTCTTTTTAAGTTCAAAGCAATTATTAACTAATCCATTAGCAACTCCTAAAATTATTGGTGCATTAATGGTATTAGTACAAGATGTTTTTAACTGAGATTATTTCGAAAATCATCCAAAAAATAAAAGTAAAATAGAAGATTATAAAGGAAATATAAAATTTACAAAACATGAACAAGATGCTTATAAACATATTCAATATTATTTGGGCGCATCACTTTAACCCTTAGATTCATAATTGGATAACAAAGAACAAAGATTAAATTTATAAAAACTTTAGGAGGAAATAAAAAATGTCTAGATTATATATTATTGAAGAATTAATGGAAAGAACACAAGCTGATAGAATGGCACCTGGTTTTTATTGTGTATTTGATGGTAAGAATGCATTATATAATATTTCACATTTACACGATAAATTTGGTGGAGATGTAGATTTATGTGGTTCTTGCTTAAGAAAATATGATAAAGGTCAAATAAAAATTTAATTCTAAAGTTAAAACTTAATAAAACTCTCGTAGATAGTCTAATTATGCGTACTATTATTTAAAAAATCATAAAAAAATATTAATTTTTGATAATTATTTAAGGAAATTATAAACATGAAAGATAAAACAAATTATGTCAAATTAACAGTAAAACTAAGTAATACTATTGAAGCAAAATATTACGAAAAAGGTAATAAAGAATTATATTATAGTGTTCGAGGTCAGTGAAATGGATTAAACTATGTTACTTTAATTTTTAATAACCCAAAATTTTATAAACGATGTATTTTATTAAACAAAAACGATGAAATTATTGTAACTGGTCAAATTTTTAATACTTTAAACATCCCTAAAAATCGTGCATTTTGTTCAATTAATGTTAAATGATTTAAAAAATGAAAGGAATAAATAATGAATAGTAATGAATACATGAAAAAAATAAAAAAAGCATTAAAAATAATTGAAAGTGATAGTTATAAAGAAGAACTAAAAAAACATAATGAAATCATTGAAAAACATAAAATTAATGAAAGTAATAAATAATGACTAGATGTGATTATGTAGATAATATAGGAAAAGGATGTAAAACTTTAACTAATAAAAAACCAAACCCAAATAATAACATGCGTTTATATTGTTATTTTTGTCAAGATATAGTAGATGCTATTAATGAAAAAAAGAAAAGAAAATTATATTAATGAATATAAAGAAAAAATAATTAATTATATTAAAAAACAACAAAAATTCTATAATGGTACAGAAATAGATTTAGTACTTGATATTTTATTACAAAAAATAATTAATGGTGAATTTAATAATGAATAAATATAAAAATGTAATAAAAGAATCTGATTAAGTAAAAATTGATGTATGAAATGTTTAGAAATAATAGTTAATAATTTAACTAAAAATAAGGAGAAATAAATAATGATTATATTGCCTACTTTGTTTGAAAATAAAGATGAAATTGAAATATTATCACCATTTCCCAAAGCAATTCATACAAGTAATGATATTCGAGCAATTATTTTAAGATTATACCCAAATGTTAAATCAAAACACATAATTGTTTCTGATCCCGAAAGTAATGTTGCATTAATAGTTGGTGATAATGATGTTTATCAAGGTTGAATTAAAGTAACAATTAAAAAATTAGAAATAGAAAGAGAATAACCATGACTAAACGCGAATTTTTAATTAAATGAAATGTAGATGAAAAATTATTTTTTATTGATAATGTTGAATTTTGTACAAGTGACACATGTGTAATGTTTAATTGAAATGATAATTATTTAATGATTGATTATTATTCAGAATACATGAATAAATTTATAGAACTATTAAATGATTTAAAACAAATTAAAGGAGAATAAATAAATGCAGAAGGAAAAAATTAAAATTAGAAATTATGAATTTGAATTAAATTCTTATGTAGTAGATTCCTTATTGGAAGTTATAAGAGAACTGATAAAAACAAACAAAGGAGAATAAATTATGTTAGATGAAATTTTAAAAGTAATTTTTGATAGAACAGATAAACAAGAATTAATTTATATGATATAAAGATTAATTCTTGTTACTAAAAATCCATCAGAAACAAAAAAATGACTTATTAAAGAATTTGATAAAAATCATTATGTTTTAGAAAAATTATTGAATATGAACGGAGAAGTTAAATAATGCCAAATGAAAATACACAATCAAATTATACTTTAACTAAATTAATTAGAACTGGAATAAGTCTAATTTGTGCAATGATAGGTACAAGCGCTTATTATGGTCAAGTAATAAGTAATCCATTATTAGGTTCAATTAATAGTTTATTATTTGGTAAAAAATTAGGTTTAGATATATGAAATTTAAATCAAAGACCAAATACTAAAACTAAATTAATTAATAGTAGTAAAAAAATATTACTAGGTTTAGGAACAGTTGGTTTAGCAAATTATAGTAAATGAACAGAAAATAATATTAATCCTATTATTCCAACAACACCAACTCCAATAACTACTACAACTACAACAGAAGGTCCTCCATGATTACTATTAAATAAACAAGAAAATCAGTCATTAATGGATTGAGATACATATATTAGTTTAAATGCTTATGGTATTTCAAATCTTATTAGTGGATTAACTGAATTAATACCTAATAAATTTGAAACAATAAGAAAGATTTGTAATATGGCTACTGGTGGATGCTTAATATCAAGTGGTGTAGCAATGGGTATTAATAATGATTTTAATAATGCTTATGCAATACCTACAATTGTTGCTGGTGCTACTGAAATTATTCATAATTTATTACCTATGGAAACTACACATCATAATGAAGAAATGCAAGAAACATCATTTAATGATGAAACTGCAAGATTAGTAAATGATAATAGATTCACAATTAATAGTGAAACAACTAGTCAATATGGTAGTGATAATATGAGCGAAGTACCATTAAATCATGATAATGCTTCATTAAATTGAGATTATAATCACATGAATTTATAAAGGAGGTGAATAATTTATGAATAAAGAAAAATTACTTGAATATTATAATAATGAAATAAAAACATATAACGAGCAAATAGAAGAATTAGAAAAAAAACTATCTGTATTAGTAGAAGTTATAAGTAATTCACAATCAATGATTGAAAGAATTAATAAAGGTGAATTTAATGAATAAAGATATGGAAAAAGATTTAAAAATTATAAAAGGAAAAGAAAAAACGCTTAAATTTGGTTATGAAAGATTAAATGAAGCATTAGATTTAAGAAATAAATTAGTTAATAGATATGAAGATATTGCAACTCCAAAACAACATGAATTAAGTAATAAATTAAATAAAAAAATTGATAATATTATTGAATTTATTTTAAAAAATGAAATCGGAAAATAAACAATTGAAAGGAAAATATTCAAATGAAAGAATTTTTACATGAATTAATAATTATTGGAACAAGTGTTGGAACATTAATTTGCAGAGAAATTATTGTTTTATTAAAAAGATTTATCACAACTCCAAAACATGTTAGAGCAAATAACAAAATTATAAAAAATCAAAAAAAATTAGCAAAGTTAAATGAAAAGATTAATAAAGAAAATAAATAAAAAAGTGGTGATGTAAATGTTAGAAAATGAAAATAATGTTCAACAAACAACTGAACCTTTAAATGAAAATAATGCTTCTTCACAAGAAATAGAAAATAAAGTTAATGAAGCAGAAAATAAGTTAAATAAACTTAATCAAGAAATTAAAGAAAAAGAAATGATTAATATATTTAAAAAATATCAAGTTAAAACTGAATTTTATGATTTTTTAAAATTTAAAACAAGTAATATAGAAAATTCAAAAATTGAAGAAACTATTAAAAAAATGATTAAAGAACAACCAGTATTTAAACAAACAATTAATACAGGTGGTAATAAACAAATAATTATTAATAATAAACCAAATGATAAAGAAAATTTTTTAATTAATTATAAAAAGAAAAATTATTTATAAACGAAAGGAAGAAATAAAATGTTAGTACCATTTAATCAAAATTTAGACAATATAGAGAGATTAGTAGAAGCACCAGAATTTATAGAGTTTTTTAAAATTTCAAATAGTCCATGGGCAAACTTTTTTCCTACTGAAATTGTTGACTCAGTAAATATTGAGTTTATTGTTAAAAAACCAAAAAAACTGGAAGTAAAAATTATTGCTTGGGATGATAAAAGTAAAAGATATGAATTACCATATGTTGATACAGATAAAATTAGTAAAAAAATAACTAAAAAATATCTTGCAGGAGAAATTATTGCAGATGTAGATTTAAAAGCAAATAATGGACAAAATTTATTAGATAGTATGCAATATGAAGTTGCAAATGATTTAGCAGATAAATTGGCAATTGATGATACACAAGCAATTGCAAAATTTGCTACTAAAATCGATATTGAAGATACAACACCAGTAGGCTATTTAAAATCAATGTTATCTGCTTGAAATACTTTGTTTCAATTTAGAAACATTGTAAATAGTAAATTTTTTATTACTAATGGTCTTTATGATAGTTTAGTTTATTTAGCAGATAATAAAGGTTTAATTACCGATAATCAGTTGGCACAACAATTACGTTTAAATGGAAATAATTTATATGTAAAAGGTGTATTATGTGAAATCGTTCTTGATGACTATATGATTTTTACTAATGATAAAAATGAACAACAATTAATGACCTTTATTTTAGCAACACCAAGAGCAATGAAAAGATACATGATAGAAAATACAGTTATTTATGTAGATTTTATTAAAGACGATAAAGCAGGAAGAGCATATAAAGTTGCTGGTGAAGCAATACCATATATTTCTAATAATGAAACAACATCACGTTGAATGTTATGTGGAATTATTAAAACAGAAAAAACTGATTTAAAAACTAAAATTACAAGTTTAACAACTGATATTACTGCAAATGTTAATAACAATAATAGTGAATTAAATACACAAATAAAAAGTACTAATGAACTTAAATCATTAAATCCAAATTTAACAAATCCAACTATTAAATATTTTAGTGATGCACAAGGAAAAACTAATGTAAGTAATCAAAAACAAAAAGCAGGTGACTTATATATAACTATTACTGCAAATGTTAATGACTTAAATTATAAAGGAACAACAAATCCAATTAAAATAACTCTTAAATAAAGGAAATTAATATCATGCCAATTGGTACAACTAGTACAGCAATACTTTTAAACATAAATAAACCAAAACATACTAGAACAAGTAACCAACAAGAAAATAAAAGTTTTTGATGAGAAATTTTAGAAATGATTGGTGTACAAGTTATAGCAGTAGCACTTGCTCCTTTTACTGGTGGATTAAGTGAAAGTTTTGCACTTGGATTAGGTGCAAGTGATTTAATTGCTAGTATTAGTGCTGTTGGTGTAGAGTTTTTAACTGATTTTACTATTAATCAAGTTTATGATTATTTAAAAGGAAATGTAACACCATTAAATACTTTTTTTAATATATTACCAGCATTTGCTGGACTTAATAAAATTAGTCGTGGTTATCGTACAACTAAATTTATTAAGTTAGTACAAAAAACTAAAACATTAGAACAAGTTGGTATTAAAGAAGCAAAAAATTTACAAGAAATTATTAGTCAAGTAAGTGGAAAAGAAATTTTAACAGATAAAATTATTGGTAATAAACGTTATTTATTTAATTATAGTTTTGCTCCTAATCGTGAAACAATAATCCAAAATTTGGGTTATGTTGCTGAAAGACAATATAAAAATAATTTTCAAAAATTAGAAGCACAAGAATTAAAAGATTATTTATTATTACAAAATACATTAATAAAATTAAGTCCACAATTAACTCCTAAATTTAAAATCAAAGATATTGAAAAAGCAAATAACTTTTTAAAAAAATATAATACTGATTTAAAAAAAGTACTATCTATGAACCAACATGATTGATTAAATTTAGTTCATACAATACATACAGAAAATAGATATGGAAAAACTTTAATTTTAGATTTACAAAAAATTCGTGCTAATGCTATTAAATTTAATTTTAAAAATAGTTTAATTCATAAGATTGTTTTAAATGCAAATAAAATTTTTAAGTATTTTGATATTAGATTTTATTTAAAAAAAGGTTTAAATAAATTTTGAAAAGATACTCCATATTTTGAAAAATTACGAGAAAGTATATATAAATTACAAGAAAAATTTGAAAAGTTAGAAAAACAAGCATTTGAAAAAATTAATAAATTAAAAGAAAAAGCAACTGATTTATTTACTAGTGCAGAGAAAAAAGCAATTAAACATGCACAATTAATTCCATTAAATTCCCCAGTATTTATGGGTTGTAAAATTCAACCTTTATCATTAGATAAATGTGCAATTACTATTTATCATCGCAATCTTAAATATAAACCAATTACAGTTGTTGATAGTATTCTTAAAGCAGAAACTTTTGTTACTCAAATACATCCATTCCATTGATATCGTTGATATAGTGGTTGATACATTGGTTATGGAGTTAATTAAAATAAATGATTAAAAGCAATAGCATTTACTCCACCAGTGGTGTAACAAGTAATTAGAGATAGTTTTAAAGTATATAGAGAAATATTTAGAACTATTAGAACTTATCATAAAGTAGTAAATGTTATTAATAATCCTATTGAAAATATTAATAAATCATTTAAAACTGTTGGTTTAAAATTTTCAGTTAATACTTTATTTGGAACAGGATTATTACATCATTTAGAAAAATTTGCATATAGTCAAGTTGTAGAAAAAGGTAAAAAAAAGTTATAAAAAGAAATTATCCATATATCACATAGAAAAACTAAAACAAAAACTAAGCATTATAAAAAAGCATTTTTTAAGGAATGATAAATTATGATTAATAAACTTTGAACTGATGTCAGTCTTGAAAATTATAATAACTGATATCCATTAACTGGAAAAATTACAGAAACTCCACAACAATATATAAATACATGACCTAATGTTAATGATTGATTTATAACTTTTGCTATTCGCGCTCAAAATGATATTAATGCTTATTTTGATTTTATTTTATCTAAATTTCCTTTCGATAGTTTTAAAGATGAATTAATTAAAGCAACATTAAGAGATATAGTTTATGTTATGGTTGAACATTGAGTATTTAATCGTACACCAATTGAATTTAATGTTGATGCTACTATTCAATTTAATAATGGTAATCAATTTAGTGCAAATAGTACTCCTACAATTAATGTTTGAGATTTAGCACCTAGTAGAATGAAAATATGAGCAAGATTAACAGAATTAAAACAAATATTTTCAAGTTATAATGATAATGAAATAGATATTGAAAAAATTGACTTAAAAGCATTTTATACTAGAAATCAAGTTGATGAATTAATTAAAGAACAAAAAGAATTTACATTATTAAAACAAATTAAATTATATGATGATTTAGTTGATGATAATGAAAATGAAATATATAGAGGTCCTGTTAGTAAATTTATTAATAAAGGTTATGTTGCAACAGATTATGATAAAGAAACTGAAACAATGATTTTAGATTGACCTGATGAAATTGGTACATTACCACCCGAAGCATTACAAAATAATCCACAAATTGGTGATTATACACATGCACCGACTTGTGATTTTTCTGCTAAACAGCAAAAACGAATTACTACAAATGAAAATGAAATTACCAAATTAAATAGTGAATTAATTAAAGCAAACGAAAATATTAATGATGTTAAAAATAATTGATTTAATATTGAAACTAGTCCTTTATGAAAGAAAGTTGAAAATAATAATATAGAAACATTTAAATGATATTTTATTAAAATCAGTTATCAATATTCAACAGAAAATGACTTTATGAAATTTTATAAAGTAATTAAAATTTATTTAAATAATGTTTTTAATGAATTTGAATTGTTAAATGTTGATTCCATGACTTATAAAGAACAAATCTCAAATAAAAATATTTTAAATATTGGAACTATTTACTATGACAATAGAAATAAAAAATTTAGTGGTGGAGGTAATTCTTATCCTGAACGTGGAAAAATTAATTTAATTGGTAATATAGAAGAAATATATCAATATCAAGGAATAGATACACCAATTGAATTTATAGCAGAAGAACATACTGAAAGTGATTATTACACAAAACTAGAAACTAATAATTTATTAGATAAAAAACAAGATAAATTAACTGTTGGTTCAAATATTAATATTGATGAAACTAATACCATTAGTGCAAATTTAACTAATTATTATAATAAATCAGAAATTGATAAAAAATTAGAAGATACAAAAGAATTATTTCCAATTGCTTTTTATATGAATGCTATTGGTAAAGAAATTCCTACTTTAGAAACTAATGATAAAACTATTGTTGGTGGTATTAATGAGTTAAAAGAAAAAATAAAAGATAAAAAATTTTCAAATGATTATTTTAAATATAATACTGAAACAAATCAAATTGCATTACATGATGAAGAAAATTCATTACTTTGCTAAATTGTAAAGGTAAGTGCAACTAAATTATTTTTCTATCCAAATATTCGATTGGTGAAAGATAATTTAGTATTTTTCTTGGTCTTTGGTTTAAAGACAATATAAATTTATGAACTTCATTTTTATTAGTTTTTGAAAAAATAAATTTTTTAGGAAATTTTTCTCTAATTAAACCATTAGTATTTTCATTAGTACCTCTTTGTCAAGGTGAATATGGATTGGCAAAATAAATTTTTATATCTAAATTTTTTTCAAGTTGTTGTCAATTTGAAAATTCTTTGCCACGATCAAAAGTAATAGTTTTAACAATGTTTTTAGGAAGAATTGATAAATAATAACTAACATTTTTATTAATAACTTTAGTAGTTCTGTTTTTAACTAATATTGCTAAAGTAAATCGTGATACTCTTTCAACTAAAGTTATTAAACATGATTTGCTTTTACCTCGTGATGATACTATAGTATCTCCTTCTCAATGACCAAGTGTTATACGATCATTAACATTTATATCTCGTTCTTTAATTGATTTACCATTAAACTTGCCACGATTTTCTTTAGATTTTCGTTTTTTACCTTTTCTTCTTAAATTTTTACTAGTAACTTTATCAAGCATTCCAAAATAAATTCAAGTATAAATTGTTTTAAAACTAATAACTCACTCTTTATGAAAATTTTTAATTCTGCCATAAATTTGTTCAGGTGATCAACCTAATAGTAATTTTTGTTGTACATATTTTACTAAATTCTTATTTTTAAACTTATGAAAACTAATATGTGATTGTTTTCGATTTTCAGCTTTATTTTGTGCAATTAATGAAAAATAATGATTATTATCTTTATTTCTATTAATTTCTCGAATAATAGTACTAATACTTCGATTAAGATTTTTAGCTATTTCACTAATTTTAAATTTAAATTTCAATTGATTCTCAATATAAATCCTTTCATCTATGCCAAGATGTTTATAACTCATATAAAAACTCCTTACTTTTTTCTAAACTAAATTTAGCATTATGAAATTTTTATATGAGAATTTTTTGCAATTTTATTTACTTGCACTTACAAGTATAACTCAGCCTTTGTAAAGATTTATTAGAAAATAATGAATATAAATTATTAAAAACTCAAAATAAAAAATTATTACAAGCCATTAATGAAATATTAGAAAAACAACCAACTCCAACTCCAAGTATAAATAATTGAAAAGAAGTAGGAACAAGAGAAAAAAATAAATGAGATAATTGACAAATTACTTATGATTTTCAAGAGAATAAACATTATAGAGTTTATTATTCTTGAAGTATATATAATCCAGTTTATACTATTCAAGAATTTATTATAACGGATAACAAAATTGCTGGTGTACAAATACAAACCTTTAATGATAGTGCTAATATAGTAATTTTATCAGTTCAACATGCAAAATGGATTACTATTTATACTGGAAAAGGTAATTTAAAAGGTAATGTATGAAAATTAGAAGAATTACAGGAATAAGATTATGTTTTTTAAAATTATAAAAATTATTTTAGGTTTAATAGGAGTTATATTATCATCAGCTATTGCTGGTTTAATTATATTTATTATTATAAAAATTGTATTTAAAATTAATCAAATATTTTAAAAAAAGGTGGTGAATATTATGTTAGGTAGATTTTTAAGAAAAGATAAAAGCACTAATAATGAAGAAAAAACTAAATTAACTTTTTTAAAAGGTAAAAGTACACATGCTTCTATTTTAAGTTATTTTGGTTTTAATGATTTTAATCATGAAACTTATTTCACTGATTTTGTAGCAGAAAATAACGCTAATTTATATAATGCTCCATTAGATATTAATAATGAAGTTATTACGAAATATTTAATTCAACAAGAATTTTATAGAAAAAATTGAAATTCTATTTTTAAATTAAGTAAATTAGGAATTAGTGGTTATTTAATTTTTATTGCTAATGATGATTTATATTTTCAAGTCGTTGATATACAACAAAGAGTTTATGATATTACTAGTAAATTAATTCAATGCACTATTTTTTATGATAGTTATGAGCAAAATGCACAAATGGTAAGATTATTTGAAATTTATACATTAAATAATGAACAAGTAACTATTAATCGTGCAATTTATAGTATTAGTGATAATAAAAAACAATTTCCATTAGATTTTAAATCATTCATTAATAATCCCAATTTAGAACAAGAACAAATATTAAATATTAATTATATTCCAATAGCAATTATGAGAAATAAAGCAAATGAACTAGCAGATTGTAATAAAGTAATGGATAAAATTAAAGCATTAGATGTTATTTATGAACAAATTGTTTTAGATACAATTTTAAATTCACCCAAATTTATATTTAGTCAAACTTATGGAAATGTACAATCAACATTAGAAGAAGCAGTAAGAACTTTGGTTACTAAAAACTACATATTTAAAAGTGGTGGAGATAATAATGAACAAAACGAAAATATCAATATGACAAATAGTAATTTTAAAGGTAAAAATTTAACTGATATATACGATTGAAATGTTAATGAAATATTTAAACGTTGTGGTATTCATATACCAAGTCAAAAGAAATCTGCACAACAATCAATTCCAGAAAGTACAGCAGTAAATATTTCAACTATTAATTATATTGAACAAAAATTATGATAATTTAATATTGATATTCTTAAATTTATTCAAATATTAGTACGTGTAGATAAAGATTTATTAAATAGTAAAACCTTTAATATTAATGATGAACAAGAAATTAATAACTTAACTGTTAAATTAAAATTATTTAATCCAGAAAATAACCAATTAATAGGAGATAACAATGGACAACAGCAAACCACAAACGAAGTTTCCACAAAAACAGAAGCAAACTAAACTTAATCAAGCAGAAGTAGAAAATGATTATTTAATTGATAATATTCCTTATGATTTTACTAATATGATGCGTGCTACTAGTGACCCAGATATTAATAGAGCATACGATGAATTTAAAAAAAGAACAATTTATATTTATGAAATTGAACGTTTATTTAAAAATAATGAAAATAATACTTTAAGATTTTCAGAAAATACTATTAAAATTGGTTTTATTGATATTGATAAAGTATTAAAAACTATTGCTGTTGAAACATCAGACTTTACTATGCAATTAAATCAAAGAGCAAGTACTAATATTAATGATAATACTATTGAATATAGTATGACTGATATTAAAAATTTAATATTCCAAGAAATAAATTTATTAAATCAATTTAAGTTATATGCAGTTAGTATAAATGAACCATTAACTGAAAATAATATTGATAACTTATATATTATTAATAATTATTCACAACCTTATCAAAATCCAAAAACAAGAAGTACTAAAAGTATAACTATTATTAAAATTAAAGACTTTAAAACAAGAGATGGTTATCCAATCATTATTAAATTACAAAAACCATTAGATAAGGATACAAAAGTTACTTGTTTAAAAATTAAAGCCCCTAGAAGCATGATTTTCGGCAATATAAAAGTACTTGGTGAAGTTGATAATATGGAAGTATACCCAAAATTATTTGTTAAAGATAAGATAGCATTTCCACTGTTATCAATGCCTATTGAAACTCAACCAAAAGTTAGAATATTACAACAATGATTTAGTGAACAAATATTACCATGAAATTTAGCAAAACAATTTATTGGACAAGAAAAATCAGTTTTAGATTTAATTGCTATTGGTGGTGGAAGTGAAACAAGAAAAGAAATTATTAATAATGCAAGAGTAACTAATGCTAAAATTGGTAAATATGATGGACCATCACCAATACCGAAAAAATTAGCTGATTTTGAAATGAAAAAGAATGAACAATATTTATTATATAGTCATCAAGAACCAAACCCACCATATCCAAGCAGAAATATTGTTATTGAATTATCACAGAATTTTGATGATGTTGAACTAGAAATAAATGATAAACCACCAATTGATAGTTTGCAAAAAGTATTATTAGATATGTTAACTTATACATATACCTATAATCGTAATTTTGATGGAATATCTTTTAAACAAGGTGATGAAAATTTTGATATTACAAAACTTCGTGCTAAATTTGAAAATCAAAAGCCCGATGATGTTATTACTAATTTATTTAAACAATGAGAATTAGATTATCCAAATTATATAAGTTTGCCACAAGTTAAGATATTTAAACAAATAGTAATTATGTTATCTAAATATATTTATTCAATACTATCTATTAATAAAGGTTTAAATGATGATTTTAAACTATTATTACCTTATTATTTTGAAATAAAATCAAATCCTATACATTCTACACCAGATAAAGTTTGAGAATTTAAAGATGCAAAAGTTGTATTAAAATCTGAATATTTTGATTTTTCAGATATCAATAATATTAAATTGAAAAATAATGATATTAGTCAAAATGAATTATTTAAACTAGATGATAATCAATTTAACTGATTATCTATTACAAATGAAATTGAAAGTAATAATATTCCATCATTAATTCCTGCTGATTGAACATTAGGTAATGGAGAATATGGTAAATATTTTACAAGAGCAATTATTAATAAGAATAAAATTAAAAATGCTTTAAACTTATATGGTTCAAATAAATCTCAATTATTTTCTAAATTAGAATTTTATAAAGAAATTTTACAAATTGATAATAATAATGAATTTGAATTACAAATTGAAAATCCAATTAATAACTTAAATCGGATTGAAATTAGTGGTATATTTGGTGCCGGAAATTATGATTTAATTTTAATAACCGATAAACAAGAAATAAGTTTAACTAATATTAATTTATTTGATAAATATAACGATAATATTTCATACATTAATTTGGAAATTTAATTATCAATTAAAATATCCTTTTGGATATTGACCATCTCATTTTAAATCTGTATTAATACGTTTATCTTTATCAAAATACAAATCTATTATGTGTTTATCATTAGTTTTTCTTTCTCATATTGTTGTTCCAGCCCCCCCAGTAGACTGTATAGTCATGTCCTAAATATGATTTATAACCATTAGTTTGATTATGTGCTAGTGAACCAATTATTAAACCAGTTATTCCACTTATTGCACCAGTTAGTGCTAATGCTAATGTTATTTTATTTAAATTTGTTTTTATTCATATTTTTATATTAAATTACTCCTTTTTTCCTTGATGTTACTTTTAAATTGTACTATTTTTCACTATTTTTACAAGTATACTTTTAAACGCAAAATAACGCCTAAATTAAAGGTGTTTATTTTGTGATACCTATACTATTAATTATATATAACTTGTTTATTATATTGTAAATATGAAAGTACTTTTTTTCGCAGTACCATTATTTTATTCATAATTACATTATTATGTGGATTATTGTGGATAAAATCAAGTAAAATAGATTATTAATATAATTTGTCATATTTTAACACTTTAAATTTATGCAATTTAAAATTAATAATTGGTACAGAAACAGATTAGGAGAATTTAAATATGAATTTTAATTATAAATGAAATTTTAGAGAACAATATGCTAAATTTGATAAATTAGTTTTAGAACATATAACAAAAAAATGAGAAAAATGAGATTGAAGAATAAAAAATACAAGAGATAAAAAGAAATATAAAATTGTTGATTATCAATATCGAACAAGAAAAACATTATATGGAATGGTGACTTATAAAAGAAGAATTTATGAATATTTTGATGAAAAATTACAAAAATGAGTTCGTATTTGTTTACTAGATGAAGAATTAGAATTACCTAAATATAAAAGAATTGGTGAAGATATTGAAGACACTATTATTGAAAATTTTGCAGATGGGAAAAGATATCGTGATATTTGTGCTATTTGTAAAAAAGCAGGTATTAGTGTTAGTACTGTTCATAGAGTTTTTAAAAATTTCGAAATAGTTGAAGCAAATCCAGAAAAAGTAAAACTAGAAAAAAATCAACCTATTTTTGTAGCAATTGATGATGGTCATCGAAAATTTTGAAATTTTAAACGTAAAGGTATAAAACACTCTATGCGATTAATAGTAACATATACAGATAATATTAATCACAAAATACAAAATAAAAGAGTAAAAGCAATTATTAGACCAACAAAAACAAAATTGGAGTTAAAAAAACTGCTGAATTTGTTAAAGAACATTGTCAAAAATTTTACGAAAATATTGAAGAAGCCAAAATTATTATTTGTGGAGATAGTGCAGGATGAATTAAAGAAGTTGCTGATTATTTAGGTGCACAATTTGTTTTAGATAAATTTCATTTAATTAGAACATTATATCTTGGAATAATGGCTGGAAATAAAGAAAAATATTTAAACGAATATAATCACTGTAAAAATTTAATTAATAATGGTCAATATGAACAATTAATTAAATATTTATATAAAGAATTAGATAATCATAAAAAATTAAAGAAACAGTATTTTAAAAATAATAAACAAGGCATTGAAAATCAAGGTGCAAAGTGAAATATAGGTTGTTTTACTGAAACTAATATTTGACATGTTTTAAAAGAAATGCTTGGTAATAGAACATATAATATTTTGATTTATATAAAAATGGTTATTTTTAAATGTAATAAGATAAATTTAGAAACATAATTTAATGAATGTAATAATTACTTATTATTTCACAATTTGCAATAGCATCTCAAAAATTATTATTTTTTATTTTTCTTTTTAAACCAATAATAAAGAATGTTAATGACAAAATTATAGACACAAAAATTGGAACTACAATTGTAGAAAAGATAACTGCAATTTTTAACCATAATAAAGAATAACTATAAGAATTATGAATAATATAACAACTTCCAAAATTTTTAAGGCAAATATTATTATTGGTTAATATGTAATATCAACTATATTTACTTCATAAAGTAAAACCGTTATATTCATATATTAAAGGTTTTGTATTTTTAAATAAATTATTGTTTTTAACAGTTACTACTTCTTTTCCATGAAATAAACCTAGTAATAATAGTAAAGTAATCACAATTAAAATAGTTAAAACAAATAATAATACAGTTACTAACTGTAATTTTTTAAGTGCTTTAATTTTCATTTTTAAATTCTCCTTAATTTTACTTTATAAGTTTAGCACTTACTAAATTTAATTATAAGTATTTTAGTTGAAATATATTTTAAAAAATAGTAATATAAAGTTACAATTTCATAAAAATCCAAATTATTTCTTGTCTAAAATATAATAAGACTATATAGATTTAATTTATTTCGGATTTTTGACAATATCCCAATTTATATTTTAGATTATAATTTTTTAAAATAAAAACAAAGTTTTTAAAATAAAATTTATAAATTATATTTTTATTTAGTTAATTTTGAACTATAAGAATGTTATTAACAATTAAAAAAATAATTTTTGAATAAATCTTTTATCTTTTTTCGTTATTTTTATTGTTATTTTATTGATTTATAAATTAAAAGGCGTAAAATTTCATATTAGTATATATTTTAAATTATTGAAAATATACGCATTAAAGATAAAGGAGTGTTTTTAGTGGAAAGTAGTAAAAATCTGTTTATTGTTAATCATCCTTTAATACAAGATAAATTAACAAGAATTAGAAATCACTTAACCCAAAAAAAAGATTTCAAAGAGAATTTAAGCGAAATTGCAACGTTAATGGCTTATGAAGTATTTAAAGATATTCCTCTTGATGAAATTGAAGTTGAAACACCCATTACTAAAGTTATTGGTAAAACATTAACCAAGACAATCATTCTTTCTCCGATTTTAAGAGCAGGATTAGGGATGACAAATGGATTTGAGTATGTAGTACCTAATGCAATTATTAGTCATGTTGGTCTTTATCGTGATGAAGAAACTTTAAAACCACAAAAATATTTTTTTAAATATCCTAAAAATATTAAAAATATAAGTGATGCATTAGTATTTATCTTAGATCCAATGCTTGCTACTGGTGGTACTGCTGATGCTGCTATTAAAGAATTAAAAAAAGTAGGTTTTAAAAACATTACTTTAGTTTCCATTGTAGGAGCACCAGTAGCTATTAAGAAAATTAATCATAATCATCCTGATGTTAAGATTTTTTTAGCAGCGTTGGATAAAGAATTAAATGATGATGGTTATATTGTACCTGGATTGGGTGATGCTGGTGATCGAATTTTTGGAACTAAATAAATATTTTAATGGAAAAAATTAGAAATAACCTTTTTCTTTCAATACTTTTTACAATGTTATGCTATTGATTATTAATTAATGTAGGATTAATTATAACTGTTATAATTAATACAAACGATTGGTTATTAATTACTGGATTTAATATTGGTTTTATAGGAAGTATGATTGGGTTATGTTTTTTATATTTATCGTCAAAATGATTAACCAGCGGAATACATTTAAAACAAACCTTAGCATATTTTGGATTCTTATTAAGAATGTTAATTTATGGTTCAATTATAGTTTTGAATATTTTCTTTAATTTTGCTAATATTTTTACTATAATTGCCGGAATGTCAATATTGATGGTTGCTACTATTACTGCAACGTTATGTGTATATCAAAAAAATAACTTAAAAGAAGGAATTTAAATGGAAACTTTAGCTGGATTGGAAAGTTGGAACTATTTACAAATTATGCCACAATTGGTAACAATTTTGATAACAACAGTCTTTATCAGTGTTATTAGTTATATTTATTATTATAAAGTAAAACGAATGAAGCCTGATGAAGATCCAAGAGGTATTGTTTTAGTTGTTGAATTAATAATTAAATCATTTGAAAAAATTGTTGTTGATGTTCTTGGTGTAAAGTATAAAAACCTGACAGTTTATTTGTTATATGTAATGGGTTATATTTTAATTGGTAATTGATTATCGATTATTGGTCTTGAACCACAGTCATCAATGTATACGGTTACTTTATCAATGGCATTAGTTACTTTTATTGGAATATATTATATTGCTATTAAATTTCAGAAACTTTTATTTTTTAAAAAATTTATTATTAACCCTCTAGAATTAATTACTCAATTTGCACCTTTGATTTCTTTATCTTTTCGTTTATTTGGTAATATTTTAGGTGGAAGTATTATTTTGGCAATGCTTTATGGGGTAACTGCTAATATTTGAAGTAATATCCCAATTATTGGTCAGATGAATTTATTAATTGGTGTAATTGGACCATTCTTACATATTTATTTTGATTTATTTGCTGGAAGCATTCAAGCCTTAATTTTTGGCACCTTAACTCTTGTTTATTGGAAGTTACAAATGGAAGAAGGAAGTTCTCATAAGGGAGAACTTACTATTAAATTACCAAAAAAACTTCGTAAACAACAAGCAATAAATCATGAAGAAGAAATTTATACCGAACGTTCAATTATGGAAAAAAAATAAAATACAAAAAGGAGAATTTATTTATTATGGAATTATTAACAACAGTAATGACACATGTCTTTCATTTTTTTAATCATTTAGCAGCTGATCCTAATGGATTGATGAATTTAAAGTTTGTTGGAGCTGGAATTTCAACTATTTCTTGTGCAGGAAGTGGAATTGGTCAAGGTTTTGCTGCTGGTAAAGCTGTTGAAGCGGTTGCTCGTAATCCTGAAGTAGAATCTAAAATTAGAACACAATTTGTTATTGGTGCAGCTATTGCCGAATCAGGTGCTATTTATGGTTTAGTTGTTTCTCTAATTTTAATATTTGTAGCAAAATATTAAAAAGTAGGTGATTTTATGAATTTTAATTTCAATGATTTAGTATCAGGTGATGATATTGTTAATCAATTATTTCCCAATCTTCCTGTTTTTATTGCTCATATTTTTGCAACATTAATTTTATTAATGGTACTTTGAAGATGAGTTTATGCTCCGTTTCGTAAGGCTTTACATTCGCGACATTTAGTAATTAAAGAAAAACTTGATGATGCTGCTTGCAAGCAATCATTAGCTAATCAAGATCGTGGTGAAGCTAGTCAAATATTAAAAGCTGCTAAAATTGAAGCTCAGGAAATTATTGCTAATGCACAAAATGATGGTTACAATAAGCGTAAACAAATTATTGATAAAGCGCAAGAAGAGAGTATGCGTATTACTAATCAATCAAATCGTGATTTAGTTCGTGCTCGTAAAGAGGCAGAAGCAAAGATTAACGAAGAAATCAAAGTAGTAGCATTAGAAGCAGCTAAAAAAATTATTGGTGCTGAAATGAATGCTAAAAAACATGAACAATTAATTACTGATTTTATTAAGAATTTGGAATAGTGGTGAAGTTAAATGATAGATGAAGGATTAGCTAATCAATGAAGTAATGGTCTTTTTCAATTAGCAAGAGAAATAAAAAAAATTACTCAATTTGCTGAAGAAAGTAATAAATTAATTGATATTTTTACTACTTATCCAGAATTTATTGATATTACTAGTAGTAGTAATTTAACTATTGAAACACGTAAACAAATTATTAGTGAAACTTTTAAAAATCATATTGAACCATATATGTTAAATTTTTTCTTTTTGTTGATTGATGAACATCATTTCCAGTGTGTTCGTTTCATTTTAAAAGAATTTCGCAAATTATGTAATGAATATCAAGATGTAAACTATGGCATTATTTATTCAGTAATAGAACTTTCAAACCAACAAATAAATCAAATAAAATTGAAAATTGAGAAAGTCATTAAACATAAGATTAAAGTCGTTAACAAGATTGATAAATCATTAATTGGCGGTATTAAAGTTAAAGTACGGAATCAAGTTTTTGATGGTTCCGTTAAAGGTCAAATTGATCAATTAAAACAAGAATTATTAAGTCATGAATAGAGGTAAAACAAATGTCCTTAAACGTTAATCAAATTTCAGAAATTATAAAAAGCCAAATTAAAAATTATGGTAAAAAAATTAGTGCTAATGAGGAAGGCATTGTTGTTACTGTCGGTGATGGAATTGCGCTAATTCATGGTTTAGATAAGGCTGTTAATGGTGAATTAGTATTTTTTTCTAAAAGTAATATTTATGGTATGGTTTTGAGTTTAGAAGAAACTGCTGTTGGTGTTACTTTAATGGGGGATGACACGGGTATCAAAGAAGGAGATATTGTTAGTAGAACAGGTAATGTTGTTGAAACACCAGTTGGTAATATGCTTTTAGGAAGAGTTGTTAATGCACTAGGGCAAAAGATTGATGGTAAAGGTCCAATTAAAACTACGAAAACTAGACCGATTGAAAGAATAGCGCTGGGTGTGATGACTAGAAAATCTGTATCAGAACCTTTAGCAACAGGATTATTATCAATTGATGCAATGATTCCGATTGGCAAAGGTCAAAGAGAGTTAATAATTGGTGATCGTCAAACTGGAAAAACAACGATTGCTATTGATACTATTATTAATCAAAAGGGTAAAAATGTTTTTTGTGTTTATGTTGCTATTGGTCAAAAGGCCTCAACTGTTGCTCAAATTGTTGATAAATTAACACAATTAGGGGCAATGGAGTATACAACTATTGTTGCTGCTACTGCTAGTGAAGTTGCTCCTTTGCAATATATTGCTCCTTATACAGGAGTAACTATTGCCGAAGAATGAATGGAAGAAGGTAAAGATGTCTTAATTGTTTATGATGATTTGAGTAAACATGCAGTGGCCTATCGTGCTATTTCTTTATTATTAAGACGACCACCAGGAAGAGAAGCTTATCCAGGAGATGTCTTTTATCTTCATTCACGTTTATTAGAACGTGCAGCTAAATTAAATGAAAAACATGGTGGTGGGAGTATTACTGCCTTACCTATTATTGAAACACAAGCCGGTGATATTTCTGCATATATTCCTACTAATGTTATTTCAATTACTGATGGTCAAATTTTTTTAATGTCAGAATTATTTAATGCCGGAATTCGTCCAGCAGTTGATGTGGGTTTATCAGTTTCACGGGTAGGTTCATCAGCACAAATTAAAGCAATAAAACAAGCAGGTGGAACATTAAAATTAGAATTAGCACAATTTCGTGAATTACAAGCTTTTTCACAATTTGGTTCTGATTTAGATGAAAATACTAGAGCTGTTATTGAACATGGTAAACGTGCCATTGAAATTTTAAAACAAAAACAAAATGAACCATTAAATCAAATTGATCAAGCAATTATTTTATTAGCAATTAAAAATAAGGCAATTAAATGATTACCAGTAGAAATGATGGATTCTTTTAAAAAGGAAGTAATAACTTATTTTCAAAAACAACAACGAAAAAGTTATTTAAAATTACAGCAAGATCAAGCGTTTAGTGAAGAGTTACAAGTGAGCATTAGTCAAGGCATTATGCAGGTTGTTTATAATTTGACCAATAAGCTAAATGACTATAATCCTAAAATATATGGTAGTCTTGAAGAATGGGAAACATTAATTAAAACATTCAAATAATGTATTTAGGAAGGTAAGGTGAAATATCATGGCTCAAAGCATGGAACAAATTAGACAAAAAATTAAATCTGTTAATACTAGTTATAAAATTACTAAAGCAATGCAACTAGTATCAACAGCTAAATTAAAAAAAGTAGGTAAAAGAATTGAGATGATTAAACCTTATTATTCTGAAGTTTATGATACATTCAATCAACTAATACCTAAATTAAGTAATTCAATTTATTTAAAAACAAAAGATCAAGTTATTAATAAAACAATATGAGTCGTTTTTAATTCTAATTTAGGATTATGTGGTGGTTTTAATAATAATTTAAATAAATTAGTATTAGAACAATATAAACCACAAGATGAAATAGTTGTTATTGGTAGTAAAGGAGTTTCATACTTTACTAATCATCATTGTAAAATTATGCAATCTTATACTGAAATTAACATTCAATCATCATATAATGATTCGCAAGAGATATCTTTGTTGTTACTTTCTAAGTTTAATAATAAAGAAACTGATGCTATTAAAATTGCATATACAAAATATGTAAATACGGTAACAACAATTCCAACAATTATTGATTTATTGCCAATTGTTTCTATTAAAACTAATCAAGAAAGTAATTTAATTCAAACCGATTTTGAACCAGACGCTAATACTGTTATTAATAGTGCTATTCCTTTATATGTTGGTGCCATTGTTTATGGTGCATTAGTAGAATCACAAGTGTCAGAGCAAGCATTACGAAGATTAGCAATGGAAAATGCTTCAAATAATGCCAAAGAAATGAAAGATAAATTATTAGTAAGTTATAATCGTGCCCGTCAAGGTACTATTACCCAAGAAATTTCAGAAATTATTGGTGGCGCTGATGCCCAATCATCATAATAAAGGAGCAAACTAAAATGAAAAATGCAACTAGTAAAAAACCTATAACAATTAAAGAAAAAAAAGTTAGTGATAAAAATTCTTTAAAAAAGGATAATACTAAAGTTATTGCTAAAGTAAAAGCAAAAGTCACTAAAAAAGTAGTTAATAGCAAAGAAAGTGTTAAAACTAGTAAACAATTACCAACTAAACGAAATATTGGAAAAATTGTTCAAATTTCAGGTCCAGTTATTGATATTCGTTTTAATGATAATAGTTTACCTAATTTAAATAATGCTATTAGTATTGATAATAATGGTCAAAAATTAATTGTTGAAGTTGCAAAACATATTGGTGATGATAGTGTTCGTTGTATTTCAATGGGTCCAACTGAAGGATTACTACGTGGTCTTGAAGCAGTTGATTTAGGAATACCAATTAGTGTTCCTGTTGGTGAAGAAGTTTTGGGTAGACTTTTTAATGTATTGGGTGAAGTCATTGATGATGGTAAAGAACTTAAAACTAAATTAAAATATCCTATTCATCGTACACCTCCTAGTTTTGATGAATTACAATCAAAATCAGAAGTTTTAGAAACAGGAATTAAAGTTATTGATTTATTAGCACCTTATGCTAAAGGTGGAAAAATTGGTTTATTCGGTGGAGCTGGAGTTGGTAAAACAGTTTTAATTCAAGAATTAATTAATAACATAGCTAAAGAACATGGTGGTATTTCTGTCTTTTCAGGAGTTGGCGAAAGAACACGTGAGGGTAATGATTTATATTATGAAATGCAAGAGTCAGGTGTTATTAGTAAAACTGCTTTAGTGTTTGGTCAAATGTCAGAACCACCAGGTGCTAGAATGCGTGTTGCATTAACTGGTTTAACAATTGCTGAATACTTCCGTGATGAAAAACAGCAAGATGTATTATTATTTATTGATAATATATTTCGTTTTACACAAGCTGGTAGTGAAGTATCGGCTTTATTAGGAAGAATGCCTTCAGCAGTAGGATACCAACCAACATTATCGACAGAAATGGGTGCTTTACAGGAACGTATTGTATCAACAACACGTGGTTCTATTACATCTGTACAAGCAGTATATGTACCAGCCGATGATCTAACTGATCCAGCTCCTGCGACAACATTTACTCACTTGGATGCTAAAATTGTTTTAGATCGTAATATTGCTGCTTTAGGGCTTTATCCTGCTGTTCATCCTTTACAATCTTCATCGAGAATGTTAGATCCTGCTATTGTTGGTCAGGAACATTATGATGTTGCACAAAGAGTTATTGAAACAATTCAACGTTTTTCTGAATTAGAACCAATCATTGGTATTTTAGGAATGGATGAGTTGAGTGAAGAAGATAAAAAAATAGTAGCTAGAGCAAGAAGAATTCGTAATTTTTGTTCACAACCATTTCATGTTGCTGAAAAATTTTCGGGTTTAAATGGTATTTATATTCCTATTAGTCAAACTGTTAATAGTTTTAAACAAATTTTAGATGGTGAATGTGATGATTTACCAGAGCAAGCATTTTTATATGTAGGAACTATTGAACAAGCAATTGAAAAGGCAAAGAAATTGAGATAATTGAAGGTGATAGTATGGCATTAAATCTTAAAATTATTACTCCTGATGGTATTTTTTTCGATGGAGAAGTACAGTGAGTTAATGTTAAAACAACTGAAGGCTATGTTGGTATTCTTGAATGGCATACACCTTTGATTGCTAATATTCAAATATCAAAAATGTCATTTAAAATTAAAGAAAAAATTCGTAATTTAACGATTTCTGGTGGACTTTTGGTAACTGATTTACATATGGTTCGTATTATTAGTGATAAAGTTGAATATACATCAATTTTAAAAGAGCAAGAAACAAAGGTATTTGATGAACGTATTAAAAGGGTTAGTGGAGGTTAATAAATATGCATGATTCACATTTAATAAAATGAATAATTGAAATAAGTATTTATCTTTTTAGTTTTATTGCTAGCGGATTTGCTGTAAAAGCAATTCCTTTTAATAAATTTCTTGATCATAAAAGAGTAAAAGAATCATGAATTTTATATATGTTAACAACTTTAGTTTTTACTTATTGTATTGGTACGTTAATTATTAAATTTATTGGTTTAGATATTTGATTTAATTTAAATTAATACTTAAAATTAAAAAAATAAAAATAGTAAGTGTTTTAAAATATTTACTATTTTTTTAATTACAATATACTATTAAAATTTATAGTAGTTATTAATAATATCTATATAGATTATAAAATTTCTCCGAAATTACTATTATAGTAGTAAAAAAATCGTTTTTATTTATTTTATTGTTGTTTTTACTATTATATATATATATAATATTTTTATCTGTATAGAATAAAATTCTCATCTGTATAGAACAATATAGAATGGAGGTGAGAAAATGAGTAAATTTTTTCATAGTAAACAAACATCTCCTGAGGATAAGAAAAATCCTAGTTTTACTTTTAAAGGAACTTTCAATAAATTAGGTGGCAAAATGTTTGGTAAAATGCAAAACTTATCAAGAGCCATTGTTTTACCAATAGCTACATTACCAATAGCTGGTTTATTGTTAGGAATTGGTGGTGGAGTTGCTAGTGCTTTAAAGCAATTGCCTAATCATGATAGTCTTGTTGCTATTATTAATATTTTTTCAATTATGCAATCAGCCGGAAACGTTGTTTTTGCTAATTTAGGATTGATTTTTGCTATTTCTATTGCTTTTGGTTTTGCAAAAGCTAGTAAAGGTGTAGCTGCTCTTTCTGGATTTATTACTTTTATTGTTATGACTTCAGTTATTAGTGGCATGTTTTTTTGAAATCCTAAAACAGGAATGTTGGGGTTTGATCCATGAGGTTTAGGTGAAGGTGCAAAGATTACTCCAGAAAGTGGTAAATCTTCTGGTTTATTTTCTTCTGTCTTAGGATTATTTCCTACGTTTGATACTTCAGTTTTAGGTGGCATTCTTGTTGGTTGATTAGTATCAATTGTTCATAATCATTCATACAATATTCGTATGCCAAGAGTATTAACTTTTTTTGGTGGTGAACGTTTTGTGCCAATTTTAGCTGTTTTTGTTGGAATAGGAATGGGATTAGCTTTTTTCTTTATTTGACCAATGTTATTAATTGCTTTTAGAGAAATTGGTAATGGCTTAGCAGCTGGTATGAATACAGGTCAACTTACTGATGGACAGTTAACTGGTGATAATTTTCATCCGACAGTTGGTGGAGCATTTATTGCAATGTTTTTTGGAATTACTGAGCGTTTATTAATACCAACAGGATTGCATCACGTTCAATATGCGCCTTTCTGATATACTGGAATTGGTGGAAATTGAATTAATGAATCTGGTGATCATTTTGTTGGAGCGTACAATATTTTCTTTGGACAATTTGCTTCTAATGCAGTAGGACACATGAATCAAACATCGGGAACAATGTTTATGAGTGGGCGATTTGCATATATGCAATATGGCTATCCCTTTGCAGCACTTGCTATGTGAATGTTAGCACGACCAGAAAATAAAAAAATGGTTGGTGGTATTTTAGGATCTGCTGCTCTAACTTCTTTCTTAACAGGAGTTACAGAACCATTATTGTTTTCATTCTTATTTGTAGCACCATTATGTTTTGTTTTCCATGCATTTATGGCAGGAATTAGTTTTATGATGGCGTATTTATTAAATATAGTTGTTGGTCAAGGTTTTGCTGCTGGATTTATTGATTTTTCTTTCTTTGGAATATTACCAAGTATTCTTGGTAAAGAAACAGGATTCTATTGAGTATTTGTTACTGGATTAATTATGGCACCTGCTTATTTCTTTGGGTTCTATTACATTATTAAGTGAAGAAATTACAAAACTTTAGGTCGTGAAGAAGGAGAATTAGCAACCAACTTAGCCTTACAAAGTGTTGAAATTTCTTTAGATAAGTCTTCAAAAAAAGGTAGAACAAAAGTAGAAAATTTATTACTTGGACTTGGTGGAGCATTAAATATCATTGATGTTAACGCTAAAGATAAAGTATTAGTTGCAACTTTAAAAGATGCAAATATTTATTCAAAAGCTTTATTAAGATTAAGTGGAACTAAAAATATTAAAGTAATTGCCAATAAAGTTGAAATTACCTATCTTGATGGTGCAGAGTCTATTCATAAAACTTTACAAGCAGAAATGACAAAGAAACAAACATTAACACCTGATACTAATAAAGATAAAAATAATGATATGTTAGAAAATATTTTTAAAGGTCTTGGTGGACGAAGTAATGTTAAATTATTAGACAATTGTGCTACAAGATTGCGTGTTACAGTTTTTGATGAAACTAAAGTTGATGATAATATTTTAAAATCAACTGGTGCGGTTGGTATTTTTAAAAAAGGTACAGCTATTCAGGTAATTTATGGGCCACAAGTAGGTAATATTAAAAATGATTTATTAAAAACTTGAACTCCAAAATAAACTATTACTAAAATATAAAAATGAGCAACTTTTTGAGTTGTTCATTTTTTTAGTTTTAGTTACGGATAATGTTAAAATTATAATATAGGATGGGGGGAAAACTATGTTTTTTGATGAAGAAGAAGAAAAGTTAGAAGAAGCTAGGTATGAAGAAATACAAACAAATATACAAAATTTAACATTAACAATTGATGTTAATATTGTTGTTAAAGATTTATTTAAATATATTAAATTAAAATGTACACAAAAAATTAGAATTATGGATATATTAGCATTGTTTTTATCAATATTTTCAATAATTCTTTCAATATTATTAACTGTTATTGATAAAACTGATCAAAAAATTAGTTTTGAACTTCGAAAATTATTGTATGCGGTAAATATATTTAAAGATTTAACAGTGGTAATGGTATTAGTAATTGCATTATTTATGATTATTTATGAGGTTAAATATTGAATTAAACAAAATAAGCAATTCAAATCTTTTTATGCAGCAAATGCTGATTTTACACCAGAAGAAATTGTTTCGGAACTAATGGATCTTAATAATATTTTTAGTTTCAAGCATTGAAATGAAATTTCATTCCATATTAAATATTATAAAAAATGTAAATCATTTAAACGACATGCAATTTTAATCGCTATTTTGGATTATTATCAATTGCCAATTAATAAATGAAATTTAATGTATTTAAATCAAACAATTAGTTATTTAAATAAAAAACATTTTCATCATATTCTTAGATTATGCATATTTAGTTGTTTAGCAATAATAACGATTATTTTAATGAGTACTTTCCCTTCAATATTTTTAAGATAAAATATTTTATATAGATAGAAAGGTATATATGGAAAAATTTAATGAAGAAATAAAAATATTAACGACAATTTTTATTAATAATGCTAATATCAATACTAAAATTAAACAAGAAAAATTTTTAATTAATAATTTCAAATTTTATGGAATTTTAACTAGTAAACGAAAACCATTAGTAAGATTATTTTTAAATAAATGAAATAAAAATTTATCTTTAATAAGTAAAAAACAGTTATTTGAAACATTATATTTACAAAAAAATCGTGAATTTCAATATACAGCAATGGAATTTTTAAATCTTTGATGAAAGAAAAACTTAAGTTTTAATGACTTAGATTGGCTTTTATCGATAATTAAGCATAATATTTGATGAGATACTACTGATTATTTTGATAATATTATTGGTGTTCTTATATTTAGTAACAATAATATTAGTGTTAGAGATCAATATTTATTTAAGTTAATAAATGATAGTAATTTTTGAATTCAAAGAATAGCAATTCAATCACAATTAATGTTTAAAGAAGATACTGATTTTAATTTATTATTTGCATTAATTAAGCCATTGTTATTAACAACAAATTTTTATCTAATACGTTCTATTGGTTGAGCATTGCGTAATGCTAAACGAGTTAATTCACAAAAAATTAATGATTTTATTAAAATTAACAATGTTAGTAAAAAAATAATTGTTGTTATTAATGAACATTAAAAATAAATGAAGGTTTTATATTAATATTAAAAATAAAATTGCTTATAAATAATATTTATAATAATATTCTTAAAATAGTGTAAGATTCACTTAATAGATAGAGAAAAATATTAAAATATAAATATAAGTTTTTGACCTATTTACTTTATTTTAAAGTAAATGGGTTTTTATTTGGAAAGAAAAAGCACATGCCTAATAATTATTCATTGATTGTTAAACCTCTTTTACAAGAAGAACCTATCATTAATAGTAATATTTCAATTTTTAAGACTTTACAAGTAGAATCTAATACAACAATGATTTCAATAATACCTTCAATAAAAATATGAATTTTAACAGATCATGAAATAAAAGCTTTATCTAAATATCAAATTCAATCATTGCTACCAGAGCAAATACCACTTTTTACAACAGAACAAATTAAATCGTTTAGACCCAAACAAATTCAATGATTTTGATTATGACAAATTCAGTCATTTACATCTATTCAAATTGCAACATTTACATTAGAACAAATTCCGTATTTAACATATGAACAAATCCCAATTTTTACACCAGAACAAATCCTTACGTTTACACCGTTGCAAATTTCTGTATTTACGCCAGAACAAATTCCATTATTTACAACCGAACAAATCCCTGCGTTTACACCGTTACAAATTTCTGCTTTTACAAAAGAACAAATCCCAGAATTTATAGAAAAACAGATTGCAGCATTTACATTAGAACAAATTCAAATTTTTACATTAGAGCAGCGTAAATTTTTTGGAAGAAAAATAATTTCAACTTTTAATAAACAAAAAAATAATTCATCAATAATTGAACAAGTTGTATCATTTACAGCAGAACAAATTCAATCTTTTACGTTATCACAAATTCAGTCATTGATAAGAGAACAAGTTGTATCATTTACAGAAAATCAAATCAAGGCGTTTACTCCTATTCAGATTCAATCATTGACGCCTATACAAATTAGGTCATTTAATGTTACACAAATTCCATATTTTACATTTTTTCAAATTCAATCATTTATGCCTTGACAAATTCAATCCTTAACAAAAGATCAAATTCCATATTTTACATTTTTTCAAATTCAATCATTTATGCCTTGACAAATTCAATCCTTAACAAAAGATCAAATTTCAGTTTTTACAGAAGTTCAGATTCAATCATTGACAATGGAACAGATTCAGTCTTTTTGGTCATGACAAATTCAATCATTTACACCGATTCAGATTCATTCATTTACAACAGAGCAGATTAAATTTTTTACGTTATCACAAATTCAGTCATTTACGTCATTACAAATTCCTCTTTTTACAGCAGAACAAATTCCTCTTTTTACATCAGAACAAATTTCAGTTTTTACATCATCACAAATTTTACATTTTACAGAAACACAAATTTCTTCATTTTGGTCATGACAAATTCAATCATTTACACCGATTCAGATTCAGTCATTTACAACAGAGCAGATTAAATTTTTTACGTTATCACAAATTCAGTCATTGATAAGAGAACAGATTCAATCGTTGACAAAAGTACAAATTGTTTCATTGACAATTGAGCAAGTTTCACATTTAACAAAATTTCAAATTCCATTATTTACAACCGAACAAATTAAATTATTTACTTCTTGACAAATTTTACATTTTACAACGGATCAAATTAAATCTTTTACATTATTACAAATTCAATTCTTAACAGAAGAACAAGTTCCATTTTTTACAGAAAATCAGATTCAAGCATTGGCATCAATTCAAATTGAGTCATTTTTGCCGTTGCAAATTCCATATTTTACAGCAGAACAAATACCATTTTTTACAGCAGCACAAATTCAAGAATTAACAGTTGAGCAAGTTCCGACATTAACAAGAGAACAAATTGTGTCATTAACAAAACCACAAATTCAAGCATTGACACTATTACAAATTCCAATAATTACACCAGCACAAATTCAAATATTTGTATCTACACAAATTATTTTGTTTAGGCCATTACAAGTTTCAGTATTTACATCTACACAAATTTGTTCATTGATAATTGAGCAAGTAGCAGCATTTACAAGAGAACAAATTGCATCATTTTTGCCGTTGCAAGTTCAGTCTTTTTGATTATGACAAATTCAGTCATTGACAGAAGACCAAATTCCAGCATTTACAAAAATACAAATTTTACATTTAACGGAAGACCAAATTCAGTCATTTTTACCAATTCAAATTGTAGCTTTTACGCCCATTCAAATTGAGTCATTTTGATTATGGCAAATTCCATTTTTTACAAAAGAGCAAATTCCAAATTTTGCAAAAGAACAGATTGCTTCATTTACATTAGATCAAATTCGTTGATTTACACTATTACAAATTCAAGTCTTTACACCAGAACAAATTCCATTTTTTACACCAGAACAAATTCCAGAATTTACATTAGATCAAATTAAATCATTGACAGAAAATCAAATTCAAGCATTGATATCATCACAAATTTCAGTTTTTACAGAAGTTCAGATTCAATCATTGACAATGGAACAGATTCAGTCTTTTTGGTCATGACAAATTCAAGCATTGACGCCTATACAAATTAGGTCATTTTTGCCTATTCAAATTAAATCATTTACATTATTACGAATTTCAAAATTTACAAAAGTACAAATTGAGTCATTTACGTCATTACAAATTCCTCTTTTTACAGCAGAACAAATTCCTCTTTTTACATCAGAACAAATTTCAGTTTTTACAGCAGAACAAATTCGTTCATTTACATCATCACAAATTTTACATTTTACAGAAACACAAATTTCTTCATTTTGGTCATGACAAATTCAATCATTTACACCGATTCAGATTCAGTCATTTACAACAGAGCAGATTAAATTTTTTACGTTATCACAAATTCAGTCATTTACGTCATTACAAATTCCTCTTTTTACAGCAGAACAAATTCCTCTTTTTACATCAGAACAAATTTCAGTTTTTACATCATCACAAATTTTACATTTTACAGAAACACAAATTTCTTCATTTTGGTCATGACAAATTCAATCATTTACACCGATTCAGATTCAGTCATTTACAACAGAGCAGATTAAATTTTTTACGTTATCACAAATTCAGTCATTGATAAGAGAACAGATTCAATCGTTGACAAAAGTACAAATTGTTTCATTGACAATTGAGCAAGTTTCACATTTAACAA
Source organism: Spiroplasma endosymbiont of Thecophora atra (assembly GCF_964019735.1). Classification (NCBI taxonomy): domain Bacteria; kingdom Bacillati; phylum Mycoplasmatota; class Mollicutes; order Entomoplasmatales; family Spiroplasmataceae; genus Spiroplasma; species Spiroplasma endosymbiont of Thecophora atra. The sequence goes on along the minus strand of NZ_OZ026464.1, from coordinate 1,383,242 downwards.
AATTTCAAATTCCATTATTTACAACCGAACAAATTAAATTATTTACTTCTTGACAAATTTTACATTTTACAACGGATCAAATTAAATCTTTTACATTATTACAAATTCAATTCTTAACAGAAGAACAAGTTCCATTTTTTACAGAAAATCAGATTCAAGCATTGGCATCAATTCAAATTGAGTCATTTTTGCCGTTGCAAATTCCATATTTTACAGCAGAACAAATACCATTTTTTACAGCAGCACAAATTCAAGAATTAACAGTTGAGCAAGTTCCGACATTAACAAGAGAACAAATTGTGTCATTAACAAAACCACAAATTCAAGCATTGACACTATTACAAATTCCAATAATTACACCAGCACAAATTCAAATATTTGTATCTACACAAATTATTTTGTTTAGGCCATTACAAGTTTCAGTATTTACATCTACACAAATTTGTTCATTGATAATTGAGCAAGTAGCAGCATTTACAAGAGAACAAATTGCATCATTTTTGCCGTTGCAAGTTCAGTCTTTTTGATTATGACAAATTCAGTCATTGACAGAAGACCAAATTCCAGCATTTACAAAAATACAAATTTTACATTTAACGGAAGACCAAATTCAGTCATTTTTACCAATTCAAATTGTAGCTTTTACGCCCATTCAAATTGAGTCATTTTGATTATGGCAAATTCCATTTTTTACAAAAGAGCAAATTCCAAATTTTGCAAAAGAACAGATTGCTTCATTTACATTAGATCAAATTCGTTGATTTACACTATTACAAATTCAAGTCTTTACACCAGAACAAATTCCATTTTTTACACCAGAACAAATTCCAGAATTTACATTAGATCAAATTAAATCATTGACAGAAAATCAAATTCAAGCATTGATATCATCACAAATTGAAGTTTTTGCAAAAGATCAAATTCAATCTTTTACGATTGAACAAATTAGCTGATTTTGGTCATGACAAATTCAAGTATTGACATCTATTCAAATTGCTTCATTTATAGAAAATCAAATTAAATCGTTTACGCCTATACAAATTAAATCATTGACAGAAAATCAAATTCAAGCATTGATATCATCACAAATTGAAGTTTTTGCAAAAGATCAAATTCAATCTTTTACGATTGAACAAATTAGCTGATTTTGGTCATGACAAATTCAAGTATTGACATCTATTCAAATTCCATTTTTTACAGCAGAGCAGATTCAGTTTTTTACGTTATCACAAATTCAGTCATTTTTACCAATTCAAATTGTAGCTTTTACAAAAGAGCAAATTCAATCTTTTACATTATTACAAATTAAATCATTGATAGAAAATCAAATTTCATTTTTTACGCCTTTGCAAATCCAAATCTTTACGCCAGAACAAATTCTATTTTTTACAAAAGAACAAATTTCTTGATTTACAACCGACCAAATTCAAGTTTTTACACCAGAACAAATTCCATATTTTACAAAAGAGCAGATTCAATCATTGACAATGGAACAGATTCAGTCTTTAATAGCCCAACAAATTCAAGCGTTTACAAAGGACCAAATTCCATTTTTTACAGATATGCAAATTCAATGGTTTAGAACTGACCAACGTAAATTTTTTAAAGTAATAAGAATTCCAATTATTAATAAACTAAAAACTAGTTCATTAATAATTAAAGAAAATCAAATTTTTGTAGAAGAGAAAATTGGAAAAAAAGTAGTCAATGAAGTTTAAAAAAATTTTGATTTTTAGTTATTAGTTTCTTTTTCACAACAACTTCAATATTTAGTTTATTTTATATTTTTAAAAAAAATAAAAATCAACTTACAAAAAAAGTAAATTAAAAAAAGAAGAAGACAACTTTAATGAAAATAGTTTAAATAAAATGTTAGAATCTAAAATTAATTTTATTGAACTTACAAAATCAGAAATTAACCAGGAATCTTTTAATAAAAGTAATATTAAATCATATAATAATCAAGTTTTTTATAGTAATTAAAATAATTATAGTAAATTATTTTTTCTAACTTCGAAGAGAAAGAAAAAATATAATATAAATACAATTTTTTTTGGGTACTAAGTTTTCTAAGTTTTTTTATGTTAAAATAATAAAGATTTTATTACTTTACAAGTAATAATAAGTATAAGTAATAATAAAGAAAAAATGGTGATTTACTTTATGTGAGATCGTAAAATTTTACGAAAAATTAATAAACAAGTTAAGGAAATAATTAGCCTTGATGAAACAATGAGAAAAATTAAAGATGAAGAATTAGCAAATAAAACAGTTGAATTCAGAACCAGATTGGCAGAAGGTGAGACTTTAGATGATATTTTAGTTGAAGCTTTTGCGACAATTAGAGAAGCAGCACGAAGAATTAGTGGATTACATCCATATCCTGTTCAATTAATTGGTGGTATTGTTCTTCATAATGGCGATGTTGCTGAAATGCGAACTGGTGAAGGAAAAACTTTAACTGCTGTGATGCCAATTTATTTAAATGCTTTAAGTAGTAAAGGTGTTCATGTTATTACTGTTAATGAATATTTAGCAGCAAGAGATGCCGAATTAAATCGACCAATTTTAGAATTTTTGGGAATTACTATTGGCGTTAGTCTTCGTGATCATTCTACTAATCAAAAACGTGAAGCGTATTTAAAAGATGTTACATATACAACTAATTCAGAATTAGGCTTTGATTATTTGCGTGATAATATGGTTAAGGTTTATCCAGAAAAAGTTCAACGTCAGCTTAATTATGCTATCATTGATGAGGCGGACTCTGTTTTAATTGATGAATCAAGAACACCTTTAATTATTTCTGGTGGTTCAAAAAATCGTACTCCTTTATATCAAGCATCAGATGTTTTTGCAAAAACTTTAATACCTGAAGATTATAAAATTGATTGAGAATCACGTCAAATTGCATTAACAGTAACGGGTGTTAATAAAGTTCAAAAACAGTTTAATTTAAAAAATTTATTTGATATTGATAACTCGGAATTATTTCATCATATTCAAAATGCACTTCTTGCTAATCATGTTTTCAAATTAGATGTAGAGTATGTTGTTAAAGATGGTGAAATTGTGCTAGTTGATCAGTTTACTGGTAGATTAATGCCTGGTAGAGTATATAGTGATGGACTTCACCAAGCTTTACAAGCTAAAGAAAATGTTACAATTCAACAAGAAACAACAACAGTAGCTACTATTACTTATCAAAACTTTTTCCGTTTATATAATAAACTAAGTGGTATGACAGGAACTGCTAAAACCGAAGAAGAAGAGTTTGTAAAAATTTATAATATGAGAGTAATTAAGATTCCTACTAATAAACCAATTATTCGAGAAGATAAACCCGATCATGTTTTTGCTTCATTAAATGCTAAATTTAAATCTTTAATTGCAGAAGTTAAAGAACGACATACTAAAGGACAACCAATTTTGATTGGTACTGCTAATGTTGATGTATCAGAACGAATTGCTAATATGTTAACTTTGGAAGGAATTAAGCATGAGATTTTAAATGCTAAAAATCATGCTCGTGAAGCTGATATTATTGCTAGAGCTGGTGAAAAAGGATCAATTACTTTAGCAACCAATATGGCAGGACGTGGAACAGATATTAAACTTGGTAAGGGTGTTATTGAACTTGGTGGCCTTGCTGTATTAGGTACTCAAAGAAACGAAGCACGAAGAATTGATAATCAATTACGTGGAAGAGCCGGAAGACAAGGTGATCCTGGATTTTCACGATTTTATGTTTCAATTGAAGATGATTTGATGTTACGTTTTGGTGGTGAAAAATTAAAAAAAGCTTTTGCAAGTTTAGGTGAAGACTATATTAGATCAAAAATGTTAACTAGATCAATTACTAGAGCACAACAAAAAATTGAAGGTATGAATTTTGATGCACGAAAAAACTTATTAGATTATGATAATGTTATTGCTCAGCATCGTGAAGCTACATATCATCAACGTGATAATATTTTACTTGCTGATGATTTATTAGATTTAATCAAAAATATGCACAGAACAGTAGCACGTGATTTACTAAATATTTTTAATAAAGTTGTTGGTAGAGAACAGTTTATTGATTATGATGAATTAGTTAAAGGTATTGAAAATAAATTAATTAAACCTAATGATTTAATTGCAGAAAAGTTAAATCGATTAAGTATTGAGGAAAATATTGATTTAATTGTTGAAAAATCTTATAATTTTTATCTTGAAAAAAGAGAAAAATTAAATGATGTTATTATAAAACAAATTGAAAATAGTGTTATTTTACAAACTTTTGATCAATATTGAACTAATCACATTGATGCTTTAAGCAAACTGCGTGCAGGAATCCATTTGCGTGGTTATGCGCAGTTAAATCCCTTACAAGCTTATATTGAGGAAGCTTCAAAATTATTTAATCGTATGAAAATCAATGTTGCTCATCAAGTTATTATTATGTTACATAGCATTGATCCAGAACAACATCAGGTTCGTGGTGGTCAAGATGTATTGGATACAGTATTAGCAAGTAATGTTGAAACTAAAACTAAAATTGGATAATTAATCTTTATTTAAAAAACTAAGTATTAAAATACTTAGTTTTTTAAATATGTTTTTTTTATTCTATTTGATTTTTTTCTTTATGTTTTCATGACTTCTTTTTAAATATGTTTTTATTTTTTTTACTGTCATAAGTGACTGAAGTTGTTCAATGGGGAAATTATTACCTTTAGTAACAGCATTATTATTATTCATGGGTACTAAATTTTAATATAATTAGTTCCATCTGCTGTGGTGGGACGTTCATAAATAATAGTTCAATTTAAACTTTCAATTGGATCATTAAGCTTCGGTTGTGCAATAAAATTATGTCAAAACATTAAGGCACCCGCATAATCTCGACGGTATAATTGTGGATTAAAATTATTGATAATTTCTCCTTTATTTCATACTTCTTCAATTTGTTGTGGCGTTCATATTGCTTGTTCATTATTATTATTATTATTATTTGTTGAAGAAGTTATGTTTTGATTAATTTCATTTTGTGAATATAGTGCTTTTGCTTCTAGTGACATATATTTCTTTTTTCTACTTTTTTTAATAAAGCATATACAAGAAATTATTAAAACTATAAAATAAAAAAATTCTAATCCTCATGGAATAATGAAAAATAGTTTTTTACGAATAGTTATCACAGAAGCAAATTTATAAAAAGCAGCATATCCACCAAAGGAAAAAAATAAAATTAATCCAATAATAAAAAATAATGATATTCATAACATAATTCTAGTTAATATTAGAGAAATAAAGTCATTATTTTAAAAAGATAAAAGGAAAAGCAACAATACCTAAAATTATGAAGCCAAAGCCCAATACTGCAATTGTCAGAGTTAGAAAAGTTAAATTGAATTTAAAAAATTTCTTAGTGATTAAATTATCAATAAGGATTAATAAATCAGTAGTTTTTCTTTTAAAGAAAATAATTCATAAAACTCAACTAATTATTAAAGTTATACTTGTTAATCATGAAAAAATTATAATAAGTCAATTATTATAATAGTTAATACTTTTCTTTGTTGAATAATTATCATCAACAGTTTCTTTAAATATTTTTTTCATTTTTAAAAACCTTATAATATTTTATTGTTAATCAGTTCTATTAATTTTTCTTTTTTCATAATATCTCTCCAAAACTAACTTATTATTTTTGTGTATATTTTGTTACTGTATTATTGAATGCTTGTTGATAACATTTACCACTGCAATATATAAATTTATCACGATATAAAGAGTCAAATGTATATTCTTTCTCACATGATGAAATATAGCATTTAGTTGTAATAATTGGCATAATCTAAATTAACCCCCTTTAAATTTATATTATATATTTTACATGATTTCTGTTTTATCATTTTATTAATTATTTTTTTTATATTTTAAGTGTTTTATATATTAAAATTTATATTATTTTAAATAGTGCAATAGATTTAGTTAATAAGTTATTAGTATACAATTTTATGAAAAAAGTGTTAAAAAATAATTAAAAGTATGTAAAATATATTTATCTTCTTAAACTTAAGAAGTTATTGGTAAAAATTGAGGAGGATTAATTTATGAAAAAATATTTATCATTATTAATTGCAATATCATTAATGCCGGTATTTTATTTTATTTATTAATTTAATAATAAAAAATAGTTTCAATTTAAAAATAGTTTAGTTATCGGTGAACATTTTGCAAGTACATTGATAACTTTTTATTTAATTTAAATTTAAAGATAATTGTAATGCTTTGTTTTTTATAACTTATTGTTTATTTATTTTTTTAAAAAATACTAAAATATATTTATCTTCTTAAACTTTAAGAAGTTATTGGAGAAAACTTGGAGGGTGATTAATTATGAAATCATTATTAACAACATTAAGTATTTTAACAATTACAGGTAATTTAACTAATGTTATCTTAAATACAAGTTCACAAAAAATTCAACTTTTAGATAATAAAATTCAGCAAGATACAATTTACATTGACAAAGATGGAAAACAAGTGAAAACGAGTGAAGTAGATTTATCAAATATAAATAGCAAAGAGGTTATTCAAATTGGATTTTTTCAAAATCGAGAAGGAATAATTCAAGTTGTTAAAATGCCAGTAACAATAGAAAAAGTATCTGATCAATTACCATCAGAAATTAGATCTTTGAAAAATATGTTTATGGATGTAAGAGAATTTAATCAAGATATTTCAAAATGAAATACATCAAATGTGGTAGATATGAGTTATATGTTTAGTAATGCTTCATCATTTAATCAAAATCTATCAAGTTGAAATATTGCACACGTAACAAATATGAGTTCGATGTTTGCTGGAGCAAAAAAATTTAATCAAGATATTTCAAACTGAGATGTAGTTAATGTAACAACTATGCATGCAATATTTTATGGTGCTTTATCATTTAATCAAAATTTATCTTGAAATATAATTAATGTGAGAGATATGAGTTCAATGTTTTATGGTGCTTCGTTATTTAATGGTAATATTACAAATTTACTCTATGATAATAATGTAACAAATATGAATAATATGTTTCGAAATTGTTTATCATTTAATCAAGATATTTCAAAATGAATTGTAAATGATGTTACAAGCATGCGTTGTATGTTTGCTGGAGCAGTAGCATTTAATCAAGATATTTCAAAGTGAGATACTTCAAAAGTGGTGGATATGGGTTATATGTTTTATAAAGCTTCGTTATTTAATCAAGATATTTCAAAGTGAGATACTTCAAAAGTGGTGGATATGGGTTATATGTTTTATAAAGCTTCGTTATTTAATCAAGACTTATCAAAATGAAATGTAAATGAAGTATTATGACATGGATGATTTGCTAAAAATTCAGGATTTGAAAACGATCCTAACAAATGACCCAAATTTAAAAATTAAAATTTTAAAATAATAAATATTTTTTTGTGTCATTTTATTTAATTAGTAAAGTCACTTGCTAATTAGCATCAGCAATATTTTTGCTTTAATTTGTCATTTTAATTAGATAAAATTTAATATTATTGTAAAATTAAAATAAACAATAGAGGAGTCATAATTATGGCAAGTAAATTTTATGCAGTAAAAAAAGGTAGAGTCATTGGAATATTTGAAAACTGGAATGAATGTGAAATACAAATTAGAGGTTTTGCTGGTGCTCAGTATAAAAAATTTGCAACTAAAAAAGAAGCTCAAGATTATTTAGATGATAAAATTCAAATAAAATCTGAAAATCACTATAAATATGAAGTAATAGCATATACTGATGGTAGTTTTAAAGAAGAAATTAATCAATTTTCTTATGGACTTGTTTTCTTAAATAATGACAAAAAAGATATATTTTATGAAAAATTTGATGATAAAAATTGAGCAAAATTAAGAAATGTTGCTGGAGAAATAATGGGTGCACAAAAGGCAATGCAGTTAGCTTTGGAAAATAATATAAAATCAATTTTAATTTGTCATGATTATGTTGGAATTAGTAAATGATGTACTGGTGAATGAAAAACTACTAAAGTAGAAACAAAGGCATATAAAGCATTTTATGATAAAATAGCAAAAGATGTTAATATTTATTTTAAATGAGTTAAAGGTCATAGTGGTGATATATATAATGATGAAGCAGATGCTCTTGCTTGAAAAGCATTTAATTTAAAAAAAATATCTAAACCAATAATTTAAATATTAAAAAGGTGGTAAATAACATGATTAATAAAAAAATAATATTAGCAAGTTGTTTAGGGAATATTATTGGAGGTAGTTTGTTTGCTCTTTCTGATTTATATCAAAAAAAGAGAACAAAATATTTTTGAATTTGATATTACTTCAGCTGTAACAGTGTTTTCAGGGTGTTTTGCTGGTGCTCTTTTTGGTTTTATTTCAGGTCTTTTTTGTTGTTTAAATGATGGAGAAGATAATGGTGATTATAGAGAATTTTTTGAAAGTCAACAAATCATTGATAACACTCATTCTTTTCAATCTTCAAACGAATTTGCGCCTTTATTGCAAGAATATATTTTTAAAATTAATGATGAACAATTCATTCCTAATAATAATGCAGATCTTGTTTTTAATCCTCGTTTAGTTTATTAAATATAATAAAAATTATTCAAAAAATTTAATACCTTGATCATTAATAACTTTATTAATATCAATTTTATTATTAAGGATGTCTCTAATTTTTAAATCAATAGTATTAGCACAATATAAATTAATAATTTCTCTAGTTTTATTATCGTTTAATTGAGTTGGAAAAAAGCGACTTTCAGCTTGCTCATTTTCGGTTGGGTTTAATTCACGATCTAGAAAAATCATAACATCACCTTGATCTAATGTGATACCAACATTAGTAGATTTAATGTTACATAAAATAATTTTAACTTTTTTACTTTGAAAATCACTAATAGCTTTAAGTCTTTGTTCATGATTTACTTTACCAGTAATTAATTGATGATTTAATTTATGTTTATCTAAAATGTTACTTAAAATGTTAATTCCTTTATCACTAAAACTACTATAAATAATAATTGAATCATTTTCATTATCATGTAAGTAGTCTAGTAATCAATTAAATTTTGCTCCTAATTCTTTCATTCCCTCATTAATAGGTGTTGAACAAATAGTTCTTAATTTGGTAAATATTTGTAAAAAAGTTATTTTAGATTTTTTATTATAAAATAATTCTTGTTTCATAGTTTCAAGAGTATCATAATAAATTGCAGTTTGTGCTTTGGGCATAGTTAAAATTAAATCATTTTTAATAATTTTTGGCATTTCATTACGTACATCAATTTGTTTACGCATAATTGATATTTTTTTAACTAAATAATCAAATTCTGCTGCTAGTTGTGGTTTAACATTTGGTTTTGGTATATTAATAGTTACAAAATTAGTAATACGTTTTCTAATTATTCCAAAGTAACGAGCAACAAAATCTCAATAATCAATATTTTTATATAGTTTATTATCAATAATTTTTAATATACCAAAAATATCACTAGGATGATTGTTGGCGGGAGTACCAGTTAAACAATAAACTGATGATACTTTATTTGCAACTTCCAAAATTGTTGAACTTTGTGCAGTTTTGTAGTTTCTTAAAAAATGTGCTTCATCAATAACTAATGTAAAATCAAATTTAGTTAATAATTTATTTTTTATATCATTTTTAAAAGTGTTTTTAGAAACTACTAAAATACAATTATTACTATTTTTAAATTGATTATATTTTTCTGTTCGCACTTTAGTAATATCATCTTTAATAGTAATACAATTATAGGTAGTTCATTTTTTAATTTCGGGAACCCATGTTAATAAAATAGTTGACTTAGGAACAACAAATAATATTTTATTAGTTTTCATTTCTGATAATGCTGTTAAAATGGTGGGTGTTTTACCAGTTCGCATTTCATTAAATAAGCCAAATCTTTTATTTGCTTTTAAAATTGCAACATCAACACGTTGATAATGTCTTAGTTTAGGATTACCTGGATAATCATTTAAGTTTTTTTCTTGTTGGATTTTTTTTCATGATATTAGTGAGTGCTCATATATTTGTTTTAATTTATCATTATTATTTGTATATTTAAGTAGTATTTCAAGAGCAAACGGAGTATTAAATATTTTAAATTCATTAGTATTATTGATATCAATAATACCTAGTGCATTTAAAATTTCTTTTTTATTTTTTTTCACTTTAATTGTAATATGTTTATTATTAAGACTTATGATTTCTAACATTATTAACCTACTTTAGTGTTTGTATATGATATTAAATATTATAATAAAATTAATATAAATTAAAAAATAATTTATTTTTGTTAGTAAATATTAGATTATTAATAATTTATTTTAAAAGAATTATAAGTTATTGAATTGTATATAGAAAATAGTATTAATGTATATATCATGTAAATTTATTATATTTATATACAATGTAAAAGAAAAACTAAATATAGTTTTCAATCTATTATTTTTTTAAGAAAGTAATAATTTTTTTTATATTAAATAAAAAAGAAAGGAAGAAGTTAGTGATAGAAACAATTAGAAAGGAATCAAAAATTTTTAAAGAAGAAATCAAAAAAATAGATACTGTAATAAAAACAAAACAAAATAAAATAATAGTTTTAAGGATTGAAAAACAAAAATTAGAAAAAGAAAGAAAAAAACATTTTGAACAAATTAAAAAAATAGACAAGATTATAAATATTAATGAACTTTATGAAATCCAAAAACAAATAGAAAAAAATAGAGAAGAAATATTAAAATTAAAAAATCAATTACCAAATAAACAATTACAAACAACATATATGATAAAAAAATGAAAAGAAAACATAGTAGCATTAGATGAAGAAATATCCAAAGAAATGATACGAGAAGAGAAATTAGATAGTGAAATAAGAGTATTGGAAGTTGAAGGAACAAATATAGAACAGCAAATTGAAAATTTTAATGCTCATGATTTAAATAAAAAATTAATTTTATCAAAGTTAAAATTAAAAACAGCAAGATTAGCTGTTAAGTTAGAAAGAAGAACATACAAAACAAAAAGAATATTTTGTAAAATTGCTAGAAATGAACTTGAAATAGCAAATAAATTTTTTTCAATAAAACAAGAAAATTGATGATTATGTCCAAATCTAAAATTAGAAAAAGAAGTTTTAGATGCAAGATTAAAAATAAGATTAAAATTGAAGATGGAAAATATTTGCGATTTAAATCGTAGTATGAGTAGAAGAAATTTAGATATTGCAAAAATAGATAAAAAAATTGCAAAATTAAATGTTAGTATAAATAAAAAAAATATTGAAATTAATGGTTGTCTTGCAACAGTAAGACAAATTTATAATTCACAAAGTATAAAAACACAAATAAAAATATTATTAAAATCTCCTTTTATTTGATTGAATAAACAATTTCAAAAATATAAATATGAAGTAACGTTAAATCAATATCAAGCTCAATTAGAAAAATTAGAAAAAGAAATCCAAAAATTAGAAACAGATAAAGGAGGGCGAAATTTTTCTAATAAATTTTGAGTTATTATTAGTTGTGGTCGTTTTAATAATAGTAGAAGTAATGAAATTAAACAACAAAAAATTGCAAAATTATATGAAATTAAACAAAAGATTTCTGGATTAAGAAGTCAAGCAACTATGCAATCTCAACCTTCAACATCTAGACATGCTGTATCTTGAAATGAAATGGATCCCAATCGTTGTTTCAATGAAATTGGATATAACGATAATAGGGGGTTTACTTCTTCGTTTTAATATATTATATAATGTATTTTTTCAGTTAATATTTTAAACTAAAATGTGTTATTTTTTATATTTCATCAAAAGATGAATTAATGACTTTACTTTTACATAACTTGGATAGATGGTTGATTTGAATCTGGATGATCTATCGATTCGCTTTCATTTATTAAGTTTGCATTAAATGGTTGAAAAATAAATTGTTTTATTAATTTTTTAAAACTATAATTTTGTGCTTGTTGATTAGCAAATCTTTCTATTCCTTTTATACTATTGGTTGCTATTTCTTTTGCAATTGAAATTTTTGTTCAAAATCAATCAAAATAAGAAAAAGAAAAAGAAGTAAGAGTATTTTCAAGAATTACTGTCAATAGTGTTAGTGGAAGTGCTTTTTTAATATTTTCTAAATTTATTTCTTTTTCTTCGCCATAAAGACCAGTTAATATATTTTTAAAAATTGATACAAAAAGAAGCATACTAACAGTACTACCATATTTAATAATTTTTGAAAAGTTTTGATTTTTTAAATTTTGTCATAATTTTTTAATGCAAGGTTGAGCAATTTTATCAAAAATTAATTCTTCAATTAAAATACTAATAAAAAAAATACTTATTCTTTCTATAAAAGAGATGAAGTTGAAATTTTCTTCGCTAACATATAAATATAAAAATTGATCTCAAATACTAATACCACCAATTGCTAAAGAAAAAGATAAGTATTTTCATTTATTTTTTAAAGAAATAAGTTTGTAATTTAAATACGATAAATTCATTACTGTAATACCACTAATACCACTCATTAATACATCTCAAAAATTATGATAAAGATTTTCAGGTAACTTTTCTTTATGAAAATAATTTTTAGTTTCAAATAATAATACTGATCCGAAAGCAAAATTTAAAAAAAATGTATTAGGTAAAAACATATATTTTGAATTGAAAAATTTTTTTAAAAAATTAGTTTTTTCTTTATTTATTGGTAAAAAAGTAGTTAAATCCAAGTCATTTAAATTATTATTGTATTCTCTTTCTTCTTCATTATTGTATATTTTATATTTTGTTTCAATTTTTTTATTTTCATTTAAATTTGATAATTCTAAAATAACTCTGCCATCATTTAATATAATTTCTTTCATTAAATATAATTGATTATCAATATTTGCTATTTTTTCATTTAAAATATCACCTATTATAAATTTTGTATTATATTCTCAATTACCATTAATATCTAATCTTTTCTGTGTTTTTCCACCATAACGATCATCAGTATCCCTTCAATCATTGCTAAAATTAACAATAGTATTTACTGAATCACCATCAAATAATAAACTGTTTAAATTATTATTTTCTCTTCCATTTGTTATTTGATCATCATCTAAAGTTATAATACTTTCAGTACTAGATGAATCATTATGATTTATTGACATATTTGAATTATTAATTCCATTATAATTAATATGTGCACTTGTTTCTAATAAAGGTAATTTTTCTGTATTAATCATCTTTTCATCCCCTTCAAAATAAAAAACCATTTACTTTGAAATGAAAGTAAATGGATTAAAAAACTTATATTAATTTTTATATTTATTATAAAGAAATAAAACGTATTTTACAATATATTTTTATCTGGTATTTTAAATAAAGTTTATTTAATTCATTATATTTTATTAAAATAAAATTGAATATAAACTAAAAAGCAAAAAAATATGGAAAAAAATAAAAAAGTAAAACTCTTAAAGAAGATATCATAAAGAAATGTAATCAAAAATAAATATAAAATAATGATAAAAAATCAGAAAAAAATTTCAGGCAAAGTAGTTCAAATATTAAAAATAATTTAATCATTAGATTCTTTAATATCATTAAACAATTATGTCGGTGAATTCAATCAGCATATTTTGAAATGAAATGAATTCCAATCTTTATTTTAATGAAATTGGATATAATAATGATAAAGGGTTTACTTTTTCTTTTTAATTATAAAATTATATTATCCATATTTATAATATAAAATTATGCTATATAATATAAGTTTTTAACTTATTATTTTTATTTTAGAACAAATGAGTTTTTTATGCCAAAATATGAAAAGAAAAAATATTTGAAAGTTATTCAAAATCTCATTTATGTTTAAAATTTGGTGTTTTTTTAGTTTTTGCATTCATGTACAAATAACTCATATAGACGAATTCAATATTTATTTTATAACTTTTTTTGTGTAAGATAAATAAACATTTGTTTAATCTTTTTTAAACCTACAAAATATTTTATAATTAATTCTTTATTAATTTTAAGTTTAATATAACCATCAATGTTAAATCCAAGATTTTATACAATAATTATATTTATAAAGTTGGTGATTTTTGATTTTGTGGTTTTGACAAAAAATTATCAGCAAATGAATCATACTGTTGAGCTTCAGCTAATACTTCATTTATTTTATTTTCTTCAGACTCTAATTTTCAAATTATTTTTTCTAATTCATTAATTTCTTTTTCTAATGCTGCAACTGGTTCATTTGCTTTTACTATTTCTGTTTTTTGTTTTGCTATTTTTGAAGATATTAAACTAATTTCTTTTTTTAATATCTCTTGTTCAGCTAATAGTTGTTTGTTTACTTCTTCTTGCTCGGCTAATTTTTGCGATAAGTCTTGTTTAATTTCAATCAGTGTTTTTGCTAATTTCTCTTTTGTTTTATGTTTACTCTTATCATTTAAACTTTGCAAATGATGAATTGTACTCAAAACTGATTGTAATGATAAATTTGATTGTGATTTTAAAGATCATTTTTTTAACTTTTTTTTAACACTACGAGTACCTTCGACAATACTACCAGTAGCAATAGTAATACCACTGCTAGCAATAGCAACAGGGACCGTTACTGGTATAGTTGTAGAACATAAAATAGCGATACTAGTCACCACACCCGCAATACAGCCGCCATCAATACCGATACCAACACTAGTAGGAATACTACAACTTCCACCATCTCCTCCTGAAGAACTTCCTCCTCCTAATATACAACAAGTAACAACACCAGCAGTACCCACTAAACCAGCAGCAGCACCTAAACCACCTTTGATTCCTCCTTTAAAAGCAACACCGGTTAGTTTCATCCCTTTAATAAAATTATCTCAGGTCTTAGTATTAAAATTATCTTTTATTATTTAATTTAAAATAATATTTTTTTCTAAAAATAATTGTGTTTCTATCGCTTTTAATTGATGATATTTTTTATTATTATCAACTTTCTTATTATTTAATTTTTTTAATTGTTCTACTAAAACTTTTTGTTCTTGTTCAATTTTCAGATTTTTCTCTTGTCTGATAACGATTTGTTTAGTTAATTCTTTTTCCTTTTCTTGTTTGAAACTTTGTAAATCTTTAATTTTTTGTCTTAGCATTGATTAACCTCTTTTTTTATTATTTTTAAAAATAAAAAAACTCATTTACTGTAAAAATTCAGTAAGGACTTAAAAACTATATTTAGTTTATATATATTATATAAACCAAAATTAAAAATATCAATAAATGATAGGTGGAATGGCAACACTTTTTAGGACTATTTTTTGACATTTGTTTTTGGGATTTAATTGGTGATAAATATTTAAAAACTACTCAATTTGAGCAGTTTTATTTTAATTTATTAACGATCGTCACCATTATTAATAGTACCTTTAACAATAACATAATCACATTTTGTTAATGCAGATAAATCTTTACCGCCAGCATAAGAAATAGCAGATTGTAAATCTTCTTCCATTTCTTTATAAGTATCAGCAATTGAACCTTTATATGGAACAAGTATTTTTTTACCTTCAATATTTTTCGCTTCCGCTTTGTTAAAAATACTTGCTGATCCAAAATATTCTTTGTAAGATTGACCATTTATTGTAACAATTTTGCCAGGTGATTCATCATAACCCGCTAAAATACTTCCTGCCATAATCATAGTGGCACCAAAAGCTATTGCTTTAGCAATATCACCATTACATCTAATACCACCATCTGCAATTAATGGTTTAGTGGTGCTATTGGCAACATCTTGTAAAGCATTTAATTGTCAACCACCTGTACCAAATCCAGTTTTTAGTTTAGTAATACAAGCTTTTCCTGGACCAACACCAAATTTAATTGCATCAGCGCCTCATTTTTCTAAATCTTTAACAGCGGTTTTTGTCATAACGTTACCAGCAATAATAAAAGGTTTAGTATTTGTTTTAGTAAAAGTAGTTTTTATAAATTTAATCATTTCTTCCATAGCATTACTATGACCATGAGCAATATCAATAGTAATAAATTCAGGAATTAGATTCAGTTTGATTAATTGTTCAAGTAACTCTTTATCCTCTTTTTTAACACCAATGCTAATTGAAGCATATAATTTTTGTTCATGCATATTTTTAATAAATTTAATTTGATCGATATTAAAACGGTGCATTACATAAAAGTAATTATTTTTAGCCAATAAAATACATAATTCTTGGTTAATGACAGCACTCATATTTGCCGGAATAATTGGAATTTTAAAAGTAAAACCATTTAGTTTAACACTGGTATCACATTCTTTTCGCGATTTAACTATTCCTTTATTTGCAATTAGATTTATATCTTCAAAATCAAATTTCACATTCATTTTTTATTTATTCTCCTTAGTCTTTACTAATTGTAATAGTCAAAATATGTACATATTATTTTATAACGTTTTAAATAAAATGCTAAAGGACTAAAACACCATTAGTATTATATATTATTTTTTTGCAATTTAATTATCTTTATTATTAATTAAGTCTGATAATTGGTTAATCATTTTCTTTAAATTAGTAATTAATGGGTTATAAACATCAATTTGTGTTAAATCAACACCCGCATCTTTTAAAATATCTAATGGATATTTGCTGCCACCAGCTTTTAAAAAGTTAAGTAAATTTTCTTTTTTACCATTTTTAACATCTTCATAAAGTTTATAAGAAACGGTAATTGAAGTAGCATATTTATAAACATAATAAGGTGAGTGGAAAAAATGAAGAATTCGTGGTCATGAGTATCCTTTTCCTTTTTCTTCGTATTTATCTAATGCTTTTTGTCCATATTTATTAGCTGTATTTTCAAATAAATCAGCCAAAATATCGGCGTTTAATGGCACTTCTTTTTCTACTAATTTATGTGCTTCTCATTCAAATTCAGCAAATTGAATTTGACGAAAAAAAGTACCAATTACAGTTTCAATATGAGTTTGTAGTAAGTAAATGCGTTCTTGATTATTTGACGCTTTATTATATAAATAATCAAATGCTAGATGTTCATTAACTGTTGAAGCAACTTCAGCTAAAATAATTGGATAGTCAGCATTTGGATATTTTTGATATTTTTCTGAAAATAGGCTGTGAACAGAATGACCTAATTCATGAGCTAGTGTATTAAGTGAATTAATAGTATCATCTCAATTCATTAAAATAATGGGTTCTACGCCATTACCACCTGTTGAATAAGCACCAGTTCGTTTATTTGTGTCTTCATAATAGTCAATTCTACCTGGTAATAATGCTAAGTTTAATTGTTCTAAATATTCATCACCTAAGATACTTAAAATTTCTTTGATTGAATTAATACCTTCTTCAACACTGAATTTTTTGGTTGGTATTGTTGTCATTTTTAAACTAGTATCGGTACTATAAAATTTTTTAAATTTAAAAAATTTACGTTTTAAATTATAAAATTCTTCTACTAAAATAGCGTGTTTCTGTCCCGTTTTTATTAAATTTTCATATAGTATTAATGGTACATCATCACTTAATAAACTATATTCTAAAGTAGTTAAATGTTTTTTATTATCTTTTTCTTTATCGTTGTTACGAATTTTTATTTCTTCAACAGCTACTTCTAAAATACTTTCATAAACTTGTGCTAATGAATGTTTTTTATTTTTAATATCTTCATAAAATTTTTTTGAAATATCAATTCTTAATTGTTGATCTTTTACTGGATTACTATTTTCTAAAATGTCTAAATATAAAGTTTGTGTTAATTCTTGTTCTTTATTTTGATAATTAAACATTGTTTTTTGTTTATCAGCATAAACCAAACTATCATATAAACCACCAGCAGCACTTCTTGATTTACTAACTTTACTTAGTAAAGTTTCATCGTGCTCACTTAAAATAAATTTTTCAAATTTAAAGAAAACTTCCATATCATGTTTATATATCATTAATGAGGGATCATTATTAATCCAGTTTTTAATAGTTTGTAAACCAATAGTTTTAATTTCTGGTTCAATCCATGCTAATTTTTCCGATAACTTACTTTGTTGAGTCGCAAATAAACTAGATAATTGTTGCAATTCTAAGTTAGTTTGATCTAAATCTCCATAATGTAAATATTGTACAACTTTAGATCCTAACATTGATATTTCTTTGCTAATTGCTAAATATTTTTTAAAGTTATCAATATTATTTAATTTTCCTTTAAAAGTTAAAAGTTGATTGGCAAATTTATCAAACTCAGGTAAAGCTTTTTTTCAAGATTCATTATTAATAAATAAATGCTTAAAATCTCAGCAGTACTTTTTTTTATCTTTTTCATTTAATTCAGAACGCTTCATAGTTTTTGCTCCATTCTATGGTAATATTACAATACAATAATAATACAATAATATTGTTTAACTTATCTATTTTTGTTGTAATTTTCGAAAATATTAATTCAGATATATTGTAATTATTTTAATATTACCATTTAGGAGTGAAAATATGGATAAAAATATTCTACTTAATGTTAGTAGTAAACTTGAATTAAAATTAAAATTAACAGCGGTATTTGCTGATAAAGTTCCTCATGAATTGATTGCTAAAGAAAAAAATAAATTAACATTAATTTCTGAAGATAAAACTTATTACCTATATTTAGGTGATAGTAAAGGTTTAACTCGTAATGATGTTTATAATTTTTTTGTAAATTTTAGTAGTAATAATAGTCAAGATTTGGATATTGATGTCAAATCTTTTGTTACGAGTAATTTAGATGAAAGTATACTTTTACAAACTATATATGAAGCATTATGATTTGGTACTTTTAAAGAATATACTTTAAAAAGTAAAAAGAATGAAGAAAAAAAAGTTAAATATAATGTTGTTTCAACAGCAAAATTCCCTAGCTATACTTCACAACAACAGATCGAAATTCAAGGAGAAAGTATTAATTTAGCACGTAATTTGCAAGATATGCCACCTAATTTATTATATCCCGAAGTTTTTGCAAAAAAAATTCAAGATACAGCAAAAGGTATTAAAAATTTATCAGTAAAGGTTTTAGGGCAAAAAGAAATAACAGAGCTAAATATGAATTTATTATTAGCAGTTAATGCTGGAAGTAATTTTGATGCTCGTGTTGTTGTTTTGGAATATAAAGGTGATCCACAGCATGCCGATGATATTTTGGGATTAGTTGGTAAAGGAATTACTTTTGATAGTGGTGGTTATTCACTAAAACCTTCTTCAGCAATGAAAGGTATGAAATTTGATATGTCGGGTGCAGCTAGTGTATGTAATGCTGCCATTGCTGCTGCTAAATTACAATTAAAAATAAACTTTGTCGCTGTTGCTTGTTTAACAGAAAATAAGATTGGTGGTCATGCTACTTTAGTAGAAACAGTTTTTACTTCAATGAATGGTAAAACTGTAGAAATTAATAATACCGATGCAGAAGGAAGATTGGTATTAGCAGATGGTATGACATATGCTTTACGTAAAGGAAAAGCAAATCGTATTATTGAATTATCAACTTTAACTGGTGCAATGCTAGTGGCATTAGGTAGCTATATGACTGGTGCTTTTGCTACTGATGATAAATTATTTAATGATTTTGATTTATCATCACAACAAACTAATGAGGAAATTTGAAGAATGCCAATTCATCAACAAAATATTTTAAATATGCGTTCATCTAAAATAGCTGATTTAAGTAATCTTTCTAAAGATCCATATGGTGGTTCATCAAATGCTGCTGCATTTTTAAAAGAATTTAGTGAAGATAAACCATTTTTACATTTAGATATTGCAGGAACTGCTTATAAAAATGATCGTGGTATGGGTGTATTAATTAAAACATTAGTTCAATATATGAAAAATTATAGTACAAGTAAATAAAGTTATAAAAAGGAATAATCATAACAATTATTCCTTTTTTATTTTATAAAAAAGTTATTTGACAATATTTTTAGTTAATTGGTATTGAAATAATATTTGATTCTATTTTTTGTAGTGTTTTTAATAATGGTGGTAGTTGAGAATTATTAATTTTATTAATATTTAATCGATTACTTGTATTAATAGTATCATTTAATTTAATATTTATTTTTTCTAAGATTTTAATATTTTTATCAAATTTTTCATAATAATTTTTGACTAATTTTTCTAAATTTTCTTCAGTAATATTTGAACTTAATTGGAAAAATGAATTATTTGAGTAAACAGACTGATAACATTTTTTAGGAAAATTACATATATAACTTAATGCTTGACAAGTATATGTATTTTTAAATCTTTCTCAACAAAAATCAGTAATATTAAGTTTAAATGAAAAACCAATTTGGGCTATTATTGCAACTATTATATTTTCTTTAGTTATTAGTAGCTTTAAATCTTTTATAAAATCTATTTTTTTGTTAGCACTTATTTGAGCAGTAATAATATCAAAATAACTATCAAGTGTCATCGAAGATACTATTGATATTAATCAAGTAAATAAATATTTAATATTTTTACAATTTAGCAACTATAAATTCAATTTTTGTTGAATTAACCATTTCGATAGGAAAAAAACTTGCTCATGGTGAATTTGATTGTTTATAAAATTCTATAAACTCTGGTGCTTCTACTAATTTTTCGGTATTATCTAAATTTTTATTGAATTGTATTGCCATTTTTTGATTTCCTTTCTGTTATAAATTATTATTTTTTTTATAATCCAATAATGTACTTTTTATTGAATTTTGTTGATTTGTTATTATTGTTTGTTGTTTACCACCTGTATTAATTATTTCTTTAAATACTGGTTGTTCTTTAATAATTTTTTTAATAGTTTCTTCAATTTTTGAATTTTCTAAATTATTAGTTTTAAATTTTAAAAAATCATAAAATTCAGTTTTAACTTGATATTTTTTAAATATATTAATTATTTCTTTTTCTTTAATTTCTTGATTAAGTTTATTTAACTTATTTTTTGCTTCATTAACTTTATTTTCTATTTCTTGTTGAGCATTATTTTCAGTTAAAGGTTCAGTTGTTTGTTGAACATTATCTTCATTTTCTAACATTTACATCACCCTTTATTATTTATTTTCTTTATTAATTTTTTCATTTAATTTTGCTAATTTTTTTTGATGTTTTATAATTTTGTTATTTGCTCTAACATGTTTTGGAGTTGTGATAAATCTTTTTAATAAAACAATAATTTCTCTGCAAATTAATGTTCCAACACTTGTTCCAATAATTATTAATTCATGTAAAAATTCTTTCATCTGAATATTTTCCTTTCAATTGTTTATTTTTAATTATTCATCAAATTGACCAGCATTAATTCTTTCAATCATTGATTGTGAATTACTTATAATTTCTACTAATACAGATATTTCTTTATTGAATTCTTCTATTCTTTCTTTATATGTTTTTATTTCCTGATTATAATATTCAATTATTTTTTCTTTATTCATAAATTATTCACCTCCTTTATAAACTCATGTGATTATAATCTCAATTTAATGAAGCATTATCATTATTTAATGGTACTTCGCTTATATTATCACTACCATATTGACTAGTTGTTTCACTATTAATAGTAAATCTATTGTCATTAATTAATCTTGCAGTTTCATTATGAAATGATGTTTCTTGCATTTCTTCATTATGATGTGTAATTTCCATAGGTAATAAATTATGAATAATTTCAGAAGCACCAGCAACAATAGTTGGAACTGCATAAGCATTATTAAAATCATTATTAATACCCATAGCAACACCACTTGATATTAAACAACCACCAGTAGCCATATTACAAATCTTTCTTATTGTTTCAAATTTATTAGGTATTAATTCAGTTAATCCACTAATAAGATTTGAAATACCATAAGCATTTAAACTAATATATGTATCTCAATCCATTAATGACTGATTTTCTTGTTTATTTAATAGTAATCATGGAGGACCTTCTGTTGTAGTTGTAGTAGTTATTGGAGTTGGTGTTGTTGGAATAATAGGATTAATATTATTTTCTGTTCATTTACTATAATTTGCTAAACCAATTGTTCCTAAACCTAGTAATATTTTTTTACTACTATTAATTAATTTAGTTTTAGTATTTGGTCTTTGATTTAAATTTCATATATCTAAACCTAATTTTTTACCAAATAATAAACTATTAATTGAACCTAATACTGGATTTGCAATTACTTGACCATAATAAGCACTTGTACCAATCATTGCACAAATTGGACTTATTCCAGTTCTAATTAATTTAGTTAAAATATAATTTGATTGTGTATTTTCATTTGGCATTATTTAACTTCTCCGTTCATATTCAATAATTTTTCTAAAACATAATGATTTTTATCAAATTCTTTAATAAGTCATTTTTTTGTTTCTGACGGATTTTTAGTAACAAGAATTAATCTTTCTATCATATAAATTAATTCTTGTTTATCTGTTCTATCAAAAATTACTTTTAAAATTTCATCTAACATAATTTATTCTCCTTTGTTTGTTTTTATCAGTTCTCTTATAACATCCAATAAGGAATCTACTACATAAGAATTTAATTCAAATTCATAATTTCTAATTTTAATTTTTTCCTTATGCATTTGTTTATGCTCCTTTAATTTTCTAATTTTTTAATTGTTACTTTAATTCAACCTTGATAAACATCATTATCACCAACTATTAATGCAACATTACTTTCTGGGTCCGAAACAATTATGTGTTTGGATTTAACATTTGGGTATTGTCTTAAAATAATTGCTCTAATATCATTACTTGTATGAATTACTTTTGGAAATGGTGATAATATTTCAATTTCATCTTTATTTTCAAACAAAGTAGGTAATATTATCATTAGTCAAATTCACCTTTTTCTATTTTTTCAATTAATAAATTTAAAATATTTTTGTCAAAATCAGAGTTTGTATAATTAATTTTTTTAGTTCATTTAATTATATCTTTCATATATTTAAGTAATTTTTCTTTATTCATTATCAAAGTCTCCTAAATTTCCTCAACTTCTTCTATTTCATTTATTAACTGCTTCTAATCAACAACTATTACAGGTATTGGATAAAAAGTTTTCTTTTACTTTATTGCACATAGAACATTTATCTTCATATTTCATATTATTTCTCCTTATTTTCAATTTGATTAGCAATTTCATTTAATATTTTTAATACTTTATATTCATTTTTTAATTCTTTAATAATAAATATTAAAAATATTATTAGTGTTATACTTGTTATTAATATTGGTACTATTAATAAAAATTTTCATAATATCATTTTTTACTCTTTTCATTTTTTAAATCATTTAACATTTATTGAACAAAATGCACGATTTTTAGGAATGTTTAAAGTGTTAAAGATTTGACCAGTTACAATAATTTCATCATTTTTGTTTAATAAAATACAGCGTCTATAAAGTTTTGGGTTATTAAAAATTAAAGTAACGTAGTTTAATCCATTTCATTGACCACGAACACTATAATATAATTCTTTATTACCTTTTTCGTAATATTTTGCTTCAATAGTGTTACTCAGTTTTACTGTTAATTTGACATAATTTGCTTTATCTTTCATTTTTATAATTCCTTAAATAATATTGAATA
Source organism: Spiroplasma endosymbiont of Thecophora atra (assembly GCF_964019735.1). NCBI lineage: Bacteria > Bacillati > Mycoplasmatota > Mollicutes > Entomoplasmatales > Spiroplasmataceae > Spiroplasma > Spiroplasma endosymbiont of Thecophora atra. The sequence continues at coordinate 1,359,594 of NZ_OZ026464.1, read as the reverse complement.
TGTTTATATGCATCTTGTTCATGTTTTGTAAATTTTATATTTCCTTTATAATTTTCTATTTTAGTTTTATTTTTTGGTTCACTTTCTTGAAAATCTCAATTCATAACGTCTTCTACTAATACCATTAATGCACCAATAATTTTAGGTGTTGCTAATGGATTAGTTAATAATTGTTTTGAAGTTAAAAAGAAATTTTCTACAATAACTAATATTTTTTTATCAATAAATTTGTTTTTAGTTATTTGAAAATATATTTTATAAAAATCTTTACTTTCTAAAATAGTTATTGTTTTAAATGTTTTATTTAAAACAATACTATTAGTTTCATTTGAATATATAACAATTCCATTATTACCAATACCAGCGGGGTCAATTCCAATAATTAAGTCATATTGCATAATTAATCAAATTCACCATTTTGAATTTTTTCTTGTAATTTCATTATTAATTTAAGTTTTCAATTACTAATATTAATTTTAATTTCATCACTAATATCATCTTTAAGTAATTCCATAAATTCATTATCAAGATAATAAATTAATTTTTCTTTATCCATATTTATACCTCCTACTTAACCTAATATTTAAAATACAGTCATAACAAATCGCTTTACTATTTTTATCTCTTAAAAAATATTTTCTTGTTTTTATATCATTAGTATTAAAGAATAAATAATCTAATTTATTTTGTTTACATGTTCAACAAAAATACTTTTTCATTATGAGTTGAAATTTCCTTATAAGAAGTAACTAAATAATTAATTGGTAAATCATCATGTTTATATGGATTATTTATTTTAAAACCTTTTCTGTTTTCTTCTCACGTAATGTTATATTTAAAACAAGGATTAGTAATTTTAGTTTTGTTATCAGTTATTTCACCCATAAATCAACTATTATGCTGTTCATAAAATGTTAATGGTTCAAGTTTTATATCATTAAGATAATATTCTTTTGGAGTAATTGGTTTATTAACAGTTATTTTTTGGTCTTTAATATATGGTTCTAATAATTTTATTAATTCATTACCACTTAATTCTCTTTTAATATTTTCTAAATTAAAAACTCAATATGTGTAACTGTTATCAACAATAAAAGAATTATTTTTAATCATTCATTTTGGAAGTGATAATTTATATTCAACATAATCAATAAGAATAGATTGTGGTTTATCTTTAACAATTTGTTCTTTTTTAAATTCTATTTGCATAATAATCCTTTCCTAATATGTTCTGTTGCTTCTAGCATAAAGAACATATATTTTGATGTTTAGATTATTAATACTACTACTATTCGTTTTATTCATTCCATGAAAACTGGGCTCAAAAATAAATTGTGAAATTTTAAAAAACATTGAGGCATTCGATTCAATATTTATTTAATTTGTGTTAAACAAATTAATATTTTAATTGAACCGGCCCCGCTCAATTTTTTTTACAAGTTTGAAATTTATTTTCTCGCCCAAAAAAATTTTTCAAAAAAAATAAAAAATAAAACCAACACTTGCTCACTGGGGAGTGGCAAGGTTGGTTAAATAAAGAATAGAATTAATACAATAGGTCCCTACAACAGGTCTATATATACTAGTTTCCAATTCGCTCCCACCCCAAGAATTACCATTTCTGGTTAGTATATTTTATTAGGTATCACTCCACTTTTTATTTATCCATGCAAGTCCACATGCTAGCTACTATTTTTAACAACTGTGTTGTAGTTCACTTTTTTAGTTCCCTAACACGTGTTGATAATAGTGTTAAAGAGGTTTATTAAAAATTTTAAAATTTTACAATTACAAAAAAAGACAAGATTTTTATTCTCGTCTTTTGTCATTTATTTTTAATTTAAGGGTTTAAAAAAGAAAGGAGCTATTTTTAAAACTTTTTAGTTATCGACATCTTCGACACGCTCCCAATTTATGCATTGTCATAATAATGAGTGTTTAATATTTTTTAATCCATTTTCAAATAGATTAAATTTTAATTTAAAAATTATTAATGCTAAAAAGGATACAATAATAGTTTCAAGAGCAGTAAAAGTTTTAACAAAGGATGTTGGAGTTAAAGGTAAATCATTGGCTATATCGTTTTTTATAATACTTATAGAACTAGCAAAAGATACTCCGCTAGTGAAAACTGCGAAAGTAGCAATAATTTTTATTAATTCATTAGTAATTATTGAATATGCTTTAAGATTGTTATTAATGTTTTCTTCAATGGTTAATATAATATTATTTTCAGTATTATTATTTAAAAGAGTTTTAAACTTTGTAACTAATTGTTGACATAAGTTTGAAAACTCTTTCATTTGTGTTTCTAATGTATTTTTATTTGTTTCAAGAATATTAATTTTAGTTTTTATTTCCTCAAAATTAAGGTTAGTTATTTCAGTAGTATTAGTAAATACTTTATCTTTTATTTTATTTCATACTTTATAAAATAAAGTTTTTTCTAATTGACTATTACCGAAATTTGTTAAACATTTCTTTAGAAATGAAACAAAGAGTGAAATAGTAGTATTGCCAAGTACTTCTCATTTAATTAAAGTAGTAAATGTCTTTTTAAAATCTATATCCTCATTACTATTTACTTGAGTACTAATAATGTTTAAACTAGCAATTGTAATAATAGCTGATGATATTCATAGCGATCCCGAAACTAAATGTTTAATTTCTTGGTAAAATCCATTAGTTCAATTTTTAATAGTTTGTTTTCATGTGCTAGTATTATTTGATAGTGGTAATAAAGGTGTGGTTTCAGTTATTAATGATAATGGCATTAGTATTCTCCTTAATTACTTAAAATATTTGTTTTTCTTTTTAATCTTTATAATAAATTCTAATAAAATATTTTATACAATATTTACTTTTAATGTTATTTATAAGATTACTATTATCAATATTATAAGTTTTCGTATAAATTAAATAATTAATTATTACTTATTTATAGCTGAGTTATACTTGTAAGTGCAAGTAAATAAAATTGCAAAAAATTCTCATATAAAAATTTCATAATGCTAAATTTAGTTTAGAAAAAAGTAAGGAGTTTTTATATGAGTTATAAACATCTTGGCATAGATGAAAGGATTTATATTGAGAATCAATTGAAATTTAAATTTAAAATTAGTGAAATAGCTAAAAATCTTAATCGAAGTATTAGTACTATTATTCGAGAAATTAATAGAAATAAAGATAATAATCATTATTTTTCATTAATTGCACAAAATAAAGCTGAAAATCGAAAACAATCACATATTAGTTTTCATAAGTTTAAAAATAAGAATTTAGTAAAATATGTACAACAAAAATTACTATTAGGTTGATCACCTGAACAAATTTATGGCAGAATTAAAAATTTTCATAAAGAGTGAGTTATTAGTTTTAAAACAATTTATACTTGAATTTATTTTGGAATGCTTGATAAAGTTACTAGTAAAAATTTAAGAAGAAAAGGTAAAAAACGAAAATCTAAAGAAAATCGTGGCAAGTTTAATGGTAAATCAATTAAAGAACGAGATATAAATGTTAATGATCGTATAACACTTGGTCATTGAGAAGGAGATACTATAGTATCATCACGAGGTAAAAGCAAATCATGTTTAATAACTTTAGTTGAAAGAGTATCACGATTTACTTTAGCAATATTAGTTAAAAACAGAACTACTAAAGTTATTAATAAAAATGTTAGTTATTATTTATCAATTCTTCCTAAAAACATTGTTAAAACTATTACTTTTGATCGTGGCAAAGAATTTTCAAATTGACAACAACTTGAAAAAAATTTAGATATAAAAATTTATTTTGCCAATCCATATTCACCTTGACAAAGAGGTACTAATGAAAATACTAATGGTTTAATTAGAGAAAAATTTCCTAAAAAATTTATTTTTTCAAAAACTAATAAAAATGAAGTTCATAAATTTATATTGTCTTTAAACCAAAGACCAAGAAAAATACTAAATTATCTTTCACCAATCGAATATTTGGATAGAAAAATAATTTAGTTGCACTTACCTTTACAATTTAGCATATAAGAATAAAAAGATAAAATTTGTTAAAAATAATGTTAATTTTAAATAATTTCATTAATTTTTTTGACTTTAACTATTTTATTGTATATCATTCATTTATCTTTAAATCATTATTTGTTCTGCTAATTAAGATGGTCACACAAAACATGTGTGTATAAATATTTAGGAGGAAAATAATATATGATCAAAAATATGAGGAAATTATTATCATTAATGTCTATTTTAGGATTTTCAACAGTAACAGTAACGAATGTAGTTGCTTGTACTTCTGCTGATACTTCTATAAAACATGAAACAAAAAAGAATGGACTTACTTGATATCCACCAGATAATATGGAAAATATTATTAAAGATATCAATAATACAATTATTCCAAAAAATGGATGAGTAGCAGATGGTAATTATGAAATACCAATTTCCATGAAGGATTTGATTCAAAAAGAATATGATAAATATTTTACTGGCAAAGAAGGTACTTTAAAACCAATAAAGACTGTTGCTAAAGATGAAAATATAGTAGATTCTTTTCAAGACATTTATACTAATAGTTCTAATACCAAACAAATTTATCAAACGCAATCACAATCTAAAACTATTACTAATACTAATACTTTTTCTTGAAAAACATTAGAAAAAATTGGAGTTAAAGTTAAAGCTGAATTTAAAATTCCTTGAGTTGGTAAAAGTGATGTTGAAACTAGTGCTGAATTTGCTTCAGAGCAACAAGGAACTAAAACTACTAGTGATAGAAACATTAACTAATCCAAGTCAATCATTTAAATTAAAATCACATTCAATAGGAACAGTTTTATATACTATTAAGCAAGGAACGTATCATAATGAAGGGAAAATTAGTTATCCAGTAAATTTAACTGATACTATTAGTTCTTCATATTATTGATCACAAACGGGTCAATGAAGTAAAAGTGATTATACTATTAAAGATTTGATTAAACTTTTAGTTGATAACGGTTATAAAGAACAACTTAAAATTGGTTCTAACACTTATTCAATTATTTCAACAGATAATCCCGATAACCCAAAAACTGTTTTTTTAAATTTACCTATTTCTTGAGATTCACAGGGTGGAAAATTAAATGTAACATTTGATGAAAAGTCTTTATAGTTTAATATGAATATAATCTTAGTTAATCATTAACTTTTTTTAATAAAATTGAAGTTTAAACTTCAATTTTATTTTTTTGTATTAATAAATAATTAATGTTTTTATTTTGTTTAATGAATTTTTCTTCATATTCAGTTTTAATAAATGCTTCATCATTTTTTATTATATTATTATCTTGATGTAGATTAATTGTATATTCTAATAAATTTCATTTATTTTTTTCAAATTCTAAAAGTGAATAATTAAATAAATTGTTATTATCTGTTTTAAAGTGAAGTTGACCATTTTTTATTAAAATTTTTTTGTATATTTCTAAAAATTTTTGGTATGTTAATCTTCTTTTAAAATGTCTTTTTTTAGGTCATGGATCAGAAAAATTTAAATAAATTTTATTAATTTCATTATTGGCAAAAAAATCTTTTAAATTTATGGCATCTTCTATAATTATTTTTAAATTACATAATTTATTTTCAATTAATTTTTTTAATAATATAGTTACAATAGAAATATTTTTTTCAATAGCAATATAATTTTGATTTGAATTTTGTTTAGCAAGATTTATAATGAAATTTCCTTTGCCACTTCCAATTTCAATATTGATTGGATTTTTATTTTGAAATATTTTTTTATTTCATTTCCCTTTGTAATTATAGGGATCATTAATACATAAATTATTATGTGTTAAAATAAATTCTTTTGCTCATGGCTTATTTCTTACTCTCATTGTAATTCCTTTTCTAATTTAATCAACATAGTTGTTATAAAAGTGTAACTTACTAATTTTAGAATTATATCAAAATTGAAGTTTAAATATCTTTTGCTAAAAGAATTTCATTATTATATTTATATCATGTAATATTTTTATTTAAATAAATTTTGTGAAATATTATAATTATATATTACCTTTTACTTTTTTAAAGTAAGAAAATAATAAAAAAATAATGGTATTTTATTATTTTTTTAATAAAAATCTTTATTTTTTACAACTAAATTAATAGTTAAAAGATTATGAGCAAAAAACCCATTATTTTTTTTGTTTTTTTTGTATTTTGCTATTCCCTTTTACCATTACACTATGTTATACTTACAAGGCGTGATTGTTATGTATAAATGCTGATACACTGATATCAGTTGTCATTATATCACATGTTTTGTTCTTTATTTTATTAAAAATCGTTCTAAGGAGGATATAGCCAATGGCAATCATAGGAGACAAAGTAAAAATTCGTTTAGAAAGTTATGATCACTCAGCTATTGACCAAATAGCACAGAAAATTAAAGATGTGTTAAAAAAAGAAGGTGCTAAAGTGGTAGGTCCAATTCCATTACCAACTCATAAAGAAATTTTCACTATTCTTCGTTCACCGCATAAACATAAAGATTCACGTGAACAATTTGAAAAGAGAACTCACAAAAGAATTATTGGTGCTCAATTATCACCAAAATCTTTAAATGCTCTAAGTGGACTTACTATCCCTAATAGTGTTAGTATCTCTTTGATAATCGAATCTAAAGATGAAAAAAAATCAACTTTAAATCAAGTATCAAAAAAGATTAATAAAAAAAATTATTAAAATCGATAAATATTAATTATTTACAACATATTCCAAGGAGGAAATTATGAAAGGAATCTTAGGTAAGAAACTAGGAATGTCACAAGTTTTCTTAAACAACGGACAACTAGTTCCAGTAACAATTATCGAAGTACAACCAAATGTAGTAAGTCAAGTTAAAACAAATGTAAAAGACAAATATAGTAGTTTACAACTTGCAACGTTCGATCTTCGTGTTACTTTATCAAACAAACCAACAATCGGACACTTTAAAAAAGCCGACAGTCAACCTAAGCGCTTCGTGAAAGAAATTCGTAACATGAACGGATTTAATCATAAAGATCTTATTAATGTTGCTGACGTATTCACAGCAGGTGAATTCGTTGATGTTCAAGGAACTTCTAAAGGTAAAGGATTTACAGGACGCATTAAACGTCATAATCAATCACGTGGTCCAATGGGTCATGGATCAGGTTTACATCGTCAAATGGGTTCAACAGGTTCTATTAATGCTAACCGTGTGTTTAAATCACAACCAATGCCAGGGCAAATGGGAAATGTTAAACGTAGTGTTGCTAACTTAGAAGTTATTAAAGTAGATAAAGAAAATAATTATCTTTTAGTAAAAGGTTCAGTTCCAGGACCAAAACAAGGCTTTCTTGTTATTAAACAAGCAGTTAAAAAACCAATTCTCAAAACCCCAGTATCATTAGTTGTTAGAAATCAAAATACTACAACCGAAGTTACTGATGGTCAATAAAGTTAATTATGGAGGATAGCAAAATGAAAATTAATGTTGTTAACAACGCTGGAACAAAAGTTAGCGAATTAACTTTAAACGAAAAAATTTGAGGAATTGAACCCCACAAGCAAGCGCAGTTTGATAGTTTATTAAGTTATAATGCTACAAAACGTCAAGGAACACACGCTGTTAAAAGTCGTGCTGAAGTTGCTGGCGGTGGTAGAAAACCATGAAAACAAAAAGGAACAGGTAATGCGCGTCAAGGCTCAATTCGTTCACCACAATGAAAAGGTGGGGGGATTGTTTTTGGACCAAATACTGATCGTAATTATTTAATTGGATTACCAAAAAAAGTAAGAAGATTGGCAATAAAATCAGCATTGGCTGCCAAATTCCAAAATAAAAACATAGTTGTAATTGATGAATTAAACTTTGAAAAACCTTCAACTAAAATTATGTTAGAAACTTTAAAAGTTTTAGAATTAGCAAACAATAAAACACTAATTGTTTCAGGAATAAGCAATAAAGAAACAGTTATTAAATCAGGTCGCAATTTACCTAGAACAACAACAATCGCTGCTAATAGTATTAATATTTACGATTTATTAAATGCTAAAAAAGTATTGTTTACTACTGAGGCAATTAAAATCGTTGAGGAGGCTTTAATTTAATATGCATTTAAGTGAAGTTATAGTAAAACCAGTATTAACTGAGAAAACTTATAAACAAATGGCTGAAGGTATTTATACATTTACTGTTAACCGTAAAGCTAATAAAAGTTACGTTAAAAAAGCCTTTGAACAGATTTTTGAAGTTAAAGTAGCAGACGTTAATATTATTAATAGTAAACCAAAAACTAAAACTGTTGGTAGATTTGTTGGAAAAACATCGGCAGTAAAAAAAGCTCTTATTAAATTAGCTCCTGGTGAACAATTAAGTTTGTTTAGTTCTGAAGAACAAAGCTAATGAGATTGGAAGGAGAAAAAAACAATGGCAATTAGAAAAATTAATCCCACTACTGCAGGAAGACGTAATATGACCGTTCTGGATTACAAACAGAACTTAACTATTGGTAATAGCCCTGAAAAATCTTTATTAGTAAATTTAGTTAAACAAGCTGGTAGAAATAATCAAGGTAAAATTACAGTAAGGCATCAAGGTAATGGTCATAAGGTTAAATACCGTATTATTGATTTTAAACGTAACAAAGACAATGTAGTTGGAACAGTTAAAACAATTGAATATGATCCAAATCGTAATGCTAACATTTGTCTTATTTCTTATCTTGATGGTGAAAAGCGTTATATCTTAGCACCAAAAGGAATCAAAGTAGGAGATAAGTTATTAAGTGGTGAAAACAGTGATACTGTTAAAATTGATATTACTGTTGGTAACTGTTTACCATTATCACAGATTCCACAAGGAACAGTTGTTCATAATGTTGAATTAAAACCAGGTAAAGGTGGACAAATGGCACGAAGTGCTGGTGGTAGTGTTCAAATTCTTGGTCGTGATGAAACAGCTAAGTATACATTATTAAAATTAACATCAGGTGAAGTTAGAAAAGTATTAAGTAATTGTCGAGCTACAATTGGTACAGTTGGAAATGATGATCATAACTTAGTAAATATTGGTAAAGCAGGAAGAAATCGTTGAAAAGGAATTAGACCTACTGTTCGTGGTAGTGTTATGAACCCAAATGATCACCCACATGGTGGAGGAGAAGGTAAAGCCCCAATCGGAAGAAAAGCTCCAGTAACACCATGAGGTAAAAAAGCATTAGGTTTAAAAACTCGTGATAGTAAAAAAGCATCAAATAAATTAATTGTACGAAGAAGAAATGCAACAAAGTAGGAGGAAAGTAATATATGTCAAGATCTTTAAAAAAAGGACCCTTTGCTGATAGTCATTTATTAAACAAAGTGGAAACTCAAAATAAAAATAAATCAAAAAAAATTATTCAAACTTGATCTCGTCGTTCAACAATTTTCCCACAATTTGTTGGACATACATTCGGTGTACATAATGGCAAAACACATTTACCTGTATATGTAACAGAAGATATGGTTGGTCATAAATTAGGAGAATTCGCACCCACACGTAAGTTTGGTGGTCACGGTTCTGACAAGAAAAAGCGTTAGGAGATAGAAATTATGGAAGCAAAAGCTCATTTAGATAAATTACGCATTAGTCCAAGAAAAGTGCGTTTAGTAGCCGATTTAGTTCGTGATAATGCTGTTGCCAAAGCTCTAGTAATTCTAGCTCATGAAAAAAAACGCGCAGCACAGCCAATTATAAAATTAATTAATTCAGCAGTTGCTAATGCTGCTAATAACTATGGAATGGAAGCCAACAAATTACGTATTAAGGAAATATTTGTAAATGAAGGTTCAACTATGAAAAGATTTATGCCCCGTGCTCATGGTAGAGCATATCAAATCTTAAAAAGAACAAGCAAAATCACTATCGTGGTTAGCGATAATTAGGAGGTAAATAAGTAATATGGGTCACAAAGTTAGTCCAAATGGATTAAGATATGGTATTAATAAAGATTGACAATCACGTTGATATGCAACTAGTAATGAAGATTTAGTAAAATGAATTTTAGAAGACCACAAAATTAGAAAAGCACTATTTGCGCATTTAAAAACTTCTGGTGTTTCTAAAATTGAAATCGAAAGAACTAAATCACAAATTACCTTATTTATCCACTGTGTTCGTGTTGGTTCAGTTTTAGGGCAAGGCGGTTCAAACATTGAAGTATTAACAACATTAATTCGTAAAACAATTAAAAATCGTAAAATAGGTATTAGAATTAATGTTGTTGAAATTAAAAATCCTGATATTGATGCGCAAACAATTGCTAATACATTAGCACAACAAATAAGCAATCGTATGTCACATCGTACAACACAAAAATTAGCAATTCGTAAAGCACTTCGTGCTGGAGCAAAGGGAATTAAAACTCGTGTTTCAGGAAGACTTGGTGAAGCGGATATGGCACGTGTTGAAGGTTATTCAGAAAGTAGTGTTCCTCTAGCAACATTACGTAGTAATATTGATTATGCTACTGCTGAGGCAAAAACAACTTTTGGTCAAATTGGTATTAAAGTTTGAGTATATAAAGGTGAAATTTTATCAGGAACTGACTCAACTCAACCTGAAATTATTTCAAAATATAATCAAAGAAATAATAACAATCGCCGAAATAATTACCCACAACAACCACGTAAGGAGGTAAAGTAAGATGGCTATACCTAAGAGATATAAACACTCTTGCGTCCACCGTTTAAGTTATGAAGGAACTGCAAAAGGTTGTAAAACAGTTGCTTTTGGAACTTACGGACTTCGTGCTGAAGAAGGTTCTTACATTACTGAAAGACAAATTGAAGCAGCCAGAGTAGCAATGACACGTTACATGAAACGTGGTGGAAAAGTTTGAATTAGAATCTTTCCACATTTACCAATTACTAGAAAACCAGCGGAAGTACGTATGGGTTCAGGAAAAGGTTCAATTGATCATTGAGTCTCAGTAGTAAAAGAAAAAACAGTTATGTTTGAAGTATCATATCCTAATGAAGCAACAGCACGTGAAGCATTGCGTCTTGCAATGCACAAGTTGCCAATCAAATGTAAAATTGTTACTAGAGAAATAAAACCAACAGAAGAAGTAAAGGTTGCTAAAAATTTAACAACAGAATTGGGTGAAGCAAATGGAAATGCAAGTAATTAAAAATAAATCAACTTTAGAATTACAACAAGACGAAGAAACTCTTCGTGCACAATTGTTTGCTTTACGAATTCAAAGTTCGTTAGGTAAACTAGAAACTCCGCATATGATAAATAATCTTCGTAAGGATATTGCTCGTATTAAAACTGAATTAACTATCAGAATTAATAATGGTGAAAAAATCAAACCATTACATATTAATAAAATGGTATTACCAGAAGAAAATAAAGAAAGCAAAAAAACTAAAAAAGTTGCTAAAGTTGATGATAAAAAAGATATTAAAGTTAAAACAATAACTAAATCAGAAGTTATTAAAGAATCAGATAAAATTGCTAAAAAAGAAGTTACTGAAAAAACAACTAAAGCAAAATCATCAAACAAAGAAGTTAAAAAAGTTACTGCTACTAAAGTAGAAAAACCATCTAAAAAACCTACAGTTAAGAAAACTGTAACACCAGCTAAGGAGGACAAAGAATAATGACAAATATTATTCCAAACAAACAACGTAAAACTTTTGTTGGAATTGTAAGTTCTGACAAAAATGATAAAACAATTACTGTTGTTGTTGAAACTTCAAAACGACATCCAATGTACCATAAAAGTTTTAAGTCAACTAAAAAGTATCATGCCCATGATGAAACTAACCAAGCTAAAATTGGTGACAAGGTTGAAATCATTTCAACTCGTCCACTTTCAGCTCTAAAACGCTTCCGTTTGTTAAAGATTATTGAATCTAAAACAAATAAAAAAGCTTAATTAACCAGGAGGATAAGAAAGATGTTACAAAATCTATCGTGAGCCAATGTGGCTGACAATACTGGTATTAAAGAAGTTATGGTTATTAGAGTTTTGGGTGGTAGTACTAAAAAATTTGTTAAAATTGGTGATATTGTTGTTTGTTCAGCAAAATCAGTAACACCTAATAGTGCAATGAAAAAAGGACAAGTTGTTAAAGCAGTTGTCGTACGTAGTAAATTTGGTGTAAAACGTAATGATGGTTCTTGTGTAAAATTTGATGATAATGCAGTAGTAATTATTAAAGAAGATAAAACGCCACGTGGTACTAGAGTATTTGGTGTCTTGGCTCGTGAAGTTAAAGAGCGTGGTTATAATAAAATTGCTTCTTTAGCAGAAGAAATTGTTTAGGAGGATGAAATAAATGGCAAGCAAAAAGAAACCAGTTATTAGTCTTGATACTAAATTAAAAAGAGGCGACCAAATTAAAATCATTGCAGGAAAGCATAAAGGTCATACCGGACCAATTATCCAAGTACTTCGTGAAAAAAATCGTGTTATTATTGAAGGTATTACTGCTAATAAAAATAAAAAACCTACTCAAAATGATCAAGAAGGTGGAATTGTGGAAGTAAAAACTAGTGTTCACATTTCTAATGTAATGATCCTTGATGGTAAAAAAGATAAAAAAGTAACAAAAATTGGGTACAAAATTGATAAAGATGGCAAAAAAGTTCGTATTGCACGAAGATCTGAAACAGAATTACGATAATAAAGGAGTAACAGCATAAAAATGAATCGTTTACAAGAAAAATATAATAAAACTATTATTCCCCAATTGCAAAAAGAATTAAATTTTACATCAATAATGCAAGTACCCAAAATTGAAAAAGTTGTTATTAATATTGGTGTTGGAGATGCAAGTAGTAATCCAAAAGCCATTGATAAATCAGTATCTGAATTATCAAAAATTACTGGTCAAAAACCAATTATCACTAAAGCGAAAAAATCAATTGCCGGCTTTAAATTAAGAGCGGGAATGCCAATTGGTTGTAAAGTTACATTACGTGGCGAAAAAATGTATGGTTTCCTTGATAAATTTATCTCAATTTCTTTACCAAGAATTCGTGATTTTCAAGGTTTATCAGTTAAAGCATTTGATCAAAATGGTAATTACACTGTTGGTATTAAAGAACAAATTATTTTTCCTGAAATTAATTATGAAGAAGTAGATAAAGTTCGTGGTATGGAAATCTCAATTATTACCACAACATCAAATAATGCAACAGCATTATTGTTATTAAAAAAAATAGGATTACCGTTTAAAAAACAAGGAAAGCAGGTGGCATAAGATGGCAAAAACTTCATTAAAAGTAAGACAAGCCCGTAAATCAAAGTTTAGTACGCAAGCATATACACGCTGTCAAAAGTGTGGCCGTCCTCATGCGGTTATTCGTAAATTTATGTTATGCCGTATTTGTTTTCGCGGTTTAGTATACCAAGGACAAATTCCTGGTATTAGAAAAGCATCATGATAGGAGGTATATAATTATGATGACAGATCCAATAAGTAATATTTTAACAGTTATTCGTAATGCTATTAGCGCTGCGGATAGCAGTAAAAATCGAGTAGTTAGTGTACCTTCTTCAAAACAACTAGTTAAGATAGCCGATATCTTGCAAAAAAATGGTTATATTGAAAAATATCGTGTTACTAAAGAAAATCCTAGCAAACCTAAATTAGAACTTTTATTAGTTCATACTGGTAAAAGTCCAATTCTTGGTTTAAAAAGAATATCTAAACCAGGATTAAGAATGTATGCAAAATGTGAAGACTTACCAAGTGTGTTAAATGGTTATGGAATTGCAATCATTTCTACATCAAAAGGTATTATGACAAATAAACAAGCAAAAAAACTTGGTCTTGGTGGCGAAGTTCTTGCTTATGTATGATAAGGGGGAAACTCTATATGTCACGTATTGGTAACCGTATCCTTACCATTCCAGTAAATACTTCAATAACGCTAGATGCAAGTAACTTGTTAACTGTTACAGGAGCAAAAGGTTCTTTAAAAAAACTATTACCAAATGTTATTAAAATTAACGTTGATGAAGAGAAAAAAACAATTACTACAACAAGACCTGATGATAACAAAAAAAATAAACAACTTCACGGAACAACTAATTCATTAATTAATGGAATGTTAGTTGGTGTATCAACAGGTTTCATGAAAGAATTAGAAATAAATGGTGTTGGATATCGTGCTGCTGTCCAAGCTAATATCTTAAATTTAACATTAGGATATTCTCATCCTATTAAGTTTGAAATTCCGCAAGGAATTACCATTGTTGCTCCTAAACCAACAGTATTACAAATTAGTGGTATTGATAAACAATTAATTGGAGAAGTTGCAGCCAAAATTCGTAAATTCCGTAAACCAGAACCATATAAAGGTAAAGGAATCAAATATAAAAATGAACACATTCGTCGTAAGGAAGGAAAAGCTGCTGGTAAAGGTAAATAATCTTATACTGGCACTTAAGGAGAATAGAAAATGATTAATAAACAACAAGCTCGTAAAGTTCGTCATTATCGTATTCGTAGTAAAATTATGGGTACTAGTGAAAGACCACGCTTAAATATCTTTAAATCTAATAATAGTTTTTATGCTCAAATTATTGACGATACTGCTTCAAATACAATTATTGGTGTATCAACATTAACATTTAAAGATTTAGCATCAAAAAGCAATATAGATGCTGCTACTAAACTTGGAGAAACAATTGCTAATTTAGCTATTAAGAAAAAAATTAAAAAAGTGGTTTTTGATCGTGGTGGATATTTATATCATGGTAAAGTGAAAGCATTCGCAGAAGCAGCGCGTAGTGCTGGATTAGAATTCTAAAAAAGGAGAATTAAAAGTATGAGTTTAGAAAATAAAAAAACAATTATTGATGATAAAGAAAATACTGAAGTTCAAAAATCAGTAGCAAAATCTTCTGTTAAAGCAGAAGTAAAAAATCCTACTGGTAATGAAAATAAAATTAGACATACTAATTCATCACAACCAAGAAATAGCCATGATAAAAAAGAAAATAAAGTTCGTGAACCACGTAAAAATTTTGAACGTAAACCAAAAACTCCAAGTGAATTTATTGAAAAAGTGATTTGAATCAGAAAAATTAACAAAGTAACAACCGGGGGAAGAAGATTGCGTTTCTCTGCTGCTGTTGCTATTGGTAATGGTAAAGGAGTAGTTGGTTTTGGTATATCTAAAGCCAATGAAGTTCCTGATGCAATTAAAAAGGCAATTGAAGCTGCTCACAAAAATTTAACAACAATTACGATAACTAAAAACAATAATTCTATTGTTCATGAAGTTAAAGGTAAATATTGTGGAAGTGAAATTTTATTAAAACCAGCTAAAGAAGGAATCGGAATTAAAGCTGGTGGATCTGCTCGTGATATTTTAGAATTAGTTGGTATTCATAATATTTATTCAAAAGCATTTAGATCTAGAAATAAAATTAATTTAGCTAGAGCAACAATTGCAGGTCTTGGCAATGTTAAACCAGCACAATATTTTATAAAAAATAAAAATCTTACTACTAAGCGTAGTAATGGTTAGAGGTGGATTATGGAAACAACATTACATAACTTAAAACCAACACCAGGTTCTCGTAAAGACATTAAACGTTTAGGTAGAGGAACTTCATCTGGAAAAGGTAAAACGGCTGGTAAAGGGACAAAAGGACAAAATGCCCGTACCGGTGGTGGAACAAGACCCGGATTTGAAGGAGGACAAACACCACTATATCGTCGTATTTCAAAACGAGGGTTTACTAACTTTACTACAACCAATTATAGTATTATTAACTTAGAACAAATTGATTTAATTAAAGAGCATGAAATAACACCTGAACTTTTATTTCAATTAAAATTGATTAGAAGTAAAAAAGATGGTATTAAAGTTCTTGGTAAAGGTAAATTAACAACACCAAAAACAATTAAAGCTCATAAATTTTCAAAATCAGCAATTACTGCTATTGAACAAGTCGGAGGAAAAGCGCAGGTGATCTAAGTGTTCACAACAACCCGTGAATTAATAAAAAAGTATAAAGAAGTTATAATTAGAATTTTATTTACCATTTTTATTTTATTTATCTTTCGTGTTGGAGCATTTATTACAGTTCCAGGAGTAACTTTGAATGAAGATTTAAGTAGCAGTAATAGTAGTGGTATTGAATTCTTTAATTTAATTTCAATGTTAGGTGGTGGTGCTATTAGCAGATTTTCTGTTTTTGCACTTGGAGTGTCACCTTACATTACTGCATCAATTATTGTGCAGTTATTATCAACTGATGTTGTTCCTACCTTAACAAGATGAGCTAAATCAGGAGAAAAAGGTAAGAAAAAATTAGAGTTAATGAATCGAGTATTAACTGTCCCCTTTGCTATTATGCAAGGTTTTGCCACAATCTTTGGTTTACAATCTCAACATATTATTAGTGTTGATTGAAGTTCGGGATCGGGAGCAGCTGGACCAGAAGTTTTCTATTATGTATTGATTCCAGCTATTTTACTAGCAGGGACAATGTTATCATTATGAATGGCTGATCAGATTACTAATCGTGGTATTGGTAATGGAATTTCACTAATTATTTTTGGTGGAATTGCTGCTAATTTACCATTTAACTTAGCTTCAACTTTTAAGTATTGAGTAGGACCAGATACTAATAATGGTGTTATTTTTCAAGGGACTTTAAAATTTGCTCTTTATTTTGCAGCCTTCCTACTGATTATTCTTGTTGTTGTATTCTTTAGTGAATCAGAGCGACACTTACCAATTCAACAAACTGGTAGTGGTTTAACTTTAAAGGGTGATAAAAGTTCTTATTTACCTTTAAAAGTTAACTCAGCTGGAGTAATTCCTGTTATTTTTTCTTCGGCACTAATTACTGGTCCAATGACAGTGGCGCAAATTGTTGATCAAAATAGTGGTTTTGCTAATTTTGCTAGAAATTATTTATCTTTACAGTCGTGGCCGGGAATTAGTATTTTTGCTATAATGACGATTATGTTTACCTTTTTATATGCACAAGTGCAAATTAATCCCGAACAAATGGCTAAGAATTTTCAAAAATCAGGAACTTATATTCCTGGTATTCAGCCAGGGAAGGAAACAGAAATTTATATTAAAAGAATGTTAAATCGTTTAAGTACAATTGGTTCCTTTTTCTTAACTGCTGTTGCAGTAACCCCATTTTTAATTTCTAAATTTACTAATCTACCTTCTTCATTAGCAGTTGGTGGAACTGGATTAATAATTATGGTTGGAGTAGCACTAGATACAACAAAACAAATTAAGGGACGAATTACTCAACATTCATTCTTAAATTATAAGGAAAACAAAGATGTTAAAGAACACTTATGGTCTTAGGGGGTAACGATGAATTTAATTATTTTAGGTCCACCAGGATCAGGGAAAGGGACACAGTCACAGTTTCTGAAAGAACAATATAATTTAATGCATTTATCAACTGGTGATTTGTTTCGTGATGAAATCACAAAACAATCACCAGTAGGTAAAAAAGCTCAAACTTATGTTAATAAGGGTCAATATGTTCCTGATGAGATTACAAACGAGATTATTAGTAATACTTTAAAAGATATTAAACATAATTTTATTCTTGATGGTTATCCAAGAACAATTTCACAAGTAGCATCATTAGATAAAGTATTAACAAGTTTGAATGAAACGCTTTCAATGGTATTGTATCTAGATATTAATGAAGAAACAGTTATTAAACGTTTGTCTTCAAGAGTTACTTGTCCTCAATGTAAAGCAATTTATAATCTTAATTTCCTACCACCAAAGATTACTGGTATTTGTGATAATGATGGGGTAAAATTAATTAAACGAATTGATGATAGTGATGAAAAGACAATTATCAATCGTTTAAAAACTTACAAAGTAGCAACGGCACCATTGGTAGATTCTTATCAAGAACGTGGACTGTTAAGAACGGTGGATGCCAACCAAGATAATAGTGATATTAAAAAACAAATTAAATCATATTTATCATCATTAAAAGGAAATAAAAATAATGGTTAGCATTAAAAGTCAAAGTGAAATTCAAAATATCAAAGCCGCTAGTCAAGTTGTAGCACTTATTCATAAAGAGTTAGCAAAGATAATAAAAGTTGGAATAACTGGTAAAATGCTTGATAAAGTGGTAGCACAAATTATTAAAGAAAATAATGCTATACCTTCTTTTTTAAATTATCATGGTTTTCCTGCCACGATTTGTGTTTCAGTTAATGAACAATTAATTCACGGCATTCCTAATGATAAACCTTTTAAAATGAATGATATTGTGAAAATTGATGCTGGTGCTGCTGTTAATGGTTATCATGCAGATGCTGCCTTTACAATGTGTGTTGGTGGTAAACCAACACCAGAACAAGCAAAACTTATTAATGTGACTAAAGAGTCATTAAATAAAGCAATAGCAATTATTGCACCAGGAGTTAGAATTGGTGATATTAGTAACACCATTCAAACTTATGTAGAAAGCGAAGGCTTTTATTTACCAACATCATATACTGGGCATGGTATTGGTAAAAAACTCCACGAAGACCCAGCTATTTCTAATGTTGGTAAGCCCAACACCGGAATAAAATTGCAGTCAGGAATGACAATTTGTATTGAACCAATGGTTCAAACAACAACTGATAAAATTCTGGTTTTAAGTGATAAGTGAACAGTAGTTGCTGCTGATAAACAACAAACTGCTCACTTTGAACACACTATCCTAGTAACTAATGATGGATGTGAAGTACTAACAATATTTAATGAAAATCAAAAAAATAATGAGGAATGTAATTAATGGCTAAACCAAAACAAGTAGTTAAACCCAAAGTTCAAAAAGTAAAAAAAACTAATGATAGTACTATTGAATGTGAAGGTATAGTAATAGAAGTTTTACCTAATGCTAGATTTAAAGTAAAGTTGAATGAATATGACTTTACTCCTATTGTAAGACCATCGGGTCGTATGCAAACACATAAAATTAAAATTATCAAAGGTGATCATGTAAAAGTTGAATTATCAACTTATAATTTAACTGAAGGACGAATTACTTTTCGTAACAGAATGGCTACTACACATTTACCGATAAATAAAGATGATGAAAACAAAGAAAACTAATAGTTTAACAGGAGGAAAATGATGAAAGTACAAGCATCAGTTAAAAAAATTTGTGACAAATGTCAACCAATCAAACGTAAAAAACGTAATGTAATCATTTGTGAAAATCCTAAACATAAGCAACGTCAAGGATAGAAATATTAAGGAGGAAAAATAAATATGACATCAAATACTAACAATGCAAGTCGAAGAATTGCGCAAGTAAATATTCCTGGAAATCAACATACAGTAATTGGTTTAACAAGAATTTATGGAATTGGTCGCAGCAAATCTTCAGAAATATTAAAAGAACTAAAAATTGAAGAAACTAAAAAAATTAATGAATTAACAGAAAAAGAATTAAGTTCAATTAGTCAATTAATTGAAAAGAAATATAAAACTGAAGGTGAACTAAGACGTGAAGTGTCTTTAAACATTAAAAGATTAATGGAAATTGGATGTTATCGTGGTATTCGTCATCGTAAAGGATTACCAGCCAGAGGACAATCAACAAAAACTAATGCAAGAACTTGCAAGGGACCACGTAAAACGGTTGCTAACAAGAAAAAAGCAAGTTAATTAGGAGGAAAAAAATAATGAATATAAAAACAACAGTAAAGAAAAAAATTAAAGTTAATCCTAATTTTATTAAAGCAAAAGCATTTATTAAAGCAAGTTTTAATAATACTATTGTTACTATTACTGATCTTAATGGTAATGTTATTTCTTGATCAAGTGCTGGAGCAGTAGGTTTCAAAGGAACTCGTAAATCAACTCCTCACTCAGCACAGTTAGCAGCTGAAGCTGCAGGTAAAACTGCTATGGAACACGGAGTTAAAATTTTAAGTGTTTTTGTTAATGGAACAGGACCAGGAAGAGAACCATCAATTCGTAGTTTACAAGCAGTAGGTTTTGAAATCAAAGATTTAAATGATGTGACACCAATCCCTCATAATGGTTGTCGTCCACCAAAAAAACCAAGAAAATAAAGTAGGTGAAAATAAAACATGGAACAACAATTTTTAAAACCAAAATTTAGTTTAAACAGTGAAAATAGTGCTATTAATTACAGTGAATTTATTGTGAGTCAATTAGAACGTGGTTATGGAACAACTTTAGCTAATGCCTTAAGAAGAACATTATTATCTTCAGTACCAGGTATTTCTGTATATGCAATTAGAATAAGTGGTGTATCTCATGAATTTACTGCAGTTAAAGGTGTAATTGAAAATGTTTCTGAAATAATTTTAAATGTTAAGGACTTAGTTTTAGCCTTTGATGGTGATATTCAAAAGGACAAAAAAATTGCTAATTTAAAAATTAGTATTACTGGTGAACAAGATATTACTGCTGGAGATATTATTTGTCCAACTGATGTTAGAGTAGTTAATCCAGAATTAATTATTGCTCGAACAACTTCAAGAAATGTTCTTTTTGAAATGGAATTAATGGTAAAGAAATCTCGTGGTTATTCTTCATTTGAGGAAAATAAAAAAGAAATTGCTAATAGTTCAGGCATTATTGCTATTGATTCAAACTTTTCACCCGTTGAAAAAGTTGATTATAAAATTGAACCTGTAACTAAAACATTAAAAGGTATTGAATATGAAAAATTAATTCTTGGTGTACAAACTAATGGTTCAGTTAAAGCAGCATCAGCTATTGCAATGGCAGCTAAAATTTTAATGAGTCATATTGAATTTTTTGTTAATTTAGATGATAATGTTAAAAACTTTGAAGTTATTTCAATTACTAATGAGCAAGAAAATAATGATTTAAACAAAGCCTTAGAAGAATTGAATTTAACTGTTCGTTCATACAATTGTTTAAAACGTGATGGTTATAAAACTTTGGGTGATATTGTAAGTAAAAGTTTAGATGAAATTAAACAAATTAAACATTTAGGTTCAAAATCAATTAAAGAAATTGAAGATTGTGTATCAAAACATAATTTAGAGTTTTCTATTAAAAACTAAGAAGGAGGATAAGAAAAAATGTCATATATTAACGATATCGGAAGAAATAGTGCTAAAGTAGATGCTGAAATCCGTAATTTAGCAAGTGAATTAATTGTTCATGGAAAATTAGTTTTGTTAGAAAAAAGAGCAAAAAGATTACAAACATTTATTGAACCTTTAGTAACATTAGCTAAACGTGGTGATTTGCATTCAAGAAGAATGGCAATTGCTAAATTACGTAAAATTACAACTAAAGAGCATCCAAAGGATGGTGTTATTCCAACATTATTTGGCAATATTGCTGAAAGATATAAAGACCGTAAAGGTGGATATACAAAGTTAATTAAAGTAGATAATAGAACTGGTGATAATGCACCAATGGTATTAATTACTTTTGTTTAGTTAAAAATATTAAAGCAAGAAAATTTTGGAAAGAGTAAAGCATTTTTATGTTTTCTCTTTTTTATATGTTGACAATTTTAAATAAAATTGTATTTTTTAATACAATTATTGATAAATATTTTTTATGGTATTTTTATTATTTCAATGTTATATTATATATAAGTTTTATTTTATAACAATTTATAGATTATTACTCCTTATTTTTATAAGGAGTTTTTAGTTTCTTTAATAAAAAGTAAAACTTATATATTTGATTGGGATAGTATTTGGATTATTTGTATATAAAACAATAATTATCAAAAAAATATCAGTCAATAATTAAAATTATTTTTGTAAAGAAATTTAATAGATATAGTAATTTTTAAATATTTATCTCAAATAAACAAGAAAAAAATGAAAAAAATGATTGTTGCTAATGCACAAGGTATTGTTGAAGAAATCTTACTAAGGAACAAAGAGTACTTAATCATTCTAAATTTACTCCAACAGGAATTTTTGTAGTTAAAGGATCAAAAATAACAATAAAATTATTAGAAAATGATGAATCTTTACTTAACATTTTTATTGGACAATGAGGAAGTTATAAAAATTTAAATGATGGTCAAAGTTTAAAACCAAAAGAGTATGTTATTAATGAAGAAAATCAAACTATTATTTCTGAAATAGAAGGTATGTTATATCTATATAATAAAAGTGAAAATACTGATTATATAGTATTAATTACTGCTGAATCAGAAGTAGAAGATCCAACATTTGTTGCTAGTAAAAGCTGAGTTATACTTGTAAGTGCAAGTAAATAAAATTGCAAAAAATTCTCATATAAAAATTTCATAATGCTAAATTTAGTTTAGAAAAAAGTAAGGAGTTTTTATATGAGTTATAAACATCTTGGCATAGATGAAAGGATTTATATTGAGAATCAATTGAAATTTAAATTTAAAATTAGTGAAATAGCTAAAAATCTTAATCGAAGTATTAGTACTATTATTCGAGAAATTAATAGAAATAAAGATAATAATCATTATTTTTCATTAATTGCACAAAATAAAGCTGAAAATCGAAAACAATCACATATTAGTTTTCATAAGTTTAAAAATAAGAATTTAGTAAAATATGTACAACAAAAATTACTATTAGGTTGATCACCTGAACAAATTTATGGCAGAATTAAAAATTTTCATAAAGAGTGAGTTATTAGTTTTAAAACAATTTATACTTGAATTTATTTTGGAATGCTTGATAAAGTTACTAGTAAAAATTTAAGAAGAAAAGGTAAAAAACGAAAATCTAAAGAAAATCGTGGCAAGTTTAATGGTAAATCAATTAAAGAACGAGATATAAATGTTAATGATCGTATAACACTTGGTCATTGAGAAGGAGATACTATAGTATCATCACGAGGTAAAAGCAAATCATGTTTAATAACTTTAGTTGAAAGAGTATCACGATTTACTTTAGCAATATTAGTTAAAAACAGAACTACTAAAGTTATTAATAAAAATGTTAGTTATTATTTATCAATTCTTCCTAAAAACATTGTTAAAACTATTACTTTTGATCGTGGCAAAGAATTTTCAAATTGACAACAACTTGAAAAAAATTTAGATATAAAAATTTATTTTGCCAATCCATATTCACCTTGACAAAGAGGTACTAATGAAAATACTAATGGTTTAATTAGAGAAAAATTTCCTAAAAAATTTATTTTTTCAAAAACTAATAAAAATGAAGTTCATAAATTTATATTGTCTTTAAACCAAAGACCAAGAAAAATACTAAATTATCTTTCACCAATCGAATATTTGGATAGAAAAATAATTTAGTTGCACTTACCTTTACAATTTAGCAAAATAATAAATAAAAAATATAATGAAATATTAAATAATAATATTAATTCACGATTTGCTAAAATTATTGTTGAAGATCCAATAGAAGATCCAACATTTGTTGTTGATACAACAACAAATGAAGAATTTCAACAAATGTTATATGATAATATAGAATCACCATTTGTTGAAATTATTGGAGAACATGTTTTTGGAACATTCCAAATGGAACTTGCAAAAGAATTATGAATAGATGAAGTATAATATTAATGAAACATTTACTCGTTTAGATAGAGTTTATGAATTAACAAGTATGGTTAGTGGATTAAATTTAGAATATAATGGTATTGCTCGAAAAGTTAATAATAAAATCCATATTACAAATCCTGATACTGGTGCAGGATATGCTAGTGCAACACACTATCATATTATTATTCAACAAGTTACTGGTGCTGGAAAAGCATTATTTAAGAAGAAGCCTAATGAGGGTTGATATATATGACATGAGATAGGACACACATTTTAAAATCCGCGTTATAAATGAAATGATCTAACTGAAGTTACAGTAAATATTAGTGCACTTTGAGTTGAAAGAGAATTTGGATTTCAAAATAACTTAATTAAATAACATGCTGATAAAGATATTAAAGAATTTATTTTAAATTCAAATGCTGATAAAAATTTTGATAAACAATCACTTTTTGTTAAATTAGGTATGTTTTGACAATTAGATCAAGCTTTTGGAAAATGATTTTATTCAACTTTAAATCAATCTTGTCGATTATTAGATGATAAGTTATTACCAACTGATAATGAATTAAAAAAACAATTTTTTATTCAAATGACTTCAAAAATAGCTAATCGAAATCTAATTCCATTCTTTGCTAAATGAGGAATTAAAACTGATGAAGATACTGAAAAAATTGTAAGTAAATATCCAAAGTTAACAAAAGAGATTTGAAATAATATCTTTGATGGTCATTATGATGATAATGCTATTGTTGAACATGAATTGCGAAGTTATCAACCAGTGCAAGAAGTAAAAGTTATTAGTTTTTTAGAAAAAAGTATTGGTGATGAAATTTTAAAAAATGAAGTTAAAGAAAATATTATGATGGAAGATAATTTAGAAGTTGAAAGTGTTAAAGATATTTCTTATCAAAAACCTGATTTTCTTGATAAAAAAAGTATTGATACTAATTTTGTAATTATAGATAGAAATGAAGATTTTGTTGGTAATAAATATCAAATTCCAGTGAAATTAAATTTTGTAAATAGTATATTATTAGAAGGAATGGGACAGGGCTTAACACAATATCGAGCAATTATTAATTTAAATAAAACTAAGAAAACATTTTTCATCAGTGGTAATAATGAAAAATTTAATATTGGTTATGGAGGCAGTGATTATATAAAAATTACTATTAAAGATGCTAATGGTAATTCAATTTATAAAAAAGTGGCAGTAGGAAAGGATCCAACATCGGTTTTTGATGATCTTAATGAGATTAATTATAAAAATAATTATATGATTATATTTTGATTTATGGAACCAAAAAGAGGACTTTATTTTGATCCAAGTGTTGGTGAATGAGTTTCTTCAACAACAAAGAATGTAGAGTTTGTTGTTAGTGATGATAAACTAATTAAAAAAAATATAAGTTAAAAGAATAAAAATAGAATTTATTATTAATAGTAAATTCTATTTTTATGACATAGTAATTTTGATTTTTTTGGTTTTATCTTTTATATAGTAAAATTTAGTTTTTTTATATATTTTTTAAAATTATATAAAGTTAGAAAATCTTTATGATATTATTAATTCATAATTTAATAAATGTTTAGTACTAATATGGATATTTTATCTATATTAGTTTCTTTTATGTTTATTAAATTTTACTTTTAATTTGAATAAAAAGGAGAAAATGAAAGATGATATCTATAGAAAATATTAGTAATTTAGATATAGAGATATTTATTAAGAATGTAAAAAAAATATTTCAAGAAAAAATTAATACTTATCAACTTATTGATAAATCTTTTAAAGAACTAGAAAATTTTAAAATTATAGAAGAGATAAAATTAAAATTACAAGATAATCTTAAAATAATAAAAGAAAGATTAATTAACTATGAATATGCTAAAGATGGAGATAGTTTAAAAGATTCTGCAGAATTAAAAAAGCTAGAATTGTTTTTAGAAGAATTAGAAAATATAATAGTAAATAATTATCATATTAATATTAGTTATAGATGTGCTAATTTTCTTATTATGAATGATGAAAAGGAACAATTAGTAAAATTATTTAAAGTTAATGATTCAATTTTATTTAAAAGTAAATTAAGTTTTGTATTAGCAAAAAAATTAATTGAAGAAGGAAATATTAAAGGTATAAAATTATTAACTAATATTATTAATTTAGAAGAAATAATTGATAATGAGAGTAATCTTTTTCATATTGCTGCAAATAATGGTCAAATTGATATTTTAAAATATTTATTATCAATTAATAAAGAATTAATTAATAATAAAAATAAAAATGGAGAAACACCTATTGAATGTGCTTTCGAATATGCTGCCAAACGTTTTATCAAATATGGTGAATTTGATAATGAAGTTATTGAATTTTTAATTAATAATTCTAATGTTAATTTATTGTTTACTAATAATGAATTATGAAAATCATTAGATCCTAACTGAAATATTAATTCAATTAAAGGATGAAATATATTCCATATAGCAACACTTTTTGGAAATGTAGATATTGTAAAATTATTAATACAAAAATTAAATGATCAATCATTAATAAATTATGTAGCAGAAAAAATTGGTACTCCTTTACAATGTGCAATTGTAGGTGCTAGTGTTGACACAACGGGCTTACCTAAAGAGGGAATGCCTTGAGTTAATCCATTAGGTTACTTTAGATTTATATCAAATAATGATATGGGTATAAAGGACAGTAGAACTAAAATTTTAGTTGAAAATTATAAAGAAATTGTAAAAACATTGCTTTCTATTTTATCTTATGATCAAATTAATTCTAAGGACACTGAAGGAGATAGTCCAATTCATGATTGTGTACTAAGATCTAATGTTGAATTATTAAAATTAGTATTAAACGCAGGTGGTGAAATAAATATACAAAATAATTTAGGATATACTCCCTTGCATCAAGCAGTTCTTTATTCTAGATTTGAAGTAATAGAAGAACTGTTACAAATACCTAATATTGATTTAACAATAAAAGATAAAACTGGATTAACTGCATATGATTTAATTGTGAAAAAAAGTAATAGAAAAGATAAAATTAAAGTAATGAATTTAATAGAAAATTATCTCTTAAGTAAAAATATTAAATTTGAACGTTTTGTTGAAGTTATTATTGATAATAATATATCTGATACTAATATATCTGATACTAATAGTTATTATGATGAGGTTGATACTGTTTCCTTATTAAGTAATGATGATACAAGTGATGTAGACAGTATAATTTGAGAATCTAATAATAATTTTCCAGATAGTTTAATTACTGATACTTTTTCTTATACAACAAGATTTTAGTGTTTAAAAATAAACTTTTTTAATAATTCTTAAATATTTTATAAAAATTTAAAAGTGTTATCTAGCAAGTATAATATATATTCAATAAAGTTTATATATAATATAGATGAAAAACTAAATATAGTTTTCAATCCATTATTTTTTTTTAAAAAAATAATCGATTTTTTTTATTTTGAAAGGAAGATTTTGATGCCAGTTACTGAACAAGAAAACCGTAAAAAAGAAAGTTCAGAAATAAAAAAAGTAATTAAAGCCTTTGAAAAAGAAATCAAAGAAAATGATAATCAAATTAAAAATGAAAAAAAAGAAATAAAAAAATGAGAAAAACTAAAATTAAATATTAATGATGAAAAAGAAGGTTTAAGTAAAGAAATTAAAAATAAATTAAAGGAAAAAAAAGAAAAAAATATTAAATATGAAGAAAAAGAGGTAAAGTTTAAAGAAAAAGATTTAATAAAATTAGAAAACTTAAGAAAAGAAATTGAAAATAAAGTTGAAGTAGAAGAAAAGCAACAACAACAAATACAAGAAAATATAACAAAATTAAAAGAAAATGAACAAGAAATAATAAATGAATTAGAAAAATTCAAAAAAAATGAGAAAGAAATGGAAGAAGAAATAGGTAAATTAAAAGAAACCATAGTTGATGATGATACTAATGTGAATCTTTTGATTAAAGAAAAAGAAAATGAAATATTAGAAGTAAGATTAAAAATTGCTAATTTATCTGCTAGTTTAAAAAGAAAAGAGAAAGAAATAACATTATTAGAATTTGAAGAATTTAAACATAAACAAATTATTTTAGAAAATAAAGAACAATTAATAAAAGCAAATCATAAATTATATTCAAATAAAAAAACAGAAAATGAAGTTAAAATAGCAGAATTGGAGATCAAAAAAAACAAGAGAATTTGTGAAATATATGAATTACAGCATAAACTAAATATAGTGGTTATAGATGAAGCAAATATTAATTCAAAAATTTTAAGTTTACTTTTGACAATATGTAGGCTTGAAAAATCTTCTATAAAAATTGTCAAAGAAATTACAGAAAAAAAAGATGTCTTAAAACGAATAAAAAATAATTCATTAGAAGAATCAATAATAATTTCACCAGAAGAAAATGTTACTTCTACTCAGCAAAATGCAAAACCATGATTTAAACGTATATATAAACCATTTACTAAACTTTATAGAGTTAGTAAACAAAAACTTACATTAGGATATTATCAAAGAAAAGAAAAATCTTTAGAAGCGGAAATTAGGAAATTAGAAGCTGAAAAATTAAAAGATTTTTGAAATAAATTTTGATTACTTATGAGCTGTGGTTGTTATAATAATCATGGTAAAACAACAAGAAAAATAGAAGAAAAAAAACGAGAATTAAAAGATATTAAAAAAGAACTAGAAAAATTATCAAAAAATAATATTTCAAATAATGATCCGCAACCTTCAACTTCATCAGCAGTACCCAGCTCATCTAAAAGTTGAAGTGACAAATTATTGAAATCAACAGAAGAAGTAACAAAAAATGATTCTTTATTAAAAGAAAATTCTAAAAATCCGGATATTTCTTTACATTAATTTTATAGAATAGAAATTTATATAACTTTAATTTATAAACTAAATTTTATTAGAAAATGAACAATAATTTTACTTCAATTTTGAACAGATATTGTTCATTTTTTTCTTTTTTTATAATTTTTATAAATTATAAATTGATATATATAAAATTACTGTTATAATTTTACTAGCATAATATTTAAAATGGAGTTAGAAGTAATATGAGTAAATCTAAAATTTCATTAAGTTTAAAAAATGTTGAATTTCGTTATAAACCAGAATACAATAACGCTGTTGATAATGTTAGTTTTGATATTAATCATGGTGAATATATTACTATAATTGGTCATAATGGTAGTGGTAAGTCAACACTTTCAAAAATTATTATTGGTGTTTTACACAAACAAAAAGGTACAATTCAATTATTTGGTGAAACAATTACTAATAAAAACATTAAACAATTACGTCGTCACTTAGGTATTGTTTTTCAAAATCCTGATAATCAATTTATAGGTTCAACTGTTCGTGATGATATTGCTTTTGGCTTGGAAAATCATTTAGTTGAACCCAGTGATATGCCAGCAATTATTGACAGAGTTTCTAGGGCAGTGGGTATGGAAAAATATTTAGATCATGAACCGCTATGATTATCTGGTGGTCAAAAACAACGTGTAGCTATTGCTTCAGTTTTAGCTTTAGAACCTGATATTATTATTTTTGATGAGGCAACTAGTATGCTTGATCCAAAAGGTAAACGAGAAGTTAAAGAAATTATGTTAAAATTACAAGAACAACGCAATAAAACTATTATTTCTATTACTCATGATATGGATGAAATTATTAATGCCGATAAAATTATTGTTATGAATAAAGGTAAGTTAGTTCGTTATGGAACTCCATCTGAAATATTAAAAGAATGAGAGTTTTTACAAAGTATTCATTTAGATATTCCTTTTGTTTTAAAAGTATCGTTAGGTTTAAAAAATAAGGGGATTAATATTAATGAAACATTAAGTGAAGAGGAGTTGATTTCTAGCTTATGTCAATTAAATTCAAAGAAGTAAGTTATACTTATTCTCCAAAAACCCCTTATCAATATCAAGCATTAAAAGATATTACTATTGAAATTGTTGAACAAAAAATAGTTGCTATTATTGGTGAAACTGGTAGTGGTAAATCAACTATGATTCAACATATTAATGGTTTATTAGTTCCAATGGCAGGTTCAGTTGCCATTAATGATTTTATTATTAAGGCTAATCAAAAAAAAATTCGTGATATTAAAAAAATACGTAAACAAATTGGCTTAGTCTTTCAATTTCCCGAATATCAGTTATTTGAAGAAACTATTGAACGAGATATTATGTTTGGACCAGTTAATTTTGGTGAGAAAAAAGATAAAGCACGAGAGTTAGCAAAAAAATATATTAATTTGGTTGGATTAGACGAAACATACTTATCAAGAAGTCCGTTTGATTTGTCTGGTGGTCAAAAACGAAGAGTTGCTATTGCTGGTATTTTGGCATTACAAGGTCATACTTTAATTTTAGATGAACCAACAGCAGGACTTGATCCCGATGGTGAAAAAGAATTAATTAATTTATTTTATGATTTAAATCATAAAGAAAACAAAACTATTATTTTAGTAACTCATAATATGAATCATGTACTAATGGTTGCTGATGAAGTTATTGTATTACATAATACACAGATTTATAAAAAAGCAGATCCAATTACTATTTTTAGAGATAAAAAATTAATTACCGAAACCGGAATTGAACCACCAAAAATTTATAGTTTTTTATATAAATTAGAAGCAGCAGGATTTGATACATCAAAAATTACTGCTAGAAGTGATTCAGAATTAATTGACCAGCTATCAAAAATATTATCCAAAAAAAATAGCAATAAAAAGTAAGGAGTAATAAATAATGAAAGTTAGTTTTGGTCGTTATTTACCTTTAAATTCAATCATTCATCGTGTAGATCCAAGAATTAAATTATTAGTTTTAATTTGTTTAATTGCTTCACTTTTTTTTCATACTGGTTTTGAAGGTTATGCTCTTATTGGTTTTACTGTCATAACAATTTTCTTTTGTGCAAAATTATCTTTTATGATGTTATTAAAATTAATGCGCCCCATTTTATTTATGGCATTTATTTTATTTATAATTAACTGTTTTTTAACTGATGGCCCTAATGTTGGAATGATTTGACGTTGGCATGGTATTAAGGTATCATATAAAGCTATATTTGTTAGTATTTATATTGTTCTTAGAATTTATTTAATGATTTTAATTACAACAATTTTAACAACCACAACACAACCATTAGATTTAACATTAGCATTAGAAGATTTAATGTTACCACTAAAATTAATTAAATTTCCAGTACATATTATTTCAATGATTATTTCTATTGCTCTTCGTTCAATTCCTACATTATTAGATGAAGCCGGTAGAATTTTAAAAGCGCAAGCATCACGTGGTGTAGATTTAAAAAATGGTCATTTTAAAGAAAAAGTTAAATCGTTAGTTTCATTAATTATTCCCTTATTAGTTTCTTCATTTCAAAAAGCAGAAGATTTAGCGTACGCTATGGATTCAAGGGGTTATGATCCACAAGGTAAAAGAACACGTTTTCGTCAATACCATATTGATTTTAAAGATATATTTTTCTTTATTATTGGTGTAGGATTGTTAGCATTTCTTATATCTTATACTTATCATCCAGAAATTTTTTGAAGAATTCCATTTATTGATGATTATTATTCACAATAATAAACGTATATGAATTAGTTTAAATGTTATTAATATTAAATTTAATTAAAAATTTTGCAACAAGAGTCATAATATTTATCATTTTTATTTTTTCTTATACTCACTATTATTTTTTTTAATTAAAAATTCTTAATTTAAATTTAAAATATATTAATAATTAAAATTAATTAAGGAGTAAGTCCGGTTGATAAATTATAATCATAAATATCACTATCAAAGTTACTTGTAACTACAATACTGTTATTTCATTCAACATTTTGTTTTGCTATTTTTTCACTAACTAACAATTGTTCAATAGCTTTATCTAATAAATTTAATTGATCTAATTCTAAATTATTTAATACATTTTTTATAACTTGTTCATCATACATATTATCACTATTAAAATTACTTAAATCAAAAATTTGTTTTGAACTAGAAACATGATCGGATTGCAATTCTCTTTCTCTTTCTTTAATAAGTTGATATCTTTTTTGGTCATATTTTTTCTTTCTTACTTTTATTTCGGATCTTTGATAATATTTTTTCTTTTTTGCTTTTACTTTGGGTTTTTGATCATATTTTTTCTTTCTTTGTTTATTTTTTTGGTATCACATTTGATCATATTTTTTCTTTTTTGCTTTTACTTCAGGTTTTTGTCTATATTCTTTCTTTTTTGCTTTCACTTCAGGTTTTTGATCATATTCTTTTATTCTTATTTTTACTTCGGGTCTTTGTCTATATTCTTTCTTTTTTGCTTTCACTTCAGGTTTTTGTTCATATTTTTGTCATTTTCTTTTTTTAGATTGTTTATTAACTATTTCTTCATTGGTTTGAAATGAAGAAATAGTTTTAGTAACTATACTTAAACTATTATTCATGTTTTTTCCCCTAAATATAATTAAAGTTAATTTTATTTAAACTTTTATTATATATATTTTGCTATTTATTAAAAATAATATTTTTTGATACATAAAAATGTATATTATAACTTTTTCAAAGTTTTAATAATAAGATTAATAAGATATATCAAGTATATAGGGGCTTTGCCCCTAGTTGCTTCGCAACTCACCCCAGTGGCGTAAACGCCACGGCCAACCAACCAAGGTTCTGGTTGGCTTCGACCAATAAATATAGGTTTATTCTATTTTAACATCTTTCTTATTTTTCTTAGAATATTTATTTCTATAATAACAAGTACGGCATACAGTATTTTCAGTTTCTTTCTTTTCAGTTTGTAATATATTATCTAACTTATCTAATCCTACTGCTCTAATATCATCAACAGTAAAATCTAATGCTTGTGATTGTTCATACTCTTTAACAGTACTTAATTCACTCTTTAACGAATGAATATAATTTAAAACACGACTATTATATCTTTGTAAATAAGACCTAGGAAATCATAAACTAAAAGTCATAGTTTCACCACTATAACTAGGTGGTAATCCACCACGTTTAATTATTCGCTTTGTTTGTCTTTTAGATAATACAACTTTATTATAATCATCAACATTAGTATAAATATTTAGTTTAAACTTAACTAAAAATAACAAAATACGCATTCTTTTAACTTGCACAATATATTCCACTTTTTCACGTGCTTGTTTTGGTATTCTATCGGGGTGTTGTTCAATCATATACATAATTCCATTAAAATTATGACCTATTAATTTACAAAACATTCCTAAACTTTCTTGTGTTTCTTTAAATTCGGCTGATAAATCATTACTATTAATTTTTAAACCTAGTTCATCAAAAACAAGCATATCATTCTCTTTAAAAGCATAATTACTATTTAATTGATTAAATTTAAAAACATCATCATAAGAACAACGATAACTATATTCATTACGTACTTTAATAGGAATAGGACTTACTACCCTACCTTTATGTTTTTGTGCTAAACAACAAGCAAGGGCAGATTTACCAGTACGTGGTGGTGCTGAAATAATATAACTACCTACACGTTGTAATATCTTTATATTTTTTCTAGTTATTAAAAATGGATAAAGTATTATTAATAATATAACTCCTAAAAGTAAATAACCATATCAAGACATTATTTCAACTCCTAACCAACTAAAAATCCAACTGCTTTTAAAAATACTCATAAAGTTAAAACTTGTTCTAAACCACTAGTAAAATCAACATTTAAAACAGAACTAATAGTATCATCAAAAATACGTCTCAATAATCCGTCAAGTTTAGTAAAAAATTCTCTTAATGGTTCCACTGGTAAAACTTTACCAACAACACCATATAGTACTCACCTAAAAGCATTACGCAAATGACCAAAAACATCATATCAACTAACACGTTCATACTCAGGGTTAAAAGGACTATTTGGTGGTACTGGCGTAACTTTCTCACTTGAAGAAATATTAATTTGACCAAAATTTAATTGTGGTGAAAAAGTTGGTCTAGTTGATTCACCATGAACATCAAAAAATACTGTTAAATGTCTTAAATTTGGAACACGAATAGGCATAGTAACAAAATTATATAAATCTTGCTGATAAATATCATTATCAACTTTACCTTTAAAAACATATTTTGTATTACCAACATTATCTAAAAAACTAAAAACAAAATTAGCAGTAAAAGTTTTAAAATATTCATATTCAAAATAAAACATAAAACCTTGAATATAAAAACTTAAAGGTTTATCAATTTCAAAATTTAACTGTGTTTGAAAATTTATAATACTTTTACCAGTATTAACAAAATTTAAATTATTAGTATTATTCTTTGCAACATAATTATGATTAAACATAATACGTGAAAATTCATCTAATTGTTTTCTATTAAAAGTATAAACACCAGTTCCCATATCTATCATTTGTGACGGAACACCAACTGTATCACTATAATAATAACACGTATATAAACCTTCATTATTACCTATAAATTCACCACTAACTAATTTTAAATCCGGTTGGTCAACATCAAAATAAGCAGAATTTCATGGAATTGTTGCTCAATCATCAAAATCATGATATTTAACATGTTTAACCATTTCTTTTGTAATATCATAATTAACAACATTAGGGTCATTTGAAACAATTAAACTAGTCGGTGCTTGAACAGAAGTATTTACAACAAAAAATAATTTAGCAAACTTAAATCACATAATTATTTACCAAATAAACATTTTAAAATTCACCATGAACCATAAAATAAAACAAATCCAATAAAAAACTGTGTTCCATAAACTACTAAATTTCATAAAATAGTAGTAAAATCATCAACTGGATTACCTATAAACATAGTTCAATAATCAACAATACATTGATGTATTTTATTGTAAATTTCTAAAATACTCATAACTAACACCTACCCAAATAATGACCTAAAAATAAATTTAATACTACGATAAATAAAATTAAAAAATACACCTAATACTAACCAAAAAGTCAAATTAAACAAAATATAAACTTCATCAGTAATATTAGTTTGATTTAAAAATATACTAATATCATTACTAGAAAATATAAAAATAAAATGCAATATACTAAGAACAAAATTAGACATAATTAATCACCAATACCAAAGTCACGAGTTGAACTACCAGTAAACTTATTACCACCAGCACCACCTTTAAACTTACCTTGTTGTTTATTTCTTGTTTTTACTTTTTCAACGCGTCTTTGATAACTCTTAGCAATTTGTTGACCAGTACCAACACCCAAAGAAACAGAACTTTTATCAATAAACTTAACAGCATATCCTAAACCTAATGTTGGTAACATTAATTCGGGTAAAATAACCCTAAATGCAAATCTAAGCAAAATTAAAAATATTATTAACGTACCCAAATTAAAACCTAAATCACCAAGTGGAAAACTAAAAAACTTCATAAAAATTGAAGCAAATAATTGCATAACTGTTGTAATAAAAGGTATAAACATAATTTCATATCCTAATGTCTTGTAAATCTAAATAATCCCAAAATTAAATAAAATACAAAACTAACATTTATTAAAGCAAGAATAGGCAAAGGTAAAGTGTATAAACTATCATAAAAAAACGACTTAATAAAAAGTGTCACAGTATGTAACCCAGCAAAAGAACTTAAATACTGCATATAAATAGTTTGTACCAATGTATTAACAACTGGTAAAAGTCTACCTAATAAAGGTAAAACAAAAACCAAACTAAAAAATAACTTTACCATTTGCTTACTTCCTTTCTAATTACTAATGTGTTCCATGAATAATATGTCCCACAAATTATTTGATAAACACTAATACCATAAATACAATTGAAATTAACACTGGTCAATTTGTAAGTGTTCCACCATCGCCAGTAGTAAATACTCAACCAAAAATATAAGTAAAAGCATTTAATAATTGTTGGCCAACACCACCAATCATATTTAATAATGCTGATAATCCAGCAGGCATATTAATCACCTCCTTTCTCTAATTCTTTTTGTTGTTTTTCCATTTCTAATTTACGTTTCTTCTTTTCAAAATCTTTACGACAAAATATACAATCGGGTTCACTATCATTATCTTTTATATGTTTTTTATGTTTAAATCTTTGTATACCTTCACGTATTCAATTTCTACAAAACCAAAGAATTAAACAAAACCCACCAATATATAACGCATATTTTATAATTTCTTTAAAATCCATTATTTATCACTTCCTTTTTTTCTTTTTTTTTAAAAAATCAATTAAACTAAATAATTCATAAACAATTACTAAAACAAAAAGTAAAATATTAATTCCCAAATCTAAACCAATAAAAAAGTCAAAATTATCATTTATAATATTATGTATTTCAGCAACAGTTCAAACCATAGAAAAGAAACCAACAATAAAATAAAAAACATGAAATTTAGAAGTGTCATACCACTTTTTTTTAATTTCTTTATTTTCCATTATTTTTTACCCCCTAATAAAAAATCATCATAATTCATATTTTCACTTAATCTTTGGTCAAAATTTCTTTTTGCTTTTTTCTTATGCAACTTTTGTCTTGGCATATTTTTTTCATTTATCTTTTTTCATAAAATTAATTCACTCCTTATAAAATAAATGTTCTTATAGTTTTATTTTGTTCATTATTTCTTAAATTTTCATTATTAATTTCTAATAATTTACTTTGAAATTCTAATGTTTGTTTTAATTCTTTTACTTGATTATTTAAATTTTGAAATTTTCTTTCTAATTTTTGTTTTTCATATCTTTTTCTTTCAACTTTTAAATCATTCTTTTTAATAAATTTATTTTCTTTTCTCTTAAAAACTCAATTTGTTATTTTATTTTTAATATTATTTCATGGAATACCAATATAACCTATAACAATACCAATTAAGATAGATACTGGTTTAATTGCAACAATTCCTAAAACTATAATGCTAGGAATTAATCCTAAAAATATACTAAATGTAATACATCCAGTTAATGCCATAAATTTTAAAATTTATCACATATATATTTTCACTTTAAACACCACCTAGTGTATAAGCATAAGAATAATCCCAATTTAAACTTGCTCTATCTAAATTAATCTCTGACATACTATCATCATTTAAATCAACATCAACCATACCGTCATCTGTACTTTGATAATCATTAACACTACCATTAATTAATCTTGCTCTTTCATCTGTAAATACTTCTTGTAATTCACTATTATTATGTGTACTTCCCAATGGCAATAGTAAAGTATTAATAATCTCACTTGCACCGGCAATAATCGTAGGAATAGCAAAATAATTATTAAAATTATTATTAATACCCATAGCAACACCACTACTAATCAAACATCCACTAGTACCCAAATTTGCTATCTTTCTTATATTTTGAAATCTATTAGGAATTAACTCAGTTAATCCACTAATAAGATTTGAAATACCAAAACTATTTAAAGATATATAAGTATCTCAATCTACAAAAGGAACATCAATTATCGGTTTAACAGTTGTAAATGGTGGATACGTTGGTTTAGGTGGTTCAGTAGGACATGGTGGTCAAAAACAAGGTTCATCTCTTAATAAAGAAACTGATTTATCTACATAGTGAACAAACTTAGCATAATTTATTAAACCAATTGTTCCTAAACCTAAAAATATCTTTTTATAACTATTAATAACTTTATTTCTAGTAGTTGGTCTTTGATTAATATTCCATATATCAATTCCTAACTTTTTACTAAATAACAAAGAATTAATAGAACCTAAAATTGGGTCTTTTAAATATTGACCATAATAAGCACTAACTCCAACCATAGCACTTAATGGACTTAATCCAGTTCTTAAAATTTTAGTTAAAGTATAATTACTAGTTTGTTCTAACACATTAGGCATAAATAAAACTCCTTATTTTATATACTAATAAGGAGCTTATTTATGAATTATAATCTAATCCATTGGGGCTTAATGAAAAATATATAATCCATATATAAGCCCCTTATTTAATTTTTATTTATTTCTTTTATTCTCTTTTCTTATTCGTTCCATTTCATTAGCAACTCTATAACACATTTCACAACCATATACTCTTTCATAAGTCCAATCGCTACATTTATGTCTCATAATTTAACTTACTTTCTTGCTATCTCATTGCCTTATTTAAAGCAATATCTAATATACAATTTGGACAATAATATTTTTTAGTATATAAGTTTTGTAAAACTCTTTTAGGACAAATAACTTGGTCACAAAGTTTACATATATAAATTGCTAAATGAAATGCTTGTTCACATGAACAATTATCATTTTTAGCCATAATTTAAAATTAACTCCTAACATATTAATAATTATTTAAAATTACCCTTTTAATAAATAACTATTTTCAATTAGAAAGTTTTTTAATATTACCGCTTAAATCAAGTTCAAGTGAATAAAAATTACCAACTTTTAAATCAACAGCAGATAAACAATTATTAAAATCGCTAGCAAATTCCGGATTATATCATTTATCACGTGTTTGACCAGTTGGCACGCTTGTTTGTTTATTTATTTCTACAAATTTCAAAACATCAAACTTTAATGTTTGACCTTTATTATTTTTATCGGGAATAATACGCCCTTTTTCAATATTAACTAATTGAACTTTAAACATAAAAAAACTTAACCTCCACTGAAACGACTAATAAAGTCAGATTAAGATGTGGGTAAACCATCTTATATATAAATATATAGATATTTATATATATTTCAAGTAAAAAACAAAAAATGTCAAAACAAAATAAAGTCTTCAGTGGTGACCTTAAATTATTTTGACAATAAATATTATATATATATATATATATATATACAAGTAAAATTATAGAAAAATTAAGTTTTTTTCTAATGTAAAACTCTTTTCTTAAAATCTATTTTTTCGACTTTATTACCAAAAACTTTCTCTGCCCAAATCAAAACATCTTTATCTCTTTGAATTAGATAACCAATTTCACTAGTCCGTAAATAGTCTTTATACGATAAAGCACTTAAATATACATATCGTTCATAATCTTCATACTCTTTAAAATAATCATTTACAACAGTACTTTCAATAATACCACCAATCATAACAGTATTACCATTATTATCTCTTTGAGTTTTAAAATAAAATACATTTGTAGCATTAAAACTTGCTTTAATTATATCTCCAATTGTTAATTTCTTAATACCACGAACCACAATAGGATTTTTACAATTACGACAAAAGCATAGGCTTTTACACCTACATCAGTTTGATTTAAAGACTTAACATCATCTATTGCTTTTGTAACATACTTTCCTAAATATTTAATAACAAATTCATTAGTACCTTTTTTAACTACTCTTAAATCATTAAAACCATGATTTCATCACTCTGCTAACATACTTTTATGTATCTTTCTATTGAAAATTATATGAAAATGAATAGCGCCACGAGATTGATACTCATAAACATAAAAATATTTTAATTCTCCCAAATATGAAAAACGTTTAGGGTCATTTCATCACTTTTGTAATTTAATAAAAAATAAACCAATATCTTTTTTTGCTTTTTTAACATCTTGCATATTATCTTTATAAGTTAAAGTAACAAAACTTAACATCTTACTATTATAAAAATTATGTAATGCTTTTTGAATTAAATTAGTTTTAGTACGAATAGTACTATTTCTTAATTTTTGCTTATTACCAACATAACATTTACCTTTTTTATTTCCAATATTAGTCAAAAATGAAATAGGTAATACTATATTTTTTACATAACAAGCATAAAAAACTTTTTTAATATAAAAATCTTGCTGAATATCCATATAAAACTCCACTGAACACTATTTTAAAGTAGTAAATTTTATATTTTAATAACAAACAAATCTTATCATAAAAAATTATAAAAACAAATAATAAAAGAAAAACGTTACTTAATTAATAAATTAAAATTATATAAATTATACCAATTTTAAATGTTTTTTCAATCTGTAAATCAGGGTATTTGTTTTGTTTTTGGTGTTCTTAATTAAAATTAATTGAGAAAGGAATCAGTATATTGCTAAATTTTAATCATAAGTATTAGTATCTAAATTATTTGTAAGTTAGTATTGTTAATAAAATTTGATTAATAAATTGATTTAATAAGATATTATTTATTACATTTTATGCTTTTTATTAAGGGCATAAAACTTTATTTTAAGAGTATTTAAATTAATAATTAACCATAATTATTAATTTAAAATTGTGTTCTGATTGTTAATAGTAACATTGTTTTTTATTATTGTTACTGTTATATACGAAAATTAGATGATTATTTTTGTAGTTTTATGAAAAAAAATATTAAAAAATGATAAATTTATTGTATAATATTTAACGGTTTTACTTATAGAAACTAATATGGCGACTGTGGCGTAGCGGTCTAGCGCATCAGTTTGTGGAACTGACATTCGCGGGTTCGAATCCCGTCAGTCGCCCCATTTAATAAAATTATGTTTTTTACTATTCCTTTTTGGAGTTTTTTCTTTTTTAAATAAATATTATTATAAATTTATTTTTCGCTTTTTATTTACTAAATAAATAATGGTATAATTATTATGTTTTATGATTTGCAGAAAGTTGAGGTTTAAATGTATATGTACCTTAAAGAAGGGCAAATACTTTCAATTCATGCATATAAGCATAATGGCGATTTATATCGTAGTTGAAATAATTCAATTGTTTTAGAAGATACTGAAAAATATTTAGTTTTAGTAAATGAGAATGTAACAATTACTGAAATTAATGGTCGTAAATGAACAACCGTTGATCCAGCAATTTGGTTATTTTTTAAAAATGATTGATACAATATTATTTGTATGATTCGTAATGATGGTGTTCATTATTATTGTAATATTGCCAGTCCCTTTATTTTAGATTCGCAAACAGTTAAATACATTGATTATGATTTAGATATTAAAGTATTTCCTAATCGTTCTTATAAACTGTTAGATTTGAAAGAATTTAAAACTAATCGTCGAATATGAAAGTATCCAATACCTTTACAAAATATATTATGACAAAATATAAATAAATTAAAAAAAGGAGTTAAAAAAAATGAAATTAATTTATTTAATGATGATGTAATTTTAAATTATTGAAAAAATTACCAAAACCAAAGTTTACAAAAATAGTAAGAACATATGTTCTTACTATTTTTTATATTAAAACTTTTTATAATTAAATTAAATTTTTTTATAAAATAGATAATTTTTTTGCATAATTATGTTCTCTCATAATACTGTTTATATTACTTTTTTTACTTTTATTTTCAATACCATTATTTATATTTTGAATATCTATATCATTAAATTGTATGTTTTTTTGTAATTATGATAATTAATAGCATATGTTCTTAATTTTTTTATTTCTTTAAACATTAAGTTTTTTATTTCTTGTTCAATTTCTTTATTCATTTTTTTACTTCTTTTAAAAATAAAAACCTATTTACTTTGTTTCTCAAAGTAAATAGGTTAAAAACAATATTTAGTTTATAGTTATTTTTAACATCTTTTTGAAAATTTACAATTAATATATATATATATGCTGAGTTATACTTGTAAGTGCAAGTAAATAAAATTGCAAAAAATTCTCATATAAAAATTTCATAATGCTAAATTTAGTTTAGAAAAAAGTAAGGAGTTTTTATATGAGTTATAAACATCTTGGCATAGATGAAAGGATTTATATTGAGAATCAATTGAAATTTAAATTTAAAATTAGTGAAATAGCTAAAAATCTTAATCGAAGTATTAGTACTATTATTCGAGAAATTAATAGAAATAAAGATAATAATCATTATTTTTCATTAATTGCACAAAATAAAGCTGAAAATCGAAAACAATCACATATTAGTTTTCATAAGTTTAAAAATAAGAATTTAGTAAAATATGTACAACAAAAATTACTATTAGGTTGATCACCTGAACAAATTTATGGCAGAATTAAAAATTTTCATAAAGAGTGAGTTATTAGTTTTAAAACAATTTATACTTGAATTTATTTTGGAATGCTTGATAAAGTTACTAGTAAAAATTTAAGAAGAAAAGGTAAAAAACGAAAATCTAAAGAAAATCGTGGCAAGTTTAATGGTAAATCAATTAAAGAACGAGATATAAATGTTAATGATCGTATAACACTTGGTCATTGAGAAGGAGATACTATAGTATCATCACGAGGTAAAAGCAAATCATGTTTAATAACTTTAGTTGAAAGAGTATCACGATTTACTTTAGCAATATTAGTTAAAAACAGAACTACTAAAGTTATTAATAAAAATGTTAGTTATTATTTATCAATTCTTCCTAAAAACATTGTTAAAACTATTACTTTTGATCGTGGCAAAGAATTTTCAAATTGACAACAACTTGAAAAAAATTTAGATATAAAAATTTATTTTGCCAATCCATATTCACCTTGACAAAGAGGTACTAATGAAAATACTAATGGTTTAATTAGAGAAAAATTTCCTAAAAAATTTATTTTTTCAAAAACTAATAAAAATGAAGTTCATAAATTTATATTGTCTTTAAACCAAAGACCAAGAAAAATACTAAATTATCTTTCACCAATCGAATATTTGGATAGAAAAATAATTTAGTTGCACTTACCTTTACAATTTAGCATATATATTAATTTTATTTAGAGATTGAATATTAATTTTTGTAAATTATTTTCATATATTTTCATATTTTTTGAAATAATGTTTTAGTAAATTTAATCAATTATCTAAATTAGAACCATATTTTTTTTCTAAATCTCATAAAAAATTACCATATACATCATTACCACCAACCAGTACATAAGTTTCTTTTCAATTAATTTTTCCTTCTTCTAGTTTAATTTCTTTTACAAAACCAAGGTTTTTTAGATCACTATCAATTAAACTATTTTTTTCATTTTCTTTTCAATAATGTTCTATTATTTCTCCATTTTCATTTTTTGTAAATCAAAATTCATCTCCCACTTTACCAATTAAGTTATTAAAATTTTTATTATTTATTAATTCATTTTTTAATGATATTTTATCAATTAATTTTGAATTAGTTAAATTAGAATGAAAATCATTAATGTTATCACCCAATTTCATTATAATATGTGATGGTACATTTTTTATTGGTACTAAATCATTTTCTCAATTTTTTATTTGCATACTATTTTTATCTTTTGATGATAATTTAAAATTGTTATTATTAATATAATTAAAACGATTTTCTTTTGATATTAAATTTTTATAATTATTTGAATCATATTTAGTTACTCCTTGCATTCATCAAACATAACTATCAAGAAATGCCTTTGGATAATAATTATTTTCTAGTAGTTTTTTAGTTGGTATTGCTTCATCTCCATACTTGATATTTTCGCCTTGAAAACGATTTGAATCAAATAAAACAATACCACCACTTTTTCATACATGTTTAACAAATTCTAAAACTCCATTATAAAGTTGTTCTTCAAAATTGACTTGATGATCAACTCATTTTTTAAATTCATAATCCATATCTTTCATTTTTGGATTAAAAAATTTATAAATTGAAAAACCAATATTATTTATGAATGTTTCATCCAAATCAGTAATAACAATAGGTACATATTTATTAGCTTCAATTTTTGATTGATTATAATGCACAGTATAATTTTTATCTTCTTCATCATTTTTGGCATTAGGTTTATTTGCGGTTGCGTAAATAACATCTAATGATAAATGTTTTTTATTTGCTTCTA
This sequence comes from Spiroplasma endosymbiont of Thecophora atra, assembly GCF_964019735.1. Taxonomy (NCBI): domain Bacteria; kingdom Bacillati; phylum Mycoplasmatota; class Mollicutes; order Entomoplasmatales; family Spiroplasmataceae; genus Spiroplasma; species Spiroplasma endosymbiont of Thecophora atra. Next base: position 1,316,227 of record NZ_OZ026464.1, on the reverse strand, counting down.
TAACATCATCATACTGTTTTATTGCTGCACGAAAAGTATTTAATAATGATATTTTTCTTTCTGCTGATTCTTGTCAAATTATTGATTGTAACACTTTTAAATCATAAATATTGTTATTTTTATAACATCCAATAGCGCTTAAACTTGTACTTGTAATAATTATTAAACCACTTATTATTTTTAATATTTTTTTCATGTTTTTTCTCCTTTTAAAAATAAAAACCTATTTACTTTGAGAAACAAAGTAAATAGGTTAAAAACTATATTTAGTTTGTAGTTTTTTTAACATTTTTTTTGAAATTTTACAATCAATAAAGATAATATATTTATTTTTAAAATTTAAAAGACAAGATATAATTATTTTTAACTATTTAAATTACGTATTATTGTTGATTTATATTGGCTAAATGTTAAGATAAATGTAAAATTAGATACTTAATTATTAATTACATTTAGTTTTTAATAATTTTAAAAATGATTGATAAATAAAATTATTGTTTATAGATTTTAATTTTTTTTTGCATAAGATGTTAAAAATAAAGTACGAATAGTTTACTAGAAATATTGCGAAATAATAATTATAAAGAGGTAAAAAGGATGTTAAAATTTGGGAGCATACCGATGTTGTCAATAATATTCAAATTTGTCTGAAAATTATAAAGTTAGACGAGAATAATTTTGACTTAAATATGCAATTGTAAGTTAATCTTAACACTTCAAAAATATTAGTCAACAATAATACTTACTTTTATAACTCAAAAATTCTTATTAATGCAAAATTTAATAAGTTTTATTTTATTTTTGGTTTTTTTAAAAATCTTTAATCTTAATTTATAATAACTGGATGGCAGTATTTATTTGATAGCATTTAAAATTAACCATTTTTGTATACATATCAATGTTATAAGTTCTATCACCAATCATATGCTTTAAAATTTGTTTAATATTAGTTTCAGTAAAGCAACCAATATTTTCAACTAGTGCTTGGTTTAGTACACCATCTTTTGCATTAATGAAATAACCAACTTTTAATTTTTTATATTGTAAGGTTAATGATTGTAAAAAATCAATTAATTCATAATATTGACCTTTTTTAAATAAAGTTATTGCATTTTGATAGTGTAATTTAGCAATTTGATTTTTTCTTCTTCCAGCCATGATACCAAGAAATAAAACATGAAAAGCATGAAATTTATCTAAAATAAATTTGGCATTTAAAATGGTAGAAGTTTTTTTAATTCATTTTGCACTGTCTCCACAAACTATTAAATTTGCTTGGTCAAAGTTTTCAAAAAATAAATTACCATATTTTTCTATTAATTTTGCGGTTTTTTCAGCACCAATTTCTGTTTTTGAAACTCTTATTTTACATACAGCTCTTTTATTAATTAATTTTCCATTTTTCTTTTTACCAGTACACATTACTATTAATCTCATCGAACATTTTTTACAATTTTTAGTATTGTGTTTTTCATTAAACTTAAATTTTCGATGACCATCATCAATATTTACATATAAATTTTGATTTGGTTGTAATGGTATTTTGGGAATATTTGCTTTTGGTAATTCAAATTTTTGATATGTTCTACAAACTGTACTATTACTTATTAAATCTTCAATAAAAGTATCACAAACATCACGATACTTTTTACTATCAGCAAAATATTTTAAAATTTGTTTAATAACGTTAGGTGCAAGTTTACTATATTTTTTAACACCAAGATAGTTATCTAATAATGATACGTACTCCATTTTTTGTGTTTTTGTGTTATAATTTGTACAAATACGTCGTTTATAAGTTAATAAACCTTTTTTTGTTTTTAATTTTCGTTGTCTAAATCTATATGATTTATATTCAGATTTATCACATATACTTCATAAATAATCATCTATTTTTGAAAATAGTTCTTCTGTTTGTTTTAAACTTAATTCATCTTGATTAAAATCATGTTTGTCTCAATCAAAATGATTAGGGAATGGTAATTTTAACATTTTTAATGTTCCTTTCTAAATTTTTGTTTGTTAATAATTTAAGTTTAATTTTTTTTAAAAATAAGGAGTAAATATGGCTTTTATTAGTAGTTATACACAATTAAATAAAAAATATGACCTTAATTTTAGTGATAATAATTATGGTTTTAGTTGAGATATTTTTAAACAATTTGTTGGTGATGAATGAGCAGAATTTTTCACTACCAATTGTTTTTATCGTTTTGTACCAACTGCACGTGGCACAAGAAAAACTTGAAATTGTTTAGCATTTGATTTATTTATATGTTGTAATTTTAGTGATAGTAGTGTTCAAGAAGTAAGGCGCTATGAAAATACTCATAGTGAAACGACAATTGGTGCTTTAATGAATGTTTGTCAAGTTTTATTAGATACATATAATATTAATTTATTACCTAATAATCCACACGGTATTAAATGAAAAATAACTAAGGATGGTGGTTGTATTATTTTTCCTAATAATCAACAAATTGACTTTATTGGTTATGCTAATGGTAATAAGATTTTTGGAAAAGAAGCAGGTGGTTCAAGTTTTTTAGGTTCAAGAACAGATGAAATTATTATGGCAGAAGAAAAAGAAACTTTAACAGAAAAGCAATTAACATATCGATATGAAAGATTACAAAACTCTATGTTTAGAAGTAATCGTATTAAAGTATCAAATGAACCTATTAAAGAGTGAAGTTGAACATTTATTGATAAAAATATATATAGTTCTACCTTTGGACAAAAGATTACTCGTTATTTTTATAAAAGTTTTTTCATTACTTTTACATGTAATCCTTATGATAAATACCATCCATTTTATTTAAAATACTGTACGCCATTTTTACCATTAAATGATAAAGTGATGGAAAATCTTAAAAAAGTTGGCAAAATTTATTATGAAAATCAAGATATGTTTAGTGGTTTAGGTTTATTTGTTTTAAGATTTACTATTCAACCATTTTGAAATAAATTACCAGATATTCAAAAAAGAACATTATTAGAAATGAAAAAAAGTAATCCTGATGAATTTAATACTGTTTTTTATGGTTTTGAATTTTTAGATAGTGATGCAACAATTTTTCCATTTCAGAAAACAGTAAAATATTGACAATCATATGATTTAAAACAATTTTATAATCAAGAAAAAGATATGTATAAATTTGATTTTTATAGTGTTGGAATCGATTGAGCTACGGGACCAAAAGACCATACTGTATTTATGGTAGTTGGTTTTAAAGAATATAATAATACTGGTTATTATGATGCTTATATTATTTGTGAATTAGTAGTTACTCCAAATGATTTTATTAATGAAAATGAAAAAATTAATGCTTATGTTAATGAAATTTTAGGATTAATAGATAATTTTGAAAACTTTGACCAAGCAATTTATTTTTATGATGACAAGGCAAGAACAGCAATTGATTGATTAAGTCAAAAATTAATAGATGAGCATAATACTATTCTAATAACACAAACTGCTATTAAACATGCTTCAAATTTAAATCAAGAAGCAGGATTAACTAATAGAGTAGTTTGAATGAGAAATATTATGAGTTATGGAAACTTTTATGCTAATAAAGATGATTTACCAAAAACTACTCAATGTTTAGAAGAATTACGTTATGATGAAACAAAAACTAACATTCCTGACAAAAATATGTATCAAGACCCATATGATGCTTTGTTTTATGCATTATATCCATATAAAAATGTAATTAGGGGTAAAAATAATGCTACTGTGAAAAAAAGTATCTTCACATTTGCTATATAATAAATAAGCACAATACAATTAATAGTATAGGTATCACAAAATAAACGTCTTTAATTTAGGCGTTTATTTTGCATTTAAAAGCATACTTGTAAAAATAATCAAAAATAGTACAATTTATAAGTAAAATCAAGGAAAAAAAGGAGAATTTAATATGAAAACATGAATAAAAACAAATTTAAGTAAAATAACATTAGCATTAGCACTAACTGGTGCAGTAAGTGGAGTAACTGGTTTAATAATTGGTTCACTAGCACATAATCAAACTAATGGTTATAAATCATATTTAGGACATGACTATACAGTCTACTGGGGGGGCTAAATCAACAATATGGTCATATAAAACAAAAGACAAATATAAGATAAGTTTATATTTTGGAATTAAATCGCTTGATAGTACTGATATAAAATGAGATGGTATTTATCCTGATGGATATTTTGATAATTAAATTTCTAAATTTATATAAGAAACATTTTCATTATATTTATCAAATAAATTAATATTTTGTAAGTTTATTTCTTGTTTATTAGTTATTAAAAGTAAATCATAATTACCAGCACCAAAAATACCACTAATCTCAACTCGATTTAAGTTAGTAATTGGATTTTCAATTTGTAATTCAAATTCATTATTATTATCAATTTTTGAAATTTCTTTATAAAATTCTAATTTAGAAAATAATTGGGATTTATTTGAGCCATATAAATTTAATAAATTTTCAAGTTTAATTTTTTCAATAATTGCTCTTGTAAAATATTTTCCATATTCACCATTACCTAATGTTCAATCAGCAGGAATTAATGAAGGTATGTTATTTGTTTCTAATTCATTTGTAATAGATAATCAATTAAATTGATTATCATCTAATTTAAATAATTCATTTTGACTAATATCATTATTTTTTAACTTAATATTATTGATATCTGTAAAATCAAAATATGCAGATTTTAATATCACTTTTACATCTTTAAATTGCCAAATATCATCAGGTGTAGGATGTATTGGACTTGATTTTAATTCGAAATAATAAGGTAATAAAATTTTATTATCATCATTCAAACCTTTATTTATTGATAATATTGAATAAATATATTCTGATAACATGATAAATATTTGCTTAAAAATTTTTATTTGTTTTAAATTAATATAATTTGGATAATCTAATTTTCATTGTTTAAATAAATTAGTAATAACATCTTCGGGCTTTTGTCCTTCAAATTTTGCTCGTAATTTTGCTATTTCATTTTTTGGTTTACCATTTTTGTCTTCATATTTAGCACCTTCGAAGTTTCTATTATAGTTATATGTATAACTTAGCATATCTAATAATAATTGTTGTAAACTATCATTAGTTGGTGCGTCTTTAATTTCTATTTCAATATCATTAAATTTATTATTAGTTGCAATATATTGATAAAATTGACTTTCATCTACAAAATCTCAAACTTCTTTATCTTTTAATTCTTTTTGACTTTTTAGTGGTCATTTGCCACCTAAAACATTACTAAATTCATATCCTAATCAAGCATGTGTAACTCTTGCATTTTTAATAACTTCTCTTCTTGTTATATTACCACTACTAATTTTAATTAAATCTAAAACTGATTTTTCTTGTCCAATAAATTGTTTTGCTAAATTTCAAGGTAATATTTGTTCACTAAATCATTGTTGTAATATTCTAACTTTTGGTTGAGTTTCAATAGGCATTGATAATAGCGGAAATGCTATCTTATCCTTGATAAATAACTTTGGGTATACTTCCATATTATCAACTTCACCAAGTACCTTTATATTGCCGAAAATCATGCTTCTAGGGGCTTTAATTTTTAAACCAATTACTTTTGTATCTTTATCTAATGGTTTTTGCAATTTAATAATGATTGGATAACCATCTCTTGTTTTAAAATCTTTAATTTTAATAATAGTTATACTTTTAGTACTTCTTGTTTTTGGATTTTGATAAGGTTGAGAATAATTATTAATGATATATAAATTATCAATATTACTTTCAGTTAATAATTCATTAATAGATACAGCATATAACTTAAATTGATTTAATAAATTTATTTCTTGAAAAATTAAATTTTTAATATCAGTCATACTATATTCAATTGTATTATCATTAATATTTGTACTTGCTCTTTGATTTAATTGCATAGTAAAGTCTGATGTTTCAACAGCAGTAGCTTTTAATACTTTATCAATATCAATAAAACCTATTTTAATAGTATTTGCTGAAAATCTTAAACTATTATTTTCATTATTTTTAAATAAACGTTCAATTTCATAAATATATATAGTTCTTTTTTTAAATTCATCGTATGCTCTATTAATATCTGGGTCACTAGTAGTACTCATCATATTAGTAAAATCATAAGGAATATTATCAATTAAATAATCATTTTCTACTTCTGCTTGATTAAGTTTAGTTTGCTTCTGTTTCTGTGGAAACTTCGTTTGTGGTTTGTTGTTGTTTTCCATTGTTTTCTCCTATTAATTGGTTATTTTCGGGATTAAATAATTTTAATTTAACTGTTAAATTATTAATTTCTTGTTCATCATTAATATTAAATGTTTTACTATTTAATAAATCTTTATCTAAACGTACTAATATTTGAATAAATTTAAGAATATCAATATTAAATTGTCATAATTTTTGTTCAATATAATTAATAGTTGAAATATTTACAGCTGTACTTTCGGGAACTGATTGTTGTGCAGATTTCTTTTGACTTGGTATATGAATACCACAACGTTTAAATATTTCATTAACATTTCAATCGTATATATCAGTTAAATTTTTACCTTTAAAATTACTATTTGTCATATTGATATTTTCGTTTTGTTCATTATTATCTCCACCGCTTTTAAATATGTAATTTTTAGTAACTAATGTTCTTACTGCTTCTTCTAATGTTGATTGAACATTCCCATAAGTTTGATTAAAAATAAATTTAGGTGAGTTTAAAATAGTATCTAAAACAATTTGTTCATAAATAACATCTAATGCTTTAATTTTATCCATTACTTTATCACAATCTGCTAATTCATTTGCTTTATTTCGCATAATTGCTATTGGTATATAGTTAATATTTAGTGTTTGTTCTTGTTCTAAATTTGAATTATTAATGAATGATTTAAAATCTAATGGAAATTGTTTTTTATTATCACTAATACTATAAATTGCACGATTAATAGTTACTTGTTCATTATTTAATGTATAAATTTCAAATAATCTTACAGTTTGTGCATTTTGTTGATAACTATCATAAAAAATAGTACATTGAATTAATTTACCAGTAATATCATAAACTCTTTGTTGGATATCTACTACTTGAAAATATAAATCATCATTAGCAATATAAATTAAATAACCACTAATTCCTAATTTACTTAACTTAAAAATAGAATTTCAATTTTTTCTATAAAATTCTTGTTGCATTAAATATTGTTTAATAGTTTCATTATTTATTTCTAATGGAGCATTATATAAATTAGCATTATTTTCTGCTACAAAATCAGTGAAATAAGTTTCATGATTAAAATCATTAAAACCAAAATAATTTAAAATTGAAGCATGAGTACTTTTATTTTTATTATTTAAAAATTTTACTTTTTCATTTTGATTATCATTAATGCTAAATTGTAAAGGTAAGTGCAACTAAATTATTTTTCTATCCAAATATTCGATTGGTGAAAGATAATTTAGTATTTTTCTTGGTCTTTGGTTTAAAGACAATATAAATTTATGAACTTCATTTTTATTAGTTTTTGAAAAAATAAATTTTTTAGGAAATTTTTCTCTAATTAAACCATTAGTATTTTCATTAGTACCTCTTTGTCAAGGTGAATATGGATTGGCAAAATAAATTTTTATATCTAAATTTTTTTCAAGTTGTTGTCAATTTGAAAATTCTTTGCCACGATCAAAAGTAATAGTTTTAACAATGTTTTTAGGAAGAATTGATAAATAATAACTAACATTTTTATTAATAACTTTAGTAGTTCTGTTTTTAACTAATATTGCTAAAGTAAATCGTGATACTCTTTCAACTAAAGTTATTAAACATGATTTGCTTTTACCTCGTGATGATACTATAGTATCTCCTTCTCAATGACCAAGTGTTATACGATCATTAACATTTATATCTCGTTCTTTAATTGATTTACCATTAAACTTGCCACGATTTTCTTTAGATTTTCGTTTTTTACCTTTTCTTCTTAAATTTTTACTAGTAACTTTATCAAGCATTCCAAAATAAATTCAAGTATAAATTGTTTTAAAACTAATAACTCACTCTTTATGAAAATTTTTAATTCTGCCATAAATTTGTTCAGGTGATCAACCTAATAGTAATTTTTGTTGTACATATTTTACTAAATTCTTATTTTTAAACTTATGAAAACTAATATGTGATTGTTTTCGATTTTCAGCTTTATTTTGTGCAATTAATGAAAAATAATGATTATTATCTTTATTTCTATTAATTTCTCGAATAATAGTACTAATACTTCGATTAAGATTTTTAGCTATTTCACTAATTTTAAATTTAAATTTCAATTGATTCTCAATATAAATCCTTTCATCTATGCCAAGATGTTTATAACTCATATAAAAACTCCTTACTTTTTTCTAAACTAAATTTAGCATTATGAAATTTTTATATGAGAATTTTTTGCAATTTTATTTACTTGCACTTACAAGTATAACTCAGCAATATTGCTTTTATCTTTTCTAAAAAATCTACCTAACATAATATTCACCACCTTTTTTTAAAATATTTGATTAATTTTTAATACAATTTTTACAATAATAAATATAATTAAACCAGCAACAGCAGAAGATAATAAAACTCCAATTAAACCTAAAATAATTTTTATAATTTTAAAAAACATAATATTATTCCTGTAATTCTTCTAATTTTCATACATTACCTTTTAAATTACCTTTTACAGTATAAATAGTAATCAATTTAGCATGTTGAACTGATAAAATTACTATATTAGCACTATCATTAAAGGTTTGTATTTGTACACCAGCAATTTTGTTATCAGTTATAATAAATTCTTGAATAGTATAAACTGGATTATATATACTTCAAGAATAATAAACTCTATAATGTTTATTCTCTTGAAAATCATAAGTAATTTGTCAATTATCTCATTTATTTTTTTCTCTTGTTCCTACTTCTTTTCAATTATCTTTACTTGGACTGGGTGTTGGATTATTTTTTAATTCAATATCTCAATTATTTTCTTCTATTTCATTAGTTTCTAAACTTTTTGAATTAATTTTTATAGGTTTATCTATATTAATTACACTTGGTGAAGTAATATCTAATGTATTATTTTTAATTGTATAAATTTTATTATTTATCTTAGGTTTATATATTTTAGTTCCTAATTTATTTCCATCTAGATTAGTTACTATTCAAGAATTACCATCAAAATATGATAGTATTAATTCATTATTTTCGGGTTGGACACTTAAATGCGCTTTAATTTCATTAGTAGAATTTGAGTAATAACCTGCTGAATCAATAGCTACATTATGGGCTGTTGGTACTGCACCATAAAAGAAAAATACTCCTTTAAGTCCTTGACTGATTGACATATTAGGTGACCAAAAAATTTGATAATATGTATTTCTTGTTAAAATCATTGATTTTTGCTCTTCTCATTGTGGATTATTCAAAAAATCTTGTGGTGTTACTAAATAAGAACTTACAGATATTACATTATCTTCTGTAATATTAATGCCATGGCCAGTAATTAATTTATTTTGTTTATTATTAGTTAAGGCCGTAATATTTTTCTGTTGTTTAGCAGAAAAATCACAAGTTGGTGCATGTATATAATCACCAATTTGTGGATTATTTTGTAATGCTTCGGGTGGTAATGTACCAATTTCATCAGGTCAATCTAAAATCATTGTTTCAGTTTCTTTATTATAATCAGTTGCAACATAACCTTTATTAATAAATTTACTAACAGGACCTCTATATATTTCATTTTCATTATCATCAACTAAATCATCATATAATTTAATTTGTTTTGATAATGTAAATTCTTTTTGTTGTTCAATTAATTCATCAACTTGATTTCTAGTATAAAATGCTTTTAAGTCAATTTTTTCAACATCTATTTCATCATCATTATAACTTGAAAATATTTGTTTTAATTCTGTTAATCTTGCTCATATTTTCATTCTACTAGGTGCTAAATCTCATACATTAATTGTAGGAGTACTATTTGCACTAAATTGACTACCATTATTAAATTGAATAGTAGCATCAACATTAAATTCAATTGGTGTACGATTAAATACTCAATGTTCAACCATAACATAAACCATATCTCTTAACGTTTCTTTAATTAATTTATCTTTAAAACTATCAAAAGGAAATTTAGATAAAATAAAATCAAGATAAGCATTAATATCATTTTGAGCACGAATAGCAAATGTTTTAAATCAATCATGAACATTTGGTCATGTATTTATATATTGTCGTGGTGTTTCTGTAATTTTTCCAGTTAATGGATATCAGTTATTATAATTTTCTAAACTGACATCAGTTCAAAGTTTATTAATCATATTTTATCATTCCTTAAAAAATGCTTTTTTATAACGTTTGGTTTTTGTTTTAGTTTTTCTATGTGATATATGGATAATTTCTTTTTGTAACTTTTTTTTACCTTTTTCTACAACTTGACTATATACAAATTTTTCTAAATGATGTAATAATCCTGTTCCAAATAAAGTATTAACTGAAAATTTTAAACCAACATTTTTAAATGATTTATTAATATTTTCAATAGGGTTATTAATAACATTTACTACTTTATGATAAGTTCTAATAGTTCTAAATATTTCTCTATATATTTTAAAACTATCTCTAATTACTTGTTGAATAACTGGTGGTGCAAATGCTATTGCTTTTAATCATTTATTACGATTAATACCATAACCAATGTATCAACCACTATATCAACGATATCAATGAAATGGATGTATTTGAGTAACAAAAGTTTTTGCTTTCAGAATACTATCAACAACTGTAATTGGTTTATATTTAGGATTACGATGATAAATAGTAATTGCACATTTATCTAATGACAAAGGTTGAATTTTGCAACCCATAAATACTGGTGAATTTAATGGAATTAATTGTGCATGTTTAATTGCTCTTTTTTCTGCACTAGTAAATAAATCAGTTGCTTTTTCTTTTAATTTATTAATTTTTTCAAATGCTTGTTTTTCTAACTTTTCAAATTTTTCTTGTAATTTATATATACTTTCTCGTATTTTTTCAAAATATGGTGTATCTTTTCAAAATTTATTTAAACCTTTTTTTAAATAAAATCTAATATCAAAATATTTAAAAGTTTGATTTGCTTTTAAAACAAGTTGATGAATAACATTATTTTTAAAATTAAATTTAATAGCATTTGCACGAATTTTTTGTAAATCCAAAATTAAAGATTTACCATATCTATTTTCTGTATGTATTGTATGAACTAAATTTAATCAATCATGTTGGTTCATAGATAGTACTTTTTTTAAATCAGTATTAAATTTTTTTAAAAAGTTATTTGCTTTTTCGATATCTTTAATTTTAAATTTAGGAGTTAATTGTGGACTTAATTTTATTAATGTATTTTGTAATAATAAGTGTTCCATTAATTTTTCTGTTTCTAGTTTTTGAAAATTATTCTTATATTGTCTTTCAGCAACATAACCTAAATCTCGTAATACTGTTTCACGATTAGGAGTAAAACTATAATTCATTAAATAACGTTTATTACCAATAATTTTATCTGTTAAAATTTCTTTTCCACTTACTTGACTAATAATTTCTTGTAAGTTTTTTGCTTCTTTAACACCAATTTGTTCTAATGTTTTAGTTTTTTGTGCTAATTTAATAAATTTAGTTGTACGATAACCACGACTAATTTTATTAAGTCCAGCAAATGCAGGTAATAAATTTAAGAAAGTATTTAATTTTGTTACATTTCCTTTTAAATAATCATAAACTTGATTAATAGTAAAATCAGTTGTAGCATAAATACCAAAATTAATAGTACTTGCAATAAAATCACTTGCACCTAATCCAAGGGCTACACTTTCACTTAATCCACCAGTAAAAGGAGCAAGTGCTACTGCTATAACTTGTACACCAATCATTTCTAAAATTTCTCATCAAAAACTTTTATTTTCTTGTTGGTTACTTGTTCTAGTATGTTTTGGTTTATTTATGTTTAAAAGTATTGCTGTACTAGTTGTACCAATTGGCATGATATTAATGTCCTTTATTTAAGAGTTATTTTAATTGGATTTGTTTTTCCTTTATAATTTAAGTCATTAATATTTGCAGTAATAGTTATATATAAGTCACCTGCTTTTTGTTTTTGATTACTTACATTAGTTTTTCCTTGTGCATCACTAAAATATTTAATAGTTGGATTTGTTAAATTTGGATTTAATGATTTAAGTTCATTAGTACTTTTGATTTCTGTATTTAATTCATTATTATTGTTATTAACATTTGCAGTAATATCAGTTGTTAAAGTTGTAATCTTAGTTTTTAAATCATTTTTATCATTATTAACAATTGCACATAACATTCAACGTGAAGTTGTTTCTTCATCTGTAATATAAGGTATTGATTCACCAGTTACTTCTCCACCAACTAAATATCTTCTTCCAACTTTACCATCAGCAATATCTTGAACATATACAACTGTATTTTGTAACATATATCTTTTCATTGCTCTTGGTGTTGCTAAAACAAAAGACATAATTTTAGTTTCATTATTATCAGTAAATGTCATATAATCATCCATTACAATTTGACATAGTACACCTTTAATATATAAATCATTTCCATTTAATCTTAATTGTTGAGCAATCTGATTATCAGTAATTAATCCTTTATTATTAGCTAAATAAACAATACTATCATAAAGATTATTAGTAATAAAAAAACGACAATTATTACTATTTCTTAGTTGAAATAAAGTATTTCAAGCATCTAACATTGATTTTAAATATCCTACTGGTGATTTATCAGTAATGTCTATTTTAGTTGCATATTTTGCAATTACATTTGTATCATTATTTGCTAAATAATCTGCTAAGTCATTAGCAACTTCATATTGCATTGTATTTAATAAATTTTGTCCATTTTCAGCATTTAAATCAACATTAGCAATTATTTCACCCGCAACTGCTTCTTCTTTAATTTCTTTTAAAATTTTAATAGTTTCGGCATAACTAACATCTAATCCTTTGCTTTTATCATTTCATTTTAATACTTTAATTTCTGAATTTTTTGGTTTTTTAACTATAAATTCAATTTTTGTTGAATTAACTATTTCGATAGGAAAAAAACTTGCTCATGGTGAATTTGATTGTTTATAAAATTCTATAAACTCTGGTGCTTCTACTAATTTTTCGGTATTATCTAAATTTTTATTGAATTGTATTGCCATTTTTTGATTTCCTTTCTGTTATAAATTATTATTTTTTTTATAATCCAATAATGTACTTTTTATTGAATTTGGTTGATTTGTTATTATTGTTTGTGGTTTACCACCCGTATTAATTGTTTCTTTAAATATTGGTTGTTCTTTAATCATTTTTTTAATAGTATCTTCTATTTTTGAATTTTCTATATTACTTGTTTTAAATTTTAAATAATCATAAAATTCATTTTTAATTTGATATTTTTTAAATATATTAATTATTTCTTTTTCTTTAATTTCTTGATTAAGTTTATTTAACTTACTTTCTGCTTCATTAACTTTATTTTCTATTTCTTGTTGAGCATTATTTTCAGTTAAAGGTTCAGTTGTTTGTTGAACATTATTTTCATTTTCTAACATTTAACATTCTCCTAATCTTATCCCAATAATCAATCTTTAACTAATTGTGGCATCTCACTTATTAATTTTTTATAATCATTAACTGCATTTTCTAATGTATCAATATCAGAAAATTTAAAACAATTATCAATATGTAAATCAAAATCTCTATCATTATAGATATCATGTTTAAAATTATACTTTTCATTAAATTCAATTTTTGTCATATTATTTTTCTCCTTTATTAATTTTTTCGTTTAATTTTGCTAATTTTTTTTGATGTTTTATAATTTTGTTATTTGCTCTAACATGTTTTGGAGTTGTGATAAATCTTTTTAATAAAACAATAATTTCTCTGCAAATTAATGTTCCAACACTTGTTCCAATAATAATTAATTCATGTAAAAATTCTTTCATTACAATATTTTCCTTTCAATTGTTTATTTTTTAATTATTCATCAAATTGACCACCATTAATTCTTTCAATCATTGATTGTGAATTACTTATAACTTCTACTAATACAGATATTTCTTTATTGAATTCTTCTATTCTTTCTTTATATTTTTTTATTTCCTGATTATAATATTCAAGTAATTTTTCTTTATTCATAAATTATTCACCTCCTTTATAAACTCATGTGATTATAATCTCAATTTAATGAAGCATTATCATTATTTAATGGTACTTCGCTCATATTATCACTACCATATTGACTGGTTGTTTCACTATTAATTGAAAATCTATTATCATTAATTAATCTTGCAGTTTCATCATTAAATGCTGTTTCTTGCATTTCTTCAATATGATTAGTAGTTTCCATAGGTAGTAAATTATGAATAATTTCAGAAGCACCAGCAACTATTGTTGGCACTGCATAAGCATTATTAAAATCATTATTTATACCCATTGCTACACCACTTGAAATTAAACATCCACCAGTAGCCATATTACAAATCTTTCTTATTGCTTCAAATTTATTAGGTATTAATTCAGTTAATCCACTAATAAGATTTGAAATACCATAAGCATTTAAACTAATATATGTATCTCAATCCATTAGTGATTGATTTTCTTGTTTATTTAATAATAATCATGGTGGACCTTCTGTTGTAGTTGTAGTAGTTATTGGAGTTGGTGTTGTTGGAATAATAGGATTAATATTATTTTCTGTTCATTTACTATAATTTGCTAAACCGATTGTTCCTAAACCTAATAATATTTTTTAGAACTATTAATTAATTTAGTTTTAGTATTTGGTCTTTGATTTAAATTTCAAATATCTAAACCTAATTTTTTACCAAATAATAAACTATTAATACTACCTAATAGTGAACTGTTCATTACTTGACCATAATAAGCACTTGTACCAATCATTGCACAAATTGGGTTTATACCAGTTCTTATTAATTTAGTTAAAGTATAATTTGATTGATTTTCTATATTTGGCATTTTAATCTCCTTTATTCGTTTTTATTAGTTCTCTTATAACATCTAGTAAAGAATCTACTACATAAGAATTTAATTCAAATTCATAATTTCTAATTTTAATTTTTTCCTTCTGCATTTATTTATTCTCCTTTAATTTGTTTTAAATCATTTAATAGTTCTATAAATTTTTTCATCTCTTTTGAATGATAATCAATGCTTCAATAATCATCATTTCAATTAAAAATTATATGTGTATCTGAATGTAAAAATTCAACATTATCAATAAAAAATAATGTTTCATCTACATTTCATTTAATTAAAAATTCGCGTTTAGTCATATTTAATTTCCTTTAATTTTCTAATTTTTTAATTGTTACTTTAATTCAACCTTGATAAACATCATTATCACCAACTATTAATGCAACATTACTTTCTGGGTCAGAAACAATTATGTGTTTTGATTTAACATTTGGGTATTGTCTTAAAATAATTGCTCTAATATCATTATTTGTATGAATTGCTTTGGGAAATGGTGATAATATTTCAATTTCATCTTTATTTTCAAACAAAGTAGGTAATATTATCATTAGTCAAATTCTCCATTTTCTATTAGTTTATTTAAGATAAATAATGTTACATCCGTTCTCCGTGCTGGCTCTAATTCAATTAAATCATTAATATATTTAATTAATTTTTCTTTATTCATAATTTAACCTTTCTTTCCTAACTCTTTTATTTTGTTTTTGTTTACATAAGTTATTACATTTATGAGCAAAAACTCTACCATAACCACATTTATTATTCTTTTTTATTTTTATTATCATTATTTTTAAAACAATTTTGACAATTTGGTCAATTATAATTTTCTTTACAATCAGTACACATTTTCATTAGTTATTTCTCCTTATTATTTTTTGGATGTTGAAATTGAACAGCTTTACAATTATCACATCTAAATACTAATTCAATACTCACATCTTCATGTTCACATTTATTTATTATCAAAGTAACCTTTTTCTAAATATTCAATTATTAATTCCATATCTAATGTGTTATGTTCAATTAAATATTCAATTATTTTTTCTTTATTAATACAATTTTTATGTCTTGAATTATTAATTTCATCAACTTTAATTCTATGTTCTTTACAATATGCTCTACCATATTCATCAAATTGCTCATCTGTCATATTTTCACATTGTATTTGTTCAAAATTTTCATCATGTGGTGGTATTAAACTAGTAAATTTAGTAGTTTGAGTAAATGTACATTTATTCATTAGACATATTCTCCTTATGTTTAATTTCTTTTGATATTTCATTTAATATTTTTAATACTTTATATTCATTTTTTAATTCTTTAATAATAAATATTAAAAATATTATTAGTGTTATGCTTGTTATTAATATTGGTACTATTAATAAAATTTTTCATAATATCATTTTTTACTCTTTTCATTTTTTAAATCATTTAACATTAATTGAACAAAATGCACGATTTTTAGGAATGTTTAAAGTATTAAAGATTTCACCAGTTACTAAAATTTCATCATTTTTGTTTAATAAAATACATCGTTTATAAAATTTTGGGTTATTAAAAATTAAAGTAACATAGTTTAATCCATTTCATTGACCACGAACACTATAATATAATTCCTTATTACCTTTTTCGTAATATTTTGCTTCAATAGTGTTACTCAGTTTTACTGTTAATTTGACATAATTTGCTTTATCTTTCATTTTTATAATTCCTTAAATAATATTGAATGTGCTTATATGCATCATGTTCATGTTTTGTAAATTTTATATTTCCTTTATAATTTTCTATTTTAGTTTTATTTTTTGGTTCGCTTTCTTGAAAATCTCAATTCATAACGTCTTCTACTAATACCATTAATGCACCAATCATTTTAGGTGTTGCTAATGGATTAGTTAATAATTATTTTGAACTTAAAAAGAAATTTTCTACAATAACTAATATTTTTTTATTCTCATTTTTTTTAATTAATTCAAAATATTCTTTATAAAAATTTTTACTTTCTAAAACAGTTTTTGTTTTAAATGTTTCATTAAAGATAATATTATTAGTTTCATTTGAATATATAACAATTCCATTATTACCAATACCAGCAGGGTCAATGCCAACAATTAAGTCATATTGCATTATTAATCAAATTCTTTGGATTTTATTTTATTAATTAATAATTCAATAGTATCAACTGAACCTTTTAATTTATTTAAATAATATATTTCTTTTTCTTTTTTGTATTGTTCTATATAATGACCCAAAAATATATTTAATGAACAAATTAAATTTTTCTTATATTGATTAATTACTTCTTTTTTGCTAAATTGTAAAGGTAAGTGCAACTAAATTATTTTTCTATCCAAATATTCGATTGGTGAAAGATAATTTAGTATTTTTCTTGGTCTTTGGTTTAAAGACAATATAAATTTATGAACTTCATTTTTATTAGTTTTTGAAAAAATAAATTTTTTAGGAAATTTTTCTCTAATTAAACCATTAGTATTTTCATTAGTACCTCTTTGTCAAGGTGAATATGGATTGGCAAAATAAATTTTTATATCTAAATTTTTTTCAAGTTGTTGTCAATTTGAAAATTCTTTGCCACGATCAAAAGTAATAGTTTTAACAATGTTTTTAGGAAGAATTGATAAATAATAACTAACATTTTTATTAATAACTTTAGTAGTTCTGTTTTTAACTAATATTGCTAAAGTAAATCGTGATACTCTTTCAACTAAAGTTATTAAACATGATTTGCTTTTACCTCGTGATGATACTATAGTATCTCCTTCTCAATGACCAAGTGTTATACGATCATTAACATTTATATCTCGTTCTTTAATTGATTTACCATTAAACTTGCCACGATTTTCTTTAGATTTTCGTTTTTTACCTTTTCTTCTTAAATTTTTACTAGTAACTTTATCAAGCATTCCAAAATAAATTCAAGTATAAATTGTTTTAAAACTAATAACTCACTCTTTATGAAAATTTTTAATTCTGCCATAAATTTGTTCAGGTGATCAACCTAATAGTAATTTTTGTTGTACATATTTTACTAAATTCTTATTTTTAAACTTATGAAAACTAATATGTGATTGTTTTCGATTTTCAGCTTTATTTTGTGCAATTAATGAAAAATAATGATTATTATCTTTATTTCTATTAATTTCTCGAATAATAGTACTAATACTTCGATTAAGATTTTTAGCTATTTCACTAATTTTAAATTTAAATTTCAATTGATTCTCAATATAAATCCTTTCATCTATGCCAAGATGTTTATAACTCATATAAAAACTCCTTACTTTTTTCTAAACTAAATTTAGCATTATGAAATTTTTATATGAGAATTTTTTGCAATTTTATTTACTTGCACTTACAAGTATAACTCAGCTTTAAAATCTTCTCTTAATTTTTCTATATTATTTAAATGTTCTTTTGTTATTTCTTGATTACGTTTTTTATTATATTCATTAATAATTTTTTGGTCTTTACAAGAAAATGGTTTTTCTTTATCCATATTTATACCTCTCACTTAACCTAATATTTAAAATATAGTCATAACAAATTGCTTTACTATTTTTATCTCTTAAAAAATATTTTCTTGTTTTTATATCATTAGTATTAAAGAATAAATAATCTAATTTATTTTGTTTACATGTTCAACAAAAATACTTTTTCATTATAAGTTGAAATTTCCTTATAAGAAGTAACTATATAATTAATTGGTAAATCATCGTGTTTATATGGATTATTTATTTTAAAACTTTTTCTATTTTCTTCTCACGTAATGTTATATTTAAAACAAGCATTAGTAATTTTAGTTTTGTTATCAGTTATTTCACCCATAAATCAACTATTATGCTGTTCATAAAATGTTAATGATTCAAGTTTTATATCATTAAGATAATATTCTTTTGGAGCAGTTGGTTTATTAACAGTTATTTTTTGGTCTTTAATATATGGTTCTAATAATTTTATTAATTCATTACCACTTAATTCTCTTTTAATATTTTCTAAATTAAAAACTCAATATGTGTAACTGTTATCAACAATAAAAGAATTATTTTTAATCATTCATTTTGGTAATGATAATTTATATTCAACATAATCAATAAGAATAGATTGTGGTTTATCTTTTACAATTTGTTCTTTTTTAAATTCTATTTGCATAATAATCCTTTCCTAATATGTTCTGTTGCTTCTAGCATAAAGAACATATATTTTGATTTTTAGATTATTAATAATACTATTATTCGTTTTATTCATTCCAGCAAAACTGGGCTCAAAAATAAATTGTGAAATTTTAAAAAACATTGAGGCATTCGATTCAATATTTATTTAATTTGTGTTTAACAAATTAATATTTTAATTGAACCGGCACCGCTCAATTTTTTTTACAAGTTTGAAATTTATTTTCTCGCCCAAAAATTTTTCAAAAAAAATAAAAAATAAAACCAACACTTGCTCACTAGGGAGTGGCAAGGTTGGTTAAATAAAGAATAGAATTAATATAGTAGGTTCCCTAAGCAGGTCTATATATACTAGTTTCCAATTCGCTCCCACCCCAAGAATTACCATTTAATTAATGGTTAGTATAATTTATTAGGTATCACTCCACTTTTTATTTATTCATGCAAGTCCACATGTTTTAGCTACTATTTTTAACAACTGTGTTGTAGTTCACTTTTTTAGTTCCCTAACACGTGTTGATAATAGCGTTAAAGATGGTTATTAAAAATTTTAAAATTTTACAATTACAAAAAAAAGACAAGATTTTTATTCTCGTCTTTTGTCATTTATTTTTAATTTAAGGGTTTAAAAAAGAAAGGAGCTATTTTTAAAACTTTTTAGTTATCGACATCTTCGACACGCTCCCTAAAATTTTCAAAAACATTATCTAACATTGGTATTTATCTACTTTTGACAACATTAATGCCGGTAATGGTTATTTCTATAATTATGATTTCTTTAAAAGGATTAATGGAAAGTTCTTATGAATTATTATGGAAGTTTGGAGAATGATTACAAGAAGTTTTTGATTCTGGATTAAGTACTATTCAATGATTAGGATGAATTATATTGATAGCTTGTCTAACAACTTATGGTATTCTTATATTTATTTTAGTTATGATAAATTCAAGAAAAGCATTTGAACAAAGAATTGGTTATATTCTTGGTTTAGTAATTGGAGTTGCTTCAATTGTTGTTACATTATTACCATTAATTATTGTTAGTATTGCTAGTCTTGGCAATGGAGTAATAACTTTAGTATTAGGATTATCATTTGTTTTTATTGGATTGAATGGTGGTTTAGTTGCTTGTGGATCATTATTTGGTTTAATTAGTGCAAAAAACATTATAAATTTATGAGATGCAAAGAAAAAGTAGATTATATCTACTTTTTATTATTTATATATTTACTTCATGGTAATTGTAAATTTGTTAATGTATAATGCATTAATTGTCGATGTATGCTAATAATTAAAACGTTAAATATTGTTACAATAAGTAAAATTCATCAATGATCGTTTAAAGTATTAAAATAATCAAGTTTGCTTTTAAAAACGGCAGTTTCAACTAACATAAATAATGCATTTAAAATAAAAAAAATTAATCAACCAAAACTAAATAGAATAATTAGATAACGATAAAATTTAGTTTGAAAAGTACTACCTTTGACTTTAATTTGATAAACCGTTTCATAAGTATAATGATTAATAGAAAAAGTAAACAAAATTAATAGAATTAAACTATTTATGCCAACTATTAATAAAATATTAATTATTTTTTCGCTAGTAGTATTTATTAAAATTGAACCTATTATTATAAATATAATTTGAACAATTAATCACAAAATGCTAACATAAAAAAAACTTTTTTTTGTTCAGTATTTAATTAATTCATTTTCCATTTTGTATCACCATATTAATTTTAGTATATTTTATGCAAATATAGAATAAAATTTATCTTTTTATAATTTTTCATAACATAATAAGTTTGGGAATAACTAAAATTAGAGAGGGAAATAAAATGGCAATTGAAGTAGAAATTAGGCGTATACGTCTAAGACTTGGTTGAACGCAAGCATATTTGGGGAAATTAGTAGGTGTTCGTCAAGCAACAATTAGTAGAATTGAGAATAATGCTAAAAATTCTTCATGAGGAATAATTCATAAAATTCTTTTAGCATTATTAGTAGATATGAATGATATAAAAGGTTTTACGCATGATTTTGTATTAAAAGAAAATGATTTTGAACTATTTATTAAACTGTTAATGGCTAATTCACAATTAAAAACTAATATTTTATATAATCCTGTTCATTGCGCACGAATTATTATTGATGCATATAATAGAGGAATTATTAATTTTGATGAAAAATATGGTAAAAATAAAGTATAAAAAAATTGTAAATAAATATTAATATTTTTACTGTAGTACATTTTTTTATTTATAGGAGAAATTTATGAAATATTTTTTAAAATTATTAATTATTACTTTGTTAATAAATAGTTCGTCAGTAGGATTAATTGGATGTAGTATTCCTAGTGTTGGTGATATTTGAATAATTACTGATGGTGGTGATTTATTTGATAAAGCTTTTAATCAGCAAGTATTAGAAGGTTCAAAAGAGTTTACTAAAACATTTAATGATAATCGTATTATGATTAGTAATTTACCCGGTAATGAAGTTTGAAAAAATAAAAAAATGAAAACACGTTGAATTATTTCACGAGATAGTACTGTTTCAACTTTACAAAATAATTATAATTTAGCAACATTTGCTGGTGCTAAAACAATTATTGTTGTTGGGTTTAATCATCTTGGTGCATTAACACCAGCTATTCAAAATCAATATAAAAAGTTAGGTGTTCGTTTTATTTTAGTTGATGCTAAATTAGAAAAACCAGTTGATGTAGCGTGTTTAAGTTATTCAGCAGAACAATCAGGATTTTTATCAGGATTAGCAGGAGCAATATGATTAGCAGCTAATCATGAAACATATGATGATAATGGTTTAAAAATGTCAACTTTTGGTGGTTTACCAGTTGATACTATTGTTAGTTATATGATGGGTTATTATTGAGGTGTATATTATTTTAATAAATATCGTAATAGCAATGATAATTTATTGGAAATGACTAATGCCATTAGAATTAAAGAGGGTAAGGAAAAAATTGAAAAATGAACTAATAAATTTGATATTCATTTTGATAAAATTGCTAAACAATTTACAGGTAGTTTTGAATCTGGTACAAAATCATCAAAAGCAATAACTTCACAATTAATTGATGGATATAAAGATGATATTGTAATGCCTGTTGCAGGAGCACAAACAATTGATTTAGTATCAGCTGTTAAAAACTCTACTACTAATAGCAAAGCAAAAATTATTGGTGTCGATGTTGATCAAAGTGTTCAATATAGTTATGCTAAAGATATTTTTATTACATCAGCTTTAAAAGGAATTCATAAGTCAGTTAATACTTGATTATGACATTCTTTTAATTTAGATTATAATAAGGATGATCAACATTCAGTTATTAAACCTATTAATGGTGAACAATACTTTGATGGCAGCATACCACAACCAGCATTAGGTGGTCAGCAATATCTTGGAATTGCTAATAATGATTCTATTAGTGCTATTTATAATAACTTAATTATTGATAGTAATGATTATTGACGTTTAGCACAAAAAGTAACTGACGCTTATAATAAATTAGTTGCTGATTTAGTTAATGATTCTACTCGTGATAAGTGAGAAAATGCTTGAAAAAATTATGTTGATGAAAGTGTTGAAAAGTATAAACCACAGTTTTAATAAAACTTTACTATATATTTTAAAAAAATTATAATTATTCTTGAATTTTTAAAGAATAAGTTTTATTATCTTATATAATGGTAGTTATGCCATTAAAGGAGAAACTAGTGTTTAGAGTTAATTGTGAAAATAAGAAAATAATTAATATTAAATACATATATACTGTATTTTTTAATAGTAAGTTATTCTCACCTATTTATTTTCAAAATTTATTTATACACAGTTTTATTTTATTTTGAATAATTGAATTAAGAAAGCAATGTTTTTGCTTTCTTTTTTTATATTTTTTTTATATAAATATTTATATATATTTGTAGGAGGAATATAATAGTATGCGTAAAATTTTTACTGTATTTAGTGCAATATCATTGTCAGTAATAATGATATTACCAATCATTGCTTGCAATAGTCAGTTTAATGATCCAAATATTTATCGAATAACTGTTGTAACTGATGGACATACTATTAATGATGCTTCTTTTAATGAATCATCATATAATGCTGCTCTCAAGTTTAAACAAGAGTTTAATGATTGAACACATAGTGATTATGTTGATCCTCAATATAAAAATAAAAGAGTTGAGGTTTCTTGAGATAATCCCCAATTAACTAATACTGATGATTTAATGACATCATATAATAAAGCCGTTTTCATAAATAGTAAAGTAATTATTGCTTCAGGATTTTTACATCATAATGCTTTGGTTAAAGCACAAAATACTATTTTAAAACATAAAGTGAAATTTATTTTTATTGATGGTGATACTCCAAATAAAGAAGTACCAAAATCTAATAAGCAATTGGCTGGTTTACTTTACAAAGCAGAACAATCAGGCTTTTTAGCCGGATTGGCAGGGGCAATATGGTTAACTGCTCATGCTAATCAATATGGTGGACTTGATAATTTAAAAATGTCAACCTATGGTGGACTTGATATTCCAGCAGTTACTAATTATATGTATGGTTATTATTGAGCCATACAGTTCTTTAATAATAAATTTAAAAATAAAGAAGATGAAGAAAAATTAATATCATGAGTTAAAATTTTAAATTCAGATTTTAAAGAACCATTACCAAATATTAAATTTATAAATTCAGGTACTCAATTTAGTGGTGATTTTACTCAAGGTTCAAAAGGTTCACAAGCAATTAATGATGATCTTGCTCGACAAAAAACTAATATTATTTTTCCAGTAGCAGGACCACAAACCGAAGATACTTTATCATCATTAAAAAAATCTGGTCAAGGTAAAATTATTGGTGTTGATACAGATCAACAACTTCAATATCCACAATCTGCAGATAGATTTATTACTTCTGCAGAAAAAGATTTAATTAGTTCAATTAAACTTATGCTCTGAAAATCAGTTGGTAAAACTAATCAGAATCCAGAGCATTCAACTGATCCAACTGCCGATCAAACATTTATTGATGATGCACCATACAGAGGTGGACCTAATTTTACTGGAATAGCACCAAATAAAGCAATTAAAGACGGTGATAAAGATATTTACACACCATTAATGACAGAAACTACTAATTGATTAGATAAAATTTCTGCTGGATGACAAAAAGTACTCAATTTAAAAGATCATTATTGAATTAATGGTATTAAAAAAGAATATGATCCATTTAAATAATTAAGAGGGGTGATAAAATGCAAGTAAATATTGAAAAACAGAACTTACAATATGCTGTTGAAATGGAAGGTATTACTAAAGTTTTTTTAGATACTATTATTGCTAACAATAATATTTCTATTAAAATTAAAAAAGGAGAAATTCATGCTTTGGTTGGTGAGAATGGTGCAGGTAAATCGACACTAATGTCAATCTTATTTGGACTATATCAACCAACAAAAGGTATTATTAAAAT
Source organism: Spiroplasma endosymbiont of Thecophora atra (assembly GCF_964019735.1). Taxonomy (NCBI): domain Bacteria; kingdom Bacillati; phylum Mycoplasmatota; class Mollicutes; order Entomoplasmatales; family Spiroplasmataceae; genus Spiroplasma; species Spiroplasma endosymbiont of Thecophora atra. The sequence goes on along the minus strand of NZ_OZ026464.1, from coordinate 1,291,431 downwards.
TAATGGTAAAGAAGTAGTAATATCAGGACCAATTAGAGCAGGTGAATTAGGTATTGGAATGGTACATCAACATTTTAAATTAGTTGATAACTTCACTATTTTACAAAATATTATTTTAGGTAGTGAACCAGTTCATAAATGACAGTGAATTAATTATAAAAAAGCTAAGTCTAAAATTTTAGAAATTTCAAAAAAATATAAATTAGACATTAAACTTAATTTAAAAATTGAGAATGCTAGTGTTGGTATGCAACAACGTGTTGAAATTTTAAAAGTTCTTTATCGTGGTGCTAGTATTATTGTGCTTGATGAACCAACCGCGGTTTTAACACCACAAGAAATTACTAGTTTATTAACAATTATTGAAGAACTTAGACGTGATGGTAAAACTATTATTTTTATTAGTCATAAATTAGAAGAGGTTAAACAAGTTGCTGATAATGTTACAGTAATTCGTTTAGGTAAAGTTATTGAAACTTTTGAATCTAAGAGTAAAACTAAAGAAGAAATTGCTACTTTGATGGTTGGTAGAGATTTAGTTGATATTAGAAATCAAGGTAATGTTGTATTAGGGCCAGTATTATTAAAAATTGATAATTTATTTGTTCATAAAATTGGTAATAAGAAATCAATAATGGGTCTTTCTGATTTTAGTTTAGAAGTTAAGTCACGAGAAATTGTGGCTATTGCTGGTATTGAAGGTAATGGTCAAACCGAATTAATTTCAGCAATTACTGGTTTAATTAAGCCAGAAAAAGGTGATATTTTTTTTGGTAATAAGAATATGAAACACAGTTCAATTCAAAGTTTATATAAAAGTGGTTTAAGTCATATTCCTGAAGATCGTCATAAATATGGACTTGTTTTAGATTATAATGTTATTGATAATATGGTTTTACAAAATATTAGCGAATATCCTTTTTCTAAGCATGGTTTGATTCGCAGTAAAGCTATTCAATCTTATGCACAAAATATTATTAATAATTATGATGTTCGTGGTAGTAAAAGTGGTTTTGCTTTAGTTAGAGGTTTGTCGGGTGGTAATCAACAAAAAGCGGTTGTTGGTAGAGAATTAACAAGAAAACATAAAATTTTAGTTGTTGCTCAGCCAACACGTGGCTTGGATATTGGTGCTATTGAATATATTCATAGTCGTATTCTTGATGAAAAAAATGAAGGTAATGCAGTATTATTAATTTCTTATGAATTATCAGAAGTTATGTCATTAGCAGATCGAATTGTTGTTTTACATGCTGGTAAAATTACTGGTAATGTTAGTACTAAAAATGTTACTCGTGAACAGTTAGGATTAATGATGGCGGGACAAAAAATGTTAATGGAAGGAAATGAAGATAATGTTTAAACAAAAAACATGATTTTTAAAACGACGAAGTCGTTTATATCTTGGTTCAAAAGAAATGAATAGTAGTCTTACTAAATTTAAGGGTTCAATTTTTGCCATTATTTTTGGATTAATTATTGCTTGTTTTGTTATAATTGGTTCAGGTCAAAATGCTTTTACTTATTTTCAGTTGTTATTAACATATGCTTTTACAAGTTGGCCAGCTAATAATTGAGATAATACTTTAGTTTGATGAGCAATTTATATTGTAGCAGGATTAGCACTAGTTATTTCTTTCCGCTCAGGAATGTTTAATATTGGGGTTGCTGGTCAAATGTTAGCAGCAGGAGCTGTTGTTATCGCAATTGGTGTTCGTTATGACTTATCACAACCATTAGCTATAATTAGCGCGTTTTTTGCTGGAGTATTAGCAGCAATATTGGTGGCGTTGGTAACAGTGTTATTAAAAGTTTTTTTTAATGTTCATGAGGTTGTTACTTCTATTTTATTAAATTGAACAATTTGATATTTAGTAAAATGACTATTTAAAATCAATAAAGATTTATATGATGCTGATCACGGAACATCAGCAACTATTCATGATAGTATGAGTATTAATGGTTATAATTGTATACTACCATTATTAATTTCTATTATTTTAATAATAACAGTTTGATTCTTATTGAAAAAAACAACTTTAGGTTATAAAATTCGAACAGTAGGTTTAAATCCATTTGCTGCGGTTTATAGTGGTATTAATCATAAACATTATTGCATAACATCATTTGTTATTTCAGGAGCATTAGCAGGAGTAATGGCTGTTATTTATTACATTGCCAAAAATCCTTCAATTAGTTTTTTAACTGATGATTTGCCGACTATTGGTTTTGATAGTATAGCTGTTGCTTTAGTTGGTCAAATTAATCCAATAGGTGTTGTGGGTTCTGCTTTTCTTTGAGGTTTAATTAAGAGCGGTGGTTCAATTGGTTCAGTATTAACATTACCAACAGCAACTGGTGATATTATTTTTGGTGTTATTATTTATTCAGCTGCCTGTGCAGTTTTATTATCTCGTTTACAGCCAATTAAATTTTTAATTCGTTATTTAAATATAGCCTTTGATGGAGAAAAACGAAAAGTTACAAATAGTTTTATTACCAAGATGTACTATCATTTTATTGAAAATTTTAAAATAAAGAGACAATATAATAAGTTAAAATCAGATTTAATTAAAGAAAAAAATAATAAAATTAATCACTTAAAGATAGAATATAATAAATCATTATCAGATTATGAGTCAAAAGTTAAAAATTTAAAACAAAATCTTTCACAAGAAATTAATAAATTGAAACAAGAATTAAGTGATCAATTAAAGTCATTAAAAAATCAATTAGTTAAAACTAATGATAAAAAATTAAAAGAACAATTAATTTTAAAAAAATGTCAACTTCAAATTACTTATAAAATTGAAACTAAGGAATTAATTAAAAAATATAAAATTGATAAAGAACAATTAAAGGTAGAATATAATAAATCATTATCAGATTATGAGTCAAAAGTTAAAAATTTAAAACAAAATCTTTCGCAAGAAATTAATAAAGTTAATAGTGATATCAACTTACAGTTACAAGCAGTTATTAATAATAAAAATGATAAAGTTGGTGTTAATTGAGCACAATTTTTCCAAGAAAATAAAGCTTTAAATCATTATATATATAAACAATATAATGCAATTTGAAAAAAAGGTAAAATTGGTAATTGAAATAATTTTCAACAAGAAATAAAAACGATTTATGGTGAAAGTTTAAATATGTATATTAATGAAAAAATGAAATATGAAAATAATGTTTATAACTATAAGCAAGATTTAATTCGAGAAATAACATTATTAAAAAAACAAAAAGCAATATTAGATAAGTCAAGAGTAAAAGACTTAAAATTAAATCTTTATCGAGAAATTAATAAATTGAAACAAGAATTAAGTGATGAATTAAAGTCATTAAAAAATCAAAAAGTTAAAACTGATGATAAAAAAATAAAAAAACAATTAATTTTAGCAAAACATCAACTTCAAACTAATTATAAAAATAATGTTAAAGAGTTAATTAAAAATTATAAAATTAACAAACAGCAATTAAAAAGTCAAATTATCCCAATTAATAGTAATATTAATATATTAACCAAACAATTTACTAAAAAAGCGGAAATTGAAAAGACAACTTTTATTAATAAATTTACTGATATATTTAAAAATGAACAACAAGCAATTATGAAAATAAAAACCGAAAGAACAGGAGGAAAAAGTTAATGGAAGCACTCAAAATAATTCTTGAACATTCTAGTTTAATTTTTGTTGTTTTAGTACTTGGTGCATTATCTGGATTAATTTCAGAACGTGCTGGTGTTGTTAATATTGGTATTGAAGGAATGATGACAATTGGTGCTCTTGCTTTTTCTTCATTTGGAAAAAATATAGGTGTTAATTGAGGTAATTGATCACAAATTATTGCTTTATTAGTAGGTGGATTAGCGGGAATGGGATTTGCTTGTTTCCATGCTTTTGCATCAGTTACTTTAAAATCTGATCAAATTATTTCTGGCGTTGCAATTAATATTTTAGCAGCAGCAATTGCAGTTTTTGTTGTTCAGTTACCAGGGAATAATGGTTTTATTTCATTAACAAATATTTATCAATTACCAAAAATTGGTAATAATGAATTTTTTAATTTATATTTATTTTTAGCAATTATAGTTTTAGTCAGTATTGCTATTATTTTGAAATATACTAAATGAGGATTACATCATGTTGCGACTGGTGAAAATCCCAATGCAGTTGATGCTGCGGGAATTAATGTTATTAAACAACGATATGTTGCTGTATTATTATCTGGTTTTTTAGCAGGAATTGCTGGTGGTATTTTTCCAATGTATGCTAGTCAAACTTTTCGTGGAACAGTTAGTGGAAATGGTTTTATTGCTTTAGCTATTTTAATTTTTGGACAATGAAGGGTACCATTGATTACAATTGGTGCTGCCTTATTTGCTATTGTTGAAACAACAGGTGCCAGAATTACGTTTTTACCAAATATTCCTCAATGAATATCAAGTAATTCTGATATATGGAATATATTGCCTTTTGTAACATCTTTATTAGTTTTAGTGTTTACATCAAAATGAAGTAAAATACCAAAAGCATTGGGTATTGCTTTCAATAAATCTAAACGATAAAATTAGTTATTAATAATTTTAATGATGAATTAATTTTGAAATTAAATTTTACTTTTTTAGTAATATTTTCCAAGACTTAATTAAAAATATAATAAAAAATAAAAAATTTTATGGTTATTTTATACTATAAAATTTTTTATTTTATTAAGAATTTGAAAAAAAATTCACAATAATACAGTTTTATTTATCAAAAAAAATAAATATAATTTTTGATAGATAGAAAAATGTGGTAAAAGTTTAAATTAAATTAATTATGTTTATAGGGGGAGCAAAGCATATGGATAATGAAAGTATAGTTATTAATGTACCTTATTTATTTCAAAAAAATAAAGAAAAAAAACAAGAATATGCTCAAAGACCTGAAGTGAAAGCAAAAAAACAAGAATATGATAAAAAAAGATATCAGCTTATTAAAGAAAAACAGCGACAATATAGAAAAAAAATGATATCAACGCAATAAAGAAAGGCAAAAAGAATATAAACAAAGACCTGAAGTGAAAGCAAGGAGAAGAGAATATGATAAAAAAAGATATCAAGTTAATAAGCAAAAAAAGCAAAAACAAAGAGAATTACAATCTGATTATGTTTTTAGTTCAAAACAAAATTTTGATTTAAGCAGTTTTAATTGTGATGATATGTGTAGTGAACAAATAAAAAATATTGCATGAGATGTTTTAGAATTACAACTTTATTCAGAAACACAAGAAACAGAATTAGATAAGTTGTTAGATGAAGCAGAATTTGAATATATGGTTAATGAAGAACAAAGTTCAGTAATGAGTAGTGAAAATTTGTCATCTAATTTAATTTTTGATGATGTGTATAGTGAAGAAATTGTAAAAGATATATCAAATAATTTAGAATTAGAACAATTAAATTTATTAGATAAAACTATTGAACAATTGTTAGTTAATGAAAAAATAGCAAAACAAAATGTTGAATGAAATAATAGTATTGTAGTTACAAGTAATTTAGATAATGATATTTATGATTATAATTTATCAACTAGACTTATTCCTTAATTAAATATTAATTTTAATTGTTAATTTTTACTTAAACTTAAAAAAATAAAATTTTATAGTTGAATTTTTGGGAAACACAAAGTACTTTTTTAATTACAAAACAAGTCTAGTGTAAAATAATTAGGTATAGGAATATTGGGGGTGTTTATTTTATGGCATTATTAGTGGCACATCGTGGATTTCGTTCTACAGAAGGTGAAAATCGAATCATTGATTTCCAAAATGCTTTGAAAATTTGCCAAGCAGTAGAGTTTGATATTCGATTAACAAAAGATAATAAAGTAATTATTTTTCATGATGATACATTTGAAAGAATTGCCAATAATAAAAGTGAGGTTAGTAGTTTATTATATGAAGAAATTATTAATTTGGAATTTTTTAAAAATAATAAAGAATGAATTCCACCATTATTTAATGATTTTATTGAAAAATTAAGTAAAAATTATCAAATGATTAATGTTGAAATTAAAGAAGAAATTAATCGTAAATATACTTCAAATCAATTAATGGTTATTTTTTCAGAAATTAAAAAATTAGAAAAAAAAAGTAAAGCCGAAATTATTGTTTCTTCATTTAATCACCAGTTATTAAACGAAATTGTTAAAAGAATTAAATATCCTATGAAAAAAGGTTATTTATTTGAAAATAAAAATGATTTTAGTGAGAGGTATATTAAAAACTTTGATTATTTGCATCCTTCAATTTCCGTAGTTTTAGATTTTGAAATGATTAGTAAGTTAAAAAAATTAAAAAAACCGTTAAATATATGAACATTTAAGAGTGATGAAGAAGCCGTGAAGATAAATGAAATATATGGTAATCAAGTAACTGGCTATATTAGTGATAATCCTAAATTATTATGAAAGCAGAAAAATAAATAATGAAGATATTTTTAAGTAAATGTTGAAAAAGTTTTACGCACGACTTGGATAGTAAAACTATTTTGATTATTAGCATTTTAGCTTTATCTGATTTATTTGTTTTTAGTGGAGTGCTTTATTTACGATATATTATTCCCAACTTTAATCAGTATATTAATTTAAATCAAGATGAGTTTGATTTTGTTGTTGCTATTTATGGTTTTGTTGCTCTTATTTCTAGAATTCCAGGTGGTTGACTTACTGATCGTTTTAGTGCAAAAAAAATAATGATAGTATCACTTATAATAACTGGATTATGTGGTTTATGATGAACGTTAATAATTCAACTTAATATGGATAAAAATATACGAATGATTCAATTGTATATTATTTATACAATATGGGGTATTTCGATTGCGGGACTTTTTTGAGCACCACTTTGAAAATTAGTATCACAGAATGTAACAAAAGAACAACAAGGTGTTGCTTATGGTCTTGAAGGCACAGTTTTGGGATTATTTGGTTTAATTTTTATTGCTGGAATTGCAACAGGAATAACAATTTTAACTAAAAATTTACAAAATCAATATGGTCAAAATGATTTTATTACAAAAATACCATTTTTAGTTTTTGCTTATTTTATTTGTGGTATGGTATTTATAATGGCATTATTAGTTTGAATATTTATTCCTAATAAAAAACGTGAAGAAACAGAAATTATTTGAAAAGAAAAAATAATTTCACTATTTCAACCAATGAAATTTTTGCGAGTTTGACTTTGTGGTATTTTTGTTTTTGGGATGTACATGTTCCAGTCTACTTTTGCATATTATATGAAAGACGCTTTAACAGAAGTTGGTGTTACTGTTGGTGTAGTCACTATTCTTGGTGGAATTCGGTCATATGGTTTAAGATTTTTAGTTGCTAGTCCAATTGGTCGTTGAGCTGATAAGTGAAAGTCTTACGTTTTGGGTTTAATATTTTTATTATTAGTTGGAATGATTGCATGTTCTTTATATGTAGTTATCCCTGGTTGAGGTAATGCTTGATTTTTACAGTCATCAAAAGCAGTTCAAGTTTTATTTCAAGTTATAATGTGTTTACTTTTTATGTTTATTGGCTGTGTAGGTTGAGCATTATTGACGTTAAGATTTGTTCAAGTTGGAGAATTACCAATGGAAAAGAACAGTTATGCTAGTACAATATCATTAATTTCTTGAATTGCTTTTACTCCAGATGCTTGATTTAATTATGTTGCTTCAGCCATTGGAAAATTGCCAAATAATTCTTATGTGGTTGATGGTCATCAAAATTATTCATTACAGGGAATTCAAATTTTATTAATTATTGCTATCGTTTGTGTTTTAGTTGGTTTAATTGCCGGAATAATTATTTATATTTTAAATAAACGAGAGTTAAAGAAATTAAATAAAACTTCATTTCGTTTTCGTGAGTTAGGAAACGTTTAATTATTTAATTTAATTAAATGATAATGTTTTATAAAACTTGAAAATAAGTATATTAAAGATTCTTTTTATAAAAGAAAAACATATCATTATTTATATTTTCCCCTTTTTCGTTTATAATAATTTCATGAATTAATTTAGTTTGGAGGAAATATGAATATAATTCAATTAAAAAATTTAACTAAAGAATATTCTCCAAATATTGGTTGTTTTGATATTAATCTTTCAATCAACAAAGGTGAAGTTTATGGTTTTATTGGTCCTAATGGTGCTGGAAAAACTACTGTTATTAGACAAATGATAGGTTTTATTAAATCTGATAATGGCTTTGCAAAGATTTTAGATTATGATTGTTGAAAAGAATCGGCAAAAATTATGGAATCTCTTGGCTATTTAGCTGGTGAAGTAACATTGCCTAGGAATTGCTTATTTAAAGACAGTAGCTACTATTAGAAAAAATATTTCTTGGGCATATGTTGAAAAATTAATTAATTATTTTGAACTTGATGCAAAAAGAAAAATTAAAAAAATGTCTAAGGGTATGAAACAAAAAGTAGCGATTATTTCAGTTTTTATGCATAAACTAAAAGTTTTAGTTTTAGATGAACCAACTTCAGGTTTAGATCCTTTAATGCAAGAAAGGTTTAATACTTTAATTAGAAATTCTAAAAATGAAGGTGCAACAATATTTATGAGTTCCCATATTTTTGGCGAAATTGAAAATATATGTGATAAAGTTGCTATTATTAAAAAAGGGAAAATAATTTCTGAAATATCAATTAAGGAAATACAAAATTCTGCTAAGAAAAATTATGAAATTAAATTTTCAACAGTGAAAGATTATAATGATTTCTTAAATAAAAAATGAGATATTATTGAAAAAAATAATATAACAAAAGTTATTAAAGTGAATGTTTTAAGTACTAATGTTGATAAGTTTTTAAAAGAATTATCACTTTATAAAGTTGATAATTTTAAAGAATTACCATTTAGTTTAGAAGAATATTTTATTAAATTTTATAAGGATGAGGTAAATTTTAATGATTAATTTTAGATTTGTTAAATCACAATTTAAAAATGTTAAAATTCCATTAATATTATTTTTTATAATTTTATGTATTTTAATAGTTCCCATTTTAACACAAGATTATCTTGCTCCAACTATGACATTCATTGGCGAAGAACATGGAGTATCAGGTTTAGGTGGATTAGGTGGCATGACTTATCTTAATTTTGTTTTTTTTTGGTATTCCGGGGTTAATATTAATTTTTTCTTTTAGTTTAATTTTAAATCATATTTTAGTTTCTAAAGAAATTGATAAAGGTTATTTAGCTTCATGATTAACAATGCCAATGTCTAGAAAAACTATTTTAAATTCAAAACTTTTTGTTTTGCTTTCTTCAATATTAATATTATATGGTTCGGCTTTTGTTTTTCAATTAATTATTTTTCCAATTAGATTTCAAGATTTTAAACTTCAAGAATTTGGATATCTTGTTTTATATAATTTGGGTTTAATATTATTGGCTTTACTTTGAGCATCAATTAATTGAACTTTTATTAGTTACTTTAATAAGTCAGTTATTTCTCTTTCAGTAGCAACAGGTATTTCAACGGTATTTATTTTATTTCAAACAATGACATTATTCTCTTTTATTCCTGAAGTTGAGTACCTTAAATATTTTAAATATATGACAATTGCTTCTTTATTAAATTGTCCATTTAAGTTTGGTGATATTCCAAATATAACACCTGCTCCCGGTGTTACAGAAGTAACAAAAGCACCACTTTTTTCTATTAGAGCATTAGATTTTGCTTGACAATATCCAATAATGTTAATAGTACCTCTTGGTTTATTTCCATTAGGAAATTATTTTCTTATTAAAAAAGATTTATCTTTGTAAATTGATAATATTGTTTAATAAATGAGTTTAATAAAAATGTCTTTAAAAATTTAAAGACATTTTTATTTATTTAATGTCAATAAGATATTACTTTTTATTAAAATTTTTGATTTTAGTTTTTAAACTTTGGTAATTTATTAGAATTATCAATTTGTGAACCAATAGCAAATTCTTCATGACTTGTTACTTTATTTACATTTCATTTTGAAAGATCTTGGTTAAATGATGAAGCACCATAAAACATTGAATTCATGTTTGTTACATTTTTTGTATTTCATTTTGAAATATTTTCGTTAAATGTAGTGGCATTATAAAACATAAAATCCATACTTGTTACATTAGAAGTATTTCAATTTAGAATTTTTTGGTTAAATGATGAAGCACCATAAAACATTGAATTCATGTTTGTTACATTTTTTGTATTTCATTTTGAAATATTTTCGTTAAATGTAGTGGCATTATAAAACATAAAATCCATACTTGTTACATTAGAAGTATTTCAATTTAGAATTTTTTGGTTAAATGATGAAGCACCATAAAACATTGAATTCATGTTTGTTACATTTTTTGTATTTCATTTTGAAAGGTCTTTATTAAATGCAGTGGCATTACAAAATATAGCATGCATATTTTTTACATTTAATGTATTTCATTTTGATAAATCATTATTGAATGCTGAAGCACCATAAAACATATATCCTATATTTGTCACATTTGAAACATTTCAGTTTGTAAACTTTGGGAGCGTGTCGAAGATGTCGATAACAACTCATTTCCCTTAAATAGCTCCTTTCTTTTTTAAACCCTTGAATTAAAAATAAATGACAAAAGACGAGAATAAAATTCTTGTCTTTTTTTTGTAATTGTAAAATTTTAAAATTTTTAATAACCATCTTTAACGCTATTATCAACACGTGTTAGGGAACTAAAAAAGTGAACTACAACACAGTTGTTAAAAATAGTAGCTAGCATGTGGACTTGCATGGATAAATAAAAAGTGGAGTGATACCTAATAAAATATACTAACCAGAAATGGTAATTCTTGGGGTGGGAGCGAATTGGAAACTAGTATATATAGACCTGTTGTAGGGACCTATTGTATTAATTCTATTCTTTATTTAACCAACCTTGCCACTCCCCAGTGAGCAAGTGTTGGTTTTATTTTTTATTTTTTTTGAAAAATTTATTTTTGAGCCCAGTTTTCATGGAATGAATAAAACGAATAGTAGTAGTATTAATAATCTAAACATCAAAATATATGTTCTTTATGCTAGAAGCAACAGAACATATTAGGAAAGGATTATTATGCAAATAGAATTTAAAAAAGAACAAATTGTTAAAGATAAACCACAATCTATTCTTATTGATTATGGTGAATATAAATTACAATGTCCAAAATGAATGGTTAAAAATAATAGTTTTATTGCTGATGATAAATATACATATTGAGTTTTTAATTTAGAAAATATTAAAAGAGAATTAAGTGGTAATGAATTAATAAAATTATTAGAACCATATATTAAAGACCAAAAAATAACTGTTAATAAACCAACTGCTCCAAAAGAATATTATCTTAATGATATAAAACTTGAACCATTAACATTTTATGAACAGCATAATAGTTGATTTATGGGTGAAATAACAGATAACAAAACAAACATTACTAATCCTTGTTTTAAATATAACATTACGTGAGAAGAAAATAGAAAAGGCTTTAAAATAAATAATCCATATAAACATGATGATTTACCAATTAATTATATAGTTACTTCTTATAAGGAAATTTCAATTCATAATGAAAAAGTATTTTTGTTGAACATGTAAACAAAATAAATTAGATTATTTATTCTTTAATACTAATGATATAAAAACAAGAAAATATTTTTTAAGAGATAAAAATAGTAAAGCGATTTATTATGACTGTATTTTAAATATTAGGTTAAGTAGGAGGTATAAATATGGATAAAGAATATTTAACTAAAAGAGGAACGATTTGCATACCAGACAGTGATGATATTGAATTTAAAATAGTACTAATTAAACTGATTGATGATTTAAAAAAAGATAATTTAGTTTGTGGTCATAAAGAATTTATTGAAGAATGTAAATATTGTTGATGTAATTGTGATTTAGAAATTATTAAAACAGTTATTAGAGGTTAACTTAATTAATGCAATATGATTTAATTATTGGAATTGACCCCGCTGGAATTGGTAATAATGGAATTGTTATATATTCAAATGAAACTAATAATATTGTTTTTAATGAAACATTCAATACATTAACTGTTTTATGAACTAAAAATATGTATAAAGAAAAATTTCAATTAATTAAAGAAAAATTTATTGATAAAAAAATATTAGTTATTGTAGAAAATTTCTTTTTAAATTCAAAACAATTACTAACTAATCCATTATCAACGCCTAAAATCATTGGTGCATTAATGGTATTAGTTCAAGATGTTTTCAACTGAGATTATCTAGAAAACCAACCAAAAAATAAAAATAAAATAACAAATTATAAAGGAAATATAAAATTAACAAAACATGAACAAGATGCTTATAAGCATATTCAATATTATTTAAAAAATCATAAAAAAATATTAATTTTTGATAATTATTTAAGGAAATTATAAACATGAAAGATAAAGCAAATTATGTCAAATTAACAGTAAAACTAAGTAATACTATTGAAGCAAAATATTACGAAAAAGGTAATAAAGAATTATATTATAGTGTTAGAGGTCAATGAAATGGATTAAACTATGTTACTTTAATTTTTAACAACCCAAAATTTTATAGACGCTGTATTTTATTAAACAAAAACGATGAAATTATAGTAACTGGTCAAATTTTTAATACTTTAAATATTCCTAAAAATCGTGCATTTTGTTCAATAAATGTTAAATGATTTAAAAAATGAAAAGAGTAAAAAAATGATATTATGAAAAATTTTATTAATAGTACCAATATTAATAACAAGCATAACACTAATAATATTTTTAATATTTATTATTAAAGAATTAAAAAATGAATATAAAGTATTAAAAATATTAAGTGAAATTGCTAATCAAATTAAAAATAAGGAGAATAATTAATGATAATATTACCTACTTTGTTTGAAAATAAAGATGAAATTGAAATATTATCACCATTTCCAAAAGCAATTCATACAAGTAATGATATTAGAACAATTATTTTAAGACAATACCCAAATGTTAAATCAAAACACATAATTGTTTCTGACCCAGAAAGTAATGTTGCATTAATAGTTGGTGATAATGATGTTTATCAAGGTTGAATTAAAGTAATAGTTAAAAAATTAGAAAATTAAAAAAATTAAAATTAGAATTCATGAATTTGAATTATATGATTATCAAGTAAATACTTTATTAGATATTGTAAGAGAAATGTTAAAAGCAAATAAAGGAGAATAGAAATGGAAACAAATAATTATACATTAACAAAAATAATACGCTCTTCAATAAGTCCTTTAAGTGCAATGATTGGTACAAGTGCTTATTATGGTCAAGTAATAAGTAATCCAGTATTAGGTTCAATTAATAGTTTATTATTTTGTAAAAAATTAGGTTTAGATATATGAAATTTAAATCAAAGACCAAATACTAAAACTAAATTAATTAATAGTTCTAAAAAAATTTTATTAGGTTTAGGAACAATTGGTTTAGCAAATTATAGTAAATGAACAGAAAATAATATTAATCCTATTATTCCAACAACACCAATGCCAATAACTACTACAACTACAACTGAGGGTCCTCCATGATTATTATTAAATAAACAAGAACATCAGTCATTAATGGATTGAGATACTTATATTTCATTAAATGCTTATGGTATTTCAAATTTATTAGGTATTAACTGAGTTAATACCTAATAAATTTGAAGCGATAAGAAAGATTTGTAATATGGCTACTGGTGGATGTTTAATATCAAGTGGTGTTGCAATGGGAATTAATAATGATTTTAATAATGCTTATGCAGTACCTACTATTATTGCTGGTGCAAGTGAAATAATCAATAATTTACTACCTATGGAAACAACACATCATAATCAAGAAATGCAAGAAACATCATTTAATGATGAAACTACAAGATTAATTAATGATAATAGATTTACTATTAATAGTGAAACAACTAGTCAATATGGTAGTGATAATATGAGCGAAGTACCATTAAATAATGATAATGCTTCATTAAATTGAGATTATAATCACATGAGTTTATAAAGGAGGTGAATAATTTATGAATAAAGAAAAAATAATTGAATATTATAATCAGGAAATAAAAACATATAAAGAAAGAATAGAAGAATTCAATAAAGAAATATCTGTATTAGTAGAAATTATAAGTAATTCACAATCAATGATTGAAAGAATTAATGGTGGTCAATTTGATGAATAATTAAAAATAAACAATTGAAAGGAAAATATTCAGATGAAAGAATTTTTACATGAATTAATAATTATTGGAACAAGTGTTGGAACATTAATTTGCAGAGAAATTATTGTTTTATTAAAAAGATTTATCACAACTCCAAAACATGTTAGAGCAAATAACAAAATTATAAAACATCAAAAAAAATTAGCAAAATTAAATGAAAAAATTAATAAAGAAAATAAATAATAAAGGGTGATGTAAATGTTAGAAAATGAAGATAATGTTCAACAAACAACTGAACCTTTAACTGAAAATAATGCTCAACAAGAAATAGAAAATAAAGTTAATGAAGCAGAAAATAAGTTAAATAAACTTAATCAAGAAATTAAAGAAAAAGAAATAATTAATATATTTAAAAAATATCAAGTTAAAACTGAATTTTATGATTTTTTAAAATTTAAAACTAATAATTTAGAAAATTCAAAAATTGAAGAAACTATTAAAAAAATTATTAAAGAACAACCAGTATTTAAAGAAATAATTAATACAGGTGGTAAACAACAAACAATAATAACAAATCAACAAAATTCAATAAAAAGTACATTATTGGATTATAAAAAAAATAATAATTTATAACAGAAAGGAAATCAAAAAATGGCAATACAATTCAATAAAAATTTAGATAATACCGAAAAATTAGTAGAAGCACCAGAGTTTATAGAATTTTATAAACAATCAAATTCACCATGAGCAAGTTTTTTTCCTATCGAAATGGTTAATTCAACAAAAATTGAATTTATAGTTAAAAAACCAAAAAATTCAGAAATTAAAGTATTAAAATGAAATGATAAAAGCAAAGGATTAGATGTTAGTTATGCTGAAACTGTTAAAATTTTAAAAGAAATTAAAGAAGAAGCGGTTGCGGGTGAAATAATTGCTAATGTTGATTTAAATGCTGAAAATGGACAAAATTTATTAAATACAATGCAATATGAAGTTGCTAATGACTTAGCAGATTATTTAGCAAATAATGATACAAATGTAATTGCAAAATATGCAACTAAAATAGATATTACTGATAAAACACCATTAGGATATTTAAAATCAATGTTAGATGCTTGAAATACTTTATTTCAACTAAGAAATAGTAATAATTGTCGTTTTTTTATTACTAATAATCTTTATGATACTATTGTTTATTTAGCCAATAATAAAGGTCTAATTACTGATAATCAAATTGCTCAACAATTAAGATTAAATGGAAATGATTTATACATCAAAGGTGTACTATGTCAAATTGTAATGGATGATTATATGACATTTACTGATAATAATGAAACTAAAATTATGTCTTTTGTTTTAGCAACACCAAGAGCAATGAAAAGATATATGTTACAAAATACAGTTGTATATGTTCAAGATATTGCTGATGGTAAAGTTGGAAGAAGATATTTAGTTGGTGGAGAAGTAACTGGTGAATCAATACCCTATATAACAGATGAAGAAACAACTTCACGCTGAATGTTATGTGCAATTGTTAATAATGATAAAAATGATTTAAAAACTAAAATTACAAGTTTAACAACTGATATTACTGCAAATGTTAATAACAATAATAGTGAATTAAATACACAAATAAAAAGTACTAATGAACTTAAATCATTAAATCCTAATTTAACAAATCCAACTATTAAATATTTTAGTGATGCACAAGGAACAACAAATCCAATTAAAATAACTCTTAAATAAAGGAAATTAATATTATGCCAATCGGTACAACTAGTACAGCAATACTTTTAAACATAAATAAACCAAAACATACTAGAACAAGTAACCAACAAGAAAACAAAAGTTTTTGATGAGAAATTTTAGAAATGATTGGTGTACAAGTTATAGCAGTAGCACTTGCTCCTTTTACTGGTGGATTAAGTGAAAGTGTAGCCCTTGGATTAGGTGCAAGTGATTTAATTGCTAGTATTAGTGCTGTTGGTGTAGAATTTTTAACTGATTTTACTATTAATCAAGTTTATGATTATTTAAAAGGAAATGTAACACCATTAAATACTTTTTTTAATATATTACCAGCATTTGCTGGACTTAATAAAATTAGTCGTGGTTATCGTACAACTAAATTTATTAAGTTAGCACAAAAAACTAAAACATTAGAACAAGTTGGTATTAAAGAAGCAAAAA
Source organism: Spiroplasma endosymbiont of Thecophora atra (assembly GCF_964019735.1). Taxonomy (NCBI): domain Bacteria; kingdom Bacillati; phylum Mycoplasmatota; class Mollicutes; order Entomoplasmatales; family Spiroplasmataceae; genus Spiroplasma; species Spiroplasma endosymbiont of Thecophora atra. The sequence goes on along the minus strand of NZ_OZ026464.1, from coordinate 1,275,015 downwards.
ACTTACAAGAAATTATTAGTCAAGTAAGTGGAAAAGAAATTTTAACAGATAAAATTATTGGTAATAAACGTTATTTAATGAAGTATAGTTTTACTCCTAATCGTGAAACAGTATTACGAGATTTAGGATATGTTGCTGAAAGACAATATAAGAATAATTTTCAAAAACTAGAAACAGAAAAATTAATGGAACACTTATTATTACAAAATACATTAATAAAACTAAGTCCACAATTAACTCCTAAATTTAAAATTAAAGATATTGAAAAAGCAAATAACTTTTTTAAAAAATTTAATACTGATTTAAAAGAAGTATTAAAAATGAATCAACATGATTGATTAAATTTAGTTCATACAATACATACAGAAAATAGATATGGAAAAACTTTAATTTTAGATTTACAAAAAATTCGTGCTAATGCTATTAAATTTAATTTTAAAAATAATGTTATTCATCAACTTGTTTTAAAAGCAAATCAAACTTTTAAATATTTTGATATTAAATTTTATTTAAAAAAAGGTTTAAATAAATTTTGAAAAGATACACCATATTTTGAAAAAATACGAGAAAGTATATATAAATTACAAGAAAAATTTGAAAAGTTAGAAAAACAAGTATTTGAAAAAATTCAGAAATTAAAAGAAAAAGCAACTGATTTATTTACTAGTGCAGAAAAAAGAGCAATTAAACACGCACAATTAATTCCATTAAATTCACCAGTATTTATGGGTTGTAAAATTCAACCTTTGTCATTAGATAAATGTGCAATTACTATTTATCATTGTAATCCTAAGTATAAACCAATTACAGTTGTTGATAGTATTCTTAAAGCAAAAACTTTTGTTACTCAAATACATCCATTTCATTGATATCGTTGATATAGTGGTTGATACATTGGTTATGGAGTTAATCATAATAAATGATTAAAAGCAATAGCATTTGCTCCACCAGTGGTACAACAAGTAATTAGAGATAGTTTTAAAGTATATAGAGAAATATTTAGAACTATTAGAACTTATCATAAAGTAGTAAATATTATTAATAATCCTATTGAAAATATTAACAAATCATTTAAAAATGTTGGTTTAAAATTTAGTGTTAATACTTTATTTGGTACTGGATTATTACATCATTTAGAAAAATTTGCATATAGTCAAGTTGTAACAAAAAGTAAGAAAAATTTAAAAAAAGGTAAAAATAAAATACAAAAAGAAATTGAACATATAACACATAAAAAAACAAAAAAACATACTCATCATTATAAACAAGCATTTTTTAAGGAATGATAAATTATGATTAATAAACTTTGAACTGATGTCAGTCTTGAAAATTATAATAACTGATATCCATTAACTGGAAAAATTACAGAAACGCCACAGCAATATATACAAACATGACCAAATGCTAATGATTGATTTAAAACATTTGCTATTCGTGCTCAAAATGATATTAATGCTTATCTTAATTTTATTTTATCTAAATTTCCTTTTGATAGTTTTAAAGATGAATTAATTAAAGAAACATTAAGAGATATGGTTTATGTAATGGTAGAACATTGAGTATTTAATCGTACACCAATTGAATTTAATGTTGATGCTACTATTCAATTTAATAATGGTAATCAATTTAGTGCAAGTAGTATTCCTACAATTAATGTTTGAGATTTAGCACCTAGTAGAATGAAAATATGGGCAAGACTAACAGAATTAAAACAAATATTTTCAAGTTATAATGATGATGAAATAGATGTTGAAAAAATTGACTTAAAAGCATTTTATACTAGAAATCAAGTTGATGAATTAATTGAACAACAAAAAGAATTTACATTATTAAAACAAATTAAATTATATGATGATTTAGTTGATGATAATGAAAATGAAATATATAGAGGTCCTGTTAGTAAATTTATTAATAAAGGTTATGTTGCAACTGATTATGATAAAGAAACTGAAACAATGATTTTAGATTGACCTGATGAAATTGGTACATTACCCCCCGAAGCATTACAAAATAATCCACAAATTGGTGATTATACACATGCACCAACTTGTGATTTTTCTGCTAAACAACAAAAACGAATTACTACTAATGAAAATGAAATTACCAAATTAAATACTGAATTAATTAAAGCAAATGAAAATATTAATGATGTTAAAAATAATTGATTTAATATTGAAACTAGTCCTTTATGAAAAAAAGTTGAAAATAATAATATAGAAATATTTAAATGATATTTTATTAAAATCAGTTATCAATATTTAACAGAAAATAACTTTATGAAATTTTATAAAGTAATTAAAATTTATTTAAATAATGTTTTTAATGAATTTGAATTGCTAAATGTTGATTCCATGACGTATAGTGAACAAATCCAAAATAAAAGAATTTTAAATACCGGAACGATTTACTATGACAATAGAAATAAAAAATTTAGGGGTGGTGGTAATTCCTATCCTGAACATGGAAAAATTAATTTAATTGGTGATATAGAAGAAATATATCAATATCAAGGAATAGATACACCAACTGAATTTATAACAGAAGAAAGTACTGAACATGATTATTACACAAAACTAGAAACTAATAATTTATTAGATAAAAAGCAAAATATCAATGATGATGCTTTACAAACAGTTTCTAAACAAATCGTTCCTGCAATTAATGAAATCAATAATAAAATTCCTAATTTATCTGATTATTATAAAAAAGAAGAAGTAGATAAAAAATTAGACAATAAAATGGATAAAGACCAATTCAAATATGCTTTTTCTATAAATACTATTGGTACTGAAATTCCTAATTTAGAAACTACTGATAAAACTGTTGCTGGTGCTATTAATGAATTAAAAGAAAAAATAAAAGATAAAAAATTTTCAAATGATTATTTTAAATATAATACTGAAACAAATGAAATTGCATTAAATGATGAAGAAAATTCATTACTTTGTAAAGATTTATTAGAAAATAATGAATATAAATTATTAAAAACTCAAAATAAAAAATTATTACAAGCCATTAATGAAATATTAGAAAAACAACCACAACCCAGTCCAAGTGGTTCAAATTGAAAAGAAGTAGGTAAAGTCGTAGTAGATAAAAATAATATTACACATATAGAATATATATTTAAAGATAAAACACATTATAGAATATATTATAGTTTTGGTGATTATACTAGTAAAGAAAATAATAAAAATTATAGTTGACAAATAATTAATTTTTATTATCAATTAGATACAAATGTTTTAAAAAGTAGTTTATGAATATCAAATAATAATGTTAATGCGGATACTGAAATTAATATTTATAATAATAGAATAATGTGGGGTATGGGTAGAGATTATATTTTTAAAAAATTAGAAGAATTACAGGAATAATATTATGTTTTTTAAAATTATAAAAATTATTTTAGGTTTAATTGGAGTAATTCTATCATCTGCAACTGCTGGCTTAATTATATTTATTATTGTCAAAATTATATTAAAAATTAATCAAATATTTTAAAGAAAGGTGGTAAATATTATGTTAGGTAGATTTTTTAGAAGAGATAAAACAAATACTAGTGATAATCAAAATGAAAAAGTAAAATTTTTAACTAATAAACACAAAAGTACGCATGCTTCAATTTTAAATTATTTTGGTTTTAATGATTTTAATCATGAGACATATTTTACTGATTTTGTGGCAGAAAATAATGCTAATTTATATAATGCTCCATTAGAAATAAATAATGAAACTATTAAACAATACTTAATTCAACAAGAATTTTACAGAAAAAATTGAAATTCTATTTTTAAATTAAGTAAATTAGGAATTAGTGGTTATTTAATTTATATTGCTAATGATGACTTATATTTTCAAGTAGTAGATATTCAACAAAGAGTTTATGATATTACTGGTAAATTAATTCAATGTACTATTTTTTATGATAGTTATCAACAAAATGCGCAAACTGTAAGATTATTTGAAGTTTATACGTTAAACAATGAACAAGTAACAATTAATCGTGCAATTTATAGTATTAATGATAATAAAAAACAATTTCCATTAGATTTTAAATCATTCATTAATAACCCTAATTTAGCACAAGAACAAACACTAAATATTAAGTATATACCAATAGCAATTATGCGAAATAAAGCAAATGAATTAGCAGATTGTGATAAAGTAATGGATAAAATTAAAGCATTAGATGTTATTTATGAACAAATTGTTTTAGATACTATTTTAAACTCACCAAAGTTTATTTTTAGTCAAACTTATGGTAATGTTCAATCAAGATTAGAAGAAGCAGTAAGAACATTAGTTACTAAAAACTACATATTTAAAAGTGGTGGAGATAATAATGAACAAAACGAAAATATCAATATGACAAATAGTAATTTTAAAGGTAAAAATTTAACTGATATATATGATTGAAATGTTAATGAAATATTTAAACGTTGTGGTATTCATATACCAAGTCAAAAGAAATCAGCACAACAATCAGTTCCCGAAAGTACAGCAGTAAATATTTCAACTATTAATTATATTGAACAAAAATTATGACAATTTAATATTGATATTCTTAAATTTATTCAAATATTAGTACGTTTAGATAAAGACTTATTAAATAGTAAAACATTTAATATTAATGATGAACAAGAAATTAATAATTTAACAGTTAAGTTAAAATTATTTAATCCAGAAAATAACCAATTAATAGGAGAGAACAATGGAAAACAACAACAAACCACAAACGAAGTTTCCACAGAAACAAACTAAACTTAATCAAGCAGAAGTAGAAAATGATTATTTAATTGATAATATTCCTTATGACTTTACTAATATGATGCGCGCTACTAGTGACCCAGATATTAATAGAGCATATGATGAATTTAAACTAAGAACTTTATATATTTATGAAATTGAACGTTTATTTAAAAATAATGAAAATAATAGTTTAAGATTTTCAGCAAATACTATTAAAATAGGTTTTATTGATATTGAAAAAGTATTAAAAACTACTGCTGTTGAAACATCAGACTTTACTATGCAATTAAATCAAAGAGCAAGTACTAATATTAATGATAATACTATTGAATATAGTATGACTGATATTAAAAATTTAATATTTCAAGAAATAAATTTATTAAATCAATTTAAATTGTATGCTGTGTCTATTAATGAACCATTAACTGAAAATAATATTGATAATTTATATATTATTAATAATTATTCACAACCTTATCAAAACCCAAAAACAAGAAGTACTAAAAGTATTACTATTATTAAAATTAAAGATTTTAAAACAAGAGATGGTTATCCAATCATTATTAAATTACAAAAACCATTAGATAAAGATACAAAAGTTATTGGTTTAAAAATTAAAGCCCCTAGAAGCATGATTTTTGGCAATATAAAGGTACTTGGTGAAGTTGATAATATGGAAGTATACCCAAAGTTATTTGTTAAAGATAAGATAGCATTTCCGCTATTATCAATGCCTATTGAAACTCAACCAAAAGTTAGAATATTACAACAATGATTTAGTGAACAAATCTTACCTTGAAATTTAGCAAAACAATTTATTGGACAAGAAAAATCAGTTTTAGATTTAATTAAAATTAGTAGTGGTTCTGTAACAAGAAGAGAAGTTATTAAAAATGCAAGAGTAACTCATGCTTGATTAGGATATGAGTTTAGTAATGTTTTAGGTGGTAAATGACCATTAAAAAGTCAAAAAGAATTAAAGGATAAAGAAGTTTGAGATTTTGTGGGTGAAAGTCAATTTTATCAATATGTTGCAACTAATAATAGATTTGATGACATTGAAATTGAAATTAAAGATGCACCAACTAATGATAGTTTACAACAATTATTATTAGATATGCTAAGTTACACATATAACTACAATAGAAATTTTGATGGTGCTACCTATAAAGATAATGGTAAACCGGATAATAAAATTGCAAAGTTAAAAGAAAAATTTGAAGGACAAAAACCTGATGATGTTATTACTAATTTATTTAAACAATGAAAATTAGATTATCCAGATTATATTAATTTAGAACAAGTTAACATTTTTAAACAAATATTTATTATGTTATCAAATAATATTTATTCTAGTATGTCTATTAATAAAGGTTTAAATGATGATAATAAAATTTTGTTACCATACTATTTTGAATTAAAATCAAGTCCAATACATCCTAGTGAAAATGATACTTGACAATTTAAAGACGTAAAAGTTATATTAAAATCTGCATATTTTGATTTTATAGATATAAATAATATTAAATTAAAAAATAATGATATTAGTCAAAATGAATTATTTAAACTTGATGATAATCAATTTAATTGATTATCTATTACAAACGAATTAGAAAGTAATAATATACCTTCATTAATTCCTGCTGACTGAACATTAGGTAATGGTGAATATGGAAAATACTTTACAAGAGCAATTATTGATAAAAGTAAAATTAAAAATGCTTTAAATTTATACGGTTCAAATAAATCTCAATTATTTTCTAAATTAGAATTTTATAAAGAAATTGCACAAATTGATAATACTAGTGAATTTGAATTACAAATAGAAAATCCGATTAATAATTTAAATCGGATTGAAATTAGCGGTATATTTGGTGCTGGTAATTATGATTTTATTTTAATTACTGATAAACAAGAAATAAACTTACAAAATATTAATTTATTTGATAAATATAATGAAAATATTTCTTATATAAATTTAGAAATTTAATTATCAAAATATCCTTCAGGATAAACACCATCCCATTTTATGTCATCACTATTTTCTGGTCTAATGTCAAAATGTAATTCTATTTTATGTTTATCATTTGTTTTATGTGACCATATAGTTGTTCCAGCCCCCCCAGTAAACATTATACTGATGTCCTAAATAATATTGTAAATCATTAGTTTTATGATGTGATATTGAACCAATTATTAAACCAGTTACTCCACTTACTGCACCAGTTAGTGCTAATGCTAATGTTATTTTACTTAAATTTGTTTTTATTCATGTTTTCATATTAAATTACTCCTTTTTTCCTTGATTTTATTTATAAATTGTACTATTTTTGATTATTTTTACAAGTATGCTTTTAAATGCAAAATAACGCCTAAATTAAAGTCGTTTATTTTGTGATACCTATACTATTAACTATATTTAAATTGTTTATTATATGGCAAATGTGAAGATGCTTTTTTTCACAGTAGCATTATTTTTACCCCTAATTACATTTTTATATGGATACAGTGCATAAAATAAAGCATCATATGGGTCTTGGTACATATTTTTGTCTGGAATGTTAGTTTTGGTTTGGTCATAACGTAATTCTTCTAAACATTGAGTAGTCTTTGGTAAATCATTTTTATTTGCTGAGTTATACTTGTAAGTGCAAGTAAATAAAATTGCAAAAAATTCTCATATAAAAATTTCATAATGCTAAATTTAGTTTAGAAAAAAGTAAGGAGTTTTTATATGAGTTATAAACATCTTGGCATAGATGAAAGGATTTATATTGAGAATCAATTGAAATTTAAATTTAAAATTAGTGAAATAGCTAAAAATCTTAATCGAAGTATTAGTACTATTATTCGAGAAATTAATAGAAATAAAGATAATAATCATTATTTTTCATTAATTGCACAAAATAAAGCTGAAAATCGAAAACAATCACATATTAGTTTTCATAAGTTTAAAAATAAGAATTTAGTAAAATATGTACAACAAAAATTACTATTAGGTTGATCACCTGAACAAATTTATGGCAGAATTAAAAATTTTCATAAAGAGTGAGTTATTAGTTTTAAAACAATTTATACTTGAATTTATTTTGGAATGCTTGATAAAGTTACTAGTAAAAATTTAAGAAGAAAAGGTAAAAAACGAAAATCTAAAGAAAATCGTGGTAAGTTTAATGGTAAATCAATTAAAGAACGAGATATAAATGTTAATGATCGTATAACACTTGGTCATTGAGAAGGAGATACTATAGTATCATCACGAGGTAAAAGCAAATCATGTTTAATAACTTTAGTTGAAAGAGTATCACGATTTACTTTAGCAATATTAGTTAAAAACAGAACTACTAAAGTTATTAATAAAAATGTTAGTTATTATTTATCAATTCTTCCTAAAAACATTGTTAAAACTATTACTTTTGATCGTGGCAAAGAATTTTCAAATTGACAACAACTTGAAAAAAATTTAGATATAAAAATTTATTTTGCCAATCCATATTCACCTTGACAAAGAGGTACTAATGAAAATACTAATGGTTTAATTAGAGAAAAATTTCCTAAAAAATTTATTTTTTCAAAAACTAATAAAAATGAAGTTCATAAATTTATATTGTCTTTAAACCAAAGACCAAGAAAAATACTAAATTATCTTTCACCAATCGAATATTTGGATAGAAAAATAATTTAGTTGCACTTACCTTTACAATTTAGCATTTGCATAAAAGTTTCCATAACTCATAATGTTTCTCATTCAAACTACTCTATTAGTTAATCCTGCTTCTTGATTTAAATTTGAAGCATGTTTAATAGCAGTTTGTGTGATTAAAATAGTATTATGTTCATCTATTAATTTTTGATTTAATCAATCAATGGCAGTTCGTGCTTTATCATCATAAAAATAAATTGCTTGTTCAAAATTTTCAAAATTATCAATTAATCCTAAAATTTCATTAACATAAGCATTAATTTTTTCATTTTCATTTATAAAATGATTTGGAGTAACTACTAATTCACAAATAATATAAGCATCATAATAACCAGTATTATTATATTCTTTAAAACCCACTACTATAAATACAGTATGGTCTTTATGACCAGTTGCTCAATCCACACCAACTGAATAAAAATCAAATTTATACATATCTTTTTTTGAATTATAAAATTCTTTTAAATCATATGGTTGTCAGCACTTTACAGTTTTTTGAAATGGGAAAATTGTTGCATCACTATCTAAAAATTCAAAACCATAAAAAACAGTATTAAATTCATCAGGATTACTTTTTTTCATTTCTAATAATGTTCTTTTTTGAATATCTGGTAATTTATTTCAAAATGGTTGAATAGTAAATCTTAAAACAAATAAACCTAAACCACTAAACATATCTTGATTTTCATAATAAATTTTGCCATTTTTTTTAAGATTTTCCATCACTTTATCATTTAATGGTAAAAATGGCGTACAGTATTTTAAATAAAATGGATGATATTTATCATAAGGATTACATGTAAAAGTAATAAAGAAACTTTTATAAAAAAAGCGAGTAATCTTTTTTCCAAAATTAGGACTATATATATTTTTATCAATAAACGTTCAACTTCATTCTTTAATAGGTTCTTTTGATACTTTAATACGATTACTTCTAAACATAGAGTTTTGTAAACGTTCATATCGATATGTTAATTGCTTTTCAGTTAATGTTTCTTTTTCTTCTGCCATAATAATTTCATCTGTTCTTGAACCTAAAAAACTTGAACCACCTGCTTCTTTTCCAAAAATCTTATTACCATTAGTATAACCAATAAAGTCAATTTGTTGATTATTAGGAAAAATAATACAACCACCATCCTTAGTTATTTTTCATTTAATACCATGTGGATTATTAGGTAATAAATTAATATTATATTCATCTAATAAAACTTGACAAACATTCATTAAAGCGCCAATTGTAGTTTCATTATGAGTATTTTCATAGCGTCTTACTTCTTGAACACTACTATCACTAAAATTACAACATATAAATAAATCAAATGCTAAGCAGTTTCATGTTTTTCTTGTTCCACGTGCTGTTGGTATAAAACGATAAAAACAATTAGTAGTAAAATATTCTGCTCATTCATCACCAACAAATGCTTTAAAAATATCTCAACTAAAACCATAATTATTATCACTAAAATTAAGATTATATTTTTTATTCAGTTGTGCATAACTACTAATAAAAGCCATATTTTACTCCCTAATTTTTATAAACAATACAATTAAATTATTAACAAACAAAATTTTGAAAGGAACATTAAAAATGTTAAAACTACCATTCGTAAATCATTTTGATTGAGACAAACACTATTTTAATCAAGATGAATTAAATTTACAACAAACAGAAGAATTATTTAAAGAAATAGATGATTATTTATGAAGTACATGTAATAAATCTGAATATAAATCATATAGATTTAGAAAAAGAAAATTAAAAACAAAAAAAGGTTTATTAAATTATAAACGACGTATTTGTATACATTATAACCCAAAAACACAAAAAAAGGAATTTGTTTCATTGCTAGATAACTATCTTGGTGTTAAAAAGTATAGTAAATTAGCACCAGATGTTATTAAACAAATTTTAAAATATTTTGCTGATGATAAAAAGTATCGTGATGTTTGTGATACTTTTATTGAAGATTTAATAAGTAATAGTACAGTTTGCAGAACATATCAAAAATTTGAATTACCAAAAGTTAATATTCCTAAAATAGTATTACAACCAAATCAAACTTTATATATAAATATTGATGATGGTCATAGAAAATTTAAGTTTAATGAAAAACACAATACTAAAAATTGTAAAAAATGTTCTATGAGATTAATAGTATTTTGTACTGGTAAAAAGAAAAATGGAAAATTAATTAATAAAAGAGCGGCATGTAAAATAAGAGTATCAAAAACAGAAATTGGTGCTGAAAAAACTGCAAAATTAATTGAAAAATATGGTAATTTATTTTTTGAAAATTTTGAACAAGCAAATTTAGTAGTTTGTGGAGATAGCGCAAAATGAATTAGAAAAACTGCTACAATTTTAAATGCTAAATTTATTTTAGATAAATTCCATGCTTTTCATGTTTTATTTCTTGGTATAATGGCTGGAAGAAGAAAAAATAAAATTGCTAAATTACACTATCAAAATGCAATAAATTTATTTGAAAAAGGTCAATATTATGAATTAATTGATTTTTTACAATCATTAACTTTGCAATATAAAAAATTAAAAGTTGGTTATTTTATTAATGCAAAAGATGGTGTATTAAACCAAGCACTAGTTGAAAATATTGGTTGCTTTACTGAAACAAATATTAAACAAATTTTAAAGCATATGATTGGTGATAGAACCTATAACATTGATATGTATACAAAAATGGTTAATTTTAAATGCTATCAAATAAATACAGTAATACAATTATTATAATTAAAAATCCCTAATTTAGGGATTTGCCTAAGAGACCACGTACTTTACATACGCTTAGTAATCATAACGGTATACGGTTTATCTTAAAGGACTTTATTACATTATAACATATTAAAAACTTATTAAAATTAATTTTAATAAGAATTTTTGAGTTATAAAATTAAGTATTATTATTGACTAATATTTTTCAAGTGTTAAGATTAACATACAATTGCATATTGAAGTCAAAATTATTCTCGTCTAAACCTATAATTTAAAGACAAATTTGAATATTATTGACAACATCGGTACGCTCCCAATACCTGTGGTTGTTGCAAGCGTTAAAACACTTAATGTTTTGATTAATATTTTCATTAAGTTCTCCTTTATTTGTTTTTCCCCAATAACTTCTTAAGTTTAAGAAGTTAATTATATTTTAAGTCATTTAAAAATAAATGCAATAAGTGTTTAGTTTATGATAGAAATAAAAAATAACTAATCTCATTAATGAGATTAGTTATTTTTAAATATAAAAACTTATTTAAATGGAGAACTATATGGATTGCTATTTGCCCTTCTTTCTCATTGAGAACAACTAGGTGTTTCATTAATTTTGATTTTATTAGTTTCATTCCATGAACCTTTTAACTTTTCACCAGTTTTTAAAACTGTATCAAAAACTATACCAAAAGTTCCATCATGATAAATAGATGGTTCATTCATACGTACATGTTTTAATTTTGCAAATTCTTGACTTTTTAATGCTTCTCGTTGTTTTCTTTCTTCTTGACAATATGGTCTATTTTTTATTACTTCTATTTGTTTATAATTATTTATTCATTTTTTTCTTCTTTTCGTAATTTTTGTTCTAATGGTTTTATAATATTATTTGTTTCAACTACTCGTTCTGCTTCTGTTATCCAATTTATTTTATCTAATTTTTCTCATTCAAAATATATTTTTTGTTGTAAATATTTTTGATTTTCAGAAGAATTTTTCATTTTTCTTTGGCATTCTTCTATTTCTTTTTTATTTCCTTTAGTTAAATTTTTAAACATTTATGTTTCCCACCTTTTTAAAATAAAAACTCATTACTTTAAAATAAAGTAATGAGTTTTTTATAAACTAAACATTATTTAGTTTTAATAAATTATACTAAAAAAACTAAAAAGGTGTTGATTAAACTTTTTTAGATTATTTTTTATTTTCTTTAATTAGTATGAAAAGTTATAAAATTAAATTTAATTTTTAAAATAAAAAACCAGTCATTAAAAATATTAATGTTGTTACTAAATTAACAATATATTATAATAACTATTATTATTTAAAAAAAGGAGAATATATGGAAAATAAAGAAAAAATTCCAACAGCTCATATTAAAGCTGCTCGTGATCAAATTGCAAAAGTAGTAATTATGCCAGGCGATCCATTACGTGCTCAATTCATTGCTTCTAATTTTTTACAAGATTGAAAACAAGTAAATAATGTTCGTAATATGCTAATGTTTACTGGAAAATATAAAGGATATAATATTACTATTGCTGCTAGTGGTATGGGTATGCCTTCAATTGGTATATATTCATATGAGTTATTTAAATTTTATGATGTTGACTGTATTATTCGTGTTGGTAGTGCTGGTTCATATCAAAAAGATGTTAAAGTTTATGATATTATTAATACTACTAAAGTATATAGTGAATCTACTTTCGCTAAATATGCTGCTAATATTGATGAAAATCAAATTGAATCTGTTGGTAATATTAGCAAAATTATTAATAAAGTGGCACAAAAAATTGATAATGAATTTGATCAGCAAAAAAATGAAAATTCTTCGTATATAGTAAGTGAAAAAATAAATTTAAGATCAGGTTTAATTCATTCAAGTGATGTATTTTATCGTATTAATGATAATGATTATAAAACTAATCCTTTAATTAGCAAATGCTTAGCAGTAGAAATGGAATCTTTTGCTTTATTTGCTAATGCAAAACATTTAGAAAAAAATGCTGCTTGTTTATTAACAATTTCTGATTCTTTTATTACCGGTGAATCAATTTCAGCAACATTACGCGAAACTAGTTTTAAAAAAATGATGATTTTAGCTTTAGAATCAGCAGTTGCTTATTATAAAGAAGAGGATATTGATGATAATCTTAGCAATAGAAACTAGTTGTGATGAAACTAGTGTTGCTGTTATTAAAGATAAAAATGTTTTAAGTAATATTATTGCTTCACAAATTAAGCTTCATCAACAATATGGTGGTGTTGTTCCAGAATTAGCAGCACGAGCTCATAGTGAAAATATTGCTACTGTCTTACAAACAGCAATTGAAAAATCTAACATTTCAATTATGGATATTGATTTTATTGCTTATACTAATACTCCTGGTCTTGCTAGTTGTTTACATGTAGGTAAAATTATAGCAGAAACTATTGCTGCTTATTTAGAAAAGCCATTGCTTCCATGTAATCATTTGTATGGACATTTGTATGCTTCTTTAATTAATAATGAATGAGAATTTCCAGTACTTGGTTTATTAGTTAGTGGTGGTCATACACAGTTGATGTTGGCAAATGAACATTTAAATTTCACTATACTTGGTCAAACATTAGATGATGCTGTTGGTGAATGTTATGATAAAGTTGCAAGAATGTTAGGTTTAAAATATCCCGGTGGTCCTGAAATTGAACGAAGTGCTAAATTGGGAAAGCCAACTTATAAATTACCATTACCTAAAAATGATAATAGTTTAGATTTTAGTTTTAGTGGTTTAAAATCAGCATGTGCTAATTTGATAAATAAAGAAAAAGGTAAGTTACAATTTAATAATTTTGCAGCTTCTTTTCAAACAACAGTTATTCAAGTGTTAATTAATAAAATTGAATTAGCATTAAAAAAACATAATCCAAAAACTTTAGTTTTATCAGGAGGAGTTAGTGCTAATCAGCAATTAAGATTAGCAGTATTAGATTTAAAAAATAAATATCCAAATTTAAAAATAATTGTTCCAAAATTAGAATACTGTACTGATAATGCAGCAATGATTGGTATTCTTGCAAGTTATCAAATTGAACATAAGTAAGGGTGAACTCATGATTATTGGTATTATTGGTGAAGCGGGAGTAGGTAAGACAACCGCTACAAATTTTTTTCAAAATAAAGGTGCGTATGTTATTTTTGTTGATAAAGTTGTTAAACATATTTATACACTAAAAGAAACAAAAAAAGCATTAATTAATGAATTCGGTAATACTTTTATTAATAGTGATAAAACAATTAATAAAATAAAATTACGGTATGAAGCGTTTCAACACCCTCATATTTTACGTAAATTAGAAAATATTATTTGACCAAAAATGGTAAAAATTGTTGAAGAAGATATTATTCGTAATAAAATACACCAAGAATTAATTGTTATTGATTGTGCAGTATTATTTAATGCAAATTTAAATTTATTAGTTGATAAAATTCTTTTAATTGAGGCTGAGGAAGATAAAAAAATCCAACGAATAAAAGAACGTGATAATGTTAATGATTTACAAGTTATTTCACTATTAAATCAACAAAAAAAATATTTAATTTTAAATAAAGATATTGATTTTATTATTAAAAATAACGGCACTATTAATGATTTTATTAAACAATTACAAAAAGTTGAAAAAAAATTATTAACAAATAAAGTATAAAGATTAATGTTTTTTTACTTTAAAAAACAATAGTAAAATATATTAAATTATTTTTGTATATTAAAATGAAAATTTTCATAATAAAAAAATTAATAATAATTTTAAAATAGTTGAGGTTAAAAAAATACATAGTAATGTATTTATAAATTACCAAAATTGTTTTTCTTGTAGTAGAATATTTATACAACTAAATAACAAGGAACTTTAGATGTTCGGGAAAAAGATGAGAATTCTTTGCTGCCCCAGCAACTGTGATGTTGATGAACGTTACAAAACCATTGAAGATAAAACTTTGAGAAGGGTAACAAGTAAAATGAAGCTAAGCCAGTAGACCGGTCTAATTTTTTAAGTGATATTATATTCCTGGGTGTGAATTAATGATTATTTTTAATAATTACTTTTATTTTTTAATATTTGTAATTTTAATAAAGTAATTTTTAATAATGACAACATCCTTTATATAATATAGGGGATGTTTTTAGTTGTGTAATTAAGTAGAGGGGTAATAATAAATGGCAAAAGATAACAAATATTTTCAACAATCACAGTCACCATTAGAGTATATTATGAAAAATTTTAATGGAAAAATGCGATCTGTAAATTGAAATGTAATCAATGATGAAAAAGATTTAGAAGTTTGAAATCGTATTACTCAAAATTTTTGGTTACCAGAAAAAATTCCTGTTTCTAATGACTTGACTTCTTGAAAAACATTAAATCCAAAATGACAAGAGTTAATAACAAGAACATTTACAGGTTTAACTTTATTAGATACAATTCAGGCAACGGTTGGTGATATTGCACAAATACCTAATTCTTTAACTGATCATGAACAAGTTATTTATACAAATTTTGCTTTTATGGTAGCAGTTCATGCTCGATCATACGGAACAATTTTTTCAACTTTATGTTCTAGTGAGCAGATTGAATCTGCTCATGAGTGAGTAATTAATAATGAAAGTTTACAAGCCAGAGCACGTGCACTAATTCCTTATTATACAAGTGATGATCCTTTAAAATCGAAAGTAGCTGCCGCTTTAATGCCAGGTTTTTTATTATATGGTGGTTTTTATTTACCATTTTATTTATCTGCTCGTAGTAAATTACCTAATACTTCAGATATTATTAGATTAATTTTACGTGATAAAGTTATTCATAATTATTATAGTGGCTATAAATATCAAAGAAAAGTTGAAAAATTACCAAAAGAAAAACAAGAAGAAATGAAAAAATTTGTATTTGATTTATTGTTTAAATTAATTGATTTAGAAAAGCAATATTTGACAGAATTATATCAAGAATTTAATTTAGCTGAAGACGCTATTAAGTTTAGTTTATATAATGCTGGTAAGTTTTTACAAAATTTAGGATATGATTCACCTTTTAGTGAAGAACAAACAAGAATTAAACCGGAAATTTTTAATCAATTATCAGCTCGAGCTGATGAAAATCACGATTTCTTTTCAGGTAATGGTTCATCTTATGTAATGGGCATTACTGTAGAAACGCAAGATGAAGATTGAGAATTTTAATTTTAAAGGAGTAAAAAAATGCATAATGATGTTGTAAAAGTTTCAAACCAAAAAATATTAAAGCCAGAAGGAAAAATTCATGTTGTTTATTTTTCTTCTTTGTCAAATAATACTCATCGTTTTATTCAAAAATTAGAGGTTTTAAATTCAAGAATTCCTCACGATTTACAAGAGGAAATTTTAGTTGATAAAGATTATGTGTTAATAACACCAACATATAGTGGGGGTGGTGATATTAAAGAAGGGGCAGTTCCTAAACAGGTAATTAAATTTTTAAATAATAAGCAAAATCGTAATTTTTGTCGTGGTGTTATTGCGTCGGGGAATACTAATTTTGGTGATACTTTTGCAATTGCTGGGCCAATTCTTTCAAAAAAATTAAATGTCCCACTATTATTTCAATTTGAATTATTAGGAACTCAAAATGATGTATCAACAATAAAAAATATATTAGTAGATTTTTGAGATAAAGATAAAAAAAATACTAATGAAATAAATACTTTATCTGGAACTTTAGAAAGTGATGAATATGTTACTTTAAATGCTAGAGCAAAAACTACTAATAATGCACAATTTGATTTGCAAGCAGCACAATCTTATATGAAAAATCATATTAAACCAAATTTATTGCTTTTTAAAACCGTTAAAGAAAGAATAGAATATTTAGTAAAAAATCAATATTATGATGAAACAATAATTAATAAATATTCAATTACGGAAATTGAACGATTAACAAATGAAGCATACAGTTTTAATTATCAGTTTACA
This sequence comes from Spiroplasma endosymbiont of Thecophora atra, assembly GCF_964019735.1. NCBI lineage: Bacteria > Bacillati > Mycoplasmatota > Mollicutes > Entomoplasmatales > Spiroplasmataceae > Spiroplasma > Spiroplasma endosymbiont of Thecophora atra. Next base: position 1,257,842 of record NZ_OZ026464.1, on the reverse strand, counting down.
AGTTTTATGGGTATTTTAAAATTTTATAATTCTTATGCTTTAAAAAGTTTTAATGGTAAACAATATTTAGAAAATTATGAAGATAGAGTTGTTATGAATAGTTTATTTTTTGCAGATGGTAATATTGAACATGCTAGTAAAATTTTAAGACAAATTATGTCTGGTAGATTTCAACCAGCTACTCCCACATTTTTAAATGCAGGGAAAAAACAAAGAGGTGAATACACTTCATGTTATCTTTTACGAATTGAAGATAACATGGAATCAATTGCTCGAGCTATTACTACTTCATTACAGTTATCAAAACGTGGTGGTGGAGTTGCTTTGTGTTTAACAAATTTAAGAGAATTTGGAGCGCCAATTAAAAATATTAAAAATCAAGCAACAGGGGTTATCCCGGTTATGAAAATTCTTGAAGATTCATTTTCATATGCTAATCAACTAGGTCAAAGACAAGGTGCTGGGGCAGTTTATTTAAATGTTCATCATCCAGATATTATGTTATTTTTAGATTCAAAGCGTGAAAATGCAGATGAAAAAATTCGTATTAAATCAATGTCTTTAGGAGTAGTTATTCCTGATATTACTTTTGAATTAGCAAAAAATAATGAACAGATGGCACTTTTTAGTCCTTATGATATTGCAAAAGTTTATGGTAAAGCAATGACAGATATTTCTATTACTAAAGAGTATTATAATATGTTAAAAAACCCTGATATTAGTAAAAATTTTATTAGTGCTCGCAAATTATTTCAAATGATTGCTGAATTACATTTTGAAAGTGGATATCCTTATTTATTATTTGATGATACAGTAAATAAAAATAATGCTCATCCTGGTAGAATTGTTATGAGTAATTTGTGCAGTGAAATTATTCAAGTAAGTACAGCTAGTGAATTTAATAGTGATTTAAGTTTTAAAGAAATTGGTGAAGATATTAGTTGTAATTTAGGAAGTATTAATATTGCAAAAGTAATGGAAAGTGGAAGTGAATTTGGTGAGGTTATTTTTCAAGCAATTCATTCATTAGACCATGTATCAAGAAGTAGTGATTTTTCTAGTGCTCCATCAGTTGCATATGGAAATAAAAAAAATCATGCTTTGGGTTTAGGCGCTATGAATTTACATGGATTTTTAGCAACAAATCATATTTTTTATGATTCAAAAGAAGCAATTGATTTTACTAATATTTTCTTTTATGTTATGGCTTATCATGCTTTTAGTGCTTCAAATAAATTAGCATTAAAATTTGGAAGTTTTAGTGGATTTAAAAATTCAAAATTTGCTGATGGTTCATATTTTGATAAATATATAAAATGTCAGTCAGATAAATGAACTCCTGAAACAAAAAAAATACAAGAATTATTTGCAAAATATAACATTATGATTCCAACTCAGAAGCAATGAAAAGAATTAGTAATAAAAATTAAAGAAACAGGATTGGCTAATTCACATTTAATGGCAGTAGCACCCACTGGTTCAATTAGTTATTTATCTTCATGTACACCAAGTCTACAACCGGTAGTTGCTCCTGTTGAGGTACGAAAAGAAGGGAAATTAGGTCGTGTTTATGTTCCTGCTTATAAGATTGATGATAATAATTTAGCATATTACACTGCAGGTGGATATGAATTAGGCCCTAATCCAATTATTGATATTGTAGCAGCAGCACAACAACACGTTGATCAAGCAATTTCTTTAACTTTATTTATTACTGATAAAGCGACAACTCGTGATTTAAATAAAGCTTATATTAGAGCCTTTAAAAAAGGTTGTTCATCAATTTATTATGTTCGTATTCGTCAAGAGGTTTTAGAGGATAGTGAAAATTATCAATGCAATGTTTGTGTTGTATAAATTAATTAAATTATTGAATAGTGGTTTCAAGTAATAAATAAATTTGTAACAAATTTAGTAATATATTATTTATTTAATTTAAAAAATAGTGAAATTTTATTTTGGAATATAGGATTTTTAAAAAAAAATTAAAAAATACATAGTAAATTTTAAAATTAAAGTTATAATAATAATTGTAAAAAAAATAATTATTATAACTTTGGAGTGGTACTCAAGAGGCTGAAGAGGACTGATTGCTAATCAGTTAGGACGGGAAACTGTCGCGAGAGTTCGAATCTCTCCCATTCCGCCATTATTTAAAAAGCATTAATTGCTTTTTTTTACTTTTAAATAATAAATTTATTAATAATTAGATATAATTTAATAAAGAACTCTTTATATTAAGGAGAAATCATGCGTAAACGAGTAAACTTACTTTTATCATTAATCTTATATATTGCTTTGATTGCAACAATAGTTTTCGTTATATTTAATTATATTAAATATTCATGAATTATTTTGATGATAATTATTACTTTAACTATTTTAACTGGTATTATTATTTTTATTACCAATCGTATGCAAGATGCAAAACTATCATGAATTATGGTTACCTTATGTTTGCCAATCATCGGTATTTTTTTATATTGAACTTTTGGTCGTCCTTATCGTTATCGACGAAAACAAAAAGCTTATTTAAAAACAAATAGTTATTTTTATACCCAAGAAGATTGAACTTTTGCTAATTCAATTTTAGAATCAAAAAAAATAACTTTGAGTGATGATACTTTATCTTTATTTAACTATACAACAAGAATTTCTCATCGACCATTTTATAATAATACTGATGTTCAAATTTTAAATAATGGTCCTAATAAATTTGTTAAATTAATTGAAGATTTAAAACAAGCAAAAAGTTATATTTTTATTAATTATTTTATTCTTGGTGAAGGGGAACTATTAGAAGTAATTATTAATGTTTTAAAAGCAAGGATTGAAGCAGGAGTTAAAGTTTATATGATTTATGATGCTGTTGGTTCATATTTTAGTTTATCTAAATATAAAATATGAAAAATGAAAAAAATGGGAATTATTATTCATAAATTTTCACCAGTTAGATTACCATTTATGACAGGAAATTATAATTTTCGTAATCATCGTAAAGATATCATTATTGATGGGAATATTGGCTATGCTGGTGGAGTTAACTTAGCAGATAACTATATTTATCTTTCTGCAAAGTATGGCTTTTGAAGAGATACCCAAATTAGAATTGTCGGTGAAGCTGTTAAATCAATTGATTTAATATTTAGACAAGATTGGCATTTTATTACTGGTAATATTCTTGATATTAGTGCTGAAAAATCTGAAATAAAAATTAAAAATAATATTATTGTCCAAGTAATTGATGATGGACCGATTACTAAAGAAACAATTCAAAAAGATTTATTTATTAAATTTATTAGTAATGCTAAAAAGCGAGTTTGAATTAGTACTCCTTATTTAATTCCAACTAGCGATTTAATTACTGCATTGCGTAATAGTGCTTATTCTGGTGTTGATGTTAGATTATCATTACCCGGAATTACTGATAAATTTTTATCATTAGATATGTCAAGAACTTATTATGATTCATTGATTGAGTCAGGTGTTAAAATTTATGAATATAATAATGTTTTTAACCATTCTAAGTCTGGTATTTTTGATGATGATATTACTATTATTGGTTCAACTAATCTTGATTATCGTAGTCTTTATTCAGACCATCAAACTTTAGTAATTGTTTATGATAGTAAAACAAATAGTGATTTATCTGCTTCATTTGAAAAAGATTTTATTCATTCTAGTTTAATTATTAGTAATCCACTACTACATCGTAGTTTTGCCTATCGGGGTGTATTTTTATTATTGCTTAGAATTTTAGCACCATTATTTTAAAAAAATTTAGTATAATTAGGTAAATATTAATAATAAGGTGGTCATAATTTATGGGTTGAAGTCGACGAATTAAAAAAATTAAAGAATATTTTAGTGATGAAAATCAACCTAATTTGGATATTTCTAAATTATCAGAAGACAATGAAAAAAAAACTCCTTTTTTTAATAGGTTTAAAAAACAAAAAAAAACTAATAAATCTTCTACTTTAACGAATAATAAAAAGCGCAATAATATTTTTTTAAATTTTAGAAGAAGATCAACTATTCAAATTATTAAACATTTAGAAAATAAAAATATTTTTAATTTATTTTTTTATACTGATGTTAGTAACATTACATTAATATTAGAACAAGGAATTAAACCTTCTTCACAAATTAAATTATTGCCAAAGCAAGAATATATTGTTTGAACTTATTTAGAACATGCTACTTATTTAGAATTAGAGTTAGGTAATTCAACACGTCATTTTTTTTGAAAGTGATGTGCAGAGCAAAATGTTGATGTTAATAAAATAGCTATTATTTCTGTTGATATTCATAAATTATTTCAAAACACTGTTAAAGATTGAGGTTTAAATGTTGATACTAATCGTGTTCAAATATATGAAACAATTCCTGTTGAAGCTATTGATTGAATTTTGGTTAAAGATCGCAAAATGTTTCGTTTAGCTAAATTATATATTGATAATCAAAGACTAAAGTTAAAACTTTTCCAAGGAAATAATGGTAATATTACTTTAGGCTTTGATTAAATGGAGGTAAAATTATGCGTTGATCTGCAATTGTAATTATTGCTTTAATTCCTTTTATGACAATAATAATTATTTTATTTATGCGTTTAAATCATCGTAATAATCAATATTATAATGTTATCCATGGTGATTTGTTAAGTTTAGTTCCATTGAAAATTGATTTAAAAAATGAAATTATTACTTTTTCTGAACGCTTAGAAGTTTTAAATCGTAAAAAAAGAATTTCATTGTTTGTATTTAAATCAATGATGAATCGTAAAACTAAAGTAAAAATTGAAATTTTTATTCAAGATTTATTAGTGAATAAAGTTCCATTTGAGTCGTGTCATTTTTCGGTTTCCTTTCAATTAGGAAGTAAAGTTATTGTTTATGATTTATCAATTGATTATTTTGATAATAATAATAAAGTTTTGTATGGTCAAATGCAAAGTAATATTCGTTATAATCGTTTTGCTATTTCACAAGCAATTATTTTACAACAAAATGAGTTAACAGTGGTAAAGTCAGTTTTTGTGCAAACTATTTTAGATAATTTTAGTCAAAAAAAATATAATAAAAAAATAAATAGTCAATTTGAATATATGATTTTAATAAAAATAAAAAATTATTTAGCATTAGAAAATATTTTAACTGTTAATAATATTGAACGAATGGAGTTATTAATTTCATATTATAGTAAAATAACTTTAGGATTAGATAATACTATTATTTGTAAATATTATGATGGTCAGTTTTTAATTTATTCTAGAAATAAGAAAATAAATTTATATCGATTCCAAAAAAAAATAAATAGTTATATTAAACGTAATTTAGTAGAAAAAAGTAGTTATTTGCAGATTCAAAGTCAAATATTATGTGTTTATGCTTCAGTAAAAACTGATGCTTCAAATGTTTATATATTATATAATAAAATTATTGATAAGAATCAATTAGAAGTAGTACAAAGTAGAGACTTAATTGAAATTAAATTGAAGACAAATGATATTTTAAATTATCCTGATTATAATCATTATTCGCTTCTACAATCAGAGCAAATGGAAAAATTATTAAGTGTTAGTATTAGACCAGTGTATAAAAGTGATAATTCAAATGAGCCAAATTGTTACTATGCTTGATGAAATTTTGTTAAAAACTCTTATTATGTTTCGTTTATTGTTTTGATGCGTAATATTCAAGATTCAGGATTGTGATGAAAAGTAAATGAACCTTTATTTATTCAAACATTTGAAAAATTTGCGAAATTAAAACAAGAAAAAAACCTTATTCTTCCTGTTAGTTTAATTGAGTTACAAGATAAAACTATTTTAACAAAGTTGATTGCTCTTGTTAATAAGAGAAAAAATCTTTTTGAAAATTGTGATTTAATTTTTGATTTTCAAGATATTGGTGAAATTAATAGTTGGAATAAGTATGATTCAATTATTAAAACTATTCGTAGTAATAAAATAAAAATTTCTTTTACTCATGATTTACGTCATATTGATAATTTTAAATTAATTAATCATTTTAAGCCTGATTATGTAGTTTTAACTTCTAATTTATTAGAACAAGTTACTTTTAGTTTTAGTAAATATATTGATGTTATTATTTGTTTGCATTATTTAAGAATTTTAGGTATTAAAAATATTTTAGCTCGTGGTATTATTAATGTTCCTGAAATTATTGTTTTAAAAGGATTAAAGGTTGACTATTTACTAGGAAAAGTATTAGAATCAGAACAAGCAAATAAAGTGCTAGATGCTTTAAATTATCCAAATTATTGGAAATGACATAAAAGTCAATCAACGAAAGGTGAATAGATTATTATGAATAATGCAAAGAATAAAAATATTACAGCAAGAGAGATTGATTTTGCCAAATGATATACTGATGTTATTAAGCAAGCAGAACTTTGTGATTATGGTGCAGAAAATGGTTCGGCAGCCGGTACCATTATTTTTCGTCCTCGCGGATATGCAATTTGAGAAAATATTCAACATTTATTAAATCAAAAATTTAAAATTTTAAATATTGAAAATGTAATGTTACCACTTTTAATTAGTCAAAAAGCATTTCAAGTTGAAAAAGATCATATTGAGGGTTTTGCACCAGAATGTGCAACTGTAACTAAAGTTGGAAATAATCAATTATCAGAGGAACTAATTATTCGTCCTACTTCAGAAGTTTTATTTTGTCGTCATTTTTCAAAAATAATTAGTTCATATAAACAATTACCATTATTATATAATCAATGATGCAATGTTGTTAGATGAGAAAAAAATACAAAACCATTCTTAAGAACTAGTGAATTTTTATGACAAGAAGGACATACAATGCATAATAACGATGAAGAAGCAAAAAACTTTACATTAAAAATGATTAAGTTGTATGCTGATTTTGTTGAACAACAATTAGCAATTAAAGTTATTGTTGGTGCAAAAACAATTCACGAACGTTTTGCTGGGGCAAAAATGACATATACAATTGAAACTATGATGCAAGATGGACAAGCATTACAAGCCGGTACTAGTCATTATTTTGGCCAAGAGTTCACAAAGGTATTTAATATTAAATTTAGCAATAAAGACAATAAACAAGAATTAGGATATCAAACATCATGAGGTGTATCGACAAGATTAATTGGTGCTTTAATTATGGCACATAGCGATGATCTAGGTTTAGTATTGCCATCTACAATTGCACCGCATCAGATTATGCTTTTAAATTTATCACCTAAAAGTGATAAAGTTAAAATAACTGTTGAAAGAATATTTAAAATTTTAAGTTCTCATTTCCGAGTATTAATAAATGAAGATAATAAAAGTTTTTCTTATAAGAAAAGTGAAAGTCAAATTAAAGGTATTCCAATTACTATTGCAATTGGTGAGCAAGAAATTGAAAACCAAGTAATTAAATTAATTTTACGTCATAATTTAGATACTATTGATGTTGAAATTAATAATGAAAAATTATTAGTAACAACTATTATTAATCAATTAAATAAATTAAATAAAGATTTATTTAATAGTTCACAAAAAAAATTAAATACAAGTTTAAAAGAATTAACAGATTTTAATGAATATCATAAATTAGTTAAAATTCATAAAGGTTTCTTTATTGTACCTTTTTGTGATCAAATAAAGTGTGAAGAAGAAATTAAAAGTTTAACTGGTACAACATCACGTTGTATTCCTTTAGAACCGTATAAAAAACCAAGTAATTGTTTTAAGTGTCAAACTCTTAATAGTGTCTGAACTTATTTTGCAAGATCATATTAAAATTAGTAAGTTAAATAGAAATAAAATAGAGGAAAAATAATTATTTGTTTTTAAATTATTATTGAGGTGATAATAATGAAAGAACAAATAAGTGCTGATAAGCAACTAATTGCTGCTATTTTTGTTAAATATGAACAAGCAAAATTAACATTAGCAAATAATAATTTTAAAGAAAATTATGTTTTGAAAGAGGATAGTGTTCACTATGCTAATAAGATAGTGATAAATAAGGATTTAAAAAATTATGAAAAACATGTGCAAATTGTTGATACAGTTTTAGCATTATTACCAAAAAATGAATATAGTTATATTATTAGAACGTTCTTAGTTAAATCAAATAAAAATTGATGAAAAAAATATTATCATATCAAAGAATATGAAAAATTAGAAAAAACGGCTATTAAGCGTTTTTTATACTTATATTTAATTTAAGGATATAAAATGAATATTAATAGCATTGATTTATTGAATTCGCGTACTTTTTTAGAACAAAAGATGAATTTAACAAGTGATGTAAAAAACAGCCCCATTTATGAAAAAGAATTATTTTTAATTCCAAGATTTACAGTGGTTGGCTTTCCGATCCAAACTTTGCAAAAAAGCAGTTATTATTATATTGAACTTCAAATTGTAGAAGCATATAGTTATGATTTTGATATTAACAAAGAACCAAGTGAAGGATTACTTGACGATGTAACGTTTCAATATGATTTGAATTATAGTAGTATTAAGCAAGCAAGTGGACAACTTGTGATATCTAAATCAATTAAGTGAGTATTTCTTACTTTTTCATATTTAGAATTACTTGAAAATAATAAACTTGGTCCATATGCTGATATTTCTTTTTTGCATATGGTTATGAAAACTTATAAGATAATTTTACCAGCAATAGCAATTAAAAAAGATAATGTAAATATTTTAAATTATAGTTTTAATTGTAAAAAACCTAGTAATTTAAAGGAAATTCGTCATATTAATAATAAACATAATTATGGATCACTTAGTTTTTATTTTAATAGTAATCCACAGTATCAATTACAAATTAAACCAAAAATGTTTATTACAACAAATTTTAATTTAGAAATTAAAAATCCCATTATTTTAACGACAAATTTCTCTGATAAAGGATTTTATCATATTTTTTCTAAAACGATTATGAAGAACATGATAGTTGGTGGAAAATCAAGATTAGATGAGGTTTTTAAGTTTTCTGGTAATAATATTAATACTGCAAATATAGTGCCAATAAAAATAAAACGTTATCTAGTATCGCATTTTCCAAAAGTAAAAGATTGATATAATGATAAAGAAACAATATTACGTAAAATATTAATATTTAATAATAATTTTGATTTACAACAAAATACATCATTAAATATTAATGAAAATCTATCAAAATTTTATCAAAATAATAAAATACCAGCTTTTTTATTACGTAATAAAAAAAATATTGATGAATATTATTTAGAATTTTATAGCACTATTTATAATAGCATTGTAAATAAAATAGTATTGAATGATGAAATAGGAAAAAATCAATTTGACTTACCAAGATTTGAAGATTTTCACTTTAATATAAATATTCCATTTTATTTTCAAACCTTTTTTAAATATGATATTAATTTAAAATTTATTGAAGAAAGTAGTGAACCAATTATTGGTGGTCCATATCATTCTATTTTTATTAAAAAATTAATAAGAAATAATAGTGAAAATTGAGTGGCAGCTACTAATTTTAGTTTAACTTACAATGAAATATTAAAATTTTATAGTAGTGATAACTTTAGTTTTATTGATTATAAGTATTTAATACATAGTCAAATAAAGGTATAAAATGTTTATACGTAAGTTACAAATTAGCATTTTAATTATTACTATCACTATTACATTAAGTATTATATTATTTTTTATTATCAAAAATTTTTCAACTAATAAAAATTTAAATGAAATGGTAAAAGAATATGATGTAGAATTAGAGACCGTAGATGATAAAAAAGAAAATTTAAATCCAGAGATAGTTGTAGAAGCTATTGATATTAAAAAATTAAATGAAAGTATTACAATTATTTTAGATAAAAATAGTACTATCTTAGCAAATCAGTCACAGATTATATATAAAATACAATTTAATCAAGATTTATTTCAATACATATTTTTAAAGTTAATTATTAAAACATTTCCACAATGAAAAATTAATAATTTTATTTTTCATTTTAATATTTTAAATAATGCTGTATGAGTTGAATATAATACTAATTTAAAACTAGATTATTTAGAATGATATTTTAAAATAACAAATAAAATTTAATGCTCTATGTTATACTAAGTATAACTATTAATAAAAATGATTTAAATTAGGAGTGAATTTATGAATATTTTAAGTGAAATTCATAAAATTGTTAAAGAGGATTATCCAGAGATTAAAGAAAAAATTACACCGAAAACTAAATTTAAAGATATAAAAATTGACTCTCTTGGATTAGTAATGATTGTTCTTAAATTAGAAGAAGAGCATCATGTAAAAATTGATGATAATAAATTACTAGATTTACAAACAAAAACAGTTCAAGATTTAATAAATGAAATTGAGAGATTAGAATCAGCAGAAAATAAAAAAAAGTAATATTATATTTTATCAGGAGATTAGTATGAATAAAAATTTTGAAAATATTATCCAAAAGTTGAAAGATAAAGACTATCGTTTAACTGATGTTCGTAAAGCAGTTATTAAAGTATTAACGCTTAAGCAACATGTTAGTATTAATGATATTATTAGTTTTTTAACAAAAGAAGGTAATGATAATATTAATATTATGAGTATTTATAATACTATTGATTTATTAATGACAGAACATATTATTCATGCTAATGTTTTTGAAGGAAAACAAATAATTTATGAACTATCAGAAAATACCGTTCATATTATTTGTAATTTTTGTAATAAAATTATTCATGCCTCTTTCGAAGATAAACAACAAATTTCACCATTACAAGAAGAAAAACTTGAAAAATTAGCGATTAAAAATAATTTTTATTTTTCACATTATAAGTTAGAAATTCATGGAATTTGTGATAAATGTGAATTAAAAATAAAAAAAATGAAATTTTAATTGAACTTAAAACTTCTTTCGCGTAAAATTGAACATGTATTATTTAAATTAAATATTTTAGGGGTGTAGTTCAATGGTAGAACATCGGCCTTCAGATCCGAGTGTTGTGGGTTCGAGTCCTGCCACCCCTGCCATTATTAAAAATCACTTTTAAATGTTTCTCATAAAAGTGATTTTTAATTATTATAATTTTGGTAATTTATCTTTATCTAAATTAAAAGCAACAAAACTGAAGGTTCCAATTCCTGTATGAGCACAAATTACATTTGCTAAATTAATAGTTTTGACGTTTTTAATGCCATAATCTTTAACAAATTTTGTAACTTTTTCTATTTCTTTTGCCTCAGCAAAAGCATGAATAATGTAAAAAAGAGTAATACTTTCTATTTTTTTATTTTTATTAATTTCTTTAAGAGTATTTTTAATAGCTTTATCTCATGTTCTTGTTTTATCAAATTTATCAATGGTTCCGTCAAAAGATAAAATTGGAGTTATTTTTAACATAGTAGCTAAGGCTGCTGCTGATTTTGAAATTCTACCACCACGAACTAAATAATTTAAATCATAAGGTAAAATAAATGCTATATAGTTATCTCTTATTAATTTTAGTGCGTCTATAATATCATTAACATTATTTTTTTCGTTAAGTGACATTTGATATGCTTTTTTAACTAATAGTCAGTTAATAACTGAAACACCATTACTATCAAAAACAAAAACTTTATCTTTAAAATTAGATTCTTTTGATAACATAGTAGCAGTGTTATATTGACCTGATAACCCTTTTGATAAAGGAATAAAAATAATCTTTTCAAATTTAGTTAAAGCATCTTCTCAAATTATACTCATTTGACCAAGTGGTGTTTGCGAAGTTTTGGCAGATTGTTTTTCATGAACTATTCTATTATAGAATTCTTCATCCTTTAGAATGTTAGGGTCATCAGTAATAGTTGTATCATCACTAAAAGTGATTAATAATGGACAAAATCCAATATTCATTTCTTTTAAATCTTTAATTGAAAATCCTGAAGAGGAATCAGCAACAATACCAATTTTTTTTTTCAATTTTCTCACCCTAACTATAATATTTTTTACTTATTTATTAAATTATAACATATATTTTTTACTTAAAAATGGACTTTCATCGTTGAAAGATATATAAAATAGTTAATATGTTGTTTTTGGAATGATTTATTCTTGTTTCTTAGATTTTTTACCAGAACATTAATTTTAAAAAAACTGAATGTATTCTAAAAACAATTGGTTATATAATTAACACCAGTTTTGACATGAAAGGATTTTATTAATAAATTAAATATTTTTTCAAAATTAAAAATTATTAATGACGGAAAAAAATAATTAAATATCTAACAAAATATATTAAACCAAAACTATCAGCATATTACTTTTTAAAAATCAAGAAAAATTTATTAAAAAAGTTAAAAAATAAAACTCATTAAGTAATAAAAATAAAAAAATCCAAATAAATGAATGACTACTTAAAAACTCAAATCAATATTGAAATGTTGATGAAAATATTAATGATATAAATCAATATGTTGTGTTTTTTCTAATTATCAAAGAATATATTTTAAATTTCTAAAACCCCGATATTTTTATATCAAATCTGTTTTATTTCATAAATCATATAAAATGATTACACTATGAAAAATTTAAAGATTTAAAGAGAGGGTTATATTATGAAAAAGAAAATTATTAAAACAATCATTGCATCAACTGCATTAACTAGTGGTATTCCTGCTGAAAGTGGTACTTTAACTAAAATAGAAACTGAAATAGAAAATGAATTAGAAGAAAAAGATGAAAGAGTAAATTCTACAAAAAAAAAGTTAAAAGGCAAACTCCACCAAGTTTACAAAAAACAATGACAACAATTAATATTGGTCAAATTGAATCGAATGATAAACAACATATTATTCAAAGATTAAGAGAAATTAATCATCCAATTTTATCTAGAGAAGATTTTTTAGAAAATATTGAATTTAAAAACATTACAAATATTAATGCAACAGTGCATGCTGGTATTAACATTTACGATCAAAATCCCGTAAGAAATATTCCAAAAAATTTAAATTTTACTATTAACTTTACACCTCAAAGATTAACATTATCAAGTATTCTTATTAGAACTGAGTTAGGAGAATTGTTAGATAATGCACCATTAACAATAATAGAGAGACTAAATTTTTTAAATCCCGATTTGCATTTACGTTATCCTAGTTTTACAAATAGACATCCTATAGGCATAAATAATTTTCAAATTTTATCAGAAAATGTTTATGATTTTCAACAGAATAATCCTCATATTGTTTTTGATAGTGATTTAAATGTAACTTTTACTATTAATGAACAAAGCGTAAGATTATCAACTTTACTTAGAAATACTAATTTAGGACAAATTAGACGTAATGATCCGAGTACTATTATGGAGAGATTATGAGAATTAAATCCTGATTTAGTTTTTCATTTCGATTTTGCGGCTGGTATAGACTTCTCTCCATTTTTAACTTCAACTACATTAATAATTCCATTATCACATATGTTTCGTCCAAACAGTATAATATTTACACAAAATTTGAATATTATTTATGATTGTGATTTTAGTGTTACTTTTACTACCCTTGAAGATATATCAAATTATAGACCAAGTAATTCGCACACCACTACAACAACAACCCCTTCACCTTCAGCAGGTGGAAGCGCTGTTTTGCCATCAACATCTGAACAATCTTTTAACATTGGAACTAGTTCTAGAAATAGAAATCAACACAGTAATCAAAGTACAGACTCTAGAACAAATCAGAAACCAAAGTGTGATATTTTAAAAACACAAATTATTGATCAAAAATTATTAGATATTTATCACACCACATCTACAGAAAGTAAAAATAATGCAAGAAAAAAACTAATAGAAATTTATGGACAACATTTTACTGATGCTAGTTGAGCACAATTTGAAAAAATTGTTGAATTGCATAAATACGGAATCGTTTTTATAACACCTAATAAAAATGAATATTTATTAAAAGGTCTAGCCACTACCACAACTATGAGTATTCCACCTGCATATAAAGTTGTTAAATGAATAAGTTCGCCACAAACTACAACAGTAGTTGAAACAGAAGAAGCGGTGCCTTTATTAGAAATTAGTGAGGAAGGAGCCATTGCTATTGGCGAAGAGGTTGTTGAAGGTGGTGCATCTGTTATGATTGAAGGAGGACCTATTGGATGAGTTGTGGGTGGAGTAATTATAGTTGGTGGAATAGCATATTTAGCGTATAATTGATCCCATGCTCATAATGCTGATATCAATTCCCATAATCAATATAATAAAATAGAAAAATATTACGTACCTTTAGACAATAAAACTCCACAATATATAGAATCAAGCAAAATTAAATTAGGTATTAGTAATGATATGTGAATAAGATTAGCAGAAATTTATCAAGATAATAAAGATGAGTATCAACTTTTTGAAAAAAAATTTTAAGTGAAATTACTAAATTTCCGCAATTTATAGGAACCTTAGCAAATAGTTTAAGTGATAGTAATTTAAAAAATTTAGTTAAAGTTATGTATAATAATTTTTTAGAAATAAACATTTTTTATATGATGACAAATCAACATGGATGAAAGATTGTAACAAATGCTGTTGGAAATTACTTAGAAATTGAACCAGAATAAAGTTAATAAATTTTTCCTATAAAAGAATTATAAAACATAACATATTAGGCTTATTTCATAATTAAAATTTTAATTTTGGAATAAGTCATAATAATAATTATGAAATTTTTTTATTTTTAGTAAAATTAAGTGTAAAATTAATAATATTATAAAGAAGTGGAAGTGACAAAATGAGTCAAAACATTATTTTTGCTTTTGAAATTATTGCCTTAATTATCGCTATATTATTAGTAATTTTAGGTTTATTACAAGGTAAAAAAAATCATAATGGACTTGGTGCTTTAAGTGGGGGTAATCAAGAATTATTTGCTAGTACTAAAGAACGTGGTTGAAGTAAGTTATTTTCTATTGCCACTTTAGTATTAGGTATATCGTTATTTACTATGGCAATAATAGTAAGAATTATTATTAATACTATTGGAGTTATAAATTAATGATAATTATTTTATAAAAAGGCACATTTTAGTGTGCCTTTTTATAAATTTTAAAAGATAGATTATAATTAATTATATAATTAGGATAAAGTTGGGATTGATTGAAATGAAGCAAGAGATTATTAATGAGTTACAAAATAGTATTACACCTTTATCAACGGTTGATTTAACAGTGAAACTTAATATTACTAATCATCATCAACAGCAAGAACTTATTGCTGATTTAGAAGAATTGAAAAATAGTGAAATTATTTTGGAAAATAAAGAACAACAATTTTATATGCTAAAAAATAATAATTTATTTATTGGCAAAATTCAAATTACTAAAAAAGGATTTGGATTTGTTAAATTATTAAATAGTGAAGAAGAATATTACGTTAATATAAAAAACATAAATAATGCGTTAAATAATGATGAAGTATTATGTAAGTTAGTAAAAATTAATAATCAGAATGATGAGGCTGTAGTATTAAAAATTATTAAACGTGATACTAATCTTCTTGTTGGTACTGTTATTGTTAATGCAGATACGAAAGTAAAAACATTATTAATTCAAAATGCAAAGTTACAACAGTATGAAGTTAATATTTTAAACCCCGATAAAGCGTTAGAAAATAATATTGTTGTTGCAAAAATTAAAAATTTTGAACAAAATATTTTTAATGTTACTATTACTAAAATCTTGGGTAATATTAATGATCCTGGTGTTGATATTTTAGTTGTTATTTATGAAATTGGTATTAAAGCACAATTTGATGTTGAAACATTAACAGCAACAGATAAGGTGCCATTAACAGTTTTAGAATTAGATAAAATTGGTCGTATTGATTTGACTAAAGAGTTATTAGTTACAATTGATGGTAAAGATGCTAAAGATTTTGATGATGCTATTTGTGTTACTAAACTAGTTAATGGTAATTATCGTTTAATTGTAGCTATTGCTGATGTTAGTCATTATGTAACAGAAAATAGTCCTTTAGATGAAGAGGCATTTACTCGTGGTACATCTGTTTACTTAGCAGATCGTGTTATTCCTATGTTACCAACGCAGTTATCAAATGGTATTTGTTCTTTAAATGAACAAGTAGAACGTTTATGTATGGTTTGTGATATGGAAATTGATAAGAATGGTTTAACAGTAAAACATAAAATTTATCAGGCATTTATGAAATCAGCAAGAAGAATGAATTATGACGAAGTAAATGATGGATATAATGGTAAAAATCCAAATTTTATTAAAACACATCCACAAATTTGAGAAATGTTACTAAAAGCAAAAGAATTGCACCAAATTTTATGAAAGTTTAAACAAGATGCTGGAGTAATTGATTTTGAAATTAATGAAGCAAAAACAATTATTAACGATAATGGAGAAGTAACTGATATTATTTTAAGAACTCGTGATATCGCTGAAAAATTAATTGAAAGTTTTATGATTAGAGCTAATGAAGTAGTTACTAAAACTGTATTTGATATGAAATTACCTTTTATTTATCGTGTTCATGAACATCCTCGTTCTAAAAAAATGCATCAAATGGTTACAATTCTGAAATTAATGGGTATTAAATTAAATCCAAAAATCACAAATATTAGTTCAAAAGATTTACAATTATTATTAAATTCTTTAAAACAATTACCAACATTTCAAGTTTTATCAACTTTATTATTAAGAAGTATGGAAAAAGCACAGTATACTAATAAATGTATTGGCCATTTTGGACTTGCTAGTGATTATTATACACATTTTACTTCGCCAATTAGACGTTATCCCGATTTAATAGTTCATCGTTTATTGCGTCAATATATAGTTAAAAGAGAAATAAATGCTAAAATAATTGAGAAATATCAAAGTTTTACTAATTGAGCTGCTGAGCAATCTAGTAATATGGAATTAAAAGCATTAGAGTGTGAACGAGCTGTAGATCAAATGAAAAAAGCAGAATACATGATGCAATTTATTGGTCATAAATTTGAAGGTATAATTTCTAGTGTAACTGGTTTTGGATTATTTGTTGAGTTAGATAATACAATTGAGGGTTTAATTAGAATTGCAGATATGACTGATGATTATTATATTTTTAATGAAAAAGCAATGATTTTGTTTGGTGAAAGAAAACGAAAACAGTATGCTCTTGGTCAAAAGGTCAGTGTTCTTGTAAAAAGTGCAAATAAAGTTGCTAGAACTATTGATTTTATTTTAGAAGAAAATGGTCAGCAAAATAAAAACCGTGATAAAAATAATAATAATCAATCATCAAAAATGTATAAAGCAAATAATTTTAAATATAGAAAAAAGATAAAACTAAATGGTAAAGTTAAAAAAAATAAAAGTGAAAAGAAAAATGGAGTAAAAAAATGAAAATACAAGGGCAAAAAAGATTAATTCAACAAAGCAATCTTAACATTGAATGCTATTATTATAATTATTTTAAATCGCCAGGTTTAAAACAATATCCGGATTTATTATGAGTTAATGAAGATTATAACTTAATTAAGCAAGTAAATATTGAACAAAATATTGTAATAAGATTAGCAACTAATTTATTTGAAGTTGGTCAAAAATTTAATTTGTTTGAAAATTTAGATTATTTTATTATGATGCCAAAAAAACCTACTTCAGTTAGTAGTTTAGAATTAGTAATAATTGAATTAGTTAAAATTATTAAAAAAAAATTAAATTATAAAATATTATTTATTAATAATATTTTCCAAGTTGATAACTACCGTAAATTTTGAGAAAATAAATTAAAAGTTAGCGAAAGACAAACGGAAATTACTAATAAGATTCATTTATTACCTAAATATATTAATTTTTTTAATAAAAAAAACATTATTATTATTGATGATATAGTTGCCTCAGGGATTTCTATTGCCCAAACTATTTTAGAAATTATCAATAATAACAATGATTTTAAAATTAAAGCTTTGTGTTATGGTTCAGTTTATAATTGAGAAGAAATTTATAAATAGTTAAAAAAGTTTCCTAATTTTTCTCTTTTTTTCTTCTAATGAGTCTAATTCAGATATATTATAAGAATCTTCAATATTATTTATAAATGCATAATTAATTTCAACATTAATTTGATTTTTAGCAATAAGTTTTAAGATAAAATCAGCAGTATCTGCTTCTAAAGCAAATGTGTAAATTTCAAATTCATCTTCATTAATAATTTCCGTTTTAGTAGAAATTTTTAAAATATGATTTTGTTCATCAATAATAATTTTACAAACCTCAAGTTTTTTACCAGTTAAAATTTTATAAATAATTACTTTATCATTATTATTTTTATCAAAACCCAAATCGCCTTGATAAAATTGACTATTTTTTACTGTTGTTACTTTAGTATTTAACTCTCCTGCCATGTCCTTAGACTCCTTTCAGTTGTTTATTAATATATAAAATTAACAAAAACCCGTAAAACAAATATAAAATCTATTTCTTGGGTCGCTATACAACAAATATTAATTTTATGTTTAATTTTACATTAATCATTGCTAGAAAAACTATTGATTAATCTAACCTTCATTAGATTATAGCATGTTCTTAATAAAAAACAAATTTAAGTAAGTATTTCGATATTTATGAAATTATTATTATATAATCTAATTATAAAGTTTATGAAAATAATGGTGGAAACAATGAAAATAATTGCAAAAAATAAAAAAGCGTACTTTAATTATGAATTATTAGAAAAATTAGAAGTGGGAATTGTTTTGACTGGTTCTGAAATTAAATCAATTCGTTTAGGTAATGTATCTTTACAGGATAGTTATGTAACTTTTAGTAATAATGAAGCTTATATTATTAATATGAACATTAATACTTATAAATTTACTACTAGTTATATACTTGATCCATTAAGAAAAAGAAAATTACTTTTAAATGCTCGTGAAATTAAAAAAATTCAACAAGAACAAAAGCAAAAAAATTTAACTGTTGTTCCAACAATGATATATTTAAATAGTAAAAGTAGAGCAAAGTTAGAAATAGCATTGGCTCGTGGTAAAAAAAATTATGATAAAAGAGAGACCATTAAAAATCGTGATGCAGTAAGACAAATCAAAAAATAATAATTTAATTAAGAAAGGAAAAAACTATGATAATATGATTACCTTTCTTAATAATCTTTTGTTTATTTACAAGTTTTTATTTATTTTTTCTTTTTAAGCAAAAGATAAATAAGTGGCAATGATTATTTATTAGTTATTATTTTTTTCTTTATCTTGGTATTAATAGTTTAAAAGCTATTAATAATTTTTTAGTTTTATCATTAACTAATTTAGTAACTGAAGCAATTAGTATTACAGTGATTATTTCGCTTACTGTAATTATTTTTGCTATACCAGCTACTTTTTTTACTGCAAAATTTAAAAAAAGAAAGTTGTATATTTGATGAATGCATAGTTGACTTTTGGTTACTTGCTGTTTAGTTTTAATTGTACCAAATTTATGATCTTTGATTTTGTTAAATATTTCGTTAGGAATGAGTACTGCATCATTGGGAGTTCATGAATTAATGTTCAATGAACAATATTTTGTAAAATCACATGCTTTTTTAACTTTTACTATACTTATTGTTCCGGGATTATTGGCAAGTTTAATTATTATACCAATTAATATGCTTACGTTTAATATTTCAACTATTACAATTTCAAAAATCAGTTATTTCATTATTGCTGCTTTGTGTTTTTTCATTTTGACTTTTTTCATGTCTTTTCTTTTACGAGAAGATCCAAAAAATATGGGTATGCACGATGAAAAATAATAATTTTAATTATGTTTGGATTAACTATTTATTTAATTTATTATTTAATGAATTCTCAATTTTTTAATTATAGAATAAGTAATATTGATCAAAGATGGCATGTTTATAAAACTTTATTTACTACTTTGCCACAAGTAATTGGTGTTTTTTTATTGGGATGATGATTATATTATTTTTTCAGTGCTAATATTGCTTTATATTTTGGTTTTGGGATTTATATAGTAAGTATTATGGTTAGTTTAGTAACTAATAATATTTACGCAGTTTTGATTTCACAAATTTTATCCAATATTGCTTTTGGTATTTGTAGTTTTGTTGTATATAGTTTGGTTTTAGATTGAAATTATCGACAATTAATGCCTATCACAGGAATTTATGCATCATGTATAGCTATTTTAACTTGTAGTGTTGATTTACTCGATAGTTTTATTAATTATAATTTAATTACTTTAAATAACGAAATAATGTTTTATATTGGTAATAGTATTGCGTTATTAACTGTTATTAGTTTAATATTTATTACGTTATTTTCTTCAAATTATTGAGTGACAGAAAAGCATCATGTTTTAATTACAAAATAAGTTTATTTTTAGATATTATATTTAAAGTGTTAATTATTAAAATACTTGTAGTTTCTTTTTAAAATTTAATTTATAATTATTTTTTATTTTTATAATTAATTTAATGTTTCTATAAATTAATTATAAAAATAAAAAGGAGGTTTTTAATATGAAAACATTATTAGCAGCAGTAGGTGCTTTAACATTATCAACAACCATAGGAAATTTAACTGAGGATGTTTTAAAAACAACTTCACAAAAAACTAAATTTGAAAATAATAATATTAAAAATAAAACAATTTTAGAAAAACAATATAGTGCAATTGACTTAGCTGGTATCATTACTGAATATAATTTGGGAAAAGTTAATAGTGGAAAAGATCTAATGCCATCTAAAATGAGTTTATTAATAGGAATTAAAGAAGTAAATAAAAAAGCTGCATTACTAACTATTGAAAATTTTGATATTAAAAAATATAGTGTAAGTTCTGTTACGATCATTGGTAAGAATAACTATGTAGGTGAAGTAACTTTACAATATAATATTATTAATTTTGTTCCTCAAAAATTAGCATATGAAAATATTTATGATTTGGGTGTTGATTCACAAGGTAATATTTTAGGACACAAGAAGATAAAGTTTATAAGCTTACACCAACGGGATTGGAGTTAATGTTAGAAATAGAAAGAGGTTCAATTCTTAGAAATTTAGTGGTTGATGCCGAAGATAATGTTTATGTTGGTAGTGATAATGGTGCAGTTTATAAAAGTGATGGTATCCATAATTTTTCAAAAATTATATTATCAGAAAATTCACCACGTTGAATTTCATGCTTAACAATTAATAAAACAACTGGTATTGTTTATGCTGGTAATGACATTGGTGTATATAGTATTGGTCAAACTGGTAATGTTAGTTTGATTTCTGGGACAAATGGAGATTATATTAGAAGTTTAGCAATTGGTCCAGATGGTTCAATTTATGCTGGTGTTAATTATGGTGGTAAGATTTATAAAACCGATGGAATTAGTGGTCAATTTAGGATTTTTGAGCAAAGATCAGATGCTAATCAGATAAGTAGTTTAGTAGTTGATAATGATAATATTGTTTATGCTGGTTCTTGAATTGGCAATGTATATAAAATTAAAAATAGAACGTATAATGCAATTTTAGAAACGAATCCAAATCATGAGATTAAACGTTTACTCTTAGATAAAAATAATGATTTATATGCTAGTATTGATTCAAATAAAGTATATAAAAAATTAGCACAGCAAGATTCATTTTCTGAATTATCTGGAATAAAAAATACTAATGATCATATTTTTGCCTTAACTGTTGGTCCAGATGGTTCAATTTATGCTGGTGGTTCTCAAGGAATTTTATATAAAGCCTGAAATTTTAATTAAAATATTAATATATAAAAATATTTCTTAGTTTTATAGAAAACTATTTATATATGATTTAATATTGAATTTAATATAATAAATAATAAAATAACCTATTTCATGATTATTTTTTAGACCATAAATAAAATGTAATTATGAAGTGGGATTTTTATTTTTTTTAATATTTTTAAAATGTTTTAACAAATCACTATTGAAATAAAATTTAAGCATATTAAATACTTTATTACATAAAATTATATAAAATATGGTCATGCCATTATAAAAAAATTAAGAATTTAAGAGAGGTTTTTTTATGTCTGAAAAAAGTAAAAAAAAGAAAATTATTACTGCATTGTTGGTGGTACTACTTTAGTTGGTGGAGCCACTGCTGGTATTTTGTATACTTCTGATATAGAAGCAAAAAACGAGGAAGAAAATGAAAAAGAAAAGAAAATAAAATTACAATCTAATCCAAAAATTTTATTACCTAAATCACCAAATTCAAATAGACAATCAAATCGTTATAAATATACAATAATACAACAACAAGATACAATTTACGTTAATAGTAATGGAAAAGAGCAAACAACTAGTAAAATAGACTTATCAGATATAAAAACTACTGAAATTGTTCAAATTGGATTTTATGAAAATAAAATTGGAGAAATTCAAGCTGTTAAAATGCCAAAAACAATTCAAAAAGTACCAGATCAGTTACCATCAGAAATAACAAGTACAAAATAGATGTTTCAAAGTGCTTCATCATTTAATCAAGATATTTCGGGTTGAGATGTTTCAAATGTTACAGATATGAGTGATATGTTTGCATATGCAACTTCATTTAATCAGAATATTTCAGTTTGAAGAGTAGAAAAAGTAAAAATTATGAGAGGTATGTTTTTTAATGCACATGCTTTTGATCAAAATATTTCAAGTTGAAATGTAAATAAAGTGACAGATATGTATGGTTTGTTTGCTGGTGCAAGAAAATTTAATCAAGATATTTCGGGTTGAGATGTTTCAAATGTAATAACTATGCATTCTATGTTTGCTGGTGCAATAACGTTTGATCAAAATTTATCACAATGAAATGTTTCAAAAGTAATAATTCATGATAATTTTGCTATTAATTCTCGAATTAGTAATAGCATTGATAAATTGCCAAATTTTAATTTTTAGATTTTATAATTTATGATGAAAATTTGAAAGAATTGTTAGTAATTTTTAAGAAAACCAAAAATTGCTTTATATTAGAAAGTAATGTATAATATTAACGGGGATGTTCTGGTTTCGACAGGAGTGAACAACTAATTGTGGCAGTGGTTTGGTAGACCATAATACTACGAGGTTTCATAACCGGAAAACAAACTAAAATCGTAGTACCTAACTGATTCACAACAAAGTTAAACAACTTTGGATTTGGTTTAGGAAATCAAGCAGTTTTACCTGCTTAATTACTTAAGAAGTAAATACTACCGTTGCTAATAGCTAGTTTATCAATATTAGTAACGTATCATAAGGATAAACTAGAAAAAATGATGTTAATAAATTTTTTCGAATTTCCATTAACTAGCTATTCATAATTTCGTATAATTTATTATTAAATAGTGATTTTTCTAAATTATACTAAACTGTAGATACAGTTAGTCAGTTAACTTTTGGACGCGGGTTCGATCCCCGCCATCTCCACCATAAATTAAATGCACAATTGTGCTTTTTTATTATTTAATTTAATAATTAATTATGCTGAGTTATACTTGTAAGTGCAAGTAAATAAAATTGCAAAAAATTCTCATATAAAAATTTCATAATGCTAAATTTAGTTTAGAAAAAAGTAAGGAGTTTTTATATGAGTTATAAACATCTTGGCATAGATGAAAGGATTTATATTGAGAATCAATTGAAATTTAAATTTAAAATTAGTGAAATAGCTAAAAATCTTAATCGAAGTATTAGTACTATTATTCGAGAAATTAATAGAAATAAAGATAATAATCATTATTTTTCATTAATTGCACAAAATAAAGCTGAAAATCGAAAACAATCACATATTAGTTTTCATAAGTTTAAAAATAAGAATTTAGTAAAATATGTACAACAAAAATTACTATTAGGTTGATCACCTGAACAAATTTATGGCAGAATTAAAAATTTTCATAAAGAGTGAGTTATTAGTTTTAAAACAATTTATACTTGAATTTATTTTGGAATGCTTGATAAAGTTACTAGTAAAAATTTAAGAAGAAAAGGTAAAAAACGAAAATCTAAAGAAAATCGTGGCAAGTTTAATGGTAAATCAATTAAAGAACGAGATATAAATGTTAATGATCGTATAACACTTGGTCATTGAGAAGGAGATACTATAGTATCATCACGAGGTAAAAGCAAATCATGTTTAATAACTTTAGTTGAAAGAGTATCACGATTTACTTTAGCAATATTAGTTAAAAACAGAACTACTAAAGTTATTAATAAAAATGTTAGTTATTATTTATCAATTCTTCCTAAAAACATTGTTAAAACTATTACTTTTGATCGTGGCAAAGAATTTTCAAATTGACAACAACTTGAAAAAAATTTAGATATAAAAATTTATTTTGCCAATCCATATTCACCTTGACAAAGAGGTACTAATGAAAATACTAATGGTTTAATTAGAGAAAAATTTCCTAAAAAATTTATTTTTTCAAAAACTAATAAAAATGAAGTTCATAAATTTATATTGTCTTTAAACCAAAGACCAAGAAAAATACTAAATTATCTTTCACCAATCGAATATTTGGATAGAAAAATAATTTAGTTGCACTTACCTTTACAATTTAGCTATAAATAACTTTATAAGATTTTAATTAGTGAAATAAATAATAAAAAAATATTTAATATTTTATGAATAATATTGTAAAACAAGTTGCAAATAGTAACTAGTCTTGGTAATATTGAAAAGTCTTTAAATTTTTTTAATTATATTTGGAGCCGTGGCCAAGTGGTTTAAGGCATAAGTCTGCAAAACTTTGATCGTCGGTTCGAATCCGATCGGCTCCTCCAAAATATTAATAATATTTGCAAATATACTTGTAAATATTACTTTTAATAAGTTATAATTGATTAGGTTTAATGATTTAATGAGTTACTATAAATTTATGAGTTACTATAAATTTTAGTAATTAAATGCGCCTGTAGATCAATTGGATAGATCGTTTGACTACGGATCAAAAGGTTGTGGGTTCAAGTCCTGCCAGGCGCACCATCGGGATGTGGCTCAGCTTGGTAGAGCGCTCGGTTTGGGACCGAGAGGTCGCAGGTTCGAATCCTGTCTTCCCGACCATTATTAAAAACAAGGGCCCTTAGCTCATTTGGTAGAGCGCCTGCCTTGCACGCAGGAGGTGGTCGGTTCGATCCCGATAGGGTCCACCATTTATATATCGGTTTAAATATTTAAACTAAAACTGGCGAGGTAGCTCAGTTGATTAGAGCGTTCGGTTCATACCCGAGAGGCCATGGGTTTGAGTCCCATCCCCGCTACCATAGTCTAGGACCCTTAGCTTAGTTGGTTAAAGCTCCCGGCTCATAACCGGGCGAGCATTGGTTCGAATCCGATAGGGTCCACCATACTTAAATACTCGGAGGCTTACCCAAGTCCGGTTGAAGGGAACAGTCTTGAAAACTGTCAGTGCGCAAGTGCTCGAGGGTTCGAATCCCTCAGCCTCCTCCATTATTATTAAATTTTATACATCGCGGAGTGGGGAAGTGGTATCCCGTCGGGCTCATAATCCGAAGATCATTGGTTCAAATCCAGTCTCCGCAACCACGGTCTTGTGGTAAAGTGGTTAATACGCCTCCCTGTCACGGAGGAGATCGCGGGTTCGATCCCCGTCAAGACCGCCATTTAGAAAATAAAACATAAGCAGTATTAATTTAGAGAGTAAGTAAAAGGTCTTACTCTTTTTTTATTGTTGTAATTAATAATTATTTTATTCATTATGGAAGAAAGTTTTTGATTGATTAAGTAAATTAAAAATATTAAAATACACGTATAATTTAAATAATCAATATAATTTTATTTAAATTTAACTATTACTTTATAATAGTTTTTAATTTTTAAAAAGGAGCAAAAATATGCCAAACAATTTATTAAACTTTAATAACTCATCTTCAAGTATTATAAGTAGCAATAATGTTGAGACATTGATACCAGTGAATAATGCATTAACATTAGAAAATGGTATCAATGAACCAATTTTAAAAAATATATTTATCATTAAATTTTTTATATAATATTGAAATGAGTTCTAAAGAACAACTGCAGTTACTAACGGCAGAACAAATACAAGAATTTACCCAAAAACATATTAAAGTGTTTAATAAAAAACAAATTCAAGCATTTACAGCCAAACAAATACCACATTTCACAAAAGCACAATTTCAAACATTTACATTAAAACCAATAAAAGTAACTTCATTAAGTTTAAATAGAAAAAAACGTTCAACTCGTTTGAATTTAGAAATGTATACTAGTCACCAAATTCAATTATTAACAAAAAAACAAATTTCAGAATTTACACCAGAACAAATACAAGCATTTAGTCCAAAACAAATTCAGTCATTGACAAGAGAACAAATTCAAGCATTTAGTCCAAAACAAATTCAAGCATTTCGTCCAAAACAAATTCAATCATTATCATTAGAACAAATTTTGTTATTAACTCCAATACAAAAAGCAGAATTGTCAGAAGAACAAATTTCATGATTTAATCAAGAACAATTGGCAACATTTAAATTAGAGTCAGATCAAGTTGAAAACAATAAATTAGTTTCAATGTCTTTTTGAATTTTACCTATTTTACCTCTTTGTTTAGTTGGAGGCTTAATAGGTTTTATTTTTAAAAAAATTAGAACTAATTTTAAATCAAATAATAACTTAGAAAGAAATAATGCAAATAAATCACAAGAATTAATAAATATAAATAATGAAGAAGAAATATTAATTATGGATAATATTGAATTACAATCTGTATGTGATGAAAATATAGAAAGTCTAAATAATCAAGTTGATAAGTGAAAACAAATAAATTCAATAGATTTATCAGATTCTCAGTCACACTTAGCAAGTGTAAGTATTTCTGGACACTCCATATAATCAAAAAAATATTTAAACAATACTATATTATTAAAATAAACAATAACTATTGAAAATTATTGTTTATTTTTCATATTACTTGTAGTTAAAATAGATATTATTAATTATGTTTGTATTTATTTTAAAATAATAATTTAATTATTTTATAGATTTAAAATTTGGATATAAGTTAACTATATAGTTTTTAAATAAAATGCATTATAATTATTTTATAGGATGGGTGAAAGATATGGATAAATCATTAGATAAACAATTTTTAATTACAAGTAATCTTATTGGTCAAAAAGAGTTAAAGAAATTAAAGGAAACTCCTTTACCTTCATTATTAGATTTAAATTTAACAAGAGTTTATTTTACTAGTCTTGGTGATGGTTTTTCGCGAATATTTATTTTAATTATTCAAATTTTTTGAATTGGTTTGATTTTTTTTAATGGCATTGGTTTTGGTCAATTGGTTGCTAATCTTCCTGGTATACCATCAGCACCAGTTTTTCAAAGTGCAATATTAAAAGTAGTAGCAATGTTAGTTACTGTTTTATTTGCTTTTATAATTTTAATTATGATTTTACCCGTTTTTTTATCTAAAACTATTAGAGGTATTGGTTTAAGTTGTTTATTTTTTTTAATATTTGGTTCTATTGTTAATTTAATAATTATTGGTATTAGTTTTTTTATATTTTCTTATAGTGACAGTCCTTATCGAATCACAGTATTGATTTTCGCGGTTATAGCACTCTTATTATGATGAATTGCTATTTTGCATTGATGATTAAATACTATTGAAAATAAAAAATATTTAATTAAAAGTATTATTAAAATGTATGAATTAAGTTTTAGATAATGGAAATTTAGGTGAATAATATATGGCTAAAAAGAAAGATAATGATGATTGAAGAAAACTAAATAATATTACTAAATACGTTACTGGTAAAGTAGAACCAGTAAAAGTAAAAAAAACTTTTCTGACAATAACTATTTCTTTAATTATGATAATTGGTTTAGCAATTAGTACTTTTTTTATTGCTCTTGCTATGCAGAGTGCTTTTAATATTGGTTATTTTAAACAAAATATTCCAGAAGAATCAATTGTTGTTGATATGAATGATGTTCCAATTGATAGTAGTAATAAAAATTTACGTTTGCCATTTTTTGAAGAAGAATCAAAAAAACAAGTTTTTGATTTATTAATAAAAGAATCTTGATGAGATAGTTTTTTTCCAACTAATATTACTAATTATGATTTCACTTTTTATAAACCTAATAGTAATGATGAATTAGATAAGAGTTTAATTCAAACTGATGGTGTTACTAAATTTGATTTAAAATTAAAGTTACAATCTTCATTTATTGAATTTAAAATACCAGTAATTGCATTAATTAAAAATACTGCTAAATTTTATGAAAAATTTATGATGTTTAATCAATTTGAAGGAAAATTTAGTAAACATATTTCAGGAAAATTTCCAAATGGTAGTGATTATTTGCAAGAACAATGAACACATGGTTATTTACCAACTAATTTTTATTATGCGGATAAAATTGATAATACTGTTGTTTATAAAACAATCGAAGATGAAATTAATAAATTTATTAATGATTATGAAGAAGAATTTGCTAGTACTACTCATCTTTATCCAATAATATCAACAATTCCTTTACCAGATATTGACTTTAATGATGTAGATACTATTAAACCATATTTTGAATTAGTTCATCATCCCGAATTAAATTATGTTGGTAATGCTGTGAGTAGTTCCAAAGAATATGTTAACCTTTATTCATATTCTTCAAATTTTCCATTAAAGCCTTTTTATATAACATATGTTTCTAATCCAAATGTTGTTTATGATTTCATTGAGTTAAAACCAACAAGTATTGAAGGGGTTATTGATTATTTTAAAGTTAAGCCTATTGATTTTGTTCCTTTTAGTATGGTACAAGAAGAAGTAGATAGTGATGAATCATTAATAAAATATAGTCCTCCACATGTATTATTGACTAGTGATAATAGTGGTAATCATTTTAAATATAAGGAATTGAGTTATTATTTTGGTTTTTCAAATTCAATAAATAATAGTATTGAAAATATTAATGTTAATGATTATGTTAATATTGGTGATCTAGAAACTTTTTTAGAAAATAAATATTGACAAGAAATGTATCAATTTGCAAAAAATAATTCTACTTTTTTCTTATTAGATTATCCTGATTCGACGGTTGATCCAAATATTAATTGAAATCTTGTTATTAAATCACTTGCTACTTTTAAAGGATATTTTGTTAAAGCTTTAAATGTGCAAATTGATGAGTTAACTGCTTTTACTTTTTTAGATATTGATGGTAATAATTTATCATTAAAGGCAACTGATATTATTAAGACTGATGATATTAAAAAAATTAGATTTCATATTGGAAAAGATTTGACAAGCAGTGGCTATGTTCCCAAACCTCATAGTTTTAATTTTACTTTTAAAGTAAAGTGAATTTAAATACTTAAAAATAAGTGTTGATTTTATGAAAATGGGTTAAATTTTGATAACTATAATTTAATATTCATACTACTTATATAAAATAGTTTTAATTATATAGGTTATTAATTGTAAAATTAATATAAATTTGTTATTATTCTTATGTATAAAAAATATAAATAATATAGTAGTTTCTAACCCATTGTTTGTTGAGATAAAAGCAAATGGGTTTTTATTTTGAAAGGAAAATTATAAATGATATTGCAAAAATATAAAAAATTAAAATTAGCAACCTTATTTTTATTTATTTTAACTATTTTAATTATGGTAATTGGTTTAATGTTAATTGGTTTTTCAAGTTTTGATAAAAGTTTTTTTGAAAATCTTAAATTATATAAAGAAAAAAGACTTATTATAGAAATAACACTAGAAATAACAAATGGATTTAGTTTATTAAATTATATGAGTGTAAATTATATTTTAAATCATTCTGAAGAAAATATATGTTTATCAGTAATTCATAATTATGATGGTTATTATGATTGAGTTCAGTTACAAATTGGAGTTATTTTTTGTATAATTTTAACTCCAATTTTTGGATTTTTTACTATTGCATTAACTTTTTTAATTATTGGTTTAAAAGTAAAAATAAAAAATAATAATTTTTGAGATGCAATCCAAAAATGTGAAATAATTAACAGTTATTATGTTCATTAGGTATTTTGTTTTTAAAATATATTAAGTATTATCTTTAGTGAATCAACAAAATATTTTATTTTATATATTGATTTATAATTTCTTATTTATTTAAAAAATATTTTTAATAATTATTTAATTTTGGATGGTCAAAGTTAAATAATTATTTTTTTGTTTTTTAATTTTGTCATATTATATCTTAAAAAAATAAATTTAAATTTGATAATATGTTTATTTAATAATTTTGTAAAATTAAACGCTTATAATTTTGATTTATATCAGATACTATTATTAAGTTTTAATACCT
Organism: Spiroplasma endosymbiont of Thecophora atra; assembly: GCF_964019735.1. Lineage (NCBI taxonomy): Bacteria > Bacillati > Mycoplasmatota > Mollicutes > Entomoplasmatales > Spiroplasmataceae > Spiroplasma > Spiroplasma endosymbiont of Thecophora atra. The sequence continues at coordinate 1,227,487 of NZ_OZ026464.1, read as the reverse complement.
AAAATAAGTTATAATATAAATAAAAAATAAGGGGTGTTAGATATATGGAAGAAAAAAAAGATGACTTAAAAAATACTCCATTGTCAAATGTTGATAATAGTATTATCAAATCAAATAATGATAATCAATCATTTAAAGATATTGAAGAACAACGTTTTACTACTTATAATCCGTTATTAAGTGATAGTATTAAATTTAAAAGAATGTATTGAAGTTCAAAAATGGAAAATATTGCTCGTATTTTGTTACTTACAGTTTCATGTTTTCATTTAATTTTTTCTTATTTTTTAGCTAACAATTTGGTTAATCAAATTTTGAGTAATAAAGGTAGTAACATGAACCCAACTTATATAATTTATATATTTTTAATTATAACTCTGGGATTTAATTTTATATTTTATTTACCAGTAGCGATTGGTCGCACTGCTAGTGCTATGTTTGGATGATCAATTGTTTATATTATTTTAGCAATTGCTTATTTTATAGTTTTAGAAGTATTTTGTACAATTTTGTTAGTGGTTAATGGATTAGTAAATGAAACTGTTTCTGCAGAAGTTCCAATATTTATGATTATTGTTTTATTAATAACTGTTTTATGATTAATTGCTGCTTGTTTATTAATTGTTAAAAGTGATGATGTAAGAAGAGAATTAAGTGTCGAATAAATAATAAGTAAAGGAGAATATAATGAATACAGATAGTTTACTTTCTAAGCGAATTGAACAATTAATTAAAGTAATTAGCGCTGATGTTTATGAAAAAGAAACTGTTTTTAAACTTGCTATTTTGGCGTTATTATCAGGAGAATCAATATTTTTATTAGGATTACCAGGAATTGCTAAATCATTAATTTCACGACGAATTAAATATGCGTTTCATGATGGGCGAAATTTTGAATATTTAATGAATCGTTTTTCTACTCCAGAAGAAATTTTTGGACCAATCTCAATCAAAGATTTATTAAAAGGTAACTATGTAAGAATTATTGATCAATATTTACCTGCTGTTGATATTGCTTTTTTGGATGAAATTTGAAAAGCAGGCCCTTCAATTCAAAATACTTTACTAACTATTATTAATGAAAAAATCTTTCGTAATGGTGGTGTTGATATCAAAGTACCATTAAAACTATTAATTTCAGCTTCCAATGAGTTACCAGAAAGCGGTAAAGGTTTAGAACCTTTATTTGATCGTTTTATTATTAGAATGATAGTTTATGGTTTAACTAATGAAGAAAATTTTAATGATATGCTAGAAAGTATTACTAGTTTAGAAGTAAAAGTTCCGCTTGAATTACAAATTAAAACATCTGAATATGAAAAGTGATTAAAAGAATTGGAAACTACTGTTACTTTAAGCAAAGAAACATTAAGTTTTATTTCTCGTTTTCGTAAAATTTTAACAGAAGCAACTAATGGTAAAGCTTACATTTCTGATCGAAGATGAAAAAAAATTGCAAAATTAATAAAAGCTTCAGCTTATTATAATGGCAGAACAACTACTGATAAGCCTGATTTATTGATTATTCCTTACTGTATTTGAGATAATGAAGATCAAGAAAAAGAATATACAAAACTTTTCAATGAAGCATATTGTGAAGATTTAACTTACACATTAAAACAAAATCAGATTGAACTGGAAAGTGAATTGGAAACATTAAGTAATAATGCCGAAAACATTAAAGATAGTCAAAATCAACCATCTATTTACTCCAATCCATTTTCTGAAGAAATTAAAGGTATATATTATCGTTTATTATGACATAGTGATGAATTTCCAATTTGTTTTATTAGTAGAAAGGATTTTCAGTTATTATTACGACGTAATAAAAAAAGTCATAATATTCAATTATTTTATGGTAAAAGTTTAAGTAAAATGGAAGGTAATCAGAAGTTTGAACTACAATTAAAGAATTCTAGTGAATTAATAAATATTACAAATAATTCTATAATTCAAGTTGAATTAACTAATACTGATAGTAAATCACAATTTGGAAATATTAATAGTCAAATTAAAGATTTAAAGCAACAAATTAATGAATTAAAAGTACATTTTGAACAAGAATATCATCGTTTAAGTAAAACTAATTCTATATTTTTTGATGAACAATTTAAATCACTATTAGAAATGGCATTTTTTGATAAAATTTCACAAATACCTGAAGCAGAAACCGAAAAGAGTCTTTCATCAGAATCACTAACTGAAGATTCACCAATAACTATCCCAAATGTTAATGACACTAATAATAATTCTGATGTTAATTAAAATAGGTGATTAGTATGGAAGAATTAATTGAATCCCATGTTTCACAAATTTTAGAAACCAAATTAAAAAAAATGTCTTTATCAGAAACAAATTTAAGTAGTTTTGCTTGATTTAAAAGAAATTTTGCTTGATTAGCTCCGGAATTTGTTCAACAAATTAGTCATTTTTATTTAAATGAAGTTTTAGAAAAAAGTAAAAATATTGTTATTAGTCCCATCATTAAAAGAGAATTACGATTATATTTCTGAGTTATGATTAATGGTATTGATAGATTAAAAAATAATTGACAAGAAATTTACACTAGGGCAAAAACTCTTGATTCACTAATGATTAATTATTTTCATTATTTTCAAGAAAAATTTAAGGATCGTAAACTTAATAGTAAATTAACTTTTGATAATTTTACAAGACATTGAGAAAGTTTAATTGTTCAAAGAATTGTAAATTATAAGTTATTTGAAACTATGCAAATGCGTCAAAAGTATTTAACAATGTGAAGTAATAATATTAAAATTATTAATGAAGTAAGGCATATTATTGGTTTTGCTTGAAATTTTTTTGGACGATTTTGAGAAGGAGATTTAAATGATTTTAAAAAAATTAATTTAAATACTATTATACAATATGGTGAAATTTTAAATAAGAATCCAGCTATTATTGAAATTGCTAGACTACTTGGTCGTTGAAAAGGAATTTCAGGTTTAACAGAAAAGCAGATTCATCAAAAAGTACAAATTGAATATGAATTAAAGCCATTAGGAAAATGGCCTGAAGAAATAGTAGGAATTACCGAGGGTAAAGATTTAGAACATTTATTACCATTAGAATTAGTTAATTTTGCTATTCCAGAGTTAAATGCCATTTTTTATAAAAAATTTGTTGAAGAAAAGTTAGCAATTACAGAGTTTGAATCAATGGATTTAGTTGCCACTGAACATCTTGTTGAAGAAGTTGTAGAAGTACCAATTCCCGAAAGTGAAGGCCCTTTTATCTTATGCATTGATACATCTAAATCAATGAGTCATAGTCCAGAAATTATTGCAAAATCAATTGCGCTGGCTATTAGTAAAATTGCTTTACAAGAAAAAAGACCGTGCTATATGATTAATTTTTCTGGTAAATTTGAAACTTATGACTTATCTAATTTAGTTTCATCAATTCCCAATCTAATTCATTTTTTAGGTCATAGTTTTAAAGGACATACTAATATTAATCCAGCTATTAGTCATGCTTTAACAATTATGCAATCTAAGACATATCATAATGCAGACTTATTGGTAGTTTCTGATTTTTTATCTGCTAATATTACTAAAAATAATATTAATTTAATGTTACAACTAAAAGCAAAAGCTAATCGTTTTCATGCTATTAATATTGATTCTTCAACATTACCTAATAATTTTAAAAAATATTTTACTAATTATTGACATTATGATCCTCGTGATCCATTTGCTGCGCGAAAAATTGCATTAAATTTAGCTAAAACTAAAAATAAATCTTAATTTTAATTTTTGATAGTTATTTTTTGCTTTAATAATGATAAAATATTATTAGAGTGAAAAAATAAACTGATAATGAGAGATGGATAATATGAAAAAAAATAATTTAATTTTAAGTAAAACATTAGTTATTATTAGTGTTTTAACAGTAACAATTAGTTTATCAATTTTTCCATTATTTAATTGGGGTGTTCCATTAAAAAATAATATTGCTATTATTATTACTTTAATCGTTAATAAAGAACCAATCACTAGTAGTTTTTATAAACAATTAATGACTAGTGATAGTATAGTTTCTTTATATACTTTTGGAACATTATTGATTTTTAATTTAACTTATTTAATACCATTAATTTTTATTAAAAAACCTTTTTCAAGATCAGTTTTTGCTATACACATGTTATTAATAACCTTAGTATTGATACTTTTTGTATTAGTACTTTTTAATTACTTTAATATTAGAAATTTTCAAACTATTCCTTTTAAAGATTTATGAACAATTCCTTGAGCAGGTATTGGTTTAAGTTTACTTACTATTTTTTGATATGGCTTAAAAAATTTATGAGTTAATCCTCCACAATTATCAAAAAAAACTAATGATTATAGTAAAAACAAAAAAGAAGAAATTAAAAGTGATGATTTACCATCATATGAAGATTTACAATTGCAATTAAAAACGTTAAAAAAACAATTAAAAGAAGTTAGAAATATTAAAACTAAGAAATAATAAAAGTTATTTTAGATTTTTAATTAGATCATTAGCAAACTTTGTTTTTTTGATATTTGTTGTTGGTTGATTACTAGAGTTAGGTGAATTTATTTCATTTTTACTTGAGTTTAAAATTCATGATTGTAAATATTCTTTCACTTCTAGATTCTCAAAAATTATCTATACATTCAATTTTAGCACCATTTTCTATTAGAAACTTAACTCCCTATATATTATTATTATCAGCAATTAGGATTAGGGCAGTTTTACCATTTTGATTTGTATGATTAATATCAGCGTTATTTTCTAGTAAAAATTTAACTATATTTAAATATCCTTTTTTGGCGGCTTTCATTAATGGAGTATTACCACTAGTATTTTTATCTGGATAAGAAGTCACTTTACCGGTAAGTTTTTTACAAATGGAATATTTAAAGTTTCTATAATTGACATTGGCGCCATTTTTTACTAATTTCATAGTTTTTTTAAATTACCTTCTTCAATAGCAATCATTAATTTCTCATTTTTAGTCATATCTTTTAATGCTCCTTTTTTTAGTAATTTAATAAAAATCCTATTATAGAAATATCTATAATAGGAATAAACAATTATTAAATTAATAAAATTATAATTTATTTTTTTAATCTATCAATTAATATGCTTTTTTGTATTTTTAAGGTTTTGAATATTTAATTAAAAATAATTTAAAGAATATAAATAAATGATTATAAAATAAGTATTTTGTATAGTTTGATTTTAATTATTATTTTATAGTAGTGTATTATCAATAGTAATTATAATATTTGCAAAATTAGCCTTTTAATAGATTTATTTATTAATAAGGTTTTTTAATATTATAATTTATATTTTAAATTAACATTATTATGAGGAGAAATTTTAATGCCAAGATTAGAACATTTACAAAAAGAAAGAATAAACAAATTTCTTATTTTACTAAAAAATAGTGATGAAATAAAGATTTTTTTTAATGATTATAAAGAAATCATATTAAATGGTGAATGTCAATATATGAATTTTTTTTATGATTTAGATGAATTTTTAAAAAATAAAGAAAAAATTAGAGAACAATTAAGAACAGAAACAGTTCCTGATAATAAAAAAATTAAATTCTATTTTTTAAAAAAGGAAAATAATAAAAAAATGTTTTTAATAAAAAACTTAGAAAAGAAAGCAAATATGTTGGAAGAAATACATAATATTTTATTAGAACTACGTGATAATGCACCAAAACGGGAAATGGAACATATTATTTATTTAAAAATATTGTTATTATATTTTAATGATACTACTATAGAAGGCAAAACGTTAGATTTTTCTGAATATGAACAATGAGCAAAGATATTTATTGAATTTGCTAATATAAGAATGAATGAACTTGAAGGAATTGATTTAGAAAATATTAAAATAATAACTGATGCAGTACAAACTTTATTTTTAGATGTATTTCGTGATGAAACTTTTCAAAGAAAATATAATTTAAATATTGAAAAAGAAAAGTCTAAATTAGAAATAGAAGATGTAATATCTTTTAATCTTTTTAATGATGCACTTGAAATTATAAATACTAAAATATTTAAAACGTATATGGAACAATTACCTATTTTTACCAAAAAAATACCAAAATATATTAGAGAAATATCAATTATTAAAAAATACGATATACTGGTTGATTATAAATTGTTTCTTCTTAAAAGAAATGAAATAAGAGAGACTATTGATACAGTCACAAAGATATCAAAAGAATTACTTGAAAGAAATGAACAATATAAAAATAAAATTAAAAAGAAAGAAAATAAAAATAATACTTTTTCTTTATCAAAAATGGAAGTTGAATTAGTAGCAATAGAAGAAATAATTAATACACTTAAATTAATTGAAGAATATAAACATTCTAAATTTATTTTTGCAATTCGTGGTATATGAAATCTTATTTTAATTTTATATTTAAAAGAAACAAATCATAATAAAGAAATAAAAAATGAAGAATTTCAAAAATGAATAGATAACTTTATTAAAGTATGTAAAAACCAGAGATTTTATATTACAGAACGCGAGAAATTTAAAAATTTAAGTAATTTTATTGAAATTCTTCAAAATTTTAAAAAAAATATTGTTACAAATAAAGAATTTCAAGAAGAAGTGGCAATCATAGTTATTAATGAAAAAGATTTTCCTGAAAATATAAGTTTGATTAATAATACCTCTAGTGTAGTAACAAATTTAGAAAATAGACCATTTAATATGTAAAGTTTATTTTTTTATTTTAACAAAATATATTGTATAAAATAGAAATAAATTATGATTTTAATAATAATTTTCCCTTTACAAATGATTATAATAGGTGTATTATTTTTAGGAATTATATATTTGTAAAATTAAGCCCGTTAATAAATTAAATTTATTAGTGTGGCTTTTTATTATTTTTATATAATTCATTAGCAAACAATATTAATTAAAAACAAATTAAATATGTTAAGGAGAGATTTAAGTGTCAGAGTTAGATTTCTTATTTAATGAAGAAAAAGCAGAAAAATTTATTAAAGAAGCAAAAAAAGATGAACAAATGAAAAAATATAATAAATCTTTTAATGATTTAAATGAAATTTTAAAACAATATTATAGTTGTTTAAATAGATATAATGCTTTTATAAATTCAAACAATAATAGAGAATTAAATTTAAAAAATAAAATCAGAAAATGATTTTTGTCAAAAAATATTCAATTTTTAAAAACAAAAAGAAGTTTAGCAGAAAAAAATTACGATTTGCTGAACATAATATTTATTGGAAAATATTATCCTTATATTTTGATGATAATTCTTTAAATGGTAAAAGATTATATTTTTATGAATATAAACAATGAGCAAATATATTTATTGAATTTGCTAATATAAAAATGAATGAATTACAAGGATTTGATTTAGAAAATATTAAAATAATAACTAATACAGTACAAACTTTATTTTTAGATGTATTTCGTGATGAAACTTTTCAAAACAAACATGAATTGGAAGTTATAAAAGTAAAAAATTTAATGGAAAAATTTATTTATGAAACAATTAATAGTAAAGAAATATTAAGTTTTCAAGTAGCATTTGCCAGTTATAAATTAGTTAATGAACAATATAATAATCTAAAAGATAATCAAGAATTGGTTTTAAAAGAAATTGATTTAAAAATAAAAGTTATTACAGATAAAATAGAAAAAAATAATATGAAATTACGAAAAATAAAAAACATATGATTTTATAAGATTTGAAAATGTAGACAGTTAAAAAAGTAACAAAAATTGAGAAATTAAATTAGGTGAAAAGATTGCAGAAAAAGAATTTTTTTTAAAAAATTTAAAGATCTTTATACTAAATCACTAGATAAGTCAGCGCTTAAAAAAGCAGAATTGGATTTATCTTCTAAACTATTAGCATTTTATTTAGAACAAAAAAAATCTAAAAATTTAAAGTTTTCTGAATATGAAGTGTGAAAAGTCGAATTTGTTGCTACATGTGAAAAAGTAATTAAAAATCTTGGATTTAATAGTTTAAAAGTAGAGTTAATTAGTAATTTTGCAGTAACTTTATTTAAAGATGTTTTAAAAAATATTGAATTTCAAAAAAAATACAAAATTAAAGTTATTAATGATGATAAATCATTATCATCTCAATTAGATTCTGATACATGTCTTGTTTCTGAAAGCGGCATTAGTGAGTCAAGTGATAGTTTCGGTGAAAGTATTAATATTGATATGGATATTGACTTTCATTCTCCTAAACAAACAGTTGTAGCATAAGTTATTAATAAAATAAATTATTAAAATTATATATATATATATTGAATTTATTTATAAAACATAAATAAATTATCGGATTAAATAGTGGGTTATAAGAGATATATTTGAACTAATGGAAAGAATGATTAAAATGGATATTAAACTTATAAACAAATGAGAAGTAATAATTAAATTAAGCTAAATTGTAAAGGTAAGTGCAACTAAATTATTTTTCTATCCAAATATTCGATTGGTGAAAGATAATTTAGTATTTTTCTTGGTCTTTGGTTTAAAGACAATATAAATTTATGAACTTCATTTTTATTAGTTTTTGAAAAAATAAATTTTTTAGGAAATTTTTCTCTAATTAAACCATTAGTATTTTCATTAGTACCTCTTTGTCAAGGTGAATATGGATTGGCAAAATAAATTTTTATATCTAAATTTTTTTCAAGTTGTTGTCAATTTGAAAATTCTTTGCCACGATCAAAAGTAATAGTTTTAACAATGTTTTTAGGAAGAATTGATAAATAATAACTAACATTTTTATTAATAACTTTAGTAGTTCTGTTTTTAACTAATATTGCTAAAGTAAATCGTGATACTCTTTCAACTAAAGTTATTAAACATGATTTGCTTTTACCTCGTGATGATACTATAGTATCTCCTTCTCAATGACCAAGTGTTATACGATCATTAACATTTATATCTCGTTCTTTAATTGATTTACCATTAAACTTGCCACGATTTTCTTTAGATTTTCGTTTTTTACCTTTTCTTCTTAAATTTTTACTAGTAACTTTATCAAGCATTCCAAAATAAATTCAAGTATAAATTGTTTTAAAACTAATAACTCACTCTTTATGAAAATTTTTAATTCTGCCATAAATTTGTTCAGGTGATCAACCTAATAGTAATTTTTGTTGTACATATTTTACTAAATTCTTATTTTTAAACTTATGAAAACTAATATGTGATTGTTTTCGATTTTCAGCTTTATTTTGTGCAATTAATGAAAAATAATGATTATTATCTTTATTTCTATTAATTTCTCGAATAATAGTACTAATACTTCGATTAAGATTTTTAGCTATTTCACTAATTTTAAATTTAAATTTCAATTGATTCTCAATATAAATCCTTTCATCTATGCCAAGATGTTTATAACTCATATAAAAACTCCTTACTTTTTTCTAAACTAAATTTAGCATTATGAAATTTTTATATGAGAATTTTTTGCAATTTTATTTACTTGCACTTACAAGTATAACTCAGCTTAATAATATATTCACAAGCAATAAAAGAATATCAAGAGTATTTTAATATTTTACAAGAATTAGAAAAAGAACGTATAACTAGATTAGAAGATCTTGAAAATAAAAAACAAGAAATAATAGAAAAAATAAATAATAAACAATTAGTAATTCCGATTATTACTGCATTATTAAATTGTTGAAGAAGAAATAAAATTCAAGATTTTGATTTTTTGATTAAAAAATTGAAAGTTAAAACTCCTCATAATAATATGAGAAAAGTATGACGTAATGTTTGAAAAGAAATATTAACTTATTATTGTGATGGTGATTTAACTAAGACAATTAATTCCGAAGAGTTTAAAGAATGACAGGATAAATTTATTGAAAATTGTGAATCATTAATTGAAAAATGAAAAGGTAAAGAAAAATATAAATTGATATTAGATACTTGTAAAAAATTATGTGAGATTGTCAAAAGTTTAGTAAATGATGTATGTAGTGATCATGAATTTCAAAGAAGTGAATCATTAAATATTATTGGTAATAATATATTTTTACAAACAAATATTGCTAAAGAAAATGAGTCTACTGATTTATCAAATAATAATTGAAAAGAAGAAATTAGAAGAGACTCAAATTACTTAATGCCAAAAACTGAAAAACCTTGTTGAAGAAGATATGTAATTAGAAGATAATTAGTAAAAAAATAAATATATATTTAAATAAATTAAAAAATAAGTTTTAACCCCTTGTTATTTTTTACTTTTATATGCTATTATTGTATAGGTAACGGCTCGGTAGCTCAGTTGGTAGAGCATTCGCCTGAAGAGCGAAGTGTCAGTGGTTCGAATCCGCTTCGAGCCACCATTATTTAAAATATAGGCAATTAAGCCTTTTTTTAATTATTTTTCTTAGATTTAGGTTTAAGTTAAAATTTTAGGTATAATAGTGTCATTAGCAATTTTAAACAATTAATAATTCTAGAAAGAAGGGTATTAGTGTCTAAAATTTTAGTTTTAAATAATGCGAAAATAATTAGCATTAAGAAAATAATAAATAATGGTTTTTTAGTAATTAAAGATAATTTAATTTTCCAAATTAATGAAGGAAAGTATAATTATGAATTTCAAGATGCTCAGGTTATTGATTGTCATAATCAAACAATAATACCTGGTTTTATTGATTTACATGTACATGGAGGTTATGGCTATAGTTTAATGGATGGTACCATTGAATCAATTAATAATTTTGCAAAATTAGTTCCAAAAGAGGGAGTAACAAAGTTTTGTTATGCAACAGTTACTGCCAGCAAAAAAGAAATTGATAATGTTCTTTCAGTATTTGCTAAGTATATGAAAACAGAAAATAAAGGTAACAAGGCACGAATTATTGGTGCATATTTAGAAGGACCTTTTATCTCAGAATTACAAAAAGGAGCACATACTCCGTCATTACTTCATGTTCCTGATCTTAATTTAGTAAAATCTTGAAATATAATTAGTAACAAAAATTTAAAATTTATTGGTTATGCTCCTGAGATAGATCCTAATTTAAATAATAAAAATTCAAATTTTATTTCTTCATTAATTAAAAATAACATTATTCCTAGTGTTGGTCATAGTAATGCTACTTTTAAAGAAATAACTAAAACTGTTGAATGTGGTTTAACGCATATTACCCATCTTTATAATGCAATGAGCCCCTATAATCATCGTGATCCTGGTGTTGTTCCGGCATCATTATATTATGATCAATTAGTTACTGAGTTAATTTGTGATGGAATTCATGTTGATATTGATATTTTAGCAATAACATATAAAATTAAAGGTGCCGATGGAATTTGTATGATTACTGATGCCATGAGTGCGAAAGGACAGCCTGATGGTAAGTATTTATTGGGACCATTACCTGTCATTAAAAGTAATAGTAAGGTTACTGTTGAAGCAACCGGAAAATTAGCAGGCAGCATTGCAACAATGATTGCTGGTTTTAAAAATTTATTAAAAATTACTAATAATAATTGACAAGATTGCATCAAAATGGCTTCTTATAATAGTGCTAAACAAGTAGGAATTGCAAATAAAACGGGTGATATTGTTATTGGTAAATTAGCAGATATTATTGTATTAACTAAGAATAATGATATTTTTTTAACAATATGTGAAGGAAAAATTGCATATCAGCAAGAATAAGTAAGTAATGTAAGGGGTTTTTAAATTATGAAATTAATTATTTTAAAAGATAAAACTGAGGTTGCTCAATTATTAAGTAAAATTATTATTGATATTATTAAAGTTAAACCAAATGCTATTTTAGGATTGGTAACGGGAAGTAGTCCAATTGAAACATATGATTTATTAATAGCAGATGCAAAAAATAACAAAAGAGATTGATCAAAAGTCGTAACATTTAATTTAGATGAATATGTTGGTTTAACTCCAGATCATGTAAAAAGTTATCGTTATTTTATGAATCATCAATTATTTAATCATATTAAAAGTCTTAATTTAAAAAATACGTATGTTCCTAAAGGTATTGGTGATTTAGACCAAAATGTGGAAGAGTATGAAAAATTATTAAAAGAAAAAGGACCAATTGATTTACAAATATTGGGCTTAGGTACTAATGGTCATATTGCTTTTAATGAACCAGGTACTCTTGCAAGTAGTAAAACACATGTTGTTAATTTAACTAAAGAAACAATTGAAGCTAATAAAAGATTTTTTTCTAAAGTTGAAGATGTACCAACCAAAGCTGTTACGATGGGTATTCATACTATTTTACAAGCTAAATTGATTGTTTTAATTGCTACAGGAACTAATAAAGCACAAGCTATTCGAGAGTTAGTTGAAGGTAAAGTTTCTCCAAATTATCCATGTACTTTTTTACAAAATCATGATGATGTTACAATTATTATTGATGAAGAAGCAGCAACATTATTAAAGCCAACTATATCAAAAAAAAATTAACTTAAAGGAGAAACAAATGGAACGTAAAAAGATTATTATTGGAAATTGAAAAATGTATAAAAATATAGAAGAAACTCAATTTTTTTTAAATGAATTTAATAAATTATTAAAAACTAAAACTATTAAATATGATTATGGAATAGCAGCTAGTTTTACTAATTTACCTTTATTAAAAATGAATAAAACTTCTGCTTTAATTATTGCAGCTCAAAATTGTCATTATGAAACCGAAGGTGCATATACTGGTGAAATTTCAATTAAGATGCTAAAAGATATGATGGTTAGTCATGTTATTATTGGTCATTCTGAACGCAGAATGTATTTTAATGAAGTAGATGAACCAATAAATAAAAAATTACATTCACTATTTAATGCTAATATTATACCAATTTTATGTTGTGGTGAAACTTTAAACCAATATGAAAATAAAAAGACTAATGAAGTAATTAAAAATCAAATTAAGTTAGCATTAAAAAATATTAAAGTAGAAAATATTGCTAAGTTAGTAATTGCCTATGAGCCAATATGAGCAATTGGTACTGGTAAAACAGCAACAGCTCAACAAGCTCAAACGGTTTGTAAAATGATTCGTGAATTTATTAGTGAATTATATAATAAAAATGTTGCAGAACAAGTACGTATTCAGTATGGTGGTTCAGTAAAACCCGATAATATTAAATTAATACTTTCTGAACCTGACATTGATGGTGCATTAGTTGGAGGTGCTTCATTAGTACCACAATCTTTTTTTGATTTACTAATTTAACTCTATTTAAATTACTAATAAAAATAAGGAGTTAACTAAACATGGAATTATCAAAGATACAAATTAAAAGTATGTGAACAAAACTAACAAAAAAAATTAAACATCGTGCCTTTCCGGCAACCACTTTTGTCAATGCTTTTAGGAATAAGTCAGAAATTTTAGCATTGTTTAGTAAAAATGGTGAAGACACTAATCAATTAGAACAAATTGGCTTTATTATTTGTACTAAAACTATTTTTGCTTCTAGTAGTGATAGTATTGTTAGTGACAAAGGTATTATTACTAATGAATATTTTACTGGTGAAGTAATTGATGTTAATAATACTCTTATTCCTAATACTTATATTCATTTAGTTAAAGTTAATAGTGGACCAATCGTTATTAACGATATTCCATTATATTTAACCATCAATGAAAGTCATCATCAATCATTAGTTAATAATAAAATTGGTGCTAAATTATTTACAAATAGTTTGATGAAACAATTAAATTATAAAACTTCTAATTTTAGTTCTATTTCTATTACTGAACAAAATTTTATTGTTGTTCTTAATAATTTAAAGATAAATAGAAAACAAATATTGCAAAGTGAATGTATCATTAATTCTTTATTAGAACAAAAATTATCATTAGAACAGTTAATTTTATTGCAAAATAAAAAAGAATATAGTTATTTAAAAAAATTTAATGAAGTTGAATTACAAGAAATTATTAATTTGCAAAAAATAGCAGTTGTTGCTATTAAAACTAATAAAGATCAGCGAAAAATAACATTAATAGCAGGTAATAAACAACGAATTGAAAACTTTTTTATTAATGCTAAAAAACCAATCATTATTGCTATTAATGCTATTAATAAAAAAATTAGAGCAATTAATCAGCCTGAAAATATTCAACCAATAGCACCGATAACTAATATTACTAATTATCAAGATTTATGACAATTACAAAAAATTCATAAAGAACTATTGAAGTCATTTTCAAAATGGCGGATAGTATCTCAAGATATATTAGAAAATTTATCGCAGACTTTTGCTTATGGTTATTATTCAGAAGTCATTGATAATTTGAAAATTACTCATTATTCTTTTAATAATGATTTATTAGATTATAATTTAATGGAAATTAAAGGACACAATTTATTAGCTAATAGTAGTAATACTATTTTATTTCTTTCTAATAATATTAGTGATAATCCTAGTATGGTTATTTTATTAAGTGAAGATTTAAAATCAATTTGTGATTTAAAAACAATAATTACTAAAATTACTAAAAAGCAATCTATTAAAATAGTCTTTAAAAAAGATATTGTTATTTTGAGTACTGTTCATTATCAATGTATTACTGATTTTATTACTAAAATGATTACTATTTTTAAATCTGATAATTTTAAACATCAGTTGCAAGTTATTAAATAAAATATGAGGTGAAATTTATGAAAACAAAACAACCAATATTACTATGTATTTTAGATGGTTTTGGTATTGCAAAATCTAGTGCAACTAATGCCATTAGTTCTGCAACAAAACCTAATTTGGATTATTTATTAAAAACTTATCCGCATACTGAAGTTTCAGCTTCTGGCCTTGTAGTTGGTTTACCAGAAGGACAAATGGGCAACTCTGAAGTTGGACATTTACAAATTGGTGCCGGTAGAGTAATTTATCAGTCATTAACATTAATTAATAAGTCAATAAATGATAAAACATTTTTTAAAAATGAAACAATATTGTCAGCAATTAATCATGCCAAAAAAAATAATAGTAATGTTCATATTATTGGTTTACTAAGTGATGGTGGAGTACATGCTCATATTAATCATATTTTGGCATTATTAGAAATTGCTAAACAACAAAATTTTAAGAATGTTTATGTTCATGCTATTTTAGATGGTCGTGATACAAAAGCTGATATTTCTAAAATTTATATTGAACAGTTATTAAAAACTATGAAACAATTAGGTGTTGGTATGCTTGCTACTATTTCAGGAAGATATTATGCTATGGATCGCGATAAACGTTGAGATCGTTTAAAAATAGCATATGATGTAATAGTTAATCATGAAGGCGCTTCATTTATTGATCCTATTGCTTATGTTAATGCAGAATATAGTGCTGGTCGTAATGATGAATTTATTATGCCTGCTTATAATTCTGAAATTAATAATGGCAATATTACTAATAACGATAGCATTATTTTTGCTAATTTTCGTCCTGATCGTGCAATTCAATTAGCATCAGCATTAACAAATAATAAATATGATTTTAATATTAGTATGAAAATACCAACATTAAAAAATACTTTTTTTATTTCAATGATGGAATATGCTAAAAGTGTTAAACCACAAGGTGTTATTTTTCCATCTATATCAATGCTTGATGCTTTAGGGGAATGATTAAGTAAAAATCAATATCATCAATTACGAATTGCTGAAACTGAAAAATATGCACACGTAACTTATTTTTTTGATGGTGGTGTTGATGTTGAATATCCACTATCAACAAGAATTTTAATTCCTTCACCAAAAGTAGCAACTTATGACTTAAAACCAGAAATGAGTGCTCGCGAAATTACTACTCGTTTAGAAAGTGAAATTTCTAAAAACATATATGATGTTATGGTTTTAAATTTTGCTAATCCAGATATGGTTGGTCATACTGGTGTTTTAAATGCTACCATTGCTGCCATTGATGTTATTGATGAATGTCTTGGAAAATTGTATCAAGCAATAAAAAAAGTGAATGGTATTTTAATGATTACTGCTGATCATGGTAATGCTGAAATCATGATTGATAAAGAGGGTAATCCTAATAAAAAACATACATCGCAACCAGTACCATTTATTTTTTGTAAAACAGGATTAAAATTAAAATCAGGTGGTTGCTTAGCAAATATTGCTCCAACGCTATTAGACGTTTTGGGTTTAGTTAAACCAACTGTTATGACAAGTGAGTCTTTAATTATTAAATAAAAATATATTGATTTTTTCTTTTTATTGATAAGTGCTTGTTTTAAGAATATAAAAGTATTAAAATATAGATATATGAATTAAATATAGTGTTTCCCCTTTTATTTTTTTTAAATAAATATAAGGGGTTTATTATATTTAGTTTTTATATTTTGGAAATTTATACATTTATTAAAAATTATGGAGGTAGAGTATGCCATTATCAGAGACAGTAGAATATCGAGAACTTAATGATTTTCTACAAAAATCATTAAGTTCTAAAAAAGATGAATCATCACCCAATATAACTTTAAATAGTTTGGAAGTTAAGATTGATGATATAAAAACACAATTGGATAGTAGTTTAAAAGAATATATTATTGAACTTGTATATGTAGATGAAAAGGGACGTTTAGTAAAAAAAACTAATGATGAAAACGTTAGTATTATTCAACAACCACCTTTAGTAATTAATAGTGATCAATTACAACAACTAGTAATAGTAAAAGAAAAATTAGATAGTTCTCTAGTACATTTATATCGAACTAAAAAAGAAAA
Source organism: Spiroplasma endosymbiont of Thecophora atra (assembly GCF_964019735.1). NCBI lineage: Bacteria > Bacillati > Mycoplasmatota > Mollicutes > Entomoplasmatales > Spiroplasmataceae > Spiroplasma > Spiroplasma endosymbiont of Thecophora atra. The sequence continues at coordinate 1,210,732 of NZ_OZ026464.1, read as the reverse complement.
TGATAAGATTATTCTTGAATATTTAGGTAAAAAAGAATTACCAGCATTATTATTAAAAACTGAATCAGAATCCAATAATTTAAATAATGAAGAATATAAAGAAGAGTTAGATGATCTTAATGTTAATATTATAAAAAGATCTGAAGAGCCTATGAAATTATCATTTACTGAAAATGGAACGTGTTATTTGTTTATTGATAATAAAAACAAAACAATTGTTCCTGTAGATGTAAATGATGCTAAGGAATTTAAAAACTTTGTAGCCAAAAAATGTCCTCGTAATGGTAGTATAAATATTGAAGTTGATAAAAATGGAAAGATTTTGTTTGCATATATTATTGATAACCAGACTCATAAGAGGAAAGATATAAAAATTGCTGAAAAATTAATTGATACTTTTGAAAGAGTAATTAGTACAGCCTCTTCTTTACATTCACAACATTGACAAAATAATTCTGTTGCATCTAAAAAAGAAGTACAAAGTAATAATTCTTTTCCTGCAAAGGAAGTTAATGGTACTGAACCACCATCAAAACCAGTAGAACAAAGTGTTAAGTCAGTTTTATCTACACCAACACCATAAATGTAATAATTAAAGGAGAAAAATAAAAATGCCACTAATGAAAAATTTTAAATGATTTACAAACATTATGAGAAATATATATCAATCAGAAATAAGTGATGTTGAAGATATTGCTATTGAAGTAGAGGATGATCTATATTCAAAAAAGAATACACTTAATATTTTAAAGAATTCTTCTTTCAAGATTAATCCATTAAAAGTAAAAAAAATAGTTAGTTTAAATCAAGATAGAAAATTTGTTGTTGATAGTGGTTCATTAGTTAATACTATATTTATTAGTGATGAATCATTAACTCAAAATGATCAAAGTTTATTTAAAAAAGACCAATTAGTTTTCATTGAAGATGAAACTGACAATACTAAAATTAAAATATATAAAATTTTATTTGATGAATCTGAAGGTGAAATAAGACCTGAATTAGGATTATTAGGAAGTATAAAATTATCAGAATTTAATGGAATTTTTATAAATTCTGGACTGTTTAAAGAAAATGATGTTTTAATTAATCAAAAGATTAATAATTTATTAGATGCTCCACAGTTGCGAAATCCATTTGAACAACTAAACCCAGTTTGAGATGTGGAACACTATAAAATTAATGATTATTCTTCAAATAGTACAATGATTGAAAATTTTAAAAAACATTTAAACTTAGTGAATGTTGAAAAAGACTATTTTATTTATCGTCAAGGAAATGAAATTTTTATTAAAAATGTTACTGATCCAAATGATACTTTTATAATCTCAACAACTGCTCAAAGTATTACTGATAATGATATTTTTTATTTAAATAAAAAGATTAACAAAAATGGAGAAACTTTTTGAGAAACCTATAAAATAACAAAAAAACCTGTTCTAGGATGAATATATGATAATGTAAAATATCAAGCATATGAATTTAATCCTTTAACCGACCAGCAATTTGATGATTTAAAAGCATTAAGTATTCCTCCACAATTAGGATTTACTATAGAACCAACAATTAATAATGGATTAGCATTTCTTCTTAAAGAAGAGCAACAAGAAATTGATTTAGTTGCTATGCGTTTTTTAGTAAATGCACCAGAAGTGTTACCAGAAGATTTACCTGAACCTTTACAGATTGCAAATAATATCTCTGAAACATTGCAAAATAATAGCATAGAAGGTTTGTATAGTTTAGTAATAGAAGATGGTAAAATAAAAATATCAGATGCTAAATCAGATCCAGAAAATGTAATTTTTGAACAAGAACTTTCTCAAGAAAATAAAAATATATGAAATAATGATATAGAAGTTGCTGGTAAGTATCAAAAAGTATACTTTGCGAAAAACCCAAGTAATAATTTAGTAGAAAAATGAGTAGTTATTGCTGATCAAAATCAACTACAATGTATTGGAACAATTTCTTTATCGGAATTAAGAAAAAGTTTTGCAAATAATAATTTATTTCCTGATGGATTAAAGGGTATTCACTGTGGAGAAAATGGAGCACAAGTTAAAGTGGCAAGAGCTGCTGCTGAACAGGTAATATCACCAAAACCATCAGTTACAAAATTATCTCCAGTTATCGTTAAAAATGTTATTAATTTAAAATGAGATGATAGTAGAAAATTATGAGATTTAAATATAACAACTGATGAGCAAACATTGGATAAAAAATTAAAATTAGAAAAAAATGAAAATGATATTTTGAATAATTTAATAGAACAAAATAAAAAAGCAAATACTGTTATTTTATTTAATAAGTGTGATGGTAAATTTTTAAGAGCATATTATTTTGATGAAAATAATAAGAAAGTAAATTGCTCTAATAAGTTAAGTGATGAAGATAAAGAACAACTTAGTACCATAAATCAAAAAGCAAAAGCAAGAGTATTAGAAGCAAGAACAGTAACACCAATACTTGATTTAAAATCAAACTTATTTTTAAAAAATACTAAAACTTTTAATTTTAATATTTTTAATGGAAAATGTTATGTTTTATGTAATGATGAACTTGGAATTCCATTAAAAGCAGAAGTGAAACTTAGTCCTGAACAAATTCGTGCATTATCATATTTAGCTAAAAATGAAGTTGATTTTTCTTTAACTTTTGATAAAGATGATAATTTTAAAAGTATAAGTTATACCTTTTATAGAGATGAAGTAAAACAAAATGTAACTATTAATAGGAAAGATTTATCTGATAGTAATAATTTTAATCAAAAAAGGATTGAAACTGATGAATTAATGGAAACAATAGTTACTGCTCTTAATAATCCTGAAAGTTTAATACCAGAAGATGATGGAGTAACTCCAAAACCATGAAATAGTGATACTGTTGCTAAAGTTAATGGAGCATCATTACCAAGTAGTACAACTCAACATCCACAACAACAACAAATGTAATTAAATCATCATTATTTTAGAAGCACAAATAAAAAATATTTGTGCTTTTTTGATTCTAAACAATATTTTTTTCTGTATAATAATTAGTGAAATATTAAAGAAAGAAGGAATTAATAAATATGTCTTGCATTATTGATATTAGAGCACTACAAGTAATAGACTCAAGAGGAAATCCAACTATTCAAGTTGAATGTTGAACTGAAGATGGTGGATACGGGCTTGCTTTAGTGCCATCAGGTGCTTCAACAGGTACTAGAGAAGCTTTAGAACTACGAGACAAAGATACTAAAGTTTATGGTGGACTTGGTGTTATGAAAGCCATTAAAAATATTAATGAAAATATTGCCGAAGCTATTATTGGTTTGGAAGTTACTAATCAAAGATTAATTGATCAAACAATGATTAAGTTAGATGGAACAGAAAATAAAACAAAATTAGGTGCCAATGCTATTTTAGGGGTATCATTAGCAGTTGCTAAAGCTGCCGCTGATGAATTATATGTGTCCTTATATACATACTTAGGTGGTACTAATGCTTGTCAGTTGCCAGTCCCAATGTTAAATGTAATTAATGGTGGTGCTCATGCTGATAATAATATTGACTTTCAAGAATTTTTAATAATGCCAGTTGGTGCTAAAACATTTTCAAAGGCAATCCAAATGGCTGCCGAAACTTTTCATGCTTTAAAAAGTATTTTAAAAGGTAAGGGTTTAGTTACTGCAGTTGGTGATGAAGGTGGTTTTGCTCCTAATTTAAAATCAACCGAAGAAGCATTAGATTTAATTGTTGAAGCTATTAAAAAAGCGGGTTATACTCCAAATAAAGATATAAAAATTGCTATGGACTGTGCATCATCAGAGATTTATAAAAATGGTAAATATGTTTTTGGTAATAAAGATGGTAAAAGTAAAAATACTGAAAAATTATTAACTTCAGCGCAACTAGTAGATTATTTAGTTGATTTAACTAAAAAATATCCAATTATTTCAATTGAAGATGGTTTGGCTGAAGGTGATTGAGAAGGATTTAAATTATTATTAGAAAAATCAGAAGGTAAATTCCAAGTTGTTGGTGATGATTTATTCGTTACTAATCCAAAAATTATTAAAGAAGGAATTATTAAAAACGTTGCTAATTCAGTATTAATTAAATTAAATCAAATTGGAACATTAACTGAAACTATGGAAGCTATTGAAATGTGTCAAAAAGCTGGGTGAACGGCAGTAGTATCTCATCGTTCTGGGGAAACTGAAGATACAACGATTGCTGACTTAGCAGTAGCTTTTAATACTGGACAAATTAAAACAGGTTCAATGTCAAGAACTGATCGTGTTGCAAAATACAATCGTTTATTAACAATTGAAGCTGATTTAGCAGATCAAGCTAAATTTTTAGGTGACGATGTATTTTATAATATTAATTAATTAAAATCATATTTTATGGTTAAATTTACTGATATCCTTTTTAATTTTAAACAAATTATAATAATTATCACTAAAATAATGTAATTAGAAGAGAGGATGACTAAATATGCAAGAATTAAATAAAAGAAGAATTGGAATCTTAACTTCTGGTGGTGATTCACCAGGTATGAATAATGTTATTAATGCAGTATATAAGACTCTTCGTGGTATAAATCATGAAAATAGTAAAATTGCTACTGCTGATAAAAGACCATTTGAATTAGTTTTAATAAAAAATGGTTATAAAGGAATAATGACAAATGACATTCATGTTATTGATAACAATTGAGCAAATTTAATTGATCTAGGAACTGAGATGGGGGGAACAATCATTGGGTCTGCTCGTTTTAGAGAATTTGAGGAAGAAGAAACTCGTAAAAAATGTATTGAAATTTTAAAATCTAAAAAAATTGAAGGTTTAATTGCTATTGGTGGTGATGGCACATATAATGGTTTGCAAAAATTAAGTAATGAAGCAGCTATTCAATGTGTGGGTATTCCAGGTACTATTGATAATGATATTAGTTCAAGTGAGTTTACTATTGGTTTTGATACCGCTCTTAATACAATTGTTGAAAATCTTGATAAAATTCGTCAAACCGCTAATTCTCATGGAAGAATTATGATTGTTGAAGTAATGGGTCGTAATTGTGGTGACCTTGCTCTTCATAGTGTTGCTGCTGCAAATTGTGATTTAGTTGCAACTAAAGATTTAGGAATTGGAGAACAGTCATTGATTGATATTATTAAACAGTTGTACACTAAAAAACAACGTCGTTCATTAGTAATAGTAGTAACTGAACGTCAATATGATGTTAATAAAATAGCTAAAATCATTGAAAAAGATACTGATTGTGAAACAAGAGCAGTAATATTGGGTCAAATTCAACGTGGGGGAACACCAAGTGCATTTGATCGTTATTTAGCAACAATGATGGGTATTTTTGCTGCCGAAAGATTTGCAAATAGTAATAAATCTAGTATTTGTATTGGATTACAAGATAATAAATTAGTAGCTATTGAAATTCAAGATGCATTAAACACACCTTCAATAAATAAAAATAACGTTGCTAATAAAATTTTACGTTTGTCAGGAGTTATTTTTAAAAAAAATACTTAATAAAAAGAGGTGAATAATTTGATATCAATTATAAAAAGAACTAAATGTGTAACTACTTTAGGACCTGCTTCAAATTCTGCTGATGTTATTAAACAACTAATAGAAAATGGCTCAATTTGTGGGCGTTTAAATTTTTCTCATGGTACTCATGATGAACATTTAGCAAGGGTTTTAATGATTAGAGAAGTATCTAAACAATTAAATGTACCAGTTGCTATTATGTTAGATACTAGAGGTCCAGAAGTTAGAACACATACCTTTACAAAGGGTAGTGTAGAAATCAAAAAAAATGAAATTATTACGATAATTGATAATAAAGAGATTATTGGTACTGCCGATAAGTTTTCTGTAAATTATGGTAATTTAGCAAAGGATATTAAAGTTAATGTTAATTTACTAGTAGATGATGGTAAATTAACATTAAAGGTTACAGCGGTTAAAGATCATACTGTTATTTGTCAAGCTTTAAATACACATACTATTAAAGATCGTCGTGCTATTAATATTCCAAATGTTAAATTGTCTTTACCTTTTATTTCTGAAAAAGATAGAGCAGATTTAATTTTTGGTTGTCAGCAAAAAGTAGATTATGTTGCTGCATCATTTGTTTGTTCAGCAGCTGATATTAAAGAAATCCGCAAAGTTTTAGATGATAATGATGGTAAACATATTCAAATCATTGCTAAAATTGAATCACAATTAGCAGTTAATAATTTTGATGAAATTTTAAAAGAATCAGATGCTATTATGGTTGCTCGTGGTGATTTAGGAGTTGAAATTCCTTTTGAAAAAGTTCCTTTTTTAGAACGTGAATGAATTAAAAAATGTCGTACTGTTAACAAACCGATAATTGTTGCTACGCAAATGCTAGATTCAATGATAGATAATCCTCATCCAACACGCGCTGAAGTTACTGATGTTTGGGTTGCTATGGATTGGGGAGCAACATGTACAATGTTATCGGGTGAATCTGCCAATGGTAACTATTCTGTGTTATCAATTGCAACAATGAGTAAAATTCTTGTTGATGCTGAAAGTCATCAAGAACAGAGTAAAATTGCTACTGATTTATTGCATACAAAAGATCAATTAGTTGCTAAAACTATTAAAAAAATTATTGAAGAAAAACCACAATATTTAATTACTAATAGTCAAGATAGTAATTATATTAGAACTATTGCTAATGCTCATTTGCCAGTTTATATAATTCCTATTGTTAATAATGTTATTGATTATAATAAATTTGCAATAAACTTTGGAATTTATACTTTTTTAGCAGTTGAAGGAATTCCAGTAGAATTAAGTAATTCTTCGCAATTAGTTAAAAGCATTAGTAGCACTTATATAATCCCTACTAAATCAAAAGTATTAGTAGTAGATATTAATAATAATACTAATCCTTTTACAACTTTTATTGTCAAATAACCTAGTACTACTTAGGTAAATTAGAAAAGGAATTAGGTAAAACATGAAAATTAATGTAATTAAATTAAATGGCAAAACGATGACTTATAATATTGAAAATCCAATTACTGGTTATCAATTATTAAAACAGGAAAATGAAAATATAGATTCTTCAATTATTGCTTTTACTCTGAATGGACAATTAAAAGATTTATATTGAGAAATTAAAGAAGATGCTGAAATCAAGTTTATTAAAAAAGATGATGCTTTAGGATGAACTATTTTAAATTATGGATGTGCTATGATTTTAGCTCATACTATTAAATTAATGTATCCACAAGCGTTAATTACGATTGCTAATACTAATGATAATGGTTTTTATTTAGATTTTGATTATGAAAAGCGACTTTCTAATGATGAATTAATTAAAATTGAAGAGAAAATGCGTGAAATTTTAATAAAAAATATTGAAATTAAAAGAGTTTGTCAAACTAAAGAAGAATCTTTAAAAACTCATAAAGACAATCCTTTTGCTTTAGAATATATTAAATTAAATCATGTTAATGGATTAAAATGCTCTTATTTAGTTGATAATAAGACTTTAGTAGTGGCATCGGGTGTTGCTATTAATAATTCTTCATCAATAAAAGATTTTAAATTATTAAGTATTACTGGTGCATATTGATTAGGAAATGATAAAAATAAACAATTACAGCGCATTTCTGGTATTTGTGATTATTCAAAAGTAAAATTAGTAGATAAACTTAATGAACTTGAAGAACGAAAAAATCGTGATCATCGCAAACTAGGTAAAGAATTAAATATTTTTATTTTTAATGATGATTGTGGTAAAGGATTACCTATATTTTTACCAAATGGTATGGTTATTAAAAAAGTTTTGCAGAAATATTTGAGAAAACAAGAATTTATGTGAGATTATCAAGAAGTATCAACACCAGTTTTAGGTTCTGTTGAATTATATAAAAAAAGTGGTCATTGAGATCATTATCGTGAAAATATGTTTACTCCAATTAAAAAAGAAGAAGAACAATTGGTATTAAGACCAATGACTTGTCCTCATCACTGTATGATTTATAAAAGTGCTCTTCGTAGTTATAAAGATTTACCTTTGCGTTTAAGTGAGCATGCTTTATTATATCGTTATGAAGCAAGTGGTGCTTTAACTGGTTTAGAACGAGTAAGAAGTATGGAATTAACTGATTCTCATATTTTTGTTAGATTTGATCAAATGAAAACAGAGTTTAAACGTTGTTATCAGTTAATTGCTGAGGTTTTAAAAACTTTAAATATTAAAATTGATTATTTATCATTATCTTTACGAGATCCTGCTGATAAACAAAAATATTTTAATGATGATAAAATGTGAAATCAAGCAGAAACAGCATTACGTGAAGTATTAGATGAATTACAATTAGAGTATAAACCAATGATTGGTGAGGCTGCTTTTTATGGACCAAAATTTGATGTTCAAATTAAAACAGCATTAGGTCATGAAATTACAATATCTACTATTCAATTCGATTTCTTATTACCGAAAAAGTTTAATTTAACTTATATTGATGAAAATAATAATGAAACAAATCCAGTTATTGTTCATCGAGGATTAATTGGTACATATGAACGTTTTATTGCCACATTATTAGAACAAAATAAAGGCGTTTTTCCATTATGATTAGCACCAAGGCAAATTGCAATTTTACCAATAAATGAAAAAGAAAAAACCTTAGAATATGCTAATAAATTATTGCAAACTTGTAAACAACATAATTTACGAACTGAAATTATTAGCAGTGGAACTATTGGCAAACGTATTGTTGAAACACAAACTCAAAAAATTCCTTATGAAATTATTATTGGTGATAAGGAAATAGAAAATAATAATTTAAGTTATCGTCAGTATGGTCAAAAAGAAAGTAAAATTGTTACTTTATCAGAATTTTTAAAATTATTAACAAAACAAGTTGAGAATAAAATATAACTATAAAAATTAAAAAACCATTTAAGGTTCTAATTCTTAAATGGTTTTTTAGTTAATTAAGCAATTTAATTTTACTAATATACTTAGTAAAATTTAAACCATTTTTTTATACGAAAAAAATATTTATATTTTTACTATTATTTTCATTGACATTGGGTTTTGTTTTCTGTAAGATACTTATTGTGCCCGAAAATAAATGGGTTACAAACTAGAAAAAACGATCTTTGAAAACTAAATAGAACAAGAATTAATCCGTCAATTTTTTATTAAAAATTAAATAAGTCAGACATCATCTTTTAACAAAAACAATTTTATTGAGAGTTTGATCCTGGCTCAGGATTAACGCTGGCGGTATGCCTAATACATGCAAGTCGAACGAAAGTAGCAATCTTTAGTGGCGAACGGGTGAGTAACACGTATCTAACCTACCATTTAGTGGGGAATAACTGTTGGAAACGACAGAGCTAATACCGCATATGTTATTTATTTGCAATGATAAATAATGAAAGGAGCATTTGCTTCGCTAATTGATGGGGATGCGGCGCATTAACTAGTTGGTAAGGTAATGGCTTACCAAGGTAACGATGCGTAGCCGATCTGAGAGGATGAACGGCCACATTGGGACTGAGACATGGCCCAAACTTCTACGGAAGGCAGCAGTAGGGAATTTTTCACAATGGGCGAAAGCCTGATGGAGCAATGCCGCGTGACTGATGAAGGTCTTCGGATTGTAAAGGTCTGTTGTAAGGGAAGAAGTGCTAGAATAGGAAATGATTTTAGTATCGACCATACCTTACCAGAAAGCCACGGCTAACTATGTGCCAGCAGCCGCGGTAATACATAGGTGGCAAGCGTTATCCGGATTTATTGGGCGTAAAGCGTGCGTAGACGGTTTTGCAAGTCTGAGGTTAAATTTAGGGGCTCAACCCCTGACCGCCTTGGAAACTACATTACTAGAGTATAGGAGAGGTTAGTGGAATTTCATGTGTAGCGGTGGAATGCGTAGATATATGAAGGAACACCAGTGGCGAAGGCGGCTAACTGGCCTATTATTGACGTTGTGGCACGAAAGCGTGGGGAGCAAATAGGATTAGATACCCTAGTAGTCCACGCCGTAAACGATGAGTACTAAGTGTTGCCATGAGGCAGTGCTGTAGCTAACGCATTAAGTACTCCGCCTGAGTAGTATGCTCGCAAGAGTGAAACTCAAAGGAATTGACGGGGACCCGCACAAGCGGTGGAGCATGTGGTTTAATTCGAAGCAACGCGAAGAACCTTACCAGGTCTTGACATACCTTGCGAAGCTATAGAGATATAGTAGAGGTTAACAAGGATACAGGTGGTGCATGGTTGTCGTCAGTTCGTGTCGTGAGATGTTTGGTTAAGTTCAGCAACGAACGTAACCCTTGTCCTTAGTTGCCAGCATTAAGTTGGGGACTCTAAGGAGACTGCTAGTGTAAGCTAGAGGAAGGTGGGGACGACGTCAAATCATCATGCCCCTTATGACCTGGGCTACACACGTGCTACAATGGCTGATACAAAGAGTCGCTAAACCGCGAGGTCAAGCAAATCTCAAAAAGTCAGTCTCAGTCCGGATTGAAGTCTGCAACTCGACTTCATGAAGTCGGAATCGCTAGTAATCGCGAATCAGCAATGTCGCGGTGAATACGTTCTCGGGTCTTGTACACACCGCCCGTCAAACCACGAGAGTTGGCAATGCCAGAAGTCGGTGTCCTAACCGCAAGGAGGGAGTTGCCAAAGGCAGGGTTGATGATTGGGGTTAAGTCGTAACAAGGTATCGCTACCGGAAGGTGGGGATGGATCACCTCCTTTCTATGGAGTTTAGTTTCTAATAAGAAACCAAGACAACAAGAAAAATTAGATGGATGATTTATTGGATTACTTCTTTTGTTCTGTTTAGTTTTCAGGGATTGTTTTCTCTGAGCAATTGTTCTTTAAAAACTGGATAATAGACATCTTTTAAAAAAATAAGATAATTTTTATCTTGCAATAGGATATTCTAAAAATAAATTATTAAGAGCGTATGGTGGATGCCTTGGAATTGGAAGACGATGAAGGACGCGATTACCTGCGATAAGCTTCGGGGAGCTGGAAATAAGCTTTGATCCGGAGATGTCCGAATGGGGAAACCCACTATCTTTAATCAGATAGTACTGTACAATGAATTCATAGTTGTGCAGAGTGATACCTAGAGAATTGAAACATCTTAGTACCTAGAGGAAAAGAAAGCGAATGCGATTCCCTTAGTAGCGGCGAGCGAAAAGGGAGCAGCCTAAACCAGTCGTCAGACTGGGGTTATAGGACTATCTATTAGGTTCGACCTATGAAGAGTTACAAAATTTATATATAGCAGAAGTTGTTGGGAAGCAACGCCATAGATGGTGAAAGCCCAGTATGCGAAATGTATAAATCTCTTGACAGTATCCTGAGTACGGCGAGGCACGTGGAACCTTGTCGGAATTTGCGCAGACCACTGTGTAAGGCTAAATACTAACCAATTACCGATAGTGAACCAGTACCGTGAGGGAAAGGTGAAAAGTACCCCGAGAGGGGAGTGAAATAGTTTTTGAAACCATATGCTTACAACAAGTCGGAGCCCGTTAATGGGTGACGGCGTGCCTTTTGTAGAATGAGCCGGCGAGTTACGATTACATGCAAGGTTAAGTTGAAAAGACGGAGCCGAAGTGAAAGCGAGTCTGAATAGGACGTTTAGTATGTGGTCGTAGACCCGAAACCAGGTGATCTAGCCATGAGCAGGTTGAAGTTAATGTAACAGTTAATGGAGGACCGAACCAACGTTCGTTGAAAAGACCGTGGATGACTTGTGGCTAGCGGTGAAATTCCAATCGAACCTGGAGATAGCTGGTTCTCCCCGATATAGTTTTAGGACTAGCGTCAGAATTAGTGCAATGGAGGTAAAGCTCTGAATGTATGATGGCCCCACCTCGGGGTACTGAATGCAATTAAACTGCGAATGCCATTGTTACATATCTGGCAGTCAGTCTATGGGTGATAAGGTCCATGGACGTGAGGGAAACAGCCCAGATCATCAGCTAAGGTCCCCAAATCAATGCTAAGTGGAAAACGATGTGGAATTGTTCAGACAGCTAGGAGGTTGGCTTAGAAGCAGCCATCCTTTAAAGAGTGCGTAACAGCTCACTAGTCGAATGATTCTGCGCGGAAAATGTACCGGGGCTAAGCATTGTACCGAAGCTATGGGTCTATATGTATGTTTACATATATTGTGGGCGGTAGGGGAGCGTTCTAATCTGCGACGAAGTTAGACCGGAAGGACTAGTGGAGCGTTTAGAAGTGAGAATGCCGGCGTGAGTAACGATTGAAGGTGAGAATCCTTCATGCCGATTGACCAAGGTTTCCTGGGCTAGGTTCGTCCACCCAGGGTTAGTCAGGACCTAAGGCGAGGCCGAAAGGCGTAGTCGATGGATAACAGGTTGATATTCCTGTACCACCATGGTGACTGATGGAATGACGGAGAAGGCTAAAATGTCCCAGTGGTTGGTAGTGCTGGGCTAAGTACAAAGAGGGTTGTGTAGGCAAATCCGCACAGCGTTAACCTTGAAGTACGATGGGGAGTGAACGGTTCGCTTAGTAACGAAGCATTTGATGCCATACTTCCAAGAAAAGTTTCTAAAGACATCACCATGGTGCCTGTACCGAGAACGGACACACGTGGTCAAGGAGAATATCCTAAGGCAAGCGAGATAACTATAGCTAAGGAACTCTGCAAAATAACCCCGTAAGTTAGCAAGAAGGGGAGCTCATAGCAATATGAGTCGCAGTGAAGAGGTCCGGGCGACTGTTTAGCAAAAACATAGCTCTCTGCTAAGTCGTAAGACTATGTATAGGGGGTGACGCCTGCCCAGTGCTGGAAGGTTAAAGAGATTTGTTAGCGTAAGCGAAGCTTTGAACTGAAGCCCCAGTGAACGGCGGCCGTAACTATAACGGTCCTAAGGTAGCGAAATTCCTTGTCAGGTAAGTTCTGACCCGCACGAAAGGCGTAACGATCCGGACGCTGTCTCGGCTATAGACTCGGTGAAATCTTAGTACCTGTGAAGATGCAGGTTACCCGCGATTAGACGGAAAGACCCCGTGGAGCTTTACTACAACTTGATATTGAATTTTGGTGTAGTTTGTACAGCATAGGTGGGAGACGTTGATATGCAGACGCTAGTAGGTATGGAGTCACCATTGGGATACCACCCTTGCTATATTGAAATTCTAACTTGAGACCATAATCTGGTCTAAGAACAGTGTCTGGTGGGTAGTTTGACTGGGGCGGTCGCCTCCTAAAAAGTAACGGAGGCGTCCAAAGGTACCCTCAATATGAATGGAAATCATATGTAGAGCGCAAAGGTAAAAGGGTGCTTGACTGCGAGACATACAAGTCGAGCAGGAACGAAAGTTGGGCTTAGTGATCCGGCGGTGCTGTGTGGAAAGGCCGTCGCTCAACGGATAAAAGTTACCCCGGGGATAACAGGCTAATCTCTCCCAATAGTTCATATAGACGGGGAGGTTTGGCACCTCGATGTCGGCTCATCGCATCCTGGAGGTGTAGTCGCTTCCAAGGGTTGGGCTGTTCGCCCATTAAAGCGGTACGCGAGCTGGGTTCAGAACGTCGTGAGACAGTTTGGTCCCTATCTGTCGTGGGCGCAAGAAATTTGAGGAAAGCTGTTCCTAGTACGAGAGGACCGGAATGGACCTACCTCTGGTGCACCAGTTGTCACGCCAGTGGCACAGCTGGGTAGCTATGTAGGGCATGAATAAGCGCTGAAAGCATCTAAGCGCGAAGTCAGTTCCAAGATGAGATTTCTCATTCGAAAGAAGTAAGATCCCTTGAATACTACAAGGTTGATAGGTCAGGTGTGTAAGCATAGTGATATGTTCAGCTTACTGATACTAATAGATCGAGGATTTATTGAAGAATATATTCTCTATTGCAAATCAAAAGTAATCAAATTTAAAGATGTCTGTTTCTAGTTTTTAGGGAGCAATTGCTAAACTATTTGGTGTCCATGGCGGAGTGGTCACACCTGTTCCCATCTCGAACACAGCAGTTAAGCACTCCAGCGGCGAAAATACCAGCAATGGGAAAATAGCACGATGCCAAATTTTTTTTATTGTTAATCTTAATGTAAAAATTAAGATTTTTTTAATTTTTATATTAAAATAAGTAAATAATTTTATTTTTAATTTATGATTGTTTTAAACCACTTATACGCTCTGCTATTGATAAATCATTTTTTATTCATCAATATTATTAAATGCTTGCTTGATCTAAGCATGATAATGAGCATGTGCGACGACTTGCTAGTGAAGGTTGTCGTCCTCAATTACCATGAGGACAGGCATTAACAAATTTTAATTTTACAACAATTAAAAGCCGATCCCTCTTTTTATGTTCGTAAAAGTGTAGCAAATAATTTAAATGATATTTCTAAAACACATCCTGACTTGGTTACAAAAATTGCAAAGGAATGATATGGTAAAAACAATCATACTGATTGGATTGTAAAGCACGGTTGTAGGACCCTTTTGAAAAAAGGCAATATGGAGGTAATGAAAATCTTTGGTTTTACCAATATTGATTGTGTAAATGTGATTGATTTTGCTTTAGGTGCTGAATTTGTTTCTATTGGAGAAAATATGACTTTTTCTTTTAAGATTGAGACAAAAAAAGCAATCAAGGTACGATTAGAATATAGTATTGATTATGTGAAAGCAAGTGGTAAACGGAATCGTAAAATATTCCAAATATCAGAGATATATTTAAAGGAAAATATGAAGAAATTTTACGCAAAAAAACATTGCTTTGCAGATATAAGTACAAGGATTACAGGAACTCATTCAATTTCACTTATTGTGAATGGTACTACTTGAGATACATTAATTTTAAGATGTTGGCTATTAAATAGTCTAATTAATTATTTAATTAACCTACATATCAATTTAATTAGAATTACAAAGTTGGAAAATTAAAAGATTTGTATTTTATTTTAAAAGTCTTAATATATATTATATATATTGTATACTATAAAAAACTATTAGTAGTATCAAAAAGGGGGTACTTATGAAAACATTAATAAAAACATTAAGTGTTTTAACACTTGCAACAACAACAGGAAATTTAACTAATCTATTAAACACAATTGAAGAAAAAACTAATATTGCAACTAATTATATTCAAAATAAAAAAAGTTTAGAAAATAAACATAGTGCAATTAACTTAGCAGATATAATAGTAAATAATAATTTAGGACTTATTAATAGTGGGAAGGATTTAGCACCATCTAAAATGAGTTTACTAATAGGTATTATTGAAGCAAATCATCCAATTAAATCATTAACTATTAATGATTTTGATATTAAAAGACAAGATAATAGTACTGCTACAATTATTGGTAAAGGTGATTATATAGGAACAGTTAATTTGTATTATAGTATTACTAATTTTGTTTCTCAAAAATTAACAAATGGAAACATTTATGCTTTAGGTGTTGATTCACAAGGTAATATTTTTAGAGCACAAGAAGATAAGGTTTATAAGATTACTCCAACAGGATTAGAATTTTAATGGCAGGATTAGAAGGATATTGGGCAGTTAGAGCCTTAGTAATTGATAATGAAGATAATGTTTATGTTGGTAGTGATAATGGTTTTGTTTATAAGAGTGATGGTGTACGTAGTTTTGAAAAAATTATAATACCAGGACCAAAAAACTGAATTTGAGCTTTAACATTTGATAAAAATACTGAAACTGTTTATGTTGGTAGTAATACTGGTGTATGCAAAATCAACAAAAATGGAAGCACTAGTTTAATGCAAGGAACAAATGGTGATCATATTCATAGTTTAGCAGTTGGTTCAGATGGCTCAATTTATGCTGGTGATGATGATCGTGGAATAATTTATAAAACTGATAAAATAAGTCAAACTTTTGGAATATTTCAACAAATAAACGATGGGCATCAAATTGATAGTTTAGTAGTTGACAATGATAATACTGTTTTTGCTGGTTCTTGAAATGGTCGTCTTTATAAGATAAAGAATGGAATATATGAGGTAATATTAGAAACAAATCCAAACCACGAGGTTAAAGGTTTAGTCATTGATAGAGATAATAATTTATTTGTTGGTATTGACTCTAATAAAGTATATAAAAAAATAGAAGATACAGATTTATGTTCTGAATTATCTGGAATAAAAAATACTGATGATCATATTTTTGCTTTAGCAGTTGGTCCAGATGATTCAATTTATGCTGCTGGATCGCAAGGAATTTTATATACAGCTAAAAATTTTAATAAAATATAGGTTATATATAAGTAATTAGTATTTTTTTAATAAAAATAAAAGACTTGCTTGCTAATTATATAGTAAGTTTTTTTATTTTTATTTAAATTTATGTACTAACATATTAATTAACGTTGGATAAGCATATATTTTTGCACCTTTAGTTTGAGATTTAACTAAATGTTGAATATCACTTTCAGCACTACAGCCAATATTTCAATCAGCAGGTTGATTAATAATACCTTCTTTATTATTTTCAAAAATTCTTAAAGTTTCTTTATTTACTTTTGTTTCAATTAAAAATGCTATTAATTCATCATATTGACCATTACAAAAATATTTTCAAGCCTTTAAAAAGTTTTTTAAATTTTCTGGATTAACTTTATTTTTTCTTTTATCAGGTTTATATGCTGTTCATAAATAATAAAAAGCATGATATTTATCTAGTACATAATAAGCACCCAAATATTTTGCTAAATTATATATTCATCCAGCACCATCACCAGAAACTACTAATTTTGCATTTTCAAATTCATAATATTTTTTTAATCCATTTCAAGTAAAATCAACTGTAGGATTTGCTTGTAAATAATCTTCTTTAGGACTATATTTATAATCACCCATAAAAGTATAAATTTTATTTGATAATTTATTTCTATTTTTACCTATTTGTTTTTTACCAGTATTATATGAAATACTACGAATTTTTTGCATTTCTCTTTTATGATTTTTATTTCAAACTGGAACATAACAATCATCAGCATTAATATAAATAAATTCACTATTTTTAACTTTAAATTTTTGTTCTGGTAATTTTTCTTGAACTTTTGCATTTTTATGAATTTTACTAATTGTTACTTTTGAAACATAAGTAAATTTTAAAATATCTTGTATATCTTGATAATGTTTCTTTCTTCCAATATATGATATTATTTCTTCTTTTAATCAACTAATAATTTTTGCTCTTTTTTCAATATTAAACTCTTCATAAACTGGATAATAATATTTTTTCTTTAATTTATCTCAATAAACTCTTTGATTAAAAATCATTTTACCAAATTCAAAAATAATACTACGATTACATTTTTTAGCAACTTTATATCTATCTTTATCTCTATTTTGAAAAAAATATTCATCAAAAGCATGGATTTTATTAACATGATTTGTTATAATTCTATTAATTTCATATTCAAGATTATTTTTATAATTAAACATTTTTTAACACCTTTCTATTTATTTTTTTATCCTAACTATTTTAACAAATTTGTTAAAATATTGTTGAAAAATGTTTGGTTTTAGAGTATAATTTTAAAGAACGATTGAAATAATTAGCAAATCTATTGCAACGTTTAAAGATAACTTTTATTAGTTATCTTTTCTTTTTTAATAAAATAATGTACAATAAAGAAAAATATAAATAGAAAAGGAAAATAAAAATGATTGAGCAATGATTAGCAGATGTAATAGTACTTTCAGTAATGTTTGGAATAGTATTTTTGGTGTTAATTACATGTAAAGGACATGATTTATGCCATAGAGAAAAAAATGGGTATATTTTTTATGTTTATATCTTTGAATTTTTTTGGTTTATTTTGAGCATATAAAATATATAAAAAAGACCATCCTAATTTTAAATTCTGATTAACTGTAAAAAATAAATTTAGAAGAAAAAATAAAAAAATAGCAGTATAATGCTATTTTTTGTTATAATTATATTATAAAAATTAAAAAAATAAATATATGAATAATTAATAAAGTTAATAAGTTATTTTTGGTAGTTTAACTTAAAAATTATATTAATTATATCATAAATTTTTTTGTTTTTAAAGCATATGAAAGGAGATTTTTATGTGCAAGAAGAAAAAATAAAAATAAGAACAATTTTTAATGATGCAAAAGCATTAAGAGAAAAATTAGAAGAATATTTTAATCATTGTAAACAAACTGAAGAAGTACCAACTAAAATTGGTATGTTAGTTTATTTAGATATTACAGAAAATACTCTTTATAGTTGAAAACAAAAAAAGAGAAATACTTTTTTACAACAAATTAATTGAGCATATTTACAAATACGTCATATTAATACACAAAGATATTTAAAAGCAAATGCAAATAATACTGCATGATATTTAGAAAGAGCATTTGTGAAAGAATATCATTTATCTACAAAAATTTTAATAAAAAGTAGTGATAATACAGCCCCTATAGCAATTAGTTTAGAAAATAAAGGTAAGAATAAATGTTAAGTAATTTTGATTATTTATTAGATATTGCTAAAAGAATGTATTTAAAACAACCTTTAAATATTACTAAAATTAAACAATTAGGTAGTCGTAAATCTGGTAAAACATTTAGTAATATTGAATTCTTAGGTATTTTATTAATGTTAGATAATATTAATATTCATGCTTATTTAATTCGTAATATGTCAAAACAATTAAATGATAGTTGACAAGAATTAAAACAAATTATTAGAGCAACATATCCTAGTATTAATTTTATTATTAGTGAAACTAAAAAAACTATTGAATTTAATGGTAGTAAAATAACTTGTAAATATTTACATTCACAAGATAATAGTAATGTTAAATTAACTGGATTAGCAAGTAATTATTTATATGATTATGTAATTATATGAAGTGATGAAAGATATGAAATTACTGAAAATGATTATCAAGATTTAAAAGATGCTATTCGTTGTGCAAATCAATTATTAGAAATTGAAAGTTGTAATCCTTGAAGTATTTTAAATGAATTTATTAAAAAAACTATAAATGCTTGTCCACAAAATGAAAAACAAATTATTAATGAATATGAATAATTTACTATTATTGATAATACTATTTATCATTATCAAAATTGAAAATTAAATACTCATTTAAAAGATAGTGATAAACAACAATTATTAGAAATAGAACTTCTAGACCCAATATCTGCAAGAGTAAGAAGTCATGGTTTAGTTGGTTATGAATCTGGTGGAATATATTCACATTTAATTCATAAGATTAGTAGATTATTACAACCAAGTTATAGATTTAGTGCTGGATTAGATTATGGGTTTAAAGATGATGCTTTAGCATGTTTATTAATAGGTTTTGATTATAATTTTAAATTTGTTAATGTTATTGATTGTTTAAAAATAGAAAATAAATTAATTCGTTATGATAATAAACAATTAGCAAGATTAGTAGTTGAGTTTTATATTAAATTAGCAAAAGAAAATAATTTACTTTATGAATATGGTTTAACTGTATATTGTGATTTTAGTAATTATACATTTATTGAAATGTTAAATGATACAGCAATTAAATATCAAGTTAATTCATGACTATATTTTAAAGACTGTATGAAATTAAGACTTGAGTTTAGAATAGGTAAGAATGTGGCTTTAATGGCTTCAGAACGATTAAATATTAGTATGAATGCACAAGCATTATTAGATGAGTTTAGATTGGCTGTATGAGACCCTAAAAGTATTAAACAAATACCATTAGCGGGTAATGACCATTTACGTGACGCATTTGATTATGCTATAGAACCATATATTAGAAATTTAAGTGCAAATATAAATCCTTATTTTGAAAGGAAGTAACATATGAATAATCATAATACTGAAATATTAACTCCTAATTGATGTATGATAAATCTTCAAGAAATTATAGCAAATCATGCAAGTAAATTATTATGAGGTAATGGTTATACTTTAACAAGTGAACATGAAGAATATAAAAGAGCAATTGAAAAATTAAAAGAATGAAATAATTTAGATTTATTATTTTATCAAGATTGTCATATAAAGAGTGGATATGGTTATAGTATTGTTCAAATTGATAAAAGTAAAAGTGGTAGAATATCATTAAATTTTGCTCAACCGTATGCTCAATCAAGAGTTGCAAGAGTATTAGAAACTGAATATAGTGCATCAACATGGTCAAGATTACAATATGATGACCAAAGTATTTATGTTAAAACAACATATACTCGAAATCAAATAATTAGATATTTTACTAGTGATTATGTTACTTTAGATGGTTTACAAAAAACAAATAAGTGATGATTTAAAATTACCTTTAATAGATAATCATAATTTAGGTATTATTCCAGTTAAATTTATGCAAAATTTACCTAAAAAGAATTTCTTTGGTGGAGTTATTGGTGATTATTATCCAGATATGACTCCAATTAAAAAATTACAAAAATTATTAAATAAAACATTTGAATCAATTGAACATGAACTTGAATATAATGTTACTCGTGTATTTTTAGATATTACTGAACAAGAAATAAATCAATCTAAAACTGCTTTTGATTTTAAAAAATTAATAGGTAAATTTATTTTACAAGCAAATTTAAGAAGTTTAGGAAGTACTAGTGGAATACCACCAATTGCTATTTTACAAGGTAGTCCAATATTAGATAAATATGCAGAATTTATTCAATTTATTATTGATAAAGCATTTGAAGGCTCTGGATATAGTCCAGTAAATGATACTACAAGTCAAAAAACTGAAGCAGAAGTATTAATTACTAATTCTCGTGATATGGAAACTACAAGAATTAAAAGAACTTTAAATCAAAGTGATTGAAATGAAATATTTCAAAGATGTTTTATATTAATGGGATTAGATGGTGATAAATCTAAATGAACATTTGAAATTAAAGAAAATACTATTACAGATAGATTAAAATCACTTGAAATTGATGAAGCAGAATTAAGATTAGGAATTACTAATATTAAAAGAATTATTGTTAAAAGATATGGTGTTAGTGAAGAAGAAGCACAACAAATTATTGAAGAAAATAGAAAATATCAAAAAGAAGAAATTGAATTTAATAATACTTTTTTAGGAGAAACTAAAAATGATACCGAAAATAAATCATCAATTAATTAAAACAGTTTGAAAATCAACTGGTGAAATTGAAAAAGATTTTACACAAAATAAAGATTTACAATTTCGTGTATATCCTTTTATTATTATTTTAGGTGCTATAAATTCAACAGAAACTGGTTATAAACCACCAACTAGCATTCCTAATGATTATACTTCATTTAGTAAAATATTTACTGGACGTGAAGCAATACAAGCAGTTTGAGACCATTCTTATTATCCTATTCAAAATAAAGATAATCCAGATGAAGCATATAAACAATTACAAATTGGTGATGTGTTTTATGGGAATATATTATCAGACCAATTAGGTATTATTTATTCAGCAACACCAGCAAAGAATGCTTTTATTCAAGAACAAGCAATTAAAAATGTAGTTATTAATATTCCAAATGAAAAAAAGAATTTTAATTTTATTAATAATATTGTTTCAAATTTATATAAATTATATATGATTCCAGAAATTAATAAAGTTATAAATACTGATAAATCTATTAAAGTTGATAGACAATGATATATTCTTGAAGTTGCTAGTAAAACTTATAATAATGAAAATAAAGAATTAGCATATATTCAATGTACTTTTAGTAGTTTAAATGATAAATTAGCACATAGTGGATTAGCAATTAATCAATATGTACAATTAGGTGCACCTGCTGACCCAGTAGCATTACCAGTATTAGATGAAAATAATAATATTATTTTAGATTCAAATTATTTAACACCTTTACCAGTTACTCATTGTCAAATATCTTTTTATGGTTCAGTAAAACCTATTTCAATAGCATTATGAGGTAGAGAGATTGATAATAATCCTGAAAATACTAAACAACATAAATATAGACAATATACAAGTAAATTATTATTTCCATGAGAATATCAATGTAGTACATATGACCCAGTAAGTTTTCAAGCATTACCAGAAACAAATTATGTATTAACTGTTCAAGGACAATCAGTTTTAGAAAGTTATCAAGATTGACAAAAAGTAATTGCTCCAAATTATGATGATGGTGCAACAAAACATTATGAAGGTCATTTAAGAACTAATGTTGAAAAAACTAAAAATACTAATAAATTAGATGTTTCTAATAGATTAGTAAATTATTGAGATAATATTTTTTTAAATGGTGCTGAAATAGAAGATTATAATTATGCAACTGCTGGTAATCCATATTTTCAATATTATAATAAAAATAATAAAAAATTTATTGGTAATACTCATTATAATATGAATAATAATAAATTTAAGCAATTAAATACTATAAATGCATTACATTATTTTATTTATAATCCTATTAGTGAAATACCTTTAACAGTAAGAGAAACTATTAAAATTAATCTTAATACTATACCTGTATTTGGTTCATTTATGAATTTCTTTCTTGGTGGTTTAGATATTGGTGCTAAATTATCAAGTAATTTATTAATACCACAATTTCCTTATATAAATGGCTTAATATCTGCTGAATTATATAATTTTTATACAACATTATTATATAGTTCACAAAGTACTAATCCAGCATTAATTCCATTCGATGTATTTAGAAATGATACTCCAGATGCTATTCAATCTGTTGCTGGAACAGCCAGTCATATGACATCATTTACATTTAATTTAACTGATAGTTTATCAATGTCAAAATTTAATATTAATGATAATACTAGTTCTACTGGTTATAATCTTACAACTGATAATTTAGTTCAATTAGATAAAACTGATAAAACACAAATATATTTATTACCATCAGATAATGATATTAATCCTTTATTAAAAGAATCAGATTTTACTAATAAAAATATATTAAAATGAGCAATTGATATGATTGATATTAAAGTTGTAGGTAAAAGTAATTTTAAAATCACATTTTATAGTATGCCAGATAATAGAAGTGGTGCTGTTAATGATAATTTTAGTATTTGAAGTGGTACTTATCAAACAGTTGGTAAAGCAAGTAATAATAGTAGATTAATTCAAAATACATTTATTTTAGCAAATAATACTTTTAAATTTGACCAACCATTTAATTATCCACAAGCAATACAACCACCACCATTAATAGAAAGAGCGCATCCTATATTTATTGATTTAAGTAATCAAAGTCAATATGGGATTACAAATAGTATTATTAGTACTACTCAAACAGATGTTCATCAAAGTAGATATCAAATGAGACCGCATATTTTAGAAGATGTTAAAGGTAAATTTCATAATAGTATTGGTATTTATGTAAATCAATATGGTTATGATAATGTTGATAAATTTAAAGAAGATTATGAAAGTATAACATTTAATTTTAATATGAATGCGTTATATGAAACTTATGATGGTGAAACTACAAAAAGTTGAACTAATTCTAAAAATTGATTTACACCTATTAAAATAAATTTAAATGATATTGGTAATTTACCAGATGACCAAAATGATACTGCTCTTTTCCAAGATAAGGATATTATTTATAATAATAATTCTGGAAATCATAATGATAGTAATAATAATTGAACATTTAATGTTAATAATAAAGAAGATTATAGTCAAATTGCTTCTTTAACAAATGCAGAAAGATTAAATAATATATATATTAATGATTTATTATGAACAAATGATAATCCAAGTAGTGGTCACACAATATCTTCATCAACATGATTTAAAATAATGACTTTTAAAACAAAAGCATATGAAAGTCAAGAAGATAATTTAATTGTTATTGAATATCAATTTATAACTACGTTTTCAGCAATACCTCCACAAAGACCACCTTCATATGAAAAAACTAACGCTAATTGAAACTTACAGACTACATCATTGGTAATTAATCCAAAAAGTTCAACTTAGAAAGGTGGTGGTAATTATGTTAAATGAAAATGAAATGAAAGAAGGTAATAATATGGAAGAAAAAGAAAAAGATGAACAAGAAGAAACTAAGGAAGAAGAAGTAAAATCAGAAGAAAATACTGAAAAAGAATCTGAAGCTGAATATAAAAAAGAACCAGAAACTGAAGAATCTAAAGAACCAACTTTAGAAGATAAATATAAAGAATTAGAAGAAAAATATAATGCTTTATATAAAGAAAAAACTGATAAAGATAGAGAAATTAGACATTCAGAAAGTTATAAAAAATATGATTTATCACAAGAAAATATTAATTTATTAAAAAGATATCTTGGAGATAAAGAAGATATTGATAAAGAATTATCATTATTAAATAAAGATTTTCCACATTTATTTGCTAAATTGTAAAGGTAAGTGCAACTAAATTATTTTTCTATCCAAATATTCGATTGGTGAAAGATAATTTAGTATTTTTCTTGGTCTTTGGTTTAAAGACAATATAAATTTATGAACTTCATTTTTATTAGTTTTTGAAAAAATAAATTTTTTAGGAAATTTTTCTCTAATTAAACCATTAGTATTTTCATTAGTACCTCTTTGTCAAGGTGAATATGGATTGGCAAAATAAATTTTTATATCTAAATTTTTTTCAAGTTGTTGTCAATTTGAAAATTCTTTGCCACGATCAAAAGTAATAGTTTTAACAATGTTTTTAGGAAGAATTGATAAATAATAACTAACATTTTTATTAATAACTTTAGTAGTTCTGTTTTTAACTAATATTGCTAAAGTAAATCGTGATACTCTTTCAACTAAAGTTATTAAACATGATTTGCTTTTACCTCGTGATGATACTATAGTATCTCCTTCTCAATGACCAAGTGTTATACGATCATTAACATTTATATCTCGTTCTTTAATTGATTTACCATTAAACTTGCCACGATTTTCTTTAGATTTTCGTTTTTTACCTTTTCTTCTTAAATTTTTACTAGTAACTTTATCAAGCATTCCAAAATAAATTCAAGTATAAATTGTTTTAAAACTAATAACTCACTCTTTATGAAAATTTTTAATTCTGCCATAAATTTGTTCAGGTGATCAACCTAATAGTAATTTTTGTTGTACATATTTTACTAAATTCTTATTTTTAAACTTATGAAAACTAATATGTGATTGTTTTCGATTTTCAGCTTTATTTTGTGCAATTAATGAAAAATAATGATTATTATCTTTATTTCTATTAATTTCTCGAATAATAGTACTAATACTTCGATTAAGATTTTTAGCTATTTCACTAATTTTAAATTTAAATTTCAATTGATTCTCAATATAAATCCTTTCATCTATGCCAAGATGTTTATAACTCATATAAAAACTCCTTACTTTTTTCTAAACTAAATTTAGCATTATGAAATTTTTATATGAGAATTTTTTGCAATTTTATTTACTTGCACTTACAAGTATAACTCAGCATTTAATAAAAATAAAGACACAAATATTAGTAATTCTTTAGATGTAAAAGATAAATTTAAAGAAGAAAAAGATGATGAAGTAGATACTAGAAAAATAGGAATGGTAGGTTAAAAATATGGCAATTATTATAACACAATCAACAACGATTAATGACCCAAGTAATCCAACTGGTAAATTAGATTTATCAGTTAAATATATTAAAAATTTAAAAGTTTTATTATCAAAAAGAGTTGCATTAATTAATGCAACAGTTGAAAATAGAGAACAATTAGATGCTGGTACTGCTATTTATAATATTACTAAAAGAAATCTTACAGATGATTATGATGCTGGTGCTGGTGCTAATGATTTAACAGCAACAAGAGTTGAACAAATTTTATTAGATAAAAAGAAACAAATAACTTTTGAAGAAGAAACACTTGATTTAAAAAGATTAGGTGCAAGATATGAAGATGGTAATGTTCTTGTATCAGATAGTTTAGCATCAAGTTGAATTGATGCAAAAGCAAAATCAGTTGAAACATATTTAGTAGCAAAATTATTAGCATTAGCAGTTAAAACAGCCAAAGATAATGGAATTATTAATATTGCATTACCAAGTACACCAAAAATAGATGATTATAGAATGTTATTATGATTAAAAATATCAAATACATTAGCAACCTTAAAAGCAAGAATTACTGATGAATATATCGGTACAGATGAAGAAGATTATACTTTATGAGTATCTAGTTTCTTTAAACCATTAGTATTATTATCAACTACAATTTTAGGTAGTGATAGTGCTTCACAAGCATTAAAAGATGGTAAAATTGTAGAAATTGGTGGTATTAAAATTGTAGAATGTCCTTGATTAGGTAGAAATTATCCGATTGCAACTATTGATAAAAAAGAAGGATTTAACTTTTTAGGATGTGATGCTGTATTAGTGCATAAAGAAGCATTAGCATTTCCATTTAATCGTGGTCAAGATAATATTTTTGTTTTACAAACTAATGGTAATGTTAAGAATTTTCATAAGTTTTTAGTTTCAGAAGGTAAAGCATTAAGACCAGATTTAGTTAAAGGATTTACAGTTACTTCAAGTATTGATATTGCAACAGCAATTGAATTTACTAATTTAGGAAAAATAACTATGGCTGGTGATACTCCAACAGCAGATGAAGTAGAAAAAGCAGTTATTGCTAAAAATCCTAATTATCAAAAAGGTAATGCTAATTTTTCAGATTTAACAGCAACAAGTGCTAATGTTGAAGGTAAAACTTTATATGATGGTTCTTTACAAGTAACTTTTACAAAGAAGTAATTTAAATGCCTATTATATTATTGTTAAGAATGATATTAGAAACTGCTGTTAGTGATATACAAACTGCTGAATTAATAGAAAAATTTAAAAAAAGTAATTCATTATTTAATAGTTTTTTAAAAAATCCAGCGGGAATATTAAAAAATCAATTAATGTCAAAAGTATTAGGACAAGGTAAATCTCAAAAAGAATTATCTGAATTTCAACAAGTTTTACAAAAATTAACTAATTTACCAGTAATTCATAAAAAAATAATGACACATATTACTAATAATAATATTGCTAAATTACAACATATTCAAAAACAATATTTAAATGGTAAGTCATTAATGGATAAAGGTAAAGAAATAATAATGAATTCTTTAACTGAACAAGATTATGACAGTATGATTGGAGTTTATGTAAATCTTTCAAGTTCTGCTCTTGCTGGCGGTATATGAACTCCAGTAGTACAAGCACAATCAGGTACTTATGGTATTGCTACATTAACATATAGAACAAATTTAAGTAAATCATATGATTATTTTAATGTTTCAAGAGAAACTTGAATTGATATGTGTAAAGCAACTGGTGCTTATGGTCATGGTGCTAATAAAATATTTATTAATCAATATTTAGGTGGAGTTCGTAAAACAAGAGAAGAAATGAATGCTACGGTTAGAAAAAATGTTAGTCAATTAAATAGAGCAGTAACTAAACCTAATAAATCAGTTATTAGTACAGTTAATAAATCACAAGCAGTACAAGGATATGGAAGGTATAAAGATTATGGAAAACAAAAATAATATTGATTGAAATGTAAATTTAAATTATATTACAAAAGATGATTTAAAAACTATATATGGTTTTATACCAGATGCAGACCAAACTACTACTGATAATACTAAAACTGATTTTACTATTATGGCAATTGCTATTTCAAGTGAAAGAATTAATACTATTACTGGTAATCAAATTGAAGTAATAGGATTTAAAAATCTTAATGAAACTCAACAACAATTAGTTAAAAGAGCAACAGCAAGAATGACTATATATTATTTAACTGATGGAATGGCATTTATAAGAAGTTCAGTATCTATTAGTGGTAATGGTTTATCAAGTAGTATTAGTTCACCAAGTGAACCAGATTATGTATTAATGGAAGTATATAATTTATTACAACAAGCAAATTTACATACACCAAGAAAAGCAATTAATAATAGTATTTCATGTAATACAGATAATTTTAATACACCTAGTATATTTGATGAAAGTGATAGAAGAGTTATTACTTGAGATTCTGGTAATAAAACATTTTTACAAAAAATGGGAATAATTGAAGGAACTGGTATAAAAATAGATGATGTAAGTGATACTATACCTAAATTAAAAATTCATGTTGATAGTAATATTGATTCATTATGAGAAGTAAATAATGAAAATCCTAATTTTATTAAACTAAAAGATTATAAAGGTATTGATGTTAATGGTAAAAGAATAATTGATGTTGGTACACCTACATTTTTAAGTGATGCTACAACTAAAGTATATGTTGATAATTTATTAGAAAAAAACAAAATAAATTAATTGCTGGTGAAAATATTAAGATTGATGAAAAAACTAATACTATTAGTGCTACTGGTGGTAAAGTAGATTTATCTGATTATTATAAAAAAGAAGAAATAGATAAAAAATTAGAAGATACAAAATCACAATTTCCTATTGCATTTCAAATAAATGCTATTGGTCAAGAAATTCCTAATTTAGAAACTACTAATAAAACTATTGTTGGCGCTATTAATGAATTAAAAGAAAAAATAAAAGATAAAAAATTTTCAAATGATTATTTTAAATATAATACTGAAACAAATGAAATTGCATTAAATGATGAAGAAAATTTATTACTTTGTAAAGATTTATTAGAAAATAATGAATATAAATTATTAAAAACTCAAAATAAAAAATTATTACAAGCCATTAATGAAATATTAGAAAAACAACCAACTCCAACTCCAAGTATAAATAATTGAAAAGAAGTAGGAACAAGAGAGAAAAATAAATGAGATAATTGACAAATTACTTATGATTTTCAAGACAATAAACATTATAGAGTTTATTATTCTTGAAGTATATATAATCCAGTTTATACTATTCAAGAATTTATTATAACTGATAAAAAAATTGCTGGTGTACAAATACAAACATTTAATGATAGTGCTAATATAGTAATTTTATCAGTTCAACATGCAAAATTAATTACTATTTATACTGGAAAAGGTAATTTAAAAGGTAATGTATGAAAATTAGAAGAATTACAGGAATAATATTATGTTTTTTAAAATAATGCTGAGTTATACTTGTAAGTGCAAGTAAATAAAATTGCAAAAAATTCTCATATAAAAATTTCATAATGCTAAATTTAGTTTAGAAAAAAGTAAGGAGTTTTTATATGAGTTATAAACATCTTGGCATAGATGAAAGGATTTATATTGAGAATCAATTGAAATTTAAATTTAAAATTAGTGAAATAGCTAAAAATCTTAATCGAAGTATTAGTACTATTATTCGAGAAATTAATAGAAATAAAGATAATAATCATTATTTTTCATTAATTGCACAAAATAAAGCTGAAAATCGAAAACAATCACATATTAGTTTTCATAAGTTTAAAAATAAGAATTTAGTAAAATATGTACAACAAAAATTACTATTAGGTTGATCACCTGAACAAATTTATGGCAGAATTAAAAATTTTCATAAAGAGTGAGTTATTAGTTTTAAAACAATTTATACTTGAATTTATTTTGGAATGCTTGATAAAGTTACTAGTAAAAATTTAAGAAGAAAAGGTAAAAAACGAAAATCTAAAGAAAATCGTGGCAAGTTTAATGGTAAATCAATTAAAGAACGAGATATAAATGTTAATGATCGTATAACACTTGGTCATTGAGAAGGAGATACTATAGTATCATCACGAGGTAAAAGCAAATCATGTTTAATAACTTTAGTTGAAAGAGTATCACGATTTACTTTAGCAATATTAGTTAAAAACAGAACTACTAAAGTTATTAATAAAAATGTTAGTTATTATTTATCAATTCTTCCTAAAAACATTGTTAAAACTATTACTTTTGATCGTGGCAAAGAATTTTCAAATTGACAACAACTTGAAAAAAATTTAGATATAAAAATTTATTTTGCCAATCCATATTCACCTTGACAAAGAGGTACTAATGAAAATACTAATGGTTTAATTAGAGAAAAATTTCCTAAAAAATTTATTTTTTCAAAAACTAATAAAAATGAAGTTCATAAATTTATATTGTCTTTAAACCAAAGACCAAGAAAAATACTAAATTATCTTTCACCAATCGAATATTTGGATAGAAAAATAATTTAGTTGCACTTACCTTTACAATTTAGCTAATAAAAATTATTTTAGGTTTAATTGGAATGTTATTATCTTCTGCTGTTGCTGGTTTAATTATATTTATTATTGTAAAAATTGTATTAAAAATTAATCAAATATTTTAGAAAGGTGGTGATTAATATGGATACTACAACAATTATTATAGTTGCTAATTTATGTATTAATGGAGGTTATGTTTTAATTAAATTAGGAAAAGCATTAGTTGCATTTGGTAAATCTTTAACAGACTCTAATAAAAAAGAAATTAAAAAACAAAATAAAATTAATAAATTACAAACTAAATTAAATTCTATTAATAAACAACCAGAAGTTAAAAGTATTTATTTATAAACTCATATGATTATAATCTCAATTTAATGAAGCATTATCATAATTTAATGGTACTTCACTCATATTATCACTACCATAATATTGACTTGCAGTTTCACTATTAATAGTAAATCTATTATCATTAATTAATCTTGTAGTTTCATTATTAAATGGTGTTTCTTGCATTTCTTGATTATGATGTATAGTTTCAATAGGTAATAAATTATGAATTATTTCACTTGCACCAGCAACTATGGTAGGTACTGCATAAGCATTCATAAAATCATTATTTATACCCATTGCTACACCACTTGAAATTAAACAACCACCAGTAGCCATATTACAAATTTTTCTTATTGTTTCAAATTTATTAGGTATTAATTCAGTAATACCAGCAACTAAATTAGCAATACCATATGAACTTAAAGATATATAAGTATCTCAATCCATTAAATGATTATCAGTAGTATTAGGATTACTAAATAATAAATCTGGTGGAAATGGGTCTACTGTTGTAGTTGTGGTCGGACTTTCAGTTGGATTAGGATTAATATCAACATTGGTAAATTTACTATAATTAACTAATCCAATTGTTCCTAACCCTAATAATATTTTCTTACTTGAATTTAATATTTTCTTTTTAGTACTTGGCATTTGATTTAAATTTCATATATCAATCCCTAATTTTTTACTAAATAATAAAGCATTAATACTTCCTAATATTGGATTTCCTATTAATTGACCATAGTAGGCAGAAGTTCCTATCATTGCTGATAATGGTGATATTCCAGTTCTTATTAATTTTAATAAAGTATAATTTGATTGTGAGTTTTCTGTATTTGGCATTTTCTATTCTCCTTTTATAAATTTAAATTGCATATTTCCAATAGTATCTCTATTATTACCAACTATAATTAAATATCCAGTTTGATTATTTTCTAATATTCATGAATAAAAAATATCTTGTGGATATAATTTTGGATATAAATTTAATGCTAATAAATAACATAAAGCATCTTCTTTATTTTTTAATAATCCAACTGTTGGACATTTTATTTCTTTAGGACTTTTATCATTATAAAATCATTCAGTTCTAATATTTCTCATTATTTCACATCCTTTTATGAACTCATCAGCACCGTATTTAACGGTGGACTATAGAATTATAATGTTATCCAAATTTTAATAATTCTATAGTTTCGTTCTGTATAGAGATAAAATCTCTGTTATAGTTAGGACTTACATTGACATATTTTAAGCAAGAATAAAAAATAGGGAATAGGAGTCAAAAAGGGTATATGTCAAATGCCTATCATTTTCTTTAATCTTTTATTATTGCTATTGCTCCTAAAATAAGAACAACTAATCAAAATAATGATATTATTGCCACTGGTGTACTAACTATTACTATTAATAAAATCCCTCATCAAGGCATTAAATAACCTCCTTTCATTATCAAATTCTCCTAAATTTCCTCAACTCTTTAGACTTCATTTGTTGAGTAATTCTAATCAGCAACTATAACAGTGTTTATCTATAGAATTTTCTTTTACTTTATTGCATATAGAACATTTATTGTCATATATCATATTTATTCGCCTTATTACACTTCAAAATTTTCTATAATTTCTTCTTCTTTTTCTAATTCTTGTAATTTAGATAAAGCAGAATTTATATCAGTATTATCAATATTATTATTTGAATCAATAATTTTAACTTCAACATGATTATTATTACTTGGATTATCAATATATATTTTTTCTGTTTCAGTAATAATTGCTTGGTCATTTTCATAAGCAGTTTGCATATCAACTGACATAATTCCTCATTTTCTTAATAATTGAGTAAGTACAGTTTTTAATGCCATTGCTTCAAAACTACTAACAATAAATTTTTTATTTTTTTTATAAGTTTCTGAATAAGTATTAAAATGTTCTTCTATTTGTTCTTTTGACATATATAAATATTTTCTTTAATTTGTTTGATTGTTAATTCATTTTTTATTTCATTAAATGGTTTCATTTTTATTTTCTCCTTTAAAATATTTTGTTTTTGCATTCATTCATTCAATTATTAATTCATTTGTTATTTCTATTTTTATTTCTTGCTGAGTATTTTTATTAGTTAAATAAACATAAGTTTTATAAGATGGAATTATGCCATTATCAAGTAACATACAATAATAAGCAGTTAATTGTAATTTAATTCTTTTTAATTTATCATCATCAATATAAGCATAAGTTTTATAATCTATTAAATAATACTTATTCTTTTTTTTATCTAAATAAACTAAATCTGGTGTTCCAGCAATTAAATTATCAGCAATAGGTTTTTCTATAATAAATTCATAATTATTTTTATCTTTAAATTTTTCTTTTAAAAACATAAGTGATTTTTTATAATAAGAATAATTTATTGAATTTGTTACTGGTTTTAATTTTTTTAATAAATTATTAATAATATTTTCTTGATTAATATTTTGTAAATATAATTCATTAAGTTTATGAACTCATTTACCACGAACTGAAGCATTTTTTAATACTTCTGGTGATATATGACTATAGCCAAAACCTAAATAATTATCAATAATTCTAGAAACTGATATTAATTCTTTATTGTCAATAAAATATTGATGAGTTTCTTTTTTAAAAATTAATTTACTCATATTTTTTTCTACCTATTAATAATCAAAAACATTTATTACATAATCTATTACCAAAAGAAGATTGTTTTCTACATTTATCACAAGAACCATTCATTCTATATTCTCTACATTCCATAAATATTTTTCCTTTCATTAATTAAGTTTTTTATTTAATTCCTTATTATTTAAATTTATGTCTAATTCCATTATTAATATTTCATATTTTTCAATATAAGCATCTTTGAATAAATGATGTTTATAATTTCTATGAAAGTTGGTAGCATTTTCTACTGTTGAAAAAGCCTTATATTTTATTTGACCTGTATAATTAACTTCATATTTTAATAAGTAAATATATTTCATATTTATTTTTCTCCTTTTAAATTTTTATTGTGTTATGATATTGTTAATGAGGTATGTATTTATATATAAAACCCCTATTTTTTTAAATAATACAAATGTAATTATTAATTAGATTAATGGGTTCTTTACTGAGCCATAATAAGGCTATTCAAATTAATCTATAATTACATTAAGCGATACAGTGTAACATTTTAACTTGCTTAACATTAAATGCTCTTTTATACTGATATAGAAGTATTTACATTTCGTACTCACTATTTGACTTCTACGACAGTTTTATGAAGTTTTAATCTTTTAACAAAAAAAGAACGATAGTTATATCGTTCTTTGTTATTTCTAAATCTATCTATTAAATTAATGCGCCCACATATTAAAAAAATCTTGTAATTTATTAAAAATCTAATATAATAATAGTTGACATAAAGAAAGTAGTTTTTACGCTCACCTGATAACTAAGTTGTTATAGGTTCAATGCTTTAAATTTTTATTTTTAAAATAAAGTTTTGTAGTGGTGAGTGTGCGTTTTAGCACACTTTTATTTATGCAAATTAAAGGAGGTATGTATGGCTTTTAAAAATAATGATAATTTATGAAATAGTAATATTCCCTTTTATGAATTTTTATTAATTGGTAATGATGGTACTAATTATGGTTTAATGAAAAAAAATGATGCTTTAAAAAAAGCAGAAGATTTAGGATATGACCTATTATGTATATCACCAAATGCTAAACCACCTGTTTGTAAAATGTTTAAATTTGATACATATCGTTTTGAACAACAAAAAAAGGAAAAAGAAGTTAAAAAAGCACAAAAATTAACAATTGTTGAAGAAAAAGAAATTCGACTAAGTGTTGTTATTGATAACAATGACATTAAAACAAAGGCAAATAAGGCTCGTAAATTTCTAAGTAATGGTAACAAAGTAAAAGTTACATTAAAATATCGTGGTCGTGAATTACATAATCCTGAAACAGGATTTGAAGTAATTACAAAATTTTATAAAGAATTAGAAGATATTTGTATTTATGATAAAAACTTTGATAAAAAAGAAAAAAATATACAAACTATTTATCTTTTTCCAAAAAAGAAAAATTAAGAAAATTAACAATAGGAGGTAAAATATGCCAAAAATGAAAACAAAAAAAGCTTTAAAAAAAAGAATTAAAGTAACAGGAAGTGGTAAATGAATGCGTAGTGGTGCTTTTGTTTCTCACTTAGCTCAAAATAAAACAACAAAACAAAAACGTCAATTACGTGGGTGAAGTGAAGTATCTGCTTCTGACTATAAGCGTTTAAAAGATTTAATTTAGGAAGGTGACAAAATAAATGGCTAGAGTTAAAGGCGGTTATACAACTAATCATCGTCGTAAAAAAATACTAAAAGCAGCAAAAGGATATTATGGAGCAAAACATAGTTTATATCGTACAGCAAATGAACAAGTAATGAACTCATTAGCATATGCTTATCGTGATCGTAAAAATTGTAAACGTGAGTTTCGCAAGTTATGAATTCAAAGAATTAATGCAGCTGTTCGTAATTATGATTTATCATATTCACGTTTTATTGATGGCTTAAATAAAGCTAATATTAATCTTAATCGTAAAATATTGTCTGAGTTATCAATTAATCAACCAGAAGAATTTGAAAAATTAGTTTTGGCATCAAAATCTGCTTTAGCAAAATAATTAATTGCAAAATTTTATATAAATTAAAAACACTTGAAATAAATTAAATTTATTATAAGTGTTTTTAATTTATAAAATTATGATAAGTTTTAGAAATGTATTTAATATAAATTTCAAAGAATATTTTTTTATCACAAACTTTGTTTTATAATATATTTAATGGTAAAATTAAAAAATAAATTCGCTTCTTAGTATAAAAATAAGAAAGAAATTTAAAAAAGAGGGGGGCCATTATGCAATTTGTTTTTCTTGGATTTTTTGATGGTAATCCACAAGCAGTTATTAATCCTTTATTTGGTATGTATTATTGAATTGGCTTATCTATATCATTATTCTTGATAATTAGTTTATTTATTTTTAAAAGGTTTTATGCTAATTTAAGTAAGTGCTATAGTTTTAAATATAGTTTAGGTATTTTTCAAATACTTTTATATATTAGTTTTTATATTGTTCATGGATTGAATGGAGATAATTATCAATGGTATGATTATTTTCCTTTTCAATTATGTTCGGTATTAAATATTACTAGTGGTATACTATTAATTATTCCTAATAAAAGTTTATTTAATATTACTTTTCCTTTAATTGGTCCTGTTATTTTGGCATTTTTATTACCAGATAAAACAAAATGAGTTTTTGGTCCACAGCATTTTCTTTATTGAAATTATTATTTTATTCATATTATTATTCTTTTTTCTTATTTACTTTTATATTTATATTGTCATATTGAATATGACAAAATATATATCAAAAAAAGTATATTATATTTAACTTTATTTGGTGGTGGTGTTTTTATTTTTAATACTTCCTTTGGTACTAATTACTTATTTATTGGAAATACCGGTTATACAGCAAGTTTTGGTAAAAAAGTATTAGACACTTCAGTGTGGTTACCAATTTTACGTTTTACATTTATGTCTGTTGTTGGTATTTCATTACTAGTTTTAACATATATTTTTATTATAAAAACTTTATCTCCTTTTTATTTAGAAAAAGGAACAAAAATTAATCCTATTTACAAAGATAAAAAATCATTAATTACAAAATTTTATAAAAAATTAAATTTAGAAGATAAAAAAATAATGAAATCTTAATTAATAATTAAAAAAAGAAAGTGAGTTAATTATGTTAAATTCAAAACAATTTTCAACAATTATCCAACTTCAAAATGAGTTAGATAAAAAAATAATTATTAATCGCGGTGTTAGCGATATTAAAACATTAAATTCTAGATTTTTAGCACTTTTAGTTGAATTAGGTGAATTTGCAAATGAACAAAGATGTTTTAAATATTGAAGTTCAAAACCAAGTAGTGAAAAATCAGTAATGCTTGAAGAATATATTGATAGTCTTCATTTTATTCTTAGTATCGGTAATAGCCTTAATATTGATTTTCAAAATTTTAGTTTTTCAGAAAAAACAAATTATCAAGATCTTAATCTTGCATTCATTGATTTATTTGCTTTTGTTACAACTTTTTTTAAATCAAAATCAAGTAATGATTTTTTTGAATTATTAAATATTTATTTTACAATTGGTAAAAAATGTAACTTTAATAGTGAAGACATTATTTCTTGTTATATTTATAAAAATGAAATAAATCATTTACGACAATCACAAAATTATTAATGGAAATAAGTGATCGTTTTATTTAGGAGATTAAAATGACTAATGTTAAAATTTTCAATTATAATAATACAAAATGAGAATACATTATTACATATAAACAACAAAAACATATGTATTTAAAAGTGCGCAACGATCAAATTATTATTAGTGCTCCATTTTTTATGCAAGAAAAATTAATTGAAGATTTCATTTTAAAAAGTTTACCTAAAATTTTAAAAAAGAAAACTATATTAAAACCTAATATTGTTATTAATAATAATGACAGTTATCTTTATTTTTTAAGTAAAAAATATAAATTAATTATTAAGTATCATTCAAAAAAAACCATTATTTATTTTGAATTTAATAATTTGGTAGTATGCACAAATATTCAAGATGATAAGCAAATATTAATTAAAATTCAAAAATTTTTAAAAGAAGAGTCAAAAAATATTTTTATGAGTCGTTTACAATATTGATCAGAAATTATGAATATTGAGTTTTCAGTACTAAAAATTCGTTCGATGTTAAATAAATGAGGTGTTTGTCAACCAAATACTAAAATCATTACACTTAATTATAAATTAATTCATTTT
Source organism: Spiroplasma endosymbiont of Thecophora atra (assembly GCF_964019735.1). Taxonomy (NCBI): domain Bacteria; kingdom Bacillati; phylum Mycoplasmatota; class Mollicutes; order Entomoplasmatales; family Spiroplasmataceae; genus Spiroplasma; species Spiroplasma endosymbiont of Thecophora atra. Next base: position 1,173,339 of record NZ_OZ026464.1, on the reverse strand, counting down.
GATTATGCTGTAATTGATTATGTTATAATTCATGAGTTAACGCATATAATTCATGCTCATCATAAAAAAACATTTTGAAATTTTGTTGCTCAATATTGTCCAGATTTTCAAGATTGTCAAAAAATATTAAAACAAGGAGTTATGGATGAAACAAATAACCTCACTTAAAAATCCAATAATTCAAGAATTAGTTTTATTACATGAAAGAAAACATCGCAATGTTAAAAAAAAGTTTTTAATTGAAGGAGAACATTTAATTAGTATTGCATTATTAAAAAAAAGATTACTTGCAGTATATGTTGATGAGAAGTATTTAGACAAATATGCAAATTTATTAAAAGATTGTAATAATATTGAAGTTACTATTGTAAATAGTATGATTATTAAAAAAATTTCACAACAAAAAACACCACAACCAATAATTGGCGTTTGTAATATTGTTAAACCTTTAAATTATTTTTATTCTTCTCATATTATTCTAATTGATACAATTCAAGATCCAGGTAATTTAGGAAATATTTTACGCAGTGTTACTGCTTTTAATATTTCTGAAGTATATTTATCGAATGAAAGCGTTGATTTATATAATCACAAAGTAATTAGTGCAAGTCAAGGAGCTATTTTTTATACTAATGTGTATTATGAAAATTTTGATCAATTTTTATTAAAAGTAAAAAATGCAAATTATATGATTTATGGTACATTTCTACATGAAGATAATAGTACTAATTTATTTGAAATTACCTTTAAGCAAAAGAATGCTTTTTTATTTGGCAATGAAGGACAAGGCATTAATAAAAAGTATAAAGATAAAATTAATAGTAATATTTTTATTCCAACTTCTTTTAATGTTGAATCATTAAATTTAGCAACAAGTATAGCAATAGTAACGTATTGCTTATTTACTAGTAATATATTAAAATAAATTATACTTATTTTGAATTATAAAAATTTAATTATACATATTAACAAATTAATGGAGGAATAGAATGTTAGCGGTTAACGATTTAAAAAAAAGATTAGAAATTATTAGACAGCAAGCATTTAATAATATTGATGAAGTTGCTGATTTACATAAATTGCAAGTTTTAAAATCACAATATTTAGGTAAAAATTCGGATATTAATAATATATTAAAATCTTTAGAAAAGTTTCCTCATAATTTTAGAATTGAAATTGGTCAAGCAGCTAATAAATTAAAAAAAGAAATTAATGAATATATAATAAAAAAATTTAATGAAATTGAGAAAGATAACATTAATGAGCGTCTTAAATCTTCAGAAATTGATTTAACATTACCGGGTATTGATTTTAATATTGGTCACATCAATCCTCTATTAAAAGCTGTTACCGAAATATCTGAAATTTTTAAAAATTTGGGTTATCAAATCATTAGTGGTAATGAAGTAGAAAATGAAGAATATAATTTTAATCGCTTAAATTTACCATTTGATCATCCAGCAAGAGATATGCAAGATACTTTTTATCTTGAAAATAATAATGACAAACTTAATCGTTGATTATTAAGAACACACGCTACAAATATGACTGCACGCATTCTTAGCGAGCAAGATAAAAATTCAAAAGAAACCACGGCTATTATTAGTTTAGGAAATGTTTATCGAAAAGATGATGATGATGTTACTCATTCTCATCAATTTATGCAAGTTGATGGGTTTTTAGTTGGTTCTAACATTACTTTTGCAAATTTAAAATGAACATTAAATTATTTTTGTCAGCAATTTTTTGGTATGGAAACTAAAACAAGATTACGTCCTAGTTATTTCCCATTTACGGAGCCTTCAGTTGAAGTAGATGTAAGTTGTCCAAAATGTAATACAGAAGGTTGTTCATTATGTAAGTATACTGGTTGAATTGAAGTTTTGGGTGCTGGTATGATTCATCCAAATGTTTTTATTGCTGCTGGTTTAGATGAAACAACAGCAGGTTTTGCCTTTGGTGTAGGCATTGAAAGAATTACTATGATTAAATATGGCATTGACGATATCAGATTATTTTATAATAATGATTTTCGATTCTTAAAACAATTTTAAAAATTAAAAGGAGTATAAAATAAAATGATAGTTTCACGTAAAATCATTTCGCAGTGATTGAATATTAATAGCATTAAAGATTATGAAATCGTTGATGCTTTAAATAGTTTAGGTTTTGAGGTTGATCAAGTAAAAAATTTAATGTTTAGTAATACAAACTTAGTTGTTGGTCAAATTACTAAAATTACCAAACATCCTAAATCGAATAAATTAAATATTTGTGAAGTAACAGTAGGTACTGAAATGTTAACTATAGTTTGTGGTACACCAAATGTAGTTATTGGTATTAAAGTTGTTGTAGCAAGGATAGGAAGTGTTTTAGGTAATGGTCTTACTATTGTTGAAAGAACAATTCAAGATGTTGTTTCTTCAGGAATGCTTTGTTCATTAACAGAATTAGGATTAAGCGGTATTGTTCAGAATAAAGAAGAATTAAGTGGTATTATTCATTTACCAGATGATGCAATGATTGGTAATATTAATCCGTTACAATATTTAAATTTAGATGATACAATTTTTTTTATTGATTTAACAGTAAATCGTAGTGATTGTTTGGGGATTTATAGTATTGCTAGAGAATTAAGCGGGTATTTTAAAATTCCTTTAAAAAACATGGAAGTTAGTAGTATAGGAAAATTTGATAATAAAAGTCAAGTTAGCGTTCTTAATGGTAAAATTCAAGCTTTAGCAACATTAAAGATTGAATTTGATGATAAATCTGTAATAACACCAATTTGAATTAGAAGAACACTACAACTTGCAAATATTGTACCCAAAACTTTATCAGAAGATATTATTCATTTAGTAATGTTAGAATTGGGTCAACCCTTAATTACTTTTAGTGCTGATATTTTAAAAAAACCATCTTTAAATATTTCACCTAAATCATACCCAGAAGGTAATTTGCAAATTAAAGAGGGCGATATTTTATTACACGATAAATATTTGGCTTTTAGTGTTTTAGGAGTTAGTCATAATATTGAATATGAAGTTAAACCAAGTTCCAAAGAAGTTTTTATATTTTCAATTAATCCTGATGTTACCTTAATGAGTAAACAAGCAAAACGACATGGTGCTCTTATTAATACATTATTAGAACGTTTAACAAGACCAGTTGTTCCTGACTATTATTTAATTGCTTTACAACGTTATTTGTTTATTTTAGGACAATTGCAAGTTAAATATGAAATTACCGGTTTTAGTAATGATGTTCCTTATCAAGTTAAAACAAAAGTGATTAACTTTAATTTTAATTTTATTAATAAAATTTTATGTACAAAATTTGAGGTTAATGAAATAATTAATTATTTGACTATTATTGGTTGTCAAATTGAAATTGATGCAAAAAATCAAGAAATTTTAAAAGTAACAGTTCCTAATCATCGTAGTGATTTAAATAACGCTAATGATTTTAGTGAAGAAGTTGCCAGAGTATTTGGATATGATAAATTACCAGTTATTAAACCACAATTTAATGTATCATTTAAGTCACCAACAGCATTGGAAAATTTAATGATGAAATGAAGACAACATTTAACAAGTTATGGTTTTAATCAAGTAAAAACATATAGTTTAACAAGTATGCAGAGATTAAATGATTTTAATTTTTTTAAATATAAAATACCTATAAAATTAGAAGCACCGTTGACATTAACAAGAGAAGTTATGCGTTTTAGTTTGACAGATAGTTTATTAAGAATTTGTCAATATAATTATGCACGTAAAGAAACACAATTAAAAATTTTTACTGATGAAACTATTTATACAGGTGATGAAACTGATGATAATCATCATTTAGCTTTTATGATTATGGATAATTTTTGACCAAAAATTAATGCTAATAAAATTACTAATAGTACTTATTATTTTATTAAAGGTTTTTTAGATGGTTTTTTAGCAAAAATTATGCCAAATTTATTTAACTCTATTGTTTATAAAAATAATAATAATTCTTTAATGCATCCGTATTTAAGCGCAGATATTTTTTATGAGCAAGAACATATTGCTACTATTGGCGCACTGCATCCACAAACTGAAAAAATAATGAATGTTGAAAAAATATTCTTAGCAGAAATTAATTGTAGTAAGTTAGTTAAAATCATAGAAGAACAACAAAAAGTAGTTTCTAAATTTAAGCTTTGATCAAAATTTAATGCTTTAAGTCGTGATATATCAATTATTGTTAATAGCGATATTCAATTTTCTGATGTAAAAAATGCTATAATGTTTGCAAATATTGATTTTTTAGAACAAATATCTTTGGTAGATTTTTATAATGATGAAAAATTAAAATCACAACATCAACACTCATTAACTTTTAATTTGAAATTTAATAGTCAAGAAGAACAATTAGATGAAACAAAAGTAAGTGGACAAATAAGTAATATTCAAGAAATATTAAAGAAAAAATTTCAAGCAATTATTCGTTAAAAATATAACAAAATATTAAATAATAACATTAATATATTTTTTTATTATATTAAATTTTAAATTGGGTGAGATGATATGAAAATGTTAAACAAAGATAATTTAAGCTTTTATAAAATGGCATTATTATTTATGATTCCAATTTGTGCACAATCTTTAATTGAAACATTAATAAACTTAATGAATAATTTTGTGGTTGGTCAATTTGGAAATGATGATGCTATTGCCGGAGTTGCATCATCAAGTAATATTTATGATATGGTTTGATATATCTTTTTTGCTATTGTTGCTACTGGTAATATTTTTACTGCTCAATATTTAGGTATTAAAGATAAGAAGAAAATTCAAGAAACTACTAATATAAAATTATTTTATACTTTAATTTTTTGAATATTTTTTGTTGTAATATTAGAATTATTTAGTAAACAAATTATGGGAATAATTCTTGGTGCTGAAGATAATTCTCATCAAAATGCTATTGGTATTGCTGAAGAATATAGTAAATTAATTGCTTGAAATTACCCATTGTTAGGTTTTGCTTTTATTATGTCAATTACTATGAATACATGTGGTAACGTTAAAACACCATTGATAACTTCTATTTGTTCATTACTCTTAAATACATTTTTAGTTTGTATTTTATCATTACCATATAGTGGGGGACCACAATTAGGTATTGAAGGATTAGCAATAAGTTTAATTATTTCAAGAGCAGTAGAATGTTTTATATTGTTAGGTTATTTAATTTATAAAAAACCAATTTATGCTCCTAATTGAAATATTTTTAAATTTACAAAAGATTTACATAAAAAATATATTATTACTTTTATTCCTTTATTTGCTAGTCAAGTATTATTTGGTGTTTCAGTAGTAATGTTAACAGCTTTATATTCTCATTTTGGTGATACTGAAGTTGTTGCCGGTGTGCAAATTGTTGGTAGTGTTGTTGCTATTTTTTATTCTACTTTTAGGGGATATAATGCTTTAGTTGGCTATGCTGTTGGTAGCAAGTTAGGTTCAGGAGAACTAGTACTGGCTAAAGAAAATGCTAAGAAGATATTAAAATTGAGTTTTGCTATTTCAACTGTTATTGCTTTAATTATTTTGGGTAGTGCTTTTTGAGTTCCAAAAGTATTATTTCCAAATTTATCTAATAATGCTATGAAACTTGCAGTTTGATATATGGCTTTTTCAGCAGTAACTTATTTTTTCATTAATATGATGCAACCATTATTTAGTTTTCTTTATGCTGGTGGCTATACTTTAATTATTAGTATTGCTGATCTATTTTTAATTTGATTTATTGATATTTTTATTACTTTTGCTTTATTGCAGTGAACTGACTTAAGTATTAAAATGGTAATTATGATTTCGTGTTTAAGTAAATCAGCTGATTTTATTTGTGCTTATGTATTTTATAAAATAATTCCTTGAAATAAAAATATTATTAATTCTAAAGTAGAAAGTGTACCTCATCCGACATTTGAACCACATGGATAATATAAAAATCCCTTTTTAATAATAGATTTATTTTAATAACTCTGTTTAAAAAATGTTAAAAAAATTCTATTATATTTTAGCAAATAAATTCATATTTATCGTTTTATTTTTATTGTATTTAATATACAATTATTATAGTTACTGGTGTGATTTTAGAGGATGGTAGAAGTAATGATTTTTTTATTTTTAGTTATAATTAAACTTTTATAATAATTAAATTTTAAATAACGAAATAAATACGGACATTAAAAATTTTGACATACCTTTATTATAAGAAATTTTTATTTTTTGAAAGAATTTTAAAAAATAAGTTTAAGTAAATATATAAAAATAGTAATAACACCAGAACTAATAAAATCATTTTGGAATTAAAAAAGAAATTAAGAAATAATAAAAAAATAAAAAAAGCATGATTGTTTTAACATTTTTTTATTTTTTTATAAGAAGGAGAAAGAAAATGTTAAAGTTTATAAGAAAATTTTATAATAAGTATCTTAAAAAGTACTTTAAAAAGAAAAATAAAGAATTACAAAAAATAAGAAAAGAAATTCTTTATATAGAAGAAGAGATGAAAAAACTAAAAGAAGATAATATTTTTTTATTTAATACTATTAAAATGTTATTAAATTATCAAAATAGTTCAATTGATAATCCTTTATATTTTAATCAAGATGATCATATTTATGAAGAAATAAAAGAAAAAGCTATTTTTGAAAAATTTATTTATGAAAATGTAAAAGATGAAACAACTTCATTGAGTTCAGTTGGTAATAATGTTCCTCCACAATTACCACCAAGAAATAAAACAAGTGAAAATAATATGAAAGTAATGACAGAAGAAATTAATGAAATTAAACTATCAAATATTACAAAAAAAGTAGAAGAACAACCTATATATGAAAAAATAAATACCGATTCAATTTATGATGAAGTTAAATCAAATATTAAACCATTTTGTCGTTCTATTTCTTAGGAGGGCAAAATTATGAAAAAAATATTAAGTATATTTACAATAAGTATTTTAGCATCATTACTTTTCACAAGTAACATTATTAATATTGATAGTAATAAAACGGATAATAATGTTGTTAATAAAAATTCCTTACTACCAAAAAAAGAATCAACAAATGAGCCCTTAACTCATTTATTTAATAATCAATATAATTATTTAATAAATAGTAATTGAATTACGAATCAATCAGATTTAGATCAAAAATTTTACAGTTATGATACAAATCATGCTAATTATAAGTTGAGCAATGATATTAATGCTAGAGAAGTTTTTTTGTTGATAATGATGGTAATTTAAATTATGATTCTACACTTATTTTAGAAAAGGATAAGTTAAATATTGAAAATACAAAACAAGAAATGATTAACTATAAAAAAGTGACAAAAACTAAAGATAAAAAAAATATATCTAATGAAAGTATTTATGATAATAATTATTTTGAAGGTGATAATAATGATTGACAATATATTCAATTTGGAGGATTAAATAGTCATATTGATATTTCAAATCAAGTAGGTGCTGATAAAGTTGAACACAGTAATAATCTAAATGAAACATTAGGTTTATACTATATTGTTAAAGCAGTACACGAAAATAAAATTACTAAAGGTGTAGCTGATAGTTTAGGAAAGGATTTTATTAGTAAAATTAGTATTAAAAATAGTTTTAATAAAAGTTTAACTAATGAGATTATTAATTTAATTGTTGATAAAGAAAAAGTTTATAAACTAATTAATGAATTGCCCTTTTCTAAAGATGCAAGAGATTATTCAATTAATTATATTTTTGATAAAGATAATAATTTAATTGAAATTTATTATCATAAATTTAATAATACGAATTTAAGTAAAAATATTAATATATTTAATTCTCAATCATTTGATGGAACTAATAGTTGAGAAGATTTTAAATCAGAAAACTACACTTTAATTAATTGAACAAAATATGCAAAAAGATGAGAAGAATTTTGTCTATTATGACCTAGCCTTTCATTTAATAATTCTTATATTAAATTAACTAATTCTAATGGTCCTGTTATTAACAATAATCTAAGTTTAATGACTAATAAAATTAATAAATCTATTCCTGAGTATATTGCTCCTCCATTTAATGATCCTGTAGTATTAAATAATGATACTTTTAATTTTAAGTTTGAAAATAATTTTTGAATTTTTATGGCTCAAAATCGAATTCATATATATTTATGTATATGGCATGATGATAATAATATTTATTGTCAATATGCAGGTCATAATTCTTCTCAGTTTTGTGCTAGTGGTAGTTCTTATGATATAAATTTGGAATCTATTACATTTCATAATTTATCTGATTCATCTGTTTTATTAAATAAAAAAATAGCAAATGAAAAAATTTATGCTTTGGGTGTTGATTCACAAAGTAATATTTTTAGAACACAAGAAGATAGAGTTTATAAACTTAGTACTACAGGAGTAGAAACTTTAATAGAAGGATTAGATGCTGGTAAAACTGCCAGAAATATAGTAATTGATAATGAAGATAATGTTTATGTTGGAACTGATTCTGGTTCTGTTTATAAAAGTGATGGAATACATAAATTTGAAAAAATTTTATTGCCAGATTCAATAAATTGAATATGAGCTTTAGCAGTTAATAAAAAAACCGGCATTGTTTATGTTGGAAATGATGATGGTGTATATAGCATTGATAAAAATAGTAACGTTAATCATATGTTAGGAACACATGATTATATTAATAGTTTAGCAATAGGTGAAGATGGTTCTGTTTTTGCTGGAGCTAATAATCATGGTAAAATTTATAAAAGTAATGGTGTAAATGATTTTCAATTAATTAAAGAACAAAATGATGCTGGATCAATAAAAAGTTTAGTCGTAGATACTATTGGAACTATTTTTGCTGGTTCTGATAATGGTAATATTTATCAAATTAATAGTGGAATGTATTCTAAAATTTTAAATACAGGTCATGAAATTAAACGATTAATTATTGATAGAGATGGTGTTTTGTTTGCTGGTGTTGATTCAAATCAAATATATAAAAAAGTAAAAAAATCATCTACTTTTTATAATATGTTAGGAATAGATAATGATAATGAACATATTCTTGCCTTAACAATTAATTCAGAAAACACTTTATATGCTGCAGGAACTGAAGGCATTTTGTATTCAAATAAAAATTTTAAGTAACATTTAAAATGTTACTTAAAATTAAATATATGCTGAGTTATACTTGTAAGTGCAAGTAAATAAAATTGCAAAAAATTCTCATATAAAAATTTCATAATGCTAAATTTAGTTTAGAAAAAAGTAAGGAGTTTTTATATGAGTTATAAACATCTTGGCATAGATGAAAGGATTTATATTGAGAATCAATTGAAATTTAAATTTAAAATTAGTGAAATAGCTAAAAATCTTAATCGAAGTATTAGTACTATTATTCGAGAAATTAATAGAAATAAAGATAATAATCATTATTTTTCATTAATTGCACAAAATAAAGCTGAAAATCGAAAACAATCACATATTAGTTTTCATAAGTTTAAAAATAAGAATTTAGTAAAATATGTACAACAAAAATTACTATTAGGTTGATCACCTGAACAAATTTATGGCAGAATTAAAAATTTTCATAAAGAGTGAGTTATTAGTTTTAAAACAATTTATACTTGAATTTATTTTGGAATGCTTGATAAAGTTACTAGTAAAAATTTAAGAAGAAAAGGTAAAAAACGAAAATCTAAAGAAAATCGTGGCAAGTTTAATGGTAAATCAATTAAAGAACGAGATATAAATGTTAATGATCGTATAACACTTGGTCATTGAGAAGGAGATACTATAGTATCATCACGAGGTAAAAGCAAATCATGTTTAATAACTTTAGTTGAAAGAGTATCACGATTTACTTTAGCAATATTAGTTAAAAACAGAACTACTAAAGTTATTAATAAAAATGTTAGTTATTATTTATCAATTCTTCCTAAAAACATTGTTAAAACTATTACTTTTGATCGTGGCAAAGAATTTTCAAATTGACAACAACTTGAAAAAAATTTAGATATAAAAATTTATTTTGCCAATCCATATTCACCTTGACAAAGAGGTACTAATGAAAATACTAATGGTTTAATTAGAGAAAAATTTCCTAAAAAATTTATTTTTTCAAAAACTAATAAAAATGAAGTTCATAAATTTATATTGTCTTTAAACCAAAGACCAAGAAAAATACTAAATTATCTTTCACCAATCGAATATTTGGATAGAAAAATAATTTAGTTGCACTTACCTTTACAATTTAGCATATTAAAAAAAGATTTTAATTAAAAAATGTTGGCTGTTATGATATAAAATTAGATTTTTTTAATGCTATACTTATTTATAAAGTTTAAAATAATATGAAAGGAAGCAATTATGAAAGTAATTAAGGTTAAAAATATTACTAAGTCATATAATGGTAATGTTGTACTGGGACCTATTAATTTAGAAATTGAGAGTGGTAGTTCTGTTGCTATTTTTGGTGCTAATGGTGCTGGTAAAACCACATTATGTGAGATTATTAGTAATACTAAAAATGCAAGTACAGGAGAAATTGAATATAACTTTAATAAAAAAGATATTCCATATGTTGTTGGAATAAATTTTCAAGATCAAGTTTATCCTAATTTTATAACAGTTAAAGAATTAATAAATTTTTATCATAAAATTTATTTAGATAAAATAAAACCCGAAATTTTTAATAGTATGTTAGATAAGTTTCAATTAAAAGAATTATACAAACGTAAAGTAAATAGTTTATCGGGTGGTCAAAGACAAAGAGTTAATTTATTTTTATCATTATTTCATCAACCAAAAATTTATATTGGTGATGAGATTTCAACTGGTTTAGATGTTAAAACAAGAATTGATATTATTAATTTTTTACAAGAACAAATTAGTTTGAATAACATTACTTTAATTTTAGTTAGTCATAACTTAGATGAAATCCAAGCTTTATGTAAACGTATTATTTTTTTAAAGGATGGTCAAATTATTGATGATACTACTGTTGTTGAAGTTACTAAAAAACATGGTTCATTATTAAAATATTATTTAGAAAAAACAGAAATATCATTAGAAATAACTACGAGAAAGGAAAAAAAATAATGCTAGCAATGTTTCAATTATTATTTGGTTATTTTAAGAAATCTTTCCATAGTATTTTCTTTGGCTTTATTTTCCCTATTATTATGTTAACAATTTTACTTGCTGTATTAACACCTGGTAACCCAAATGCTGCACAAACAGTATTACCGGGGTTAGTGATGTCAGCTTCACCAGTATTAGGAATTGTTACTTTATCAATGACATATTCTGATTTTAAACAATCAATAATTATTAAAAGAATTGGTGCAACACCATTAAAACCATGACAATTTATTAGTAGTATTTTAATATTTCATGTTATTTTAATTTTTATTGGTAGTTTTTGAACATTAGGAATTGGTGCAGCTTTATATCATAATCAGATTAATTGAGAACTAATTAATTGAGGTTATATATTACTAGCAATTCTGCTTTCATCAATTATGTGTTCAGCAGTAGGAATAATGGTTGGTATTCTTGCTTCTGATTTTAAAATTGCTAATGCTTTTGCTTTATTATTATATTTGCCAACATCATTTTTATCGGGTCAATATATTCCGTATGTAGCCATTAAAGGACAACCAGTTTTAGTTATTATTGCTAAAATTATTCCTTTTTCTTATCCCGTTTCTATTATGAATAGAGGATGAAATAATTATGGTACTCCAAATGATTTAATCAATGCAGCACTTTTTGATAATTACTGAATACCGATTTTAGTTAGTTTACTTTGAATTGGAGCATTAATATTTGGAGCAATTATGGCTTATAAATATCGACGTAAATAAGTAAATAAGAAAAAATATTTGTTTATAAAGAAATTATTTAAATTTTAAAAAATATTTACAAAATAAACAAGCCTAATTAGGCTTGTTTTGATTTATTTTTAAAAATTAATGATACTTAAATTTTGGTCATTTACTTCGGCTATCAAATCCTGAATTAGTAGCAAAAAGATCAAAATTATTAACTTTTTCTACATTTCATGCTGAAAGGTTCTGATTAATTTTTTTTGCATTTCAAAACATTCCCATCATATTTGTTACTTTTGAAGTATTTCACTTTGAAATATCTTGATTAAATTTTTTTGCATCATAAAACATATAACTCATATCTACTATATTTGATATATTTCAAGAAGATATGTTTTGATCAAATGTTAGATTATCAGCAAACATATTACTTAAAGAAGTAATTTTTGTTGGTAATTGATCTGGTACTTTTTCAACTATTCTTGGCATTTTAACAGCTTGAATTTCTCTAATTCCATTTTCAAAAAATCCGATTTGAATAATTTCTTTACTATCTATATTTGATAAATCTTTTTTATTTGTTTCTACTTTTGTTCCTGTTTTGTCAATATAAATTGTATCTTGTTGTATTTTATTTTGTGTAATATTAGTATTTTGTTTGATAGTGTTTAAGAAACTAGTTAAATTACCTGTGGTTGTTGCAAGTGTTAAAACACTTAATGTTTTGATTAATATTTTCATTAAGATCTCCTTTTTTGTTTTTCCCCAATAACTTCTTAAGTTTAAGAAGTTAATTTATATTTTAAGTCATTTAAAAATAAATGCAATAAGTGTTTAGTTTATGATAGAAATAAAAATATATAAATATTAGGAAAAAATTTTATGTTATTAGTAAGGTTAAATGTAATAAAAAAGTTATATAATATATTTTTTGCATACAATTTGTTTTTTTAAAAAAAAGATATTTTATGATATTATTAAATTAATTTAATAACTGTTAATTACTAGTATAGATAGTTTTACCTATTTAGTTTTTTTGTTTTAATTAAATTAATTTAATTAAAAAAATATTATATATTAGGTTTATTGCGTTTAAAGTCAAGTTTTATATTGAATTTATTAGAAAGAAGTTAAAATATGGCAAACGGCAGAGAAGTTATTATTACTAATAATTTAAATAATCCAAGTATAAAAAGTTTATTATTAATTGATGAATTTAGTAATAAAATTGGTGACGCATTACTTATTATTGATTTAGAAAAAAAAGAAGCTATTTTAGAAAGTATATTTATTGAAGAAAAATATCGTAAGCAACAATATGGTAGTTTACTTATTTACAAAATTTTTGAGATATGTCATAGCAATAATATCGAAAACCTTATTTTATTATCAGATCCAACTAATGTTACTGTCGGTGAATTTTATGAAAAATTAGGATTCACTTATGCATGAAATAAAAAAACTTTTTTTATGATTATGAAATTAATATACCTCATGCAATTTTTAATAAAAGAGATGATATTGAAAAGTGAAAAAATATTAAAATAAAAGAAATTTTTATTGATTTTGATAAGTCAAAATCAAAAGCTATAAATGATGAACAAAAGATATTAGAGGATAGTGAAATATTATCTAGTATTTTAGATGAAGTTTTAATACATGAAGAATCAATTTTAAAGGAAGATTATCAAAAAGTTATTGATTGATTTAATCAACAAAGAGAACAAATAATCAAAAATCCAAAACAATGATGAAATACTTTAACCCCCAAACAAGTAGAAGTTGTTAAAAATGAGGCAAAAAAATGATGAAATAACTTAACACCAGAACAAAGAAAAATAAAATTATTAGAAAAACAAGCATATCAAAAAAAGACAATAAAAAAAGATGATACTCCTTTATTGTGTGATTTTGATCAAAATATAAAAAATAAATTAGACTGCATGCAGTCTATGAAAACATCAACTCCTGTTTTTAAAAAAGATAATTTTAATATTTAGATTTTTTCTTTTCTCAAATGTCTTGTTTTTTAAAATTAACAATGTAAAATAAAATACATAATTAATTTAAAATATAAAAGAGTAAAATTAAATGGTAATTTAGAGACTTAGTGGTTGCTGTAAACTAAGCAAGTTTAATTTGAAGGTAACTTATATTATTAGTAATTTAAATAATAATTAAGTGCATTTACTTTGTAAATGAATTAGGATGGTACCGCGTTAAAAAACGTTCCTATTTGTGGAATGTTTTTTTATTTTAAAAAGGAGTATAACAAATGAATAGAAATTTAAACAAAAAATATAATCATATTGAAATTGAAAAGGATCGTTATCAACAATGAGTAAAATCTGGATTATTTAAGGCAAATGTTAGTTCTATTAATCCTACATTTTCTATTATCTTACCACCACCCAATGTAACCGGACTTTTACATTTAGGTCATGCTTGAGATAGTACTATCCAAGATTTATTAATTCGTTATAAACGTTTACAAGGATTTAATACTTTATTTATACCCGGTATGGATCATGCTGGCATTGCTACTCAGGTTAAAGTTGCACAACGTATTAAAGAAGAACAAAAACTTAATTTGCAAGAATTAGGTAAAGATAAATTTTTACAACAAGCATGAAAATGAAAAACAGAATATGCACAAAACATAAGAAAACAGTGAGCAAAACTTGGCTTAGCATTAGATTATTCGCATGAAGTATTTACTTTAGATGAAAATGTTAAGCAAGCAGTTAATGAAGTATTTGTAAAGTTATATAAAGAAGGTTTAGTTTATCGAGGAAAAAAGATAGTAAATTGAGATCCAGAATTAAAAACCGCTATTTCTAATATTGAAGTAAATTATCATGAAACAAAAGGAAAAATGTATTATTTAAAATATTTTATAGAAAATAGTAGTGAATTTATTACTATTGTTACTACCAGACCAGAAACAATGTTTGCTGATCAGTGTATAGTTGTAAATAGTAAAGATAAACGTTATTTACAATTTATTGGTAAAATGGTTATTAATCCGGCTAATAAAATGTTAATTAAAGTCATTGCTGATGATTATGTTGATATGAATTTTGGAACGGGTGCTATGAAATGTACACCGGCTCATGATGCTAATGACTATGAAATTGCATTACGTCACAATTTAGCAATGCCTATTTGTATGAATGTTGATGGAACTATGAATGAATTAGCACAATCATATATTAATCAAGATCGAATGGTATGTCGTAAACAATTAGTTGAACAATTAAGAAAAGAAAATTTAGTTGTAAAGGTTGAAGACTATCTTCATCAAGTTGGTTATTCAGAAAGAAGTAACGCTATTATTGAACCATATTTATCACAACAATGATTCATAAAAATGAAACCATTAGTTGAAATGATTATTGATAAACAAAAAAATAAGAAAACAAAGATTGATTTTCATCCAATATTATTTGAACAACAACTTTTGCAGTGATTAAATAATATTCAAGATTGATGTATTTCCCGTCAATTGTGATGGGGTCATTCGCTTCCGGTTTGATATCATAAAAAAACTAAGAAAATTTATGTTGATAATAACCCACCATCACCAATTAACGATTATATTCAAGAATCAGACGTATTAGATACATGATTTTCTAGCGGTTTATGACCTTTTGTAACCTTGGGTTGACCACAAAAAAATGTTGATTTGCAAAAATATTATCCAATATCAGTATTAGTTACTGCTTATGATATTTTATTTTTTTGAGTTGCACGAATGCTGTTTATGGGTTGAAAATTTACTAATCAAAAACCATTTACTAATGTTTTAATTCATGGTTTAATTCGTGATGAACAAGGTAGAAAAATGTCAAAATCATTAAATAATGGAATTGATCCAATGGAAGTTATTAAAAAGTATGGTGCGGATGCTTTACGTTACTTTTTAGTTAGCAATTGTGCTCCCGGTCAAGATTTAAGATTTAGTATTACTAAAGTTGAGTCAGCTTGAAATTTCAATAATAAGTTATGAAACGCTGCACGTTATGTACTAATGAATATTGATGATAAGTTTCAATTGGATGAAAATATTGTCTATAATAATTCGTTATCATTTATTGATCAATGAATTTTACAAGAACTTAATCAATTGATTATTTATGTAGAGCAATATATGGAAAAATATGAATTTGTTTTAGTAGTTAAAGCACTATCAAATTTTATATGAAATAAATATTGTTCTTGATATATTGAATTAAATAAAGTTAATTTACAAAATCAAGAGCAACAAAGTAACTCATTACAAACATTATATTATGTTTTACAGCAAATTATTATTATGGTTCATCCCTTTATTCCCTTTATTACAGAAGCAATTTATGAAGAAATGGGGTATAAAAATAGCATTTTAACAAATAAGTTTCCTAAAGTTAAAGTTATGGAAAAAACAAAAGTTGTAACACAATTTGTTGAAATATTAATTGAAATTATTGGTAATATTCGAGAAATTCGTAAAGAACTTAATTTATCTTTAAAATTACCGTTAACTATTCATATCAATACGACTAATTCTTTTTTTGAAGTAGAAAAAAATACTTTAAATCCTTATTTATTACAATTAACTAATAGTCAAATTGTTACTATTAGTGATAGTCCGTTGTCTGTTAATAATAAAATAATTAAAATTATTAATTCAGCAGTAATAGAAATTAATGTTTCAAATTTATTTAATAAAGAAGAACAATTAGCAAAATTAAAAGGGGAATTAGTTTATATTGAAAATGAAATAAAACGTAGTAAAGATATTTTAAATAACCAACAATTTTTAGCAAAGGCACCACCAACAAAAGTTGAAATAGAAAAGCAGAAATTAGAAAAGTATCAAAATCAAAAAAAATTAATCAATGCCAAGATTAAAGAATTATAAAAAAACTTTTATTTTAATTCAAGTTGAAAAATTTCATTATTTTCCAATTTAATATCATCAATACCTACTGAAAAATCAATAAATTCTTTACCATTTCAATGCTCAATGTATCAAAATTTTTTATCTTCTTGAGTACCTTTTTTACCTTTTACAGCAACCAAAAATCTTCCCAATTGACTTTTTTCAACAGTAAAATCATTAGAACAAGCACTTAATAAATTACCAAGTGTATTAAAAGTAGTAATATAATTAGTTTTTTCAAGAATAGTTTCCTTGCCGTTGATAGCTGTAATTTCAATATTAGTAGTAATACTATTTTGATTAGTAGTACCATTTAAGAATTTTGGGATATAAATAATATTTAGTATTAATGAAGTTCCTAATATTAATATAATAGAATTATATTTGCATCATTTAATAAATGTTTTATTTTTAATTATTTTTATAAAATTATTTTCTCATTTCTTACCATCAGTTTTTATTTTTGTCATTATTATCAGCCTTTGAATTATCTTTTTTATTTTATTATATGCTAAATTGTAAAGGTAAGTGCAACTAAATTATTTTTCTATCCAAATATTCGATTGGTGAAAGATAATTTAGTATTTTTCTTGGTCTTTGGTTTAAAGACAATATAAATTTATGAACTTCATTTTTATTAGTTTTTGAAAAAATAAATTTTTTAGGAAATTTTTCTCTAATTAAACCATTAGTATTTTCATTAGTACCTCTTTGTCAAGGTGAATATGGATTGGCAAAATAAATTTTTATATCTAAATTTTTTTCAAGTTGTTGTCAATTTGAAAATTCTTTGCCACGATCAAAAGTAATAGTTTTAACAATGTTTTTAGGAAGAATTGATAAATAATAACTAACATTTTTATTAATAACTTTAGTAGTTCTGTTTTTAACTAATATTGCTAAAGTAAATCGTGATACTCTTTCAACTAAAGTTATTAAACATGATTTGCTTTTACCTCGTGATGATACTATAGTATCTCCTTCTCAATGACCAAGTGTTATACGATCATTAACATTTATATCTCGTTCTTTAATTGATTTACCATTAAACTTGCCACGATTTTCTTTAGATTTTCGTTTTTTACCTTTTCTTCTTAAATTTTTACTAGTAACTTTATCAAGCATTCCAAAATAAATTCAAGTATAAATTGTTTTAAAACTAATAACTCACTCTTTATGAAAATTTTTAATTCTGCCATAAATTTGTTCAGGTGATCAACCTAATAGTAATTTTTGTTGTACATATTTTACTAAATTCTTATTTTTAAACTTATGAAAACTAATATGTGATTGTTTTCGATTTTCAGCTTTATTTTGTGCAATTAATGAAAAATAATGATTATTATCTTTATTTCTATTAATTTCTCGAATAATAGTACTAATACTTCGATTAAGATTTTTAGCTATTTCACTAATTTTAAATTTAAATTTCAATTGATTCTCAATATAAATCCTTTCATCTATGCCAAGATGTTTATAACTCATATAAAAACTCCTTACTTTTTTCTAAACTAAATTTAGCATTATGAAATTTTTATATGAGAATTTTTTGCAATTTTATTTACTTGCACTTACAAGTATAACTCAGCATATTAAAAAAATAAAAAAAGGAAATTGCTTATCTCATTTTTAATAATTATTGAGGTGAAATTAAATGAGATTATTAATTATAACATTGACAATTCTTTTTCTTGCAAGTAATGGATTAGTTGTATTAAAGTTGATTAAAAATTTTAATGAAAATGAAATAGTTAGTAAGGAAAAAAATGATACAAAAATTATTACTATTACTGTTGAAATTAAAGAACATTTACCAATTAGAGAAGATTTATGTATACGAAATAAATATTATGTTAAAATTCTTAATTCAAAAATAAGTATTATTAATTTAATTAATACTTTGAATATTTCTAATGTTTATTTTGACATTTTGGCATTAAATCTAAATCAAAATATTAGTGAAAATTATAAATTAATATTATCACCAAGAAATAATGCTATTAAATATTATTCCCATTATACTATTACTTTAGAGCCTTTAATTAATTTAGGTTTAAATAGTCAAGATGCCAAAAAAGTATTATTATTATTTAATAAAAAAAATTTAAATGCAAAACAATTGTTAGAGAATTTAGAAAAATTATTAATAACCACAAAAAGAAAATATATACAATTGATGCATAAATTTATTAGTTTTTAATGATGTTTACTTATCATGCTTTATTAGTTTTATTTCTAATATTTTTAGTTTTCTTTTTATCAAGTTTTACGATATTTAGTGGTTTAGTTTTATTATTAATAATAATTATTATTTTGTATTATATTTTTTTTAAAAAGCAATCATTTTATAAGTATTTCTTTTTATTATTAGTATTTACTTTTACTTCCTTAGTTAATATTAACTTTAAAAAAGATGAACATATAAATATTGAAAATGTTAATTTGAAAGTAGTAGAAACCTATCCAAATTATTTGATAGTACAAGAAGGATGAGAAAAATATTATTTATTATCACATTATTATATTAATAATATGCAGTATACTATTAATGCCCAATTAGATGATACACTTATTTTTAAAGGTCAAACTAAAGATTTAAAAACTATTAATAATTTTTATGAGTTTGATTTTAAATTATTTTTAAATGCTAATAATGTTAATAAACAAATAGTAGTTAATGGAAATAAAGTAAAAGTTGTTTTTGGAAAAACTCTTAGAACTATTTTTTTTAATTATATAAATACTTTTCCAAAGGAAATTAAAACTTGAACTAAATTATTATTATTATTTGGTCAGCAAACTGAAGAAAACAAATCTATTTTTACCATTTTTAATAAGTTTGGTATTACTCCAATTATTGTTGTTAGTGGTTTACACATTAATTTTTTCTTTGTTTTTTTAAAAAAAAGTTTTTGATTTATCAAAAATCAATTAATTAAACTTTTAATTTGCTTTGTAATTTTATGTTTTTATTTATATTTACTTAATTGATCTATTGCAGCAATGAAAGCATTATTTTTTTTAATTTTTAGTTGTATTTTAAAATTTAATAAAAAAATTATTCATCCAATTTCTATTCTTAGTTTTAGTGCTTATTGTTGTCTTTATTTATGACCTTTACAATTCTATCTTTTAGGATTTCAACTTTCTTTTGGTATTACTTTTTTGATTTTATTTATTAATAATAAATTTAAAAAATATAGTTATTGGATTAGAATGTTATTGATTAATTTTGTTTTATTTTTATTCACTATTCTTATTCAGTGACAAATAAATCATGGTTTTAGTTTATTAACTGTTGCATATTTATTATTTTTTACACCAATCATTATTTTTTGTGATGTTATTTTATTTTTAAATTTATTTTTAAATTCAATTTTAAGTTTTTTTGTTTCTCCAATTTTAAATTTTTTAATTATTATTATTAAGTTAATAAATATGAGTAATATTTGAATTCCGACTTTTAAAATTGAAATTTGAATTTTACAACTTTATTTTTTAATTTTAATAGTTATTTATAACTGTTGACGATATTTTAATTGAAGAATGTTAACAGTTATTATTATTAATTTTGTTTTACTTTCAACATTATGAATGAATAGTATTATTAAACCTTATTATGAATTAACAATGATTAATGTTGGTAGTGCTATGAGTTTTTTAATAACTAGTCCTTATAATAAATCTGCTATTTTAATTGATTCGGGCACAGAAGATTTAAAACCAAATAATCCAACTATTTATAATTATCTTTCAGCAAAAGGAATTTATAGTTTAAAAGCAGTATTTTTAACTCATCATGATTTAGATCATATTAGTAATATTGGATTTTTGAAAATGAACTTAAAAATAGATAAAATTTATGAAAATATCAATCAATTATCGCAATATGTTATTGATGGTTTTAATCCAATTCATAATTTAGTTTATGGTTTTAATTTGCAATATGTTTCTGAAAATAATAAAAGTTTAGTTTTGTTATTAAAAGTTTATAATTATAAAATTTTATTTACTGGTGATATTGAAGAACAAACCGAAAATTTATTAGTTAACACCCATGTATTAAGTAAAATTAATATTTTACAAGTTCCTCACCATGGTTCAAAAACTTCATCAACTATTAGTTTTTTAAAAACTCTTAATTCAGAACTAGCATTAATTTCCGGACATTATCAAAAACGAAGACAGTTTCCCAATATTGAAACATTGAATAATCTTAAAAAAATTAATGCTCAAGTTTATTATTCGGGAAAAAATAAAACTGTGATTATAAGAATATATATGAAACATTATGATATTATAACGTTAATATAAACTGATATAATAATATTGTGAGATTAGAAATAGTATTTATATTATTCATGTTCAATATGAGTATTTAGTAAAAGTATTGAATAATTAAAAGAAAATTACTTTTTAGAAAAGAAAGCTAAAAAATATATAATTAAAACAAAAGGGGAAAAAATATGAAAAAAATAAATCATTTATTAAAAATTTTGTTGTTACCTTCAATGTTAATAACTACTATTACATCCAATAGCAAGGCAGAAAAAACAGTTACTGATTATCATCAATTATACGTTCTTGGTGATAGTCTTTCTGATACTGGTAGTTTTGTTGGAGCTGGGAGTGACTTTGTCCAAAAATCACCATTAGCACCTTTATGAGTCGCTCAAGTAGAATTAGGAGATCCATATTATTTAAATCGCTCTTTCAGCAATGGTAAGGTTGCAGCTGAAATTTTAGCTAATAAATTACATTTAAACTTACAAGCAGGATGAAAATATACGATTTTAAATGATGCAGCAACTTATGAACAATTTGGTAATAACTATGCGGTTGGAGGCGCTGTTGCAGCTGAAAATGATTCATGAACAGGAGAATTTTATTCAAATCGTTTTAGCCTTCAACATCAAATGGCTGCTTTATTATCTCAACATCAAAATTTACAAAGTGATGATTTAGTCTTTCTTGAATCAGGAAATAATGATATGTTGGCTGCTATTGATAGTGGTAACTATTATAAAGGACTTGATATTATTTATAATGCAATTATAAAAGAAGGAGATATAATTCAAGAATTAATTAATAAAGGCATTCAACATATTGTTGCTACTGATGTTCCAGATTTTAGTCTTGTCCCAAAATATTATGGAACTAAATCGCAAGTTTTAGCAAAACAATTATCTGATGCTTATAAAACACTTTGAAATCATGAGATATCTTTATATACAACTAATTATCCTAATTTTATTAGAAGATTTAGTTTAAGAGAAAAATTAAGTAAATATGAGTTGATATTTCAACAAGAAGGAAAAAATATTACTCAAAATGCAATTGAATCTGATTATGCTCATATGGCATTAGATGGTGCTGTTACAGCAACATATGTTAATGGTTCAACAAAAGAAACATTAAATAATTATTTCTTCTTTGATGAAGTTCATCTAACAACATTAGTGCATCAAGCAGTTGCTGAAGATCTTTATAATTTAGTTGAAAAGTGATAATGTTTTAAAACATTAGATATAACAATTAGTATATAAGATAAAAGTTCAAATTTGGAATATTATCAAAAACGAAAGTGTTTTCCGAATATTGAAACATTGAATAATCTTAAAAAAGTTTATTATTGAGGAAAAAATAAAAGTGTGATTATATATGAAACATTATGATATTATAACATTAACATAAAATATATTAATAATTTTGTGAGGTTGGAAACATGGTTTATATTGTTCATGGTCAAGATGAGTATTTAGTAAGAAAAAATATTGAACAATTAATTAAAAAAAATCATAAAAAAGAAAATTATGATTATAATCTATATGAATTACAAGAGGATACAATTGTTAATATTATTAATGAAATTCAAATTATGAGTATATTTGAAGAAAATAAAGTAATCGTAATTAATGATAGCAGTAATTTATGGCAAAAATATATTAAAGAAAAAAAATTTGTTAATGCTTTGCTTAATCATAATCAAAAAACAATGATAATTATTAAAAGTTTAAATGTTGATTTTAAAATTAGTAGAGAATTTCAACAATTTAATATTATCAAAATTAAAAATTATACAAAATCACAATTATTATTATTAATTAATAAAGTTTGCAATAGTTTTAAAGTTAACATTACTCAAGAAGTAACTAATTTTCTTTTAGAATACTTGCCAAATGATGTCAGTATTATTTTAAATGAGTTATCAAAATTAAGGTTAATTGGAAAAAAAATAACTTCAGATATTATTATTGAGGTGGTTCCTAAATATTTTGAAACAAATATTTTTAAAACTGTTGAATATATATTAAAAAAAGATTATAACAATTTTTGAACACAATATAACTATTATAATGTTATTAATTATGATAAAATTAAATTGATTAATATTCTTGTATATCAATTAGAATTAATTAGAGATATCAAAATTTTAGTTAAACAAAAAAAAAGTAATGAAGATATTTCCAATATATTAAATATTTCCAAGTTTCAAGTAAAAATATTAGAACAATATTTAAATATTAATTTAAATATTAATAATATTTTGTTAAAATTATATGAATTAGATTACAATATCAAAAAAGGAAAGTTTAATAAAAATATTGCAATTGATTTATTTTTTTTGAATATTTAGTATATAATTATAGATGTTTTAAACTCAAGAGGTGATACATATAATGAAAAGTAATAAAAATATTGATGTTACAGAAAAAAAGTTAGTAGAAGAAAATAGTGACATTACATTGGTTAAACCAAAAGTAAAAAGAGTTACAAAGAAAAAAACCGAAAAAGTGTACTCAGAAGAAGATTTAAATGTTGCATTATACTATGAAATATCAAGTACTATATATAACAGTTTAAATAATTTAATTGTTAGAAAATCTATTTTTGCTAATGAAGAACTTTTAAAAATTTTAGAATTACAAATTTCTAATTTATTTTTTCTTGAAAAAGAACTAAAAGAATTAAAAGATAAAAAGTATGCAATAGAATTTTTGCAGTTAATTTCTAATTTGGTAAATCGTAGTTTGAGTATTACTAAAAGTTCTCCTAAAAATCGTATTGAAATTCTTGAAGAGCGTAACTTATTAATAGTTACAATTACTAATATTTGTAAGACTGTGGAAAAAGAAAGTCTTGAACGAATAAGACAGTTTGATAATAATACTTTTAATGAATTAAATGATCAAATTACTGCATTAAATAATTTTAGTGATGATGCTACTGAGGTTAAGCCAAGTGTTACTCCAAATAAT
Organism: Spiroplasma endosymbiont of Thecophora atra; assembly: GCF_964019735.1. Lineage (NCBI taxonomy): Bacteria > Bacillati > Mycoplasmatota > Mollicutes > Entomoplasmatales > Spiroplasmataceae > Spiroplasma > Spiroplasma endosymbiont of Thecophora atra. Next base: position 1,149,293 of record NZ_OZ026464.1, on the reverse strand, counting down.
CAGAATGTTGATAATAATGTTGATACAAATCCTAATATTGGTGGCATTGGGAATCTAGGTAATAATTTAAATATTAATAATCTTGATAATAATAGTTTAGCAAATTTAGCGAAGTTAGGTGTATTACCGCAACATCCCGCCACAAATCCTAAATTTTACCCTTATATGAATAAACCAAAATATATTCCACTTTTAAAGAAAATATTATCAGCTTTTTTCTTATTAACAACAGTGCTAGCAATAGCTACTTATATACTAACTTATTTTATAGCAGGTACTTTTCAAATTAAAGATAATAGTACATCACCCGTTTATTATAATTTTGCACAACAATCAAAAACTATAGTTTTCACTATTGTTACAACAATAGTTTTAAATGGAGGCTTTTTATATTCAATTTTAAAACCACCAAAATTAGGTCGTGATTTATATCGAACATCATATTTTTTAATAGTTATTTTAATTTTTTGAATAATTTATACAATTTCAAATTTATTTTATATGACAACAGATGATTCATTATTAAGAACATTTACTTCTTTTTTAGATAAAGGTGACAAAATTAATCCTAATGCTTTATCCTGATTAAAAGGATTAGCAACTTTTAAAGCTTTTCAAATATTAACATATATTACAGCAGCATCAGCAATTTTACTAATTGCTATTATACTAGTTATTGCTATTCTTAATCCAAAAATTGATCGTAATAAAATTATGAGAGCCAATTCGGAATATCAAAATGCTATTAATAATGCTTTAAGTGGTAAACCCTATGAAATCGATCCATCACTTTTTGATGATAGTTTAGATAATGATAATAAAAAAGATACAAAAGATCATAAATTTTGATGTAATAGTGATTTATTTAAATAATAAAATTAAAAAGGACTAAAAGTCCTTTTTAATTTTATTATTTTTAATTATTAGTTTTATTATGCTTGTCAACGTAATTTTGAACTTGCAACTATTGTGTAAATACCAATCAATCCAAGTGCAACTCCTAGATATATTCCATAAGTTGTTGTAAAAGTAAAACTTGTTCCACTTCAAGCTTGAATAAATGGATCCATAGCGTATTTGAATGGATTAAAGTAAGTTGCGTATTTTAAAACAGGACTACTATTAATTAACTCAGCCGGGAAAAATACCCCACTTAAAAGTGTAACTGGAAAATAAATTACATTTGATGCTGCAACTAAAGCAGTTACTGATTTGAAAATTGAGGCTAATAACATTCCTAAACCCATTGATGAAAAGAAAATTAAGATAATAAATGGGATAGATTCTCCAATAAAATTTGCTGTTACTATATTACTTCACCCATAAGTACCACCAAACATAATTCCAACTCATAATAAAGATCATAAGAATGTTGCTATCATAAAGAAAAATCCAATTATCATAACTGAAAAAACAAAGAAAATTGGTTTAATATTTGTTGCTCCAATTCGCTTCATTAAAACACTATTTTTAAATTCAACAATTGTTTGTGGAATAATGAAAATTCCTACTGCCATTGGTTGTAACATTGAAATTGAACCAACTAAAGTATGTAAACTTTTTACAGTATCACCTTCCATTTGTTTAAAAGCAAAACCTTCTAAGAACAACATTAGAATTGGAAATAAAACTAGAAAGAAGGGTACAAAAAATCCTCGATAATAATATTTAAACATTAAGTTTATTAATGGTCGACTTTTTTCGGGCATTTTGGCTTTATGAATTCATTTATTTTTTTTCTTATTTTTTTTGATTTCAGCATTTTCTTTTTTTATTTCTTCATATTGTTTTTTTAAATCAGCTTTTTTATTTTTATCAAACATTTTTCATGTAAAGTTATGAACTGAGCCATATTTTTTAACAATATCTTTAACATTTCCTGCTTCTTTTATAACTCCATTATGAATGTAAATATACTTTTCATAAAATTCTTCAACTTCGCTCATATTGTGAGTAACTAAGATCATTGTCTTATTTTTGTCAATAATATTTTTTCTAAAGAATTCAAAAATTTCTGAACGAACTTCAATATCTAATCCCGTGGAAACTTCATCTAAAATAACTAGATCAGGATCATGAATAACAGCTAGTAAAATATTTAAACGTTGTTGTTGTCCACCTGAAAGTGTTTGAATAAACTTATTTTCAATTCCAAGTAATTGATATGTCTTCAGTAACTCTAATAGTTCATCTTCTTTCATTGAAATATTAAAAGTATGTAAATAATATTTAATCATATCCATAAGAGATATTCCGGCCGGATATCTAGATTCTTGAAATTGTAAACCATTTACCAGATGTTCTTGACGAATTATTTCACCAGATGTTGGTTTACGAATACCACCAATAATTTCACTTAAAGTTGATTTACCACTACCATTTGCACCAATGATTCCAATTCGATCGCCAGGATTAATAGTTAAATTAACTTTATTTAATGCTACTTTATTTTTATATTCCTTTGTTAGATTCAAAATTTCTACTAGTGGCCGAGACTTATCTATTTTTTTCTTATTTTGTTCATTATTTTCCATATATAAGACCTCCTGCATTAGATTGTACTATAATTAAGTGTTAAAAAGCAATTATTGAAATTTGTAACAATAAAATAAACAGTATTAATTCTAAATATTTTGGAAAAATATTTTTTAATTTTTGTTTTTCATGTATATATAATATAGATTTGAGAATAGTGATTATCTAGTATAGTAATTTAACACTTGCTTTAAATCAACATTTATGAATTTAAATCCCATTTAATTATAAAATCATATACTATTAATGATTACTTTTGTTGTTTTATAAATAAAAGTTATTATATTGTATAATTAATTATATTTGAGAAATTAGATAGAAACTCAGGAGGAACCATTGTGGAAAATTTAGTAAGTGAAGAAATAATTGAAGAAACGTATTCAAAAATTAAAGATAAAATTAGTAAGACAAGTTTGATAAAAGCAGATAAACTTTCTTCATTTTCTGGTAATAATATATTTTTAAAGTTAGAAAATTTACAAAAAACAGGTAGTTTTAAAATTAGAGGCGCTTTAAATAAAATTCTTAATTTATCAAAGGAACAGCAAGCAAAGGGTTTAATTGCTGCTACTAAAGAATTTGGTGGTGCTAAATGTACTGTTAAACTTTGTGGTAATATGTTTGATGATGCAATGTCTGAAGCATTAAGACTTGAAAAAGAAGAAGGGTTAACGTTAGTTCATCCATATGATGATAATTTTGTTATTGCTGGTCAAGGTACAATTGGTTTGGAAATATATGAACAAATGAATGCAATGGGTAAAGAAATTGATTATTGTTTAGTTCCAATTGGTGGAGGAGGACTTTTAAGTGGTATTTCAATTTATTTAAAAAGTAAAAATCCAAATATTAAATTTATTGGTATTGAAGCACAAAATGTTGATTCTTATAATCAAGCTTTAAAACAAGGAAAACCATTTAAAATTCAAGGTAAAAGTTCAATTGCTGATGGAATTGCTGTTAAACAAACAGGGGAATTAACATTTAATATTTTAAAGAAAAATGTTGATAAAGTTATTACTGTTAGCGAAGAAGAAATTGCACAAGCAATGTTATTTTTATTAGAAAAATGTAAAATTGTAACTGAAGGTAGTGGTGCTGTTAGTGTTGCTGCTATTCTTTCTGGTAAATTAGATAAAATCATTGGTAAAGATAAAAATGTTGTTTGTGTAATTAGTGGTGGCAATGTTGATATTACTACATTAGGAACAATTATTAATAGTGCCTTAATTAGTTCACATCGACGAGTTCCTTTTTCAGTTAACGGTAAAATTAATAATAGTACTATTAGCGAAATTATTAATATTATTACTAAAAATGGTGCTTCTATTTATAAAATTCACAGTACATTTGATTGTAATAAATTAGATATTAGTAATTTTAGTATTTTTATAGTTATGGATACATCAGATGAATTTCAAAAAAATAAAATTTTTGCTGAGATTAGAGCATCAAGTTCTAACTTTACATTATTAGCTAAATAATTTTTGAATTTGGTATTTTATTAAAACAAAAATTTAGTTTAAAAATATCAATTATATTTTAAAAAGAGACACTATTAATAGTGTCTCTTTTTAAAATAAATTATAGTTATTTTGCTTTTGCTAATTTAGTCATAATTTTAGATTTTTGACGAGCAGCTTTATTAATGTGATAAATGCCTTTAACAACAGCTTTATCAATTAAACTACATACTTCATTAACAAGTACTGTAGCATTTTCTGCTTTGTTTTTTATTGATATTTCAGCTTTTTTTAAAGCAGTTTTAACTTTAGATTTATAACTTTTATTAATTTCATTTCTTTTTTGGTTTGTTTTAATTCTTTTAATTTGTGATGCAATGTTAGCCATTTTTTCTCCTTTTTTGTTTTGAACATGTTTTATAGATTAATTACAACAAAAATAATTATAACAAAAATCATAAATGTTGTATAATATTTTTTATTTTTTCAGTATAATTAATGTGTTAGCTTTTTGTTAATAGTATATTTTAATTTTTTTACACTTTTAATGTAAATTATTTGTTTAAAAAATTTAATAATAAATGTAGGTGTGGTAAATAAATGAGTTACTATTTTCGTAACCCTTATCAATTTTCTTATCATAGTATTGGTAGGATTAGAACAAGATTAAAATTGCAAGACTTAAATGATATCCAATTACGTGAATATTGTTTAAAATTGATTAATGAGTCTTATGATATTGAAGAGACAAAAAGTTTTAAATATATTAGAGTAAATAAAACACATCTTTATTTTGTAATTAAAAAAGATGTTAATTTAATTTTAACAATTTCACCGATGAGTCCAACTAAACTATTAGCAGTAATCGAGGAAAATTTATAAATCAAAAAAGAGGAATAAAAAATGGGAAATTTATCTAGTCAATGATGAATGTTAGCGCTTATAGGAGTAGTTTTAATAATTTTTATTTTTACAACCATTTCAGCAAAAAAGAAGAAAAAAGAAGAGAAAAAACAACGTCAAAAAGAAGTAAAAAATATTATTAAATCCTTTATGCGTGATGAATTAAAATTGCAACATAAAACAGTAGAATTTGAACAAGTAGTTTCACGTAGTAGTAAAGAATATCGCTATCGTGATGTTTTTGATGTAATTGTAAAATTATATGATTCTAAGAAAAATGATTTATTTGCAACTAAAGCATTTGAGGTAGAAGGATTTACTAAGCAATTATCAAAGAAAGAATTTGAAACAATTTGAAAAGTAAATTGTGAATTGGATTTAGAAGAAACACTTAAGAAAATTGAAATGTCAAAAAAACGTAGTGGTAAAATTAAAATAAAAAGAAAGACAGCAGAAGAAAAAACAGCAATTAAAAAAGAAAATGAAGCCGTTAAACTTGCAATTGAAGAAGAACGTTTACAAAATAAAGAAAATAAAAAACGTGCTAAAAATTTAGAAAAACCTAAAATTGCAATTCATGATAAATTTTCTGGATGAAAAGATAAATAAATCTTTATTTTTAAGTAGGCAATTGGGTGATACGTAATGAAAATTTATAAAGATGATTATAAGCATTTCCGTATTTGTCGAAAACTTTCATGATTTTTAAATACAAAAAATTATGCTTTAGCTAAGCATTTAATTGAAGAGAAAAAGATAATAAATTTTGTTGAACTAACGCATACTAAAACAAGTAGTAAATTTAAATCTAATTTAATTACTATTTCTGATTTAGATGATGATACATTTGAAAATAATTATAATGAAGAAGATGATTCTGAATTTTATCTTGGTGAAACAATTGCAGATGGTATTGAAACTGGGTACTATGCTCAAGAATATTTTAAAGTAAAATATTCTTATTTTAATTTTGAGTCTGAACCGGGTAATAATGTCATAGAAATTATTAATAATAAAGAGTATGATGTTTTATTTGAACCAAGATTTGAATATCAGGGCTGTGTTACTAAGTGTGATATTTTAAAACGAAATAATGATGGTTGGGATTTAATTGAAGTAAAAGCAGTAACTTGAGTTAAAGAAGAACATATGTGAGATTTACTTTATCAGTATGATATTTTAACCAAATGTGGAATTAAAGTAGTTAATACTTATATTATGTATTTAAATAATAATTATGTTAAGAAAGAAAAAATAGATTTAAATGAATTATTTATTGTTAATGGATCAACTTGGCAAAAAAGTCCTAATACTAAAAAAAGTTTTAGTCTTTTTGAATCAATTCAAGATGAAATTTTAAATAATAATTTGAAATTACAATATGAAAATATTAAGAATATTATTAAAATTAGTGATATTGATGAAATAGTTAAATTATTAACTTTATCTTATTGTCATGAAAATAGTAATCAATTTTGTCCTCATATTTTTAAATATTTTTCTATTCATAATACTATTTTTGAATTATATCGTTTAAGAAAAACTAAGAAAGCATTGTGATATTATGAAGAAGATTTGTTAGAAATTAATGATGAAAGATTATTACCATTTTTAACAAAGTCTAATTTACATTTAAGACAATATGATGTAATTAAAAATGGTGAAAAATTAATTGATGGCAATAAATTTGTTGATTTAAAAATTGAATACAAAAAGTACCAATATCCAATTTATATGTATGATTTTGAGACTATGAAATCTGCAATACCTAAGTTTAAAAATAGTAAACCATATCAACAAATTCCTTTTCAATATTCTGTCCATGTATTATTGGCACCAGATTTTGATTTTAAAACTTATAAATCAATTAAACATTATGAATTTTTAGCAGATGGAAATGATGATCCAAGAGAAATGTTAACAAAAAAATTATGTCATGATTTAATTAATATTCATGGTAAGGGTACGTATGTTGCTTATAATCAATCATTTGAGAAATCTGTTCTTAAAAAATTAGCTTATTATTATCCTCAATATAAAAATAAATTATCATTAATCCATGATGGTACTATTGATTTACAAGATTTTTTTAAAGAATTTAAAATTTATAAAGAACAGTTTTATGGTTCTCTTTCAATTAAAAAAACTTTACCAGCATTTGAACCTTCCTTTTCTTATGAAGGATTAGTTATTAAAAAAGGAGATATGGCATCAGAAGTTTTTCGTAGAAGAGTTGAAAATAACATTAGTTTAACTAATTGAATTCATAATTTTCGTGAAAATATGTTAAAATATTGTGCTCAAGATACTTTAGGTATGGTAGTATTATTCTGACATGTAAAAAATATTATTGAAATGTACAAAGCAAAAATTGAGGGCGAAAATTATGAAAAAATTTAAAATTTTATTTATGGGTTCTTCTTTTTTTTCTGAAAATATTTTAAAAACATTGTTAATAACAATGAAAAATGAAGTTGAGATAGTTGGTGTTGTTTGTCAGCCAGATCGTAAAATTGGTCGTAAACAAGAAGTTGTTCCTTTAGCAATTAAACAATTGGCAGAAGAATATCAAATCCCTGTTTTCCAACCAGAAAATATTATTGAAAGTTTAAAAAGTTTACAATTATTAAATATTGATGTTATTCTTACTTGTGCTTATGGTCAATTTTTACCAAAAGCAATTTTAAATTTACCAAAATATAAATGTTTAAATATTCATGCTTCATTATTACCATCATTGCGTGGTGGTGCCCCTATTCAATGAGCAATTATTAATGGATTACAAACTACTGGTATTACATTAATGAAAATGGTAAGTAAAATGGATGCAGGAGCAATTTATGTTCAAGAACAAGTTTCAATTGGTATTGAGGATACATATACTTCTTTAGTTAATAAGTTGATAACTTTAGCACAAAATATGTTAATAAAATATTTATTAAAAATCATTAATAATGAAATACAAGAGCAAGAACAAGATGAAAATAAAGTAACTTTTGGTTTAAATATTAAAAGAAGTGATGAAAAAATTAATTGAAATCTTTCAGCACAATTAATTTCATGTCATGTTCGTGGATTGTATAATACACCAATCGCTTATACTACATTGAATGATAATATATACAAAATTCATCAAGTAGCAGTAACTAATGAATTATCAAATGCTCTGCCAGGAACAATTGTTGCAATAAATAAATTAGGTATTATTGTTGCCACTAAAACTAATAACATAGTAATTAAGGTTATTCAACCAGCAGGTAAAAAAGAAATTATAGCAGCTTGTTACTATGGTTCTAAAATTAATTCAATTGCAATTGGTTTTATCTTTAAATAGTAATAAAAAAATAACTAATATTTTTTGGTAATCTAGGAGGAAAAGATGTATCGTTTTCGCTCAATTAAATATCTAGCAATGACTGGTATTATTACTGGTTTATTAGTAACAATTGGTTATTGTTCAACTTTTCTTTTTGGTTGAGCAATTACTAGTTTATTTGGTGGAAATTCTACTTTGCAATTATTTGATGCTGTTTTTATTCCGTTTTGTGCTTTTTTTGAAGGGCCAATGCTGTTATTTGCAGGACCAATTGCCGGTGGCATTTTTGATTTAATTAGTGGTGTTAAAATTGTGGTTATTCCTATTACAATTTTTATTAGAATTTTAATGTTTTTTGTTATTAAGTTATTAATTAATAAATCTTGATGAAGTACTATTTATACTTTCTTTTTTGCTGGTATTTTATTACTTATTTATCCATTGTCTTATTTAGTAATTTATCAAGATTATGCTATTACAGTTAATGAATTAATTACTGATAGTATTCAAGCTATCTTTGCTTATTTTGTTGCTATTCCACTTTATTATGCTCTTAGTAAAAATAAGATTAGATCAAATTATAGTTTTTGAAATGATCAAGAATTTGATTATTTAAAAAATAAAAAAATAACTGTTTTAGAATAGTTTACTTATTATCAATTATTGATATCTAATATAGACAATATGGTATAATTTTATAAACTTAATATAAGTTTATACCCATTTACTTAAGTTTTAAGGTAAAGGGTTTTTAATTAAAATAAGGAGAAAAAGGTTTTATGAATAAAAAAATTAAAAAAAGTTTTAAAAAAATATCTAAGTTAAAAAAAGTAATTAAAAATCATATAATCGATCCAACACCATCTGAAACAGTTATTGCAACTACTGTTCTTTCTGCTGCTATTAGTGGTATTATAATTGGAGAGCTGGTGGTGCACCCGTTATTGCTCCTGTGCTTGCTGGTAGTATTATTGCGGTGGGAACGGTTTCTGCTATGACATATATAGTAGAAAAAATAAATGAATCAGAAAATAATAGTGTTATTGAAGGTAGTAAATCTCAAACAAAGAGATTAACATCAGTAATATAGATAAATTAATATCATGAAATGTTACTTTTAATATTTAATTAATAATAAAAAAATGAATAATTATTATATTCATTTTTTATTTTAAATAATAGTTAGCGTATATTCATTATTAAATTGAATTTCACGAATTGAAAATTTTACTTTAATAACATCACCTTTTGAAAAATAAGTTCCATCATTTACAGATTTACTTACTTTAACTTTAAAGTGGTCACCTTGTTTCATAAGATCAGCAATTCTTTCTCCTAAAGAATAAATTGGACTTTTTAGATAGTTTGTTAAATCTGTATCAACTAATAATTTTGATTTAGGTTGTCCAATTTTAAATTCTGGAATATCATTAAAGTTATTTAATGATATGTTAGATGTGGTTGGTAATTTAGGTAATACAAGACCATCATTTGGTTTGGATAAAATATTTAATAAATAATTGTCAGATAATTGTTTATTATTTTTTTCAAAAAATATAGTTACTGTAGCACCTGTAATTATATAATCTGTATGATCTATTTTTTTATTAATTATTGGTGAGTAAGATTTAACTTTCATCTTAATGAATTGTGTATCACTATGTTTAAAAAGTCTATATTTTCCTTGACCACTAACTGCTTTTAATTTTAAAATATCAACTAAAAAGTTAGCACCATCAGCAGATTTAGCTTTAGCAGTTTCGCTATCATTTTCTAATAAATTGCTGGCAGTAATATTGTTTAGTTGAATAGAGTTTCATTTTGTTAATTTAGTTATATTATTTTGATAGATATCTAATTTGATTGTTGAATTATTATTTGAATCTAAAAAATTAAAATCTTTTTTGTACTTGTATATTCATTTTTAAATTATCATCTGATTGACATGCAATAAGTGAACTTGTACTAACTGTTGTTAAAATAACTGCTGTCATTGATTTAAATAAAGTTTTCATATTTTTCATATTTTTTCTTTCTCCTTTTAAATCTAGAAAAATTTTAGTTATTTTTAATAATTTGGTAATTAATTAAAAATAATTTTCTGATATAAATTATATATTTTTAGCACTTATTAATGATTTTCATAATAATTTTCTTTTGTTAGTGTTGTTTTAATAATTTTAAAGTTGAATAAAAAAATATTTAATAAAACTGCTCAATTGAGCAGTTTTATTTTAAAAAATGTTATTTTTGAATTAAATATTTTATATAAACTTTAAATTGGTTGTTCTGGATTGACTGTAACATCTAATTCATTAGATTTACCATATAAGGTTAATGGAATAGAATAATATAGTTCGTTATTGTTAGCATACATTAAACAATTATTAGCAAATTGATTTTTATTTAATTCTGTTAGAAGCTCATAGAAATTATATGTTTGTCAACCTTTATTAACATTATCTTCTCAATAATATAAATTTCCAGAAAAAGTTGAACTCTTATCTAATTTTAAAGTTAGAATATAGTCAGATTTAGTATTATTTAAAAATATATCATAATCTATGTTTACCTTTTTATGAGGTAATACATTTATTTTTTGAGATGGATATTTTAATGTTACTGATTCAGAATTTGTATTTGTGGTACTATGACCAAAGTTAAAATTAAAGGTTGTTTCTTCAAAAGGTATTGATATTTTTTCACTTATACCAACATCATATGTATTAGTAACAGAATAAGTATTTGTTACTTCTTTATCGTATTCTTGTGTACTAAGTGGTTGTTCAATGTTTGTATTATTTTTAATATTAAGTTTCATATTTTCTAATCAATAACCTTTATTTTTCATATGACCCATTACAAGAATGTCTAGAAAATTTCATATATTAAAATCAAATTCTTGTCTATAACTTAAAGTAATTTCACCTTTATAGTCACCAGTTCCTTCAATTATAGCACTTGTACTATTAATAGATCCTTTAATATTAAAATCATTAATAGTTAAAATACTAGCATCATAATTTATGCTTTTGATACCAATTAAAAGTTCCTCTTTGGTTGGAATTAAATTTTTTGCTAAAATTTTAATAAATCCTAGGTTTTGATTTGCTATAAGTAAATTTAAGTCTTTTTTCTCTTGTGTGGTTGTAATATTTATATTTATCGTTTTTTAACCCGTAAAGTTTATAGAAGTACGTAATGCAATTATTTTTATAATTAATTTTCTATTTTTAATATCAGCATCTTGTAGAGGTGTATTATTATTTTTACTAATTTTTACATCGCTTAGTTGTAAATTTGAAAATATTTTTTTTCTTAATTTATTAATTAATTCAACTTTAAAAACTTTTACATTATTATCAAGTGTTGTAATGTCTAAGTTATCAGATAAACCTTTTAAATCTTTTTTATGTACAGGATATACTGTTCCTCCACAAGCAACTAAACTAATACTTGTTGGTGTTGCAACCATTAAAGATAATATAAATCTTAGCAGTTTTCTCATAATTATTTACCACCTTATTTTTTTCTTATTATTTTTTTTATTGTTTAAATTTTGGTAATTTATTGGGATTATCAATTTTTGAGCCAGTAGCAAAATTACTGTGTTCTATTATTTTTTTTACATTTCATTTTGAAAGGTTTTGATTGAATGATCTTGCATTAAAAAACATTTTATTCATATTTGTTGCATTAGAAGTATTTCAATTTGAAATATTTTGATTAAATGTTAAAGCATCAGCAAACATTGAATTCATATTTATTACATTTGATGTATTTCAATCTGCAAGACTTTGATTAAATGCAATAGCATTTTGAAAGATAAGATTTAAATCTGTTACTTTTGAAATGTCTCACTTTGAAATATCTTGATTGAAGACAATAGCATCTCAAAACATGTGTTTTAAAGAAGTTATTTCTGGTGGTAATTGATCTGGCACTTTTTGAATTGTTTTTGGCATTTTAACCACTTGAATTTGATTAATGATGTTTTTATAAAATCCAATTTGAACAATTTCTTTGCTATTTATATTTGATAAATCTGTTTCATTAGTTGTTATTTGTTCTCCATCTTTGTCAATGTAAATTGTGTCTTGTTGAGTTTTATTAATTATATGTGCATTTTGTTGCGAACTACTATTTAAATTAACATTATTTACATTTCCAACAGTAATTGTAATTGCTAAAATACTTAATGTTGTTAATATTTTTTTCATATTACTAACACCCTCCCTCCTTTATTTTTTGTTATTATAATTTTACATGATTTTAAAAACTAGTTATTTATGTATATATCTTTTCATATATTGTTAAGTGATAGTTTAATTATATTTATAAGATTATCTGCAACTTTCGATTTAATTTTATTTAAACTTTGATATACTAAAACATAGTAAATAGTTTATAAGCAAAAGATAGGTGAATAAATAATATTATGAGTATCGATAAAAAATACATTAGAAATTTTTCAATTATTGCCCATATTGATCATGGTAAATCAACTTTGGCTGATCGTATTTTAGAATTAACTAATGCCGTTTCAAAAAGGGAAATGAAAAATCAATTGTTAGATTCACTGGATTTAGAACGTGAACGTGGCATTACAATTAAACTAAATAGTGTACAGCTTAAATATCAATCATTAGATGGTCATACTTATTTGCTTCACTTAATTGATACTCCAGGTCATGTTGACTTTACTTATGAAGTATCGCGTAGTTTAGCAGCATGTGAGGGTGCCATTTTAGTAGTTGATGCTGCTCAGGGTATTGAAGCACAAACTTTAGCAAATGTATATTTAGCATTAGATAATGACTTAGCAATTATTCCTGTTATTAATAAAATAGATTTACCAAGTGCTGAACCAGAAAAAGTTAAAGAAGAAATTGAAAAAGTATTGGGTTTACCTGCTGATTATGCGCCTTTAATTTCTGCAAAAACAGGTATTAATATTCGCGATGTTTTAGAAGCAGTTATTAAATATATTCCTTATCCAATTGATGCTGATGATAATGAACCATTACGTGCTTTAATTTTTGATTCATTATATGATAAATATCGTGGAGTGATGGCATTTATTAGAATCAAAACTGGTGTAATTAAAGTTGGTGATAAAGTAAGAATGATGTCAACTGGTGCTGAATATGAAATTACTGAATTAGGAGTACGCACACCAAAAGAAGAAAAGAGAGAAATGTTAACAGCTGGTGAAGTTGGTTGAATTAGTGGTGCAATTAAAATAATTAGTGATATTCATGTTGGTGATACGATTACTAGTGTTATTAATCCTGCTGATGCACCATTACCAGGTTATAAAACTTTAAAACCAATGGTTTATTGTGGTTTATATCCAATTGATACTAATAAATATCAAGAATTAAAGGATGCATTATATAAAATTCAATTATCGGATGCCTCATTAATTTTTACTGCTGAAACATCACAAGCATTAGGTTTTGGTTTTCGTTGTGGTTTTTTAGGGTTATTACATATGGATGTTATTCAAGAGCGTTTAGAGCGTGAATATAATTTAGTTTTAATTTCAACAGCTCCTTCTGTAATTTATGAAGTAAATTTAACTAATGGTGAAAAGTTAATAATTGATAATCCAGCAAAATGACCAACTGTGCAAACAATTAAAAGTGTAGAAGAACCATTTGTACAAGTAACAATAATGACACCAGAACAATATGTTGGTGCATTGATGCAATTATGTCAGGATAAACGCGGAACTTATTTAGATCTAAAATATGCTGATAATTTACGAAGAACTCTTATTTATAATATGCCACTGAATGAAATTGTCATTGATTTTTTTGATAAATTAAAATCAATATCAAAAGGTTATGCTTCATTAGATTATGAGTTAATTGGTTATCAGGAAAGTAAATTAGTGAAAATGGATATTTTATTAGCAGGTAATATTGTTGATACATTATCTGTTATTGTTCATAAGGATTTTGCTTATGATCGTGGGCGTGTTTTATGTGAAAAATTAAAAAAATTAATTCCGAAACAAAATTTTGAAGTTGCTATTCAGGCTGCTATTAATAATAAAATTATTGCTCGTCAAACTGTGCAAGCAGTTAGAAAAGATGTTATTGCTAAATGTTATGGTGGTGATATTACAAGAAAAAGAAAACTTTTAGAAAAACAAAAAGAAGGAAAGAAAAAAATGAAATCGATTGGTAATGTTGAATTACCACCAGAAGCATTTCGTGCTGTTTTAAAAATAGATGAAGAAAATTAATAAAAATGTATATATATATATATATGATTTGTATTTTTCTAAATTGAATTATTTGAAAATAAAAAAATAATTGACTTAAATAGAACAATTATTTTTTTTATTTTTATAAATCATATTTTTAGATTAAAATCAGATTTCTCACAATTTTATGTTAAATATATAGTATTTTTTTTAATTCTGCAATTATTTCCATTTTAATTTTGATGTATTTTTTTTGCATTTCAATATTAATTAAATTTTCTTGAGTTTTTGACTGATTATTTTCTAAATTATTTTTAATTATTGCGTGACACTCAATTTCTCTAGAGTAATTTTTAATCATATTTTTTTATGTTATTAATCATTTTATATTCCCCATTTCAAAGTTTTATAAATAATTCCCTAAGAAATTGATAAAATTTTAATTTATAATAAGTATATTAATAATAATTACTTAAATGGGGAGTAGAGGGTTATGTGAAAATTTTATTAAAAATAATTGATTGTTTGAACCCAATTTCTATTTTTAAAAGTATTAAAGCTAAATTGTAAAGGTAAGTGCAACTAAATTATTTTTCTATCCAAATATTCGATTGGTGAAAGATAATTTAGTATTTTTCTTGGTCTTTGGTTTAAAGACAATATAAATTTATGAACTTCATTTTTATTAGTTTTTGAAAAAATAAATTTTTTAGGAAATTTTTCTCTAATTAAACCATTAGTATTTTCATTAGTACCTCTTTGTCAAGGTGAATATGGATTGGCAAAATAAATTTTTATATCTAAATTTTTTTCAAGTTGTTGTCAATTTGAAAATTCTTTGCCACGATCAAAAGTAATAGTTTTAACAATGTTTTTAGGAAGAATTGATAAATAATAACTAACATTTTTATTAATAACTTTAGTAGTTCTGTTTTTAACTAATATTGCTAAAGTAAATCGTGATACTCTTTCAACTAAAGTTATTAAACATGATTTGCTTTTACCTCGTGATGATACTATAGTATCTCCTTCTCAATGACCAAGTGTTATACGATCATTAACATTTATATCTCGTTCTTTAATTGATTTACCATTAAACTTGCCACGATTTTCTTTAGATTTTCGTTTTTTACCTTTTCTTCTTAAATTTTTACTAGTAACTTTATCAAGCATTCCAAAATAAATTCAAGTATAAATTGTTTTAAAACTAATAACTCACTCTTTATGAAAATTTTTAATTCTGCCATAAATTTGTTCAGGTGATCAACCTAATAGTAATTTTTGTTGTACATATTTTACTAAATTCTTATTTTTAAACTTATGAAAACTAATATGTGATTGTTTTCGATTTTCAGCTTTATTTTGTGCAATTAATGAAAAATAATGATTATTATCTTTATTTCTATTAATTTCTCGAATAATAGTACTAATACTTCGATTAAGATTTTTAGCTATTTCACTAATTTTAAATTTAAATTTCAATTGATTCTCAATATAAATCCTTTCATCTATGCCAAGATGTTTATAACTCATATAAAAACTCCTTACTTTTTTCTAAACTAAATTTAGCATTATGAAATTTTTATATGAGAATTTTTTGCAATTTTATTTACTTGCACTTACAAGTATAACTCAGCAAAAAGTATATAGAAAATAGAGCTAAGATTGAAGCAAAATTAATTGATAAAGAAAAGCAAAGACAACATGAAAAAGATTTATAAGATTCTAGATTTAAACATGAATCACTTGAAAATGAAAAAGACAGAAAATTACAAAAAGAATTAGCTGAAGAAAAAACTAAAAGATTAGGGTTAATATTAGAAAATAAATTAATTATAAATAGACAAAATTATTATTTAAAACATGATAATAATCCTAAATTAGAATTAGAACTTAAAAGAAAACGAATTAAAGGTAAAAAAATAAAGTAATATTGTATTTACAAAAATATGAGGTTAAAATTGATATAATCACTCTATTGAAGGTGATTTTAAGGAGTTTTGATAATGGATTTAAATATCAATAAAAATTTAAAAACAAAAGTTTTAAATAATTTTTTAAATTTATTAGCAATTAATTTAGCAGATACTTATTTAGAAACCTTAAAAAAATATAAATCAAAAGATGTAGATGAATTAGTATTAAATTTTTTAGATCAAGTAGTTTATTTAGTGGATGAAGAAATTGATATAACAAACGTTAAAAATAGTTCTAAAATATCCAAAATGAATATTAAACAAAAAGAAAAATTTAATAATGCTTTAAGAAAAGATAATAAATATCGAAAAATGTGTTCAGTTCTTAATTTTATATATCGAGTAATAAAAGAAGAAGAAACACAAGAACAAGTATTCAATAATATATATCATTTTTATGAAAAATCTGATGCTAAAACTTTAGAAATATTTTCTAATGATTATAAAGAAAAAGAAAAATTTGATTTTTTTAAAGAAATAAAATTAAAGTTAAAAAATAGTAATAGTTTTTTATATAAATCAAATTTACAAGCAAATATATAAGTTTAATATATTTATAAAGTATCTTTAAAAACATCTCTAATAAAATATTAGAGATGTTTTATGAATAAACAAAATTATAAAAATTAAAATGATTTATAATTTTACTATTAAATTTTTCAATAAGTATTACAATTTTTTTTAAAAAAAGAACTAACTTAAAATTAGTTATTTTAAATTAGATTATTTATTTTTATATATTCCATCAGTAGTTGTTGCATAAATAGTAAAATTATTAGAATTATAAATTAATTCGTTAATTGAATTAAGTTTATTTTCATTCATTAAATTAAAGTTGTTTTCTTTATAACTTTTTCATATATTACCATCTTTATCACCAACTAAAACTCCTGTTCCAAAAGTTATTACTGTTGTATTTATTGTTTTTAAAGTTTGCTTATATTGTAAAAATTTACGACTAGTAACAGGTTTATAATAAACTTTTTTACTCTTGTTAGTAACAAAGACTGTTTCTTTATTATCAACAGCAATGCTTGTAATACCACTATCTTCTAGTTGCTCAACTAAATTAAAAGGATTACCCCCAATACTTTTAAAAATCATTCCTTCTGTATTACCGGCATAAATTAAGCCATTTTTAGTTGTTTTTAAAACTGTAATGTTACCTGTTGCCCCATCTATTTTTTCTAATTCAGTTGTTGGACTTGAATTAGTATATACCCCTTCATTTGTTCCTATATAAATATTATTTTCTTTGTCAAAAGTCATTGCTAATAATTGATGTGAACTTAAAGTATATTTTTCAGCAAGTTGATCATTTTTAAGAATATAAACTTTTAATTCATTATTTTTTTCATTATAAGTTCCAACGTAAATTGTTCCATTAGGTGTTATAATTAGTGATTTTATTTTATAATCATAATTAAGTAAATTTATTTCTTCAAAAGATTGACCATTGTCACTTTTATAAACAATACCTTTATTATTAACAGCATAAGTTTGCTCACCGTTAAAAGTTAAACTATTAATTTCACCAGTAGTGCCTGTCATTTTGTTAAAACTAATTTTAGAAACATTGTTTTTATTTAAAAAAGTAGTATTTTGATTGCTATTAATTATTTTATTATTTGATAATATCATCCCTAAACTTGTAACACTGGTAATTAATAATAACAATTGTTTAAATTTCATTTTCATTCCCCCTTTTTTTAAAAAATAAATTAAGATTTATCAAAAATACATTATTTTTTGTATTTGTTTTTTGGTAAATCTTAATTTAAGTTTATATTTGCAAAAAATAATATACAATAAAAAATCTAAAAAAATGTGAATTACAATTACACTTTATCAAAATTATATATGCAATATGTATTGTTTGTCTTTATTTATATTGTGATTCTTAGTTAGTTATGGTATTCTATTATGGTATTCTATATTAAAAGATGGTTTTGTAAGTGAGGTGTTTGTTATGTTAAATTTAGATTTTGTTGGACCTCACGGCATTACTGATACTTATGGTGGATGATTTCATGTTTATGCATTTGCTATTATGTCAGGTATTTTTGCTTCAATTATTGCTTCTTGAGTAAAATTTAAACGTTATCGTGTTCCTACTGATTCTTTAGCATGATCAATAATATTTATTATTCCTGCTTCATTATTTGGTGCTAGTTTTCTTGGTAAGGATGATCCTGATAAGTCAATTAGTTTTTTTGAAAAATTTGCATTTTGAAAACCAGGGATGTCTATTCATGGTGGTGTTTTATTTGGCATTATTGCTGGTGCAATTATTTTTTACTTTGTTGGTCGTAAGTATAAAATATCATTATGAATATATGGCGATTTAATTATTCCTAATATTTTATTAGGGCAGATATTAGGACGTTGAGGTAATTTCTTTAATCATGAATTACTTGGTAACGTTGTAAGTTATGATTCATTATCATGATTACCTGCTTTTATTCGTGATAATTGTTTTAAATTAATTGGTGGACCAAGTGGTAATCCCGAAACGATTAATGGTGAAATTGTTTATCGTGCACCAATATTTCTTTATGAATCAATTGCTAATTTAGGTTTATGATTAGCGATTACATTTATTGTTCCAAATCTTGGTAAACGATTTGGTAAAAAGCCATGAAAAGTGGAACCAGATAAGTTTCAATTTGATTTTAAAGATAATTTTAAATACTGAGGAAAAATAACTTTTAATCCAAAATATTGAAATAAAGTAAATCGTGACCCAAAGCATTTGACTTGAATTAAAATGTGAAATGAAGTTTACTATTATAATCAAGTACCAAAAAATGTAGTAAATAAAGCATTAGCAGAAGTCAAACCTTCTGGTAAGAAAATTAATGATTATATAAATAAAAGCAAAAAACTTTATGAAATAAATAATCCACATCATTATCGAATGATGCATGCAGGTGTTCAAATGGGACTTTATTTTTTTGGATGAAATTTAATTAGATTTATTTTAGAGTTACAGCGCCCACCAGAAGATTTATTTTTAATTAATCGTCCAATCCTTAATTATACAATTTTATTATTGATTACTTTCTTTGGTCTGTTTCTAGCAATATTTGCACAATTTGTTGCAGCAAAATATTTACGTAGCGAAGGATGAACATATGAAAAAGAATATTAATAATATTCTTTTTTATTATTAAAATAATTATTATAACAGAAAATAAGCTATTAAATAGATAATATTAATTAGATTTGGTGTTTTTGTTATAATATTTATATACTAATGTATGAGGTGAAATTAGTGTTAGCAGTAGTAAGTGATGATAGTAGTACTAATACCATTAAGTTTTTAGGTTTTGAGATTCCAATTACTACTTTTTTATATTCAATGGGTGGGTTAGCACTTTTGATTTTTCTGTTATTATTATCAATTTTATTAATAATGTATTTACGCAAAAGGATTTCTATTAAAGGATACTTAAGTTTAGAAGAAAAAGATTATCAATTTGAAGATAAAATTTTGGAAATTGAACATGAAATTGCCAAATTACAAAGAAAATTTTATTCAAGTAAACATATTTCTAAAAAGACAAAAAAATATTTTAACTAATTAAATGTAGGTGATGTATATGTCTAAAATAAAATTTAAATTATTTGATAAATTTTTTTCACAAAAAAATAGGTTATCAGATAAAGAAGATTATCAAAAATCAACTAATAATAACACTTATTTTAGCAATGTTGTACCACCAATTAATAAAAATAAAGAAAATATTCATAATTCTGATTTTAATGAAAACGATTATAATGAAAAAAAATATGATGGTAAAAATATACAAGTTACTAGTTCTTATATAATACCTTTACAAGAAAAAAAGACAGTGCCGATCAATGAAAACTTTACTAAAGAAAAAGATATGTATTATGATCAACCACAAACATTTAATACTATGGAAATAGTTAGTTATAAAAATAGTTTTAAAATTCCAAAACCAATTAGCAGAGAAATTAAATCAGAGAAGCTAAAACAATTGATTTTATTATTTATTGGTGTTATGACATTAATTATTGCTTCAACTTTTATTGGTTTATATTTTGGTATGATTAACATAAAAATTATTCCTCATCCTGTAATTACTATTCCATTAGCAATTATTGCTCTTACTATTATTTTGATTAATATTATTGAATTTGTGACATTAAGAAGAGAAGTGGATTTATATATTGAAAGAACACTAAAAGGATCGCTATTACCTCCTAATTTTATAATTAGAAATTATCGTAAAATTCATGCTAACTTGATAATTATTAATTGAATAAGTATTAGTAGTTATATTGTTCTTGGTATTATTATTGGCATTATGTTTTTGATTAGTGGTCAGAAATTAACTTTTATTATTCAAAAATGAACAGTTAATGTTCCTGATATTATTAAAGATGCAATAACATTAACAATTATTTTAGGTGTTATTTTCTTTATTCATATGATTAATATTGTTATTTTTAAATTTCGTAAACGTAATATTATAAGTTATTATGGCTATGAAATTATTAATCCACAAGAGTTAAATCAGTACAAAAAAAAGATAAATAGAATATGTATGATTATTACTATTGGTTTTACTGCTTTAATATTTTTTGCAATTGTTATTCCAATATTTGTATTAAAAAGAAGAAAGAAAAAGTAGTTATTATTTATAATATATATATATAGTAATAATCATTTTTATAAGGTGTTAATTATGTCAAAAAATTTAAATAAATGAGGAAGAGAAACAATTACTTTCAATGAATTCCAAAATAAAAAATGTCAATTTAAAAGTTGTGAAGAAAATATTTTTAGTCATAGTTTAGATTTAAATTATTTTAAAAAAATGATTTCTGAACATTTAACAAATTTAAATAAATTAGAACAAGAACAAGAGTTATTTAAATTTAGTAACTCTATATATGCATCTGATTTTTGCAAAAATCATTTATTTGAAATATATTTTTCTTATTTAACTAAACTTAAGATTATTGATTTTTTAATTCCTTGTTCAAATAAAATAATAGAGTCATGATTTTTTGATTTTTTAATATATAATCAAACTAATGATGAATGATTAAGATGTTACCATGATAATAAAGGTATTGACATTTTAAAAACCTAGTTTAAAAAAATAATTCCTAATACATTTTTGAAACAACCAATTACCGAAAAATTTTCAAAAGTGCATAATATTGATAGTGAAATTAGATGATTTAATGAATCTACACATTATTTATCTATTCCTATAATTATAAGAAAGAATTATATTTTAAAAGAATATATAGGTACTACAAAAGAACAAGGTAGATTAAATGGCCCAGATTTTATTTTAGAAAATATAAATAATAAAAAAACATTAGGACTTGAAATTGTTGAATTAAATCCTGTGTTGTTTGTTTTTCCTAATGGAGTAAGAGATTTTGAAAAAGTTGGTAAAAAGTTAGATAAACAAATTAATGAACAAAAAGGTGGAAATTTTTATAGAAATTGAATTAATTTAATTAAAATAGTTGAAGATAAAATTAATAAGTGAAAAAAATTTCAAAAAACTGATGAAAAGGTAATTGGAATAATATTAAATAATTCAGTTCCCGATATTTGATATTATATTTTTGAAATATCTTTAAAATTTTCCAAATTTAATAATGAAATTGATTATTTTTTTATTCTTTAAAACAAAATTATTTTTTTTATTTTGAAATGATTATTTTAGTAAATTTATTTTTTATGAAAGCAATAAAAGAATTTTAGAAAACAATTATTAGTAGATGAAATTAATGATTATAGATTGACATATTATAATAAAAGTTACCTAATGGTAACTTTTATTATAATTAAATTTTTAAATATGATTACTTCCATAAGAAGGTAAATCAATTATTGCTCATTCATCTTCATCATTTATTGCTTCTTTTGCATCATCTAACATATCATATTCTTCTTCAACATTTTTGTTATTGTTATTATCTAATGTTATATTACATTCATATTTACTTATATTACTTGCTTCATTATTTACTAGATTGTTTGAGTCTAATGTAGTTTTTTCTTTATATTCATCTAAATATTTTTTTTCATTTTCATTTTTTTCTATTACTTTTATATTTAATTCTTGTTTTTTATTTTTGTAAAAATTTCATGAATAGTAACCAATTCCACCAGCAAGACACACTAATCCCACTGTAAGAGGATTATTTGGAAGTATTGATTTTAATAAATTAGAAAGTATTTCAGAATTAATTTCGCTCTCATTTGTGTTTAAAAATTTCATTTTTATGTTCCTTTCAAATCAAAATAAAAACCTATTTATTTACAAAAATAAATAGGATAAAAACTTATATTAAATTTTTACTAAATAAATATAGCATAATTTATATATTAATTGTTAATAAGTTATTTAAAATTTTTATAAAAAAGCATATATCCAAAAAAATATTGACTTTCGCGTTAAAGTTATATATATTACAAAATAGTATTTGAATAAAGTTAATAAATTATATATAGAGGAAGATATAAGATGCCATCAAAATTAGTAATCATGGAATCTCCAGTTAAAAGTAAAGCAGTACAATCATATTTAGGTAATGATTATTTAGTGTTATCTTCGGATGGACACATTCGTAATTTAGCAATTAAAGGTCAATATGGTTTGGGAATTGATTTAGAAACTTTTGAACCAATTTACAAAATTGATCGCAAAAAAATGCCAAAGGTAAAAGAATTAAAAAGTAAATTAAAAAGTATTACTCATGTTTATCTAGCAACCGATCATGATCGCGAAGGAGAAGCAATTGCTTATCATTTAGATCAAGTATTAGCAACAAGTAATATATCATCACGAATAACTTTTAATGAAATTACTAAAGATGCAATTTTAACAGCATTTAAATCTCCACATAGTATTGATTTATCATTAGTTCGTAGTCAAGAAGCAAGAAGAATGGTTGATCGTATCATTGGTTTTCGCTTAAGTAATCTATTACAAAAAAAGATCGGTTCACGTAGTGCAGGGAGAGTGCAATCAGTAGCATTAAAATTAATAGCAACAAGAGAACGTGAAATTACTAATTTTATTAGTAAAGAATTTTGAACAATTAATAGTACTTATCAAAAAAAAATAATATTAAATTGTGAAAAATATAAAGAAGAACTGTTAGTTATTAATAATGAACAAGAAGCAGTTGCTATTAAAAATGCATTAAGTGATAGTTATCAAGTAATTTCTGTTACTGAACAAAATCGTAAGCGTAATTCATTAAATCCATTTACTACTAGTAGTTTATTACAAGCAGCATCAACGCAATTAAATTTTAGTACTGCTAAAACAACGCTTATTGCTCAGCAATTGTATGAAGGAATTGATGTTAATGGAACACTTATCGGATTTATTAGTTATCCTCGTACTGATTCAATACGTTTAAATGATAAATTTATTGAAAATGCCAAAACATTAATTGTTAATGAATATGGTGAACAATATCTTGGGCAGAAGAAAGAACAGACTAATAAAAAAAATGTGCAAGATGCTCATGAAGCAATCAGACCAACTGATTTAACAATGAATAATAAACGTGCTATTGATTTTTTAAATAAAGATCAATTAAAACTTTATAATTTAATTTATTTTCGTGCCTTTAGTTCATTAATGGCACCAGCACAATTAATTAGTACTACTGTTTTATTTAAAAATAATGATTATCAATTTCGTTTAATAGGACAACAAATCAAGTTTAAAGGATTTTTAACGCTTGATATAGAAAGTCTTGAAAATGAAGAACTTTTAGTTTTACCAAAATTTGAAAAAAATCAAATTATTAAAGTTGAGTCAGTAAATTTACAGCAACACTTTACTAAACCAAAACCAAGATACACAGAAGCTAAATTAATTAAAACATTAGAAGAACTAGGAATTGGTCGACCATCAACTTATAATCCAATTATGAACACTATTAAAGAACGCGGTTATGTTATTATTGAAAATAAGTCTTTTAAAGCTACTGAGAAAGGTCTTTTAACTAATGATAAACTTCAAGAGTTTTTTTATGATATTATTAATGAGACATATACTTCACAAGTTGAAACTCAATTAGATCAAATTGCTCATGGTAATTTTGATATGCATCAAGTAGTAAAAGACTTTTGAGTTAAGTTTGAACCAAGGATTGATGATGCTTTTGATAAAATGACTGAGTTTAAAATTAAACCAGTTTTATTAGATCAAGATTGTCCACTTTGTGGTGCCCCACTTGTGCAAAGAACAGGAAGATATGGTAAATTTAACGGTTGTTCAGCATTTCCAAAATGTCGATATATTCAAAAACAATTAGAAAAAATTAAACCTTGTTTAGTATGTACAGATGGTTGAATGGTTGTTAAATCTTCAAAACAAAATCGAAAATTTTTAGCATGTACTAATTATCCAAATTGTAAACATGTTGAAAAGTATCAAGAAATAGCTTCTGATAAAGAAGTAAAGTAGGTGAAACGCATGTTAAAAGATTATATATTATTAATAGATAAACCTTCATTTATGACATCACAAGATTGTCTTGTTGTTATTAAAAAACGTTTGAAATTAAATAAAATTGGTCATACAGGTACGTTAGATCCTTTAGCAACAGGACTAATGGTAGTACTTGTGAATGAAGCAACCAAAATTAGTGATTTTATTTTAAAAAGTGATAAAGTTTACATTGCAAAAATGCAACTATTTTTAAAAACCGACACCGGCGATATTACTGGTAAAATTATTGAATCAAAACCACATCTTGATTTAAAAGAATCAGAAATTGTTAAAGCACTTGAATTTTATAATAATCGTCAATATGAGCAAATAATTCCTGCTTATGCAGCAGTTAAAATTAATGGTAAAAAACTTTATGAATATGCTCGCGAGAATATTCCTGTTGAATTACCAAAACGTAAGGTTTATATTAAATCTTTAAAATTAATTAGTTTTAATAATGATTTAGTTACTTTTGAAGTAGTATGTTCAAAAGGAACTTATGTTCGAGCTTTGGTTACTGACATTGCTAGAATTTTACATACATCAGCAACTTTAACTTATTTGAGAAGAATTCATCAATCGGGTTTTGATTTAAGTAATGCCTTAAATTTAGATGTTATCAATGAAGAAACAGTTAGTAAAAATCATATTAGTATTTATGATGGTGTTAAAAATATTATGCCAGCGATTGTTGTTGATAATAGTAAAAGTGTTATTGATGGTAAACCTTTAGTTATTGATAGTACTAATGAGCCATATGTTTTAGTTGTTAATTCTGAACATTTGCCATTAGCTATTTATCGTAATCAAAAAAATAATTTATACGTAAGCCAACGAGGTTTTAAATGTAATGAAGATATTAAAATTGAAAAATCTAAATATTCAAAATCAAAAATTGATGTCTAAACCAATTATTGCTTGTTGAGGATTTTTTGATGGTATTCATCAAGGTCATCAAGCCTTATTTAAACAATTATTAGTTAATTCAACAATAAATAATTATCAAACATGTATTATTAGTTTTGATAGAAAACCACAAAGTGTAATTAGTAATAAAAATAATGAGGTTTTATTAAGTAATGAAGATAAAATTAAAACAATTGCTAAATATAATTTTGATTATTATTGGGAAATTAAGTTTAGTAAAGAAATAGCAACACTTTCACCAGAGCAATTTATTTCGTGATTATTGGCAAATAATGTTAAAGCAGTAGTTGTTAATCCAAATATTAGGTTTGGTTATCAAGGGCAAGGTAATATTAAAACATTACAACAATCTTCATTACAAGTTTATCTTTGTAATGATATTATTGTTAATAATAACAAAGTTTCTTCAACTTATATTAAACAACTTTTACAAAATAAAGATATTAGTAGTGCTAATCTTTGTTTACAACAAGAGTCATATACAATTAGTGGTAAAGTAGTTCATGGTATTAAAGAGGCTAGAACGATTAATTTTCCAACTGCTAATTTATCGTTATTAACAAACTATGCACTACCAGGTCTTGCTACTTATATTACGCTTACTGAAGTAGATAATAAATGATATCAAAGTATGACAGTAATTATGTTACGTAATAATAAGCCGTTAGTTGAAACTTACTTATTAAACTTTAATCAAGATTTATATGGAAAAATCATTAAAGTTAGATTTTTAGATTTTCTTCGTGATAATTTAAAATTTACTAATTTAGATGATTTAAAAAAACAAGTGGATAAAGATTTAATAGAAACAATTAAATATTTTGCTAATTCTAGTAGTAAATTATTAAAGCCATAATAATTGTGATATTCTTTATATTTACAATAATTATTAAACATTATAAATACTATTTATTAAAAACTATTTCCAGTAAAATTAAATTTTATTGTATATGCTAATGAAAAATAAAAAAGAAAAAAGGGAGTAAATAAATAATGAAATATTGAGTAAAAGAATTTATAAATCAAATAAAAGATAATAATGAAATTTGTGCAAACTGTGATTATAAAGAAAATTTACATAAAAATATTACTTCAAATGATAATTGTCAAATTGTAAATGATGAAACAATGCCATTGTTACAAGAACACACTTCAAATAATAAATGTATAGTTATTGAAATAGAATCAAACATTTCAGCTGTTAATAATATAGTAGAAATAAATTTACAAGGAAAACAAATTGAACAAAAAAAACAGACTACTAATAAATTACCTAATTATGGTTCAATTTGTTAAGAAGTTAAAACTACATAATCAGACTTAAAATGATGAATTATTTAAATAACTTATTTTAATAGATTAGTTAATTTACTTTCACTAATTTCTTTATATATATTTAAATTAGTTTGTTCGTATAAATAACAAGCTCAATAATATCAAATTAAATTTTGATAATTCATTCATTTTTTGACAATAATTGTTTGTTCATTATTTAAATTAAAACAATTAAATCAAGTATTAATTTCGGTTTCAGAAGTTAAACTTTCAGAAGCAAAAGAGGCAATATCAAATAATTCATCATTTCAACAGGCAAAATCTCAATCAATTAAATATCAGCAATTATTTTTTTTAACAAAATTATTTAATGTTAAATCATTATGAGATAAAACAATTGTTGTTGGTTGATAAGTAGCAATTCATTTGATTACCTCACTGGTTATTTTTTCTAAGCAAGGATTACTAGTAGTTAAATTACAGTATAAATTAAGTTGTTCTAAGCCTTTTCAAGTTTTAATTAATGATTTATTATCAAATTTAATATTATGTAGTTGTTTTACCAATGATGAAATTTGTTCTAATATTTGTTTATTAATTATTTGTTCGCTTAAATTAATTAAATTATGATAATATGGCATTAAGGTTAATAGTTTATTATTATTAATATTGACTTCATTAATAGGTAATGTAATTTTTTTTGATTTAATTAATTTAATAACATTAATTTGATTTGTAAAATTCAAAAAAGGTTGCAAAATATCTTTAGATTGTTTTAAAAAAAAATGTTTATTTACTAAAAATAAGTCATTGGTTAAACCCTTTGTTTTTAATAGTTCTAATTGATATGGTGGTTTAATAGTTTTAAATTTCAAAATGACACCTCTATTTTGCTTGTATTGTCCGTAATAAAATTATACAATTTATTAAATAAAAATTATTGAAAGTAAGTGATAGTATGTTAAAAAAAGGTTATATTCATATTTATAAAGGTGAAGGAAGAGGTAAAACCTCAATTCTTAATGGTATGGTAATTAGAGCATTGGGTAATAATCTTAATGTTAGTTACTTACGTTTTTTAAAAAATCGTCCTTCTGGTGAAATTAATTTTTTAAAACAAAATACTAAACTTAAAATTGAAAGTTTTTATGAATCTTCGCAAAAATTTTTTTGAGAAATGGATGAAGAAGAAAAAAATAAATTAAAACAAGAAACTAATTATGGTCTTACTAGATTAAAACTGTTAAGTCAAAGTGATAATACTGATCTTATTGTTGTTGATGAGATTTTAGGGTGTATTCAAAATAATTTGATTAAAGAACAAGACTTAATTGAAATTTTAAAAAATAAAAAAAGATATATTGAAATTGCATTATCTGGTAGATATGCATCTTTTGCCTTAGAGCAATGTGCTAATTTAATTAGTGAAGTTAAATCAATTAAACATTATTTTGAACAAGGTCAAATTGCTCGTGAAGGGATTGATTATTAATGACTGCTAAAACCTTATGGTTTGCATCTAATAATATCGGTAAAATTAATGAATTAAAGAGTATATTACAAACAAAGGGATATAATGTCAAATCAATGTTAGATCTTAATTCTCCTCTTGAAATTA
The DNA here is from genome assembly GCF_964019735.1 of Spiroplasma endosymbiont of Thecophora atra. NCBI lineage: Bacteria > Bacillati > Mycoplasmatota > Mollicutes > Entomoplasmatales > Spiroplasmataceae > Spiroplasma > Spiroplasma endosymbiont of Thecophora atra. Next base: position 1,120,556 of record NZ_OZ026464.1, on the reverse strand, counting down.
ATGAAACAGGTACATCATTTATTGAAAATGCAATTTTAAAAGCAACAACACTTGCAAAATTAGTGAATGGTCCTGTTATTGCTGATGATTCAGGATTAGAAATATTGGCTTTAAATAATTTTCCTGGTATTAACTCAGCACGATGAAAGGGAGAAATGTCCTATCATGATGTGCAATGTTAGACATTTTAGAACAAATGGAAGGTGAAACTAATCGTGCAGCAGTATTTATTTCTGCTATTGCTTATGTTGATTTTGATCATAAGATTACTAAAGCATTTATTGGTAAACTTGAAGGTGAAATCACTACTGAGATAAAAGGTAATGATGGTTTTGGTTACGATCAAATATTTTATGTTCCAGTAGTACATGCTACTTTAGGTGAATTGTCATTAGCAAATAAAAATAAAATTTCTCATCGTAATTCAGCAATTGAGCAATTATTAACATTTTTACAAGAAGAAAATTAGATAGTTAAAATGAAAATAAAAAGGATGATTTAATTTTGTCATAATCATTAACAGATTCATAATTACCATTATTAACTGGTAATAACAATAATATTAAACTCCTATTTGAAAATCAGGAATAAAACCATTTAGTTTAATTAGTTTATCATGAACAGTTTCAATAATTATGTCACCAATTGTGGCAATAACTAACTATTGAAAAAATACTACCAAATTTGAATTTGTAAATGGATGAAATGACTTTATTATGAGACCCACTACTTTTATTAGTAGTGAATTAATTAATTCTTTTTTATAGTTTTTCTTTTTTAAAGATTAATTTTTGTTTAGAAACTATTTTAAATAATAGTTTAAGTAAAATAGATAAATTAAAAAAATTTAGTAAAGATACTATGTTAGTTATATCATTTTAGTAATAGTTTACTTGCTTATTTTTTAGTGATATTTTTAAAAAATGAAAGAATGGTTTTATATAAAAAAATAACGCAAAATGAAGTTGATTCATTTATAAGAAGTAGTTGTTATTGGATTTACTAGAACATATAATACTTTTGGTAGTGCTGAACTTTAATATTAAAACATAGTATTAGTTATGATAGTTTTTTTAATATTCAAGAAATAATAGAAAATGCTGAACGAGAGGCTACTATTAATAGTAGTCAAAAATTTAATTTTATTTCAATATAAGTTATTTTAAATTGATTTTTAAAAAGATTGTAACTTAAAAGTTACAATCTTTTTTTACATTTTTGGTAAATTTGGCTTAAATTCAGTTGTTGTTGATTGATTTTGCGAATCCATGGTGTTAATTTTTGTGATTACTTGTTTTGGTCAAAATACTTCTTTTTGTTCTTTTGTAAAGAGTTCAATTTGTTCTTTGGTGAATGCGGGTATTTGTTCACTTGTAAAACTTGGTATTTGTTCAGGTAATAATGCTTGTATTTGATTTTCTGTTAGTACTTGTATTTGTTCTGTTGTAAAAGCAGAGATTTGTCAAAATGTAAATTGTTCAATTTGATGTGGCATTAATGCGGGTATTTGTTCACTTGTGAGTGCTTGTATTTGTTGAAGTGTAAAACTTTTTATTTGTTCTGCTGTAAATGTTTTAATTTGTCAATTTGTTAATCATTTTATTTGTTTTGTTGATAATCTTTGTATTTGTTCAGTTGTGAGTGTTGATACCAATATATTTGTGCTTCTTTTTTTATGTCTATTTTTGTTTTTAGTTGTTGTTAATGGCGTTGTTATTTGTTGTCTTAACTTTTTTCCTCATTCTTGTGATTTTAAAAAATTTTGATATGTTTGTTCAACTTTATTTTTGTATTCTTGAATAGAATTTTTTCAAGTAATATTTTTTATATTAGTAGGATCTGTACTGTTAGTATTAAAAGTTACCAATTCACTGGTATTATTAATAAGTAAATCATTCATTTTAGATACCTCTTTTTAACTATAAAACTCATTACTTTAAAAAAAGTAATGAGTTAGAAATGTTTAGAATTATTGATATTTTTACTAAATCTGCTTATCTACTAAAATTTTAGCACCTTATAAATAAAATACAATAAAAAATAAACACGTATTTTAGTTATATCAATTTATAAAAAATGGAATAAAAAATATTAAGAAATAAAAAAGTAAAAGAAGATATATAATTATCTTCTTTTAAAAATTATATAGTTTTTTTAGCAGCAGTTTTTAATAGATTACCTGTGATTAAAGCTGTTAGTTGATCAAAAAACTGATTTGGACCATCAATAGTTCCTCATTCTTGACCAACAGTTATTAGTTTACCTTTATTAACAATAAAAACAATTGGTAAAGTTTTAAATGCTCTTTCTTTATCAACAGGATTTTGAATTTCCTTGACACCTGAATCAGCAACAGGTGCTGAACTATTATCAGAAATTTTATGGTCAAGTAGTCAATGATAAATTTGTTGTTGTCAACTAATTTTTTTATCATTTCAAAATTGGTTAACAATATCACTACTAGGGTTGGCATAAGGAGATTTTTCATAAATTTTAATATCAATAGTCCCATTAGTAGTAACACTGTTTATTTCAGTTTTCTTTTCTGTTAATCAGTTATCTCATTTACTTGGTACATTATTATTTTTGATTTGCATTGTGTGTAAACCGTCAATAATTTGCTTAGAAAGTGGATTATCAGCAGCACCAAGGATACCAAAAAAAGCATACCCACTATTAACATCACTAATAAATTCTTGATATTTTGAATCATCTGTACAAGCACTAACTTGTAAACTGGTTGTTGTGCCTATTATTAAGGCTGCTATTAGTCCAAATTTTTTACGCATTTATTTTCATCACCTTCAATATAATATCATAAAGTTATATGAGTAATAAATTAATAATTAAATATAACGTACTAAGTATACTATGTTATAATCTTAATAACAATATAAAAATCAAAAGGAGTAGTTTTTTTTTATATGGACAGTAATTGGTATATTTATTTAATAATATTGCTAGTTTTATTATTTTTAAGTGGTTTTTATTCATCTGCTGAAACATCATTAACTTCTTTAAATGTTATAAGAATTAAATCTATTGGTAAATTACGTAGTAAGAAAAGTCGTCGTGCTAATATTGTATTTAAGTTAGTTAAAAATTATAATGTAACTTTAACAACAATTTTACTTGGTAACACAGTAATTAATGTTGGAATTGGTACTTTAAGTACCATATTATTTATTGATTCTTTTCATGTTTCTCCTACTTATGGTCCTTTAATATCAACTTTAGTTTCGGCAATTGTTGTTTTAATTATTGGTGAAATTATACCTAAAAGTGTTGCAAAATTACATCCTGAGACAATAGCTTTAAATTATGCATATATTTTGTATATTCTTAATATTATTTTTTATCCAATAACTTTTATTGTTACTTTATTTCAATTTAAAAGTAAAAAACCAACAAGTTCTGAACAAGAACTTATTGAACTGATTTCAATAATTGAAAGAGAAGGAGTTCTTGAAAAAGCAGAACGTGATTTAATTGAATCTGCAATTAAATTTGATGAAAAATCAGTTTTTCAAGCTATGCATCCCAAAAGTAAAATTAAATATATTTATGATGATACGCCACCTAAAGTTATTAAACATCTATATTTAGAAGAAAAATATAGTAGAATTCCTGTTTTAGATCATGTTAATCAAAATGTAATTGGTATTTTAAATATTAAAGAATTTATTATTAATATGTTAGAAAATGAAAATCCAGATTTATTACAATTAATGTTACCAGCAATTTTTATTTCTAAGCGTACTAAGTTAAATGAAGCATTGGAAATTTTACAAACCGAAAGAATGCATATGGCTATTGTCTGCAATAATAAAGATAAAAAAGATTTTAATGGTATTATTACACTTGAAGATATTCTTGAAGAATTAGTTGGTGAAATTTATGATGAAACTGATGAAATTGGATTGATACAAGAAATAGGAACACATAAGTTTCGTGTTGATGGTTCTTCAAAACTTGAAGTATTATTTAAACGTTATTTAAAAAGAAAACCTCCAAATTATAATAAACAAACTGTCCAAGAATGATATATGTTTAAAACAAAAGTAAAGAAAGTAAGGAAAAATAGCCCACTTTTAAAATTTCGAAATTTTTCATTTAAAGTTATAAAGGTTCGCAAAGAATTTGCTGTTTTTGAAGTTGAAATTTTTACTAATAAAAAAATTAAAAATAAATGAGAGTAGTTAGTGCAGTATTTTTATTTAAATGCTACAATGTAAAATCATAATTATAATTATGATATGAAGGGGAGGTTAATTATGAAAAAAGGTATTAAATTAGTAACTATGATTACAACATTAAATCTTGTAACAGTTAATGGTTTAATGTTAACGTTTTCTCCAGACAGTGATCATTATGTCTATTTAAATAAGCATGATGCTAATGCTAGTTTATTAAAATGAAAACTTTCACCAGAAGATGCAAAGATGGTAAAAAAATATGAATATAAAATCCATCAAATGGCAAGTAAAGAAAGTATTGATGAATTTAATAACTTGTATGATAATAATAAAAGTGATGTAATTTGAAGTAATTATGATAGTTTACAATATGATTTAACTCATACTAAAATTGGTGGTAAAACCATTGATGTTAATTGAGTTGAAATGTATAAAAAAGCTGGTTTAAATAATGAACAATTACAATTAGCAGAGCAACAACAATTACGTTTTTATAATATTTTTGCTAAAGTTTTTCATAAAAACACTGTTATTAAACTAATTCAAAAAGTAGCACCAGTTGCTGTAAGTGATAGCACAGTAGCATGAACTGCTTTTAATTCAGAAGCTGATAATCAACGTATGGGTTATGGTCCTGAATTTGCAAATATTAATTTAATTGATCAACAATTTCAAGAGGGATTTTGATCTTCAGATCAAATAATTAGTGTTACAACTCACGAATATGGTCATGTTTTAAGTAATTTTATTGGTTTAAGTGCTGATGAAAGAAATTCATTTAATGCTAATTGAAAGTGACCAGATAGCAGTTATAGTGATATTAATACTAATATGACATCAGTTTCTCATAAACTAACCGTTAACAATGATAACAAACAAATTTATGATCGTACTTGATATTTAATTGATTATTTAGGTCAACAAGCAAAATTAACTAATATTAAGCAAAAATTATTATTTGGTTTAATAACAGTTAATAGTAATTATGGTCGTAGTGCCTGATTTAATGGTAAATATAATATAAATCTTGATGATGAATTTTTTGCCGAAAGTTTTGCTAGGTGAATTTTAACGCCCCAGAATCAGCGTGATTGAGGATGAGAATTAGAAAATAGTTTTTTCTTACATTATTTACCAACGGTTTTATAGCATTTTACTAGTTAAAAAGGAGAATTATTTTTCCTTTTTTATTATTTGGTATAATAAATTTAATAAAAGAATTGAGGAAAGTAGGTAATTTTATGTTTGGCAAAAATATCCATGATCATGAATCACAGCAAAAAAGTTGTTTAAAATGTCAGTATGAAAAACTTTTTAAAACAGGTAAAATATTATTTGATGAATGAGATAAACAACCACCAGCACCTGCTCAATTACTTAAAATAAAAAAGCAATTAAATGAATTAAAAATTAAAATTGAAGAACAAAAAAATGATTCGGAATTAAAGTTTTGTGCCAATCACCCAGAAATTTTTGACTTCTTGCCTTTAGAAGTTTTATAGTTTTTTTGTATTAATAGTATTAAAATATTTATATTTAGTAGAAATTAATGCCCTATTGTTTTAAAAAATAAAACAATAGGTTTTTTTATTTTAGTATATTAAATTTATAAAAAAACTTTTTTAAATAAAAACCTATTTACTTTAAAAATAAAGTAAATAGGTTAAAAACTTATATTAATTTTTAAAAACTATATCATATTACAAATATAGAAATAATAGTTAATATATTTTCATTCCTATTAAATATAAATTTCACTTTCTTCATAAAGATTTAATAATTTTGATAAATGATCACCAACTCCACCCTCATCATTAGTTTTAGTAGTAATATCATTGGCAATACTTTTAATAACAATATTACCATTTTTCATTGCTACACCATAGCCAACTTCCATCAACATTTCTTTATCATTAATTTCATCACCATAAGCAATAACATCTCTAATATCAACATTATAATATTGAGCCAAAATGCGAGCTGTCATTCCTTTATCAATAAATTTACTTGAAATTTCAAAGATTAGTTTATTATTATCATAGCGATTTCAAGTATTTACCTTAATTGAGTTTGAATATTTTTCTAAGTCACGATATACTTGATCAAGATTAGTATTTTCTTTAAATTCAATTAAAATGGCATTAGCGCTCCCTTTTCAATCACGAATTAATTTACTAATTGTAAAAGTATCATTCTCAATAGTATCTAAATGAAAATAAGTTTCAAAGAAATCATCTTTTTTTCAACATACTGCTTTGTTGTAATATTCAATAACCGCGTTTTCAATTTGTTGAAAAATATAGTCTTCATTTAAAATATGTTTAACAATTGTTTCAGAAATTGGAAAAACTAATCGTTTGAATTTTTTGATTTTTGGATCATGAATATGCCCACCATTAAAATTGCATAGTAATGTATTAAGACCTAATTCACGATAAAATTTAATTGATCCACGATAAGGTCGACCAGTGACAATACAAACAATATGACCTTGTTTTTGAGCATCAATTAGTGCTTTTTTAGTATTAATATGAATTTCTCGACCACCACTTTTTAATAGAGTACCATCTAAATCAACTAGGATTAAATGTTTTTGTTTTTTATTGTATAAAGACATTATCTCTTCCTCCTATCTTTCTTTCTCGATAAAATTAATACCCATTGTGTTTTGAACAAAGTTTAATTTTTTAGTAGCAATATTATTAGCAAAATTTGCACCTTCTTCTAAATATTTTGCTAATTGTGATGATTTTTCGTTAATAAATTCTTGGTGTTTTTTTTGCATTGGTTCTAATAAATCATTTATTACTTTAATTACTTCTTCTTTTAAAAAACCATAATTGTGATTGCTGAAGTATTGTTCACAAGTTTTGATATCTTTTTTAGTAATGCTAGCATAAATAGTTAATAAATTACTAACTCCAGGCTTATGTTCTGGATCAAATTTAATAATATTTTCTGAATCAGTAACTGCTTTTTTAATTTTATTGGTAACTTCTTGTTTGCTATCGCTTAAAAAAATAGTATTTTTTAGATTAGTATCAGATTTTGACATTTTTTTTTCAGGTTCTTGTAAACTCATAATTTTCTGTGCTTGTTTATCAATAATGATTTTAGGAATTTTGAATAAATCAGTTTTATAATTGTTATTCATTCTTGTTGCTAAAGTTTTTGTCAATTCTAAATGTTGAGTTTGATCAACACCAACTGGCACAAAATCAGCGTCATATAGTAAAATATCAGCAGCCATTAATGCTGGATATGTAAGAATACCTGTTGGAATACTAATCGTTTTATTTTGTTGATTTGTCATTTTTTGACTTTTATCTTTAAATTGTGTCATTCGTTCTAATTCACCGACATAACTATTACATAATAATATATATCCTAATTGACTATGGGCTAAAACATCAGATTGAATAAAAATATGAGATTTATTTGGTATAATACCAGCAGCAAAATATCAAGCGGCAATATCTTTAATATTATCTCTTAATTCTTGTGCTTTTATTGGTAGTGTTAATCCATGTAAATTTGCAACAAATATTAAGAGTTCATGTTCTTCTTGCAATTTTAAAAAATTATTAATTGCTCCCAAGTAGTTACCAAGAGTTAATTTTCCAGTGCTAGTTATTCCGGATATAATACGAGCCATATATTTTGCTTCCTCCAAATTATTTTTTTAATATAATTAATTATCAATGATAAAGTTAAATAATTCAATTAATTATATTAAAATTTGTTTGATTTTGATATAATAAAAACATAAATTAAAAATAGTTTTTGACCCATAGCTTTTATTTTTTAAGAGTAATGGGTTTTTTACTTTATAAAGGAGTTTTTTTATGTTATTTGGAGAAGAAAAATATAAGGATGATTTACAAAAATATTTAAAGAAAATAAAAGATCGAAACAATGTGAAAGAATATCTTCAAACTCTTGGGTTAAAACTTGAGGAATTAGAAATCAAGAAACAAAATATTGCCGAAAAACAAGCAAGTTTTGAATCTGAAAGAAAACAACTAGAAGATATATTGAAGAAAGCTGAAAGTCAATTAAGAAATATCAAAGATAGTGAAGATAAAAAAATATTTATTGAACAATATGTTAATCAGATGACTGATAAATTAAAAGCAGTTAATGAAAATATATATACTTTAGAAGTTGAAAGTAAAGAAACTAGTAAAGATATAAAAAACAGAAATCTAGACAGAGTAGATAACAGAAGAACCTTAGAAAGAATTAGAAATGAATTATTGAAATTAGATGATAATCAATTTAACTGATTATCTATTACAAATGAATTAGAAAGTAATAATATACCCGCATTAATGCCATATCAAATTGAACACTAGGTAATGGTGAATATGGAAAATATTTTACAAGAACTATTATTGATAAAAATAAAATTAATAATGCTTTAAATTTATATGGTTCTAATAAATCTCAATTATTTTCTAAATTACAATTTTATAAAGAAATTTTACAAATTGATAATAATAGTGATTTTGAATTACAAATTGAAAGATTAGAAAAAAACAAGGAACAATTAACAACAGAGATTGATGTAAATAACGGTCAAATACAATCTATTTTTAATGATAATGAAACTTCTAAAGAACAATTAATCACAAAAATAGATGAAATAAATTTAAATATTAAAACATTAAATGACAAGATAGATGCAAAAACTAATTCAATTTCTCGTTTAGAAGAAGAAATTGAAAGTAATGATAAAGATATTAATTTAAAAGTAAAAGATTCTGAAAAATATTTTCTGAATCTTTTACTTTTACAAGATTGAAGAGATAGTAATTGACGTCGTGTTATTGCAATATTAACTTGGGACGGTAACAAAAACGGAGGATATAATTACTTTTAAACATTTCTTTCAAGTTATAGACAAAAAATAATTGTAATTATATGCAATTGTAGATAAATTTTACTACTAAATTAAATTAATTTCAATTAAAATACAAATATTGAAAAAATCAATAATAAAATTAATATTTATACACAACAAAAATTCTTATTAACTTTTAATTTAATAAGTTTTTAATATTTTAATAAAAAATAATAATTTTTGTTATGTTTTGGAATTTATAAGATTACACTTAAAAATAACCATTTTAATATAAATATTTATACTATATGTTCTATTACCAAGCATTTCTTTTAAAATATATCAAATATTACTTTCAGCAAAAGTACCTATATTTCATTTAGCACCTTGATTTTGAATACCTTGTTTATTATTTTTAAAATACTGTTTCTTTAATTTTTTATGATTTTTTAATATTTCATTCATATATTTTATTAACTCATCATATTTACCATTTTCAATAAAATTTCTACAAGTATTATATTCATTTCAATATTTTCCTTTATTTCCAGCAATTATTCCTACATATAACTTTTTAACTAAATGGAATTTATCTAAAACAAATTGTGCACCTAAATAATCAGCAACATCTTTAATTCATTCTGCACTATCACCACAAATAATAATTTTGCTTGGTCAAAATTTTCAAAAAATCTATTTCCTTGTTGTAAAATAAATTCAGCAGTTTTTTTAACACCAATTGCTGTTTTTATTGGTCTTATTATTACATCTACTCTTTTATTAACTAATTTATGATTAATATTATCTGTACAAAATAATACTAAGCGCATTGAATATTTACCAGAATTACGTTTAAATTTTCAAAATTTTCGATGTCCATCATCAATACTAATATAAATAAATTGATTTGGTTCTAATTTTATTTTAGGAACATTTAATTTATTGACTTGATATTCTTGAAATACTCTTCCAATACTTGTTGTACTAAATTTTGTTTGTTTCATAGTATGTAAAATATCACGATATTTTTTTCCATCTGCAAAATGTTCAATAACATTATTTTTGATATCTTGACAAGTCCTTTTGTATTTAGGTAATTGCAATTTTTCATCTAATAAACAAATAGGAACTCATTTTTTTAATTGTTCATCATAATATTTATAATCACGACATTTATAAGTAACAAGACCATTGATAGTATTTCTAGTTCTTGTTTTAATTTTAACTGGAATATATTTTCTATCTCTTTCTTTTAAGATTCTTCAATCTGTTTTTTCTCATTGATTTTTTACATCTTCTCTAAATGATTGATACATTCTTTTAGTTGCTTCATTTAAAGTTCATAAGTAATTAAAACTCATATTTTTTCTCCTAACTATTTTAAAAAATTCTAAATTTATTCTAAATATATTTAAAAAATTAATTTACTTAATTATTATATAAATATATAAGTGTCATTTTAAATAAAATAAAAATTATTTAAAAAACCACTTTCATATTTAAAATATAATAAACAAGTTACATATAATTAATAGTATAAGGTCTCACAAAATAAACGCCTTTAATTTAGGTGTTATTTTGCATTTAAAAGCATACTTGTAAAAATAATCAAAAATAGTACAATTTATAAGTAAATTAAAAAAAAGGAAGATTTAAATAAATGATGGAAGCAAAAGATTATGAAAAAATTATAGAAGATTTAAAGAAAGAAATAGAAACAGAAAAGAGAAAAATATCTTATTTTCAAAAGTATAAACAAAGATTAAAAATTTCAATTATTACTCATATTATTATAATATGTATATTTTTACCAATATTGATAATATTTAATAAATAATAAAGGAGAAATTTATATGAAAACATGAATAAAAACAAATTTAAATAAAATAACATTAGCATTAGCTCTAATTGGAGCAACAACTGGAACCATAGGACTAATTATGAGTGGGGTAATTACACATAATATAGGCACTCATGTTAAACACTATTTCAAACGAAATGGAGAAATAGTATATGGAACAACTACTATTTGAGTTGATACACATACAAGTAAAGACATTTTTATATTATATTTTGCTAATAATCCAGAACATACAGATGATATAAAATGAAATGGTAAATATCCAAATTGATATTTTAATTAATAATTTAAATTTCAATATTTATATAAGAAATATTTTCATTATATTTATCAAATAAATTAATTGTTTTTAAATTAATTTCTTTGTTATTAGTTATTAAAATTAAGTTATAATTTTCGGAACCAAATATCCCACTAATTTCAATCCGATTTAAGTTATTAATCGGATTTTCAATTTGTAATTCAAATTCACTATCATTATCAATTTTTGAAATTTCTTTATAAAATTCTAATTTTGAAAATAATTGAGATTTATTTGAACCATATAAGTTTAAAATATTTTCAATTTTATTATTATTAATGATTACTCTTGTAAAATATTTTCCATATTCACCATTACTTAATGTTCAATCAGCAGGAATTAATGATGGAATATTATTTGTCTCTAATTCATTAGTTATAGATAATCAATTAAATTGGTTATCATCTAGTTTAAATAATTCATTTTGACTAATATCATTATTTTTTAATTTAATATTACTAATATCTGTAAAATCAAAATACATCGATTTTAATATAACTTTTATATCTTTATATTTTCAACTATCATCCTTAGTAGAATGTATAGGATTTGATTTTAATTCAAAATAATATGGCAATAAAATTTTATTATCATCATTTAAACCGTTATTAATTGATAATGATGAATAAATATATTTCGATAACATAATAAATATTTGCTTAAATATTTTCATTTGTGGTAAATTTATATAATTTGGATAATCTAATTCTCATTTTTTAAATAAATTTGTAATAACTTCATCAGGTTTTTGTCCTTCAAATTTTGCACGTAATTTTGCAATATCATTTTTAGGTTTACCTTTTTCATCATATTCTGCACCATCAAAATTTCTATTATAATTATAGGTATAACTTAGCATATCTAATAACAGTTGTTGTAAACTATCAATTGGTGGTTTGTCACTTATTTCAAGTTCAACATCATCAAATTTATCATATGTTGCAATACTTGTATATTCTTTTCCAATTGGACCACTCTGAATTTTTCATACTTCTTTATCTTTAAGTTCTTTCTTTTCTTTTAATGGTCATTCTCCAAAAGAATAAGAACTTAAAAAATATCCTAATCAAGCATGTGTAACTCTTGCGTTTTTAATTATTTCTTTTCTTGTTTCTCTACCACCACCAATAGCAATTAAATCTAAAACTGATTTTTCTTGCCCGATAAATTGTTTTGCTAAATTTCATGGTAATATTTGTTCACTAAATCATTGTTGTAATATTCTAACTTTTGGTTGAGTTTCAATAGGCATTGATAATAGTGGAAATGCTATCTTGTCTTTAACAAATAATTTTGGGTATACTTTCATATTATCAACTTCACCAAGTACCTTTATATTGTCAAAAATCATGCTTCTAGGGGCTTTAATTTTTAAATCAGTAACTTTTGTATCTTTATCTAATGGTTTTTGTAATTTAATAATAATTGGATAACCATCTCTTGTTTTAAAATCTTTAATTTTAATAATAGTAATACTTTTAGTACTTCTTGTTTTTGGATTTTGATAAGGTTGTGAATAGTTATTAATGATATATAAATTATCAATATTATTTTCATTTAATGGTTCATTTATACTAACTGCATATAATTTAAATTGATTTAATAAATTTATTTCTTGAAATATTAAATTTTTAATATCAGTCATACTATATTCAATTGTATTATCATTAATATTAGTACTTGCTCTTTGATTTAATTGCATAGTAAAATCAGATGTTTCAACAGCAGTAGTTTTTAATACTTTATCAATATCAATAAAACCTATTTTAATAGTATTTGCTGAAAATTTTAAACTATTATTTTCATTATTTTTAAATAAACGTTCAATTTCATAAATATATATTGTTCTTTTTTTAAATTCATCGTATGCTCTATTAATATCTGGGTCACTAGTAGCACCCATCATATTTGTAAAATCATAAGGAATATTATCAATTAAATAATCATTTTCTACTTCTGCTTGATTAAGTTTAGTCTGTTTCTGTGGAAACTTCGTTTGTGGTTTGTTGTTGTTTTCCATTGTTCTCTCCTATTAATTGGTTATTTTCGGGATGCTAAATTGTAAAGGTAAGTGCAACTAAATTATTTTTCTATCCAAATATTCGATTGGTGAAAGATAATTTAGTATTTTTCTTGGTCTTTGGTTTAAAGACAATATAAATTTATGAACTTCATTTTTATTAGTTTTTGAAAAAATAAATTTTTTAGGAAATTTTTCTCTAATTAAACCATTAGTATTTTCATTAGTACCTCTTTGTCAAGGTGAATATGGATTGGCAAAATAAATTTTTATATCTAAATTTTTTTCAAGTTGTTGTCAATTTGAAAATTCTTTGCCACGATCAAAAGTAATAGTTTTAACAATGTTTTTAGGAAGAATTGATAAATAATAACTAACATTTTTATTAATAACTTTAGTAGTTCTGTTTTTAACTAATATTGCTAAAGTAAATCGTGATACTCTTTCAACTAAAGTTATTAAACATGATTTGCTTTTACCTCGTGATGATACTATAGTATCTCCTTCTCAATGACCAAGTGTTATACGATCATTAACATTTATATCTCGTTCTTTAATTGATTTACCATTAAACTTGCCACGATTTTCTTTAGATTTTCGTTTTTTACCTTTTCTTCTTAAATTTTTACTAGTAACTTTATCAAGCATTCCAAAATAAATTCAAGTATAAATTGTTTTAAAACTAATAACTCACTCTTTATGAAAATTTTTAATTCTGCCATAAATTTGTTCAGGTGATCAACCTAATAGTAATTTTTGTTGTACATATTTTACTAAATTCTTATTTTTAAACTTATGAAAACTAATATGTGATTGTTTTCGATTTTCAGCTTTATTTTGTGCAATTAATGAAAAATAATGATTATTATCTTTATTTCTATTAATTTCTCGAATAATAGTACTAATACTTCGATTAAGATTTTTAGCTATTTCACTAATTTTAAATTTAAATTTCAATTGATTCTCAATATAAATCCTTTCATCTATGCCAAGATGTTTATAACTCATATAAAAACTCCTTACTTTTTTCTAAACTAAATTTAGCATTATGAAATTTTTATATGAGAATTTTTTGCAATTTTATTTACTTGCACTTACAAGTATAACTCAGCAACATCTATTTCATCATCATTATAATTTGATAATATTTGTTTTAATTCTGTTAGTCTTGCCCATATTTTCATTCTACTTGGTACTAAATCTCAAACATTAATTGTAGGAATACTATTTGCACTAAATTGACTACCATTATTAAACTGAATAGTAGTATCAACATTAAATTCAATTGGTGTACGATTAAATACTCAATGTTCAGCGGTTACATAAACCATATCTCTTAATGTTTCTTTAATTAATTCATCTTTAAAACTATCAAAAGGAAATTTAGATAAAATAAAACCAAGATAAGCATTAATATCATTTTGAGCACGAATAGCAAAAGTTTTAAATCAATCATTAACATTTGGTCATGTTTGTATATATTGCTGTGGTGTTTCTGTAATTTTTCCAGTTAATGGATATCAGTTATTATAATTTTCTAGACTGACACCAGTTCAAAGTTTATTAATCATAATTTATCATTCCTTAAAAAATGCTTTTTTATAATGTTTAGTTTTTGTTTTAGTTTTTCTATGTGATATATGGATAATTTCTTTTTGTAATTTTTTCTTACCTTTTTCTGCAACTTGACTATATGCAAATTTTTCTAAATGATGTAATAATCCAGTACCAAATAAAGTATTAACTGAAAACTTTAAACCAACATTTTTAAATGATTTGTTAATATTTTCAATAGGATTATTAATAACATTTACTACTTTATAATAAGTTCTTATTATTCTAAATATTTCTCTATATACTTTAAAACTATCTCTAATTACTTGTTGTAAAACTGGTGGAGCAAATGCTATTGCTTTTAATCATTTATTACGATTAACGCCATAACCAATGTATCAACCACTATATCAACGATATCAATGGAATGGATGTATTTGAGTAACAAAAGTTTTTGCTTTAAGAATACTATCAACAACTGTAATTGGTTTATATTTAGGATTGCGATGATAAATAGTAATTGCACATTTATCTAATGACAAAGGTTGAATTTTACAACCCATAAATACTGGGGAATTTAATGGAATTAATTGTGCATGTTTAATTGTTCTTTTTTCTGCACTAGTAAATAAATCAGTTGCTTTTTCTTTTAATTTCTGAATTTTTTCAAATACTTGTTTTTCTAATTTTTCAAATTTTTCTTGTAATTTATATATACTTTCTCGTATTTTTTCAAAATATGGTGTATCTTTTCAAAATTTATTTAAACCTTTTTTTAAATAAAATCTAATATCAAAATATTTAAAAGTTTGATTTGCTTTTAAAACAAGTTGATTAATAACATTATTTTTAAAATTAAATTTAATAGCATTAGCACGAATTTTTTGTAAATCTAAAATTAAAGTTTTTCCATATCTATTTTCTGAATGTATTGTATGAGCTGAGTTATACTTGTAAGTGCAAGTAAATAAAATTGCAAAAAATTCTCATATAAAAATTTCATAATGCTAAATTTAGTTTAGAAAAAAGTAAGGAGTTTTTATATGAGTTATAAACATCTTGGCATAGATGAAAGGATTTATATTGAGAATCAATTGAAATTTAAATTTAAAATTAGTGAAATAGCTAAAAATCTTAATCGAAGTATTAGTACTATTATTCGAGAAATTAATAGAAATAAAGATAATAATCATTATTTTTCATTAATTGCACAAAATAAAGCTGAAAATCGAAAACAATCACATATTAGTTTTCATAAGTTTAAAAATAAGAATTTAGTAAAATATGTACAACAAAAATTACTATTAGGTTGATCACCTGAACAAATTTATGGCAGAATTAAAAATTTTCATAAAGAGTGAGTTATTAGTTTTAAAACAATTTATACTTGAATTTATTTTGGAATGCTTGATAAAGTTACTAGTAAAAATTTAAGAAGAAAAGGTAAAAAACGAAAATCTAAAGAAAATCGTGGCAAGTTTAATGGTAAATCAATTAAAGAACGAGATATAAATGTTAATGATCGTATAACACTTGGTCATTGAGAAGGAGATACTATAGTATCATCACGAGGTAAAAGCAAATCATGTTTAATAACTTTAGTTGAAAGAGTATCACGATTTACTTTAGCAATATTAGTTAAAAACAGAACTACTAAAGTTATTAATAAAAATGTTAGTTATTATTTATCAATTCTTCCTAAAAACATTGTTAAAACTATTACTTTTGATCGTGGCAAAGAATTTTCAAATTGACAACAACTTGAAAAAAATTTAGATATAAAAATTTATTTTGCCAATCCATATTCACCTTGACAAAGAGGTACTAATGAAAATACTAATGGTTTAATTAGAGAAAAATTTCCTAAAAAATTTATTTTTTCAAAAACTAATAAAAATGAAGTTCATAAATTTATATTGTCTTTAAACCAAAGACCAAGAAAAATACTAAATTATCTTTCACCAATCGAATATTTGGATAGAAAAATAATTTAGTTGCACTTACCTTTACAATTTAGCATGAACTAAATTTAATCAATCATGTGGATTCATAGATAGTACTTTTTTTAAATCAGTATTAAATTTTTTTAAAAAGTTATTTGCTTTTTCAATATCTTTAATTTTAAATTTAGGAGTTAATTGGGGACTTAATTTTATTAATGTATTTTGTAATAATAAGTGTTCCATTAATTTTTCTGTTTCTAATTTTTGAAAATTATTCTTATATTGTCTTTCAGCAACATAACCTAAATCTCGTAATACTGTTTCACGATTAGGAGTAAAACTATAATTCATTAAATAACGTTTATTACCAATAATTTTATCTGTTAAAATTTCTTTTCCACTTACTTGACTAATAATTTCTTGTAAGTTTTTTACTTCTTTAATTCCAACTTGTTCTAATGTTTTAGTTTTTTGTGCTAATTTAATAAATTTAGTTGTACGATAACCACGACTAATTTTATTAAGTCCAGTAAATGCAGGAAGTATATTAAAGAAAGTATTTAATTTTGTTACATTTCCTTTTAAATAATCATAAACTTGATTAATAGTAAAATTAGTTAAAAACTCTACACCAACAGCACTAATACTAGCAACTAAATCACTAGCACCTAATCCAAGTGCAAAACTTTCACTTAATCCACCAGTAAAAGGAGCAAGTGCTACTGCTATAACTAGTACACCAATCATTTCTAAAATTTCTCATCAAAAACTTTTATTTTCTTGTTGTTTACTTATTCTAGTATGTTTTGGTTTATTTATGTTTAAAAGTATTGCTGTACTAGTTGTACCAATTGGCATGGCATTTAATTTCCTTTATTTAAGAGTTATTTTAATAGGATTAGTTGTTCCTTTATAATTTAAGTCATTAACATTTGCAGTAATAGTTATATATAAGTCACCTGCTTTTTGTTTTTGATTACTTACATTAGTTTTCCCTTGTGCATCACTAAAATATTTAATAGTTGGATTTGTTAAATATGGATTTAATGATTTAAGTTCATTAGTACTTTTTATTTGTGTATTTAATTCACTATTATTGTTATTAACATTTGCAGTAATATCAATTGTTAAAGTTGTAATCTTAGTTTTTAAATCAGTTTTATCATTATTAACAATTGCACATAACATTCAGCGTGAAGTTGTTTCTTCATCTGTTATATAGGGTATTGATTCACCAGTTACTTCTCCACCAACTAAATATCTTCTTCCAACTTTACCATCAGCAATATCTTGAACATATACAACTGTATTTTGTAACATATATCTTTTCATTGCTCTTGGTGTTGCTAAAACAAAAGACATAATTTTAGTTTCATTATTATCAGTAAATGTCATATAATCATCCATTACAATTTGACATAGTACACCTTTAATATATAAATCATTTCCATTTAATCTTAATTGTTGAGCAATCTGATTATCAGTAATTAATCCTTTATTATTAGCTAAATAAACAATACTATCATAAAGATTATTAGTAATAAAAAAACGACAATTATTACTATTTCTTAATTGAAATAAAGTATTTCAAGCATCTAACATTGATTTTAAATATTCTACTGATGCTTTATCAGTAATTTCTATTTTAGTTGCATATTTTGCAATTACATTTGTATCATTATTTGCTAAATAATCTGCTAAATCATTAGCAACTTCATATTGCATTGTATTTAATAAATTTTGTCCATTTTCAGCATTTAAATCAACATTAGCAATTATTTCACCCGCAACTGCTTCTTCTTTAATTTTTTTTAAAATTTTAATAGTTTCAGCATAACTAACATCTAATCCTTTGCTTTTATCATTTCATTTTAATACTTTAATTTCTGAATTTTTTGGTTTTTTAACTATAAATTCAATTTTTGTTGAATTAACCATTTCGATAGGAAAAAAACTTGCTCATGGTGAATTTGATTGTTTATAAAATTCTATAAACTCTGGTGCTTCTACTAATTTTTCGGTATTATCTAAATTTTTATTGAATTGTATTGCCATTTTTTGATTTCCTTTTTGTTATAAATTATTATTTTTTTTATAATCCAATAATGTACTTTTTATTGAATTTTGTTGATTTGTTATTATTGTTTGTGGTTTGCCACCTGTATTAATTGTTTGTTTAAATACTGGTTGTTCTTTAATCATTTTTTTAATAGTTTCTTCAATTTTTGAATTTTCTAGATTACTTGTTTTAAATTTTAAAAAATCATAAAATTCAGTTTTAACTTGATATTTTTTAAATATATTAATCATTTCTTTTTCTTTAATTTCTTGATTAAGTTTATTTAACTTATTTTCTGCTTCATTAACTTTATTTTCTATTTCTTGTTGAGCATTATTTTCAGTTAAAGGTTCAGTTGTTTGTTGAACATTATTTTCATTTTCTAACATTTAACATTCTCCTAATCTTATCCCAATAATCAATCTTTAACTAATTGTGGCATTTCACTTATTAGTTTTTTATAATCATTAACAGCATTTTCTAATGTATTGATATCAGAAAATTTAAAACAATTATCAATATGTAAATCAAAATCTCTATCAATACTAATATCTTGTTTTCTATATTTTTCATTAAATTCAATTTTTTTCATATTATTTTTCTCCTTTATTAATCTTTTCATTTAATTTTGCTAATTTTTTTTGATGTTTTATAATTTTGTTATTTGCTCTAACATGTTTTGGAGTTGTGATAAATCTTTTTAATAAAACAATAATTTCTCTGCAAATTAATGTTCCAACACTTGTTCCAATAATTATTAATTCATGTAAAAATTCTTTCATTAGAATATTTTCCTTTCAACTATTTATTTTTAATTATTAATCAAAGTCTCCATTTTTAATTTTTTCTACCATTCTATGGTAACAAAGTACAGATACTATTAATTCATCTAATTTTTTTTGTAAATGTTCTGCCTCTTTATTTGCATCTTTTATTATTTCAGTGTAATATTCAAGTAATTTTTCTTTATTCATAAATTATTCACCTCCTTTATAAACTCATATGACTATAATCTCATCTTAAATTTGATTGATTAGTAGTACCATATTCACTTACACTATCATTAATTAATCTTGTAGTTTCATGATTAAATGCTGTTTCTTGCATTTCTTCATTATGATGTGTGGTTTCCATAGGTAATAAATTATTGATAATTTCAGAAGCACCAGCAATTATGGTAGGTACTGCATAAGCATTATTAAAATCATTATTAATACCCATAGCAACTCCACTTGAAATTAAACATCCACCAGTAGCCATATTACAAATCTTTCTTATTGTTTCAAATTTATTAGGTATTAACTCAGTTAATCCACTAATAAGATTTGATATACCATAAGCATTTAAACTAATATATGTATCTCAATCCATTAATGACTGATTTTCTTGTTTATTTAATAGTAATCATGGAGGACCCTCAGTTGTAGTTGTAGTAGTTATTGGCATTGGTGTTGTTGGAATAATAGGATTAATATTATTTTCTGTTCATTTACTATAATTTGCTAAACCAATTGTTCCTAAACCTAATAAGATTTTTTTAGAACTATTAATTAATTTAGTTTTAGTATTTGGTCTTTGATTTAAATTTCATATATCTAAACCTAATTTTTTACCAAATAATAAACTATTAATTGAACCTAATACTGGATTACTTATTACTTGACCATAATAAGCACTTGTACCAATCATTGCACTTAAAGGACTTATTGAAGAGCGTATTATTTTTGTTAATGTATAATTATTTGTTTCCATTTCTATTCTCCTTTATTTGCTTTTAACATTTCTCTTACAATATCTAATAAAGTATTTACTTGATAATCATATAATTCAAATTCATGAATTCTAATTTTAATTTTTTTAATTTTCTAATTTTTTAATTGTTACTTTAATTCAACCTTGATAAACATCATTATCACCAACTATTAATGCAACATTACTTTCTGGGTCAGAAACAATTATGTGTTTGGATTTAACATTTGGGTATTGTTTTAAAATAATTGCTCTAATATCATTACTTGTATGAATTGCTTTTGGAAATGGTGACAATATTTCAATTTCATCTTTATTTTCAAACAAAGTAGGTAATATTATCATTAGTCAAAGTCTCCGTTTTTTATTTTTTCAATTAATAAATTTAAAAAACTATAATCGATTTTTTTAGTTAATTTAAGTCTGTCAAAAATTATTATATTTTTAATATATTCAAGTAATTTTTCTTTATTCATAATTTAACCTTTCTTTCCTAACTCTTTTATTTTGTTTTTGTTTACATAAGTTATTACATTTATGAGCAAAAACTCTACCATAACCACATTTATTATTTTTTTTAATTTTTATTATCATTATAAAATTCATTACTTTCTAAATATTCTAATATATTTGCATAAGTATCTGCTTTTGATTGAAATCATTTGTCTTCAACTTGATTAAAATTATTATAAAATTCAGATAAAAAAGATACTAATTTTTCTTTATTAATACAATTTTTATGTCTTGATTTATTAATTTCATCAACTTTAATTCTATGTTCTTTACAATATGCTCTACAATATTCATCAAATTGCTCTTCTGTCATATTTTCACATTGTCTTTGTCTTTGTTCATTTTTAATTTCATCATAATGTGGTTCATGAATAAATTTTTCAAATGTTATTGTTTCAGTTCATGTACATCTATTCATTATTTATTCTCCTTATTTTTAATTTGATTAGCAATTTCACTTAATATTTTCAATACTTTATATTCATTTTTTAATTTTTTAATAATAAATATTAAAAATATTATTAGTGTTATACTTGTTATTAATATTGGTACTATTAATAAAATTTTTCATAATATCATTTTTTACTCTTTTCATTTTTTAAATCATTTAACATTAATTGAACAAAATACACGATTTTTAAGAATATTTAAAGTGTTAAAGATTTGACCAGTTACAATAATTTCATCATTTTTGTTTAATAAAATACAGCGTCTATAAAGTTTTGGGTTATTAAAAATTAAAGTAACATAATTTAATCCATTTCATTGACCATGAACACTATAATATAATTCCTTATTACCTTTTTCGTAATATTTTGCTTCAATAGTGTTACTCAGTTTTACTTTTAATTTGACATAATTTTCTTTATCTTTCATTTTTAGAATTCCTTAAATAATTATCAAAAATCAATATTTTCTTATGATTTTTTAAATAATATTGAATATGCTTATAAGCATCTTGTTCATGTTTTGTTAATTTTATATTTCCTTTATAATTTGTTATTTTATTTTTATTTTTTGGGTGGTTTTCTAGATAATCTCAGTTAAAAACATCTTGAACTAATACCATTAATGCACCAATAATTTTAGGTGTTGCTAATGGATTAGTTAATAATTGTTTTGAACTTAAAAAGAAATTTTCTACAATAACTTATATTTTTTTATCAATAAATTTTTCTTTAATTAATTGCAATTTTTCTTTATACATATTTTTAGTTCATAAAACAGTTAATGTATTAAATGTTTCATTAAAAACAATATTATTAGTTTCACTTGAATATATAACCATTCCATTATTACCAATTCCAGCAGGGTCAATTCCAATAATTAAGTCATATTGCATTAATTAAGTTAAGCTCTAATAACCGTTTTAATAATTTCTAAATCACAATTACATCAACAATATTTATATTCTTCAATAAATTCTTTATGACCACAAACTAAATTATCTTTTTTTAAATCATCAATCAGTTTAATTAGCCCTATTTTAAATTCAATATCATCACTGTCTGGTATGCAAATCGTTCCTCTTTTAGTTAAATATTCTTTATCCATATTTATACCTCCTACTTAACTTAATATTTAAAATACAGTCATAACAAATTGCTTTACTATTTTTATCTCTTAAAAAATATTTTCTTGTTTTTATATCATTAGTATTAAAGAATAAATAATCTAATTTATTTTGTTTACATGTTCAACAAAAATACTTTTTCATTATGAGTTGAAATTTCCTTATAAGAAGTAACTATATAATTAATTGGTAAATCATCATGTTTATATGGATTATTTATTTTAAAACATTTTCTGTTTTCTTCTCACGTAATGTTATATTTAAAACAAGGATTAGTAATTTTAGTTTTGTTATCTGTTATTTCACCCATAAATCAACTATTATGCTGTTCATAAAATTTTAATGGTTCAAGTTTTATATCATTAAGATAATATTCTTTTGGAGCAGTTGGTTTATTAACAGTTATTTTTTGGTTTTTAATATATGGTTCTAATAATTTTATTAATTCATTACCACTTAATTCTTTTTTAATATTTTCTAAATTAAAAACTCAATATGTATATTTATCATCAGCAATAAAACTATTATTTTTAACCATTCATTTTGGACATTGTAATTTATATTCACCATAATCAATAATAATAGATTGTGGTTTATCTTTAACAATTTGTTCTTTTTTAAATTCTATTTGCATAATAATCCTTTCCTAATATGTTCTGTTGCTTCTAGCATAAAGAACATATATTTTGATTTTTAGATTATTAATAATACTACTATTAGTTTTATTAATTTCAGAAATTCTGGGCTCAAAAATAAATTGTGAAATTTTAAAAAGAAATCGAGGCATTCGATTCAATATTTATTTAATTTGTGTTAAACAAATTAATACTTTAATTGAACCGGCACCGCTCAATTTTTTTTACAAGTTTGAAATTTATTTTCTCGCTCAAAAAATTTTTCAAAAAAAAATAAAAAATAAAACCAACACTTGCTCACTGGGGGGTGGCAAGGTTGGTTAAATAAAGAATAGAATTAATACAATAGGTCCCTAAAACAGGTCTATATATACTAGTTTCCAATTCGCTCCCACCCCAAGAATTACCATTAAATGGTTAGTATATTTTATTAGGTATCACTCCACTTTTTATTTATCCATGCAAGTCCACATGTTCTAGCTACTATTTTTAACAACTGTGTTGTAGTTCACTTTTTTAGTTCCCTAACACGTGTTGATAATAGCGTTAAAGAGGTTTATTAAAAATTTTAAAATTTTACAATTACAAAAAAAGACAAGATTATTTCTTGTCTTTTTCCTTAATAATAACTTTGAGAATAATTTTTATTTTATTTAAATATATATTTTTTAAAATACGTCGAATATAAATTTAAGGGTAAAAGAGAATTTAATTTATCTATCATCATTTTTAAATGGTAATATTCAAAAGAATTTATTTATCTAGTAATTAATCTTCCTACTTTTTTGGGAACCTCCCTTGATTTTTCCATTTCTTGTATTATCATAAAAAATAAAATAGTTGATAAACTAAGACTAGTTAATAATATTCCGGTGGAACTAATTATAGTTCCAGTTATGAATTCTTTAAAATATTTACTGTTATTATTTTGAATAGGCATGTTTAGTTAACTCCTTGTTTTTTATGCATAAAAATTATTTATTTTTAATTATTTACTTTAAAATAAAGAAAATTTAATTTTATAATTTGATTATATTATAATTCAAATTATAAATAAAATTTGACAGTAAAATATATGTTAAATTTTTTTATAAAATTTAAGGAATAAAAGTATCTATTTTTCAAAAAATAATATGATATAATATGTGGGTGAAGGATATAGCGGAAAAGGTCTTTCATGTACTTATTTTCTAAGTTTGGTCAAAGATAGTGTGGAAATATATATTATTATAGTAATGTAGAGTTTATTAACTTTTATCTTTTAAAGATAAAAAAATATTAATTTTAAAAAAGAGTATTTAAATCAAATGTAGTCTAAAAGCAAAGAGGGGTATTGTCATGATTAAAATATATGTTTCGCCAAGTTGTTTGTCTTCAAAAAAAGTTATTCAATTTTTTGATAAACATAAAATTCCATATATTAAACGTAATATTATCCATAATCCATTGACCGATACTGAAATTAAATTATTATTAAGATTTGTACCAAATGGTGTTGGTGATATTATTTCAACAAGAGCAAAGTTTATTAAAACACATGCTATTAATATTGAAAAGTTAACAATGTTACAAGTTTTTGATTTAATTAAAACTTCACCAACTGTTTTAAAACGTCCAATTATTGTTCAAGAAAATAAACAACGTATTCAAATTGGTTATAATGAAGATGAGATTGAATTATTTTTACGTGGTTCTATTGAAAACGAATTTGAAGATTCTTGTGAAATATTTTAATTGAAATATGATTGGAATACATGATGAAAAATTATAAATTTACAATTATTGCTAATAAATATGAGAATTCTCAATCATTAGCTAAGGAATTAAGGGCCAAGTTATTGGCCCTTAAAGCACTTGAAGATACTTCTTTTCCAGATATTGTTTTTATTATTGGTGGTGATGGAACATTTTTAAAAGCTGTTCATGATTATAATAATATACTCAATACTGTTAAGTTTGTTAGTTTTAAATGTGGTAATCTTGGTTTTTATGAAAACTTTTTAAACACAGAAGTTGACAAAGTATTAATGTGAATTGATAAAAATGATAATAATTTAATAGTAAATAAATTTTCATTATTAGAAGTAAATATTAATAATAAGATTTTATATGCTATTAATGAAGTTAAATTTGTTAATTTAACAACAACTCTTTCATGTCAAGTGTTAATTAATAATCAATTATTTGAAAACTTTCGTGGTTCTGGTTTAGTTATTGCAACAAGAACTGGTTCGACGGGTTTAATGAAATCACTTGGTGGTGCTGTTTTAATTTCAAATCATAACTTAATGCAATTTCATGAAATTGCTCCAGTAGCTAATAATAGTTATCGCAGTTTAAATTCACCACTAATTTTGGATGAAAATCATGAAATTACTTTGAAAAATATTCAAAAAGATAGTAAATTGAGCGATTTTGGAAAATTAATTGTTGATACTTTTGATTTTAATGATAAACTAAATGATAAGGTAACAATTAAATTATCAAAATTAACGTTACAAGTTTTAGAATATCGACTTAATCATTATTCTTTACTTGCTAAAGTAAAAAAAGCTTTTATTCAAGAAGATTAAGAAAATATTTAAAAATATATTAATTAAGGAAGGTAATCATGCCAATTTGACAAATAGTATTATTAGTTATTGCATTGTTATTTGCTGTGGCTAGTATTGGGATTTGAATATGAAATGTTAGTACAGCTAAAAAATTACGCAATCAACAAGAAAGTAGTTTAAAACCCATTAATAAACCACAAAAATTCCCATTTAAATTACAAAATTTTATTGTTGATTTAGGAGGAATTGATAATATTAAAGGGACAACAGCAACAGCAAATAAAATTAAGGTAGAGATTATTGATCATTCAAAAATTAATTTTAATAATCTTAAAAAAATTAAAAATCGTGGTATTTTAGACCAAGACGATAGTGTTAGTTTAGTCCTAGGAACTTATTGTAATAATTTAAGTATTGCTATTAATGATCTTATTAAATTAAATAATGAGAAATAAGTTATTTTTTGTAATATCCATAAATACCATTAATTAAAACATAAGTGTTAGTATAGCCCAATTCTCTGAGTGTTAGTGCAGCAGCAGTTGAACGATTTCCTGCATTACAAATAGTTATAATCACTTGATTTTTGTTTTCAATATATTTACTAGGATTTTTAATCAAATCATAGTAAGGAATATTAACAATATTAAGTTCACCATTATCATTTGTTATTTTTTTTAAAATTTGATATTCAGCAACATCACGAACATCAATAATTAAAGCTTTATTTTTAATTTTATCAAAGTCTTTATTTGAAATTGAAATTTCATTTTGTATTTTATATTTAAACATAAGTTATGACCTCCTAAAATAAAATTGTTCTATAACTTATTTTAACATTTTATTATGCTATAATGCTCATAGTTGCGACAAAAAATGGAAGTTAAGGAGTAAAATAATGTTAAAAGAAAAATTCCTTTTTAAAGAAGGAAAATATGAATTAATTGTTGAATTAGGTACAATGGCTAATTTAGCAGAAAAATCAGTAAAAATTACTTATGGAAATACAGTTGTATTAACAACTGTATCTTATAATGAAGTTATTAATAATCAAGATTTTTTTCCATTACAAATAGTTTTTCAAGAAAAGTTATATTCAGTTGGTAAGATTCCGGGTGGTTTTTTAAAGCGTGAAGGTCGACCTAGTGAATATGCAACACTATGTGCTAGATTAATTGATCGTTCAATTCGTCCATTATTTCCAAAAGGTTTTGTTAATGAAGTGCAAGTTGTAAATAATGTTTTTGCGTTAGATGATGCTTGTGATGTTAGAGTAAATGCAGCTTTTGGGACTTCACTTGCTTTAGGATTAAGTAGTTTGCCATTTCAGGGTCCTAGTGCTACTGTTGTTGTTGGTAAAATAAATGATGAACTTGTCCTTAATCCAACACAAGAGCAATTATTAAATTCAAAAATGGAATTAATTGTTGGTGGAACAAAAGATGCCATCAATATGGTTGAAGCAGGATGTCATGATATTTTAGAAAAAGATATGATTAAAGCATTAAAATTTGCACATGAACATATTATTAAATTAATAATTTTTCAAGAAAGTATCATTGAAAAATTAAAACCAAATAAATTTGAGCCACAGTTAGCATTAATTCCTGTTAATATTGAACAATTTGTAGAAACAAATTGTCAATCACAAATTAGTAAAATTAGTACTACTGTTGATAAAAAAAGTCGAAGCAACTTGATTAAAAATTTAGTTGAAGAAACATTTCAAAGTTTTAAAAATGAATTTAATCAAGAAGTTTTAAATATTGGTGAAGAAACAACTATTCATAATTTATGCAAAAGTATTGATCAATTATTACAAAAAGCAATGCGTACTATGATTTTAAAAAATAATGTACGAGTTGATGGACGAAAAGCTGATGATATTAGAAAATTAACAAGTATGATTGATGTTTTACCTATTGTTCATGGTAGTGCAATGTTTACTCGTGGTGAAACACAAGTTTTATCAGTTTTAACGTTGGGTGCACTTGCTGAACATCAAATTATTGATGGATTAGGTAAAGAAGAGTATAAACGTTTTATTCATCATTATAATTTTTCTCCATTTTCTGTTGGTGAAACCGGAAGAATGGGTGTTCCTTCACGAC
The DNA here is from genome assembly GCF_964019735.1 of Spiroplasma endosymbiont of Thecophora atra. Taxonomy (NCBI): domain Bacteria; kingdom Bacillati; phylum Mycoplasmatota; class Mollicutes; order Entomoplasmatales; family Spiroplasmataceae; genus Spiroplasma; species Spiroplasma endosymbiont of Thecophora atra. The sequence goes on along the minus strand of NZ_OZ026464.1, from coordinate 1,092,643 downwards.
GTGAGATTGGTCATGGCGCCCTTGGTGAAAAAGCATTATTACAAATTATTCCTCTTGAAAAAGATTTCCCTTATACAATTAGATTAGTATCAGAAGTATTAGCATCAAATGGTTCAACTTCACAAGCAGCAATTTGTGCTTCATCAATGGCATTAATGGCTGGTGGTGTACCAATTAGAGCTGCAATTGCTGGTATTGCCATGGGTTTAATTAAAGAAGAAAAAGATTTTACAATTTTAACTGACATTCAAGGATTAGAAGATCACTTAGGTGATATGGATTTTAAAGTGGCAGGAACAGCCAATGGTATTTGTGCTTTACAAATGGATATTAAAATTACTGGTATTGATTTTAATATTATTACACAAGCTTTGGAAAAAGCCAGAGTTGCGAGATTACAAGTATTAGCAAACATGAATGAAGTAATTAAAAAGCCTAGAACTACATTGGCACCTAATGCTCCAAAAATTATTCAAAAGTTAATTCCAATTGATAAAATTCGTGATATTATTGGTGTTGGTGGGAAAGTTATTAATAAAATTATTACCGACTGTGATAATGTTAAAATTGATATTGAAGATGATGGACGATTGATGATTTATCATAATGAACAATCAGCCATTGATAAAGCTTGACAAATTATTGAAAGTATTGTTAATCCTGTTCAAATTAAAATCGGTTCTGAATTTGATAGTAAAGTTGTAAAAATTGTTAATTTTGGTGTTTTTGTTAATTTACAAGATAAGATTGATGGTTTAATTCATATTTCAGAATTTTCAAAAAAATTTAATAAACGTATTGATAATTTAAATAATGTCGTTAAAATTAATGATATAATTAAAGTTCGAGTAATTAAAGTTGAAGATAATAGTAAGCTTAGTTTAGAAATTATTGATAAATAATTTGAAACTATTTTTAATGAAAATTAATTACAGTTTTATTATTAAATTAGTGTTAAAATACTAATAACATAATATAGCAGCATCTTGGGAATTTAAGTTAAAATTTTAATTTTTATGTTCTTCTAAGATATTAAATTTTATAAAATAAAAATAAAGAAAGTTGAAAACTGGTGAAAACATGGCAAAGATAAAAGTATTTGCTCTGGGTGGATTAGATGAACGTGGTAAAAACTTATATGTTGTTGAAGTAAATGATAAGATATTTGTATTTGATGCCGGCATTAGACTCCCAGAAAGAGAAATTTTAGGAATTGATATTATTATTCCAGATTATACATATTTAAAAGAAAATAAACATCGTATTCAAGGTATATTTATTTCAAAACCATCTGATGATGCTTTTGGAGCACTACCTTATATTTTAAAAGATTTTAATAAAATAAAACCCGAGTATAAAGTTCCAATCTTTACTAGTAAATTAACTGATTTTATGATTAAGCAGAAATTAGAACGTTTTCGTTTTATTAATCAAAATGAAATTATAATTAAAACTATTGAGCCTGAACAAAAAGTATCGTTTGGTAATGTTGTTGTTAAAACATTTAAAACAACTACTTCAATTCCAGGTAGTTTAGGTTTTGTTTTAACTGTAAATAATGGTGAAAATATTAAATTAAATGAAACAATTGTTTATACGGGTGATTATATTTTTGATGGTGAACATCGTAGTGATTTTACTACTGATATTCAACATTTAGCTAGTGTTTCTAAAAATGATGTTTTATTATTAATTAGTGAAGCAACATGTGCCAATAGAAAAGCTTTTACAGCTCCTAAGCATAAAATTCAAACTATTATTGAACCAGTATTAAAAGAAGCACCAGGAAGGGTTATTCTTGCATGTTATGATCAAGATTTATATCGTGTTAGTGAAATTCTTAATGCTATTAAAGAAACTGACTCTAAACGTAAAATTGCAGTTTATGGTGCAACTTTATATGATATTTTATTAAAAGTTAATGATTTAAACGCTTTCAATATTGATAAATCACAAATTATTAATTTAGCACAAACAATTGGTACTAAAGATACAGTAATTATTGTTACTGGTAGTGGTGAACGTTTATTTACTAGAATGAATAAAATTGCTATTGGTAATGATGATTATTTAAAACTTGAATCGCAAGATACAATAATTTTAGCAACTCCACCAATTCCAGGAAATGAATTGGCTCATGCAGCCTTATTAGATGACTTAGCACGTACTGATGTTAAAGTTATTAATATATCAGAAAAACAAGCTTGAAGTTTAAATGCTTCTTATGAAGATATTAAGTTAATGGTTAATATTATTGAACCAAAATATTTTTTACCAGTTAAAGGTTTATATAAAGATTTTGTAGCAGCACAAGCAGCAGCCATTGATGCTGGTGTGTTACATAACAATGCTTTAATTCATGATAATGGTGAAGTTATTACTTTTGAAAATGGTAAATTAATTGATAATTTTGTTAAACAGTATGTTGCACGTCCTTCTCGTTTTAATGATAAAAATGCTACTAATAAAACAACAGATAACTTAATAAAAACTGGTGATGTATATGTAGATGGTATTGGTGTTGGTGATATTGGTTCAATTGTTATTAGTGAAAGAAAACAATTACAACGTGATGGTATTTTAATTACAGGAGTGACAATAAATTGTAAAACTAAGGAAATTGTTTCTTTAATTGATGCACAAATGCGTGGTGTTGTTTATTTAACTAATAATGAAGAAATGTTGAAAAAATTGCAAAACATTATTATTAATGTTATTGAAAAATATAAAACTAATACTGCTTTTAGTCTTAGTGAAGTTAAGACTAAAATGAAAAATGATTTACAAGATTATATTAAAAAAGAAACTGGTAAGTTACCTATGATTTTAACAGTTGTTAATGAAATTTAAGGTTAATGATAATATCATTAACCTTAAATTATATAATTTTTTCATATTTAAACTAATTTTAAAATTTATATAATGTTTACTAAATTAGAACCAGTTTAGAAAAATACTAAAGACTATTGAAAATCAATTTAAAATAATTTATAGTGCATTTAGTAAAAAAACATGAAAATTATTGCTGGAAAATTTGAAAGTAATAAAAAAATTTCTTCAACTTGTATATTAGTTTCGGTTGAAGAAATTTTTTATTTTATTAATTAAAAATCCAATAACTTTGTAAACTACATTATATAAATTAATAGAAAAATTTAAAATTTAAAAATTTCATGGATTATAATGTCCTTTACCTTTTATTTTTGCTGCATTTTCTGCTTCTGCACGTTCTCTTTTTTGTCTTTCATCTTCTTCAGCTGCTCTGGCACGTTCTCTTAATTCTTTAGTTCTATCTTCTTTTAATTTTTCTTGAAAAATTTTTTCTCGTTTTGCTTCTCTTTCTATTCTTTGTTTTTCCATATATTCATTTGCTTCTTTTACAGGTTGGCTTTCTTCTTCGGCTTTTCTATTTTTTTCTTCTCTTTCTCTTTTTTCTTTTTGTTTTTGTCTTTCTTCTCTTTCGGCTTTTAATCTAGCTTGGTCTCTTTCAATTTTTCGTAGTTGTTCTGCTTGTTTTTCGGCTTCTCTTTGTCTTTCTTTTTTTTCTTGTTCTTCTTTTTGTCTTTTTCTTTCTTCTCTTTCGGCTTTTAATTTAGTTTGGTCTCTTTCAATTTTTCGTAGTTGTTCTGCTTGTTTTTCGGCTTCTTTTTGTCTTTCTTGTTCTTCTTTTTTATTTTTATTAAAACCTCACATTGTTTATGTCCGCTTTAAAATTAGAAAATAAAAACCCATTTTACTTTAAATGAAGCAACGGGTAAAACTTATATTAAGTTTACAATGATTATATAATATTATATAAATTAATTGTTAAATAAATATAAATAAGAAAAATGATTTATTTTAAATTTTTAAAATCTAGAAAATAATGAATATGAAATTTAAATAATACATTTTTTATGATAAAAGTATTAAAAAAATATTATTGTTCTTTTGCAATAATAAATCAAAAATCGATTATAGAAAGATATTACATATATCAATTATGTTATACTATTTTTATAAGTTATTTTGTGGAGACTGTTAAGAGGTGATATTCTTATGATTAAAAATGGCATTAAAATATCAAAATCTCAATCTCGTGGTGATGAAGTTGGGTTACTTTTTTTCTTATTAGTAATCTTCTTTTTCCTAATAGTTAGTTTAACTAGATTTTCAATAATTGGTAAAGTACTTGATGATTTTCTTTTTTCTTTTTTATTTGGATGAGTGAAATATGCTGTTTATTTCTTTCTTTTTTTAATGATTATTCCTTTAGCTTTTGGTTATAGCATGCAATTTAAATTGAAGTATATTTTTGTTACTTTTTTATTTTTAGTGATTAGTTGTTGGACAACACAAACTTTAACTTTAATAATTTTAGGAAAGAATAATTTATGAACTAGTTATTATAATTTAAACCTATTAAATATTAGTGAAATATACGTTAAAACATGATGAAATACAAATGCTATAAATAATTATCTAGGTTTTTTTGCTTCACCAATTTCTTTTAAAGACTTTAGTGTTGAAACCTTTTTTCCAGCATATGCTACTGGTGGCATTATTAGTAATGTTTTAATAGGTATTTTTAATTATGGTTTTTTTGTTACTAATTTAATTGCAAACTTTATTAGTATTTTTTCTTTAACTTGTTTATTTATTTTTAATAAACCTTTTATTTTCTTTAGCAAAATGAAACAAATTATTAAACAAATTATTAAACAAATTATTAAACAAATTATTATTAATAATAAAAATAAAAAGCAAAAAAATAAAATAAATGCTGATTTAAAACAAAAACATATTAAGTTAAAAAAAGAAAAATTATTAATTGATAAACAAGTTAAAAAATCTTTTAGAAAAGAAAATAATTTTAATAAGGAATCAAAGAAGGAACCACCTATATCACCAGTAAAAAAAGTAGAAATAAAACAAAATGAAATAAAACAAAATGAAATAAAACAAAATGATAATAGTGACATTATCAATAAATCTTCTTCACCTATTGTTTATTTTAATGAAAATAGTTATTTAACTCCTTTTGGTAAAATTGACCCTGAAAAACAAAAAGATGTAATGAGTAATAGCAAAGGTACTCTGGTAGTTAAAAAAAGTTTAGAAGATAGTATTTTAAATCGTGAAATTATTAATGATAACGATACTATTATTAATAACGAATCATAAGTAATTAATAATGAATAAAATTAAGAGTTTACTTTAGGATAAAACATTATATTAATGTTAAAATCAAAGTATCTTTTAATTTGTTAATAAATTTAGGTGAACTAATGGCAGAAAAATCTTTACTACAAATGAAAATTAAACTTTTACCTAATATTGCTGGATGCTATTTATTTAAAGATATACATAATAATTTAATTTATGTTGGTAAAGCTAATTCATTAAAAAAACGAGTAACTTCATATTTAAATAAAGCCAGTAATTTTAAAACAATGTTATTAGTTAATGATATTCATGATGTTGAATACATTACGACATCTAATGAAAAAGAGGCTTTAATTTTAGAACAAACATTGATTAAAAAACATCATCCTAAATATAATATTTTGTTAACAGATGATAAAAAATATCCTTATATTCAAATCACTAATAATCGTGATCCACAATATCGTTATGTACGTAGTGCTACTAAAAAAGAGGGACATTATTATGGACCATTTCCCGATGGTACTGGTGCGCGTGAAATTTTAAAGTTATTGGAACGAATTTTTCCATTACGAAAATGTGCTGGTAATCTTGGTAAACCTTGTTTATATTATCATTTACAGCAATGTTCTGGCGCTTGTTTTAAATCAGTACCTATTACTTATTATGAAGATATGATTAGTAAAATTGATCAATTTTTCAAAGGGAATGTTACTGCTGTTAAAAAAATATTAATTAATAATATGAATATTAGTGTTGAAAACTTACAATTTGAAAATGCTAATCGTATTAAAATTTTGTTATCAAAAATAGATCTATTTTTATCACAACAAGTTGTTGAGTTTCAAGATTATGGAAATCGCGATTTTATTAATTTTTTAATTGAAGATGAAATGGTTGTTTTAATTACTTTATTTTATCGTAATGGTAAATTGCAAGCTAAAGATGAACAAATAGTTCAAAATAATTACTTAGAAATTCAAGATTTAATTCGTAATTATTGTCAACAACTATATAGTAAAAATACATTGCCAAATGAAATATATTTACCATCAAATATTGATTTAAAACAATTAAAATTATTATTTCCACAAATAAAATTTATTAATCCAATTAAAGGAACAAAAGAACATATTTTAACATTGGCAAAAACCAATGCCATTTATGCATGAAATAATTATTTACAGACTAATCAGTTTAATGCGCCGTTAAATATGATGAAAGTATTATCACAATGATTAAAAATTCCTAATTTAAATCATTTAGAGGTTTTTGATGTTTCTAATCTTCAACAAAGTGCTAGTGTTGGTGGTATGATTGTTTATAAGAATGGTAATCCTAGTTTTAATGATTATCGCAAATTTTTATTAGATCCAAAAATTGTTGATGATTATCATCGTTTTTGTGAAATGATTTATCGTAGATATCATCACTTAGTTATTAATAAATTGCCACTTCCTGATTTAATTATTGTTGATGGTGGAAAACCACAAATTAGTGCTACATTAGAACAACTAACATTATTAAACTTAACAATTCCTATTATTGGATTAGTTAAAAATAAAAAACATCAAACTGATAAAATTATAAATGATAAAATGCAAATTATTAATATTCCTAAGACTGATGCTTGTTTTTTATTTTTGAGTAAATTACAAGATCAAGTTCATAATTATGCAATTAAATATCATAAAGCAAAGCGAAGTCAATCAATGATAAGTAGTGTTTTATCATCAGTACCAGGAATTGGTTTACAATTACAAAATAAAATATTACAGCAATTTCCAACTTGACAATTATTGCAAAATGCTACAAAAACAGAACTTTCATCATTAGTTAAATCAAAAGTAATTTTAGAAAAACTATGAAAAGAATTACATAGTTTTGAATAATATGTTATTAAGAAATAAATAATAACGTAAATAAGATATTTATCTAAGTTACTAATGTAAAAATATCAAAAGTTAGATAAAAAATATCTTAATGTTTTAAGATATTGAAAATTTTAACGTATTGCTTTCGTTTGTGAAAGAATTTTGCATTTGTAAATCGATACTACTAATATGTTCTCAACTCTCAATACTATTTTTATCTTTTGGCATATAATAGTCAATAATTTTTTTTCTATTTTCACTAGCATTTTTATTAATTTCTTTTTTTCAATTGGATTTCAATTTGGAGATGAAGGAATTAATTGTTTTATAAATACTTTATTTTTATAAGTTAATTGATGTTCTTTTTTAATAGTCAAAGTATTTTTTGGTTGTAATAACATACAAGCGTGATTTCATGCTGAATTTCCTGAGTTATTTTGATAATCAATATCAACTGGTCATTCATTTATTAAATAAGTTACTAATTTTTGTCAATCATTTAATACTGCTATATGTAATAATGAATAATTTTCTTTTCCAAACTTTAGAATATTAATAAAATCTTTTTTTAGAGAATGATTATTAAGTTCTGAATTAATATTTTTAAGTTTTTGATTTAAATTATGTTTATAGTTATCAATGATTTCAATAATTTCTTCTTGATTATTTTTTCAAATTTCATTATCATTTTGATTATCTTTTATTTTATTAGTTTTTTTTAGTTGTTCATTTAAAACATTATTAATGTTTAGTATCATTTCTTTAGCATTTATTAAATTTTCTGCCTTTAGTTGATTTATTTGATTTATTTGTTCGATTATTCTTGCTATTTTTATATGGTTATTTTTATTGGCCATCATTAAAGCTGTATTACCATTTTGATTTGCATAATTAAGATTAGCGTTATTTTCTATTAAACTATTAACAATTTTTAAAAAACCATTTTTAGCAGCTAAGATTAAAGCGGTATCACCAACTTGATTTGTATGATTAACATTGGCGCCATTTTTTATTAAAGCATTAGTAATTTCTAAAAAACCATTTTTAGCAGCTATCATTAAAGGACTGTAACCAGATTGATCTGAATAATTAACATTAACATTTTTTGCTAGTAAAGTGTTAACTATTTCCAAATAACCTTTTCAAGTACTTCATATTAAAGCTGTATCACCTTTTTCATTTACATAATTAATATTGGTATTATGTATTATTAAACTATTAACTATATTTAGATAACCATTTCGCGCGCTTCATATTAAAGCATTATTATTTATTTGATTTGTATGATCGGTATTAGCATTATGCGCTATTATAACATTAGTTATATCTAAATATCCGTTTGTAGCGGCTCACTTGAAAGCAGTGTAACCTTCTATATTTTCATGATTAATATTAATATTATGTTGCATTATTAAGCTATTAACAATATTTAAGTGTCCGTTTCTGGCGGCTCATATTAAAGCTGTATCACCATAACGATTTTCATGATTAATATTAGCAAAATTATCGATTAAGAGATTAATGATTTCATGGTGTCCGTTTCTGGCAGCTAAGATTAAAGCGGTTTCATCATTATCTTCATTTATATGATTAACATTGGCATTATGTGTTATTAATACATTAACGATATTTAAGTGTCCGTTTTTAGCAGTTAGTGTTAAAGCAGTATTATTAAAATTATTAGGATGATCAATATTAATATTATGTTGCATTATTAAGATATTAACGATATTTAAGTGTCCGTTTTTAGCAGCTAAGATTAAAGCAGTTTCATTACCATTATTTTCATGATTAATATTAGCGTTATTTTCTATTAGTGTATTAACTATTTCAATATGATTATTTTCAGCAGCTAATAATAAAGCAGTATTACCAAATATATTAGCATGATTAATATTAGCATCATTTTCTAGTAAAGTTTTAACGATATTTAAGTGTCCATTTCAGGCGGCTAGTGTTAAAGCACTAAAATTATTTATAGTTAAATAATTAACATCAGCACAATTATTTATCAGTAAAATATTAATTGTATCTAAATCGCCATTTCAAGCACTATTTATTAATTTTTCATTTAAATCGTCATTCATTTTTTTACTCCTTTAACAATAAAAAACCCATTTATTTTGTAAACATTAAAATAAGTAAGCGATAAAATTCTATAATCTTTATAAGATTATTATATTTATTTTTTTTATGATTCAAATATTAACTTTTAATTAATTTAAAAGTTAATAGTTTTTTTATATTTATTTTTATAGCTGTTTTATTAATAATTAAAAATTATTAGTTAAATATTTATTTTAAATGTATTATCTTAAATTTTGTATAGAAACCTTTAACTTTAAATTATAAAATTGATTTAGTTCTTTTATTGACATTATCTTTAAATAAATATATGATAAAATGAAAATGAAGTAAATTGTAGTAAGGAGTTTTTTTTCATGGCAAATAAACCAAAAAACAGTGTTTATAATGAATCATCAATTCAAATTTTAGAAGGTCTAGAAGCAGTTAGAAAAAGACCTGGAATGTATATTGGTTCTACTGATAATCGTGGTCTTCATCATCTAGTTTGAGAAATTGTTGATAATGGTATTGATGAAGCATTAGCTGGTTTTTGTACTAGTATTGTTGTTACTATTAATGTTGATAAGTCAGTTACTGTTGAAGACAATGGTCGTGGTGTTCCAACTGGTATGCATGCTTCAAAAAAAAGTACTCCCGAAGTTATTTATACGGTTTTACATGCTGGTGGAAAATTTGACACTAATAGTTATAAAACCTCGGGTGGTTTACATGGCGTTGGTGCTTCAGTAGTAAATGCTTTAAGTAATTGAATGATTGTTACTATTCATCGTGATAAAAAAATTCATGAAATTAAATTTAAAAATGGTGGTAAGATTGATCAAAGTTTAAAAATGATTGGTAACACTTATAAAACAGGAACTAGGGTACAATTTTTACCTGATTTTCATCGTGTTTTTCTAGGTTGTGATTGAAATGTTCATTTATTTGAACAACATTTACGTGAAAGTGCTTTTTTAATTAATGATTTAAGTATTCAATTAATTGATAAGAGGACAGGTACTGAAGAAACTTTTCATTATGAAAATGGCTTAGTTGCTTTTATGCAATATTTAAATAAAGATAAAAAAAATTTATCACCAATTGTTAGTTTAAAAGGTAAACAAAATAATATTGACGTTGAAATTGTATTACAATATACGGAAGATTATAGCGAAACGTTAGTAGGGTTTGCCAATAACGTTAAAACTGTTGATGGTGGAAGTCATTTAGTTGGTTTTAAAAGTGGTTTAACAAAAGCTATTAATGAATATGCAAGAAAACAAGAATTATTAAAAGCAAAAGATAAAAATTTAGAAGGTAATGATTTGCGAGAAGGTTTGGTTGCTATTGTTTCGTTGCGTATTCCTGAAAATTTAATTCAATACGAAGGTCAAACAAAAGGTAAATTAGGAACGCCCGAAGCAAGAATTGTTGTTGATAATATTGTTAATGAAAGATTTTCATTTTGACTTCACGAAAATAGTGATGCTGCTAAAAAAATTATTGATAAAGCCATTAAGGCTCGTGATATTCGTAATGCTTTAAGAAAAGAACGTGAATCATTGCGTAATAAAAGTAAAGATACGCAAAAATTTTTAGTAGGTAAATTGGTGCCTGCACAAAGTAAAAATCCTAATATTAATGAATTATTTTTAGTGGAAGGAGATTCCGCTGGTGGCAGTGCCAAGTCAGGTCGTGATCGTAAGTTCCAAGCGATATTACCGTTAAAAGGAAAAGTAATTAATGCCGAAAAAACTAAAGTAATTGATCTTTTTAATAATGAGGAAATTAGTATGATTATTAATGCGATTGGTGCTGGTGTTGGTAACGAATTTAGTATTGAAAATTGTAATTATAATAAAGTCATTATTATGACTGATGCCGATACTGATGGTGCCCATATTCAAATTTTATTACTAACTTTTTTCTATCGTTATATGCGAGATTTAATTACTTCGGGTAATATTTATATTGCATTACCGCCTTTATTTAAAATTTCTTTTAAAGAAGAAGAGCAAGAGAAACATGTATATGTTTGAAATGAGTTAGAATTAAAAGATAAAGTTGAAACAATTAAAGGTAAATATGACCTGCAACGTTATAAAGGTTTAGGAGAAATGAATGCTGAACAATTATGAGAAACAACTATGGACCCAAACGTCCGTCAATTAATTAAAATTACTATTGAGGATGCTCTATCAGCAGAAACAGAAATTCAAATATTAATGGGTGATAAACCAGAAAAAAGACGAAAATGAATTGAAGAAAATATTTCTTTTGAAGCTAGTGATTATTAAGAAAAAAAGGAGTTTATAAGTTATGAATAGTAAAGAAGAGATTCAAAAAAATAATGAACAAATTTTATCTTATCCTATTGATGATATTGTTGCAGAACGTTTTGGTCGATATGCCAAATATATTATTTTAGAACGAGCATTGCCCGATGTCCGTGATGGTTTGAAGCCAGTTCAACGTCGAATTTTGCATGCTATGAATGATTTGGGTTTAACCAATGATAAAGCATATAAAAAAGCAGCTCGTGTTGTTGGAGAAGTAATTGGTAAATATCATCCTCATGGTGATACAGCGGTTTATGCTGCGATGTGTAGAATGGCACAAGAGTGAAAGGTAGCATGACCATTAGTACAAATGCACGGTAATAAAGGTTCAATTGATGGTGATAATCCTGCTGCGATGCGATATACAGAAGCACGTTTATCATTAATTTCAGAATTATTACTGAAGGATATTAAGAAAAATACTATTAGTTTAATTAAAAATTTTGATGAATCAGAAACAGAACCAACAGTTTTACCTGCCTATTTTCCAAATTTATTAGTAAATGGTGCTTCTGGAATTGCCGTTGGAATGGCAACTAATATTCCACCTCATAATTTACAAGAAGTAATTAATGCAATTGTCATGAGAATTAATAATCCACAATGTAATTTAAACGAATTAATGCGTGTTATTAAGGGTCCTGACTTTCCAACCGGAGGAATTATTCAAGGGATTAAAGGTATTAAAGAAGCTTATCGTTCTGGTAAGGGGCGAATTGCAATTCGTGCCAAAACTCATATTAATAATGAAGGTGAAATTCCACAAATAATTATTACCGAAATTCCATTTGAAGTTATTAAACAAGATTTAATTAAAAAAATTGATGATGTTAAAACATTAGCAAAAATTCATGGTATTAAAGAAGTACGTGATGAAACGGATCGTTTTGGTTTACGAATAGTTATTGATTTAGTAGAAGATAGTAAACCACAAGAAATTTTAAATTATTTATTTAAAAATACCAATTTACAAATTTATTATAACTTTAATTTAGTAGCAATTGCTAACAAAAAACCAGTACAAATGAGTTTAATTAATATGTTAGATTTTTATATTAATCATCAAATTGATGTTGTTACTAAGCGTTCACAATATGACTTAGCACAATTAGAACGAAGATTAGAGATTGTTAATGGTTTAGTTATTGCATTAAGTGAAGTTGATAAAGTAATTAAAATTATTAGAACATCAACTGACCGTATGCAAGCAAAATTAAATTTAATATCAGCTTTTAATTTTACTGATATTCAAGCAGAAGCAATTGTACAATTGCGTTTATATCGTTTAACTGCTACTGATATTCAATCATTAGTTTTAGAAAAAGCAGATATTGAAAGTAAAATTATTGTTTTACAAGAAATTCTTAATAATGAAAATTCACTACGTCAAGTTATTATTACTGAGTTAGAACAAATTAATTCTCATTTTTCTGGATTAAGAAAATCACAAATTCAAGGTGAAATTTCTGAAATTACAATTGATGAAAAAGCAACATTGCGACAAGAAAATGTATTTGTTAGTATTAGTTATGATGGTTGAATTAAGGTAATAAGTAGTAAAGTATTTTTACAAAATCTTGATTATCAAGATTTTGGGCGTAAGCCAAATGATGTTATTATTGGTGGAGCAATGTTCAATAATTTTAATAATTTATTATTTTTTACAAATAAAGGTAATTATTTTTTAATACCAATTTTTAAATTAGAAGAAAATAAATGGAAAGATAATGGTATTCATGTTAATACGTTATGTAAACTTGAAGGAAATGAAAAAATTATTAGTGTTGCGCAAGTTAATAGTTTTGAACAGCCAAATGTAAATATAGTAGTCGCTACTAGATATGGTTTAATTAAAAGAATGCCACTTTTAGAGTTAGCAACTACCAGATTTAATAAAACCGCCAAATATGTTAAATTAAAAGAGAACGATAGTGTTATTAGTGTTAATAGTACTACCGGTCATGATTTTATTGTTATTAGTACTCGCAAGGGTATGACTTTAAAATATTTAGAAACGAAAGTTCCATTATTAACTAAAACTGCAACAGGTGTTAAAGCTTTGAAAATTAATTCTGAAGAAGATGAAGTGGTAGGAATGGCTTGTGGTAATAGTAATGATATTTATGCAATGTTAACATCAGTTGGAACAATTAAACGAATGTTATTCAATACTATTGAACAAACTTCACGAACAACAAAAGGTAATAAAGTAATAAAAGTTCCTAAAAGTAAAAGTATTAGTATTATTAAAACTTTCTTATCACCAGCAACATCTTTTATTAATATATTAACGAAAAAAGAAAAATGATTAGTGATTAAAGCAAGTGACATTAATCTTAGCAAGGTAAATGAAGGAACTGGCAAAGTAGTTGTTGATGATATTATTGCTGGCGGTAGTAATTTAGTGATTGATTTAAAAACTGATGTTATTGATGCTGATATATCATCAATATCAGAAAATTTTGATGGAAAAGAAAGCAACAATGGTATTTAAAATAAACTTTTTTATTGAAAATTATGGACTTTTTAAAGAATTAGTTTTTTTGATTTTCATAATATAAATTTAAATAATAATTTTAGTTAAGAGTGAATAGGATATGACTTATATCAATGCTATAATTATTATGGTAGTGATTTAAGGAGGAAGTATAGATGACAAATAATATTATTAAATATCAATCTCTAATTAATGGTGACTTGTATGAAAATGGTAATTGAATATCAGTTATCAATCCCACCACTAATAAAATAGCAGGCCAAGTTCCTGCCTTAACTAAAGTTGAAATTAAAAAAGTATATGAATCTGCAAAATTTGCTCAAAAAAATTGAGAACAAATGCCTATTTTAAAAAGAATTTCTTTTTTAAATTCTTGAAAACAATTAATTATTCACGATAAATTAATACTTGCTGAATTAATGACTAATGAAATTGCTAAAGGCACAAAAGCAGCTTGCAGTGAAATTGATAGAACAGTTGAATATATTGAATATACTTTACAAGAAGCATTACGTCTTCATCCTGAATCTTATACAGGTGATAGTTGAGGAAGTATGAACAAATTAGCTGTTTTTGAATACGTACCAAAAGGAATTGTTCTTGCTATTTCCCCTTTTAATTATCCGATAAATTTATCAGTCTCTAAAATATTTCCAGCACTTGTGACTGGTAATAGTGTTGTTTTTAAACCCGCAACACAAGGATCATTGGTGGGATTACACTTAGCTAAATTAGCTAAAGAAGCTAACATTCCTAATGGTGTTTTTAATGCTATAAGTGGTAAAGGTAGTGAAATTGGTGATAGTTTAGTTGAAAATGAAGCAATTAATGTTATTTCTTTTACTGGTAGTGCTGTTGTTGGTAATCGTATTTCACAGAAATCTTTAAAAGCTGATTTGATTTTAGAATTAGGAGGTAAAGATCCAGCAATAGTGCTTAATGATGCTGATCTTGAAGATACAGCAACCAAAATCATTAAAGGTGCATTTAGTTATTCAGGACAACGCTGTACTGCTATTAAAAGAGTGTTAGTACAAAGAAAAATTAGTAGCAAATTAATTCCAATTTTAAAAGAAAAAGTTGAAAAGTTAACTGTTGGTTTGCCCACAGATGATTGTGATATTACTCCTGTTATTGATCAACCAACAGTTGATAATGCTAAAAAATTAATTAAAGATGCTTTAGATAAAGGAGCCAATTGTTTAGTTGGTAATAAATTTAAAGAAAATTTAATGTGACCAACTATTATTACTGACGTAACAACAAAAATGAATTTAGCATGAGAAGAACCTTTTGCACCATTGTTGCCGATTATTATTTTTGATGAAGTAAAAGAAGCAATTAATATTGCAAATGATTCACAATATGGTTTACAAGCTTCTGTTTTTACTACTAATATTAATAGTGCAATGAGTATTGCTAAATTATTAGAAGTTGGAAGTGTTAATATTAACGATCAGTCACAACGTGGTCCCGATCACTTTTCTTTTGTTGGTGTTAAGGATTCGGGTCTTGGCGTACAAGGTATTCGTCCTTCGTTACTTGCTTTTACTAGACCAAAAGGGATTGTTATTAATTGAAAAACAAAAATTTAAAAGAAAAAATAAAACTTATTTTAATAAAAAAATAAGTTTTATTTTTTTATTAAAATAGTGGTAAGATAAAAATATAATAAATTTTTGTCCTTGTTAATTAGATTTTTATTTTTTTAACATTCTTATATAAAAAGCATAATAAAAATATTACATATCATTGTAACTTTTATTTTAAAAAGTAAGTTATTAAAATAGTGCCGAGGATAAAGTACTGTTACATGAAATGCAAAAAATATGGAGGTAAATATGGCAAAACGAAAAATTGTCCTTGTTGGATGTGGAGCTGTTGGTAGTAGTTTTATTTACAGTGCCATTAATCAAGGTTTAGCCCAAGAATATGTATTAATTGATGCTTTTGAAGGTATAGCTGAAGGTAATGCGATTGATTTTGCTGATTGTCAAGCAGCTTTAGATCATCCTTTTATTTCAATTAAGGCGGGAAATTACAGCGATTGTAAAGATGCTGATATTATTGTTATTACTGCCGGAAGACCACAAAAAGATGGTGAAACAAGATTAAATATGGTAGCAGATAATGCCAAAATTATGAAGAGCATTGCTTTAGAAATTAAAAAATCAGGATTTAAAGGTGTTACTATTATTGCATCTAATCCTGTTGATATTATGACAACTGTTTATCAAAAAATTACACAATTTGATTATCATCAAGTATTAGGTTCTGGTACAATTTTAGATACCTTACGTTTACAATATTTAATTGGAGAAAAAATTGCAGTTAATCCAAAGTCAGTTGCTGCTTATGTAATTGGTGAACATGGTGATTCTTCAATGATTCCTTGAAGTTCGGTTTCGGTAGGTAATAAAACTATTTATCAACAAATTACTGAAGGTAGAATTAAAGAAAAAGATTTAGAAGAATTAAGAAAAGAAGTAGCACAAAGAGCTTATAAAATTATTAAATTAAAGCGTGCAACTTTTTATGGTATTGGTGCAGCATTGGCATTATTAGTAAGAAATATCCTTGAAGGACAAAATCACGTTTTAGTAGCAGGTGCTTATTTACAGGGAGAATATGGACAGCAAGGTTTTTATATTGGTGTACCAACAATACTTTACGAAAAAGGTTGAAAAAGAGTAGTTCAGTTACCATTAACGAAAGAAGAGCAAACGGCATTTGATAAATCTTGTGCAATTATTAAAGAAACTTTAGAAACAGTTTTTGCTGCTATTAAATAAAAGATAGGAGTAGTTTATTCGTGAATACAAGTGTAGAAAATATCAATAATGAAGAAACATTAACAAGTATTGAAACTTATATTGCTGTTTATAAGTATGCATTAAAGAAAGCAGAAAGTCCGTTATTAAAAACTTTTTTAATGGGTATTGCGGCTGGATTTTTTGTTGGTATTGCTTATATTGCGGCTATTTTTGGTAGTAGAGGATTAAGTGATAATGGTATTAAAAATTTAACATTTGGTTTTATTTTTACTTTAGCAATTACTATGATTGTCTTTATGGGTGGTGAACTTTTTACTTCTAATTCCATGATATTTATGCCATTAATAAAAAAACAAGTTAAGTTAACAAGAATGTTAATTAACTTACTAGTAGTATTAATTGGTAATTTTATAGGTTGTTTTATTCTTTCATTATTTACATGATGAGCAGGCTTTTTTGATAATCAAGCTTTTTTGGATAATGCTGTTAGTATTTTTAATCATAAATTAGTAATGTCTTGATGAAAAGCCTTTTTTAGTGGTATATTATGTAATTTTTTAGTAGCAGGAAGTGTTTATATTTCTCATGCCACTCGTTTATCTACTGCTAAATTTTTATTAATAGGATTAGTAATTATGGTTTTTGCCTTATCTGGTTTTTCTCACGTTGTAGCAAATTCTTATGTTTGAGGATTAGGGCCTTTATTTAATATTTATGGAATTCATAGTGGATTTAATGACTTTTTACAATTTGGTTATCAAGTACAACTTCCAACCTTATTTGGTAATTTTATTGGTGGTGGTATTTTATTACCTGGTATGTATTATTTAATCTTTAGAAAAGAATTACCAAAAATAACATTATAAATATATTATTAGTTTAATATAAAAATTAATCCATTACTTTAGTTTTAAGTAATGGATTTATTAATTTTATGAAAATAAATTAATTGTAAATAGAAGTTATTTGATAAGTATATTTTAAAATTTGTTTCTTTATTTCATACAATAAAAGAAATTAACTATATTCGTGATGATGAAGTTATTATTAACTCAGATAATGGAGACTATAGTCTTTTAGTAAGTAATTCCGATTTTACTATTAATAAATTATCGTGAACAGCAAAATATTTTTTTAAAACTAATAGAGAAGTTTGAGTAATTAAAGATGATAATAATCAAGTATTAATTTATGATTATGTAAGTAATACATATTCTGAATTAGATCTTTATGGAATTGATATTATTAGATTAAATAGTAAAACATATATTTTAAAAGAAGATAGTAAAAATATTCAAATTATTGATTCATCAGGTCAAGTTATTAAAGGAAAATATAATTTTGAAATTTCTGATGATTATGATTTATTGAATATTAATAGTCAATTATTACTTTTATTTGATCGACAACAAAAAATGACAGTTAGAATAATTGAGAGAAATCTTAATTCTGAAAATGAATTAGTTGTATTAAAAACAATAAATTTAACTAATGAAATAAGTGAAATAAAATTATTAAATAATCAAGAAAATAAGGGTAAATCTTCAACTAATTTTTTCGTTAAAACATTAAATAATCCAAATTATGTTCTTAATATTGATTCAAATATAAACAAAATTGAGAATTTAGAAGTTAATACTAAAAGTATTCCTGATGGAATGAATGGCGAAATTAATAGATATAATAAAACAGTTAGTATTTTTACACAGTATAAAACTGATGACTTATATTGATATCAAGTATTTTAAATAATATTATTTAAATAATTACCTAGTTACTGATATTTTGTATTTTTAATATTAGTAACATTTTTTCATATAAGGAAGTTTAAAAATAATTCTTTTATTTAATTGAACTAACTATTTAATTATGCAATAATATTGTATTGTATATAACTCAATTATTATTAAGGAGGCGCACAATGCGTGATGGATTAACTTTAAGATGTGAAGTTTGCAAAGAAGAAAATTATATTGCTGATCGTAATAAAAAAACTAAGCCTGAAAAATTAGAAACAAAAAAACATTGTTCTCGTTGTAATCAACATACACTACATAAAGAAAAGAAATAAGTTTTACTTATTTCTTTTCTTTAATTTGCAGTACAATATACTTAGTTATTAATTAATGATTTATTAAAAGGATTGAATTTAAAATGAAAAATTTAAATAAAAAAGAAATTATTGAAACAATATTAACCAAAAATAAAATAGATGCTATGTTATTTTACTCTTCCGAAAATCGCTTTTGATATAGTGATTTTATTTCAACGTTAGGTTATTTATTGATTAGCAAAAATGATGCAAATTTATTATTAGATGGAAGATATATTACTGAGGGAAAAGAAAATGCCAAAAATGTTAAATGCATTCAATTTAGTAATATTTTTTCTTCGTTGAAAGATTTATTAAAATCACAAAAAATTAAAAAAATTGGTTTTGAAGCAGAATATATTACTATTGCTCAATTAGAAAGTTGAAAGCAAGAAATTAAAGATATTGAATTTGTTCCAATTTATGTTAGTTCATTAAGAATGATTAAAGATGAAATCGAAATTGCACGAATTGCAAAAGCTTGTGCTATTGGTGATTTGGCTTTTAATGAAGTTTTAAGCTTTATCCGACCTGGTGTTAGTGAAAAAGATGTTGAAGATATAATATTACGTTCATTTGTTAAAAATGGTGCAACAAAAGCATCATTTGATACTATTGTTGCTTCTGGAGAAAGAGGAGCAATGCCTCATGGTAAAGCTAGTAATAAAAAAATTGGCAATAATGAGTTAATTACTTGTGATTTTGGTTGTGTATATGAAGGTTTTTGTTCAGATATGACTAGAACTTTTGCGATTGGTAAAGTTAATCCAAAATTAATTGAAATTCATGAAATAGTTAAATCAGCACAAATGGCAGGAATTAAGGCTGTAAAATCAGGTATAGCTATTGGTGAAATTGATAAGATTTGTAGAGAATATATTAAAGAAAAGGGTTATGAACAATATTTTACTCATGGTACTGGTCATGGACTTGGTATTGAAATTCATGAATCGCCTTGAGTTATTAAAAATGAATCTACTATTTTAGTTCCGGGAATGGTTATTACTGTTGAACCAGGTATTTATATTCCTAATTTAGGTGGTGTTAGAATTGAAGATGATATTTTAGTTACCAAAGATGGTTATCAAATTTTAACAAAATCATCTCGTGAAATTGACATTTGAAAGGAAAAAAAATAAAAATGATTAACGTTAATGATTTTAAACCAGGAATTACTTTTTTACATAATAAAACTGATATTTTAATAGTTATTGAATCAGCACATTCTAAAAGTGGACGTGGACAAGCGCATGTGAAGGTAAAAGCAAAAAATTTAAGGACACAAGCTATTATTAGTATTACTTTTACCGGTGGTGATACAGTTTATCCAGCTATTATTGATAAACGACCAGCAATTTATAGTTATGATGATGGTATGTATTCAGTTTTTATGGATAATGAAGATTATAATGAAATTAGGATTGATCAATCACGCTTATCATGAGAAAAAAAATTTTTAGTTCCTGGTAATGAAGTATCATTAAGGGTTTATAAAAATTTAGAAATATTAGGTATTGATTTACCTCCTTCGGTAGTATTAGCGGTTGTTGATGCTCCACCAGGAGTCAAGGGAAATAGTGTTTCTAATACGACAAAAACAGCTATTTTAGAAACTGGTTTACAATTACAAGTACCAATGTTTATTAATAATGGTGATAAAATTGTAGTAAGTACAGATGAAGGGAAATACAAAACTCGCGCTTAAGAAAGGTGAATATTATGGAAATACTTATTGAAGAAAGTAAAGTTGGAACATTAAAATTATCTTCGTTAGTTATTAAAAAATTTATTTATATGTTATTAATTAATGATAACTACTATCAATTAACATTAGAAGATGTTGAAGTTCTAATGTTAGAAACAAATGATATTACTGCTATTAATAATAATATTGTTGTGCGAATAAAATTAATTGTTAATCCAAATGAAGATTTAGTAAATTTAAAAAATAAAATTAATAATTTAATTTTAAGACGTACTGAATCAGCTTTAAATTTATTTTTATTAAATATTCATATAATATTTATTGCTAAAACTAAGGAAGTAGAAATCAACAATGCAAGAACAAAAGAAGATAACCCAGCATCATAAAAGAATTGGCATGATGGAAGTATTATATCAATATTTCCTTGAAGGTCAATCACAACAAGCATTTAAACAATTTCTTTTTGAAGAAGAAGGTAAGAGTTTAATTACTGAACAATGTGAGATATTAAATAAAATAATTGATTATGAATATGATTTAATAGATTTAATTAATAAAAATTTAAAACAAGGATGAGATTTTGAAAATTTAAAACCAATTGAACAAGCAATTTTAATTTTAGCAGTGTATGAAATTGTCCATACTAAAACAGATAAAAAAATTATTATTAATGAAGCTATTATTATAACTAAAGTTTATTGTCCAAATGATGCTTATAAATACATTAATGGTGTTTTAGATAAAATAAATAAGTAATTATAACTAGTATATGATTGAATTTAGTTAATAACTATATTTCTAATATAAATATATTATCTTATTTTAAAGATATTTTTTATGTTATAATGTAATATTTTTGTTCAATGTAACTATTTTTTAAAAATTAATAGTTAAAAAATAAAAAAATAAAGTATAATATACTTTAATAAACTTAATATAAGTTTTTATCCATTGTTTTTTTAAAGCAAATGGGTTCTTTTGTTTTTAAAAAGGAGAAGTATATATGCCATTAACTAAAGAAGAATCTTTTTTACTATTAGATAAAGAAATTAATAAATTAGATGAAAAAATATCTTATATTGATAAAAAAAATACAGAATTAAAATTAAATATTTCATTAATCGAAGAGGAGGAATTTTTTACATTAGATGAAGAAATCAATGAATTAACTGGACAAATATTTGATGAAGAAGATAAAAATATAAAATTAATAGGAGAAATTAAAGTATTAGAAAAAAATATTAAAGTTTTAGAAAAACAAAAAAACCAAAAAAATTGAAAACTAACTTTTTTAAATGTATTTACTTTTGGTATTTTTAAATATTATAAAAACAAAAATATTGATAAGCAAATTAAAGAAATAAAAATTAAGAGAGAATGTTTGAAACAAACGATAAATAATAATAAAAATATTATTAAATTGTTAAAAATTCAAAAATTAAAAATTATTAAAAAAACTAATATTCTTTTAAAAAACTTATTTTTTGTTAACAATCGATTAATTAAAATTAATAAAGAATTTTTTCAACAGTTAGATAATTTAAAAAATCAAATAGCAAAAATAGTAGATCCTATTAATAATGATTCTTCATTAGAACAAAATTCTTCTGGATATAATAGTGATGATGATAGTCATATTGAAGTACTTTCTGAATCTGAGAAAAAAGATGATATTTTAAAAATATCTTTAAATAAAAAAAGTATCTTTAGTGAAGAAATAGAAGTAGATGTTACTGTTAATAAATTAAATTTTAATGATGATGATAGTGATATTGAAGTACTTTCTGAATCCGAGCAAGAAGATGATATATTTTTAAGTAAAGATAGTGGTTTTAATGAAGATGATGACGGCAGTGATATTGAAGTACTTTCTAAATCAGTGGAAGAAGAAGATGCTAAAATATTTGGAAGTTGTTGTTTTAGTCAAAATTTAATAAACAATTTCGCGAAAAGTTTTTCTACAGTACCTCCTATTTTACAAAAAAGTATTTTAACTAGTTAAAATACTTTTTTTAAAACATATTAGTGAAAAAAATAAAAATAATAATTAAAAATAAAAAAGTAAGTATAATTTAATTTATAAACTAAATATAGTTTTTAACCTATTGCTTTATTTATAAGTAAATGGGTTTTTTTAATTTTTAAAGGAGAAAAAAATGTTAATCGAAAAAATTAATATATTAAAAAAAGCAAAAGAAGAATTGGATAAAGAAATATTTTTTATTGAGAAAAAAAGTGAAGAAATAGTTGAGCAAATTGAATCTTTAGAAAATAAAATTAAACGTTTAAAAAAATTAAAAAAATCAAAAAAAATACAACTATTTTCAAATATTAATAAACAAATTAAAAAAACAGAATTAAATATAAAAACTTTAATAGAAGAAATTGATGAAAATGAAAAAAATGCACAACCATTTAAAAATTCAAAATTAAATATTTTAAAAGAAATTATTGATTTACAAGGTCAGTTATATGAAAATAAAGTTAAGAGATATAAAGAAATATTTGAACAATTAGATTTTATTTTAAAAAATAAAAACTTTGAAGAATTAGAACATTCTATATATCCATCTAAGAAAAATCCTTTTGAAGAAGATGGTGATACAGAATTATTTGATAGTATTAGTTTCTCAGCAATTCAAATTAAGGATTTAGAACAAAAAATATTTGATTTTGAAGAAAAAAATAAAGAAATATTAGATAAAATTGATTTACTTGAACGTGATATTCAAGATTTAAGAGAAAAAAAAGCAGAAAAAAATTGACAAATAACTTTTGTAAATACTATTAGTTTTGGTATTTTTAAATATGTTAGAAACAAAAAAGTTAATAAAGAAATTAAAGAAATAAAATTGAAAACAAGAAATTTAAGAGAAGAAATAAATGAAAATGAAAAAAATATTAAACCACTTAAAGTTTTAAAATTAAATATTTTTGAAAATATTATTAATTTACAAGTCAGTTTGATTAATAAAATTACAAATGAAAAAAATGAAGAAATTTTTGATAAATTAAATTTAATTTCAGAAAATGAAATATCAAAGCAATTTGATGAAAATAATCCTTTTTCTAGTAAAAAAGAATTAATTTCAAGAGTTAATAGTCAATATAGTGATCTTGGTTTTGAAACAGATATTGAAAAAAATCAATCTTGTTTTAGTTTGCCAAATGAAGATAAAGCAGAAGAAAAATTAAGTTCTTCTTTGAGATTAATAAATTATTTATAAGAAAAAAAGATTTTAGTTAAGAATGGATTTAAAAAGTTATTATTTAAAATAACTTTTTAAATTTATATATTAAATATAATTAATTATCAATGATATTATTGGCAATTAAATATAATAAATAAGTACATAATGTTACTTATTTATTTCAATGTTATAATTATTTTAAGATTAAATTTAAAAATATATAATTAGATTGGAAGTAAAAAATGATTCCCGAATATCGATTATTTAACCATCTTTTGCTTTTAAAAAGTAATTATTTTTTTAAGCGCGAAATTAAAAAAAAATTAGGTCATTTAAAAGCAAAAGATTATCGTAATACTTATAACTTAATATTTAATAGTAATCAAAATTTAATGTTTATGAAAATAATAAGTGTTTATTTATATTTCAATAAAATTTCTTATAAAGAATATTTAAGATTAGTTGCAAATTTTATATTAACTATTTCTGCTTTAATTCCTACTTTTAAGCGTCAAGAAAAACAGTTAGATGATTATCAAAATGCCAAGGAACTTTTATTATTACTTGGATGTAAAGATCAAATAAAAGTTTGGTTTGATGATACTTCAAAAGTAGTATTACCTGATTTTTTGATAAATAATTCTAATTTGAAAAAAGAAAGTTTGCTAATAATTAAAAGATTGGTAAATATTAGTGGTAATATTTTTATTAATTTAACTAAGAATGAAACAAACATAAAAAATAATTATGAGTTTGGAAGTTTATTAATGTTATTTTATTTGTTGGATTTAGAAACTAGAAAAACATTGCTGACAAAAGATAGTACTGATTTAAATTTAAAAGCTTTTTTTTCATATGAAACTTTATTTACTAATAAGTTGATAATTTTAGATGAATTGGTTAAATGCGCTATGCGCTTAGAACAAACTAATTTTAATTTTTATATTAGAATAATGAATTATTCTTTGTTAGGAAATTATCAATAAATTAAGGAGAAAAAATATGAATAATTATGATGTAAAAGTTGATAATATTAAAAGTAAATTTTTAAATATTAATAAAGATATTATTATTGCTTTGTCTTCTATTTATGATCAAAATATTGCTTATGAAGTTTATTTAGTTTTTGATGGTAAAGATATGTTACTTAATAGTAATAGTAATATTTTATTTGAAAATAATAGTAATTGTATTTTTATTGGTATTGGTAGTACCAATAATATGACTCGTTTTAATGATTTAGCAACTTATACCAATGATGATGTAAAAATATTAATGACAAAATATTTTCCTGAATTAAAAAAAAGTAACATTGATTTTCTTGGTGGTAATGGTAAAAATTACTTAGAATTTATTATTAATGAGGTTATACCATTTGTTATTAAAAAGTTTAATTTAAAAATTAAAAATTTAAATGCCATTGGTTGTTCTTTGGGGGCATATTTTTGTTTACAAATGTTATATTTATCAAAATTACCATTTACAAAATTATTATTATTTTCGCCAGCAATTTGATTTAATTCACAAATTATTGAAGATTTAAAAACTAAAGTTTTAAATAATAATCAACCTTTAATAGTTGAACTATGGGTAGGAAAAAAAGAACCAAAGTTTTTTGAAGGCAAATTAGTAACAAATTATGAAAGTAATACTATTGAATTAAAAAAAATATTAACTAATAGAAAAATTACTACTAATCTAGTAATTGATGAAAATGGTGCTCATGGTTTTAAATGATGAATTAAATATATTAATGAAAATCCTTTAATTCTTATTAGCTAATTGAAACTATGGTTTTTCTTTTTTTCTAAAAATATTATTAATTTTTAGAATTAAAATAATACTTGCAAAAAATAATACAATAGTATTATTTGTAATAATAGCAGGTTGATTAGACAATATTGCAAAAATAATTCATGTTATTGCTGATAGTACAAAAATAATATACATATATAATGATAATGATTTTGTATCTCTGGTGCGAATTATTTTAAAACTTTGGGGAATTAAAACAATACTAGTTAAAATTGCTCCAATTCAAGATAAAATATTAATTGTAAGTTCCATATCTTTCTCTCCTAAATTCTTACTATATTTTAGTATTCTAAATTTTATTATAAGATATTAATGGTTAAGTTGATAGTAAAAATAATAATTTTAAGTATAATTATTTTAATAAATTAATATATGGGAGGAAAAGTGAGCAGAAATAATAGTATTATAAAGTTTAATGAGAATGAATTAAAAATTATTAAAGAAAATATACATTCAATTTATAACAAGATTTTAAATACTTCCTTTAAGCGAATGTTTATAAGCAATGTATATAAAATTATTGCTTATATTATTTTGGCATTAGGTTTTTTTACTATTATGTTAGGGATAATTTTTCTGAGTAGTTTATTACCTGAAAAAGTGTCTAGCACATTTTATTTAGTAATAGTTATTATTGGTATTATTTTTATTTTAGTTGGAACATTGTTAGTAACAGTTGGACAAACTTTTTCCAAAAAAATAAAACGAGAATTTTTAGAATATAATATTAATTATTTAAAAATGGCAGTTAATTCTACTTTTAAAGCAGTTGAAATTACTAATGTTACTAAGAATTTTACCATTGTACCACAAAAATTCTTAGTTATTGGTAGTGATTTTAATCATCGTGTTTGAACTGAAAAAGTTATTATTGGTAGTATTAATGATAAAAATTTTAATTGTGGAACAACGTTAGAAAAGATTACTAGAACTTACAAGACAGGAAAAACTACAACTACTAGTACTACATATAATCGATATCTTTATTTTACGTGTTTAATTGATATGCAAGATGTAATAACAACGATTGTTCCTGAAACATTAGGTTCAAGAATTATGGGTTCAAATCGTGGTGATCAACTTGAATCAGCAGCATTTGAGAAGTTATTTGCTCTTGATTATAGTGATCCAATTAAGTTAAGAAAGTTATTAGTGCCAAAAGTAATGAGCAAAATGATTGATTTAGCAAATATACAAGAAAAAATACCACGTATTTATGTTAATAAAAATCAAGTTACTCTAATGTTTCCTTATATGAATATTGGTTCTGATAATAGTTCTACTGCTAATTTATTAAATTTAGTTATTGCTAATAGTGAAGAAAAATTATTAGAAAATATTGTTGAAATGTTAAATTTTACATTAGATATTATAATAAACTCTTATCAATGAGTAGTAAGTTTAGATTTAAGTAAGGAATTATTATTTAAATAATTAAAAAATATTAAAAGTGATTGGGAATTCCAATCACTTTTAAATTTAGATTATTAATCTTGTCATTTTAATTTGTGAGCAGCAATTCCCATAAAAATTGCTAGTATTATTAAACTAATACCTCCATATAAATACATTTCTCATGTCATTTTAAATGTTCCATTTCAACATTCAAAGTAAGGCAAAGTAGAGTATTTAAATGGTGAGAAATAACTAATAATATTTAATACTTTACTACTTGTAATTCAATCAATAGGCATAATTGAGCCACTTAAGTAAGCAACAGGTAAATATAATACGTTGGCAACAGCAATAAATGAAGTAATAGTCTTAAATAATGATGCTAACATTATTCCCAAACCAATAGTAGTAATAAAAATAATAATAATTCATGGAATCGAAGCACCAATTTGAGTAGGAAGAGCAATAACACTTCAGCCATACGTACCACCAAAGTAAATGCCACCTCATAATAATGTTCATAAGAAAGAAATTATTGAAGCAAATACACCGATGATAATTACAGCAGTAACAAAAAATAAGGGATGAATATTAGTTGCACCAATTCTTTTTAGTAATACAGATAATTTAAATTCAATAATTGTTTGAGGAATAATAAATATTCCAACTGAAATAATATTAATAATCGCAATACCAGCAATCATTTGTTTAACGGCAGTAATGGTGCCAGCAACATCAGCACCAGTATGCCGTATTGATTCTCCTTGAATTCCCAAGATTAGAATTGGATAAACAATTAGAAAAAATGGGACAAAGAAGCCTTTTAGATAATATTTAAACATTAAATTCAATAACGGTATTTGTTTAGAAGGGCGTGTTTTTGCGGCATTTACAATTTTGTTTGGATCTTGCTGACCTTTTTTCTTAGATAATGCTTCTTTTTCTGCAGCAATAGTAGGTTTTTTATATTTTTGAAATTGTTGAGATGTATAGTTATGAACTGAACCATATTCTTTAACAACCTCTTTAACAGTCCGTTTTTCAATAATGTCACCATCGTGCATATAAATGATACGTGTACAGAAATTTTCAATTTAACTCATGTTATGAGTAACTAAAATCATTGCTACATTTTTTTCAACAATATTTTTTTGTAAAAAATCAAATATTTCTTCCTTAACTTCAATATCTAAACCAGTTGATACTTCATCTAAAATAACCAAGTCAGGTTTATGAATAACGCTTAATAATATATTAAGTCGTTGTTGTTGACCACCAGATAGAAACATAATATTTTTATTTTTAGCAGCTGATAATTGATAGGTATTTAATAATTCATTTAATTGACCAACATTGATTTCGATATTAAATGTTTCTAAATAATAAGTAAGCATATCCATAACAGTAATCCCTGGTGGATATTTTGATTCTTGAAATTGGAAACCAATAACAATACCTTCTTTTTTTTGGGAACATATCAATGTTGTCTATAACATTCATTTATTGTCTTTAAATTATAAGATTAGACGAGAATAATTTAGACTTCAATATGCAATTGTATGTTAATCTTAACACTTGAAAAATATTAGTCAACAATAATACTTACTTATTGTCATTATTTAGTGATAATTTCCTATTAGTTATCGAGTAAAAATTTCCCAAAAGTGAAGTTAAATATACTTGGTGATAAATATGGAAAGAAGTATGACTATGAAAGAAAAATATAAATACAAAATTATAAATGATATTATTATTAATAAATTATCTAAACATCAAGCCAAGAATAAACTTAATCTAACTATTAGAAGAATTAACCAATTAATTCAAATTTTTAATAGAGAAGGTAAAGTTGATTTTATTCATAAATCTCGTAATAAAATTTCTAATAAGGCAACAAATTTTGAAATCAAAATTAAGATTATAAACTTGTATAAAACAAAATATTATAATTTTAATTTTCAACATTTTCATGAGAAATTAATTAATGAAGAAAAAATTAAGATTTCATATAGCACACTTTATACTATATTAATTAAAGAAAAAATTACTTCACCAAAAAGACATAAAAATAAAAAAAATAACTTACATCCAACAAGAAATCGAAGAACAAATTTTGGTGAATTAATTCAAATGGACGCCAGTAATCATCATTGATTTGGTAACGATAAACCAAAATCATTTTTACATGCTGCAATTGATGATGCTACAGGAAATATTGTTGGACTATGATTTGATCATCAAGAAACATTAGATGGTTATTATAATATTTTTTATCAAATTTTAACTAATTATGGAATACCAAAAACATTTTATACCGATAATAGAACAGTTTTTGGATATAAGAAAAAAGTTGATGCAGGAAAAATAAATACAGAAAATGACACTTATACTCAATTTCAAAAGTCCTGTAATGATTTAGGTGTTGTGAAATAATCAGAACTTCAATTCCGCAAGCTAAAGGTCGCGTTGAACGCTTATTTGGAACACTTCAAAGTCGTTTAATTAGTGAATTACGACTTAATAAAATTAGAAATTTAGAAGAAGCTAACAAATTTCTTAAAACATACATAAGTACTTTTAATAAACAATTTGCCTTTCCTATTGATGATACTAAATCTGCTATGGTTAAAGCTCCTACACAGGAAGAAATCAATATTTATCTTTCAAGATTTTCTAAAAGAAAAACAGATAGTGGTTCAACCATAACATATTATGGTAAAAAGTATTTTCCTTATAAAAATAACAAAGTTCAATACATACAACCTAGAACTGATGTAATTGTACTTAAATCATTTATTAATGAATTATATCTTAGTTACAATAATCAAATGTATGAACTAAAAGAAATAGCACAAAAACCAATTATAAAAGAAAATTTAATAAAAATTAAAAAAGTTTATATACCCAATAAAAATCATCCTTGAAGATATGGATATCAATAATTCTTAATTAAAATTAAAAATCTATTTTATAAGATATTTAATTTTATAAATACTAAACCATATAAAATTTTAAAACGTTTGCGTATGAGCAAATTTGGTGTTCTAAAATTGATTTTAAATATAAAAGAAATTGTAATTGCAATCTCTCGTTTTTACATTTGTGGTAAGTTTGATTTAGTCGGATTTATTAATAAATTATTTAAAGTTACATTATTAATTTTATTAACATCTATATTTATTTCACTATTTGATTTTCTTATATATAATTCTTTTACTTTTTTAATATTTCCAAAAAGTTCTTTTGATATTTTTATAAAAAAATCATTTTTTTCTTTAATTATTTTATTTTTATCAATTTTTCCAAAAGTAAATATTTTCAATATTGAATAACTAATTTTTTTAAATTTGCTAATCTTTTGTTTTTTTAAATTTTCATTAATATCAACAATAGTAGTTTGAACTAAATTAACTCTATTACTAATAATTTCTGGAGTAAATTGATTTTTATTAATAATTATTTTTTTCAATTCTCTATTAATTCATTCATATTCTTCTTGTAAATTTTTATTCATTTTTTCATCCTTTCAAAATAAAAACTCATTTACTTTGAAATTAAAGCAATGAGTTAAAAACTTATATTAAACTTAATTAAATTATACAAAAAAAAGTTCGCAAATCAAAATTTAAAGCTAAATTTTTAACGTTTATTTGGAATTCGTGTTTATATTTATTTAACACTGTAACTTTCCAAAATAATTTATTTTTTTATAAATATTTTTGGGAAATTTTCACTCGATATTGACACAATAATACTTACTTATATAACTCAAAAATTCTTATTAAAGTAAATTTTAATAAGTTTTATTTTATTTTTAGTTATTTTTAAATTTTAGTTTTAATTTATAATAACTGTATGGCTGTATTTATTTGATAGCATTTAAAATTAACCATTTTTGTATACATATCAATGTTATAAGTTCTATCACCAATCATATGTTTTAAAATTTGTTTAATATTAGTTTCAGTAAAGCAACCAATATTCTCAACTAATGCTTGGTTTAATACACCATCTTTTGCATTAATAAAATAACCAACTTTTAATTTTTTATATTGTAAAGTTAATAACTGTAAAAAATCAATTAATTCATAATATTGACCTTTTGCAAATAAATTTATTGCATTTTGATAGTGTAATTTAGCAATTTTATCTTTTTTTCTTCCTGCCATTATCCCAAGAAATAAAACATGAAAAGCATGGAATTTATCTAAAATAAATTTAGCATTTAAAATTGTAGCAGTTTTTCTAATTCATTTTGCACTATCTCCACAAACTATTAAATTTGCTTTGTCAAAATTTTCAAAAAATAAATTACCATATTTTTTAATTAATTGTGCTGTTTTTTCTGCACCAATTTCTGTTTTTGATATTCTTATTTTGCATACTGCTCTTTTATTAATTAATTTTCCATTTTTCTTTTTACCAGTACAAAATACTAATAATCTCATAGAACATTTTTTACAATTCTTAGTATTGTGTTTTTCATTAAACTTAAATTTTCTATGTCCATTATCAATATTTACATATAAATTTTGATATGGTTGCAATGGTATTTTGAGGATATTGGCTTTTGGTAATTCAAACTTTTATATGTTCTACAAACTGTACTAGTACTTATTAAATCTTCAATAAAAGTATCACAAACATCACGATACTTTTTACCATCAGCAAAATATTTTAAAATTTGTTTAATAACATTAGGTGCAAGTTTACTATATTTTTTAACACCGAGATAGTTATCTAATAGGGATACGTATTCAGTTTTTTGTTTTTCTATGTTATAATAAGTACAAATACGTCGTTTATAATTTAATAAACCTTTTTTTGTTTTTAATTTTCTCTTTCTAAATCTATATGATTTATATTTAGATTTATCACATGTACTTCATAAATAATCATCTATTGTTTTAAATAATTCTTCTGTTTGTTTTAAACTTAATTCATCTTGATTAAAATCGTGTTTGTCTCAATCAAAAAGATTAGGAAATGGTAATATAAACATTTTTAATGTTCCTTTCTTTAAAATAATTTAATTTTAACTTATATATGTTAATAAGGAGTAAAATATGGCTTTTATTAGTAGTTATGCACAACTGAATAAAAAATATAATCTTAATTTTAGTGATAATAATTATGGTTTTAGTTGAGATATTTTTAAAAAATTTATTGGTGATGAATGAGCCGAATATTTTACTACTAATTGTTTTTATCGTTTTGTTCCAACAGCACGTGGAACAAGAAAAACTTGAAACTGTTTAGCATTTGATTTATTTATATGTTGTAATTTTAGTGATAGTAGTGTTCAAGAAGTAAGAAGATATGAAAATACTCATAGTGAAACTACAATTGGTGCTTTAATGAATGTTTCTCAAGTATTATTAGATAAATATGATATTAATTTATTACCTAATAATCCCCATGGTATTAAATGAAAAATTACTAAGGACGCTGGGTGTATTATCTTTCCTAATAATCAACAAATTGATTTTATTGGTTATGCTAATGGTAATAAGATTTTTGGAAAAGAAGCAGGTGGGTCAAGTTTTTTAGGTTCAAGAACAGATGAAATAATAATGGCAGAAGAAAAAGAAACATTAACAGAAAAACAATTAACATATCGATATGAACGTTTACAAAACTCTATGTTTAGAAGTAATCGTATTAAAGTATCAAAAGAACCTATTAAAGAATGAAGTTGAACGTTTATTGATAAAAATATATATAGTCCTACTTTTGGAAAATTGATTACTCGTTATTTTTATAAAAGTTTCTTTATTACTTTTACATGTAATCCTTATGATAAATACCATCCATTTTATTTAAAATACTGTACGCCATTTTTACCATTAAATGATAAAGTGATGGAAAATCTTAAAAAAGTTGGCAAAATTTATTATGAAAATCAAGATATGTTTAGTGGTTTAGGTTTATTTGTTTTAAGATTTACTATTCAACCATTTTGAAATAAATTACCAGATATTCAAAAAAGAACATTATTAGAAATGAAAAAAAGTAATCCTGATGAATTTAATACTGTTTTTTATGGTTTTGAATTTTTAGATAGTGATGCAACAATTTTTCCATTTCAAAAAACAGTAAAATATTGACAATCATATGATTTAAAACAATTTTATAATCAAGAAAAAGATATGTATAAATTTGATTTTTATAGTGTTGGTATTGATTGAGCTACGGGACCAAAAGACCATACTGTATTTATGGTAGTTGGTTTTAAAGAATATAATAATACTGGTTATTATGATGCATATATTATTTGTGAATTAGTAGTTACTCCAAATGATTTTATAAATGAAAATGAAAAAATTAATGCTTATGTTAATGAAATTTTAGGATTAATGGATAATTTTGAGAATTTTGAACAAGCAATTTATTTTTATGATGATAAAGCAAGAACTGCCATGGATTGATTAAATCAAAAATTAATAGATGAACATAATACTATTTTAATAACACAAACTGCTATTAAACATGCTTCAAATTTAAATCAAGAAGCCGGATTAACTAATAGAGTAATTTGAATGAGAAATATTATGAGTTATGGAAATTTTTATGCAAATAAAGATGATTTACCAAAAACAACTCAATGTTTAGAAGAATTACGTTATGATGAAGCAAAAACTAACATTCCTGACAAAAATATGTATCAAGACCCATATGATGCTTTGTTTTATGCACTTTATCCATACAAAAATGTAATTAGGGGTAAAAATAATGCTACTGTGAAAAAAAGTATCTTCACATTTGCAATATAATAAACAAGTGACCTATAATTAATATTATAGGTCACACAAAATAAACGCCTTGTATTTAGGCGTTATTTTCCATTTAAAAGCATTCTTGTAAAAATAATCAAAAATAGTACAATTTATAAGTAAAATCAAGGAAAAAAGGAGTAATTTGATATGAAAAAAATTATGACAACGATTTTATATCTTGCATCAATACCATCATTTTCTATAAGCACTTATCGATGTTCATTAACAGGACATACTATTCAATGTAATGATGGTACTTGAACTAATATTCATGGTAAAGGTGCATGTTCATGCCATGGCGGAATAAAAAAATAAGATAAGGAGTAATTAAACATGAGTGAACAAAATACAGAATTACATTATGCTAAAAATATAGCAAAACAAAGAAAAACACAAAGAAATATATTTATTGGATTATTTTCATTTATGACAATATTATTTATTATTTCAGCAACAGCATTAGGACTTGCATGTAAAGATGGAAGACAAAAATTAAGTTTTTATTTAGGTCATGATTATACAGCGTACTGGGGGGTGGCATAACTATATGAGAAACTAAAAATTTACATGATGAGAATAAAATAGATTTATATTTTGGAATTAAACCAGATTATAAAAATGATATAAAATGAGATGGCATTTATCCTGATGGATATTTTGATAATTAAATTTGAATATTTATATATGAAATATTTTCACTATATTTATCAAATAAATTAATATTTTTTAAATTTATTTCTTGTTTATTGGTTATTAAAATTAAATCATAATTTCCAGCACCAAATATGCCACTAATTTCAATCCGATTTAAGTTATTAATCGGATTTTCAATTTGTAATTCAAATTCACTATTATTATCAATTTGTGATATTTCTTTATAAAATTCTAATTTAGAAAATAATTGAGATTTATTTGAACCATATAAATTTAATGCATTTTCAATTTTATTATTACTAATAATTGCTTTTGTAAAGTATTTTCCATATTCACCATTACCTAATGTTCAATCAGCTGGAATTAATGATGGTATATTGTTACTTTCTAATTCATTTGTAATAGATAATCAATTAAATTGGTTATCATCTAGTTTGAATAATTCATTTTGACTGATATCATTATTTTTTAATTTAATATTATTGGTATCTGTAAAATCAAAATATACAGATTTTAATATAACTTTTATGTCTTTGAATTTTCATATTTCTTTATCATTTGGTTTTATTGGACTTGATTTTAATTCAAAATAATAAGGTAATAAAATCTTATTATCATCATTTAAACCTTTATTAATTGATAATGATGAATAAATATTTTTTGATAACATAATAAATATTTGTTTAAATATTTTCACTTGCTCTAAGTTAATATAATTTGGATATTCAAATTCTCATTGTTTAAATAAATTAGTAATTATTTCATCTGGTTTTTGTCCTGAAAATGTATCACGTAATTCTGCAATTTTATTTTTTGGTTTACCTTTTTCATCATAATCTGCACCTTCAAAATTTCTATTGTAGTTATATGTATAACTTAACATATCTAATAATAGTTTCTGTAAACTATCAATTGGTGGTTTGTCACTTATTTCAACTTCAATATCATCAAATTTATCATATGTAGCAATACTTGTATATTCTTTACCAATTGGACCACTCTGAATTTTTCATACTTCTTTATCTTTAAGTTCTTTCTTTTCTTTTAATGGTCATTCTCCAAAAGAATAAGAACTTAAAAAATATCCTAATCAAGCATGTGTAACTCTTGCGTTTTTAATTATTTCTTTTCTTGTTTCTTTACCCCCACCAATAGCAATTAAATCTAAAACTGATTTTTCTTGTTCTATAAATTGTTTTGCTAAATTTCAAGGTAGTATTTGTTCACTAAATCATTGTTGTAATATTCTAACTTTTGGTTGAGTTTCAATAGGTATTGATAATAGTGGAAATGCTATCTTATCTTTAACAAATAACTTTGGGTATACTTCCATATTATCAACTTCACCAAGTACCTTTATATTGCCAAAAATCATGCTTCTAGGGGCTTTAATTTTTAGACCAGTTACTTTTATATCTTTATCTAATGGTTTTTGTAATTTAATAATAATTGGATAACCATCTCTTGTTTTAAAATCTTTAATTTTAATAATAGTTATGCTTTTAGTACTTCTTGTTTTTGGATTTTGATAAGGTTGTGAATAATTATTAATGATATGCTAAATTATCAATATTATTTTCAGTTAATGGTTCATTTATACTAACTGCATATAACTTAAATTGATTTAATAAATTTTTTTCTTGGAATATTAAATTTTTAATATCGGTCATACTATATTCAATTGTATTATCATTAATATTAGTGCTTGCTCTTTGATTTAATTGCATAGTAAAATCTGATGTTTCAGCAGCAGTAGTTTTTAATACTTTATCAATATCAATAAAACCAACTTTAATAGTATTTGCTGAAAATCTTAAACTATTATTTTCATTATTTTTAAATAAACTTTCAATTTCATAAATATATAAAGTTCTTAGTTTAAATTCATCATATGCTCTTTTAAGCTCAGGGTCACCTTTGCTATTCATAAGATTAGTAAATTCATAAGGAATATTATCAATTAAATAATCATTTTCTACTTCTGCTTGATTAAGTTTAATTTGCTTCTGTTTCTGTGGAAACTTCGTTTGTGGTTTGTTGTTGTTTTCCATTGTTCTCTCCTATTAATTGGTTATTTTCAGGATTAAATAATTTTAATTTAACTGTTAAGTTATTAATTTCTTGTTCATCATTAATATTAAATGTTTTACTAGTTAATAAATCTTTATCCATACGTACTAATATTTGAATAAATTTAAGGATATCAATATTAAATTGTCATAATTTTTGTTCAATGTAATTAATAGTTGAAATATTTACTGCTGTACTTTCTGGAACTGATTGTTGTGCAGATTTTTTTTGACTTGGTATATGAATACCACAACGTTTAAATATTTCATTAACATTTCAATCATATATATCAGTTAAATTTTTACCTTTAAAATTACTACTTGTCATATTAATATTTTCATTTTTTTCGTTATTATCTCCGCCACTTTTAAATAAATAATTTTTAGTAACTAATTCTCTTAATGCTTGTTCTAATGTTGATTGAACATTACCATAAGTTTGATTAAAAATAAATTTAGGTGAATTTAAAATGGTATCTAAAACAATTTGTTCATAAATAACATCTAATGCTTTAATTTTATCCATTACTTTATTACAATCTGCTAATTCATTTGCTTTATTTCTCATAATTGCTATTGGTATATAGTTAATATTTAATATTTGTTCTTGTTCTAAATTAGGATTATTAATAAATGATTTAAAATTTAAGGGAAATTGTTTTTTATTATCACTAATACTATAAATTGCACGATTAATAGTTACTTGTTCATTATTTAATGTATAAATTTCAAATAATCTTACAGTTTGTGCATTTTGTTGATAACTATCATAAAAAATAGTACATTGAATTAATTTACCAGTAATATCATAAACTCTTTGTTGGATATCTACTACTTGAAAATATAAATCATCATTAGCAATAAAAATTAAATAACCACCAATTCCTAATTTGCTTAATTTAAAAATAGAATTTCAATTTTTTCTATAAAATTCTTGCTGAATTAAGTATTTTTTAATAGTTTCATTATTAATATCTAATGGAGCATTATATAAATTAGCATTATTTTCTGCTACAAAATCAGTGAAATAAGTTTCATGATTAAAATCATTAAAACCAAAATAACTTAAAATTGAAGCATGTGTACTTTTATTTTTATTACTTAAAAATTTTAATTTTTCATTTTGATTATCATTAATATTGCTTTTATCTTTTCTAAAAAATCTACCTAACATAATATTCACCACCTTTTTTTAAAATATTTGATTAATTTTTAATACAATTTTTACAATAATAAATATAATTAAACCAGCAACAGCAGAAGATAATAAAACTCCAATTAAACTTAAAATAATTTTTATAATTTTAAAAAACATAATTTTATTCCTGTAATTCTTCTAATTTTCATACATTACCTTTTAAATTACCTTTTCCAGTATAAATAGTAATCAATTTTGCATGTTGAACTGATAAAATTACTATATTAACACTATCATTAAAGGTTTGTATTTGTACACCAGCAATTTTTATCAGTTATAATAAATTCTTGAATAGTATAAACTGGATTATATATACTTCAAGAATAATAAACTCTATAATGTTTATTCTCTTGAAAATCATAAGTAATTTGTCAATTATCTCATTTATTTTTTTCTCTTGTTCCTACTTCTTTTCAATTTGAACCACTTGGACTTGGTTGTGGTTGTTTTTCTAATATTTCATTAATTGCTTGTAATAATTTTTTATTTTGAGTTTTTAATAATTTATATTCATTATTTTCTAATAAATCCCTACAAAGTAATGAATTTTCTTCATCATTTAATGCAATTTCATTTGTTTCAGTATTATATTTAAAATAATCATTTGAAAATTTTTTATCTTTTATTTTTTCTTTTAATTCATTAATAGCACCGGCAATAGTTTTATCAGTAGTTTCTAAATTAGGAATTTCAGTACCAATAGTATTAATAGAAAAAGCATATTTAAAATGGTCTTTATCCATTTTATCTTCTAATTTTTTATCTATTTCTTCTTTTTTATAATAATCAGATAAATCAGTTTTACCACCACTAGCACTAATTTTATTATTTTGATCAATAGTTATATTAGTACCAGCAGTTAATTTATCTTGTTTTTTATCTAATAAATTATTAGTTTCTGGTTTTGTATAATAATCACGTTCAGTATTTTCTTCTGCTATAAATTCAGTTGGTGTATCTATTCCTTGATATTGATATATTTCTTCTATATCACCAATTAAATTAATTTTTCCACGTTCAGGATAAGAATTACCGCCACCACTAAATTCTTTCTTTTTATTGTTATAGTAAATCGTTCCGGTATTTAAAATTCTTTTATTTTGGATTTGTTCACTATACGTCATGGAATCAACATTTAGCAATTCAAATTCATTAAAAACATTATTTAAATAAATTTTAATTACTTTATAAAATTTCATAAAGTTATTTTCTGTTGAATATTGATAACTGATTTTAATAAAATATCATTTAAATATTTCTATATTATTATTTTCAACTTTTTTTCATAAAGGACTAGTTTCAATATTAAATCAATTATTTTTAACATCATTAATATTTTTATTTGCTTTAATTAATTCAGTATTTAATTTGGTAATTTCATTTTCATTAGTAGTAATTCGTTTTTGTTGTTTAGCAGAAAAATCACAAGTTGGTGCATGTGTATAATCACCAATTTGTGGATTATTTTGTAATGCTTCTGGTGGTAATGTACCAATTTCATCAGGTCAATCTAAAATCATTGTTTCAGTTTCTTTATCATAATCAGTTGCAACATAACCTTTATTAATAAATTTACTAACAGGACCTCTATATATTTCATTTTCATTATCATCAACTAAATCATCATATAATTTAATTTGTTTTGATAATGTAAATTCTTTTTGTTGTTCAATTAATTCATCAACTTGATTTCTAGTATAAAATGATTTTAAGTCAATTTTTTCAATATCTATTTCATCATCATTATAACTTGATAATATTTGTTTTAATTCTGTTAGTCTTGCTAATATTTTCATTCTACTAGGTGCTAAATCTCATACATTAATTGTTGGAAGACTACTTGCACTAAATTGACTACCATTATTAAATTGAATAGTAGCATCAACATTAAATTCAATTGGTGTACGATTGAAAACTCAATGTTCAGTGGTTACATATACCATATCTCTTAATGTTTCTTTAATTAATTCATCTTTGAAACTATCAAAAGGAAATTTAGATAAAATAAAACCAAGATAAGCATTAATATCATTTTGAGCACGAATAGCAAAAGTTTTAAATCAATCATTAACAATTGGTCATGTTTGTATATATTGCTGTGGCGTTTCTGTAATTTTTCCAGTTAATGGATATCAGTTATTATAATTTTCAAGACTGACACCAGTTCAAAGTTTATTAATCATAATTTATCATTCCTTAAAAAATGCTTGTTTATAATGATGAGTATGTTTTTTTGTTTTTTTATGTGTTATATGCTCAATTTCTTTTTGTATTTTATTTTTGCTTTTTTTTAATTTTTTCTTACTTTTTGCTATAACTTGACTATATGCAAATTTTTCTAAATGATGTAATAATCCAGTACCAAATAAAGTATTAACTGATAACTTTAAACCAACATTTTTAAATGATTTATTAATATTTTCAATAGGATTATTAATAACATTAACTACTTTATGATAAGTTCTAATAGTTCTAAATATTTCTCTATATACTTTAAAACTATCTCTAATTACTTGTTGTACCACTGGTGGAGCAAATGCTATTGCTTTTAATCATTTATTATGATTAACACCATAACCAATGTATCAACCACTATATCAACGATATCAATGAAATGGATGTATTTGAGTAACAAAAGTTTTTGCTTTAAGAATACTATCAACAACTGTAATTGGTTTATATTTAGGATTACGATGATAAATAGTAATTGCACATTTATCTAATGACAAAGGTTGAATTTTACAACCCATAAATACTGGTGAATTTAATGGAATTAATTGTGCATGTTTAATTGCTCTTTTTTCTGTACTAGTAAATAAATCAGTTGCTTTTTCTTTTAATTTATTAATTTTTTCAAATGCTTGTTTTTCTAACTTTTCAAATTTTTCTTGTAATTTATATATACTTTCTCTTATTTTTTCAAAATATGGTGTATCTTTTCAAAATTTATTTAAACCTTTTTTTAAATAAAATCTAATATCAAAATATTTAAAAGTTTGATTTGCTTTTAAAACAAGTTGATGAATAACATTATTTTTAAAATTAAATTTAATAGCATTAGCACGAATTTTTTGTAAATCTAAAATTAAAGTTTTTCCATATCTATTTTCTGTATGTATTGTATGAACTAAATTTAATCAATCATGTTGATTCATTTTTAATACTTCTTTTAAATCAGTATTAAATTTTTTTAAAAAGTTATTTGCTTTTTCAATATCTTTAATTTTAAATTTAGGAGTTAATTGTGGACTTAATTTTATTAATGTATTTTGTAATAATAAGTGTTCCATTAATTTTTCTGTTTCTAGTTTTTGAAAATTATTCTTATATTGTCTTTCAGCAAAATATCCTAAATCTCGTAATACTGTTTCACGATTAGGAGTAAAACTATAATTAATTAAATAACGTTTATTACCAATAATTTTATCTGTTAAAATTTCTTTTCCACTTACTTGACTAATAATTTCTTGTAAGTTTTTTGCTTCTTTAATACCAACTTGTTCTAATGTTTTATTTTTTTGTGCTAACTTAATAAAATTAGTCGTACGATAACCACGACTAATTTTATTAAGTCCAGCAAATGCTGGTAATATATTAAAAAAAGTATTTAATGGTGTTACATTTCCTTTTAAATAATCATAAACTTGATTAATAGTAAAATCAGTTAAAAATTCTACACCAACAGCACTAATACTAGCAATTAAATCACTTGCACCTAATCCAAGGGCTACACTTTCACTTAATCCACCAGTAAAAGGAGCAAGTGCTACTGCTATAACTTGTACACCAATCATTTCTAAAATTTCTCATCAAAAACTTTTGTTTTCTTGTTGGTTACTTGTTCTAGTATGTTTTGGTTTATTTATGTGCTGAGTTATACTTGTAAGTGCAAGTAAATAAAATTGCAAAAAATTCTCATATAAAAATTTCATAATGCTAAATTTAGTTTAGAAAAAAGTAAGGAGTTTTTATATGAGTTATAAACATCTTGGCATAGATGAAAGGATTTATATTGAGAATCAATTGAAATTTAAATTTAAAATTAGTGAAATAGCTAAAAATCTTAATCGAAGTATTAGTACTATTATTCGAGAAATTAATAGAAATAAAGATAATAATCATTATTTTTCATTAATTGCACAAAATAAAGCTGAAAATCGAAAACAATCACATATTAGTTTTCATAAGTTTAAAAATAAGAATTTAGTAAAATATGTACAACAAAAATTACTATTAGGTTGATCACCTGAACAAATTTATGGCAGAATTAAAAATTTTCATAAAGAGTGAGTTATTAGTTTTAAAACAATTTATACTTGAATTTATTTTGGAATGCTTGATAAAGTTACTAGTAAAAATTTAAGAAGAAAAGGTAAAAAACGAAAATCTAAAGAAAATCGTGGCAAGTTTAATGGTAAATCAATTAAAGAACGAGATATAAATGTTAATGATCGTATAACACTTGGTCATTGAGAAGGAGATACTATAGTATCATCACGAGGTAAAAGCAAATCATGTTTAATAACTTTAGTTGAAAGAGTATCACGATTTACTTTAGCAATATTAGTTAAAAACAGAACTACTAAAGTTATTAATAAAAATGTTAGTTATTATTTATCAATTCTTCCTAAAAACATTGTTAAAACTATTACTTTTGATCGTGGCAAAGAATTTTCAAATTGACAACAACTTGAAAAAAATTTAGATATAAAAATTTATTTTGCCAATCCATATTCACCTTGACAAAGAGGTACTAATGAAAATACTAATGGTTTAATTAGAGAAAAATTTCCTAAAAAATTTATTTTTTCAAAAACTAATAAAAATGAAGTTCATAAATTTATATTGTCTTTAAACCAAAGACCAAGAAAAATACTAAATTATCTTTCACCAATCGAATATTTGGATAGAAAAATAATTTAGTTGCACTTACCTTTACAATTTAGCATGTTTAAAAGTATTGCTGTACTAGTTGTACCGATTGGCATAATATTAATTTCCTTTATTTAAGAGTTATTTTAATTGGATTTGTTGTTCCTTTATAATTTAAGTCATTAACATTAGCAGTAATGGTTATATATAAGTCACCTGCTTTTTGTTTTTGATTACTTACATTAGTTTTTCCTTGTGCATCACTAAAATATTTAATAGTTGGATT
Organism: Spiroplasma endosymbiont of Thecophora atra; assembly: GCF_964019735.1. Classification (NCBI taxonomy): domain Bacteria; kingdom Bacillati; phylum Mycoplasmatota; class Mollicutes; order Entomoplasmatales; family Spiroplasmataceae; genus Spiroplasma; species Spiroplasma endosymbiont of Thecophora atra. The sequence continues at coordinate 1,049,894 of NZ_OZ026464.1, read as the reverse complement.
TGTTAAATTAGGATTTAATGATTTAAGTTCATTAGTACTTTTTATTTGTGTATTTAATTCACTATTATTGTTATTAACATTTGCAGTAATATCAGTTGTTAAACTTGTAATTTTAGTTTTTAAATGAGTTTTCTCTGTTTTAATAATTCCGCATAACATTCATCTTGATGTTGTTTCATTATTGGAAATATAAGGTATTGATTCTCCAACAACTTCACCAGCAACTTTATATGCTCTTCCTGCTTTATCATCTTTAATAAAGTCTACATAAATAATTGTTCTTTCTAACATGTATCTTTTCATTGCTCTTGGTGTTGCTAAAACAAAAGTCATTAGTTGTTGTTCATTTTTATCATTAGTAAAAATCATATAGTCATCAAGAACGATTTCACATAATACACCTTTTACATATAAATTATTTCCATTTAAACGTAATTGTTGCGCTAACTGATTATCGGTGATTAAACCTTTATTATCTGCTAAATAAACTAAACTATCATAAAGACCATTAGTAATAAAAAATTTACTATTTGCAATGTTTCTAAATTGAAACAAAGTATTTCAAGCAGATAACATTGATTTTAAATATCCTATTGGCGTTGTATCTTCAATATCTATTTTAGTAGCAGATTTTGCAATTGCTTGTGTATCATCAATTGCTAATTTATCTGCTAAATCATTTGCAACTTCATATTGCATACTATCTAATAAATTTTGTGCATTATTTGCATTTAAATCTACATCTGCAATAATTTTTCCTGCAAGATATTTTTTAGTTATTTTTTTACTAATTTTATCTGTATCAACATATGGTAATTCATATCTTTTGCTTTTGTCATCTCAAGCAATAATCTTAACTTCTGGTTTTTTTGGTTTTTCAACAATAAATTCAATATTTACTGAATCAACAATTTCAGTAGGAAAAAAGTTTGCCCATGGACTATTTGAAATTTTAAAAAATTCTATAAATTCTGGTGGTTCTACTAATCTCTCTGTATTGTCTAAATTTTGATTAAATGGTACTGACATTTTATTTCTTCCTTTCGTTTATAAATAATTTTTCTTTTTATAATTAATTAAAAAAATTTTTTTATCATTTGGTTTATTATTAATAATTATTTGTTTATTACCACCTGTATTAATTGTTTGTTTAAATACTGGTTGTTCTTTAATCATTTTTTTAATAGTTTCTTCAATTTTTGAATTTTGTAAATTATTAGTTTTAAATTTTAAATAATCATAAAATTCAGTTTTAACTTGATATTTTTTAAATATATTAATTATTTCTTTTTCTTTAATTTCTTGATTAAGTTTATTTAACTTATTTTCTGCTTCATTAACTTTATTTTCTATTTCTTGTTGAGCATTATTTTCAGTTAAAGGTTCAGTTGTTTGTTGAACATTATCTTCATTTTCTAACATTTACATCACCCTTTATTATTTATTTTCTTTATTAATTTTTTCATTTAATTTTGCTAATTTTTTTTGATGTTTTATAATTTTGTTATTTGCTCTAACATGTTTTGGAGTTGTGATAAATCTTTTTAATAAAACATTAATTTCTCTGCAAATTAATGTTCCAACACTTGTTCCAATAATTATTAATTCATGTAAAAATTCTTTCATCTGAATATTTTCCTTTCAATTGTTTATTTTTAATTATTCATCAAATTGACCACCATTAATTCTTTCAATCATTGATTGTGAATTACTTATAATTTCTACTAATACAGATATTTCTTTATTGAATTCTTCTATTCTTTCTTTATATTTTTTTATTTCCTGATTATAATATTCAATTATTTTTTCTTTATTCATAAATTATTCACCTCCTTTATAAACTCATGTGATTATAATCTCAATTTAATGAAGCATTATCATTATTTAATGGTACTTCGCTCATATTATCACTACCATATTGACTAGTTGTTTCACTATTAATAGTAAATCTATTGTCATTAATTAATCTTGCAGTTTCATCATGAAATGATGTTTCTTGCATTTCTTCATTATGATGTGTAGTTTCCATAGGTAATAAATTATGAATAATTTCAGAAGCACCAGCAACAATAGTTGGAACTGCATAAGCATTATTAAAATCATTATTAATACCCATAGCAACACCACTTGATATTAAACAACCATCAGTAGCCATATTACAAATCTTTCTTATTGTTTCAAATTTATTAGGTATTAATTCAGTTAATCCACTAATAAGATTTGAAATACCATAAGCATTTAAACTAATATATGTATCTCAATCCATTAATGACTGATTTTCTTGTTTATTTAATAGTAATCATGGAGGACCTTCTGTTGTAGTTGTAGTAGTTATTGGAGTTGGTGTTGTTGGAATAATAGGATTAATATTATTTTCTGTTCATTTACTATAATTTGCTAAACCAATTGTTCCTAAACCTAGTAATATTTTTTTACTACTATTAATTAATTTAGTTTTAGTATTTGGTCTTTGATTTAAATTTCAAATATCTAAACCTAATTTTTTACCAAATAATAAACTATTAATTGAACCTAATACTGGATTTGCAATTACTGGACCATAATAAGCACTTGTTCCTATCATTGCACAAATTGGACTTATACCAGTTCTAATTAATTTAGTTAAAGTATAATTTGATTGTGTATTTTCGTTTGGCATTTTACTCTCCTTTATTTGTTTTTATTAGTTCTCTTATAACATCTAATAAAGAATCTACTAAATAAGAATTTAATTCAAATTCATAATTTCTAATTTTAATTTTTTCCTTCTGCATTTATTTATTCTCCTTTAATTTCAATAACATAATCAATTGTTATATTTTTGTAATTATTTAAATGAGTTTTACATAATCCTAATTTTTTATCTTTTTTAATTGAACAAACATATATTTCTTGCTTACTATTATTATTTTTACAACCATAAATATCACAATATCATAGTCATTCATAATCATTAATCATTTTATTTTCCTTTAATTTTCTAATTTTTTAATTGTTACCTTAATTCAACCTTGATAAACATCATTATCACCAACTATTAATGCAACATTACTTTCTGGGTCAGAAACAATTATGTGTTTTGATTTAACATTTGGGTATTGTCTTAAAATAATTGCTCTAATATCATTATTTGTATGAATTGCTTTTGGAAATGGTGATAATATTTCAATTTCATCTTTATTTTCAAACAAAGTAGGTAATATTATCATTAATTATTCTCCTTATGTTTAATTTCTTTTGATATTTCATTTAATATTTTTAATACTTTATATTCATTTTTTAATTCTTTAATAATAAATATTAAAAATATTATTAGTGTTATGCTTGTTATTAATATTGGTACTATTAATAAAATTTTTCATAATATCATTTTTTACTCTTTTCATTTTTTAAATCATTTAACATTTATTGAACAAAATGCACGATTTTTAGGAATGTTTAAAGTATTAAAGATTTGACCAGTTACTATAATTTCATCGTTTTTGTTTAATAAAATACATCGTTTATAAAATTTTGAGTTATTAAAAATTAAAGTAACATAGTTTAAACCATTTCATTGACCACGAACACTATAATATAATTCTTTATTACCTTTTTCGTAATATTTTGCTTCAATAGTGTTACTCAGTTTTACTGTTAATTTGACATAATTTGCTTTCTCTTTCATTTTTATAATTCCTTAAATAGTATTGAATATGCTTATAAGCATCTTGTTCATGTTTTGTTAATTTTATATTTCCTTTATAATTTTCTATTTTGTTTTTATTTTTTGGTTCACTTTCTAAATAATCTCAATTCATAATATCTTCTACTAACACCATTAATGCACCAATAATTTTAGGTGTTGCTAATGGATTAGTTAATAATTGTTTTGAACTTAAAAAGAAATTTTCTACAATAACTAATATTTTTTTATTATCAAAATGTTTTTTAATTAATTGAAAATATTCTTTATACATATTTTTAGTTCATGAAACTTTTAATACATTAAGTGTTTCATTAAAAACAATATTATTAGTTTCATTTGAATATATAACAATTCCATTATTACCAATACCAGCGGGGTCAATTCCAATAATTAAGTCATATTCCATTATTAATCAAATTCTCCATTATTGATTTTTTGTATTAACGAATGATATATTGCATCAACATTTGTACTTCTATATCCATCATTTTCAATTTTATTTTCTAAATATGTAATGAACTTTGCTTTATCAATAAAGTTATCAATTTTTTTTCATAAACCGTTATATAATATGTCATTATTTTGTTTAAGTAGTTCTATTTTTAATTTTAATGAATTAATTTCTTGGTCTTTATTCATATTTATACCTCCTACTTAACCTAATATTTAAAATACAGTCATAACAAATTGCTTTACTATTTTTATCTCTTAAAAAATATTTTCTTGTTTTTATATCATTAGTATTAAAGAATAAATAATCTAATTTATTTTGTTTACATGTTCAACAAAAATACTTTTTCATTATGAGTTGAAGTTTCTTTATAAGAAGTAACTATATAATGAATTGCTAAATCATTTTTATTATATGGATTATTTATTTTAAAACTTTTTCTGTTTTCTTCTCACGTAATGTTATATTTAAAACAAGGATTAGTAATTTTAGTTTTGTTATCTGTTATTTCACTTATAAATCAACTATTATGCTGTTCATAAAATATTAGTGGTTCAAGTTTTATATCATTAAGATAATATTCTTTTGGAGCAATTGGTTTATTAACAGTTTTTTTTGGTCTTTAATATATGGTTCTAATAATTTTATTAATTCATTACCACTTAATTCTCTTTTAATATTTTCTAAATTAAAAACTCAATATGTGTAACTGTTATCAACAATAAAAGAATTATTTTTAATCATTCATTTTGGAAGCGATAATTTATATTCAACATAATCAATAAGAATAGATTGTGGTTTATCTTTAACAATTTGTTCTTTTTTAAATTCTATTTGCATAATAATCCTCTCCTAATATGTTCTGTTGCTTCTAGCATAAAGAACATATATTTTGATTTTTAGATTATTAATAATACTACTATTCGTTTTATTTATTCCAGTAATTCTGGGCTCAAAAATAAATTGTGAAATTTTAAAAAACATTGAGGCATTCGATTCAATATTTATTTAATTTGTGTTAAACAAATTAATATTTTAATTGAACCGACACCGCTCATTTTTTTTATAAGTTTGAAATTTATTTTCTCGCCCAAAAATTTTTTCAAAAAAATAAAAAATAAAACCAACACTTGCTCACTGGGGAGTGGCAAGGTTGGTTAAATAAAGAATAGAATTAATATAGTAGGTTCCCTAAGCAGGTCTATATATACTAGTTTCCAATTCGCTCCCACCCCAAGAATTACCATTTCTGGTTAGTATATTTTATTAGGTATCACTCCACTTTTTATTTATCCATGCAAGTCCACATGCTAGCTACTATTTTTAACAACTGTGTTGTAGTTCACTTTTTTAGTTCCCTAACACGTGTTGATAATAGCGTTAAAGACGGTTATTAAAAATTTTAAAATTTTACAATTACACAAAAAAAAGACAAGATTTTTATTCTCGTCTTTTGTCATTTATTTTTAATTCAAGGGTTTAAAAAAGAAAGGAGCTATTTCAGGAAAATGAGTTGTTATCGACATCTTCGACACGCTCCCTTTTTTTTCAATAACTCCTGAAGTTGCATGTCTAATACCAGCAATAATTTCTGTCAGTGTTGACTTACTACTACCATTTGCAACAATGATTCCAATTCGCTCACCAGCTTTAATTTGAATATTTAATTTATTTAAAACCGTTTTATCACCGTATACTTTAACAATGTCAGTAGCATTAATTAGAAAGTCACTATTTTTAATTCTTTTTTCATGTGTTGTTTCTGTTAAATTTGTTTTGGTTTCTTTTTCTAACATTTTTTATTTGCTCTCTTTTCAATTTAAACTACTATTTTCACTATCTAAATTTGGTTCTAATAAATCATTATATATCATCTTGCTGCTGTTAACAATTAAAATATGAGTAAATCATTTTTTATTTTTAGTTAAGTAATATTGTTAATACTTTTTAAATATGTTTTTAAAAGTTATCTTTTTTATAAAAATTTCAATTAATAGCATTATTTATAACACTATTTTAAAATAGTGTATTATTACGATAATATTAAAAGAATATAAGTTTTTAACCATTTACTTTATTTTTGAAAGTAAGTGGTTTTTTTATTTCTAAAAAGAAAGGATAGTATAAATTATGAAAATTTTTAATCCAAATTATTGATTTAAAGTATGAACGTTAACTGTTTTTAGTTTTGACCAACAAAATAAAAAAACACATGATCTATCAATAGCAATACCTATGACAAATAATGAAATGATAACAAGAAATCAATTGTTAATTGATAATAAAAATATTACAACGATATTAGATTTTAATTTAAATAGAATTAAAAGGGAAACTAATTCAATTGATAATATAAATATAATGAAAATTTATGAATTAAATTTATTAAAAATTCAAGCAATAACAAAAGAACAAATTCAAAACATTCAAGTATGAGATATTACAATAATTACAGAAAAACAAATACAATCATTTACCAAAAAACAAATGAAATCGCTTGAATCATCTCAAATTCAAGCATTTACACCAATTCAAATTCCATGATTTAAACTTGAACAAATCCCATGATTTACTTCAGAACAAGTCCAGTATTTTACACAAAAACAGATTCAATTCTTTACAGAAGAACAAATTAACAAGTTTACACCAGAAAAAACTAAATTATTTTTATGAGAAGTTTTTTGATTAACACCGACACAATTTTCAGAAATAGCACCAGAGCAAATTTCAAAAATTTCTCTAGAACATTTTTTATTATTAACAATTTCTCAAATTAAAGCATTGACCCCAATACAAATTAAAGCATTAACAAAAGAACAAATTCAAATTTTTACAATACAACAAATTAAAGCATTAACAGAAGAACAAATTAAATCATTGATGCCTAAACAAATATCATGATTTAAACTAGAACAAATTTTATCATTATGAACATGACAAATTTCAGAATTTACAGAAGAACAAATTAAATCATTAACAAGAGAACAAATTGAAGTTTTTACAATACAACAAATTAAAGCATTGACCCCAATACAAATTAAATTTTTTAAACCAGAACAAATATCATGATTTAAACCAAAACAAATTTCAAAATTTACAGAAGAACAAATTTCAGAATTTACGGAAAAACAAATTCAAGAGTTTTTACCACTACAAATTAGATCATTGACCCCAGTACAAGTTAAATCATTGACGAAACAACAAGTAAGTTCATTTTATTTATGACAAATTTTAGAATTAAAACCAAGTCAATTAGTGCAACTATCACCATTGAAAAAACAATATTTTACATTAATTATAAATGGTAATAGTTTTAACATTAAAACATGAGATGGTAAAATTAAAAGTTGTATACATGAAGCAGGACATATTATGAATGATTTTAATTCTGATTTTTTTAAAGATTTTATTATTTCAATGGAAGTTTTTAATAGAGAACACGTTACAGGAATAACCAAACTTAATATTACTGGCAATATAACAGATGTTGAAAATATACAATTATATATTCTTGACTTAGATCTGTACTTGGTGGTGCTTCAGCTGAAATAGTTATGAAATATCCGTACCCTTATCGTCGTAATGGTCATGAAGTAGCGCCAAATATAAAAATAGTGCATGAAATGTTAGTAATAAAAAGAAGGCAAATTTCAAATTTAGATTTTCAAATTTTAATTGAACAATTAAAAAAGGATTCAATAAAAGTAATAGAAGATAATAAAATAGCATTTAGTAAAATAATCGAAATATGTAGTATTTTCAGTAAAGTTACTAAAGAAGAAATTGAATATATTTTTAAATATAAAAGTTTGCCAGTAATAGTCGAAAATATAAAAAGTCAAATTCAACAACGTATAGATAATATTGATTGAAATGAAATAAATTCATTTGATTTACAAAGTATAAAAAAAGTATTAGTAAATGCCAAAGATAATTTTGTTGGAAATGAATGATTATTATTTTTAGCCTGTGTTATTTTTGTTTCAATGGGGTTTGGTTTTGTTTATAATAAACCATTTTCTTTAAAATCACAAATCGATAAAACAATAGCAGAAAATAATTTAGAGAATTTAACAGAGTTAGTTACTATTGAACGACAATTTCATCAAACAGAACTAAATATGAAAACAGTATCTCTAATTAATAATGTAAGTAATGAAGATTTAGATCAACATCAAAAAGAAATTGAACAAGAAATAAAGCATCATAAAGGAGAAATAATTCCTTTATTACAAGATGAAATAATTTCAATAAATAATGTTGATTTTGCAAATCAACATTCAATAAGTGAACATAGTAGATTGTTATTTACTTAAATGGTTTTAATAATTATTATCATTAAAATTAGAATATATGTCATTAATTTAATTAATAACAAAATATTTTTCTTTTTAAATGTTACAATTAATTTTAAAAATATTAAGGAGGAAAAAATAATGAAGAGTGATGAATCTCATAAACGATTGTCATTAAAAGAATTTGTTTGATTAGGTTTTAATTATGCAGTAGGAATTGGTTTTATTGGTAATTTTGCAATATTATCTAATATTGGAAAACCTAATTCAATTGGAATTAATGCAATATGAGTGTATTTATTAATTGGTTTTGTGGCGGGTAATTGTGCATGAGCTTTTGCAAAATTATCTAGAATTCATAATTCTGATAATAATGGTGGTGCATATATCTATGTTAGGACAACTTTTGGTAGATTCTGAGGTTGATTAGTAGGTTTTATGCAATATGCTTGTTTACCATTTGTTGTAACAATTCAAGTAATGATGTTAATTAGAGGAACTTTTTCTCCAGAATTTATTAGTAATGGTCAACCACAATGGTATAGTGCTAATTGAGGACCATTTTCTGATTTATATTTAGATTTCATTGGAATTTTTATTTATATGATTTCAGCTTCTGTTATTTTTGCTGGGATTAAAATATATAAAAAAATGGCACATACAACATCAATTATTAAGTGATTAACAGCCGGATTTTTAGTTATTGCTGGAATTAGTTTAGCAATAACTAATGGTTCATCAAATTGAAATTACTGAACTACTGAGAGTACATTTTCTTTTGCTAGATTTATGAATACTTTTACTTCATGTTTCTTTTTCTTTGCTGGTTTTGAAATTTTTTCAACAGCAGATAAAAACGTTAATAACCCTGAAAAAAATATTGGTAAAGGTATTACTTTAATTATGATAATTATGACAATTTTCTATGTTGTTATTTCATTAATTTTCTTTTTAGGATATAGAGTCTTTGTTCAAAATATGAATATGGGTGCGTGAAGTCCTTTTACAAGCAAAATAATTATCTATGGTGGTCCAATTATAATGATTATTAGTGGGTTAGCTTTAAAAATTAATATCGCAATGCAAAACGCTTTATATGGTGGTACCACATTACAGCCGCTTTCTAAAGAAGGATATATTTCTAATAAGTTATTTAATTTAAATAAAGATGGAATTCCTGTTAAAGCAGCAGTTATTAATTTAATAGTAACATCTGTTATGTTAATTTTATCATCAGCTTTTTCTGTAATTACAATGTTTATTTATATCATGGTTTTAATTACAGTATTAAAATTAGCATTAGATAAAAAATTAAAACTAAATTGATATGAAAAAATTACTTTTCCATTTATTTTAGTAACTTTAGGTTTAATGTTTGTTTGACATTATTATTCTATTATTTATGATGCAGTTACAGCAACTGATTCAAGTGCAATAGTTGCTATGGTTATTGAATTAGTATTTATTTTAAGTAATGTGATTTTTGCAATAACTTGATACTTTGCTTATTACTATAAAAAATATAAAATTTGTTTAAAAACAAATCCTAATTTACAAGTAGAATTGAATAGTGAATTTACTTTTAATTTAGAACATCAAGCAAAATTAGCAAAATGTAATAGTTAATAAAAAAATAAGTTTTTTTATATTTGTTGTTTATTTCTTCTTTTAAATTATTAATTATTTTGTATTCTTGTTCTCAATTTATTTTTATTTGATTTTTTTCTTCAAGTGTTTTCTTAAATTCATGTTGATGTTTATTTATTCATTCATTAACTTTTTGCATTTTTTCTCCTTATTAAAATGAAAAGGTATTTATTTAAAATAATTAAACTTATATTAAGTTTATAAATAATTATACTATAAGAAATTAAAAAAATTAGAAATTTTATAGTTAAATTTTTGTTTTTTATTTTATAAAAAATTTTTTAAATGTGATAAATCTATTTCTTTTTCATAAAGATTTTGAATACCAATTTTATATTTATTTAAAATTGAACTAAGATTATCAATTTTTTCTTGTGTATCTAAGCGAATTAAGATTTCATTTAAATCTTTAATATATTTAAATTGATATTGATATTTTGTTAATATAGTGGCTGTTAATGGTAAATTGTTGGTAGTCAAAATAAAAATTTTGCCAACATCAAATTTTGCTATTGGTCCACTATAAAGCATTTTTCCCAAATCAATAATAGTACAATCATCAATAATATCTTTAACCTCGTTAATCATATGAGTTGTTAAGAAAATAGTTTTACCTTCTGCTTTTAATCTTTTTAATACATTTGTAAAATATTTTCGTGACTCTGAATCTAAGTTTGCACCCGGTTCATCAAGAATTACTAGTTCTGGATCATGTGCTAAGGCTTGAATTAGCATAATTCTATTTTTCATTCCTGAAGAGAAAGAATTTAAACCCTTATTACGATGTTCTCATAAATTAAAATTATTTAATAATTTTTGTAAATTAACTTCTAGAGCACTATCGGTAATAGTGGTTGTTTGTCCTAAATATTTTAGAAAATTATAAGCTGTTAAACCTTGTGGAAAGTTTTCTAAATTTAAGGAATAACCTAAACTTAATTTTGATTTTGCACTTCCTGCTTTGTAATCATTAACCTTAATTGTACCACTGTATCTGTTACTAGGCATTGCACCAATGATAGACTTTAATAAAACAGATTTTCCGCTACCAGATTGACCAACCAAAGCATGAATAGTTCCTTTAAATACAGTAAAATTAATATTACTAATATTAAACTTTTTAAATTTTTTGTTATAGTTTCTGACACTAATTATAATGTCTTCTGTAGTTCCCATAATAAGTTTTCTCCTAACTAACAATTTTTCGATTATACATTAAATAAGAAAGTAAGAATAAAAAGATAGAAAATCCACAATATATTTCAAGAACTGATTGATTATTTTGAAAATAATCAATGTTATCAGTTTTTATTTTTTTATTATTTAGTGTTAGTTTAAAATCAGGATAACTAAATAAAGTATTTTTTTGTGTATCAAAATCGATACTAGATGTTGCATAAGGTTCAAATCAAAAATCACCATAGTAGTCCATAAAATAAGTTCAAATTTGATTTCAATGTTCAATAAAATTTATTGCATTGATAAATTGATAACTATTTGCAATACTAATGTAATTTTTATAATTTTTATCATTAGTAACAGAATTATTAGTAATCTGACGATAAGTATGAATTTGATTATAAATATATTCTTCGGTTGTTCTAACTAAAAAATAAACAGGATTATAAAAAATTTTATTAAATTCATTACGAAAATCAAATTTATATGCATATGTATCAATAAAAATATTTTTAATTTCCTTGGGTGATAGTGGAACGGGTTTTTCTAATATTGGACCTGTAATTTGTATATAAGTATTATTAATATCAGTATCGTATGTTAATAGTGAAGGTGCTTTACCACTTTGCAGATCCATAAATGAATCAATATTATACTTTTTATCATAATCATTAATTATATTAATTAAGTCTTCTGTAATTTGATTATTATCAACATTATTTTTTAATTCATCTAAGTTTTTAAAATAACTATTAAAAGTAATTTTCATAAATATATCTTTATTTTGAAATTCAATTGGTTTTCAAGTGGTTGTTTTACCACTAAGAGTTTTAACAGTAGGATTTGTTTTAATAAATCCTAATTTTTGATAAAAATCAATACGCTTATTAATAACATTATTTTTTTTAATATCCTTTAATTCTTGATCACTAAGATTAGAATAAAAATCAAAAATAGCTTTTGTTAAATTTGGATATTTAATTAATCCTTTTTCTAAATTTTGTTTAAATAAAATTGCTTCTTTGATTTCACTAACAGTATATTGGATATTATTTTCAAAATTAATTTTAATAATGTCACTATTTATTTTGGTTAATGAGTAAGGCAAACCACCTAATAAAAATAGACTACAGAAAATAACAAAAATTAAAAAAACTGTTTGTGATGGAGTAAAAACTAACATTGTTACTACACCAACAGTAACTAAAACAGCAAATAAAGAGCAAAAGCCAAAAAACTTTAGGATAGTTAATACGTAAAAAGCTAAATAAGAAACTTTTATAATAATTCCACAAATCCCGCCAAATATTAATAAAGCAATAATATTTATGAAAATAAAAGTTAAACTCATAAAAAATAAAGCAGCGTATTGAGTTAAAATAATAACATTTCTTGTATAAGGTTTAGTAAGTAATAATAAGAAAGAACTATCTTCAAATTGAGTACCAAAAATTTTTATAGCATTTAATAAAATAAAAATAAATAAAAATATACTATAAAAAATCATAATATAATATTGTAAATCAATAATAAAATCTTCTATTGATAAATTTAAAAAAAACAAAACACTAATGCTCAATACCGAAATTACTATTGAAAATAAAAATAAAAATGCCGTAATAAAACTGTAACTAATTTTAATTATAATTAATCTAAATAACTTAAATCAACTTGCCTTTTTGGTTTTAGTTTTTTCTATAGTTTTCGTTGTGGTTTCTAGTAATCTGTCCATTATTTTTTCTCCTTTACATATTATCAATTATAATCAATTATTTTTTTTGTTTATAAAATATAATTTAATGAAAAAGAAAAATTATTTTTTATTAAACTGCATAAAAAAAGAAATATTATTTAAACATTTTAATTATAAGTAATAAAATTTAACAAATTTTGATATAAAAGATAATCTAATAATTATGATTACAATGCTTATTTTTTAATTATTAAATTAAACTTGATTTTTTATAAACTTATTAGTTTACTGAAATATTAAAGTTAATATATTCACAACATTTTAATTATAAATATTATAGAATATACTAAAACTTTAATAAAATATATTAAAAGAAATTTTAGGAGGGTACTAGAGTGAAGGGAATATTAAAATTATTAGCAATTTTTGGATTAACAGCACCATTAGCAGTAAATGTAGTGGCATGTGGAAATGGTAATAGTTCTGATACTGATGATGAAGTATCGGAAAATGCTGATGTACAAGAATTATTAAAAAAAGCTAAAGAGCAAATTAGTTTAGGACTTGCAAATTTAATTAGTGAATATAAGAATTTAACTTTTGAAGATGAATTTGGTGAATCTGGAAAAGATATTACTAATAATTTAAATAGTTTATCTAAAGATAGTGACACTCTGGTTGATAGTAAAATAAAAGATATATTTTTAACTAGGCTTCAAAAAGATATTACAAATCTTATTATTGAGGATTATTTATTACAACCATCTGATTTAAAACCATTATTTAATAATATAACTACTAGTGAAATTTTAAAAATTGATTTTAATGGAACAACAATGACAAATAAACAATTCAATTGAACTAAGGAAAAAGCTGATTTTGGTATTGAAAATTATGATCCAGCAACGTATAACATAACAATGTGATATAAACTTGCTGCAGACTTAAAATTAAAATTATCTTATAAAGATGAAAGTAACAAAAAGACAGAAATTGAAGTATCTAATATTTTTGATTTTAATTACGCTAATACTGGCGCTAATTTAAAGTCTTTAATTGAAGCTTCAACTGGTAATGTAACAAAAGTATTAAAAGATTTTATGATACAAATAGAAAGCACCACTACTGATAGTGAAAGTTTATTACAAAAAGCAAAAGAATTAATTACTAGAAAACTTAATAACAATAAAGTTAATATTACTAAAGTTGATATTAATGCTCAATCAGAAGTTCTTCAAAAAAATGATGTTTATGCTAGTGGTGATCATATGTATGAAGCGCTTACTAAATCTACAATTGATGAAGCAATTGATTCTTTGAAAAATTATTTATCACCAACAGCAACAGCTTTTTCAGATGAGATTACTAAGTGACTTGTTGGAAAACAAGGAGTGCCTGAAGAAAGTAAAAATAAAATTAATGCTTTTGGAAAAATCACTATTAGTGATTGAAGCATTTCAGGATTAAGATTAACGCCAATGACTTTAGATTTTATTAATATTAGCCCTAATCAAACGCAAGATGAATGAGCAGAGCAAACAGCAACAGCATTAGGTAAAATATTCTATACAAAAAGTGAATTTGCTAAAGGGCGTATTGATATCACTACTGATAATAATTTAACAATATATATGAATCCCGGAGATTTTGATAATTTTGTTCAAAATAATAAAACAATGAGTGATATTAGTGACTATATTAGTTCAAAAATAAGTTCTAAAGCTACAACCAAAAATCTTATTAAAGGTAATATTTCAGTTACTTTAAATGGTCTTTGAAAAGGAGAAAAAAATCCAACTTTAAGTGATAGAACTAGTGTGGAAAAAGTAGATGATAATACATTTAAAGTTAAAAGAAATGCGGGTGGTATGCATGGTTATAATTATTTAACTATTCGTTATGCAAACACTAATTTTTTAATTGGAATGATTAAGAATCATAAAAATAATCATATTTTATTTGATAATTGAATTATTAAAAAAGCAGATACTGATGTTTGATAATTTATATTATTTTTCAAAATTTTTTGTTATGATAAAAAATTTCTAATATAATTTAAATTTTTAATTTTAATAAATTTAAAAATTTGTATAGTATTTTAATTATTATTTTTATATTTTCATTTCTATAAATTTATCTTTACATTTAATTAAAAATAGTGTATTATATTTAAGTTGTTGATTAATTCGCAATTTTCTTTTAAGATATGATTGATAAAAAAATATCAAAAAAGTTGTTAATGATGTCAAAGAAATAAATAATATCATGAAATTATTTGACAACTTTTAATTTTAGAAAAATTAGATGAATTAATACTTTAAAATGTAAGTAAGTATATTATATATAAATAATAAATAAAACTAATCATTTTTTAAAATAATCCTCTTTTAGAGGTTATTTTTCAGGTTATAATTATCATTTTTTCTAAATTTATTCAAAATTTATTTTTAAGGAGAAATATATGAGTTTTACAGAACTAAATTTAAAACAAGAATTAACTGCTGCTATTGCTAAATGGGGTTATACTACCCCAACACCAATTCAAAAGAAGACAATTCCAGTTTCTTTACAAAAAAAAGATATTATTGGAAAAAGTCATACCGGAACCGGAAAAACTGCTGCCTTTGTCTTACCTATATTACATAATTTAGATATAAAATTATATCGTAATCAAGCCATTATTGTTTGTCCAACTAGAGAATTGGCAATCCAAGTTGCTAAACAAGTAAAAAAATATGCTTATTTTTTAAATGGCGTTAATGTTGTTTTATTATGCGGTGGTGTTAATATTAGAAATCAATTATATGATTTAAGAACTAGTAACATAGTTGTTGGAACACCAGGAAGAATTACTGATCATATTAATCGTGGCAGTTTAAGATTAAATTCAATTAAAACATTAGTTTTAGATGAAGCAGATGAAATGTTAAAAATGGGATTTAAAAAAGATATTGATTTCTTATTTGAAAATTCACCTCAAAATATTCAAACTGTTCTTTTTTCAGCGACAATGTCAAAACCAGTTTTAAAAATTGCTGATGATTATCAAAATAATCCAGTTAGTATTAGTGTTGAAGATGAAAGTCAAAAATTACAACAAGCAAATATTAAACAATATTATTTTGATTGTCGTAATATAACAAAAGAAACTGCATTAGTTGCTTTATATCAAAAATTACAACCACAATTAAGTATTGTTTTTTCAAATACAAAAGCTTTTACTAACAAAATCGCACAATTATTAGAACAAAATAATATTAAATGTGCTGTTATTAACGGTGATAAAAGTCAAAGAGAACGTATGGAAGCAATGAGACAATTTAAAAATGGTAAGGTTAAAGTACTAATTGCTACTGATGTTGTTGCTAGAGGAATTGACATTAATGGTATTGATTATGTTTTTAATTATGATATTCCACGCGAATATGAGTATTATACTCATCGTATTGGTAGAACAGCTCGTGCTGGAGCACAAGGCACTGCTATTACTTTAGTAAGTAATAGAGTTCAATATAATGAAATTCAAGAAATTCAATATTATCAAAATCACGAAATTACTTTACTAGATACTACAGGTTGAGATTTACCTAAAAATGTTGTTAAAGTACCGACTAAATTAAATTTTTCATCTCATAACAATAGAAATGATTTTAAACGTAATGTTGATAATAATTCAAATTGAAAAAGAAAACCAAAATATTAAAATTATTCATTTTTATAAAAAAATCACTTAATTATTAAGTGATTTTTTCTTTAAATATTATTTTTATAAAGTTTTTTTATTTTCATTTTTTTTCTTATTTTCGATTTCTTGTTGTTGTCTTTCTTTTTCAGCTTTTTCAGATTCTTTTTTTAATTTATTAGCTGCAATTTTTTCTTTTATTCTTGCTATTTCTTTTTCTCTTTTATTTTTTTCATCCATAAAAATCCCTTTCTCACTATTTTTTTTGGCATATTTATTCTTATATATCTAAAATATCCAAAATTAGTGTACATTTTTTAGAAAAAAAATAAATATAAAATATTAAAAAAGTCACTCTTTTTAAAAGAGTGACTAAAAATTAAATTTAAATAGTGCTTTTAATTGAATGACATTGGATGGTATATTCCTGTACTTGTTGATGGTTGGTTATTTATATCATTTGCAAATTGATATGGATTGTCAATAGGAAATTCTTCTATTGATGTTTCGTCATCAGTTTCTTTTTCATTTGATGATTTTTCTGATTCTATTTGTTGTGATAAAACTTCTTCAATACCAGAATCTTCAAATTCTTCTTCCTGATATTTTTTAAACAATTCATCAAGAGTTGTGAATTTCCCATTGTTTTCTAATTTTTCTAAATGTTTTTCAAGAAAAACTGCTTCTTTTTTAGTAAATCCACAACAACTAGTTAATATTTCTGTGATTTTTTTTATAGTTATTGGTTGATTAAATACATCTTTATAAAAATCAGAAATAGCAAAAGCAATCATATCAATTGCTGTTACACCAATTGAAAATCCTAATGTTGTTCATCTAACAAATTTTTCATAAAATAATTTTGTGGCTTTTTGAAATCCATATTCAGTAACTAATGCAGCTTCTGTTTTAACAGCATTAACAGTACAAGTGACTGATAAAAATAAAGGGATTGCCATTAATATTTTTTTATATCTAGTTTGTTTTTCAACTCATTTTGAAAGTTTTTCAGAACAAAGATTAGTTGGAATTCCTAAGTTTGTTAAACCCGATTTAAAAATATTATTAATTGGTCTCATAACGAAATAACGACTTATATTTGCTGCTAAAGCACCTGTAGTAAAAATGTCTTTCGTGATTCAATCATGTAAATTAAAATCTTCTTTAGAAGTATTTTCTGATGAACCAGTTAGAATAATATGACTACCTGCCCATGTTAGTGTTTCTAAAGTTAAATTAACTAAAAGATTACGTCCTCAATTAGTTACTAATGCTATTGGTTTATTATTTTGTTGTTCCATAGTTTTAATTGTTTTATTTGCTAAAGATATTACTTGTTTAATTTCAATATCATTATTAGCATTATTATTTTCTGTTTGTGAATTAATAATTAGTTTTTTAATTCGTTCAATTTCTTTTTTAAAATTTGGATGATATTCAAATTCTGTTTCTACACAATTTTCAATTTGATTAAATTTCTGTATTAAATCATTAAGTATGGAAATATTTGAAAAATATTTCATTAATTTTTGATGATCTTCTTCAAATAAAAGTGTTTCAAATATTTCTTTATATTTTTCAAAGTCACTGGTATTAAATTGATTGATTTCAATGGGATTTGTTTTGTTTTTTTTATTAAAAAAAACATCTCGTGATCAACTTGAAGCTGCTGAAGTGAAAAATGTGCCAAGTGCAGTATCAAGTAATACCATAACATAATTTTGTCAATTTCAAAATATAGCATCAATATAATCTTGGGATGTGTGTTCTTTACCATCAATGGGAAAATTAGAAACTACTCTTTGTAAATTTTTACCAGTAAGTCCAATATAAATTTCTAATAATCCTAAAAATTTATATGCAATATTTCTTATTATTCCTGGTTTTGTTTGATCAATAAAATTTTGTATTATTGTTAAATATTTATATAATTTTAATAAAACATTTAAATCTCTATTATTAGAATTTTCTTTAAATAATTTTAATTGTTCATTAAGTGCGTTGGTATTTGTTATAAATTTATTAAGATTATTAATAGTTTTTATAGTAATATTTTCTAAGAATTGATTTTCGGGTGATAATTTTCTTTCTTTTTTTTGAAAAGTTTTTAAATCTAAATTATCATCAATATATTTATCAATATCATTGTATTCTTTTTTATATATTTCTATTGTATTTCTATTAAAGTTTATTTTTAATAATTCTAAAATCACTATAATTACTGTTCAATTTTTTTCAACAAATGTTAGTTTTTGTCAGTATTGATTGTTATTAATGGTAATAGTGCTTTCATTAAAAAAAGTTAAACTATCAAAGTTATTTTTAATTTGGGTTTCATATTTTCAATTTCCATTATCATTGAGTTTTTTTTGTGTTGTTCCTCCATAGCGACTACTACAATTTATTCAATTATTTTCTTCACTATCTTCTATTTCGATAATTGTACTTGAATTATTAAGACTTTCAGTACTACTTGAATTACTATCATTTATAGAAGGTTGTTGATGAGTAATTCCATAATTACTATGTTTATTTTTTTCTAATAAAGGCTTTTTTTCTTCATTTGGCATTTTATTTTCTCCTTTAAGTATAAAAGTCCTATTTTGTTTATAAAAACAAAATAGGACTTAAAAATATATTTAAACATATATCTGATTTGGATTATATCATTTATTTAATAGTTTTTAAATAAAAAATATCTTTTTATATATAGTTAATAAAAATTAAGTTTTAATTATTTATTTAAAAAATTCAGTAAATGATTTTTTGCTATGACGTTCAAGAAATTTATTAAATTCAATTGTTTTTTCATTTTTAATTTTTTCTAAAAATACATTAACTTCTTTTCCAGTACCTAATGGAATTGTATTAGTGTCAATACCTTTTATTTTTTTAATTTCTTCTAAAAATAAATAACGACTAATAATAGTACTACAAGCGATAGCTAAATACTTACTTTCTGCATTAGTAACAAATTGAACTTTATCTTTAATAATTTTATTACGATTATCTTTCATATTTTCAATGTATTTGTAATATGTATCTTCATTAATATATTGATCAATAACTATAGTATCATATTGAATTCTATGTTGTAACATACGAACTAATGCTTGATTTTCTCCTCAGGTTTTAATAATATTGGGGCTATAACCCGCATCAATTCATTGATTATATTTACGATTGTTAATGATTACTGACTCAAAAATAATTGTTTTCATAATATCTTGTGCTAATTCAATAAATTTACTTTGTGATAAGTCTTTATAATCGCGAATGTTAAGTAAACGTAATTTTTCTAAATTACCTGAACCAATATAAGAACTAATAATAACAAGTGGACCAAAAAAATTATTAATACCAAATTCAGCATTGCCAATGACTGGTGATTGATTTTCATCAAGTTGATTTCAAATACTGCGATATTCTGCAATAATATCCTCTTTAGTACCTTTAAAAATAACTTTTTCTTGATAAATTTCAATTGTTATATTATGATATTGAAATAATTCATAACTACTATTTTTATTATCAACTTTATAGTTTTGGTAGTGTTCTTTAATTAATGATTTTTGTTTTTGATTTAAGTAAAATGTCATTAATATATCACCATCTTTTCAAAATTTATTTGATTTATTGAAATTAATATCACACTTTCTTTCATATTAATTATATAATAAAAACAAGGATTTTAGGGTTTTAACCTTTTATTTTATATAAGGAGTTAACAATGCGTAGTGTAGGTATAGATATTATTGAAGTAAATCGAATAGAAAATATTGAAGAACTTGCTAAAAGAATTTTAAGTAAAAAAGAAATTATACTTTTTAATCAATATTCTTTACAACGTCAACAGGAATTTTTGGCAGGAAGATGAGCATTAAAAGAAGCAATTTTTAAGGCATTACCACAAGAAAAGTTAACATTTAAAAATATTGATATTAGCTATAATCAATATAATCAACCAATAACTATCATTAAGAATTATCAATTACTTTTATCTTTATCACATAATGAAACTAATGCAATTGCAATTGTAATTGTTATTTAATAAAAAGAAAGTAAGGTGTTTTATTAAAATGTATATGATTGATTTAATTTCTAAAAAGAAATTAGGACAAAGTTTAAATAAAGAAGAACTAAAATTTTTAACAGAAGGTATTGCCAATGAAACAATACCAGACTATCAAATTAGTGCTTGAGCAATGGCTGTTTATTTTCAGGGAATGACTAATGATGAATTAGTAGAATATACAAAAGCTATTATTAATAGTGGTGAAACCATGGATTTATCACAAATTACTGGTTTTAGTATTGATAAACATTCAACTGGTGGTGTTGGTGATAAAACTAGTTTAGTATTTGGTCCAATAGCTGCTGCTTGTGGATTAAAGGTTGCAAAAATTTCTGGAAGAGGATTGGGTATTACTGGTGGTACTATTGATAAACTGGAAATAATTCCAAATTTTAAATGTGATTTAGCAATATCAGATTTTATTAAAGTTGTTAATAAAGTTGGTATGAGTATTATTAGTCAAACTAGTAATTTAGTGCCTGCTGATAAAAAATTATATGCATTACGTGATGTTTCAGGAACAGTTGATTCATTACCATTAATTGCTGCTAGTGTTATGTCTAAAAAAATAGCAATGGGCGCTGATTTAATTTTACTAGACATTAAATGTGGAAAAGGTGCCTTTGTTCAGGATATAGTAACTGCAAGAGAGTTAGCAAAATTAATGGTACATATTGGTAAAGCTTTTAATAAAAAAATTTATGCTATTATTAGTGATATGAATAAGCCTTTAGGACGAACAATTGGTAATGCACTAGAATTACAAGAAGTTATTTTAAGTTTAAAAAATAAAGGACCAGAAGATTTGAAAATCCTTGTTAGTAATTTAGTAGCTTTAGCCTTATTGGGAGCTAAAAAGGTAAAAACCTTAAAAGAGGGTATTGATAAAGTTAATGCTATGTTTACTAGTGAAAAACCACTACAAATTTTTTATGATTTTATTAAAAGTCAAGGTGGAGATACTAAATATCTTGATAATATTGATAAATTACCACCAGCTAAATATATTATTAAAGTTAAGGCGCAATTATCGGGCTATTTAGATTTTACTAATAATTATGCTTTAGGTGAATTATCAGTAATATTAGGAGCAGGAAGAACTACGAAAACTGATATTATTGATCCGGTGGCAGGAATTTATTTAAAACAAATTCATGGTCAAAAAGTTGAAAAAAATAGTGTAATTATGGAACTCCATACTAATAAAGATCAACATTTCCATCAACAATTTTTAGATTTGGCAATTTCTATATTTCAGATTACTAATAAAAAATACGATATTAAACCAATAATTTTAGAAATAATAATGTAATTTAGTTTAAAATTGTTTATAATGTTACAGTATTTTAAAAATATTAATTAAATGAAATGATAAGGAGCGTTTTTGTGAAATCTTTATTAAAATTACTGGGCACACTTGCTTTAGCAACAACACCAGTTGTAACAGTTGTTGCTTGTGGTAGTGAAAATAATCAAATGACTCCAAGGGATATTCTTAATTTTGCTGCCTCTTTTGTTACTGATAGTAGTGTGCAAATTAAGGCTGATCTTAATTTATCAGATGATACCAATATAGGAGAAATGAAAGGTAAAATTTTTAGCAAATTAGATACTTCTGTGCAAACAGCTATTGGTAACTTTTTCTCTAGTAAACTTAAAGAAAGTACCAATGAACATCCAGCAAATTGATATCACCCTGATGCACATGTCAAAATTATGGACTATGTTCCAAAAAAAGATAATGATAATGATGAAAAAGAAAAACCTAAGTTTGTTTTACCAACTGGTAGTGAATTAGTCAATGGTCATTTATGAGTAAAAGCGGAAATCTCTTATTTAGATTTACCATCAGTTACTAAAGATATTAAAATTACAATTAATAATGATACAAGTCATACTAGTGATCAAAAAAAAGCTGATGCAATTAAAGATTTTATTAAAGAAGAAATTACTAAAGGTAATCTAAATATTAATGTTGAAAATTTACCAATAACTGGAAAAATTAAAGGAGCAGAAAAAGAAGAAAAAGAAGAAATTGCTAGAACTCAGTTATCATATATTAAACAAAATTTAAATGTTGCCATTAAAGATAAAGTTCAATATTCTGGTTTAAGTTTAAGTTTTGAATTTTCAGGTGATTTTTCAAATGTTCCTAAATCAACTTTATTTAAAATGACAGATCCAACGGTGACCAATAATGATGATAAATCAATTGTATTTAATGGTAATGTTAGTAATATTACTATTGATTTCTTAGTTGGTAATGATAGTAAATCTATTTTTAATACTGGTGATATTGAAAGTACTACTGCTATTAAGATTAACCAAACTTTTGTTGATGCAACAACACAAATTTCAAAAATATTTTCTGAATGAACAGTTGATGCAGTAAAGGAATTACCAAATGCTTCAGAAAGTTTTTCAGATTATAAGGAAATGAATAATATAAAAGAACAAGTTATAACAAAGGGTTATTTTGCTAATATTAATAAAATTTATAGTATTCTTGCTTCCAAATGAAATGATAGTCTAATAACTATTACTAATCCCGAAAGTGGATTTAATTTTAATCCTAACGAAAAAAATGGTTATTTTAATTTAAACTTTAAATTAGAATATGACCTAAGTAAAGGCTTTCCAGATATAAAGACATCTTCAAAATTTGAAATAAATGTTGAAAATATTCATATTACGTTACGTGAAGTTAAATAATAATATTTAAATATATAATAACTTTTAAAACTTATTTTAATCATTAAAAAATTAAAAATAAGTTTTTTTATTTATTAAAGATTAATCAAGTACTATTAAATTAAGTTATAATTAATATTAATAAGTATAAAATGATATTGAGGGAACGAGAATAATGTTACAACCAGTAATTACAATTGAATCTTTTCAAGGACCAATGGATTTGCTTTTGCATTTAATTAAAGAAAAAAATATTGATATTTTAGATTTAAATCTAAATGATGTTACTAACCAATATGTTCATTTTATTAATGAAGAATTAATTAAAAACATTGATTTAGTAAGTGAATATTTACCGATTGCTGCTTATTTATTAGAATTGCAATCAAAACAATTATTACCAAAACAAGAACTAGTGGTAGATAGTGCTTATGAAAATGAAGTTAATCGTCAAAAATTAATTGCTCGTTTATTAGAATATAAAAAATTCAAAGAAATAAGTAATTATTTTAAAGAACAGGCTTTATATAGAACCCAATTATTAACAAAAACACCTAGTGATTTAAAAACATATTTAGTTGATGAAATTACACCAATTTTGGTAAAAAATAATATTAATAAATTAACACAAGCAATGTTAAACATATTTAATAGACTACAAAATGAAAATAAATTACCAGTTAATTTAGCATTAAACTTAATTTCAGCTGAAGATCGAGCTAAAGAAATTAAACACTTACTGAAAAAAAACCCCAAGCAACACTTTACTTTAGAACAATTATTTTTTACTAAAGCATTAACTTTACATTATTTTATTATTACTTTTATTGCAATTTTAGATCTTGCAAATCATCAAATTTTACATATTATACAAACTAATACTTTTACTGAAATTACAGTAATTTATCGAGGTGAGAAAAATGAATAATAGCAATTGAAAAACAAACGAAAGATTAGCAGTTTTACAAGGTTTATTATTTATTGCTGGCAATGAAGGCCTTGATTTATTAACACTTGCTGAATATTTAGAATTAACAAAAAAACCAAAGACTGTTGAAAATTTAATTGCGTCTTTACAAATGAAATTAAATGATGATGATACCAGTGGTTTAAGTTTAATTAAAGTTGGTAATATTTATAAATTAACAACAAAACCTATTCATTATAATCGCTATCAAGTATTAAAACAACAACCTTTAATACGTTTATCACAAGCAGCTTTAGAAACACTAGCTATTATTGCTTATAATCATCCAGTTACTAAACCACAAATTGAAGATATTCGTGGTGTAAATTGTGATTCTATTATTTTTAAACTAAAAAGTTTAAATTTAATTACTGAGATTGGTCGTAGTGAATTACCAGGAAAACCAATTTTATATGATTTAACTGATGAATTTATGGATCATTTTAATATCGAATCTTTAACTCAATTACCAACTTTGCCTCAATTTAATAACCAAAATGATGAACAAGAAATCTACAACTTTACTAATGAATAATGATTTAGAACGCTTGCAAAAAGCTATTGCTAATTCTGGAGTATGTTCACGACGAAAAGCAGAATTACTAATTATTAATGGGCAAGTAACAGTTAATGGGCAAATTATTACAACGTTAGGTTTTAAAGTTACAAGTAGTGATGTTATTAAAGTTAATAATCAAATTATTAAGCAATCTAATCATATTTATTTAGCATTTTATAAACCACCTAATTGTTTAACAACAGTCAGTGATCCTAAAAATCGACCAACGGTAATGAATTATTTTACTAATATTAATAGTAGAATTTACCCAGTCGGTCGTTTAGATTTTGATACTTCAGGTTTGTTGTTAATGACTAATGATGGTGAATTTACTAATGCTATTATTCATCCTCGTTATAAAATAGATAAGGTATATGAAGTATTGGCAAGTGGTATTTTGTCATCAAATGCTATTAAAAAACTACAAGACGGTATTATTTTATCAACTTTATTTACAACTTCTCCTGCTATTGTTAAAATAATTTATAAAAATATAAAAAAAGAAAATACTTTACTACATCTAACCATTCATGAGGGACAAAATCAACAAGTTAAACGTATGATTAAAGCAGTAGGAAGTAGAGTAATTACTTTAAAACGTTTACAAGTTGCTAATATTACTTTAAAAGGTTTAACAATGGGTGAATATCGTTATTTGACAGAAGAAGAAGTAACAACATTGATGAAATTGAGTCAAAAGAGTTAAAATAAAAGAATAATTTATTTTTTAAATATAACAACTTTTTATACTTTCTGGGTTTGTCTTTATATCAAAAACCTTATTTATTTCAATAATATTATCAGCAAAATCGTTTGCTGTTTTTATTTCCTCTTGTAATTTTTTATTTGTAATAATATCATTTTTAAAATTTTTCAGTATTTCAATAAGATTATTTAAGTTTTGAAATTTATTGGCTTCTTTAGCAATAGTGTATTTTTGTTTTTCACAGATTTTAATACTGGTATCTATTCAATTTTGTAATTTTTTTATTTTTCATTTTTGATTTGAAGTTATTAATGGTGGATTTTGATAATTGTTAATTGCATGATACATGCTTGTGCTAAAAACCATTATTCTTAATACATTATTACTTAATTCTTGGTGAAAATATTTATTTAAACTACCTTTATTATTTAAAAGATAATTAATAGCATTATGTGTTCCGCGATCTCAATTTTTTATAATTTGTTGAAAAAAAACTCAACTTTGTATTATTGGATTTATAGGTCTTTGACTTTGAAGAATAAAACATTTAACACTTCTGAAACGAATACTTTCTGATGTAGCTAGAATTGCTCCTATTAATGAGCATTTAATTTGATTTTCATTTAAGTTAGAATTTGTTAACAATAAAAAATCATTATGTATTGTTTGTCAAGAATAATTATTATGTGCCTGGAGTCCATTACTTGCTACATAACTTCCTACAAAAGGTAAAGATTGGCAAATAATATTTTCTATATTAGGATTTATTAATGTGCTATCTTCAAAATAATAATAAGTTATTTCAAAAGTAAATCCTTGTAGGTATAAAGTTTTTGAACAAAAAAATAATTTTAACGTTTTTTGTTCAATATTTACAGTAATTGAAAAGTAATCATATTGTGCTTTTTGATTTATATAATAAAACTCTGAGTTAGCGTTTGAACCATATGTATTTGCATTTTTAATAAAATAGTTTCTATATATAGTTCTTTAATAATATGATTTAATTTTTTAAAAAATATTATAGGATTATCATTTAAAATTTCTAAAATTGTTATTGTATGAAAAATACTTGAGTAGATTATTTTTTCTTCATCAAATTTTTCTTTTTCTTTTCGATCTTTTTTTTCAAAATTTGATTTTTTTGGCATATTCAATTTTCCTTTCAAAATAAAAACCCATTTACTTTCATAAAAAGTAAATGGATTAAAAACTAATATTTAGTTATATACAGTATAGAAAATAAAAAAAATTTGTCAACTTTAGAATCTCTTATATTATTTCAAAATAAGTCAAATTTCAAAAAAGTAATAATAAAAACTTTAATAGTGTTAAAAGCATTTTTTATGTTTTTTAGATAATCATTTATTATTATTATTTATAGTTTATTTTAAAAATTAAAATAAATGAATTTTTTTGAAAGGAAAAAAATGAGAGAAGAAGATTTAAAAGAGATAAATGAAAAAATATTAAATATAAAAGAATTATATAAACGTAATAATGAAATTTTAAATGAAATCATATTTAATAAAAATAACTATTGTGAAGAAAATATAGATATGATAAAAGATTCAATTTTAGAAAAAAATTATAATTTTCAAGAAATAAAAATTCAACTTTTAGATCATCAAAACTTTTTATTAAGTAAAAATATAAATAATGAATTCTTATTTAATAATCTTGAGTTAGAATTATCAATAAATAAATTCTGATATAAATTTTGTATTAAACTTTATAAAAAAGAAAAAGAAGTAGTTAAATATTGAAAAGAACAGTATTTTGAATGTTATAAAAAACATTTTTTTATAAAGAAAAACTTAGAAAATGATAATAAAATATCAAATTTTGTTATTAATAAAATTAATAAAGATGTACAAAATATTTCCGTTTCGACTCCTTCATTAAAAGTACATACATTAAAAATGTAAAATATATAAAACGCTATTTTTTAATAAAATCATTTAAAAATCTAGAATTTAATTTTTTTTAAATTATGATATAATCACTTTAAAATAATTATTAATTTTTTACAATATTTAAATGAGGTATATATATGAAAAAACCATTATTATTTATGGGTGCATTATTATTATCAAGTGCAGTCACTGCTAGTACAACGGCATGTAATAATCTAACTATATTCAAAAAAGATTTAAAAAAAGATTTAACACAAACAGATTTAAAAATTGTACCAGAGGAACATCGAGGAACAATACCTACAGATTATGAATTAAAATCACAACTATTTATTTTAAATCATGAACTTCATACTGATAATATTATAATTATTAATAAAACAACTAATTATGCTTTTGTTGTTGGTGATGGTATTTTTTATAATCAAGATAAAATTAAAATTACTTATCAAATCCAAACTATTGATATTAGAACAATAATTGTTGATGGAGCATCCATTGGTAATTTTAGTACTAATGGTCAAAAACCTACTGTGGAAGCCGTTTACAGTCGTATTCAAGAAAAATATTCTAATTTAGAAATGGATCGCCTTAAAATTGATGTTATTTCTAATAAAGAAGCAACTATTACAGGTATTACGGGTGCTGATGTTATTCCTCTTTATACTGGTAAGGTAACAGTTACATTTAGTACTAATGATAGTGTTGATTTAAGTACTATTATTAATAAAAAAGATTTAATGGTTAAGACTAATGGTCATGATATACCATCAAATAATGATGTAATAAGAGCATTACGTGATACTTACCAAGAAAAGTTAGATACTTCTTTTATTGCAATAGAAATTACTGCTACTAATAGTGCCACTATTACTAGTACAAATCAAAAAAAATATACCGGTAAAGTAATACTAAATTTAAATCTTGATATTAGAATTGCTCTTAAAGACGTTATTAATAAGGGATTAGATAAAATTGCTATTATAGGAAAAGTAATAACTTTAGAAGATGTTAGTAGTGCATTGAAAAAACAATATTCAAGGTTAAATATGAATGCTATTCAAGTAACGTTGCAAAATAATAGTGTTACTATTAAATCTATTAATCAATATGTATACACTGGTGCTGATGTAGTAATTAATAATTTACTTATTGATTTAAATAGTGTTTTAAATAATAAATTACCAACTTTGAATATTCCTGGACAAAATACACCAAGTAAAGAGCAATTAATTTTAGCACTTAAAACCGCTAACTATAATCTTGATGTAAGCAAAATTATAGTTGATAAAATTACTGATAATAGTGCAGTTATTAATGGTGATGGTAAATTTTATAGCAATGATAGTATTGTTGTTACTTATGATTGTGATAAAACAGAGCTTTTAAGTGATGTTTTTAAAAATTTAAATTTAGGAACAATTAAAACTAATGGATTATCAAAACCAAATATTGAAGAAATTAAAACTGCGATTAGTAAAAGTAATCCAAATGTAAAGCTAGATGCAATTAAATTTAGTGAAGATGATATTACTAATCAACAAGTAACTATTAGTGGTGATGAAACTATTTATAAAGGAAAGATAGTTGCTGATTTTACTGTTGATAGTAGTAGTATTAATAATGATCAACTAAATTATAATTATAATGAAAGTAATAGTGTTGGTTCGTTAAAAAGTACTTGAACCAGCTCTGATATTCCTCTATTATCTAATTGAACAAATTATGCACCAGATTGAGATAGTTTTTCTAATAAGTTTAGTAAATTAAGTTTTGGTGATAATTCGTATTTTAGTCTTTATTGTAATACTTATACTGATCAAAAATTAAAAGGTTCGCAATTAAGTATTAGTACTAATGATATTAGTAATGATAGAAACAAAAATATATTTGAGCTTAGTTACTATTATGATGGTGGATTTTGAGGAGCCTTTCTTGAATTACATGGTTATATTCATATTTGACATGATGAAGAAAATGTTTATGTAAGCATTAATTGAAGCGTTGATACAGTTAAATGTTTCCGTGATCGAGTATGGAATATTAACTTGCAAGGTGTAACCTTTAGTTAGAATTTAACAGATTATATTTATTTAGTTTTACTGTTAATCATATAATTTTGAAATATTAATTTTATTAAAAAGATAAATGAGAGATAATACTCTCATTTTTAATATTTTTTTATATAAATTAAGTAAATAATTAAAAAAGGATATACAAAGTAAGTTAAAAAATTAAAATTAAAAATTATTAATTTATAATTATTATAAACTTAATATAGTTTTTATTTTAAAATAAATGAGTTTAGATTGAAAGGAAAAAAAGATGAATAGAGAGCAAGAAATAAATATATTAAATGTAGAAATAAATTTAATTGAACAAAAAATGGCTATTATTAAAAGTAATTTAGAAACTTGTATCAAAAATATAAGTGATAATCAAAGACAAGTATCTAATTTTTAGAAGAACTTAAAAGAGAAGATTCAGAACATAAAAAATTATTATCTTCACCATGTTTAGAAAAAAGTGGAAATTGTCAAGAAAATAGAGCAATGAGAGAAAGAATTACATTTCATTGAAGACATATTAAATATATTGAAGGAAAAATTATTAACTTAGAATTTTTAAATAAAAATCAAGAACAAGAAAAAAATAATTTAAAATCCGAAATGAATTTATTAAGGATAGAAAAAGATAAAAAAATTAGAATTTTAGAACAACAAAAAAATAATTTCAATAACATTAAGAGTATTGTTAATCATGAAAAAAAGTATAATGATAGTAATAAACCCAATACAAGTTATAGTAAATTAACATAATAAATTAACATAATTGAAGTAATTATATAAGATTTATATTTAATTTATTTACATTATTGAAGAATTTTATTTAAGTAAGGCTATTGAAAGTTGATTTTTAAAATTTTGAAAGTAATAAAAATTGAATTTAATTTATTCTGTAGGAGCTATTCCACAATCAATTCTATGGATACTTACATTACCAAAATGAATTTCTAAAAAAACTTTTGAGTTTGGAAAATTTCCTGTTACTGGTGTTCAATTATTAATATCACTAAAAAATTGTGTAGAAATTTTTGTATTTAGTAATTTAACTAATTCATCAAATTGCTTTTGTTTATCATCACTTTTAAATTTTAATTTAAAACTAGTAATTGGATTACCTTGTCTAAAACCTTCTTCTGTTGTTAATTTTAAAGTACTTTTATTAAATATAATATTAGTAATAATTATATTATTAATGCCTAATTCATTATTTTTGCTTGTATTGATAGTATAAGAAGTAATAAGTTTTTCATTTTTTTCATCTTTGGTTAAAATATCAATTTGACAAGTACCGTCACTAACCCGAAAGTCATTTTGATTATTTTCTGTAATTTTGCCTGGATTACTATTTCTAACTTTTGCAATTAAATTACTAATTTCATTAACATCATAGTTTGAATAATCCTGATTTTCATTACCAGATGTATATCCTAATTCTTGTAAAAATGCAACAGCATGCTCATTTCTTGCTTTATATTTTTTTGAAGTAGA
This sequence comes from Spiroplasma endosymbiont of Thecophora atra, assembly GCF_964019735.1. NCBI lineage: Bacteria > Bacillati > Mycoplasmatota > Mollicutes > Entomoplasmatales > Spiroplasmataceae > Spiroplasma > Spiroplasma endosymbiont of Thecophora atra. Next base: position 1,018,791 of record NZ_OZ026464.1, on the reverse strand, counting down.
ACCTGTAATTAATAATTTATTTTTAAAGAGATTATCAGGTATAATTAATGAATCATCGGCAATAATTAAATATTTTTCGTTATTACTATCATAACTCAATTTTTGTTGGATTAAACTTATTGAGTTATCTTAATTATATCATCCTAATAATTTTGCATATCTAGAATTTAAATCAGGCACTTTTATTGAATCATACTCACAAGCAACAATTGAACTTGTGCTAATAGAAGTTAAAGTAATTGCACTCATTATTTTTAATGTTATTTTTATATTTCTCATATTTGTAACCCCATAAATAATATTCAAGTATATAGGGACTTCGTCCCTCGCCACTACGTGGCTCACCCAAATTATAGTCCCAGTAGGTTCACTGGGACTATAATCATTTTTATTTATCTTTATTTTTAGGTTTATCTTTTTTCTTTAAAATATTATCCAATTTATCCAATCCAGCAGACTTAATATCGCTATAAGTCATATCAATACTATTTGCTTCTTTAAGGTATTTTTTAGGTGACAATTCACTTTTAAGTTCATGCACATAATGTAAAGCACGTCAATTATACCTTTTTAACCAGTGTCTAGGAAAAAATAAAGTTATAGCCATTGCTTCACCACTATAACTTGGAGGCATAATACCTCTTTTAATCATTTTCTTTGTTCTACGACGTGAAAATACTACTTTATTATAATCCTCAATATTAGTATATAAATTAAGATTAAATATAACAATAAAACCCAAAAAACGCATACGTTTAACTTGAACAACATACTCAACTTTTTCTCTTGCTTGTACTGGTATTCTATTAGGATGTTGTTCAATCAAATACATTGTACCATTAAACATGTGACCTATTAACTTACAAAATTGTCCTAAACTTTCTTGTTGATTTTTAAACTGTACTCCTAAATCATTAGAATTTATTTTTAATACTAATTCATCTAAAATTATTAAATCTTGTTCCTCAAAAGCATAATTACTTGCTAACTGATTAAAAGTAAAAACATCGTTATAATTAACCAAATAAGAATAACCAGTCTTTAACTTAATAGGGAAAGGACTAACTACTCGTTTCTTATGACTTTGTGCTAAACAACAAGCAAGGGCAGATTTGCCAGTCCTTGGAGGTGCTGAAATAATATAACTACCAACTCGTTTTAAAATTTTAAGATTACGAATAGTTATAAGAATTGGATAAATAATTATAATCAAACCTATAACTAATAACACATAACCATATCAAGGCATAATAAACTCCTAACCTATAATTAAACTAATTGCTCTAACAAATAATCATAAAGGTATAATATTTTCTATTCCACTAACAATATCAACATTTAAAGCAGTACTAATCGTATCTGAAAAAATATGTCGTAATAAACTATCTGTTGTAAAAAGAAATTGTCTTAATGGTTCAACTGGTAAAACTTTACCAACAACACCATAAAGTACTCATCTAAAAGCATTACGCAAATGACCAAAAACATCATATCAACTAACACGTTCATACTCAGGGTTAAAAGGACTATTTGGTGGGACTGGTGTTACTTTCTCACTTGAAAAAATATTAATTTGACCAAAATTTAACCGTGGTGACATATGTGAAAATGAATCACCATGAACATCAAAAAATACTGTTAAATATCTTAAATTTGGAACACGAATAGGCATAGTAACAAAATTATATAAATCTTGCTGATAAATATCATTATCAACCTTACCTTTAAAAACATACTTTGTATCACCAACATTATCTAAAAAACTAAAAACAAAATTAGCAGTAAAAGTTTTAAAATATTCATATTCAAAATAAAACATAAAACCTTGAATATAAAAACTTAAAGGTTTATCAATTTCAAAATTTAACTGTGTTTGAAAATTTATAACTCTCCTATCATTATTAACAAAATTCAAACGATTAGTATTCTTTTCTGTAACATAATTATGATTAAACATAATACGTGAAAATTCATCCAATTGTTTTCTATTAAAAGTATAAACACCAGACCCCATATTTATCTCTTGTGACGGAACACCAATTGTATCACTATAATAAGAACATATATAAGTACCCTGATTACCAATAAATTCACCACTTACTAATTTTAAATCCGGCTGGTCAACATCAAAATAAGCAGAATTTCATGGAATTGTTGCTCAATCATCAAAATTATGATACTTAACATGTTTAACCATTTCTTTTGTAATATCATAATTAACAACATTAGGGTCATTTGAAGCAATTAAACTAGTTGGTGCTTGAACAGAAGTATTTACAACAAAAAATAATTTAGCAAATTTAAATCACATAATTATTTACCAAACAAACATCTTAAAACTCATCATAAACCATAAAATATAATAAATCCAATAAAAAACTGCGTTCCATAAACTACTAAATTTTATAAAATAGTAGTAAATTGGTCAACTGGACTTCCTATAAACATAGTTCAATAATCAACTATACATTGATGTATTTTATTGTAAATATCTCAAACACTCATATTTAATACCTACCCAAACAATGACCTAAAAATAAATTTAATACTACGATAAATAAAATTAAAAAATACACCTAATACCAACCAAAAAGTCAAATTAAACAAAATATAAACTTCATCAGTAATATTAGTTTGATTTAAAAATATACCAATATCATTACTAGAAAATATAAAAATTAAATGCAATATACTATTAACAAAATCACTCATAACTAATTACCTACAAACTTCCCTTTTTTATTTTCAACACCCTTAGCCTTATTTCTTAAACGTTTTCTTTCATGTTGTTTAGCAATTTGCTTACCAACAAATTTTGAACTACCTTTAATATTTTTGTAACTTTTCTTTACAGTACCCGATGTAGAAACTGGCTGAATATCAATATTTAAAAAAACTGACATAGCAAACTTTATTAAAAGAATAAAAACAACAAAAGTACCCAAATTAAAACCTAAATCTGCCATTGGCAAATTTCAAAATTTCATAAAAATTTGTCCAAATAGTTCTAAAACTTTTGAAATAAAAGCAACACCCATAATAAACTACTCCTATATTATTTTTAATAATTTTAAAATTAATGAAAAAGTAAAAAGTACTAAAATAATTGCTAACAATGGTGCTGGCATTGAAACTATTTGTTGTGAACTATCACCAAAAATAAAACTTTTAATAACCAAAGACAAATTATGTAAACCAGAAAAATCAGTAATATAACTTTGTAAAATATTTTGCACAATATTATTTAAAGAAGGTAAAAGTTTACCTAATAAAGGAAAAACAAAAATTATTGCAAAAAATAATTTAATCATAACTATTACCTCCTAAAAACAACTTTAATTTTTTCTATCTAAATCCACGAATAATATGTCCAATAAATTCTTTAATAAATACTAAGACCATCATAAATATTGGAATTAATACTGGTCAATTTGTCATTATAGAATCACCCGCAAATACTTAATTAAAAACATAACTAAAAGATTCTAGTAATTTTTGACCAATACCTCCAATCATTTCTATTAAAGCACTTAACCCTTTTGGCATACTAATCACCTCCCTCCTCTAATTCTTTTCTTGCTCTTTCTTTACGTTTTTGTTCTTTACAATATCAACAATCTGGGTCAACTACATTGTGTTTTCTATGTTTAAATTTTCAAACTAACTTTTTAATAGTACCTTTAAAAGCCCAAGAAGTACCAAGCACAGCAATTATCACAACTATTCATTTAACCATTATTTTCTACCTCCTAAAAAACTATCAAAACTCATATTTTCATATAATCTTTGGTCAAAATTTCTTTTTGCCTTTTTCTTATGCAACTTTTGTCTTGACATATTTTTTCATTTATCTTTTTTCATAAAATTAATTCACTCCTTATAAAATAAATGTTCTTATAGTTTTATTTTGTTCATTATTTCTTAAATTTTCATTATTAATTTCTAATAATTTACTTTGAAATTCTAATGTTTGTTTTAATTCTTTTACTTGATTATTTAAATTTAGAAATTTTCTTTCTAATTTTTGTTTTTCATATCTTTTTCTTTCAACTTTTAAATCATTCTTTTTAATAAATTTATTTTCTTTTCTCTTAAAAACTCAATTTGTTATTTTATTTTTAATATTATTTCATGGAATACCAATATAACCCACAACAATACCAATTAAAATAGATACTGGTTTAATTGCAACAATTCCTAAAACTATAATGCTAGGAATTAATCCTAAAAATATACTAAATGTAATACATCCAGTTAATGCCATAAATTTTAAAATTCATCACATATATATTTTCACTTTAAATACCACCTAGTGTATAAGCATAAGAATAATCCCAGTTTAAACTTGCTCTATCTAAATTAATCTCTGACATACTATCATCATTTAAATCAATATCAACCATACCGTCATCTGTACTTTGATAATGATTAACACTGCCATTAATTAATCTTGCTCTTTCATCAGTAAACACTTCTTGTAATTCTGTATTATTATGTGTATTTCCTAATGGCAACAGTAAAGTATTTATAATTTCACTTGCTCCGGCAATAATCGTAGGAATAGCAAAATAATTATTAAAATTATTATTAATACCCATAGCAACACCACTACTAATCAAACAACCACCAGTACCCATATTTGCTATTTTACGTATAGTTTCAAATCTATTAGGTATTAACTCAGTTAAACTACTAATAACATTCGCTATACCAAAACTATTTAAAGATATATAAGTATCTCAATCTACAAAATAATTATCAACTACTGGTTTAGGTGTTGGTATTGGAGTAGGAATTGGTGGCTCAGTAGGGCAAGGTGGTCAAAAACAAGGTTCATCTCTTAATAAAAAAGTTGACTTATTTACATACTGAACAAACTTAGCATAATTAATTAAACCAATTGTTCCTAATCCTAAAAATATCTTTTTATAACTATTAATAACTTTATTTCTAGTAGTTGGTCTTTGATTAATATTCCATATATCAATTCCTAACTTTTTACTAAATAACAAAGAATTAATAGAACCTAAAATTGGGTCTTTTAAATATTGACCATAATAAGCACTAACTCCTACCATAGCACTTAATGGACTTAATCCAGTTCTTAATATTTTAGTTAAAGTATAATTACTAGTTTGTTTTAACTCATTAGGCATAAATAAAACTCCTTACTTTATTAATAAGGAGCATATTTATACTAATTAGAGTAAGGGGCAAAAATACACTAAAAAGTATATATATGCCCCTTATTTAATTTTTAATTTTCTTTTTGTTGTAATTGTTCTTTTTGTTTAACCAAAGCAATATTTAATATACAATTTGGACAATAATATTTCCCAGTATATAAATTTTGTAAAACTCTTTTAGGACAAATTAGTTGGTCGCAAAGTTTGCATACATACATTGCTAAATGAAAATGTTGTTGACAAGCACAATTATTAATTTTTGACATAACTTAAATCCTTTAAATAATTATTTACCAATTACCCTATAATAAATAACTATTTAGTTTTTAAATTATGTATGTCAATTATTTTTGCTTCTCATGTTATTTCAATATCATAATAAGAACCAAGACTTAAATTCATTTTAGAAAGTTTAGTAAATAATTCACTATCATGTAAAACTCATTTATCCTTAGATTTTTCACCAGTTGATATTTTAATACCTTTATCAGTAACATAAAACGACGAAAAAGTAAGTACATCATAATTTTTGGACTTACCACTTTTTTCATCTTTAATTACTTCATTACTTCTAATTTTCGTCAATTGACAAAGAAAATACATTTTATTAACCTCCTAGGAATTAGGTTATATTAATAACCAGATTAATAATATGGGTAATTAACATTATTAATTATAATATAACATAAAAATTAAAATTTACAACAAAAAAACGCAAAATGTCATTATTTAGTGATAATTTCCTATTAGTTATCGAGTAAAAATTTCCCAAAAGTGAAGTTAAATATACTTGGTGATAAATATGGAAAGAAGTATGACTATGAAAGAAAAATATAAATACAAAATTATAAATGATATTATTATTAATAAATTATCTAAACATCAAGCCAAGAATAAACTTAATCTAACTATTAGAAGAATTAACCAATTAATTCAAATTTTTAATAGAGAAGGTAAAGTTGATTTTATTCATAAATCTCGTAATAAAATTTCTAATAAGGCAACAAATTTTGAAATCAAAATTAAGATTATAAACTTGTATAAAACAAAATATTATAATTTTAATTTTCAACATTTTCATGAGAAATTAATTAATGAAGAAAAAATTAAGATTTCATATAGCACACTTTATACTATATTAATTAAAGAAAAAATTACTTCACCAAAAAGACATAAAAATAAAAAAAATAACTTACATCCAACAAGAAATCGAAGAACAAATTTTGGTGAATTAATTCAAATGGACGCCAGTAATCATCATTGATTTGGTAACGATAAACCAAAATCATTTTTACATGCTGCAATTGATGATGCTACAGGAAATATTGTTGGACTATGATTTGATCATCAAGAAACATTAGATGGTTATTATAATATTTTTTATCAAATTTTAACTAATTATGGAATACCAAAAACATTTTATACCGATAATAGAACAGTTTTTGGATATAAGAAAAAAGTTGATGCAGGAAAAATAAATACAGAAAATGATACTTATACTCAATTTCAAAAGTCCTGTAATGATTTAGGTGTTGAAATAATCAGAACTTCAATTCCGCAAGCTAAAGGTCGCGTTGAACGCTTATTTGGAACACTTCAAAGTCGTTTAATTAGTGAATTACGACTTAATAAAATTAGAAATTTAGAAGAAGCTAACAAATTTCTTAAAACATACATAAGTACTTTTAATAAACAATTTGCCTTTCCTATTGATGATACTAAATCTGCTATGGTTAAAGCTCCTACACAGGAAGAAATCAATATTTATCTTTCAAGATTTTCTAAAAGAAAAACAGATAGTGGTTCAACCATAACATATTATGGTAAAAAGTATTTTCCTTATAAAAATAACAAAGTTCAATACATACAACCTAGAACTGATGTAATTGTACTTAAATCATTTATTAATGAATTATATCTTAGTTACAATAATCAAATGTATGAACTAAAAGAAATAGCACAAAAACCAATTATAAAAGAAAATTTAATAAAAACTAAAAAAGTTTATATACCCAATAAAAATCATCCTTGAAGATATGGATATCAATAATTCTTAATTAAAATTAAAAATCTATTTTATAAGATATTTAATTTTATAAATACTAAACCATATAAAATTTTAAAACGTTTGCGTATGAGCAAATTTGGTGTTCTAAAATTGATTTTAAATATAAAAGAAATTGTAATTGCAATCTCTCGTTTTTACATTTGTGGTAAGTTTGATTTAGTCGGATTTATTAATAAATTATTTAAAGTTACATTATTAATTTTATTAACATCTATATTTATTTCACTATTTGATTTTCTTATATATAATTCTTTTACTTTTTTAATATTTCCAAAAAGTTCTTTTGATATTTTTATAAAAAAATCATTTTTTTCTTTAATTATTTTATTTTTATCAATTTTTCCAAAAGTAAATATTTTCAATATTGAATAACTAATTTTTTTAAATTTGCTAATCTTTTGTTTTTTTAAATTTTCATTAATATCAACAATAGTAGTTTGAGCTAAATTAACTCTATTACTAATAATTTCTGGAGTAAATTGATTTTTATTAATAATTATTTTTTTCAATTCTCTATTAATTCATTCATATTCTTCTTGTAAATTTTTATTCATTTTTTCATCCTTTCAAAATAAAAACTCATTTACTTTGAAATTAAAGCAATGAGTTAAAAACTTATATTAAACTTAATTAAATTATACAAAAAAAAGTTCGCAAATCAAAATTTAAAGCTAAATTTTTAACGTTTATTTGGAATTCGTGTTTATATTTATTTAACACTGTAACTTTCCAAAATAATTTATTTTTTTATAAATATTTTTGGGAAATTTTCACTCGATATTGACACAAAAAAACGCAAAAACATAAAGTTAAATTCCTAGGTAAAACCTTACATTTTTGCTATTAACCATTATATATATATATATATATATATACAAGTATTTTCTTTAAAAATCATATTAAGATTTAACAGTTTGAACTTTTTTTTCACGTTTATCACCATAAATTAAAGTTTTAAGCATAAAATGAAATGGAATTCAAATAATGGTCAAACATAAAAATATTGAAATACACATAATAACTCTTTTTAAAATATTCATTTAAGTACAACTCCTTTCTTAAATAAATATATCAAAAATAAAATTTTAAAAAACAATTAAAATATAATTTAATGTAAATGTAAAATTCTAGGTACACGCTTAATTGCATTCCTAAACCTAATACTATCAATTGAGATATATTCATCATAATCTTTAAAATTATCACCAAAAACAGTAGTATCAAAACTACCACCAAAAAGTATAGTACGACCCAAATTATCAATTTTCTTTTTAAAAAATTGTGTATGTAAAGCATTAATAGAAGCGTCAATTAAACGTTGATATAACATTATCTTTTGGCCTTTAACTACTTTTGGATTAGAACAATTACGAGAAAAAGCATAAGCACGAACACCCAAATCATACTGATTTTGAGATTTTATATCATTTTGCACTTTTACAACATATTTACTTAAATACTTAACTATATTTTCATTAGTACCTTTTTTAACAACTCTTACATCATTAAAACCAAATGGTCATCATTGTGGCAACATACTTTTATGTATTTTTCTATTAAATAATATATGAAAGTGAATAGCACCACGCTTTTGATATTCATAAACATACATATATTTTAACTCACCTAAATATTTAACACGTTTAGGGTTATTTCATCAACGCTTTAAACGTTTGAAGAATATAGCAATATCATGTTTTGCTTTATTAATATCTTGCATATTTTCAGCATAAGTTAAAGTAACAAAACTTAAAACTTTTGAATTATAAAAATTATGATACGCTTTATGTATTAATTTTGTTTTAGTACGAATAGTACGTCCCTACAACAGGTCTATATATACTAGTTTCCAATTCGCTCCCACCCCAAGAATTACCATTAATGGTTAGTATATTTTATTAGGTATCACTCCACTTTTTATTTATCCATGCAAGTCCACATGCTAGCTACTATTTTTAACAACTGTGTTGTAGTTCACTTTTTTAGTTCCTTAACACGTGTTGATAATAGTATTAAAGAGGGTTATTAAAAATTTTAAAATTTTACAATTACAAAAAAAGACAAGATTATTTCTTGTCTTTTTCCTTTATAACTTTGATAATAATTTTTATTTTTTTAAATGCTGAGTTATACTTGTAAGTGCAAGTAAATAAAATTGCAAAAAATTCTCATATAAAAATTTCATAATGCTAAATTTAGTTTAGAAAAAAGTAAGGAGTTTTTATATGAGTTATAAACATCTTGGCATAGATGAAAGGATTTATATTGAGAATCAATTGAAATTTAAATTTAAAATTAGTGAAATAGCTAAAAATCTTAATCGAAGTATTAGTACTATTATTCGAGAAATTAATAGAAATAAAGATAATAATCATTATTTTTCATTAATTGCACAAAATAAAGCTGAAAATCGAAAACAATCACATATTAGTTTTCATAAGTTTAAAAATAAGAATTTAGTAAAATATGTACAACAAAAATTACTATTAGGTTGATCACCTGAACAAATTTATGGCAGAATTAAAAATTTTCATAAAGAGTGAGTTATTAGTTTTAAAACAATTTATACTTGAATTTATTTTGGAATGCTTGATAAAGTTACTAGTAAAAATTTAAGAAGAAAAGGTAAAAAACGAAAATCTAAAGAAAATCGTGGCAAGTTTAATGGTAAATCAATTAAAGAACGAGATATAAATGTTAATGATCGTATAACACTTGGTCATTGAGAAGGAGATACTATAGTATCATCACGAGGTAAAAGCAAATCATGTTTAATAACTTTAGTTGAAAGAGTATCACGATTTACTTTAGCAATATTAGTTAAAAACAGAACTACTAAAGTTATTAATAAAAATGTTAGTTATTATTTATCAATTCTTCCTAAAAACATTGTTAAAACTATTACTTTTGATCGTGGCAAAGAATTTTCAAATTGACAACAACTTGAAAAAAATTTAGATATAAAAATTTATTTTGCCAATCCATATTCACCTTGACAAAGAGGTACTAATGAAAATACTAATGGTTTAATTAGAGAAAAATTTCCTAAAAAATTTATTTTTTCAAAAACTAATAAAAATGAAGTTCATAAATTTATATTGTCTTTAAACCAAAGACCAAGAAAAATACTAAATTATCTTTCACCAATCGAATATTTGGATAGAAAAATAATTTAGTTGCACTTACCTTTACAATTTAGCATTTTAAAAAAAGTTCAATTCATAAGATTGTTTTAAATGCAAATAAAATTTTTAAATATTTGGATATTAGATTTTATTTAAAAAAAGGTTTAAATAAATTTTGAAAAAATACACCATATTTTGAAAAAATACGAGAAAGTATATATAAATTACAAGAAAAATTTGAAAAGTTAGAAAAACAAGCATTTGAAAAGATTAATAAATTAAAACAAAAAGCAACTGATTTATTTACTAGTGCAGAAAAAAGAGCAATTAAACATGCACAATTAATTCCATTAAATTCACAAGTATTTATGGGTTGTAAAATTCAACCTTTATCATTAGATAAATGTGCAATTACTATTTATCATCGCAATCCTAAATATAAACCAATTACAGTTGTTGATAGTATTCTTAAAGCAAAAACTTTTGTTACTCAAATACATCCATTTCATTGATATCGTTGATATAGTGGTTGATACATTGGTTATGGTATTAATCGTAATAAATGATTAAAAGCAATAGCATTTGCTCCACCAGTGGTACAACAAGTAATTAGAGATAGTTTTAAAGTATATAGAGAAATATTTAGAATAATAAGAACTTATCATAAAGTAGTAAATGTTATTAATAATCCTATTGAAAATATTAATAAATCATTTAAAAGTGTTGGTTTAAAATTTTCAGTTAATACTTTATTTGGCACTGGACTATTACATCATTTAGAAAAATTTGCATATAGTCAAGTTGTAAAAAAAGGTAAGAAAAAGTTACAAAAAGAAATTATCCATATATCACATAGAAAAACTAAAACAAAAACTAAGCATTATAAAAAAGCATTTTTTAAGGAATGATAAATTATGATTAATAAACTTTGAACTGATGTCAGTCTTGAAAATTATAATAACTGATATCCATTAACTGGAAAAATTACAGAAACCCCACAGCAATATATACAGACATGACCTAATGTTAATGATTGATTTAAAACTTTTGCTATTCGTGCTCAAAATGATATTAATGCTTATCTTGATTTTATTTTATCTAAATTTCCTTTTGATAGTTTTAAAGATGAATTAATTAAAGAAACATTAAGAGATATGGTTTATGTAATGGTTGAACATTGACTATTTAATCGTACACCAATTGAATTTAATGTTGATGCTACTATTCAATTTAATAATGGTAGTCAATTTAGTGCAAGTAGTATTCCTACGATTAATGTTTGAGATTTAGCACCTAGTAGAATGAAAATATGAGCAAGATTAACAGAATTAAAACAAATATTTTCAAGTTATAATGATGATGAAATAGATATTGAAAAAATTGACTTAAAAGCATTTTATACTAGAAATCAAGTTGATGAATTAATTGAACAACAAAAAGAATTTACATTATCAAAACAAATTAAATTATATGATGATTTAGTTGATGATAATGAAAATGAAATATACAGAGGTCCTGTTAGTAAATTTGTTAATAAAGGTTATGTTGCAACAGATTATGATAAAGAAACTGAAACAATGATTTTAGATTGACCAGATGAAATTGGAACATTACCACAAGAAGCATTACAAAATAATCCACAAATTGGTGATTATACACATGCACCAACTTGTGATTTTTCTGCTAAACAACAAAAACGAATTACTACAAATGAAAATACTATTAAATTATTAGAAACTAAAGTTGATAATAATATCAAATTATTAGAAAATAAAATTGAGATTAATAAACAAAATATTGATGATATTAAAAATAACTGATTTAATATTGAAACTAGTCCATTATGAAAAGAAATATCAAATGAACTTTCAACTGATAATTTAAATAAAGAAATATTAGTAATATGAGGTTATATTTATGAAAGTGATATTTATAAATATAAATATACTAGAAAATCTATATTTAAATTAGATAAAGAATCTGCAATAAAATCATATACTCTATTAGATACTTTTTATTCAGATGAAATTAATAATATTAGATTATATTTAACTTGCATTAATTATAAAATTCGTGCAAGTGCTACATCTGGAACATATTACTCAGGATTTATTTCTAAAATATATCAATATATTGGAAAAGGTACACCAACTGAATTTATAGCAGAAGAAACTTCTGGACATGATTATTATACAAAACAAGAAACTAATAAATTGTTGGATAAAAAGCAAAATATTGATGATGAGAATTTACAAACAGTTGTTAAACAAATTGTTCCAGCAATTAATGAAAATAAACTAAATATTGATAAAAAACAAGATAAATTAATTGCTGGTACTAATATAACTATTGATCAAAATAATAAAATTAGTGCTACTGGTGGTAAAGTAGATTTATCTGATTATTATAAAAAAGAAGAAATAGATAAAAAATTAGAAGATAAAATGGATAAAGACCATTTTAAATATGCTTTTTCTATTAATACTATTGGTACTGAAATTCTTAGTTTAGAAACTACTGATAAAACTATTGCTGGTGCTATTAATGAAATTATCAAAAAACAGCCACAACCAATTCCAATTCCTCCAAGTGGTTCAAATTGAAAAGAAGTAGGAAAAATTATAACAGATAAAAATAATAATGCTGAGTTATACTTGTAAGTGCAAGTAAATAAAATTGCAAAAAATTCTCATATAAAAATTTCATAATGCTAAATTTAGTTTAGAAAAAAGTAAGGAGTTTTTATATGAGTTATAAACATCTTGGCATAGATGAAAGGATTTATATTGAGAATCAATTGAAATTTAAATTTAAAATTAGTGAAATAGCTAAAAATCTTAATCGAAGTATTAGTACTATTATTCGAGAAATTAATAGAAATAAAGATAATAATCATTATTTTTCATTAATTGCACAAAATAAAGCTGAAAATCGAAAACAATCACATATTAGTTTTCATAAGTTTAAAAATAAGAATTTAGTAAAATATGTACAACAAAAATTACTATTAGGTTGATCACCTGAACAAATTTATGGCAGAATTAAAAATTTTCATAAAGAGTGAGTTATTAGTTTTAAAACAATTTATACTTGAATTTATTTTGGAATGCTTGATAAAGTTACTAGTAAAAATTTAAGAAGAAAAGGTAAAAAACGAAAATCTAAAGAAAATCGTGGCAAGTTTAATGGTAAATCAATTAAAGAACGAGATATAAATGTTAATGATCGTATAACACTTGGTCATTGAGAAGGAGATACTATAGTATCATCACGAGGTAAAAGCAAATCATGTTTAATAACTTTAGTTGAAAGAGTATCACGATTTACTTTAGCAATATTAGTTAAAAACAGAACTACTAAAGTTATTAATAAAAATGTTAGTTATTATTTATCAATTCTTCCTAAAAACATTGTTAAAACTATTACTTTTGATCGTGGCAAAGAATTTTCAAATTGACAACAACTTGAAAAAAATTTAGATATAAAAATTTATTTTGCCAATCCATATTCACCTTGACAAAGAGGTACTAATGAAAATACTAATGGTTTAATTAGAGAAAAATTTCCTAAAAAATTTATTTTTTCAAAAACTAATAAAAATGAAGTTCATAAATTTATATTGTCTTTAAACCAAAGACCAAGAAAAATACTAAATTATCTTTCACCAATCGAATATTTGGATAGAAAAATAATTTAGTTGCACTTACCTTTACAATTTAGCAAATGTATATTTTTTAAAATACGTCGAATATAAATTTAAAAATTTAAGGGTTAAAGAGAGTAATTTTGTCTAATTTTCATTATTTTTCAAATAATTCATTTTTGGAAATAAGTTACTAATGTAATAATTAATTATTTCGTAAATTTGACAACTGCCCTTATAGCAATATACATTGTTGGTGAACTTCAAATTTTCGGATTTACAATTGCATTATAGGTATTGTTTAAATTAATTTTTCAAGAACTAAAATCTGAGTAACTTTAATTAGTTCAATGTGCAAAGTTTTTTTTAATAAAATCACTATTACTAACATTACCAATAATTAATGAAATTATTAGACCGCATAAAATTGCTAATGCAATTGCTCCTGGAATTTTTTTAAAATATAAAATGAATATTAGAGTTAAAACAAAAATTCCCATTAAAATTAATGGTCAGTTATCTTTTAAATTTGCTAATGAGGCAATTGGTAAACCGCTACCACTAATTTCTACCAAGCCAATATTTTTAAAACCAATATATGCAATAAAAAAACCAATACCAGTACCAATTGCTAATTTCATTGATTGTGGTAATGATTGTATGATTAACATTCTAATTTTTGTAGCAGATATTAAACAAAATAAAATGGAAGAAATCATTACTGCAATTAAAGCTCCTTCATATCCAATTCCATTATTAGCAATATTAAAAGTAAATACAGCATTTAATCCCATACTTGGTGCTAATCCAACTGGTATATTAGCAGATAATCCCATAATCACTGTACCAATGAATGCAGCAATGGCAGTAGAAATAAAAATTCCCCCAAATTGCATATTCCCATTATTGACATTAATACTTGGTGCACTTGATAAAATGCTAGGTTGTACAGATAAAATGTAAACCATTGCTAAAAAAGTTGTTAAACCACCAATAATTTCTTTTTTAAAAGTAGGATTAAGACTATCAAATTTAAAAAACTTACTAATTGTTTTTTTATAAAACATATGTTATTCCTTTCTTATAGTAAATTTAAAAATAAAAAAATCAACATTTCCCAAGTGTTTGATGTTGATTTATCATGACAAAAAATCATTAATAAACCCATAGTGTTTAATTTTTGGTTAAACATAGAAATACTAGTCCATATTACTAGCATATAAGGGCAAAATTTATTTAATTATACTGATATTTTATACTATATAAGTATTTTAATGTCAAATTTTATGTTAAGTTTAATTTTTGTTTTCTTTCAATAATTTTTATATCTGAAAATAATATTTCTTGATTTACTATGTGTGCTATTTTATTTTCAGTTTTATTTATTTTAAATGTTATTTCTAAAAAGTGTTTTATTCCTTTGTTTTTTATTATTTCTTTATTTTCTTTTAATAATTTTCAAAATTTTTTTCTTCTTTTGCTTTTGCTTTTTGATAAGCAATATTTAGTAGTTTTTGTTCTTCTGTAGTTAAAATACTATTAAATCATTTTGGTCATAGATTTTCTAAAAAATGAGAAGATAGTTCTTTATTATTACATTTAGTAATATTATTAAGTGATTGATTTGTTTTAGGTATTATGGATGTGGTAATTAATGATTTTTGTTGTTTGTTATCTTTTTTAGTTTCACAAATGAAAAGTGATTTTTGATTTTCTAATCACGATTTTAAAGTATAGAGTTCATTTTGTAGTTGTTGATTTTCAATAATTAGATTTGGTATAAAAAATTTTTTTAAGTATTGTTGATAGTTTGTTTTATTTTCATTATCAAGGTAGTTATTAATTGTTTCTAATATAATATTAGTTTGTTGTAATAACGTATATTTTGTTTTAAATTTTGGAATATTAATATTTATTTCTTTTAACTCATTAAAAGTTAATTTTTCAGATAATTTAAAGATTTTTGTCATTTTTTTTGTTATTGGTTTATTAGGAAAAAAATTTGTTGGTATAAAATTTCTATTACTGTTAATGTAGTAAGAGTTATGCCAAAAATAACAAAAATTTTAGAATAGTATTCTAATCAAGTAATATAGTCAGTTAAAGTTGTTTTTAATTTTTTATATTCAAGTTCATTTATATTTTTTTCTGGACTATTATTTATTTTATCTAGTTCTTCAGTACTTTTTTTATGTAATATTCAAATTGTGATAATTGTAATTCAATTCAATGCTAATATACATTTTGTTTTATTGCTAATTTTTTTCATATTTTTTACGCCCGTAAAAATAAAATACATTTTTTTAAATTTCTATTTTAAAAAAATGTAAACACTAATTTTTAAATAATATATTAAAGTATAACATTTATAATATTTAAAAATATATTTTTATTAAATTTAATTAAAACTTAAAATTTTATTTATTTTTTGAATTATGGAAATTTGTTGTAAAAAAGACAAAATTTGATAACATATAATTATTATTGAGTTTATATCACCCATTACTTTAAATTAAAGTAAATGGGTTTTTGTTTAAAAAAAGGAGAAAAAAGAATGGCTGATAAAACAAATTTGCAAACATTTCATCAAATCGCTAAATTGTAAAGGTAAGTGCAACTAAATTATTTTTCTATCCAAATATTCGATTGGTGAAAGATAATTTAGTATTTTTCTTGGTCTTTGGTTTAAAGACAATATAAATTTATGAACTTCATTTTTATTAGTTTTTGAAAAAATAAATTTTTTAGGAAATTTTTCTCTAATTAAACCATTAGTATTTTCATTAGTACCTCTTTGTCAAGGTGAATATGGATTGGCAAAATAAATTTTTATATCTAAATTTTTTTCAAGTTGTTGTCAATTTGAAAATTCTTTGCCACGATCAAAAGTAATAGTTTTAACAATGTTTTTAGGAAGAATTGATAAATAATAACTAACATTTTTATTAATAACTTTAGTAGTTCTGTTTTTAACTAATATTGCTAAAGTAAATCGTGATACTCTTTCAACTAAAGTTATTAAACATGATTTGCTTTTACCTCGTGATGATACTATAGTATCTCCTTCTCAATGACCAAGTGTTATACGATCATTAACATTTATATCTCGTTCTTTAATTGATTTACCATTAAACTTGCCACGATTTTCTTTAGATTTTCGTTTTTTACCTTTTCTTCTTAAATTTTTACTAGTAACTTTATCAAGCATTCCAAAATAAATTCAAGTATAAATTGTTTTAAAACTAATAACTCACTCTTTATGAAAATTTTTAATTCTGCCATAAATTTGTTCAGGTGATCAACCTAATAGTAATTTTTGTTGTACATATTTTACTAAATTCTTATTTTTAAACTTATGAAAACTAATATGTGATTGTTTTCGATTTTCAGCTTTATTTTGTGCAATTAATGAAAAATAATGATTATTATCTTTATTTCTATTAATTTCTCGAATAATAGTACTAATACTTCGATTAAGATTTTTAGCTATTTCACTAATTTTAAATTTAAATTTCAATTGATTCTCAATATAAATCCTTTCATCTATGCCAAGATGTTTATAACTCATATAAAAACTCCTTACTTTTTTCTAAACTAAATTTAGCATTATGAAATTTTTATATGAGAATTTTTTGCAATTTTATTTACTTGCACTTACAAGTATAACTCAGCAATCATTAAACAACAAATAATAAATGATATTTTAAATAAGTCAGAAATTGCTATAAAAGCAAGACATGGCGGCTTAACAATAAGATTTGAAAAAAATAAAAAAAATATAAATAATACTGAATTTACTAGTTCTTTTAATTCAAGTCAAATATCACAAACTAAAATAATTGAAAATGGATCACAAAAGTATAGATATAATTCTGTAACAATTTTAGATCTTGATAAACAAATAGCAAAGAAAATAATAATTGAAGAAGCAAGAGCATATAGAATATTAAATTTACAAAAAGAAAATAATGATGAAACTTTAAAAATTGAATTTGAATTAAAAAAAGCAAAGGAAAATTTAGAAAAAATTAAAAATGCAATAGTTAGTGGTCAATTATTTGGTAAAAAAACGTTAAAAAAAAGAAAAAGAGAATTAGCCAAATATGAACATGAAATTAAAGAAAAAACAACTCGGTTAAGGAAATTAAAACAAAGAAAAGAACAATTAAATGAATATCAAAAGATAAATAGTAATATCCAAAATGAATTAAAAAATGATATTAAACAATTTTTAAATAATGACGAAAAGAACAAAACCAAAATATTAACAAAAAATAGAAAAAAAATAAAAAAAACTAAAAATTAAACTTAATAAAATTAACATTTTACAAAAAGAATTAAAATATGAAAATAAAATATTAAAATTAGAAAATGAAATTAAACAAGAAAAAATTGAAAATGGTAAAAAAGTTGAACAAATATATGAAGAAATTTTGACAATAAATAATAATTGTTATTATATAACAACTTTTATACATAATAATCAATCAATTTCAGAAAAAATAATGTTTTTTCATAACTTTGATAATGATAATATACAAATATTAACGCAAACAAAACAATATAAAAATTTAAGTCAATACAAAAATGATCTTTTATTAATAAATAATAATAATTTTGATAGAATACCAATTAAAGAGTTTATAAAAGAACAAACAAAATATAAAGAAAAACCATCTATAGTTGAATTCACAATGTGGGGTGTTATTTCAGTACTTTCTGTTGGTGTTCCAATATTGATTTCTTGTTTACCCTTTGTAAGGAGGGAAATTGCAACAGAATTAAAAGACAAACTTATAGTTGGTTTAATTTCAATTATACTTGGCTTATTTATTAAAACTGCTGCAACAACAGTTTCAACTGCAATAAAAAAAGTTGATTCATGAATTTATAATAAAATGTTTAAAAATCAAGAAAAAATTGAAAAAGATAAAAAAGAATTTAAAACAATAATTAGAGACTTGACAAGTGATAAAGTAGAAACTCAATTAGAAAGACAATTTAATATTTTAAAACAAGAATTAGATAATAGGAAAAAGCAAAAAATAAATAAACTATTAAGTAATAAAATAACGTGAGAAAACCCAGATAAAGCAAAACCAACAGTTACTAATCCTGTTGCTAAAAATTTTGATTTAAGTGTTATAGTTAATTCTACTGATATACAACCCCCAATTAGCCCAGTAACAAAACAACGAAGTTATTCAATATAAAATATTGTTTTAAAAATAATTTTACTGAGTATTTAAAGGGTAGAAAAAATATTCAAAGAATAATAAAGGAAGTAAAAAATATGCCATGAGAACCACATGAAAAATGAAGTACAAAAGATAAAGATTCACTTGCAAAAAAAATAGATGAAGTAAATAATAGTTTTGGAAAAGAAAAAGAAAGAGAAAGACGAGAAAAAGTTGCTGATACATTTGAAAGTAATAAAAATAAGAACATAATAAATGATAAACCTTTAGTAAACATAGATAATAATGCTATTACTAAAGTTGCAAAATGTATTATTTTATAAATAATTAAAAACTACTTAATTAATTAAGTAGTTTTTAATTTAGTTTCATGATAAAAGAAAAAAGAAATTTTATATTTTATAAATTAAAGATGATAGTTAAAACTTGTTAATTTGAGTTTTACCTTATGTTATAATTAAATTAGAGGTGGACTATGGAATGCTACTTTACTAATCATAAAACTAATAATATTTTAATATTGGATGAAGAAGATAGTAAACATCTAATTAAAGTATTACGTCATAAAATTAATGATGAAATAGTTATTATTCATCAAGAACAAAAATATTTAACAAAAATTATTGAAATTACATCAGTTATTAAATGCGAAATTATAAAAACAGTGCCAAATAGTAATTCAGAATTCAGATGTAAAATCACATTAGTAATATCTTTATTAAAAGAACAAAAATTTGATTTAGTCATTCAAAAAGCAGTAGAATTGGGAGTTTATCAAATTGTGCCATTGCAGTTAAAACGATGTGTTAGTGTTTTAACAAGAACAAAAGCAGAACAGAAAGTTTTACGTTGACAAAATATTGCAAAAGCTGCTGCCAAACAATCAAATCGCAATTTAATTCCGATTGTTACACCCGTTGTTTTTGATTTAAAACAATTAGAGCGATATCGGTCTCATCTTAATTTGGTTGCATATGAAAATTCATCAGAAACTAGTTGAATTAGTCAAATAAATAATAAATTATCATCAATAACAATTATAGTTGGACCCGAAGGAGGAATCACTAAAGAAGAAATTGCAACTTTAACACAACTTAATTTTAGTAATATTAGTTTAGGAAAATTAATTTTACGTGCTGAAACTGCACCTTTATTTTTAATGTCAATCATTAATTATGAAACAAGTTTAAAAAGTTAGAGGAGTACAAGATGATTAGAATTGGTATTATTGGAACTGGAAAAATTGTTCAAAGATTTATAAAGCAAGCGTTAACTAATAAAAAAGTTAAAATAACTTGTATATATTCAAGAAGTTTAGATAAAGCAGAAACATGAGCAAAAAAATATAATATTGCCCATAGTACTGATGATTTAAATAAAATGATAGAACATATTGATGCTATTTATATTGCTTCACCAAATGGTTTGCATTACAAACAAAGTAAATTATTTTTAAAAAATAATATTCATGTTTTGGTAGAAAAAACTATTACTTTTACAGTTGAAGAAGTTAAAAACCTAATTTCTTTAGCAAGAAGTAAAAAAATAATTTTATTAGAAGCTTATGTTACTGTTCATTTACCTATTTTTTCTAAATTAAAAAAATTAGTGCATGAAATAAATCCAGAAGTAGTTAACCTTAATTTTAATCGTATTTCTTCAAGAATGCCATCAGTTGAAAAAGGAATATATGATTCTGTTTTTGATAAAGATTTTGGTAAAGGTTCAACTTATGATAGTTTAGTATATCCATTACAATTAGTATTGTATTTATTAGGTAAAGTAAAAACAGTTAAAGCGATGGCAATTAAATTACCTAATGGTGTTAATTTAAGTAATCATGTTATTTTGAAGCATGAAAATGGAACTATTACTACTATTACTTGTAGTAAAGGAGTAACCTCTTATGCACAAAGTGAATTTATAGGTCATAATAGTAGTCTTGTTTTATCACAAGTTCATCCATTAAGTGGAATTAAGGTTTATACTAAAAACGGAATAAAAGAAATCGCAGATAATACCAATGAAGAAAGTTTAATGACATATGAATTAAATGACTTTGTAAAAATGATTAAAAATAAAGATTATTTAAGTCGAGATTATTGATTAAATCATAGTTTAATGAATCTTGAAGTTATTGAAGCAATTATTAAAAGTGAAAATGAATTAGGAGTTGAAGTTTATGAAAAGTAATATTAATTTAAATGAATATATTGATCATACATTATTAAAACCAGAAGCAACATTATCAATGATTGATACATTATGTAAAGAAACTAAAACTTATTATTTTAAAGCAGTTTGTATTAATCCATTTTATGTTAATCGTGCTGTTACTTTATTAAAAAATAGTAATGTTAAAGTATGTACAGTGGTTGGTTTTCCATTGGGTGCCAATACTACACAAACTAAAGTAGCAGAAACAATTAATGCGATTAAAGATGGTGCTCAAGAAATTGATGTTGTTATTAATATTGGGGCACTAAAGGATAATGATCAAAAACTTGTATTGCAAGATCTACAAGCAGTTCGTAATGCATGTCCACAAAATATTATTTTAAAAGTAATAATTGAGTGTAGTTTATTAACAACAGAACAAAAAATTATTGCTTGTCAGTTAGTAACTAAAGTAAAAGCAGATTTTATTAAAACTTCAACTGGTTTTGCTAATGGTGGTGCAACGGTTGCTGATATTAAATTAATGAAGGCAAATATTGGTCCTCATGTTGCAATTAAAGCTTCTGGTGGTATTAAAAATCAAGATGATGCAATGGCGATGATTAATGCTGGTGCTACTAGAATTGGTACTAGTAATGGTGTTGCTATTATTTCAGGACAAGAAACTAAGGGTGGTTATTAAGATAGATATATTGATAATTATAATAAATAAAAAAAAGAAATTAAGATATTTAAAAAAATTAATTATATGTAAAAAATAAAAGTTACCTAGGTAACTTTTATTAATAAAAAATCCCTAATTAAAGGGATTTTGCCTAAGAAACCACGTACTTAACATACGCTTAGTAATCAAGTGGTATACGGTTTATCTTAAAGGACTTTATTGTATTTTACTATACTTTTATATATGATTCAAGTATAATAAATTTGATAACTTATGAAAGTGTAGTATATAATGGTATTTATAATATTAGATGAATCCGGGACTTTATCAATAAATAATAGACATAAATATTTTGTCATAGCAGGCTATATATGTAAAGATATAAGAAAAGTAAAATTTATATATAACAAAGTAAAAAATATTTTAAAAGAAAGTTTAAAAAATAAAATTGAAATAAAAGCTACAGATTTAAATGTTACAGAAAAAGCAATTTTTATAAATCAATTATTAACCTTAAATGATGTTAAATTAATAGGAATTTATATTAATGCAAAAAATCCAAAACTTTTAAAAAATATAAAACATATTGCAGATAAATATAATTTTTTAACTAAAGTTATGTTAAATAAAATTTTTGAAAATATTAAAGAATATTTTGAAGATGAAAGTGAAATTAATTTTAGGATTGATGAAAGATAAGATAAAGGATTATTTCCAAATGGTTTAGAACAATATTTAAAACAAAATTGAAAACTATGTAATGTTAATGAAAATATAAAATTAAATGTAAAATATTTAGATTCTAAAACAAATTTAGATATTCAAATGGCAGATTATATTGCTAATATAATTTTTGTAAAAAAAAATTATCCTGAACATTCACAACCTATAAATTTTATTAATGACTGGGAATTAAATAATAAACTAATATGAGATTATGAAGCTTATCATAATAAAAAAATAATTGAAAAAGATGAAGTAAAAACAACAAAGAATACACATGTTACACATGTAAATCTAGTAAATGTTAAAAAAATAGATAAAATTAAAGAGTTTAAAAAAGTAAATAATAATGTTTTGATAGAAAATATATATCAAAAGGTGAATTTTTGAACATTAACGCACTATAAAAATGGAAGAATATTAATTCAAGGTAAAGAAATTATTGAATTAATAAAAATTTTAGAAATAGAAAATTTTTAGAAAAAACTGTTTAAAATGGTAATTTTTTATAGTAAAAAATAAGCAGTTTCTCATAATTACATTCTATTTTTAATTATTTCACCAATCTTTTTATCATTCCAAATAAAATATTTGATTTATTAGTATTTTATTTCCAAAAATTTGAAAAACTTATCAAAAAAAATAGATTTTTCTGATAAATCAATATATAATTTATGAGATACGAAAGTAAGGAGGCAACAGACTATGGCAGTACCAGCAAGAAGAACGTCAAAAATGCGTAAAAATACACGTCGTGCCCATGATAGTTTATCTGCAACAACTACAACTAACTGTTTAAATTGTGGAGCAATTACTAAACCACATCATGCCTGTATGAAATGCAAGACATACAAAGGTGTAAGTATTACTAATCCATTACAAGCAGAAAAAACATCATCAACAGAAAAAAAATAAAATATGAATATATCTTATCTTAGATTACCTTCCTCTTATTTATTTAAAATAATATTTTAAATATTAGAGGTTTTTTATTTTACAAAATTATTTTATAATAGTTAATAATTTATTAAAATATAGATTATAATTTATTAAAATAGACACTATTTATTAGGAAGTGTAGAGTATGAAAAATAAGGGCTATTATGATTTATTATTAAAGATTAGTGATGATATTACCAATAATTTCCAAATATCACATATTAATGATGAAAAAGAATTAATTAAAGACATTGATCATTATTTAGTTAAACAATTAAATAATACTTTAATTGAACAATTAAAAACGATTAAATCACCAGAAGCAAAAATTGATTTTTTAAATCAAATCATAAGTAATTTTACTACTAATAAATTTAGTAATAACATTTTATTACAAGTAAATGATAGTATAATTGATAATCCTTTAACTTCTAATATTAGATTAAGTGATAATTATTTATTTACTAATGAAAACCAACAAACATTAATTAATCATTTAAATCAGGAAATTAGAACTTGTGATGAAGTATACTTCATTTATCCTTTTATATCAAATTCAATTATTAATAAGTTACGTTCATCATTTACTTACGCTTTAAATCATAATATTACTATTAATTTTATTACTACTACTTTTGATGATATGGCTTTATTTGTTAATTTATATGCATTAGTTAAAATAATAAAAAAGTATCCTAATATTAAAGTTAAAGTTGAAAATAATTTAGAAAAACGTAGTGAAAGAATTCATATTAAAGCTGCTATCTTTAAACGAAATTCAGGTTTTTCTTCAGCAATAATTGGTTCATCAAATTTAACGCAAAAAGGTTTAGCTAGTGGTCGTGAATGAAATATTAAAATTAATGAATTTGATAATAAGCAACTATATCAAAATATTTTAAATCAGTATTATAAATTATGAAATGATAATTTAGTTGATTTAAATGATGAACAACAACGATTACAATTACTATCACGAATTGAATATAATCGATTGCTTGTAAATAAAAAAGATGAACAATGATTAGCAACTAATTATTTTCTTTATGATTTTCAAATTGCCTTAATTAATAAATTAAAGTTAAGAAGAAAACTTAAAAAAACAAAACATTTAATTGTCATGGCAACAGGTGTTGGTAAAACAGTAGTATCTGCTTTTGACTATTTAAATCAAATCAAAGAAAATAATAATCAAAAACCTTCAATTTTATTTTTAGCACATCAAAGAGAAATTATTGAACAAGCAATTATTACTTTTCGAAAAGTAATAAATGATAAAAAATTTGCAACTATTTTAAATAGTAAACAAAATAATTTTCAAGAACAATATTTATTTGCAACAGTACAAACTGTACATAGACATCTAAATAAGTTTAAACGTCAACAATTTGATATTATTATTTTTGATGAAGCTCATCATTTGGCTGCCAAAACTTTTCAGACAATTTTAAATTATTTTCATCCTAAACAAATTATTGGTTTAACAGCAACACCAGAACGAGAAGATAATAAAAACATTATTAATTATTTTGATAATGAGTTTGCACATGAATTACGATTGTGAGATGCAATTAATGAAAAACTTTTATCACCATTTGATTATTATTGTATTGATGACATTACTGCTGATTTAACTGGTATTGATTTAAATAATGATCAACAATTATTTAAAAAATTAAATACTGAAGCAAGAAATAAGTTATTATTAGATGTAATTAATGACTATATTGGATTTTATAGTAATCGGATTTGTTTAATTTTTTGTATTAACATTACTCATGCACAAATTGTTGCTAGATTTTTGCAAAATCACGGCTTAAAAGCAGATTTTTTAACAAGTAAAAATCAAACTAATCGTAGTAAAATCATTAATGATTTTAAAAATAGAATTATTAATTATTTATGTGTAGTAAATATTTTTAATGAGGGAATTGATATTCCTGAAATTGATACTATTATTTTATTACGACCAACTAATTCAAAAACAGTATATTTACAGCAATTAGGAAGAGGATTGAGAAAAACAGAAACTAAACATTGTTTAGAGGTTTATGATTTAATTGCTAATATTGATAAAAAATATGACATAACCATTGGTATTAAAAATCTTTCGAACTCACATATTATAAATGTTAATAAACAATTACCTAATAGTTTTAATTTACCTTATGGATGTACTATTACTTTAGAACCAAGAAGTCAAAACGTCATTTTAACTAATTTAAAGCAATGATATCAATCACGAAAAAAAATTTATTTGGTAATTCAATCATATTATCAACTTTATAATGATAATGCTATTTTTAAAATATTAATTGATTATGATTTGACAATTCAAGAATTTTATAATTTTTTAAATGATTTTTATTTACGAATAGCAAAAAAAATAAAAAATTATCAAACCCATGATAATGATACTAATCGTAATCAAAATATCTTAAAACAATTCTTATTTTTAAATGATTATCAAATAGTTAATTATTTTTATTTAAGATTAAGTCAAGAATTAGATACTGAATTAATTAATTATCATTATGACAATTTATTAATAGCATCATTATTATATGAGGTTACAAGTAATAAAGTATTTAATCGTATTTTTCCAAATTTTAATGAAATACCATGTTTAGTTACAAATTTCATTGAAAATAACAAATTGGTTGTTAATGAACTAAAAATTATTCTTAAATATAAACTAGATTATGAAACATTGTTACTTAATGAACATTTTAATCAAGATTATCCTTTATTATCTTATCAATCAACATTTACTGTGCATCAGGCACTATGTACAATTAATCGTGTTAATTTTAATAAAAAACTTGGACCTTTAAAAATTATTGCCTTTCAAGCGGGTCATTTGACATTTAATGAAAATAAATCAGTAATTTTTGCAGATATTGATGGAACAAATTATGGTAAATTAACTAGTTATAATAAATTAACAAAAGAATATTACTGATCAATACCAGAAAATAAAACGATTAATTCAAAATTAGTGAAAGATTTACAAAATAATAATATTGAAAAAATATTATTTTTAAATAATGATTGTAATAAAAAATTTAAAAATCTTGCTTTAAAGTTGTATGACTTTATTGGTATTGGTCAATATCAATTAACAATTAAGAGTGATTATATTACTATTAAATTTTTAGTAGAATAAATAATATTTTATTTTTTTAATTTTATAAAAAATTTTAATGATTTTAATTTTAAAAAAATAATGTTTTTTTATGATAATTAGGTTGACAATAATTATGGCATGTTGTATTATTATTATTGTCCCAAAAATAAATGGGTTACAAACTAGAAAAAACGATCTTTGAAAACTAAATAGAACAAGAATTAATCCGTCAATTTTTTATTAAAAATTAAATAAGTCAGACATCATCTTTTAACAAAAACAATTTTATTGAGAGTTTGATCCTGGCTCAGGATTAACGCTGGCGGCATGCCTAATACATGCAAGTCGAACGAAAGTAGCAATACTTTAGTGGCGAACGGGTGAGTAACACGTATCTAACCTACCATTTAGTGGGGAATAACTGTTGGAAACGACAGCTAATACCGCATATGTTATTTATTTGCAATGATAAATAATGAAAGGAGCATTTGCTTCGCTAATTGATGGGAATGCGGCGCATTAACTAGTTGGTAAGGTAATGGCTTACCAAGGTAACGATGCGTAGCCGATCTGAGAGGATGAACGGCCACATTGGGACTGAGACACGGCCCAAACTTCTACGGAAGGCAGCAGTAGGGAATTTTTCACAATGGGCGAAAGCCTGATGGAGCAATGCCGCGTGACTGATGAAGGTCTTCGGATTGTAAAGGTCTGTTGTAAGGGAAGAAGTGCTAGAATAGGAAATGATTTTAGTATCGACCATACCTTACCAGAAAGCCACGGCTAACTATGTGCCAGCAGTCGCGGTAATACATAGGTGGCAAGCGTTATCCGGATTTATTGGGCGTAAAGCGTGCGTAGACGGTTTTGCAAGTCTGAGGTTAAATTTAGGGGCTCAACCCCTAACCGCCTTGGAAACTACATTACTAGAGTATAGGAGAGGTTAGTGGAATTTCATGTGTAGCGGTGGAATGTGTAGATATATGAAGGAACATCAGTGGCGAAGGCGGCTAACTGGCCTATTACTGACGTTGTGGCACGAAAGCGTGGGGAGCAAATAGGATTAGATACCCTAGTAGTCCACGCCGTAAACGATGAGTACTAAGTGTTGCCATGAGGCAGTGCTGTAGCTAACGCATTAAGTACTCCGCCTGAGTAGTATGCTTGCAAGAGTGAAACTCAAAGGAATTGACGGGGACCCGCACAAGCGGTGGAGCATGTGGTTTAATTCGAAGCAACGCGAAGAACCTTACCAGGTCTTGACATACCTTGCGAAGCTATAGAGATATAGTAGAGGTTAACAAGGATACAGGTGGTGCATGGTTGTCGTCAGTTCGTGTCGTGAGATGTTTGGTTAAGTTCAGCAACGAACGCAACCCTTGTCCTTAGTTGCCAGCATTAAGTTGGGGACTCTAAGGAGACTGCTAGTGTAAGTTAGAGGAAGGTGGGGACGACGTCAAATCATCATGCCCCTTATGACCTGGGCTACACACGTGCTACAATGGCTGATACAAAGAGTCGCTAAACCGCGAGGTCAAGCAAATCTCAAAAAGTCAGTCTCAGTCCGGATTGAAGTCTGCAACTCGACTTCATGAAGTCGGAATCGCTAGTAATCGCGAATCAGCAATGTCGCGGTGAATACGTTCTCGGGTCTTGTACACACCGCCCGTCAAACCACGAGAGTTGGCAATGCCAGAAGTCGGTGTCCTAACCGCAAGGAGGGAGCTGCCAAAGGCAGGGTTGATGATTGGGGTTAAGTCGTAACAAGGTATCCCTACCGGAAGGTGGGGATGGATCACCTCCTTTCTATGGAGTTTAGTTTCTAATAAGAAACCAAGACAACAAGAAAAATTAGATGGATGATTTATTGGATTATTTCTTTTGTTCTGTTTAGTTTTCAGGGATTGTTTTTTCTGAACAATTGTTCTTTAAAAACTGGATAATAGACATCTTTTAAAAAAATAAGATAATTTTTATCTTGCAATAGGATATTCTAAAAATAAATTATTAAGAGCGTATGGTGGATGCCTTGGAATTGGAAGACGATGAAGGACGCGATTACCTGCGATAAGCTTCGGGGAGCTGGAAATAAGCTTTGATCCGGAGATGTCCGAATGGGGAAACCCACTATCTTTAATCAGATAGTACTGTACAATGAATTCATAGTTGTGCAGAGTGATACCTAGAGAATTGAAACATCTTAGTACCTAGAGGAAAAGAAAGCGAATGCGATTCCCTTAGTAGCGGCGAGCGAAAAGGGAGCAGCCTAAACCAGTCGTCAGATTGGGGTTATAGGACTGTCTATTAGGTTCCACCTATGAAGAGTTACAAAATTTATATATAGCAGAAGTTGTTGGGAAGCAACGCTATAGATGGTGAAAGCCCAGTATGCGAAATGTATAAATCTCTTGACAGTATCCTGAGTACGGCGAGGCACGTGGAACCTTGTCGGAATTTGCGCAGACCACTGCGTAAGGCTAAATACTAACCAATTACCGATAGTGAACCAGTACCGTGAGGGAAAGGTGAAAAGTACCCCGAGAGGGGAGTGAAATAGTTTCTGAAACCATATGCTTACAACAAGTCGGAGCCCGTTAATGGGTGACGGTGTGCCTTTTGTAGAATGAGCCGGCGAGTTACGATTACATGCAAGGTTAAGTTGAAAAGACGGAGCCGAAGTGAAAGCGAGCCTGAATAGGGCGTTTAGTATGTGGTCGTAGACCCGAAACCAGGTGATCTAGCCATGAGCAGGTTGAAGTTAATGTAACAGTTAATGGAGGACCGAACCAACGTTCGTTGAAAAGACCGTGGATGACTTGTGGCTAGCGGTGAAATTCCAATCGAACCTGGAGATAGCTGGTTCTCCCCGATATAGTTTTAGGACTAGCGTCAGAATTAGTGCAATGGAGGTAAAGCTCTGAATGTATGATGGCCCCACCTCGGGGTACTGAATGCAGTTAAACTGCGAATGCCATTGTTACATATCTGGCAGTCAGTCTATGGGTGATAAGGTCCATGGACGTGAGGGAAACAGCCCAGATCATCAGCTAAGGTCCCCAAATCAATGCTAAGTGGAAAACGATGTGGAATTGTTCAGACAGCTAGGAGGTTGGCTTAGAAGCAGCCATCCTTTAAAGAGTGCGTAACAGCTCACTAGTCGAATGATTCTGCGCGGAAAATGTACCGGGGCTAAGCATTGTACCGAAGCTATGGGTCTATATGTATGTTTACATATATTGTGGGCGGTAGGGGAGCGTTCTAATCTGCGACGAAGTTAGACCGGAAGGACTAGTGGAGCGTTTAGAAGTGAGAATGCCGGTGTGAGTAACGATTGAAGGTGAGAATCCTTCATGCCGATTGACCAAGGTTTCCTGGGCTAGGTTCGTCCACCCAGGGTTAGTCAGGACCTAAGGCGAGGCCGAAAGGCGTAGTCGATGGATAACAGGTTGATATTCCTGTACCACCATGGTGACTGATGGAATGACGGAGAAGGCTAAAATGTCCCAGTGGTTGGTAGTGCTGGGCTAAGTACAAAGAGGGTTGTGTAGGCAAATCCGCACAGCGTTAACCTTGAAGTACGATGGGGAGTGAACGGTTCGCTTAGTAACGAAGCATTTGATGCCATACTTCCAAGAAAAGTTTCTAAAGACATCACCATGGTGCCTGTACCGAGAACGGACACATGTGGTCAAGGAGAATATCCTAAGGCAAGCGAGATAACTATAGCTAAGGAACTCTGCAAAATAACCCCGTAAGTTAGCGAGAAGGGGAACTCATAGCAATATGAGTCGCAGTGAAGAGGTCCGGGCGACTGTTTAGCAAAAACATAGCTCTCTGCTAAGTCGTAAGACGATGTATAGGGGGTGACGCCTGCCCAGTGCTGGAAGGTTAAAGAGATTTGTTAGCGTAAGCGAAGCTTTGAACTGAAGCCCCAGTGAACGGCGGCCGTAACTATAACGGTCCTAAGGTAGCGAAATTCCTTGTCAGGTAAGTTCTGACCCGCACGAAAGGCGTAACGATCCGGACGCTGTCTCGGCTATAGACTCGGTGAAATCTTAGTACCTGTGAAGATGCAGGTTACCCGCGATTAGACGGAAAGACCCCGTGGAGCTTTACTACAACTTGATATTGAATTTTGGTGTAGTTTGTACAGCATAGGTGGGAGACGTTGATATGCAGACGCTAGTAGGTATGGAGTCACCATTGGGATACCACCCTTGCTATATTGAAATTCTAACTTGAGACCATAATCTGGTCTAAGGACAGTGTCTGGTGGGTAGTTTGACTGGGGCGGTCGCCTCCTAAAAAGTAACGGAGGCGCCCAAAGGTACCCTCAATATGAATGGAAATCATATGTAGAGCGCAAAGGTAAAAGGGTGCTTGACTGCGAGACATACAAGTCGAGCAGGAACGAAAGTTGGGCTTAGTGATCCGGCGGTGCTGTGTGGAAAGGCCGTTGCTCAACGGATAAAAGTTACCCCGGGGATAACAGGCTAATCTCTCCCAATAGTTCATATAGACGGGGAGGTTTGGCACCTCGATGTCGGCTCATCGCATCCTGGAGGTGTAGTCGCTTCCAAGGGTTGGGCTGTTCGCCCATTAAAGCGGTACGCGAGCTGGGTTCAGAACGTCGTGAGACAGTTTGGTCCCTATCTGTCGTGGGCGCAAGAAATTTGAGGAAAGCTGTTCCTAGTACGAGAGGACCGGAATGGACCTACCTCTGGTGCACCAGTTGTCACGCCAGTGGCACAGCTGGGTAGCTATGTAGGGCATGAATAAGCGCTGAAAGCATCTAAGCGCGAAGTCAGTTCCAAGATGAGATTTCTCATTCGAAAGAAGTAAGATCCCTTGAATACTACAAGGTTGATAGGTCAGGTGTGTAAGCATAGTGATATGTTCAGCTTACTGATACTAATAGATCGAGGATTTATTGAAGAATATATTCTCTATTGCAAATCAAAAGTAATCAAATTTAAAGATGTCTGTTTCTAGTTTTTAGGGAACAATTGCTAAACTATTTGGTGTCCATGGCGGAGTGGTCACACCTGTTCCCATCTCGAACACAGCAGTTAAGCACTCCAGCGACGAAAATACCAGCAATGGGAAAATAGCACGATACCAAATTTTTTTGTTTGTGTTAGTATTTAATTTAAAATTTAAATTTTTTTTATGTTAAGATTGAGAGTATTAAAATGTAAAAAAGATTTTAAGAAAAAAGGAGAAAAAATGGATAAGGTTGAAAAGAAATTAGATAAAAAATTATATATTGGAGCTAAAATTGGATTCATAACAAATATTATAAATATTATTTGAAGTGTAATTATTACAATTATTTTAGCAACAGCAAGTAGTGTCATTTTTAAAAGTTTTACAAAATATGATCACACTTCATTAACATCAGGAGTTAGTACAATATTTATTGTTGGATTGATTTTTGGACTTTTAATTGCTATTGGATTTTCAATTGCAATAATTATTATGTGCAATAATGTTTTAAAAGGAAATGCTAATAGTGGTTTAGCTGTTGGAATTGTAACTTTGGTTTTAGCAGGTTTTTCTTTAATAGTTATGTTTTCATCAAATTTTAATTTTATTAGTGGTATTAATATTATTTTTTTAGGACTTAATATTGCTTCAGGTGTATTATTAATTATTGGTAAATATTTTCCAGTTACTAATAAACCAGAAGAAGTAGTTTCTATGGTAAATGAATAATTAAAAATATTTAATAAATTGTATAAATAAGGCTTTTAATTTCTAAAGCCTTATTTTATTTTTTATAATTTAAAACCATAAGGATAAGTAATGATTGGAAAATTTGGTTTATCATCATCATGCTTTTTTTTATATTGTATGTTATTAATTCATAAATAAAGGTATTGTAAACCAATACTAATAATTAACAGAAAAATAATAGCAGTAACTAATACTCCTACACCATATTTTTGGTAGTTGAAAAAAAAGTAAGGATAACAAATATTAATATTTTCTCCTTGTTTAATACGTAGTACACCACGAACCATTACCATTACTACATAAAAACAAGGATAAAATAAAATAAATCACATATAAAGTTTATGATGATTTTTTAGTGAATAAAAATCACGTCCACATGATAAAGCAAAATTTAAAATCATAACAATTGGCATAATTAGATTTAGAATTATTGTTTTAAATCATAAATAAATATCAGTTCCATATTTACTTCTTTCTTGGCTATTACTAATGATACCTATTCAAAATACTAACATTGTAATTGTAATATAAATAGTAATGCTTAATAAAATATAAAAACTTGGTTTTGAATTTTCTTTAAATTTACTTTCAAATAAAAAAGCAAATAAATAAATGAGTACTAAATAATTAGTTTGAGTTGTAAAATAAAAATAATAAATTGCCAATCTTTCAGTTGATTTATCAACATTAGGAACAATGAAAGCATTGGGATAATTAATAGTAATTATTAAATCAAAAATTAAGAATAAAGAAATAATAAGTAGACCAAATAAACGTCAAATAATTTTAATAAGATTTCTTTTTTTTAATCGGTATTCACTACTATTTTTTCAATTCATATTTTTTCTCCTATTTATATTAGAATTAAATTTAATTAAATTTCCTATCAAAAATTTAATTTTTTATTATGATTGAATATGCTACTTATTTAGTATATCAAGTTTTTTCTTATCACTATTAATATTTACTAACTGATTATTTAAAACACTTAATAAGTTAAAAAAATTAACTTATTAATTATTTAATCTTGATTTTTTGGTAATAAAGTTTATTATTAATGTTAAGGATATAATTTTATCCTTATAATTTTAATGAATATATAAGTAATTATATAAGTATTAAAATTATATATGTTGATTTAACAAAAAGTTTAATAATTGATTATATATCCTTAGTTTTATTTTAATAAAACTAAGATTTTAAGTATTTAATTAAATATACTTAATTTAATATTATAATTATAAACACAAATAATAGGTAAAAAAGGAGTAATCATAATGACAAATTTCTTATCTTTTAGTTTTAAAACAATAAGTTTGGCTTTGGCATTATCTCTTACTAGTAGTTTAATGATAGTTACTAATCATCAATCTAATATTAGTACTGTTAATGACAGTAACAAACTTTCTGGGTTTCATATTACTGTTAAGGAAAATAATAAAAATTTAATTAGTGAAGCCAATACTTGAAATTCAATTAATAATAAGTATGAAGATTTTATTAGATTGCATAAAGAAGTAATAACAGAACAATTTAATGATATTAATAAGGTTAATAATAATTCAAATGATGATATTAGTAAAGAAGTTAATAAGAAATTTAAGGAACAAATCGAAAACAAAGCTAATAATATCTTACCAGATAATGGTATTAAATATTTTACTGATAAAGTTATTGGTCGTAGTGTTGCTAAACAAAGTTTTAATGATATTGCTAGTTTTGGTTATGTTTATGTTGGTTACCATGATAATAGTTTACCAGCACAGATTAACAATGGTATTTTTGCAACGGTAAATCCTAGGGCAGATTTTAATAATTATTTTAGTATTCCTTATATGATTAAACCAAGCGATGATTTTTTAAATAGTCATAAAAGCGTTCAAGATCGGTTAGCAATTTTACCACTTAATAATGGTAATCCCAATGATACTAATCAACCAATGTTAGCTATTTTAGCAAAAAATAAAAATGATAAGAATGAACAATTATTAATAAATGATAAAAATGATGAAGTTTTTGATAATGGTTCAATTAGTTATGCAATATTAAATCATAAACCAGACGATCATTTAAAATCAACTAGTTTTAATGTTAGTGTTAAAGATAGTGGCTATAGTAAAACTATTAAGTTAACAAATAATAGTTCAAATATTCAATTTAGTACTATTAGTGATGAAAAAGTTAAAGAAAATCCTGTAATTACACCTCAATATTTAGTTCAAAATAATTCACAAGATAATAAAAATACATTAATAGTTATGAATAAAGCTATTGAGAAAGCTAAAGTAAATATTAGTGATTCACAACAACATTGACTAAAATGAAAAGTTGATTCACAAACTTTACAAAAAGCAAAAAATGATTTAGGAACACCTATTAAAGATGGTGATAATTTAACTCTTAATCAAGGAAGTAATTTTCAAGTTTATTGTATAGGTTTAGATACATCTGACTTACAACGTCAAGCTGCTTCTGAACAATATATTACTGTTTATAGAAGCAATACAAAAATACCTAATTTTCCAAATTGTACTGATTTTTTTGAAAAAACTAATAATTTATTAGCAGGTTTTCAACAATATTTAAATAGTGCTACTAATAATAGTATTAAAATTGAAGATTTAAAAAATAATGCTGCTGGTGAGTTTTTATCATGATTTATTCAATATCAAGGTGATATTACTAAACAAAATTATGTTAATTATTTACAAAGTAATAATTCAGATCGTCCCTGAGATGTTAATATACCATTAACAACTAAAATGTTAATTAATAATTGAAATATTATTATCATTTGTGGCTTCATTATTAGTTTTTTAACTATAATTCCAATAGTTGTTGTTATTATTCGTAAAAAGAAATATTTAAAATAAAGTTTATTATTTTTAAGTAGTACTTGTTAAAATGCAATATATTATATAAAAATATAAAATGATAAGTGTAAAAAATGTTATTACTTGTTTTTTCTTTTTAGTGAGTTACAATAAAAATGGTAGTTATAAATGTTTAGAAAATATTTAAGTAATGCCGGTTTTAATTTTATATTTGACTTTAAGTCCTTGTATAGCATATATAGCATACAAGGAGTTTTTATATAATTTTAAAATAAAATATATTAAGAAAAAGGAGGGAAAAAATAACAAAATAATATTTAAAAAAATAATACAATTTCAAATTTTACTTTTCACAAATATATATTCCTCCCTACAATTATTTTTTAATATTTTTTAAATAATAAATAATAGTAATAAAGTGTACTAGTTTATAAACTAGTACACTTTATTTATAAATTATTTTACATTAAAAATTTGTATCTCTTAAAGCTGCTATTGGTTTATTATTTTTCTTATAAAGAATATTATTATAAAGAGTAAAAAGTAACATCAAAATTAGGTATAAGATTAAAATTGCAAAGATATAAATAAAGAAAGTAGTTAAACTTTTATGAAAATCTAAAAATGGATATGGAAATGAATAATCAATTTCTGTCGTTCCTTTTCTTAAAAAACCAACAAAATTTCCTTTAGCAAGTGCATAACCTAAATATGCAAACATGTAAATAGAAATAATTGGTATTCAAAGATATGTTTGTTTTCCGAGTTTTCAGTAGTATTTACCAGCAGAAAACATAAAATATAAAATCACTATCACTGGTACTATTAAATGTAATAAAAATGTATTTATAAAATTTAATATGCTAATACTATTACTACTATCTAAATTATTTATCATTGGTTTAAATAATACAGCAAAAAATACGATAAGAGTTACGGTAATATAAACAGTAATTGCTAATGAAAATCGCCCAAAAACAAATTGTGCGCGATTTTCATGAAAACGATTTGTTAATACAAAACAAAAGAAAAGAAAAACTAAAAAATTTGATTGAATAGTAAAGGTAGAAATCATTGTTCAAATACCAACTCATGGGCCATCTGGAGTTCATAAATTATGAGGATTAGGTGTTCCAACTGTTATTGGTTTATACTCAATTAAAACTATTGCAAATTGCATTATTAGACCTATAACAGCAATAATTAGCCCAAATCAAAGTAAAAAATCAGAAAATTTACTTTTAAATCCTATATTTTTTCTTATTCCCATATGGATCAACTCACAATTCTATATTTTTTCTATTTTAATTACATTATACATGATATTATAATAAGTATGTAAGATATTAGAAAATTATTAATAGCAACTAAATGAAATAATAAGGTGATGTTATGTATCAATTATATTTAGATACAACAAATAACAAATTAACAGTGGTGATTTTGCAAGGTAATAAAATTTTAGCAAGTTCATCATTTATTGCTTGACAAAAACAAACAGAATTGGCAATTCCAACTATTACTAATTTACTTGTAAAATGCAAAATAAAATTAAAAGATATTTCAAAAGTAGTTATTGCAAATGGTCCTGGCAGTTATACTGGAATTAGAGTAGCAATTACTTTTGTCAAAACACTTAAAGTTTTGAATAGTTTTTTAACGGTTTTTACTATTAATAGTTTATTATTACAGGCAGGATTAATAAAATCAATAAGTGTTTTGTCAGCATACAATAATAAAAGTTATTTGGCAGTATGTGATAATGGAAAAATAATTATTCAGCCGCAATTAGTAGATGAAAATGCTAAAATTGGTATTATTAGTGATTTACTAGATTATAAAATAATTGAAAATTTAGAAAAGTGTAATATTGTGGAAAATTTTCAAAAGTTGTCACCATATTTTATCGAAGTAAAAAACATGGAAGATTTGCAACCATATTATATTAATGATCCATTTTCATCACATAATTAAAAAATAATAATATTTAAATATTTTACATTAGTTTAAAAAGGAGTTTTTACATGCTTATCAATGATAATTTTTGATCTAGAGTATCAAAGGAAGAAAATAATTTCACAAAAAAAGAAAAAGTTCTTATTAACTATATTAATAAGAATAGTCAAAAAATGGATCAAGTTACTATTAGTTCTTTGGCTAAAGAAAATACTGTTGGTTATAGTGTTGTTTATAATTTAATTAAGAAGTTGGGATTTAAAGGTTATCGTGAATTTATCATTAGTTTAGCTGCGCAAGAAACTACTTTCAAAGCTTTAAATCGTGAGTTTTTTGGTGATCGTAGTGTTTTAAAAGAACATTATAAAAAACTGATGGATTTAAATGATTCAACGATTAATTATGAGGAATTACAAAGATTTATTAATTGAATAGATGATAATCGTAAAGCTTGTATTTATTTAGCAGGCATTGGTCATTCTGGTTTAGGTGCGGAAGATTTATCAAATAAATTATATCGGTTTGGTTTACGATCAATCTGTTTAAATAAAGATGATGATAGTATTTTAATGCATGCTTCTTTAATTATTCCAGAAGATGTAATAATTCTTTTTTCATTATCAGGTAAAACCGCTACTATTGTTGAAGCAGCTAAACTTGCTAAAAAGAATAATGCTAAAATTGCAGTTGTTACATCACAAGATAAAACTGAATTAGTGACTTATGCTGATTGAACATTTAATATTGTTTCTTCAGGACTTTATGAAGCACAAGAAATATTTATTTCTCCATTATTTGCTATTACTTATTTTAATGATTTAGTAACAACATATTTATTAAAATCAAAGCATAAAGATTGATATTTAGAAAATAGAATTAAAACTAATAAAGTAATTAAAAAATTTAATTAATTTTTTAAATAAAAAAACTGTTTTTTTAAAAATAATAATTTAATATTATGTCATGAATATTTATTAAGTAAGGAGATGAAGTATGGTGTCTAAACAAGATGATATTTTGACAGTAGAACATGTTTTTCTTGAATCTGATTGTAAAACACAAGCAGAAGCTTTTCAAGAAATAGCAACTTCTGCTAAAAAATTAGGTTTTTTGAAAAAAAATATTAGTGAAAAATCACTAGTTAATAGTTTTCTACAAAGAGAAGGAGAAGGAACTACTGGTTTTGGTGATGGTGTTGCTGTGCCGCATGCCTGTAATGAAGATATTGTTAAATCAGGAATTTTTATTATGCGTTTTAAACAGCCAATTCCTTGGAAAGCACTAGATCAACAACCCGTTAAAGCAATAATTGCTTTAATTGTGCCACTAAAAAGTGCTGGTAATGAACACTTGGAAATTTTATCAAAAGTGGCACAAAGATTAACAAAACCGGAATTTCAATCAATATTATTTAATTCAAAAGATAAAAAAGCAATTATTCAATCACTAAATATTAATAATAAACCTAATGTTGAAACTAGTAGTAAAACTATTAGTGAAGATATGAAAGGTTCTTCAAAAAAAACTAAAAATATTATAGCAATTACTGCTTGTCCAGTTGGGGTAGCACATACTTATATTGCACAAGATAAATTAGAAATTGCTGCAAAAAATTTAGGCTATAATATTAAAGTTGAAACTCATGGTAGTATTGGTATTAAAGGTGCTTTTACAGCAATTGATATTGCCAATGCTGATTTAGTTATTATTGCAGTATCAGCCGGTGTTGCAGATTTAAAATTAGAACGTTTTAATAATAAACCATTATATAAAGTAGAAATTAGCAAAGTTATTAAAAATCCTGAAAGTATTGTTAATGATGCTTTTGCTAACGCAAAACCTTATGAAATAAACAAGTCAGAATCGGGACAAAAAGCGGAAAAAGAAAATAAATCAAATGATTTATTTACTACTGATAAACAAGGAATTATGAAACATATTATGGCTGGTGTTGGCTATATGGTTCCATTTGTTGTTTTTGGTGGAATTATATTAGCATTATCAATTGGTATTGCTAAAGCAGTTTATGGTGCTGACTTTGATATTTCCAAGTTACCACACAATCATTTTCTTTATTTTATGAATCAAGCCGGAAGTATTGCTTTTACATTAATGATTCCAATTTTAGCTGGTTTTATCGCTAATTCAATTGCAGGACGTGCTGCCTTGGTTCCGGCAATAGTAAGTGCATATGTTGCTAATACAGCAGGATTAGTTTATCCAATTGCTGGTTTAGAGCCAAAGATTTCTGCTGGATTTTTAGGAGCATTATTAATTGGTCCAAGTGTTGGATATTTAGTAAGATGAATTATTACTTGAAAAGTACCAAAGACTATTGCTCCAATTATGCCAATTTTCTTTATTCCTATTGTAGTAACATTTTTAATTAGTTTCACTTTTATTTATGCAATTGGAGCTCCAATTGGTTGAATAATGGAACAATTTCAAAATGGGTTAACCCACATGCCACGTGAAGCAATGGCAGCAATTGGAATGTTGCTAGGAGCAATGGTTGGATTTGATATGGGTGGTCCAATTAACAAAGTTGCTTTTTTAGCAGCTTCAACAACGATAACTGCTGATCCTAGTTCACAATTATTTATGGGAGCAGTAGCTGCAGCTATTCCTGTTGCACCACTTGGAATGGGTTTAACAACTTTGATTTTTCGTAAATTCTTTAATGAAAGTGAACGTACATTAGGTTTAACAGCTATGTTAATGGGGTGTATTGGTATTTCTGAAGGTGCGATTCCTTTTGCAGTAAGAGATCCAAAACGTGCTATTATTAGTAATATTATTGGTAGTGCTGTTGCTGGTAGTATTGCTGGTGCTTTCTTATTAACTGATGTTGCGGGTCATGGTGGTCCTATTGTTGCTATCTTAGGTGCAGTTAGTTCAGTTAATTATGTGCTTTGGGTAAGTATTCTTTTATTCTTTTTAGCCATTATTGTTGGAAGTATTGTTACTTGTTTAGTATATGGTGGATTATTAATTATTCAATCACGTAATATTAAGGTTTTTAAATTAATGAATGAAAGAATCATGAAAATATTTAATAGTAAAAAATCTAAATCTAAAAATAGTAAAAATAAAGTTTAATTGAACAAATAATCAAAGTTTAGGAGAGTGAATATGAATAATAGCACATCACAAATAATTTTTTTAAAACCTGCTTTTATTCGCAAATTATGAGGTAGTCAAAAATTAGCACACAAATTTAATTTTGATTTACCTAAAAATACACCAATTGGTGAAGCATGATTAGTTAGTGCTCATCCCAATGGAATGAGTTATGTTTTAAATGGCGAGTATAAGGGATTAAGTTTAGCAGAATTGTTTAAACAGCAACCCAGTTTATTTGCTAATCTTGATAGTTCAGGTAATGTGATTAATAAAGAATATCCGTTGTTAACAAAAATTTTAGACGCAAATGATAGTTTAAGCGTTCAAATTCACCCTGATGATAAATTCGCAGAAAAAAATCATCAATGTTTAGGAAAAACTGAATGTTGGTATATATTAGAATGTTTACCCAAAGGTAAAGTTATCTTGGGTCATAATGCTAAAACCAAAGATCAGTTTAATCAATGATTGGTAAAAGAACAATGACATAAACTATTAAAATATATTCCAATTAAAAAAGATCAATTTATTTATGTTCCTTCTCTAAAAATTCATGGCTTATTGGCACATACTATGGTTTTTGAACTACAACAATCATCAGATATTACATATCGTTTATATGATTATGGTCGTAAAGATGAACTTGGTAATTTACGAAATTTGCATTTGAAAGAAGCATCAACTATTGTTTTAGCTCCTGATTTAAATAGTAGTGAAGCTAATGGTCATGATAATTATTTAGTTGATAATAAGTTTTTTAAGTTAATTAAATTAATTAATGAGGGAATTAAGCATTATAGTTATCCTAATACTAGATGATTGCAAATCTCAGTATTGGATGGTAATGGTATAATTGATAATACTAGTATTAAAAAAGGTGACTCATTTATTTTACCAAATGGTTATACTGATTTTTGTTTAAGTGGAAACATGTTATTGATGGTTGCATATTGCTAATAAATAATTATTATAGTTTTTTTAATGCTTGTTCCAAATCATTTCATAAATCTTCAACATATTCAATACCAATTGAAAGACGAACAAGACCTTCTGAAATATTTGCATCTGCTAATTCTTGTGCATTATAAGTAGAATGTGTCATTGAAGCTGGATGTTCAATCAATGACTCAACTCCACCTAAAGAAACTGCCAAAATTATTAATTTTAAATTATTTAATAGTTTGATTCCTCCATCATATCCACATTTTAATTCGAAACTAATCATTGCTCCCGGTAATTTCATTTGTTGTTCATAAAGTACTTGTTCTGTTGCTGAATTAGTTAGTCCAGGATAAAATACTTTTTTAATCTTAGGATGTTCTTTTAATCTTGCTGCAATTATTCTTGCATTTTTGCAAGCTCTTCATAATCGTAATTCTAAAGTTGATAGTCCTCTTAAAACAAGAAAGGCATCATGAGGTGATAATACAGCTCCTGTTAAATCTTTTAATCCTTCAAAACGAATTTTATTTATTAAAGTACTTTTACCACAAACAATTCCGGCCA
Source organism: Spiroplasma endosymbiont of Thecophora atra (assembly GCF_964019735.1). NCBI lineage: Bacteria > Bacillati > Mycoplasmatota > Mollicutes > Entomoplasmatales > Spiroplasmataceae > Spiroplasma > Spiroplasma endosymbiont of Thecophora atra. Next base: position 976,785 of record NZ_OZ026464.1, on the reverse strand, counting down.
TAACATCAGAATGACCATTAATATACTTTGTTGCTGAATGGATAACAATATCAGCACCAAAAATTAAAGGTTTAGTAATGATTGGTGTTGAAAAAGTATTATCAACAATTACTTGAATTTGTGGATTATATTGATGGACAATATCACTAATTGCTTTAATATCTAAAATTTCTAAAGTAGGATTAGCTGGTGTTTCGAAAAAAACAACTTTAGTATTTGGTTTTAATTTTTTTTAATTTCATCAAGTTTAGTAAAATCAGCAAAATCAACTTCAATTTGAAAGCGTGATATTCCTTTTTCAATAAGTGAATGAGTACCACCATAAATTGTTTTTGATGATAATAAATGGTCAGTAGCATTCAATAATGTTCAAAAAGTAGATGCAATGGCCCCCATACCCGATGAGAAAGCAATTGCTTTTTCTGATCCTTCTAAATGTGCCATTCGTTTTTCTAAAACAGTTGTTGTTGGATTACCAATTCTTGTATAAACATATCCTTCTTCTTGTAAATTAAATATCCTACCACCTTGTTCGGCACTATCAAAAGCAAAAGTTGTTGATAGATAAATAGGAGGTAGAGCGGCTCCAAATTTATCATTATAATTACCACAATGAACTAATTTAGTTGCAATGTGGTAATTATTTTTATTTTTTTTAATTTTTGTCATAATTATTTCCTTATAGATATAAATTTATTTTATTTTTATGTTATTTCCATTTAATTTCTATTTTAAAACTACCTTTTATATAAAATAAAGGTAGCAAGTTTTATTAAAGTATATAAATATCTTAGATTAATGTTAACAATCTTGTTTTAAAAAAGTAGTTATAATCTAATATTCAATTTTTATATGAAAATACTATAATATCTTTTTGTTATTTTATAGTAAATGTTTTTTTTTAATAAAAAAGGTTACCTTTTTACTAGTAATCTTTAAATTCATATTTTAAATTCAATACTTATTATAGTTTTTATTAATTAATATAATTTTAGTTTATTATTGATATTTTATATAGATTAAGATTTATTTAGAATGTATTTTATTATTGTTTTAAGTATAAAATATTTAGAATTTTGAGAAAAGTGTGAAATTGTAGTAAGAATATTAAATTGGAAAGTGTAGTAATGTATCATTAAAAATGATATTAATTTATTTTACAATATTATTATTATGTGAATAAAACTTTTTAAATTTTAAAGTACTTTTTCTAAATAAATCTTGATTTAATTTTATATTCAAAAGTTTACATATGCAATAAATATTTTTTAATATAAAAATATTTATTATAATTAAAATCTATATTATATGTATTAAAATTTAATTATCAATTGGAATATAAAAAAGGTTACCTTTTACTAGTAATCTTTAAATTTATATTTTAAATTCAATTATTATTTTATTTATACTTTAAGTAATGTTGAATATTATTTTTTGTTAATTTATAATTTATTTTTAAAGTTAAGATTTATTTAAAATGTATTTTATTATTGTTTTAAGTATAAAATATTTAGAATTTTGAGAAAAGTATGAAATTGTAGTAAGAATATTAAATTGGAAAGTGTAGTAATGTATCATTAATAATGATATTAGTTCATTTTACTAATATCATTATTATATGAATAAAACTTTTTAAATTTTAAAGTACTTTTTCTAAATAAATCTTGATTTAATTTTATAGTTAAAAATTTATATATGCAATAAAAAAATAAAATTAGAAAAATTATTTTAAATAAGCAATTGCTTCAATTTCAATTAATGCATCTTTGGGAATTCTAGCAACTTGAACTGCTGCTCTTGCTGGAGCGTGTGCACCAAATATTTCTCCATAAACTTTATTCATTTCAACAAAGTGATTTAAGTCTTTTAAGAAAATATTAACTTTTACAATATTATTTAAAGTAATATTAGCAGCTTCACAAATTGCTTTAATATTTAATAAACTTTGTTTAGTTTGTGAAGAAATGTCAGTGCCAATAAATTTACCTGTTTTACTATTAATTGGTAATTGCCCAGAAATATATAAAAAGTCACCTGCAATTATTGCTTGACTATATGGCCCAATGGCAGCAGGAGCATTAGGAGTATGAATAATATTTTTCATAGTTTATCATTCTTTCTAAAATTATTATGTTTTGCATCATTGAATATATTAGTAAAATGTAGCGTTATTTTTAAGTTATTTAGGTGATATTAAATAATTAATAGTAATATAAAATTAGCATCATTAATTATTAAAACTTGAACAACTATAAATATATTTTACATGATTTTCTTTTCTTTTTTTTAATTAATTATTTTTCACTTTAATAATTTTTTTCATTTTAATTTTAATAAAATATTTATTTAATATTTTATTATCAGTATTGAAAATTAAATTTTATTTTTATTTTTTAACCTTTATAAGTGTAAAAAAAATATTATTAAAATAATTTTATCATTTTTTTAGAAAAAAAATACATTTTATGGTTCACTTTATAAAATGTTACTATATAATTTGATTACAGACCAGTAACATTTTTAAATTGGTTTGAAGATAACGTAGTTATAATAATATCTATAATAGACATTATAATTATAATTCTTAAAACATTAGGAGGAAATCTTTTATGGCAAAAAGTAATTCTAAAACAAAGACAGAAATTATTAAGATAGTGGCGCAAAAGTCTGACGTCACAATTGCCTTAGCGACTAATATTATTGATTTATTTTTTGAAGAGATAAAAGTTGAAGTTGCAAATGGTGGTAAAATTAATATACCAAAATTTGGAATATTTGAAACTATTATTCGTGAAGCAAGAACAGGTCGTAATCCCCAAACTGGTGAATCTATTGTAATTAGTGCTTCTAAAGCACCTAAATTTAAAGCTAGTTCTGAATTTAAAAAACATACTAATCAACAAACAGAAACTTTAGCTTCTTAAATTAAAAATTTTAAAAAATCAAGATAAAATGGATATATAATTTCTAATTTATATCCATTTTGTTCTATTTTTTTATATATCAGTGCTTTTTTTTGAACTTTTAAAAATTTTAATTTTTCTCAAAAAACTAAGAAAAAGGCATTATGTTGTGAAAAATAAATAATAACAAAACTAATAGCATTAAGATAAAAAGCATTTTCTAAGTATTCAAGTTGATGTTTTTTAAAATTATTTCATGGTAATGTTAAAGACTTAGTACTTTTTGCTTCAAAACACAAATATTTACCATGATAAACTCCATGATAATCAACATTACTTTTTTCTTTAAAAATTTTATTGTTTTGATATAAACTTGGTGGATTTTGTTTAAAAATTAGTGCTTGTTTTTCATTATTTATAATTTCAATAGTATAATTAATTATAGTTTCAAGAAACATTCCGCGGTTAGCATAAAACATTATTTTAATTCCCCCTTACATATAGAATATTACTAACTTTGGAATAGTTTTCCTTTTAATTAAAGGAGGTATAAATATGAATATTTGTAAAAAGGATATTATAGATAAAGAATTTACTGTTGATTATAAAGGCTATGATTCTAAAGAAGTAGATTTATTTCTTGATTTAGTAGCTACTAATTATGAAATACTAGAAGAATTTGTAAATAAACTAAAAAAGCAAAATGCAATTTTAGAAAATAATAATTACAAGTTACTTAAAGAAATTGATATTTTAAAAACACAAATTTTAGTTTTAAAACAAGAAAAACAAAAATTAGAAGAAAAAGGTGTAGAAAATGTTGATATTATTACGAGATTAAGCAAATTAGAAAGTATTGTACATGAAGAATAAATATGTTATAATTTTCTTCTAAAAGAATAAAAAATGAGCTAATCGCTGCATTAGTATGTAGAGGAAAGTCCATGCTCGCACTTTCTGTGATGAAAGTAATGTTTGTGTTAGAGAAAACGATAACTCTAAGCAGTAATTCTGACGGCTGACAAAAACCTAAGTTTTTTATTAAATAAGGTTCTAGTCTATAAAAGTGTCATAGAGACGAGTTTTAAGGAAACTTAAAAGCTGGAACGAGATAAACCCCACAAGCGAGAAACCCAAATTTAGGTAGGGGCATTGGTTTATTAGAAATGAATAATAAACCGAACTATTGTTTACAATAGTAGATAAATGGTTAGCACTTGCAAGAAGCAAGAACAGAACGTGGCTTATGATTTTTTTATTCTTTTTTTGTATTGTAAATTATTTGATTGAAGGTTTGAAAATGACTGAACTTTTAGTTTTATTAGATAAATTTAATTTTAGAATTAGTTGTTGTGAAAGTATTACTGGTGGACTTTTTGCTCAAGAGATTACTAGTATTGCTGGTGCTTCTAAATATTTTAGTGGTGGTTTTATAACGTATACTAATGAATCAAAAATCAATATTGTTAAAATTAAAAAAACAACCATTGAAAAATATGGTGTAATAAGTAAACAATGTGCTATAGAAATGGCTTTAAATACACAAAAAATTTTAAAAACAAATATTGCTATTAGTTTTACTGGAAATGCAGGACCTAATGCTCTAGAAAATAAACCGGTTGGTTTAGTATATGTAGGTATTGTTATCAATAATAATGTTTGATGTGAAGTGTTAAATATTTCAGGTAATAGAAACGAAATTAGATCAACTATAGTAGCAAAAGCAGTAGTTATTTTTAAAAAAAATTTATTAAGTTTTTAAAATTTAAAAAGGAATTATCTTACAGAGTTATTAATATTTTGTAGGGTGATTTTATGGAAATAAACATTAAAGAAAAAGAGCAATTATTAGAAAAGGCCATTAAGCAAATTGAAAAAGAATTTGGCAAAGGTGCTATTATGTTACTAAGTGATAGTGGTATTGGCGATATTGAAGTTATTAGTTCAGGAAGTATATTATTAGATGATATTTTAGGTGTTAAAGGTTTTCCAAAAGGTCGTATTATTGAAGTTTATGGACCAGAATCTGCAGGTAAAACTACATTAGCATTAATGGCTTTAGCAGAAGTTCAAAAACAAAATGGTAGAATAGCATTTATAGATGCTGAACATGCATTAGATCGTCAATATAGTCAAAAATTAGGTGTTGATATTAGTCGTTTATTAATTACACAACCAGATTCAGGAGTACAAGCATTAGAAATACTAGATATTCTTGTTAAATCAGAGGCTTTAGATATGATTGTTGTTGATTCAGTAGCTGCATTAGTTCCACAAATTGAACTTGATGGTGATATGAATGATCAAACAATTGGTGCTCAAGCGCGATTAATGTCTAAGGCATTACGAAAAATTAGTGGAAATATCGCAAAAACTAATTGTATTGTTTTATTTATTAATCAAATTCGAGAAAAAGTTGGTATTATATATGGTAATCCTGAAATAACACCCGGAGGAAAAGCATTACGTTTTTATAGTACAATTAGACTAGAAGTACGTAAAGGTGAACAATTAATCAAAAGTAATCAAATAATTGGTCATAAAATAAAAATAAAAGTTGTAAAAAATAAAGTAGCACCACCATTTAAAACAACAAGTCTTGATTTTTGTTTTGAAGAAGGATTTTCAAAAATTAGTGAAATCATTACAATTGCTGTTGAGAAAGAAGTTATTAATAAATCTGGTGGCTGATACACTTATGAAGATGTAAAATTAGGACAAGGAAAAATAAAAGCAAAAGAAAGTTTAGAAGCAAATACTTTTCTTTTAGAACAAATTAAGGAACGAATCAAGTTTTAAATATTAATATTTAAAACATGCTAAAATTAATGTAGGATTATTATCCTACTTATTTGTGTGTAGATATTAAAGAAGAAAAATATAAAATTTTAATTTTATTTAAGTTTTTGAGTGTAATGATTCTTTTTCTTGTAGGTGTTTTACAGCAAGGAGAGAAATATAAATGGAAAAAAATATGTTAGCTATATTATCAAATATAAGTAGTCAACAGTTTGGAATGTGAGTAGGTATATCAATTTTTCTAGCAATGATAGTAGGGATAATTGCTGGATTTCTAATTAGAAAAATGTATTTAAAAATTAAAGAACAACAAAGTTTTACTAATATTTTAAAGAGAGAAAAAGAATCTCAAAAATTAATTCAATCCTCAAGAGCCGATGCAAAAATTGAAATAAGTAAAATGAAAAAAGATTTGTATTTAGAGATTGAATATCGTAAAGAACAAAATTTAGAATATGAGAAACTTTTAAATAAAAGAGAACGCAAATTAAGTGAACGTGAAGAAATAATTGAAACACAAACACAAAATCTTTATCATCAACGTGAAATTGTAAAAAATGTTAAATTAGAATATCATCAAAAAATTGATCAAATTATTATGGAATTAGAAAAAATTTCTGGTATGAGTCGAAATGAAGCAAAAGATGAATTGTTTAGTAAATTAAAAGAAAAATTATCATTAGAATTTAATAAAATTATTAAAAATCATGAATATAATATTAAACTTCAATCTAAAGAGTTAGCCAATAATATTGTTAGTGAAGCAATAGAACGTTATGCAAGTAATTTTATTGTTGATAAGTCAGTATCATACGTTAAGTTGCCTAATGAAGAAATGAAAGGCAGAATTATTGGTAAAGAGGGTAGAAATATTAAATCTTTTGAGTTAACAGCAGGTGTAGATATTATCATTGATGATACGCCAGAAACAATTCAAATTTCTTCATTTAATCCGATCAGAAGAGAAATTGCAACTAGAGCTTTAGAAGATTTAGTTAAAGATGGAAGAATTCATCCAATTAGAATTGAAGAAATCTTGAGATTTCATGAGCAGGAATTAAATGAAGGTTTTAAAGTTGATGGTAAAAAAATTATTGATGAGTTAAAATTAACTGGTTTTGAACCAGAGTTAGTATCTTATATTGGAAGATTAAAATATCGTACAAGTTATGGTCAAAATGTTTTATTGCATTCCTTTGAAGTTGCCAAACTTGCAGGAGCAATGGCAGCTGAATTGGGTTTAGATGTTAATATTGCAAAACGTGCTGGTTTATTACATGATATTGGTAAAGCCGCTGATTATGAATTAGAAGGTTCACATGTTTATAATGGTGTGATTTTAGCAAAAAAATATGGTGAAAGTGATATTATTATTAATGCTATTCATTCTCATCATGGTGATGTTGCAAAAGATAATGTTTATTCTTCTTTAGTTTCAGCTGCTGATACATTATCAGCAGCTAGACCTGGTTCAAGAAATAATTCATTAGAAGAATTTATAACTAGAATTAAAGAAATTGAAGATTTGTGTAAATCTGTTAAAGGCGTAGAAAAAGCATATGCTGTTCAGGCCGGAAGACAAATTAGAGTTATTGTTGATCCTAAAGTTATTAATGATTTTGATGCTTATATATTAGCAAGAAACTTAAAACAAAAATTAGAACAAATGATTACAATACCAGGCGATATTCATATTACTGTTATTCGTGAAGTAAGAGCAACAGAATTAATTAATTAAAAAATTAATTAATTGTTTTTTAGAGAACCCTTAGGTTCTCTTTTAACTTTATAAAATATATAATTTGTTAATTCAAATATTTATTTTTTATGCTTAATTTATTTTTTCATTATTATTTTAATGTTAAAATAATATAGTCTTAAAAATAGAGGAGAATATAAATATGAGTTTTGCTGACATTATGTCAAAAAAAGTACAAAAAACATTAGAAAAAAATTTAAGTAAAAAAACTTTAACCATGGAAAATATGGAAGCAACAATTAAAGAATTCAGATTAATTTTGTTAGAGGCTGATGTTAATTTTAGGGTGGTTAAAACTTTAACTAATGAAATTATTAATAAAGCAAAAGGTGAATTTATTAAAGAAGGCTTAGATCAAAAAGAAATGTTAATTAAAATTATTCATGATGAATTAACAAAGATTATGGGTACTAAGAATGTTGAATTAGATTTATCTACTAATCCTACTGTTATTATGATAGTTGGTTTACAAGGTTCTGGTAAAACAACAACAATATCTAAACTAGCAAAGTTGTTAACAGATAAATATCAAAAAAAATGTTTACTAGTTGCAGGAGATATTTATCGTCCAGCTGCTGTTGAACAATTAAAAGTTTTAGGAAAACAATTGAATATTGAAGTTTTTTCCCAAAAAAATGAAACCCCTACTAATATTGTTAAAAATGCTCAAATATATGCTAATAAAAATAAGTTTGATGTAATATTAATTGATACAGCTGGAAGATTACACATTGATGAAAAATTAATGCAAGAACTAGCAGAAATAAGAAAAATTACTTCACCAAAAGAAGTTTTACTTGTTTGTGATGGTATGGCAGGACAAGATATAATTAATGTTGCTATTGAGTTTAATAATACTATTCCTATTACTGGAAGCATAGTCACTAAATTAGATGGTACTGCTAAGGGTGGTTCAGCTCTTTCAATTTCTTATTTAACAAAGATTCCTGTTAAGTTCTTAGGAATGGGTGAAAAGGTAACTGATTTAGAGGTTTTTTATCCAGAAAGAATGGCAGAACGTATTTTAGGAATGGGTGATCTTACTACATTAATGGAGAAGGCCGAAAGTATAGTTTCAACTCGTGATGTTGAAGAAACTATGAATAGAATGATGTTAGGTCAATTTGATTTGAATGACCTTGTTAATCAAATGAAGCAAATTCAAAAAATGGGTAAATTGGGATCACTTGTAAAAATGATTCCTGGTATGTCTGCTAAAATTAGTGATGCTAAAATTAGTGATGCTGAAACTGATTTAAAAATAGCAGAATATATTATTGCTTCAACAACTGCTCAAGAACGTGAAAAGCCACAAATTTTACGTTATCCAACTAGAAAAGCAAGAGTATTAAAAGGCTCAGGTCGTTCAGAAAAAGAATTAAATAAAGTGTTAAACCAATTTGAAAAAACTAAAAAAGTTATGGATCAAATTGCTGGTCAGATTAAAAAAGGAGAAATGCCAAATATTCCAGGATTAGATAAGTTAATAAAAAGTTAGAAAAATAAAAAAAATTTGTTTTTTTTTGTTAATTTGTTAAAATTTATTTAACTCAAGAAATGTATAAAACTTTGATTTTTTGAGTTTTTATAGATATTATTTTATTAAAATTTTTTTAAATTTTCTTCTTTGTTTTTAAAAATTTAATTTATTTTTTAAAGTAAAACTAGATTTTAAAAAGAAAATAGTGTTTAAATAGTGGGTTATTTTAAATTAAAAATATAACAAAAATTTATTTTTTCTTTTTCAGTTGCTTAATAATATTTAGGGAACAAGATAACTTTGAATTGTGTTTAGTAAACAAATTAAATTCGGTTAGGAGACAATGATTATGAAAGATACGTATACATCTGTTCGATTAGCTCAAAAGCCACAAAATTCTTTTGCTTGCTATCGATGTGGTAGAGTAATTTTGATAGCTGATTACTTAGAAGGAATAAATATTCAAGTTAATTGCAGTCGTTGTGGCTTTAAGAAGCGTGTTAATAGTATAAAGATAGAGAAAATAAACAGTAAACCAAATTCAGCGCTAAATTCTAATGAAATTTCAAAAGAAAAGATAAATGAAATTTTTAATTCCTAAAACTATTAAATTTGTAAAATTACAAATTTGGAGAAGTGTTGGTTTAATTGATTTATTAATTATTTTAATGGTAGTTGGATTTGCTTCAATTATTATTTTATTGTTGCAAATTGATATTATTTTTAAAATATTAGCTGTTATTTTAGTTGGTTGTGCTACTATTCCGCTTACTTTTTATTGACAGCCAAGAAAAAAAGGATGAGAAATTATTTTATTATGATTTAAATTTCATAGTAAAAATCGTTATTATAAATCTGAAAAAAATTCACAAATATTAGTACCATTTAAAAAAATTATTAGTAAGAATGTGATGCAATTAAATGTGAAAAATACAAATTATACTAGAGCTTTATTATTGGAGGGTTTTAATATTACATTATTATCTAATGAAGAAGCCTCAAATAAAATTAAAGATTTAGCTGCAGCTTTTAAAATTATTAATATTTCTATGTCTTTAATAAAGATTGATATGCCTTTAGATATAACTGTACAAACTAATTTTTATAAAGAACAACTCGAAAAAATTGATTTAGAAAATATTAGTGAAAAAGCAAAATTAGCAAGAAAATTTCAAATGATATCAGCAATTAATGCTAATAATGAAATTCAAAATCAAAATGAAATGACGCAACCATTTTTTTACTTATTTTTTTATTCATCAAATCAAGAAAAATTAAAAGAAGAAGTAAATGCTTTTAAAAATTATATCAGTCGTAGTGGTGTTAAAGCTAGTGATATTAATTGTTTTGAAATGATGGTTGTTTATAGTAAATTAATAAATTCTAATGAAAATGCTTCCTTAGAAGAAATGTTTACTACAAAAAAAGAAGAAACTGTTAAAAGTAAAGATTTAACTAATGATTTGGCGATTAAAGAATTATTAGTTCATAAGAATAATTTAGAATTTGCTAATTGTTTTCAAACTGTTTATAACATATATGATTATCCATTTGAAGTTTCAGCAGTCTGATTAGCAAATTTAGTAAATATTCCTAATACTAGTTTAATCTTTACTTTTAATAGTATCAGTGAAGAAAGTGCTAAAAAACAATTGAATAAAGCTATGCAAAATTTAGCAACTTTAAATTTTATGACAAAATCATTATCAGAACGAAGAGATTATGATTATCATTATCAATCATTAAATGAATTATTAGATCAAATTGCTGGTGGTGGTGAAAAAATATTTAATACTAATATGTATTTGTTAATTAATGGTGCTGATCGTAAGCAACTTAAACAAAATATTAGTACTGCCGAATACGAAATAAAAAATAATAATATGAAGTTTGATAAATTATATTATCGTCAATTAGAAGCTTTTTTATCAGTAATGCCAGATAGTGCTGATTGATTTAAAGAAACAGGTCACGAAATGCCATGTTTAACAATAGGTGCTAGTTTTCCTTTTTTAAATCAAGAATTAAATGATAAACAAGGATTATTTCTTGGATTTAATGAAAGTGGTAATAAAGTATTTTTTGATCAAAGAACTAAAAGTAGTACTCGTAAAAATCATAATCAACTAATTATTGGTACTAGTGGTTCAGGAAAATCTTATACTTCTAAAAAAGAAGTAAATTATCAAATTATGCTTGGTCATAAAGTAATTGTTATTGATCCTGAACGTGAATATCGCGATTTATGTAATTATCATGATGGAAGTTGAATTGATGTTGGTGATGGTTCTTCTGGCAATATTAATCCATTTCAAATTACATTGGCACTGAGTGATGATAATACTAATGATAATAATACTCGTGATATTTTAGCACCACATATGCAATTCTTAGAACAATTTTTAAACGTTGCTACTGGTGGATTAACGAGAAATGAATCAAGTTTATTAATGATTTATGTAAATTTAATGTATGAAAAATTTGGTATTACTTCTCGAACAAAAATTCATTTATTAAAACCAAATCAATTTCCAATTTTTCAAGATTTATATGATATTATTGAATCTGATATGGTTAAAGAAGAAGAGATTAGAAGTAAAAATGAATTAAAAAATTTACTAATTATATTATCAAGATTTGCAACTGGTGGTACTGATGCTAATTTATGAAATGCTCATACTAATATTAATAGCAGTAGTTTATTACAAGTTTATGATTTATATACTTTAACGCAATCAGGGAATAAACGTTTAGTTAACGCTCAAATGTTTTTAATTTTGAAATATATTGAAAATGAAGTACGAAAGAATAAAAATGATAATGAAATTAATAATAAACAACAATGAATTTCAATTACTATTGATGAAGCCCATTTACTTATTGATAAAGAATTTCCAGCAGCATTATTATTTATGTATCAAATTGTTAAGAGAATTCGTAAGTATACAGGTATGATAAATATTATTACACAAAATATTAACGATTTTCTTGGTTCTGAAGAAATTAAAAAATATACTACTGCTATTATTAACTCAAGTCAATATTTAAAAGTATTAAACTTACAACCTCATGATTTAGCAGCATTAAATGAATTGTATTCTTCATATGGTGGCATTTCTGCTAATGAAACTGATTTTATTGCTCGTGCTAAAGTTGGTGAATGTCTTTTTGCTATTTCTAGTTTATATCGTATGTGTTTAAATATTAATGTTAGTGATGCTGAAAAACAAGCAATTAAAAATATAAAAAATAAAGAAATTGAAAATTAGTATATTTTTTTATACATTATCGATTTCATCAATAATTGTTAATTTATTTTTAAATTAAATAAAGATACTTTCATATTAATAAAACTTATAAGTTTTATTAATATGATTTTATTTAAATAATAAATTTTATAAAATAATAAAAAATAAGTTGATAAAATTGAAAATTTTTATTTACTTTATTTTAAAACCAACTATAATTAATGTGTATCAACATTATTTATAACATATGAATTTGACTGTAAGTCCTAATTTATCTCTTTAAGGAGTAAAATAGGGTTTATTATATTATTAGATAAATTCATGCTTTATAAACAATTTTGATTAGTAAATAATTTTATTTTTTTATTATTTAAGGAGGAAAAACTTATGATTTTTAATTATCTATCAGATGGACCTGATATAAATAAAATCATTGATGTAGCAAAACCTTATGTTTCGGCAGTTGCAGGATTGCTAATTGCTGCTTTAATTGCATTTAGTGTTTTTAAAATAATTATATTGGCAAAAGATTTAGCGGCTGCTGGTGATGATCCACAACGTAGAAGTGAGATTAAAAAAGCGTTTATGTATACATTAATTGCACCAATTATTGGTATTACTGCATCAGCAATAATAATTGCTCTTGTGCAGGCCTTTGGTGGTAATCCAAATATTCTTCCTACTAACTAAAGAAAGTTATATATTAACTTGATATTAAGTTATGAAGAGAAAAGAGATGAAAATATGGATTGACTAACAGATATTATAGTAGGAGCTTTATTATTTATACCTTGACTTATTTTCATTCAAGGACCATTATATTTAATTGCTGTTTTATTAAGACCACATGGTATATTTGATTATTTAACAACTGATGCAATAACTAATTTAATTTTTGGAAAATTTAATGAAGATCCACTTAATAGTAAAAACTTACCAATATTTTTTTCAGTATTAGCTGTTGTTTCAATTGGTGTAATACTTATTATGTTTATTATGCAATTAATTATTATCCAATTTACTGAAACACATACAATTAGAGAAAAACTAGGTAAAGCTATAAAAAATACATTTTTAGCTTTTTTAGTAATTGTTTTCATTCCATTTTTTATGAGTGCTATAAATTATCTAATGACAGGATTATTGGCAGTTTTACAAATTACAGCTTTAGGAAAAAATGCTAGTTTAGCTGATTTATTATGAGGTATTGGTGCTCCTGATTATGATAGTTCTTTGCATCCTAATGGTGTTTTTTCAATGCCTGATATTTCGTATTTAAAACATTGAAACTTTATTCTTGAAATTGTTGCGGTGTGATTTACTTTATATGTATTATTTGTTGCATCAATGACATTGGTTGAAAGAATTATTGATTTATTACTTTTATTTTCAATATCACCAATTGTTGCCGCTATAATGCCTGTTGATCAAGGAAAAAGATTGGGTGTTTGAAAAGAAATGGTAATAGGTAAGTTTATTATTGGTCCAGGAACGATGTTACCTATTTATATATTTCTTGAAATATTACCAAAAGCAATAGTAGATATTACTAATAATACTAATTTTAGTTGACTTGAAAAACAAGTTCTATATACATTATTTTGTACAGCCGGTGCTATTAGTTGTTTAAGAACTCAAAAAATTATTAATCACTTAGTAACACAAAACTTAGGTGTACAAAGTGCTATTGATTCTAATGGAGCAGCTATTGCTGGAAATATTATGGGTAAAGCTCGTACTTTTGCTAGCCTTGCAGCCGGTGGTGCTGGTGCATTAAAACTTGGAAAACAAATTGCATTTGGTGGTGCTAAAGATGGAAGAAATCCTGATGGTAGCGAAAAGAAAGCAAATGGACTATTAAAAAATGGTATCACGGGTTATTTAGGTAAAGGTACTAAAGGAGTTGCTAAAGGAATTGGTAAATTTCAAAATTCTAATGATCATGGTACTAAATGACAAGATACAAAAAATAATTTAAAAAGTCCCTTTGTTGGATTAAAAAATATGGCTAATGCTGCTTTTAAAGAACCTGTTGTAAATTTAAATAATATTAGAAAGAATGCAAGAAGAGGAGATTCTGATGAATAAAAAAGTAAAATATTAAAATCTTGGAGAAATAATCATGAAATTTAAAAAAACAAAAAATGAATTTAAAAAGAAAAAAAGTTATCGTTGAAGACGTAATGTAACTATTGGTATTTTATTATTAATAATATCAGGTATTGCTGGTGTTATTTCTCAATATGGGTAAAATATAAATTATTATAAAATATATAAAAAATAAAGGAACATAAAAATGAAATTTATTCGTCAAAAAAAATGAGTACTACCAGAAGTAATTATAATTGTTATACCCTTTTTAGTATTAATAAATACTTTATTAGTTTATGCTTTAGTCTTTGTTCGTAACATGTTTTCTCATAGTGGAGATAATCAACAACCATTTACACTTAAATTTTTAATACAGGATGTTATTAATTATTGATTAATATTTTTAATTCTATTTCTTATTGAATTTTCAGTTTTATTATCTTACTTTATGATTCATAAATATAAAATTTATCTTGAAACTCATAATAAAAGTCGCTTTTTACGTGATTCAAAAAATAAAGTGTATGGATCTGCTGCTTGATTAACACCCACTGAAATTGCTAATACCTTTCCTTTATCAAAAACTGTTGAAAATGATTACGGTATTGTTGTTCAAACAACAAAGACTAAAATTGGTGGTGTCCAATTTAATATTAAGTCTGATGCTCATAATATTGTAATTGGGGGAACAGGAAGTGGTAAAACTCAAAAATTAGTTATTCCAACTATATATTTAAATGCCCAATCAAAAATTAAACCATCAATGGTTATTACTGATCCAAAAGGAGAATTATTTCAAAATCATTCTAAAATATTAAAAGATAATGGTTACTATGTTTATGTTATTAATTTACGTGATACATCAGTATCTAATTCATGAAATCCTTTTGTTAAAGTATATGATTTTTATGTAGAATCAATGCGTTTAAAAAAAGAAAATAATCCTTTAAATGAATCAATTACTTATGAATCAATGGCATTATCATGAATTAATGATATTGTTGAAGCCTTATTTCCTGAATCAGATCCAAAACAAAAATTTTGAAATCAATCAGCGATGCAAGTTGTTAAATCAATTATGTTATTTATGCTAGAACAACTTGAAGATCAACCTGATGTTCCTTTAAAATACTTTAGTATGTCAAATGCTGCTATTGTTGCTACTAATCGTCAACGATATGTTGAAATTCTAAAAAAAATGCCAAGTCATAGTTTAGCTCGTCAAATTGGTTTAGGTGCATTAGAAGGTGCTGAAGAAACTGCGGGATCAATTAGTCAAATGGTTGCTAATGGATTACGTTTATTTACTGATCCAGTGACGCGAAATATTAGTTGTAGTAATGATATAAATTTAGATGAAATTGTAAAAAAACCAAGTGCTGTTTTCTTAGTTGTACCTGATGAAAGTAATGAACGTAATGCTTTTGTATCAATGTTTATTGCACAGTTATATAAAAATACAATTCGTTATGCAAGTACTTTGCCTGATATTAAATTACCACGTCCTTTATACTTTTTATTTGATGAGTTTGGTAATATACCAACGATTGCTAGTATGGCACAAATGATTACTGTTGCACGAAGTCGTAATATTTTTTTCATGATGATTATGCAAGATTTACAACAATTAACACAAAAATATGGTAAAGAAACAGCAGAAACTATTTTTAATAACTGTATTTTGCATACTTTTTTGCAAACTATGGATTTACAAACTGCTAATAAATATTCAGATATGTTCGGTGAAAAAACAATTATTAATTATAGCCATTCTGGTAATAAAGATAAAAAAGCTGATAATATTAATTCATCATTACAAGGTAAAAAATTAATTACAGGTAGTGAGTTAATGAAATTAGATTTTGATACTGCTGTTATTTTTTTAGCAAAACATAATCCAGCAAAAACACGTTTAATTCCGTTTTATGAATGAGGAAGTAAACCGGCAGGACAAGCAACTGTTACAAATGCTTCACGTTTAATTGATTTTAATAAAGATTATTATTTAAGTTATATTGGCTTATTCTATTATATTGAGAAAAGAAAAAATCCACAAGCTGCTGCCGAAAGAGAAAAATCAGAAAAATAAAAAACAAACAATAGTTAAGAAATTGTATATAAAAGAATATTTATTTTAATATATAAATGTATATTATTGATAGATATAGAAAATAACGATATACTTATTTCATGAATAGATCAAAAATATAAGTTTTACTTTTTATAAATTATGCTAAAAAAGGTAAGTACATAATAATGTTAAATATTATAAATAAACTTATATGAAAGGATTTTAAATATGAATGTTCCCAATATTATTTCTTTAATAAGATTAATATTAGTTCCAATTATTGTTAGTTTAATGATTATCGGTCCAATAGATAATGATAATTTTTATCATCTTTGAATAACAAGTATTAATATTAATAATTATAGTTTACCAATTAGTTGGTTAATAGCAGCAATTTTATTTATTATTGCTGCCATTAGTGATTTTATTGATGGATGATGAGCAAGAAAATTTAATCAGGTAACAACTTTTGGTAAATTTTTTGATTCAATTGCAGATAAACTTTTAACTAATGGTGTTTTAATTGTAATGGCATGTGGTACTATAATTCCGGTTTGAATGGTAGTTATTTTGGTATTACGTGATTTTATTATTGATGTAGTTCGTCAAATTTTGGCTACTAAAGGCACAGTAATGGCTGCTGATAAATATGGTAGAATAAAGGCAGCAGTACAAATGTTAGGAATTACAATTTTATTTTTTATTAATTGACGATTTTTAAAGGGTAGTGTTAATGGTCATAGTAATAATGATCAATATGGCTTAATTAATCAATTAGTAATGATACCAATGTACGTTGCTACAATATTAAGTATTTTTAGCGCTTATAATTATATTAGTTCAAATAGTAAAAAAATGCTTAATATCTAAAAATAAAAGGAGTATTAATATAAATGATAAATAAAGTAATTGTTTTGAATCAGTGAGCAGTAGTTACAGGAGCGTCTAAAGGATTGGGATATTATTACTGTCAAGCATTATTAGCACAAGGTTATCACGTATTAGGGGTATCACGTGATAGTAAAAAAATATTAGAATTAGCAGATAAGTATCCACACTTACAAGTTAAAAATTATGATTTAGATTTATCTGATTTAAAAAATATTTATAAATTATTTGAGTTATCAAAAGAATTAAATGTAACAGTAGTTATTAATAATGCTGGTTATGGTGTTTGAGGAACATTTGCAGATAGTATGTTAGAACAAGAATTAAATATGATTAATTTAAATATTTCTTGTTTACATATTTTAACAAAGTTATTTGTTCAACGTTTTAGTAAAAATAATTATGGTCGTGTTATTAATATTGGAAGTATGGCAGCTTTTAGTCCAGGGCCTGTTTTTGCTAGTTATTATGCTTCTAAATCATATGTTTGAAGTTTAGGTGTTGCAGTTAATTATGAATTAAAAAGAGCAAAAAGTAAAGTAAGAGTAATTACAATTTGTCCAGGTCCATTAAAAACTGAATTTTGAAATCGTAGTAGTAATGGTAAAGGAAATAAAGAACATTATAGTTCATTATTACCAGTTTTAGATACTGAAACTTATGCTAAAAAGTCTTTACAAACAGCCTTAAAAACAAAAAGAAAAAGTTTTATTATTACAGGAATTTCTAATAAAATTACAAGAACTATTATTAGAATATTACCTTTAAAAACAGTACTTAAATTAGTATATAATTATCAAAAAAATCGCTAATAATGAATTTCATTTTTTATTTTAATCGTAAAAATTATTAAAAAACATTTATTTATTATAAATATTTTTTATTGTTTTTTTTAAAAGAAAGGTTTATGATGTATCCAACTTCTTAAGATTTTAAGAAGTTATTAAAAAAGAGGTGTTATTTATGAAAAAATATTTATCAATGTTAACAACAGCAGCATTATCAGCAGCATCAATATTTTCAACTTCTTCGATATTAAATTCATATATAAAAAATTCCAATTTAATAAATGTTGATAATTTACATGATGTAATACAACAAATTGATATTGTTGAATACCCTATTTTTGCTGATAATGGAGAAACTACAACTAAAACTTTTGAAAAAAATGTTATTGTTCTTTTTAGTGATCCTTCAAAATTAAAATATATAGAATTAACTGATATAAAAAGTCATGTCGATTTTCATATAAATGGAAAAGATTATTATTATAATGATCAAAGTAAGAATTCAGTTATTGTATCTAGTGATACAAAGTTTATTGATAATAGTATTTCACATGAAGGAAATATGAATAAAGTTCAACAAACAGTTAGTTACGATTATGATTGAAATCAAAAAGCATTTATTTTTAAATTTGTTAGTGTTGAAACAGTTACAGCAAATAATGAAAAAGATACTCAGTTTGTAAGAGGTTATTTTACTACTAGTTTAAAGTTAAATTTGCATGAATTTTAATTTATAGTTTAAAATATTATTTTTTTAACTTAATTAGAGAAATTATATTATAAAAGTAGTACTTAAGTATTACTTTTATTTATTTTTTTGTTTTTTAAAATAAAATAAATAATATTTAGAATATAAAATTAATTAAAAGTATTAATAATAAATTTATAGTGGTAATTAATCAAAATATATTATATACAGTATGAGATTCTATTGTAATTTGGTTTAAATTTGTTATTATATATTTGTCCTAAAACTTTAGGACAAAACATCAGTTTAATTAATTTAAAATTGTAAATTTGGCTTTATGCCCTTATATGAGTAATTTTCATGTAAGGGTTTTGTATTTTAATTTATTGATATGAGTCTTTAATTTAGTTTAAAAACTCAATTTAATATCTATTCCAATTTCATAAATTAATATTCCACTTACCCTTAAACCAAAATTTATACAGACTAATAATTAAAAACATTTTAAAATTTATATCATTATAATTTAAAAGTATTAAGTTTAAGGTCAAATTTACTCTTTTATGGTAATTAAGTTTGTTTATAGTAAAAGTATTATTAAAACTTTAGAAAATGAGGTTTATTAAATGCATAATATTATAAATTGTGGCATTTATTTTGCTAATGTGCCATTAACAAAAACAACTAACGAAACTAGATGTGAAAATATAAATTGTAATTATCAATATTGTAATGGTTGCAAACTTGAAACAGTTATCATTTGAACACAAACTCCTGATCAAAAATGTTTAATAATTCCTATTATTAGAAATTCAATTGAGCAACATGAGCAAAGCCTAGGCTTATTAGGCGATAACTTATCTATTATTAAATTGAAAAAATCTAATAATAATTCTATTTTAAGTTTTCGCGAGGAAGATATTAGTTATGCTGATCTTAATCGTGCAATTTGAATTAAAAACTTTAGAATTGGTGATGAATACTTAATCAATGGAGAACTTCGTGTCTTAAATGAAACTGAAATTCATGATTTATCTTTTAGAGTAAAAACATTACCAATATCAAGTATTAATACAATTGCCAATATTGGTATTAATAAAAATTTAAATTTAAATAATAAAATTGTAAGTTATAGTGACAATACTTTGAAAGAATAATTTCTTAAAACAATTAAAAATATAAAAATTCTTAATATTAAATTTCTCTCTCTTTTAAAATTAAAAAATAATAAAGAATTGTCTAAAGTATTTTAAAATTCAAAAATTAGATAAATATTCTTTATTTTTTTTATTTTTACATTATTTCATTGGTTGGTCTAATAATAATTTCATTTCAAGTAGCATCAGCAGGTAATTCAATTGCTTGTTTTATTGTTAGTGCTATTCGTTCGGCAGATATGCTATAAGTTTTATAATATTCTTTAAATTCAGAACTAAATTCTTTATCAGTTACTCTATTCAATAATTCAGTATTGATTGCTCCAGGTGAAATTACTGTAATTCTAATATTAGTTTTATCCTTTGCTACTTCTTCTCTTAATGATTCACTAATTGCTCTAACTGCTCATTTTGTTGCTGAGTAAACTGCTTTCACCAGCATGAGCAAAATGACCAGCAATTGATGAAATATTAATGATATGACCTGAATTTTGTTGATACATTAATGGTAATGATGCAGCAATACCATAAAGTGTTCCTTTAATATTGACATCAATTGTTTCATCTCAGTCTTTAATGTTTTTTTGTTTTAAAGATGTTAGTATCATAATTCCTGCATTATTAATTCAAACATCAATTTTATTAAATGTTTTAATTGCAAATTGTGCTAGTTTTTCTACCTCATGATGTTTGGTGACATCAGTTACTAAATAATTTGCTTCACCATTTTTATTTTTAATACTAGTAACTAATGCCTTAAGTTTTTCTTCTCTTCTTGCAGCTAAAATTAATTTATGACCGGCGCTTGCTAATAACTTAGCTGTTTCCATACCAATACCACTAGAAGCCCCTGTGATTACGATAACTTTTGATTTCATGCGTATTCACCTCTAAACTATTGACCAACAATGATCATTTTTTTATTTTTAATAATTAATGCAATTAAAATTGTTTTTAACAGAAATGTTTAATAAATGTATGTATAATTAATGAATATTAAATTAAAGAAAAAATAATGATTTACAAAACTAAGTAATTGTAAATTCTCTGCTTAAGAAAATAAAGAAGAAACGGGGGTAAAAAATGGTAAATTATAAAAAAATTAATTGATTTATTTTAGCAATTATTATTCTTGGGTTTTTATTTATGATAATTGGATTAAGTTTATTTACTAGCAAAGTGTTAATAGGAAGTCATACAGAATTAGTCACTAATGGTTTTGGATTAATCGCAGGAAAATATAAAGAGTATTCTCATTTAAATGGAATTTTAGATGTATTTAATAATAATTTAAATGATTGATTTAACATTTCAAATGTAAGATGTGGTGTTGTTTTTACAATATTTTTAACTCCTATATTTTTATCTATAAGTATAATTTGTTTTTTATATAATTATTATATTTTTAAATTTCCTAAGAAGTAAAATAACAATAACATTATTTTTGATAAATATTTATTAGAATTTATGTATTTTTATTTAGTTAATTAATGAATCTAATCATTATTATTAAAATCAGCAATTTTGACAGTATATTCAAAAGTTTCACTTGAAGTTACATCAACAATTTTGCCATCAATCATTACCTTTATTGTTATTGGATAATTCATTTTGTAGTTTAAAAATTGATTACCTACTGAAATTGCTTCTATTCTGCATTTTTCTAAATGTTCTTTAAATGAATTTGTTAAATTTGGAATAGTAACATTGTTTAAATCATTAATGAATCATTCTCAGGTTTTATTAATACTGGCTTGATTATAAGCTGCTTGAAACAAATTACGCATATAATCTAATGTTACTTGTTCAGCGATAATGTTATATTTTTTTTCTGTTGTTGTTTTTCTATCCCTTACTGCAAACATTCCACTTGGATAGTCATTATTTTTTAATAAGAATATTCTAGTGAGTGGTGATAAGTCTAAAAGTTGAGTAATATAAATAGTCATACTATTTAAGTTTTCTTTAATTTGATTAACATCATTAAAATCAAAAACAGGTACTTTATATCTTACCGTTTCATAATTATTATTAGTGTTATTTTTATTTTCATTTTTTTCTTCGTTATTGGTTATTTTTGTTTTCATTATAATTTTAATTTTTTCATTGATATTTTTATTGTTCATTAGTACTTTTCCTTTTATTTAATAATATAACCTAGGTTATTTAGTAATACTAAATTGACCTAGGTACTAAGAAAATATAAAAAATATTATATTTTATGAATTACTAAAATTATTTAATTACGCTTTTTTAACTGCTTTAACAGTAAAGTGGAATTTAACTGATGAACTAGCAGTTACTTGTGGCGCATTAGGTACGGTTGCTACAACTTTATAAATGAAATCCATTTTATAATCTAGTTCATCTCCTGAAGCTATATATGCATTTAAACATTTTTTTGTATGTTCTTCAAATTGATTTTCTAAATCGTTAATAGAAACATCTGTTTGACTAGCAATTGATCATCCTCATTGTTGACCTTGTGCTAATATATATGCTTTTGGAGCTGTTTCTTGAAGTCTAGTAAGTAAATATTGTGGTACAATTGGTGTTATACCAGCACTTGTTACTAATACGAATGTTCCATTTGGATATTGTTCATCTTTTAAAAACGCAACTTTTTCTGTAGCTGGTAAAGCTTCTAATATTTGATTAATATATGGAACCATACTGTTTAAGTTAGCTTGCACACTAATAGGATCAACGTTATCTAGTACATTAATATTATTACTATCAGTATTTCCAGTAGTAGTTGTATGTTCAATTTTTAAATGCCCTAAAATAAATGTAGTTTTTTGCATATTTTATTCTCCTTTGTTACTAAAATAAATTATTATTTTTAGTTTTAGTTTATTTTAAGATTAAGATTTACCTAATGTAATATTTTTTTATTTTTAATATCGATAATAGTAAGATATTTATAATAATGTGAAAGTGATATTAGATAAAAATATTTTTTGTAAATCTTAATTTAAGTCTATAATTGAAAAAATGAATATACAATAAAAAAATAATGCCTACATAAAAATATAAATTTTTCTAATATTTTATTTTAATAATGTTTAAAACAAAACTAAGCAAAAACAATTATTTTTTAAAATATTATCAATAGTTAAATTTGTATATTATAATGATTTTATATATTTATGTTATAATCAAGAAAATTATTATTACTATTAAAAATAAATCAGTATTGGAATTTTTTAAATATTAATTTGTGGGTGCTTTAATGACAAGAATGGAAAAGTATAAAAGTTTACGTGAACAAATTACTAAAGAAATTAAAGAAAATAGTAAGCTTTGAGAACAAGAACAAAAAATAGAAAATTATTATCAGCAACTAATAAAAATTGATCAATCATATTTTGAGCCAATTTTTCAAAAATTAAATTCTGATTTAAATTTAGTTAATTTTGAAAATTATTTTATTAAAAATAATGAACAACATTTAGATGATAATGATAAATTAATATTGGAAAATATGTTAGAAAATATTAATAATATTTTAAAAAAATATAGTGAAAATATTGATTTTGAAATAGTTGATGTGCCATTAATAAGTACTAACTTGGAATATCAAACGTTAATTAATAGTATGCATAATAAAATAAATGAATTTCAAAAAGACTTAGAAAGTAAAATTCATGATGTCAAAAATTTTGTTAAAAATTTAGAATTTAAATATAAAAAGTATAAAATAAATAATAGTGATCTTAATAAAGGACTAAAAGAAATTAATCAAGAACATAATAATTTTCAAGATGAATTACAAAAAATTAAAATTAAGCATAATTATAAATGAAGTTTAACAGTATTTAGTATTATCATTATTTGTTTAATTTTAATAGTCGTGTTAGTATTATCATTAATATTATTTATTAAGTAGAGAATGGAGAAAAACAATGTACCCAAAGATTAATATTGCAATAGATGGTCCAGCAGCTAGTGGTAAATCAGCAGCTGCATATTTGTTTTCTAAAAAAATTGATTATCAATTTATGGATACAGGAATTATGTATCGTAGTTTTACTAATCATTGTTTAAAAAATAAAATTGCTTTTGAAAGTGAAGATTTAATACTTGCAGCACTACAACTTTTTGATATAAGATGAGTTAATGGTCATTTTTTATTTAATGATCAACCACCAACAGAAGAAATTTATGATAAAAATGTTACTAGTAAAGTACCAATAATTGCTTCGTTATCTGAAGTTAGAAAAGTTATGGTTGCTAGAATTCAAGAAATGGTTAGAAGTCAAGGCTTTATTGTCGTTGGCAGAGATATTAGTAGTGTTGTTTTACCTGATGCTCAATTAAAGATTTTTTTAACTTCTAGTTTACACGCTCGTAGTGAAAGAAGATATAAACAGTATATTAAAGAGGGTATTAATATTACGCAAGAACAAGTATATAACGATATGGTAATTCGTGATAATGTTGATAAAACTCGTAGCACTGGACAACTAGTAATTGTTGAAGATGCAGTTATTTTAGATAATAGTGATTATAATTTACAAACGACCGTTGATAAATTAAAAATTTTATATGATAATTACTTTAGTCATAAAAAATAATATTTTAAATATAAGGATTTGAATAAAATGAATAAGTTACCAAAAGTAGTAATTGTAGGACGCCCTAATGTTGGTAAATCTTCAATTTTTAATCGTATATTACAAAAAAAAGTAGCAATAATTGAAGATATGCCTGGAGCAACTAGAGATCGAATTTATGGCATTGGTGAATGATTAACACAAAATTTTGTGATTATTGATACGGGTGGTATTACTAAAACGATTACTAATTTTACTCAACAAATCAATCAACAAGTTAATATTGCTTTAGCTGAGGCTGATATTGTTTTATTTGTTTGTTCTTATCAAGAAGGTCTAACTCACGAAGATGAAGATATTGCTAAATTATTATACAGAACTAAGAAACCTGTTATTATTATTGCAAATAAATATGATAATGTTCAAAAAGATAATGATAAAATTTATGATTATTTAAAAGTTGGCTTTGGCGAACCAATTTTAGTATCTGCTAGTCATGGTGTTGGTTTTGGTGATTTATTAGATATGATAATTACTAAGTTACCAAAAGAGGTTCATACAGAAAAAAAAGAACATATTAATTTAGCAATTATTGGTCGTCCCAATGTTGGTAAATCAAGTTTAGTTAATACTATTCTTCAAGAGAATAGAGTTATTGTTTCACCAATAGCAGGAACAACAACTGATGCTATTGATAGTAATTTTGTTTATAATAAAAAACAATATTGTGTTATTGATACTGCGGGAATTCGTAGAAAAGGAAAAATTACTGAAGATTTAGAAAAATATAGTTTAATTAGAACTACTAATGCCATTGAACGTAGTGATATTGTTTTGTTTTTATTAGATGGTAGTGTTGAAATTCAAGAACAAGATTTAACAATAGCAGGAATGGCAAAAAATTTAGATAAGCCAGTTATTATTATTGTTAATAAATGAGATTTAGTTAAAAAAAATGAAAAAACAATGCAAGAGTTTACTAAAAAAATTAAAGAAAAATTTAAATATCTTGAGTATTCTTTTGTTGTATATTTATCTGCTTTAGAAAATACTAGAATTCATACTTTATTTGCTACTATTAATGAAGTATTAGTTAATATGAATTTAAGAATTAAAACAAGTATTCTTAATGAAATAATTAATAAAGCTCAATTAATTAATGAGCCGCCTTACTTTAAAGGTGGTAGATTAAAGATATATTACACAACACAGGTTGAAAAAAATCCGCCTACTTTTATTTTAATGGTAAATGCTCCACAACGATGTCATTTTTCTTATGAACGTTTTTTAATTAATCAAATTCGTGAACGATTTGGTTTTCAGGGTGTACCAATTAAATTAAGATTTAGAATGCGTAAGTCATTGTATAATAAACAATAAAAAAGTGTAAAATTTTGTGATTATATTTATTTTAAAGAAAATTATTGTATAATAATATATTAAGTATCGTTTTTGTTTATGTTTGCTTTTATAATTTTTTAATTAAATTAAGTATCGTTTTTGTTTATGTTTGCTTTTATAATTTTTTATGTTAAGATTTGTTTGTTATTAAAGTATAAAATTTGCTACTTTAAAGTAGTGTTTCATCGGAGTTTTATATATGGATATTCAACAAGATTTTTATGTTAAAAAGATTTTTTATGCTTGTTATGTTAAAAATGTGGTTTTACCTATTTCTTTTTTAAATAATATTGGAAATAAAAAAGGTAAATGTTATGTTGGCAATAAACAAAAATTAAGAAATAATACTGTTCGTACTAAAACTAATTTAATTCAAAAAGCATTGCATAATTTTTATGATAGTAAAATGTTAAGTTTTGTTACTTTAACTTATAAAGATAATATACAAGATATTAAAAAAGCAAAAAAAGATATTCGTTTATTTTTTCTTAAATTAAAGAAATGATGAAATGACCCTAAACGTTTTGAACATTTAGGTGAATTAAAATATTTTTATGTTTATGAATATCAAGAGCGTGGTGCTATTCATTTTCATATAATTTTTAATAGAAAGATATATAAAAGTATGTTAGCAGAATGATGAACTCATGGTTTTAATGATTTAAAAGTAGTTAAAAAAGGTACAAATGAATTTGTTATTAAATATTTAGGAAAATATGTTACAAAAGCGATAGATGATGTTAAATCTATAAATCAAACAGATGTTGGTGTAAAGGCTTATGCTTTTAGTTGTAATTGTAAAAATCCTATTGTAGTTCGTGGTATTAAGAAATTGACAATTGGAGATATCATTAAAGTAAGTTTTAATGCTACAAATGTATTTTATTTTAAAACTCAAAGAGATAGTAATGGTGATACTGTTATGATTGGTGGTATTATTGAAAGTACTGTTGTAAATGATTATTTTAAAGATTATGAAGATTACGAAAAATATGTATATTTAAGTGCTTTATCACATAAGCATTATTTACGGACTAGTGAAATTGGATATTTAATTCAAAAAGATAAAGATGTTTTGACTTGGGTTGATAAAGTTTTTGGTAATAAAGTTGAAAAAATAGATTTTAGGAAAAAAGTTTTACATTAGAAAAAAAACTATTTTTTTCTATATTTTTACTTGTATATATATATATATATATATATAATGTTTAATGTCAAAGTAATTTAAAGTCACCGATGAAGATTTTATTTTACTTTGATGTTTTTTTGTTTTTACTTGAAATATATATAAATATCTGTATATTTATAAATAAGATGGTTTACCCACATCTTAATCTGACTTTATTAGTCGTTTCATCGGAGGTTAAGTATTTTTTTATGTTTAAAGTACAGTTAGTTAATATTGAAAAAGGGCGTATTATTCCCGATAAAAATAATAAAGGTCAAACATTGAAGTTTGATGTTTTGAAGTTTGTAGAAATAAATAAGCAAACAAGCGTGCCAACTGGTCAAACACGTGATAAATGATATAATCCGGAATTTGCTAGTGATTTTAATAATTGTTTATCTACTGTTGATTTGAAAGTTGGTAATTTTTATTCACTTGAACTTGATTTAAGCGGTAATATTAAAAAACTTTCTAATTGAAAATAGTTATTTATTGAAAGGGTAATTTTAAATAATTATTAATATGTTAGGAGTTAATTAAATTATGGCTAAAAATGATAATTGTTCATGTGAGCAAACATTTCATTTAGCAATTTATATGTGTAAACTTTGTGACCAAGTTATTTGTCCTAAAAAAGTTTTACAAAACTTATATACTAAAAAATATTATTGTCCAAATTGTATATTAAATATTGCTTTAAATAAGGCAATGAGACAGCAAGAAAGTAAGTTAAATTATGAGACATAAATGTAACGATTGGACTTATGAACGAGTATACGGTTGTGAAATGTGTTACAGAGTTGCTAATGAAATGGAACGAATAAGAAAAGAGAATAAAAGAAATAAGTAAAAATTAAATAAGCTCCTTATTAGTATATAAAGTAAGGAGTTTTATTTATGCCTAATGAGTTAGAACAAACTAGTAATTATACTTTAACTAAAATATTAAGAACTGGATTAAGTCCATTAAGTGCTATGGTAGGAGTTAGTGCTTATTATGGTCAATATTTAAAAGACCCAATTTTAGGTTCTATTAATTCTTTGTTATTTAGTAAAAAGTTAGGAATTGATATTTGGAATATTAATCAAAGACCTACTACTAAAAATAAAGTGATTAATAGTTATAAAAAAATATTTTTAGGTTTAGGAACAATTGGTTTAATTAATTTTGCTAAATTTGTTCAGTATGTAGATAAGTCAGTTTTTTTATTAAGAGATGAACCTTGTTTTTGACCACCTTGCCCTACTGAACCACCTAAACCAACGTATCCACCATTTACAACTGTTAAACCAATAATTGATGTTCTTTTTGTAGATTGAGATACTTATATATCTTTAAATAGTTTTGGTATAGCGAATGTTATTAGTGGTTTAACTGAGTTAATACCTAATAGATTTGAAGCAATTAGAAAAATAGCGAATATGGCTACTGGTGGATGTTTGATTAGTAGTGGTGTTGCTATGGGTATAAATAATGATTTTAGTAATTATTTTGCTATTCCTACGATTATTGCTGGAGCAAGTGAGATTATAAATACTTTATTGTTGCCATTGGGAAATACACATAATAATACAGAGTTACAAGAAGTATTTACTGATGAAAGAGCAAGATTAATTAATGGTAGTGTTAATGATTATCAAAGTACAGATGACGGTATGGTTGATATTGATTTAAATGATGATAGTATGTCTGAGATTAATTTAGATAGAGCAAGTTTAAATTGGGATTATTCTTATGCTTATACATTAGGTGGTGTTTAAAATGAAAAAAGATAAATGAAAAAATATGCCAAGACAAAAGTTGCATAAGAAAAAGGCAAAAAGAAATTTTGACCAAAGATTAAGTGAAAATATGAATTATGATGATTTTTATTAGGGGGTAAAAAATAATGGAAAATAAAGAAATTAAAAAAAGTGGTATGACACTCCTAAATTTCATGTTTTTTGTTTTATTGTTGGTTTCTTTTCTATGGTTTGAACTGTTGCTGAAATACATAATATTATAAATGGTAGTTTTGACTTTTTTATTGGTTTAGATTTGGGGATTAATATTTTACTTTTTGTTTTAGTAATTGTTTATGAATTATTTAGTTTAATTGATTTTTTTAAAAAAAGAAAAAAAGGAAGTGATAAATAATGGATATGAAAGAAATTATAAAATATGTGTTATATATTGGTGGTTTTTGTTTAATTCTTTGATTTTGTAGAAATTGAATACGTGAAGGTATAGAAAAATATAAACATAGAAAACATGTAAAGGAGAATGATAGTGAGCCTGATTGTATTTTTTGTCGTAAAGATTTTGAAAAGAAGAAACGTAAATTAGAAATGGAAAAACAACAAAAAGAATTAGAGAAAGGAGGTGATTAATATGCCTGCTGGATTATCAGCATTATTAAATATGATTGGTGGTGTTGGCCAACAATTATTAAATGCTTTTACTTATATTTTTGGTTGAGTATTTACTACTGGCGATGGTGGAACACTTACAAATTGACCAGTGTTAATTTCAATTGTATTTATGGTATTAGTGTTTATCAAACAATTTGTGGGACATATTATTCATGGAACACATTAATAATTAGAAAGGAATTAAGCAAATGGTAAAGTTATTTTTTAGTTTGGTTTTTGTTTTACCTTTATTAGGTAAACTTTTACTGGTTGTTAATGCTTTGGTACAAACTATTTATATGCAGTATTTAAGTTCTTTTGCTGGGCTACATACTGTGACACTTTTTATTAAGTCGTTTTTTTTATGATAGTTTATACACTTTACCTTTGCCTATTCTTGCTTTAATAAATGTTAGTTTTGTATTTTATTTAATTTTGGGATTATTTAGATTTACAAGACATTAGGATGTGAAATTATGTTTATACCTTTTATTACAACTGTTATGCAATTATTTGCTTCAATTTTTATGAAGTTTTTTAGTTTTCCACTTGGTGATTTAGGTTTTAATTTGGGTACATTAATGATATTTTTAATTTTGCTTAGATTTGCATTTAGGGTTATTTTACCCGAATTAATGTTACCAACATTAGGTTTAGGATATGCTGTTAAGTTCATTGGTAAAAGTTCTGTTTCTTTGGGTGTTGGTACTGGTCAACAAATTGCTAAGAGTTATCAAAGACGCGTTGAAAAAGTAAAAACAAGAAATAAACAACAAGGTAAGTTTAAAGGTGGTGCTGGTGGTAATAAGTTTACTGGTAGTTCAACTCGTGACTTTGGTATTGGTGATTAATTATGTCTAATTTTGTTCTTAGTATATTGCATTTTATTTTTATATTTTCTAGTAATGATATTAGTATATTTTTAAATCAAACTAATATTACTGATGAAGTTTATATTTTGTTTAATTTGACTTTTTGGTTAGTATTAGGTGTATTTTTTAATTTTATTTATCGTAGTATTAAATTTATTTTTAGGTCATTATTTGGGTAGGTGTTAGTTATGAGTGTTTTAGAAATTTACAATAAAATACATCAATGTATTGTTGATTATTGAACTATGTTTATAGGTAATCCAGTTGATGATTTTACTACTATTTTATGAAATTTAGTAGTTTATGGAACACAGTTTTTTATTGGATTTGTTTTATTTTATGGTTCATGGTGAATTTTAAAATCTTTATTTGGTAAACAATTATGTGATTTAAGTTTGCTAAATTATTTTTTGTTGTAAATACTTCTGTTCAAGCACCGACTAGTTTAATTGCTTCAAATGACCCTAATGTTGTTAATTATGATATTATAAAAGAAATGGTTAAACATGTTAAATATCATGATTTTGATGATTGAGCAACAATTCCATGAAATTCTGCTTATTTTGATGTTGACCAACCGGATTTAAAATTAGTAAGTGGTGAGTTTATAGGTAATAATGAAGGTTTATATACGTGTTATTATTATAGTGATACAGTTGGTGTTCCGTCTCACAAATGATAGATATGGGAACTGGCGTTTATACTTTTAATAGAAAACAATTAGATGAATTTTCACGTATTATGTTTAATCATAATTATGTTGCAAAGAATAATACTAATAATTTAAATTTTGTTAATACTGGTAAAAGTATTATAAATTTTCAAACACAGTTAAATTTTGAAATTGATAAACCTTTAAGTTTTTATATTCAAGGTTTTATGTTTTATTTTGAATATGAATATTTTAAAACTTTTACTGCTAATTTTGTTTTTAGTTTTTTAGATAATGTTGGTGATACAAAATATGTTTTTAAAGGTAAAGTTGATAATGATATTTATCAGCAAGATTTATATAATTTTGTTACTATGCCTATTCGTGTTCCAAATTTAAGACATTTAACAGTATTTTTTGATGTTCATGGTGAATCAACTAGACCAACTTTTTCACCACAATTAAATTTTGATCAAATTAATATTTTTTCAAGTGAGAAAGTTACGCCAGTACCACCAAATAGTCCTTTTAACCCTGAGTATGAACGTGTTAGTTGATATGATGTTTTTGGTCATTTGCGTAATGCTTTTAGGTGAGTACTATATGGTGTTGTTGGTAAAGTTTTACCAGTTGAACCATTAAGAGAATTTTTTACTAAACTTGACGGATTATTGAGACGTATTTTTGATGATACTATTAGTTCTGTTTTAAATGTTGATTTTACTAGTGGTTTAGAACAAGTTTTAACTTTATGAGTATTTTTAAAAGCTGTTGGATTTTTAGTTGGTTAGGAGTTGAAATAATGCCTTGATATGGTTATTTACTTTTAGGAGTTATATTATTAATAATACTTTATCCATTTTTAATAACTAGAAAAAATATAAAGATATTACAACGTGTAGGTAGTTATATTATTTCAGCACCACCACGTACTGGTAAATCTGCCCTTGCTTGTTGTTTAGCACAAAAACATAAAGGTAGGGTAGTAAGTCCTATTCCTATTAAAGTACGTAATGAATATAGTTATCGTTGTTCTTATGATGATGTTTTTAAATTTAATCAATTAAATAGTAATTATGCTTTTAAAGAGAATGATATGCTTGTTTTTGATGAACTAGGTTTAAAAATTAATAGTAATGATTTATCAGCCGAATTTAAAGAAACACAAGAAAGTTTAGGAATGTTTTGTAAATTAATAGGTCATAATTTTAATGGAATTATGTATATGATTGAACAATACCCCGATAGAATACCAAAACAAGCACGTGAAAAAGTGGAATATATTGTGCAAGTTAAAAGAATGCGTATTTTGTTATTTTTAGTTAAGTTTAAACTAAATATTTATACTAATGTTGATGATTATAATAAAGTTGTATTATCTAAAAGACAAACAAAGCGAATAATTAAACGTGGTGGATTACCACCTAGTTATAGTGGTGAAACTATGACTTTTAGTTTATGATTTCCTAGGTCTTATTTACAAAGATATAATAGTCGTGCTTTAAATTATATTCATTCGTTAAAGAGTGAATTAAGTACTGTTAAAGACTATGAACAATCACAAGCATTAGATTTTACTGTTGATGATATTAGAGCAGTAGGATTAGATAAGTTAGATAATATATTACAAACTGAAAAGAAAGAAACTGAAAATACTGTATGCCGTACTTGTTATTATAGAAATAAATATTCTAAGAAAAATAAGAAAGATGTTAAAATAGAGTAAACCTATATTTATTGGTTGAAGCTAACCAGAACCTTGGTTGGTTGGCCGTGGCGTTTACGTCACTGGGGTAAGTTGCGAAGCAACTAGGGGCAAAGCCCCTATATACTTGTTAAGATAAAAAACTAATGATTAGAAAGTGTAAATGATTATGCTAAATTTTTTAACATTAGAATCGCACAATAAAAGTTTATCAACATCGGCAATGTGAATAATGTTTATCATTGGTTTGATTTGTGTTGGTATTATTTTTCTTGTGTTTTTTTTATTTAAAAGAAAATTACGTAAAGAAAGGAGCCTGATTAACGAGCAATTTTTATTTAAACCAAAAAAAGTTACATATCAAGTTTTTTATTTTTGAAATAAAGCTCTTTATATATTTTTAATGTTTTGTGCAACAGTTGGTGCCATTGTGCTATTATCAGTTTCAATAAGTTCAATGTTTTAATTTTGAAAAATTAAGAAAAAGTTTTAGGAAGGGGTTAAAATATGGGTTTAGTTTTCTGAAAAAAACATAAAGAAAAAAATCAAACAAAAAATAGTAATATTGAATTAAAAACCTCAAAAGAAAAAAGTCCTTGAAATAATGTTTTAAAATTTTTACAAGACTTAGGTAAAGCATTACAGTTTCCAATCGCAGTATTACCATTCGCTGCTATTTTAAACAGATTTGGAGCATTAGGACTTATATTTACTACTACAACTGATGCTGGTGTTATGCATGTTACTAATGAAGTGGGTTATTGAATTTCATATATTATTCAACAACCAGGAAAAATAGTATTTGATAATTTACCATTATTATTTGCTTTGGGTTTAGCATTTGGTTTAGCTAAAGATCATCGTGGTGAAGCTGCATTAGTTGGAGCAGTATTTTATTTAGCAATAGCTGCAATGACGTCAATTGAACACTCATTACCAGAAATGTTATATAAAAATGTTTTAACTTTTACATCAAGTAAAGGTGAAAAATTTTCGTCATTATTTTATGTAGAAGAATTTGGAACAGATGGTAAAACTATTATCGGCGGTATTTATGTATTAAACATTGGTGTTTTTGGTGGAATTGTAGCGGGGTGTTTATCTGCAGTTTTATATAATAAATATAAAGAAATCAAACTTCCTCAAGCGTTATCATTCTTTGGTGGTAGAAGATTTGCACCAATGGTGGCTTTAGCAATAACTATTCCCACTGCTTTGGTATT
This sequence comes from Spiroplasma endosymbiont of Thecophora atra, assembly GCF_964019735.1. Lineage (NCBI taxonomy): Bacteria > Bacillati > Mycoplasmatota > Mollicutes > Entomoplasmatales > Spiroplasmataceae > Spiroplasma > Spiroplasma endosymbiont of Thecophora atra. The sequence continues at coordinate 942,945 of NZ_OZ026464.1, read as the reverse complement.
TGCTATTGTTTGACCATGAATTCAATTAGTATTAATGAAATTTGGTCAATTAGTTGCTAATCCAAATAATCCAGCAGTTGCTATTCCAGGAACAGCTGTTTATGGAATATTAAATCGTTTATTATTACCTTTTGGATTACATCAAATCTTAAATACTTTTTTTGATTTCAATTACCAATTAATGGTCAGATAATATCTCCAATTACAGGTGCTGCATCTGGAACAAGAGAATGAGTAAATGGAGACATTAATGCTTTTACTAGAGGTATTGAAGGATCTGGATTTTTTCAATCAGGTTTCTTTCCTATTATGATGGGTGGTATTCCCGCTGCTGCCTTAGCTATGATTATGGCAGCTAAAAAAGAAAATAGAAAAATGGTATCAGGATTTTTAGGAGGAGTTGCTTTAGTTTCTTTTATTAGTGGAATCACTGAACCCATTGAATTTTCATTTGTATTTATTGCCCCATTATTATTGGTAATTCATGCCTTATTAACAGGGATATTTATTGCAATAACGACAGCATTGCATATCCAAGTTGGTTTTGGTTTTAGTGCTGGAATTATTGACTATTGCATTTCTTTTGCTCAATCATGAGGATTTACTAATCATGCTACTGGTGCTTATCATATTACTTCAAATCCACTATGAGTATTATTATTAATTGTGGCTGCTGGTGGAGTTTATTTTATTGTATTTTATACATTAATTACTAAAATGAATATTGAAACACCAGGAAGAGAAGAAGATTTTGGTGTTGAAGAAAATAAAGTAACAACAAAATCAGAGTTAACCAATAAAAATCTTAAAAGTGATAAATATACACTAATGGCAATAAAATTAATTGAAGCAATTGGTGCAGATAATTTTGTTGAAATTGATAATTGTGCTACTAGGTTACGTTTGATTGTTAAAGATACATCACGTGTTAATTTGGCAAAAGTTAAGGCCGCAGGAGCATTTGGTACTAAAATTTTGAGTAAAGAAGCTTTGCAAATTGTTATTGGTACCGATGTTGAACATGTAGCCAATGCAATAAAGGCACAGTTACAAAATTCAGCAACTTTGAATATTAAAGCTAAAGTTAATCTATAATTGAAAGTGATTATTACAATATAATATTAAAGCTACTAGAGCTCATATAACTATTTAATAGCTATATGAGTTTTTAATTGATTAAAAAAGATAGGAGTAAAAATAATGTCAGTAGGTAAACATTTAATTACTAACATTTTACAAAAAATAAAATCACAAGTACCAACATTAACTAAAGAAGATATTATTACTGCACTTAATATTATTTATATAACTTGTGTAGAATATAATGCTATTGATAGTTCTATCAGTAATATTGCCAAATATTATCAACAGGAAGATGAAAAATTTGATAGTCAATTGTTTAGAAAAAATTTGCATAGTTCTTTGCAATATATTGATCAAGCCAATTTATACAGTTTGAAAAGTTTGATTTCAATTTTTTTAATAATTAATGTTTTTAATCATCCTTTATTATTTAGTGATTTTAGTGATTTTATTAAAAAAGATATTACTAATATTGAATTTATGAAAACAAAAATAGAAATCCTGAAAAATGATAATATTTTTTTTATTAAAAAAATTAGTTCGTGTAAGGACTTAAATAACCTAAATAAACTAAGAGAGCAATTAAATAATAATTTTGAAATATTAAAACATTTTAAATCAATTTGTGAAAATCATCAATTAGGTGTATTAAATATTTATAACTTTATTGCTAATCAATCAAAATATTTTGTTACTGATGAAGATTGCGATAATAAAATTAGTTTAACAAGCAATGAATATGAAAAAATTAAGGACATAATGTCAAGAGAAAATAAATTTAAGGATATTTTAGTTAAAGATAGTAATTCTGAAATTCCATATAAATTAAATATTGAAGAACTTGATAAAATTTTTAAAAAGGAAATTGTAAATTTATTCGATGAATATGAAAATAAAATTTATGATTTTAAAAATAATAAATCTAAAAAGAATGAATTGAAAATTAAGGGAATTAAATTAAAAATTCAAAATATTTTTGATTTGTCAAAAATTATTTTTGAAATGTTTCAAAAACCAGTTACTTCTCCATTGCCTTTAACGAAAATTGTAAATCAAATTTTTAATGAAAATGATTCAATGCAATATTTAAGCGAGATTGAAAAAAATATTGATAGTAATATTGAAATGATTAAAAAGTTAAAGCAAAAATTGCAAGAAGTTTTAAATGATAATGATGTTTCAAAAAAAGAAACGTTAATGCAAGTAGAAAGTTTTAATAATTCTCATAAAATAGAAACAAAGAAAACAAATGTTAAAAAAAGAAAAAATAAGAAAAAAGACAACAAAAAAAATGAACATTTAAAATTTATTAATACTAATGAAACAGATAATTCAGAATCATCTACAACAAGTAGTTTAACGACTTTACTTGAAAAAGATATTACTAAAATTGATGTTATTTTAGAAGAAAATGACATTAAAGAACAAAGTATAAAACAAGAAAATGATGCAAAAGAAGAAAAAACAGAAATTTTAAGTCAAGATCAAATTTTACAAGCAAAAATTAATGAATTAGAAGCACAATTAAAGCAAACACAAGAAGAATTGGATAAAATAAAAGTTAAATCTGCAGAAGAAACAGCAATATTAGAACAACAATTAATAGCAGAAAAGCAAAAAGTACAACTATTAATTGATGAAACTAAATTTTTAGTTTCTAAAGTTGCTACCTTAGAAAGAGAAAAAACAAAGTTAGAAAAAATTAAGCAACAAAATAGTGTAAAAATAAATCAAATAAGTAATAATTTAGAAAAAGTACAAAAAAAAGTGAGAAATATTCGTGAACAAAAAAATAAAAGTATTGAAAGATTAATAAAAAAAGAGTTCGCGTTAGCTTTAGAAAAAGAAAGATTAGAAAGTAGAAATTATAAAAATAACCAAGCTTTAGAAAAATTAAATCAAGAATTATCAAAAACACAACAAACATTAATAACAGTAGAAGATAAAAATCAAAAATTAGTTATGGAAGTTAATCAATTAAAGGAAGAAAAAATAAAACTAGAAACTATTCAACAAGAAAATGGCATGCAAATAAAAGAGAAAGAAAAAAATATTTCTTTACTAGAAGGTAAATTAACAAAAATTGGTAATCAAGCAACTGAAGAAGTTCAAAAACTACTTAAAGAAAAAAACAATTAGTTTTAGAAAAAGAAAAGTTAGAAACTTTAAATAAAAAAGGTAGTCAGAAGTTGACAACTTTAAATAAAAAAATACAAATGTTATCACAGTACAATCAAAATTTAGTGGCATTTACTGATAGTTATGATATAAAATCTTGTATTCATATTAACCCAATTATTGAAAAAAAAATAGTATCAAAAACATTAGTAGTTAGTGAAATGATGGAAGTAGTTGCACCACTATCGGTTTTAGTACCTACAGGTCAACAATTTTCAATTGAGACTGAAAATTGAGAAGACGTTCATATTGCTGATGAATTAACACCAGGATTTTGTTTACAACCAAAATTTTTTACAATGTAATTAGTATTATTATTTCGTATAAATAAGAATCATTAAAATTATGTTATAGTTTATATAGAGGTGACCATATAGTGAACAATGAGGTACTAAAAACAATTTTATTCAAGAAAGAAATAACTATCAAAGATAGAATATTATTTAAAACAATTTTTGAGGTTTTAAGTACTCTTTTTACTAATGAAGATGATGTATCAATATTAAAAAGTGGTTATAAAATAAATGATTATCAACAAGTTTGATTTTTAACGATTACTCCAAATAGCGAAAAAGAAAAAGTAATTAAAACAGGATATGCAAATTTTTTGTCAGAAGATTGAAATGTTATTTATCAATTTAATAGTACTAGTACAAGTGAAAAAAGAAAACAATTGGGTGAAAAATATATTAAAGATAAAGTAGAATTTGTTACTTTTGTAAAAATAAAAGAAAAATCAAAAGGCATTGGTTATCATTTTATAGGTATATTTGTTTTTGATGATTATCGTAATAAAGATTACAAAACAATGGTTTTTAAAAAAGTTAAAGATAGTTATAAATTAAAAACAAAGAGTTAATAAATATTTATTAACTCTTTTTTATTTATAAAGATATATGTTTAGTTTGATTTTCACTTTCTTCTTCAAAAATAGTAATATTATTAATATTAATTTCTTATATCTTTTTTTCAATGGTTTTGAAATAATTTTTCTATTTGAAAAAACTGTTGATGTATTTTTAGTTGGTTGTTCAACAATTATTTTTTTAGTAGTAGATGTAGTAGTTTGATAATTAGTAGTGGGGTAGTACATATAGTTTGAATCCATAGGTTGTAAATATTGATATTCATTATCAAAATTATTACTAAAGAATTTAATACAGCAGTTTCATAACATTTTCTTTTCATCCTTTTTTTTGAATATTTGAACACTATCTAAAACTAAATAATTGCATTATTTAATTTTAATAGTTTATAATTATAATAATAGCAAAGTTTATTTAAAGGTGAATATAATGTTACGTAGTAGTAATATTTTAAAAATTAATAGTATTAATAATTTTGAACAATTATTTATTTTTTTTGGTTTACCAGTTCTTTTTTTACTTTTAATTATGAAATTAACTTTTTTAATTACTATTAATTTTCATAAAAATAGTATTAATAATAAAAAAATATTTAATAAAACAAAAATCATTATTCTTCAATTTAGTTTATGATTTTTAGCACAATTTTGTTTATTTTTATTACCAGTTCAAGAAATGGTAATTAATATTAATTTTTTAGATTTAGAAAGTTTACCAATGCTATCATTGATTTCGATTTTACATTTATTTATTTGCTTTAGTTTTTTAAGCCGTAATAATAATCAGATTATGAAAGTGATGCGTTTTACTATTTTGTCAATTATTATAATTGCCATTATTTTACAATTTAATTTTACTATGATTAAAATATTATTACCATCAATAAATAACTTTGTTTCAATACTAATTTTAGTGTTCTTTTACTATTGATTAGGTTTTTTTTCATGAAAAATGTTTAGTGATAATTTATCTACAATTTTTAATTTAATGAAAAAAATTTGAGTGACATTATTTAGTAATTCTTCATTACCTAATATTATTAATAAACAATTTCCAGTAAAAGCATATACTAAAACTAAAATTATCATTTTAACATGGCAATTTAAAAAACAAATGTTTACTAATTTTGACCACCAAGTTTTTATTACTGATAATAATAAAAAACTTTTAATTGCTATTTTTAAGAAGAATTTAACTTATTTTTTAAGTGCCCAATTAACACTACTTATTACTAAAACTATTCAAGATTTAAAAACTTTAATTAATGGTTGAAAAATGGCTTTAATTCAATAACTTTTTTTGTTTTAAAATTTAAAAGAAAGGAAGAACGAATATGAAAAAACAATCATTTTTGCTTTTTAAAAATGCGTTTAAACAAGCAATTCGTAATAAAATTCAATTAGTTGGTTTAATTGTTTTAGTATTATTATCATCAACTATTTTTTCATTAATGCAAACAAGTTTAGCAAGAATTTCTGATGAATATTCAACATTAGTTGCAAAATCTAATTTACATGATTTTGTTATTGATTTATCTAATACTACTCCAAAAACTGTTTCTAATAAAATCTCAACATCAACAACTGCTGTTGATGAAAAGAATGATTTTGATATTAACAATATTGCAAATGATGCTGGTAATGAATTTATATGAGATCGTGTTGAAGGCAGAACTATGCAATTAGATAATAATAGTAATCCTAGAATTTTAAAAATATTAACTTATAATCAAGATGCTCGTATTGATAAATTAATCATTAGTGATGGTTATCAAATAGGAGATAGTAAAAATCCAGATAAAACTCCAAGTTGAAAACAGGTAGTTATTAATAAAGAATTTGCTCAAAAAAATAATTTGCATATTAATGATACAATTCGTGTGCAATCAGATCAATTAGGAAGTAGTTTAAAAGTTTCAGGATATGATTTAAATGATGCTGCTTATAGTAGTTATAATTGATTAAAAATTGTTGGATATGGTGTATCTGCTGATTTCACAACTCCAATTATTGATCAAACTACACCAATTCCAAATAAAACTCGTGAAGGTTTATTATACGTTGATCCAATGCAATTTGGTTTAAGTAAAAGGTTAGAAAAAAATAATTATATTTGGTCATATGATAAAGCTAATGAAAAAATCACAATTTCTTCTGATAATGATCGCGAAATTTATTTTGTTGGAAAATCAACAATAGGTAAAATTAATGATATTAAATTAATTTCACAAAGTTTAAGAAGTAAATATATTAATACTATTGATTCTGATGCTGCTTTAGTATATAAGTTAGGAAATAATAAGTATACGTTTAATAATCGTACTGCTACTTTGAATGCAACTATTATTGGATTTAAAAGTTTATTAATTGGTTTATTGTTAATTGTTTTAATTATTACAGGAATTACAGTAATATTAATTACTTATAAAAATATTGATAATTCACGAACACAAATTGGAATTTTAAAATCATTAGGTTATAGTAATATTAAAATTTTAATTACATCTTTAGCTTATCCAATGGTAGCAGCACTTATTGGTACTATTTTAGTGTTTTTACCAGCAAGTGGTTTACAAGTAATTATAGTTCAAACATTTGCCAACTATTTTAATCTAGATTTTGGTCGTTTTATTTTTGATGGTTTAGGATTTATATATTGTTTAATTTTAATATTTGGTTTTTTATCAATTATTGCATGAGTTATTAGCGCTTTAACAGTTATTAAAAAACCAATAGATTTAATTAAAAACGAATCAGCTACTGTTAATTCTCGCTTTAGTCGAATTATTAAAACAAAAAGTATTAATCGTGGATTTTTAACAAGATTCCGTTTATCACTATTTACATCATCAATTGGAAAAATGGCAGCAGCATCATTAACTATGTTTTTAGGAACAACGTTAATGACAACATCTATTATTGGTCCAAAAATTATGGCTGATAATAAATTACTTTCTTTTACTGGTATGAATTATCACTCCTTAGTTGAATATGACATTCCGACTTATAATTCTCCATATAGTTTTTATAAAACTTATAATCCAAATAATAAAGATGATTGAACTTATACTTCTACTGTTGATAGTACTACTGGTGATACATATTGACATCCACCACGTTTTGATAATTCTGGACCATTAAATGATACTTTTGTTAAAGAATTATTAGAAAATAATATTAATGCTGAAGCATATGCTCCAATGTCAGATGAATCTAATCCCGGTGGTGCTATTAGTGATTTAGGATATACTGGTTTAACGTATTTAAATGGTAAAATGCTTACTAAAAACTTTTTAAATGGATTAGATTCTAGTGATATTAAAGATGCTTCTGTGATTGTTGGAATTATGGTACAAATGGCTTGACCAAATGCATTACCAATGTATGACACAGTTTTAAAAAATACTAATATTAACAGTTTTTATAGTGAGAATACTTATAATATTATTAGAAAATTTTATCAAAACTATCGAACAACAGTGGCAATGAATATTAGTGGTACGATTTCGAAGACTGGTAAGATTAGTACTAATCCTAATGATTTAGATATTACAAAATTCAAAGATTGAGCAAATAGTAATATTCCTGCTTACAAAAATGCCTCAAGTAAGGGTCCTACTTTTATTAATGATATTGATAATTTAAGTTTTGATACTAGCGATAAATTATATCCGTGACATTTAACTAATGAAACACAATTATTGAATAATAATGCATCTGAAATTAGTGACAAAGAGCGTGATAGTTGAATTAATAAAGTTGGAATTTGATTTGGTGCTTTATTTTATAATAGAATGGGACAAACTGTAGTGCAAGGTGCTTATACTAAAAGCCCATATTTTATTCGTCAAAATATTGCCAAAGCTTATAGTGATCCCAATGTTCCTTTTAATGTTGCTTTTAATGTTGTGCCTTTTGATAAAGAAACTGATGAATTAGGAACTTACTTTATTGGTACTCCTGAAAAATTATTTAAACAGAACAAATATTTAATGAAAGTTTATGGTTTACAAAATCAACAACAGTTAGGCAAACCTTCAATGATGCAATTATATGATGCTGGAGGTTCTTCATTAAATCCACTTTTAGAACAAGAAAATAGTGATGATAGTATTAGTCTTGTTATTAATCAAACGATTGCTAAACAATTAAATTTAAAAATAAATGATGAATTTAAAATGAGTAGTAATGGTAATACTATGAAATTTAAAGATAATAATAAATTGAAACCTTTTGATTTGGATCAAATTAATATTGATAACATTGTTGGTGATAGTAAAAATGTTAATAATGTTACATTATTAAGACAACAAACTGGTTATACACAAGTTGATGAGTTAAAGGATGGGGCTTATGATAATATGGGTATTAATGCTACAAATATGTTAAAAGAAGTTACTGCTGGTAAGGTTGTTAATTCTTATAATGATAAGATAAGTTCTAAAACACCAACGTATAAAGTAGTTGGTATATATAATGGTTATGGTCAACCTAATGCTTATATTAGTAAAACTAATGCTGATAAAGTTTTATCATTTAATAAAACAAAAGAATTTTTATTTTTATTATTTAAAAAAGAATGAGAAGACAAAAAAACAACTTGTGATGTTGATTTTGGTAAATTAAAATTATTTAATGAATATCAAAATTTTCTTAATCAATTAAATGATCCCGTTATTTATAAACTTAATCAAATATTTGAAAATGAAAATCCAATTTTTAATTTTAAATTTTCAAATTCGCAATCATTACCAGATATAACTAATTCATTTTCAACTTCGCAAATGTATGGAGATTACAGTGCTTTTGGTTTAAATGGTGGTACTGATGGTTCTGGTACTTATCAAGGTTATGGTGCAGGTAGTGCTGTTAATATTACGCCACAAGATATCCATCATCAGTTGTTAAATCAAATTACTGCTTTAGTTGATACAGTATTGGTTGCATTTATTATCTTTTCATTAATCATTTCGTTCTTTATTATTTTATTAACAAGTAATTTAGTAATTTATGAAAATCGTAAAACAATAGCAACAATGAAAACACTTGGTTATAGTGATGCAAAAATAACTAATATTGTTATTGGTATGTATTTACCAGTGATTGCTGTTATGTTTGTTATTGGTTTTCCCGTAGGATGAATAATTGTTAAGTTTATTCTTAACTATTTAGCTGCTAATACAACATGGGTTTTACCATTATTCTTTGTTTGATGATTACCGCTTGTGGTTGGTTTAATTGTCTTTGGTATTTATGCAACAACCTTTATTATTGATTGATATGCCATGAAGAAGATTAATCCAATTAAAACTTTAAATGAAATTGATTAAAAGCAGAAGGGAATAAAAACATGAAAAATGATAAAAAAAACACTAAAAATTCAAGTGAACAAGTAACTAAAAATAAGTTAGAATCTAGTTTTACAAAGAAGTCAGTATCTAAAAATGAAGGTGCAATACCACCAGTAACCCATAAATCTCATGATAAACCAGAATCAAAGGAAGAAATAGAAGCTAATAAAGCCAAATTGCAAGCTTTTAAAGATAATCAAAAAGCAATTAAAAAATTAACAAAAACTCATTCAAAAGAAATTTTAGCAGGTAAAATTATATCAATGACTAATAATACTCCTGATACTCAAACTAATGTTATTGAATTATTTGATGTTAAAAAATCTTACTTAACTGGAGACTTAGAATATGAAGTATTAAAAGGAGTTAATTTAAAAATTAAATTAGGTGATTTTGTTGTTATCTTAGGACCATCGGGAAGTGGTAAGACAACATTATTAAATATTATTTCGGGATTGGATAAATCTAATACTGGTGATGTTTTTGTGGCGGGATACAATTTATCTTTATTAAAAGATAGTCATTTAACTAAATTTAGACGAGATAATGTTGGTTTTATTTTTCAACAATACAATTTATTAACTAACTTAACTGCTCGTGAAAATGCTGAAGTTGGTGAAAATCTTGCTAAAAATAAAAATAAAAATATGAGTATTGATGATATTTTTCAAGTTATTGAAATGGATGAGCATATGAATAAATTTCCAAGTCAATTATCAGGTGGACAACAACAAAGAGTATCGATTGGTAGAGCACTAGCAAAAAATCCGACAATTTTATTTTGTGATGAGCCAACAGGAGCACTTGATGAGGAAATGGGGTGTAAGGTATTAGAGATTTTATTGGATGTTAATCGAGAATATAAAACATCAATTATTATGGTTACTCATAATCCTAACTTCCAATATGTTGCAAATACTGTTATTAACGTTAAAAATGGTAAAATTATTAGTGTAAAGAATAATGAAAAACCAATGAAACCAAATGAAATAAATTGATCATAAGAAAAGGGTATAGATGGGGGTTGATTTAATAAATATAAGAAAAATGCATATTTTCATGCATTTTTCTTATATTTATATAGAGTAAATACTTGTATAAAGAAAAAAATATTAAATTATAAGAATCTAATAGAAAATACTATATTTTATTTAGTTTAATTATTTTTTAGAAAGAAAAAGGTGCAAGGTAATGAGTATTGGTTTAATTACATTTATTATATGAATATGTTTAGTAATTTGAATAGTATTTTTAATTTGAGGTATAAGTTTATGTAATAGTAATAATGCATTAGGCATCATATTATTATTTTTAACATTAAATTTAATTGGTTTAATAATAGGAATTTCTTTATTATATAATAAAAATAAGCAAAATGTAGATAACAAAAAAAATATTAATAGTAATATTAAAATAGAAGAACTAAGTTAAATATTCCTTTTTAGAAATTTTAATATTAAATTAAAAAATCATACCTTAATTTAATACAATTAAAAATAAAATAATAATAAATATTATCATATTAAAGTATGACTTAAAAATATTTAAATGAAACTTGCAAAAAAATAATTATTTTAACACTGATTGATAAATTATTCAGATATTTTTGTTGAAGATAAATCATAAAATTTACCTTTAATAATATATACTATTGTTTCACAAATGTTAACTAAGTGATCACCTAGTCTTTCAATATATTTCAACTGTTGCATTGTTGATGTATATTGAGAGAGTTGATCATTATTTTTGTTTACTTTTAACATATTGACAATGTTTTTCATTGATTCACGAAAACGATTATCAATATCAATATCATATTCTGCTGCTTGATAAGCTTTATTAATATCATTTTCATTTATAGATTCACCAATTAAATCCATCATTTTAAATACTTTTTTCATTAATCCTGATAATTGAGATGTTAATTTAATTTCTGGTTTATATTTGACATTAAATTTGGATAAATTTTTAGCATAATTTGAAATACGTTCTAAATCACGAATAATATTCATATAGCCAATAATAGTACGTAAGTCAGTAGCAAAAGGATTTTGTTGAGCAATACTTCAAATTGCAGTAATTGTTAAACTTTCAGCGACTGTTCTAATTTCTTTATCGGTTTCAACAATTCTTTTTGACATGTCAAAATCTTGGGTTTCCATTGCTATTAAAGCGTCTTTATGTTCTTTTTTTACTTCTTTTAATAAAGTTAATAAGTTTTGTTTTAAATTTATGATATCTAAATCAAATCTACGGTTAATTATTTTCATTTTTTCCTCCTTTCTCTATAATTAATTATATATATTTTTAACCAAATCTGCCGGTAATATAATCTTCTGTTCTTTTATCTTTTGGTCGTGAAAATATTTTTTTAGTATTATTATATTCAATGACTTCTCCATTTAAGAAAAAGGCAGTTTTATCAGAAATTCGTGCTGCTTGTTGCATTGAATGTGTAACAACAATAATTGTAAAGTCTGATTTTAAATCATTCATTAAGTCTTCAATTTTAGATGCGGCAATCGGATCTAGAGCTGAAGTTGGTTCATCCATTAATAGTACTTCTGGTTTTAGGGCAATAGCACGAGCAATACATAAACGTTGTTGTTGTCCACCTGATAATGATAATGCTGAATCGAATAAGTGTTGAGCAACTTCATCTCATAAAGCCGCTTTTTTTAAAGCATCTTCGACAATTTGATTTAGAATCTTTTTATTTTTAATGCCTTGATTTTTTGGGCCATATGCCACATTTTCATAAATTGACATTGGAAAGGGATTAGGTTTTTGAAATACCATTCCAACTTTAGTTCGTAATGAAATAATATTTTTTTTATTTTCATAAATATCTTCATTATTAAATAATATTTGTCCATTAATTTTAACACCATCAATTAAATCATTCATTCTATTTAAAGTTCGTAGTAATGTTGATTTGCCACAACCACTTGGTCCAATAAAAGCGGTTACTTGATTACGACTTATTTCTAAATTTATATTAAATAAAACCTGTTTTTTGCCATGATTATAGAAGAAATTTAAATTTTTAATAGTAAAAACATAATTACTTTTTGGAATATTTTCTATATTTGATAAATTATTTGATTTGTTATTTGGTTTTTTCTTAAATTTATCTTTCACTTTTAAAAAGTAAGGTTTAATTACATTTACTTTTCTTTTTTTATTGCTATTCGTTGATTCTTTCTTGCTTTCATTTTTTCTTTTAATAATTCAATTGAGCATTTTGTTTTCACCCCGATTCCTGTTGTTAAACTTTTTTCAAAATGTTTTGCTATAAAGTTTAAAATAAATATTAGTATAACTGTTATTAGTGCTGTTTGGTACATCTTTCCTAATTTATTAGGGTCATTTGATTCTTTATTAACTAATAAAATATGGGTTGTTAAAGTTTGTCCTGAACTTAAGAAACCTTTATTGGGAAAAGCAACAGTGCTTCCTAATGTTAGATAAACTGGTGCTGATTCACCAATAATTCTACCCATTGATAAAATCATACTAGTAATAATGCCACCAATGGCAGCTGGAATAACTACTTTTCTTATTGTTTCAAATTTACTAGCACCTAGTGCTAATGATGCTTCGCGATATTCAATAGGTACTGATTTTAATGTATCTTCTACTGCTCTAATAATAAGTGGTAAAATAACAATTGTTAATGTTAAACTAGCAGCAATTGCTGAGAAACTTATTTGTAAGAAAGTAATAAAAAAAGTAAATCCAAACATACCAAAGATAATTGATGGCGTAGAAGCTAAGGTATTTAGCACAAAACGTAATATTGAAGCAAATCAACCATTTTTGGCATATTCGTGAAGATAAATTGCACCAATAATACCTAATGGCATAGCAATAGTAATTGTTGTTAATACCAATAAACATGTCATTGTGATAATTGATAAGTAACCTTCATCACCAGTTGTTGAAATTAAAGCTGCAAAATTAAAATTGAAAATGCTACTACCAGCATTACCACTAATGTTGAAGATACCATTAATAATAATATCACCAATAATTCAAATAATTAATCCCATAGTAATAAAACAAGCTAGCCCCATAAAGAATAATCGAAAATAGTCTTTAAAGTGTTTTCAGCCTTGATTTTTAATAGTTTTTTCACTAATAGTTAACATTAGTTGATTATCAGATAGATTTATTTTTTTTAAATTATAATTTCGTGGTTTTTTATGACCTTTTGCTTTTTTATCACTACGTTTATAAATTATTAAAACAATAAAGTTAATTATTGAAACTATAATAAATAAAAATAAACCAATTCCATATAATGCTGATATTTGTTGAGAACTAACTGCTTCTCCAATTTCTAGTCCAATTACTCCCGCTAAAGTAGAAATTGAACTAAATAAAAATGCAAGTGGACCATGTGCAAAATTTGGGGTTAGAGTACTATTACCAGCAATCATAACAACGGCCATTGTTTCACCGATGACTCTTCCGAATCCAAAAATTATTGCACCAATGATTTTGGTTTTTGCCGCTTTAAAAATGACTTTAAAACTAGTGTCAGTCCTGCTAATACCTAGTGCTAATGATGCATATAGATAAGATTTTGGTACTCGAGTAATAGCATTAACAGATAATGAAATAATTGTTGGTAATGCCATCATTGATAAAATAAAACTTGCTGTCATCATATTTTCTTTGGTTGGTGCTCCCATTTTTACAAAAATAGGGCCAATGGTCATTAAACCAAAAGCACCAAAAACAATTGAAGGAATACCAGATAATAATTCTACTAAAGTTAATGTTGTTTTTTTTAATTTTGGTGGTAAAAATTCACATATAAATAATGATGTTAGTAAACTTAAAGGAACAGCAAGTATCATTGAAAATAGTGCAACTCAAAAAGTGGCAACGATAAAGGCAATAATACCAAAACTATTAGCACTAGGTAATCATTTACTATTTCCTAACATTTTAAATCAATTTAGAAAACTCATATTACTAAATGTTTGACCGATAATAAAACCAATTAATAATGAAGCGGCAATTAGTGCTAATGAAGATATAGACAATACACAAATTTTAGCAATCAGATCATAAGTATGTTTTTTTTGTTCACTAATAAAAACATTTTTTGGATCATGATTTTTATTAAAATGATTAAAAGTTATTTTATGTCAAAACTTTTTAAAAGATTTGGATTTCATTTATTAATACTCCTTTATGGAAAATTGTTTAATCACTGATTTAAATCATAATTTAATTTGTCAGTTAATGGTACTGCTGATTGTGCGTACTGAGTTTCTGAAAAAGCAGGAACTACGTATTCGTTATGACCTGGATAGTCAGGAATAAACAAGAATTTTAGAAATTTAACTAAAGTATTAATTTGTTTAAAATTTTTATTTATTAAACCTGTAAATGGTCGTGATAACTGATAAGTACCATTTTTAATGGTGTCTAAACTTGGAGCAATATTTTCTCAATTAGCAATATGAATATTAGTGAATTGTTTATTCGAATCTAATTGTTTTTTATCTGAATATGAACTATAGCCAACACCACCACTAGACATATTAAACATTTGTGTACTTGAATTAACAGTTATTGCTTGTGGATAATATGCTTTTGAATCACCCAGAACTTTTTCCTTAAAAACATCTCGTGTTCCTGAACCATTTTCTCTAGTATAAGGTAAAATTTTGAGGTTACAAGTTGGTTTGATTCAACCTTGATTTGGTTCTGAAATATTTTGTGGAAATAAATCTCTTCAGAAAATAGGTGATTTCGATAAATACATTTTTTTTACTTTATCTTGTGTAAAATTTAGAGGTTTATTATTACCTAAGCAATCTTGTGGCAAATTATAAACTAAAATCATACCATCTTTTGATAAAACAAAAGAAATTAAATTATTATTAGGAGTTGTATATTCTTTTGAAAGTCAGCCAATACCAAACATATTTTTATTAACTGGAATTACTGCTGCATCTGAACCTAAACTGTTATAAGTAAAGTCTGCTTCTTTATGATTATCGGGATAGTCTTCCATTAATGTATGCATTAAAGGTGCTATTGAAGTTGAACCCCCCATAATAAAATAGGGTTTATGACTAACTAAAGTTACAATAAAAATACTAATCATTGTGATTAATCAAAATAATGACAAAATTCTTTTTTTTAGCATATAAATCCACCCAACTGAGAGTTTTCTTTATCATACACGTATTATAACAATATAATTAATAAAAACTAGAAAAATTATTTCATTTTTATAAAAAATGTAGGTTCTAGACTATATTATTAATATTTTTTATTAAATATTTTTAATTTAATATAAAAAATAAAAGAAAAGTATTTCTTTCTTTTATTAGTATTCTTTATTTATATATTTCAAAAGATAAAATAACTTTATTTTTTATTATCTAAAGCATTATTTTTCTTTAAAGTTTTTAAAGTACGAGCACTAATCATTAAAGTTTTTCCACCAATTTTTACTGGTTGTAAGTTTGGATTTCATTTTCTTCTAGAAGAGTTCATCGCATGCGAACGGTTGTTACCAGCTAGTGGACCAATACCACTTAAAGCACATTTTCTTGCCATAGTTATTTTCTCCTTATTAATGTTTTAACTAATAAATAATACCATATTTATTTATTTATTTTAAAAAAAATTAAAATTTATTTGTAAAAAATTGAATATTTACTAGGTCATTATTTTAATAAGAAAAATTTAAATTATTTATTTTTTTAAAAAAAATAAAAAATATGTTATAAATAAACTATATTATACAAATTTTTAAGAAATCTTGGAGGAAAAAAATGAATTGTATTATTTATGTTGTGCAAATTGATGATGAAAAAAAGATTGGTTTACATGCACGACCAATAGCCAAAATTGCAGCTGCTATTAGTAAGTATAAAAATATTGAGGTAGAAGTCATTAAATTACCTGATAATGCAGATATTACGAAGTCAGTAAAACTTACTGGTAATGAAACTAAAGTTAAAGCTAAGTCAGTTCTTAATTTTCTAGGTTTACAAGCAAAAAATTTTAGTAAAATTGCTTTTATTATTACAAAAATGGATGAAAAAGTAGAAGATAAAAAACTTGAAGAAGTTAAATCAGAAATTATTTCTTTATTAAAAGAAGAAAAATTAATAAAGTAAATGGTTTTAAAAAAAGTATTCAAAAGAATACTTTTTTTAAAACCATTTATCCTTATGATATAATTATTTACGTTCTTAAAATATTTAAAATATTAAATTATATAAATGGAGGCATTTAATGAGCGAAATTAACAAAAATAAAGAAATAATAATTTCAGAACAAGGTTTAGAAAAGTTAAAAACTGAATTATATAAACGAATTAATGTTGAACGTGAATCAATAAAAGAACGATTAAAAGCAGCTAGGGGTGATGGCGATTTATCAGAAAATGCTGATTATACTAGTGCGCGTGAAGAGCAAGGCAAAAATGAAGCACGCATTCAAGAACTTGAAACGATTATTACTAGTGCTGTTATTCTTGAAGAACAAAAACAACGTAAAAATAGTAATATCAAAGCAGTTCGTGTTGGTAGTTGAGTAACAATTGTAAAAATTAAACATGGTAAAATTGTTTCTGAATCAGAAGAAAAATTTAAAATTGTTGGAAGTATTGAAAGTAATCCATTTGAAGGATTAATTTCTAATGAGTGCCCATTAGCACTATCAATTATGAATTGTGTTGTTGGTGATATTGTTGATATTAAAGGTATTAAAGAAACATATAGGGTAAAAATTATAGAAGTAAAAAATCATTTTTAATTATTTATAATTGAACAGAATGATAATTATAAGTTTTGTTTTCTTTAGTATCTAAATTACTTTGTTGTTTGATTTTTTCAAAATTATTATCTGGGATTTTTAAGCAATTATTTAGTAATTCTTTTATGTTAGAATTTTCAATATTAAAGTTTTCACATATTTCTTTTAAAGAAAGTTTAATTTCAAAGTATGTTTCATCATTTTTAATAGTTATACCTTCTTTAATAATTTTATTTTTTAAGTCATTAATTTCAGTTATATATGATAAATTTGGTAATTTTTTTTGATTAATTTCAAATTTTGGTAAATTAAAAGTTGCTGTTATTACTCATGGGATATCTATTTTTTTAGATGCAACTGCATTATGGTAAGCATTTTTTAAAAATTCTTGTAATTCTTTAGAAAAAATGGTTGCTTTTGAACTATTGTAAATTGAGTGTTGAACATTAATTAGATCTTTTTGATTATAATCAATCATTATTTCTAAATTTAAACGTTTACTTTTTAATTTAAAAGTATTATTTTTTAATATTGTTTTTATAATTTCATATGATTTTGGCATATAAATATCCTTTCTTTTTTTTAACTTATTAAATAATTATTTAATACTAAATTAATTATATATTATGTTGGATTTTAATGTAGTAATAGGAGTTTTAAATAACATTATAAGTTTAATTTAAAAAGATATTATTAAAATATTATTATTTTAGAATAATAAGTTATTTGGTGTACGAGGAAAAGGAATAACATCTCTAATATTATTAATACCAGTAATAAACATTAAAAATCTTTCTAGACCTAAACCAAAACCAGCACTTGGTGCATATCCATATTTTCTTAAATCAAAATATCATTGTAGATCATTACCTTCAATTTTGAATTGAGTTTTATTTTTTAGTAATTGTTCATAATTATCTTCACGAACAGAACCACCAATTAATTCACCAATCCCTGGCACTAATAAATCCATAGCTGCCACTGTTTTTTGTTGTGGATGATTACTATCAATTGGATTAAGTTTCATGTAAAAAGCTTTGATGGTTTGTGGATAGTTAATAACAAAAGTTGGTTGTTTAGTTATTTCTTCACATAAATATCTTTCATGTTCTGATTGTAAATCAATTCCTCATTTAATTTCATTAAATTCAAATTTTTTTCCTTTTTTTTGTGCATTTAAAAGTAATTCAATGACTTCTGTATAAGTAATAACTTTAAAATCAGATTTAAAATCGGCAATTTTTTCTAATTTTTCAATTAGTGATTGTTCATTTTTAGTTTCTTGTTTTTGTTCTAAGAATTTTAATTCAGAATTACAATTATTTAGAACATCTCTAATAACAGTTTTTATTAGTTTTTGGGCTAGTATAATATTATCTTGTAGATTACTAAAGGTAAATTCTGGTTCTACCATTCAAAATTCTGCTGCGTGACGTGTAGTATTAGATTTTTCAGCACGAAATGTTGGTCCAAATGTGTAAACTTTTTGTAAAGATTGAGCGTAGGCTTCAGCATTTAACTGACCACTAACAGTTAATGAGGCTTTTTTCCCAAAAAAATCCTTTTCATATTTATCATTAGTTATAGTAGTAACAATAAAATTTTCACCAGCACCTTCAGCATCATTAGCTGTAATAAGAGGACTATGTAGGTAAATAAATTGATTATCATGGAAAAATTTATGAATAGATCATGATACTTGATCACGAATTCTAAATAATGACAAGAAAGTATTAGTACGAACACGTAAGTGTGCGTGTTCACGAAGAAATTCATTTGTATGTTCTTTTTTTTGGATTGGATAATCATTAGCGCATATGTTGTAGACAGTAGCAGTAATTACTTTTAGTTCAAATGGTTGTTTTGCATTTGGTGTTAAAATTAAATTACCAGTAATAGTAACAGCACTACCAGTAGTAACATTAGTTAAATTGTTATTATTTTCTAAATTTGGATCATATACTACTTGTAAGTTATTAATTGAAGAACCATCGTTTAAATCTAAAAACCCAACTTTTTTACTATTTCGATTAGAACGAACCCAACCGTTAACAGTTACTTGTGTTGGTATTTTTTTAGTTTTATCGTTACTATTAATAAATAAATTATTAATTGTGTAAATCATTATTGTTCCTCCTATTTATTTTTATATAATAAATAAATTATATATTAACTATTATCTTAGTAGGGAATTATTTATGATTTTTTTCATTAATATTTGGGATAAATTTTATTTTTAGTTAGTATAAAATTTGAAATTCAATTTTAAGTTAATGTTATAATATTACTTATAGTAAAGGGAGTTTATTATGGGCAAATTTTTAAAGTTAATTACTAATGGCTTTATGACAGGTGTTAGTGAACCATGATGTAATAATGAAGGAGTTGCAGTTTTACCTTTTGTATATAAATACAATCAATATTGATTTTTATTAATGAAAGAAAAGAATCCTTTATTTGAAAATAAAAAGATATCATTTTTTAGTACTCTAACAGGTGGTTGTAAATTAGGTAAATCATCACTAGAAACTGTTAAGAATGAAATTTTAGAAGAAACAGGAATTAATATTAGAAGCTTAAAACTTGATTGTATTTATAGACTTGGTAGTTACTATGCTAATAAAACTTCAATAAAAATATGACATTTTTATGCTGTTGATTTATCTAGTTTGAATTTAGATTTAAAGTTAAGTTATTTTGGTAAAGGTGATGGTAGTATTGGTGAAAATGGTATTAATGGTATTTTTATTAATGAGAGTGAACTAGATAAAGTTAATGATGCACTTATATTGGCAATTTATGGAAAATTACGATTGAATAATACAATAGTGAACATAAATAAATAAATTTAAAAGGAAGAAAATATGTTTAAAGATATAAAATTTAGATTTATAAAAAGAAAGAAAAATATAAAAGATTTTGGGAGATTGTCAAAAATCCGGAATAAATTAAATCGTTGTAGTCTTATTATTATGTTAGACAAGAAATAATTTGGATTTTTATGAAATTGTATTTAAATGATATAATTTTTTTAAAAATATTGCAACTAAAATACTTATAATTAAGTTTGTTAAATGTTAAACTTATGAAGTAAAGTTAAGGAGAATTTAAAAATGAAAATTAAAGCACTTAAAAAATTACAGTTATTGACTGTAGTACTATTTATTTTAACTATTTTAATTATTATTGCAGGATTATTATTACTAGGTTTATTTCATGGAAAAGAACTAGTAACTATTAAAAGTAATCATTTAGTTAAAAATACAGAACCTTTAATATATGAATATAATGGTTTTACTTTATGAAGTAAATACAGTTGATATTATATATTAACTAATAACAATATTTGCCTTAATAATTTTGGAAGTTATTATATTATTCATAATTCTTATAATTATTCTTTATTATGGTTAAAAATTGCAGTTATTTTTTCTACAATTGTAGTTCCAATTTTTATTTCTATAATTTTGTCATTAACATTCTTAATTATTGGTTTAAAAAGAAAAATAAAAAATAATAATTTTTGAGATGCTATTGCAAATTGTGAAATAATAAGTAATTATTACATTCATTAATTATGTTTCTAAATTTATTTTATTACATTTAAAAATAACCATTTTAATATAAATTAAAATATTATATGTTCTATTACCAAGCATTTCTTTTAAAACATGTCAAATATTTGTTTCAGTATAACAACCAATATTTCATTTCTTACCTTGATTTTCAATACCTTGTTTATTATTTTTAAAATATTTTTTCTTTAATTTTTTATGATTATCTAATTGATTATATAAATAGTCAATTAATTCATCATATTTACCATTATTAATTAAATTTTTACAGTGATTATATTCTTTTAAATATTTTCCTTTATTTCCAGCCAATATTCCAAGATATAATCTTCTAATTAAATGAAATTTATCTAAAATAAACTCAGCACCTAAATAATCTGCAACATCTTTAATTCACCCTGCACTATCACCACAAATAATTATTTTTGCTTGTTCAACATTTTCATAAAATTTTTTACAATGTTCTTTAATAAATTCAACAGTCTTTTTAACTCCAATTGCTGTTCTTGTTGGTCTTATAATTGCTTTTACTCTTTTATTTTGTACTTTGTGATTAATATTATCTGTATATGTTGTTATTAATCTCATAGAGTGTTTTATACCTTTACGTTTAAAATCTCAAAACTTTCGATGTCCATCATCAATTGCTACAAAAATAGGTTGATTTTTTTCTAATTTTACTTTTACTGGATTTGCTTCAATTACTTCTAAATTCTTAAAAACTCTATGAACAGTGCTAACACTAATACCTGCTTTTTTACAAATAGCACAAATATCATGATATCTTTTTCCGTCAGCAAAATATTCAATAATAGTTTGTTCAACATCTTCACCAATTCTTTTATATTTAGGTAATTCTAGTCATTCATCAACTAAACAAACACGAACTCATTTTTGTAATTTTTCATCAAAATATTCATAAATTCTTCTTTTATAAGTTACTGGGCGGTTGTCAAATTTACGAAATAATTAATTATTATATTAGTAACTTATTTCCAAAATTACCATTTAAAAATGATGATAGACAAATTAAATTCTCTTTTACCCTTAAATTTAAATTTATATTCGACGTATTTTAAAAAATATACATTTAAAAGATAAAATAAAAATTATTAACAAGGAAAAAGACAAGAAATAATCTTGTCTTTTTTTGTAATTGTAAAATTTTAAAATTTTTATTATTAACATCCTTTAAATATCTACTACACGCAGTGACCAAGTAGGAGAAGTTAATAATTAATAACCGTCTTTAACGCTATTATCAACACGTGTTAGGGAACTAAAAAAGTGAACTACAACACAGTTGTTAAAAATAGTAGCTAGTATGTGGACTTGCATGGATAAATAAAAAGTGGAGTGATACCTAATAAAATATACTAACCATTAATGGTAATTCTTGGGGTGGGAGCGAATTGGAAACTAGTATATATAGACCTGTTGTAGGGACCTATTGTATTAATTCTATTCTTTATTTAACCAACCTTGCCACTCCCCAGTGAGCAAGTGTTGGTTTTATTTTTTATTTTTTTGAAAAAATTTTTTTGGGCGAGAAAATAAATTTAAAACTTGTAAAAAAAATTGAGCGGTGCCGGTTCAATTAAAATATTAATTTGTTCAACACAAATTAAATAAATATTGAATCGAATGCCTCAATGTTTTTTAAAATTTCATAATTTATTTTTGAGCCCAGTTTTCATGGAATGAATAAAACGAATAGTAGTATTATTAATAATCTAAAAATCAAAATATATGTTCTTTATGCTAGAAGCAACAGAACATATTAGGAAAGGATTATTATGCAAATATAATTTAAAAAAGAACAAATTGTTAAAGATAGACCACAATCTATTCTTATTGATTATGGTGAATATAAATTACAATGTCCAAAATGAATGGTTAAAAATAATAGTTTTATTGCTGATGATAAATATACATATTGAGTTTTTAATTTAGAAAATATTAAAAGAGAATTAAGTGGTAATGAATTAATAAAATTATTAGAACCATATATTAAAGACCAAAAAATAACTGTTAATAAACCAACTGCTCCAAAAGAATATTATCTTAATGATATAAAACTTGAACCATTAAAATTTTATGACCAGCATAATAGTTGATTTATCGGTGAAATAACAGATAACAAAACTAAAATTACTAATCCTTGTTTTAAATATAACATTACGTGAGAAGAAAACAGAAAAGGTTTTAAAATAAATAATCCATATAAACATGATGATTTACCAATTAATTATATAGTTACTTCTTATAAGGAAATTTCAAATCATAATGAAAAAGTATTTTTGTTGAACATGTAAACAAAATAAATTAGATTATTTATTCTTTAATACTAATGATATAAAAACAAGAAAATATTTTTTAAGAGATAAAAATGGTAAAGCAATTTGTTATGACTGTATTTTAAATATTAGGTTAAGTAGGAGGTATAAATATGGATAAAGAAAAATTAATTAGTTGATTAAATTTAATTTTAGATAGTGATATAGAACAATATAATAAAGAAAAAGACATATATTATTTAAATAAATTAAAAGGTTCAATTGATATTATTAAAATTTTAATTAATAAAATACAATGCAGAGAATTTGATTAATATGCAATATGACTTAATTATTGGAATTGACCCTGCTGGAATTGGTAATAATGGAATCGTTATATATTCAAATGAAACTAATAATATTATTTTTAATGAAATATTTAAAACTAAAACAGTTTTAGAAAGTAAAAATATGTATAAAGAATATTTTCAATTAATTCAAAAACAATTTATTAATCAAAAAATATTAATTATTGTAGAAAATTTCTTTTTAAGTTCAAAACAATTATTAACTAATCCATTAGCAACACCTAAAATTATTGGTGCATTAATGGTATTAGTAGAAGATGTTATGAATTGAGATTATTTAGAAAGTGAACCAAAAAATAAAACTAAAATAGAAAATTATAAAGGAAATATAAAATTAACAAAACATGAACAAGATGCATATAAACATATTCAATACTATTTAAGGAATTCTAAAAATGAAAGATAAAGAAAATTATGTCAAATTAAAAGTAAAACTGAGTAACACTATTGAAGCAAAATATTACGAAAAAGTTAATAAAGAATTATATTATAGTGTTCGTGGTCAATGAAATGGTTTAAACTATGTTACTTTAATTTTTAACAACCCAAAATTTTATAGACGCTGTATTTTATTAAACAAAAATGATGAAATTTTAGTAACTGGTCAAATTTTTAATACTTTAAATATTCCTAAAAATCGTGCATTTTGTTCAATTAATGTTAAATGATTTAAAAAATGAAAAGAGTAAAAAATGATATTATGAAAAATTTTATTAATAGTACCAATATTAATAACAAGTATAACACTAATAATATTTTTAATATTTATTATTAAAGAATTAAAAAATGAATATAAAGTTTTAAAATTATTAAATTCAATTGCAAAAAATTTAGAAAAAAAATAATCAAATAAGGAGAATAAATAATGAATAGATGTACATGAACTGAAACAATAACATTTGAAAAATTTATTCATGAACCATATTATGATGAAATTAAAAATGAACAAAGACAAAGACAATGTGAAAATATGACAGATGAGCAATTTGATGAATATGGAAGAGCATATTGTAAAGAAAATAGAATTAAAGTTGATGAAATTAATAAATCAAGACATAAAAATTGTATTAATAAAGAAAAATTAATTAAAGATTTAGAAGAACGAATAACATGACTTACAAATGAAATATCTAATGTTAAATATTTTAAACAAATAGAATTTTATATATGAGAAAAAATATGTTTAAAAGATTTTTTAATTAAAATAAAAAACAAAAATATTGAAATTGGTGAATTTGATTATGAATAAAGAAAAATTAATTATTTCTATGAAAGAAAGAATAGATTTATTAAATAATTCATTAATAGAATATTCATCCAAACTTTATGAGTTAGAAAACTGAATTATAAGACTTGAAAGAGGTGAATTTGACTAATGATAATATTACCTACTTTGTTTGAAAATAAAGATGAAATTGAAATATTATCACCATTTCCAAAAGAAATTCATACAAGTAATGATATTAGAGCAATTATTTTAAGACAATACCCAAATGTTAAATCCAAACACATAATTGTTTCTGACCCAGAAAGTAATGTTGCATTAATAGTTGGTGATAATGATTTTTATCAAGGTTGAATTAAAGTAACAGTTAAAAAATTAGAAATTAAAGGAGAATAGAAAATGCCAAGTATAGAAAATCAATCAAATTATACTTTAACTAAATTAATTAGAACTGGAATAAGTCCAATTTGTGCAATGATTGGTACAAGTGCTTATTATGGTCAAGTAATAGATAATCCATTATTAGGTTCAATTAATAGTAGTAAAAAAATACTATTAGGTTTAGGAATAATTGGTTTAGCAAATTATAGTAAATGAACTGAAAATAATATTAATCCTATTATTCCAAGAACACCAACTCCAATAACTACTACAACTACAACTGAGGGTCCTCCATGATTATTATTAAATAAGCAAGAAAATCAGTCATTAATGGATTGAGATACTTATATTTCATTAAATGCTTATGGTATATCAAATCTTATTAATGGATTAACGGAGTTAGTACCTAATAAATTTGAAACAATAAGAAAGATTTGTAATATGGCTACTGGTGGATGTTTAATATCAAGTGGTGGTGCTATGGGTATTAATAATGATTTTAATAATGCTTATGCAGTACCTACCATAATTGCTGGTGCAAGTGAAATTATCCATAATTTAATACCTATGGAAACTACAAATCATAATGAAGAAATGTAAGAAACATCATTTAATGATGAAACTGCAAGATTAATTAATGACAATAGATTTACTATTAATAGTGAAACTGCAAGTCAATATTATGGTAGTGATAATATGAGCGAAGTACCATTAAATAATGATAATGCTTCATTAAATTGAGATTACAATCACATGAGTTTATAAGGGAGGTGAAAAGCAATGAATAAAGAAAAAATTATTGAATATTATAATAATGAAATTCAGACATATAAAGAGAGAATGGAACAATTAAATAAAGAAATATCTGTATTAGTAAAAATTATAAGTAATTCACAGTCAATGATTGAAAGAATTAATGGTGGTCAATTTGATGAATAATTAAAAATTAAAAATAAATAGTTGAAAGGAAAATATTGAAATGAAAGAATTTTTACATGAATTAATAATTATTGGAACAAGTGTTGGAACATTAATTTGCAGAGAAATTATTGTTTTATTAAAAAGATTTATCACAACTCCAAAACATGTTAGAGCAAATAACAAAATTATAAAACATCAAAAAAAATTAGCAAAATTAAATGAAAAAATTAATAAAGGAGAAAAATAATATGACAAAAATTGAATTTAATGAAAAATATAGAAAACAAGATATCAGTATTGATAGAGATTTTGATTTACATATTGATAATTGTTTTAAATTTTCTGATATCAATACATTAGAAAATGCTGTTAATGATTATAAAAAACTAATAAGTGAAATGCCACAATTAGTTAAAGATTGATTACTGGGATAAGATTAGGAGAATGTTAAATGTTAGAAAATGAAAATAATGTTCAACAAACAACTGAACCTTTAACTGAAAATAATGCTCAACAAGAAATAGAAAATAAAGTTAATGAAGCAGAAAATAAGTTAAATAAACTTAATCAAGAAATTAAAGAAAAAGAAATGATTAATATATTTAAAAAATATCAAGTTAAAACTGAATTTTATGATTATTTAAAATTTAAAACTAATAATTTAGAAAATTCAAAAATTGAAGAAACTATTAAAAAAATGATTAAAGAACAACCAGTATTTAAAGAAACAATTAATACAGGTGGCAATAAACAAATAATTATTAATAATAAACCAAATGATAAAGAAAATTTTTTAATTAATTATAAAAAGAAAAATTATTTATAAATGAAAGGAAGAAATAAAATGTCAGTACCATTTAATCAAAATTTAGACAATACAGAGAGATTAGTAGAAGCACCAGAATTTATAGAGTTTTTTAAAATTTCAAATAGTCCATGGGCAAACTTTTTTCCTACTGAAATTGTTGACTCAGTAAATATTGAGTTTATTGTTAAAAAACCAAAAAAACCAGAAGTAAAAATTATTCCTTGAGATGATAAAAGTAAAAGATATGAATTACCATATGTTGATACAGATAAAATTAGTAAAAAAATAACTAAAAAATATCTTGCAGGAGAAATTATTACAGATGTAGATTTAAAAGCAAATAATGGTCAAAATTTATTAGATAGTATGCAATATGAAGTTGCAAATGATTTAGCAGATAAATTGGCAATTGATGATACACAAGCAATTGCAAAATTTGCTACTAAAATCGATATTGAAGATACAACACCAGTAGGCTATTTAAAATCAATGTTATCTGCTTGAAATACTTTGTTTCAATTTAGAAATATTGCAAATAGTAAATTTTTTATTACTAATGGTCTTTATGATAGTTTAGTTTATTTAGCAGATAATAAAGGTTTAATTACTGATAATCAGTTGGCACAACAATTACGTTTAAATGGAAATAATTTATATGTAAAAGGTGTATTATGTGAAATCGTTCTTGATGACTATATGGTTTTTACTAATGATAAAAATGAACAACAATTAATGACCTTTATTTTAGCAACACCAAGAGCAATGAAAAGATACATGATAGAAAATACAGTTATTTATGTAGATTTTATTAAAGATGATAAAGCAGGAAGAGCATATAAAGTTGCTGGTGAAGTTGTTGGAGAAGCAATACCATATATTTCTAATAATGAAACAACATCAAGATGAATGTTATGTGGAGTTATTAAAACAGAAAAAACTGATTTAAAAACTAAAATTACAAGTTTAACAATTGATATTACTGCAAATGTTAATAACAATAATAGTGAATTAAATACACAAATAAAAAGTACTAATGAAGTTAAATCATTAAATCCAAATTTAACAAATTCAACTATTAAATATTTTAGTGATGCACAAGGAAAAACTAATGTAAGTAATCAAAAACAAAAAGCCGGTGACTTATATATAACTATTACTGCAAATGTTAATGACTTAAATTATAAAGGAACAACAAATCAAATTAAAATAACTCTTAAATAAAGGAAATTAATACCATGCCAATAGGTACAACTAATACAGCAATACTTTTAAACATAAATAAACCCAAACATACTAGAATAAGTAAACAACAAGAAAATAAAAGTTTTTGATGAGAAATTTTAGAAATGATTGGTGTACAAGTAATAGCAGTAGCACTTGCTCCTTTTACTGGTGGATTAAGTGAAAGCGTAGCCCTTGGATTAGGTGCAAGTGATTTTATTGCAAGTGCCATTAATTTTGGTATTTATGCTACAACTGATTTTACTATTAATCAAGTTTATGATTATTTAAAAGGAAATGTAACAAAATGAAATACTTTCTTTAATATACTACCTGCATTTGCTGGACTTAATAAAATTAGTCGTGGTTATCGTACTACTAAATTTATTAAACTAACACAAAAAACTAAAACATTAGAACAAATTGGCGTTAAAGAAGCAAAAAATTTACAAGAAATTATTAGTCAAGTAAGTGGAAAAGAAATTTTAACAGATAAAATTATTGGTAATAAACGTTATTTAATGAATTATAGTTTTACTCCTAATCGTGAAACAGTATTACGAGATTTAGGTTATGTTGCTGAAAGACAATATAAGAATAATTTTCAAAAACTAGAAACACAAAAGTTAAAAGAACACTTATTATTACAAAATACATTAATAAAATTAAGTCCACAATTAACTCCTAAATTTAAAATTAAAGATATTGAAAAAGCAAATAACTTTTTAAAAAAATTTAATACTGATTTAAAAAAAGTACTATCTATGAATCAACATGATTGATTAAATTTAGTTCATACAATATATACAGAAAATAGATATGGAAAAACTTTAATTTTAGATTTACAAAAAATTCGTGCTAATGCTATTAAATTTAATTTTAAAAAAAGTTCAATTCATAAGATTGTTTTAAATGCAAATAAAATTTTTAAATATTTGGATATTAGATTTTATTTAAAAAAAGGTTTAAATAAATTTTGAAAAAATACACCATATTTTGAAAAAATACGAGAAAGTATATATAAATTACAAGAAAAATTTGAAAAGTTAGAAAAACAAGCATTTGAAAAGATTAATAAATTAAAACAAAAAGCAACTGATTTATTTACTAGTGCAGAAAAAAGAGCAATTAAACATGCACAATTAATTCCATTAAATTCACAAGTATTTATGGGTTGTAAAATTCAACCTTTATCATTAGATAAATGTGCAATTACTATTTATCATCGCAATCCTAAATATAAACCAATTACAGTTGTTGATAGTATTCTTAAAGCAAAAACTTTTGTTACTCAAATACATCCATTTCATTGATATCGTTGATATAGTGGTTGATACATTGGTTATGGTATTAATCGTAATAAATGATTAAAAGCAATAGCATTTGCTCCACCAGTGGTACAACAAGTAATTAGAGATAGTTTTAAAGTATATAGAGAAATATTTAGAATAATAAGAACTTATCATAAAGTAGTAAATGTTATTAATAATCCTATTGAAAATATTAATAAATCATTTAAAAGTGTTGGTTTAAAATTTTCAGTTAATACTTTATTTGGCACTGGACTATTACATCATTTAGAAAAATTTGCATATAGTCAAGTTGTAAAAAAAGGTAAGAAAAAGTTACAAAAAGAAATTATCCATATATCACATAGAAAAACTAAAACAAAAACTAAGCATTATAAAAAAGCATTTTTTAAGGAATGATAAATTATGATTAATAAACTTTGAACTGATGTCAGTCTTGAAAATTATAATAACTGATATCCATTAACTGGAAAAATTACAGAAACCCCACAGCAATATATACAGACATGACCTAATGTTAATGATTGATTTAAAACTTTTGCTATTCGTGCTCAAAATGATATTAATGCTTATCTTGATTTTATTTTATCTAAATTTCCTTTTGATAGTTTTAAAGATGAATTAATTAAAGAAACATTAAGAGATATGGTTTATGTAATGGTTGAACATTGAGTATTTAATCGTACACCAATTGAATTTAATGTTGATGCTACTATTCAATTTAATAATGGTAGTCAATTTAGTGCAAGTAGTATTCCTACGATTAATGTTTGAGATTTAGCACCTAGTAGAATGAAAATATGAGCAAGATTAACAGAATTAAAACAAATATTTTCAAGTTATAATGATGATGAAATAGATATTGAAAAAATTGACTTAAAAGCATTTTATACTAGAAATCAAGTTGATGAATTAATTGAACAACAAAAAGAATTTACATTATCAAAACAAATTAAATTATATGATGATTTAGTTGATGATAATGAAAATGAAATATACAGAGGTCCTGTTAGTAAATTTGTTAATAAAGGTTATGTTGCAACAGATTATGATAAAGAAACTGAAACAATGATTTTAGATTGACCAGATGAAATTGGAACATTACCACAAGAAGCATTACAAAATAATCCACAAATTGGTGATTATACACATGCACCAACTTGTGATTTTTCTGCTAAACAACAAAAACGAATTACTACAAATGAAAATACTATTAAATTATTAGAAACTAAAGTTGATAATAATATCAAATTATTAGAAAATAAAATTGAGATTAATAAACAAAATATTGATGATATTAAAAATAACTGATTTAATATTGAAACTAGTCCATTATGAAAAGAAATATCAAATGAACTTTCAACTGATAATTTAAATAAAGAAATATTAGTAATATGAGGTTATATTTATGAAAGTGATATTTATAAATATAAATATACTAGAAAATCTATATTTAAATTAGATAAAGAATCTGCAATAAAATCATATACTCTATTAGATACTTTTTATTCAGATGAAATTAATAATATTAGATTATATTTAACTTGCATTAATTATAAAATTCGTGCAAGTGCTACATCTGGAACATATTACTCAGGATTTATTTCTAAAATATATCAATATATTGGAAAAGGTACACCAACTGAATTTATAGCAGAAGAAACTTCTGGACATGATTATTATACAAAACAAGAAACTAATGAATTGTTGGATAAAAAGCAAAATATTGATGATGAGAATTTACAAACAGTTGTTAAACAAATTGTTCCAGCAATTAATGAAAATAAACTAAATATTGATAAAAAACAAGATAAATTAATTGCTGGTACTAATATAACTATTGATCAAAATAATAAAATTAGTGCTACTGGTGGTAAAGTAGATTTATCTGATTATTATAAAAAAGAAGAAATAGATAAAAAATTAGAAGATAAAATGGATAAAGACCATTTTAAATATGCTTTTTCTATTAATACTATTGGTACTGAAATTCTTAGTTTAGAAACTACTGATAAAACTATTGCTGGTGCTATTAATGAAATTATCAAAAAACAGCCACAACCAATTCCAATTCCTCCAAGTGGTTCAAATTGAAAAGAAGTAGGAAAAATTATAACAGATAAAAATAATAATAATCAAAATTATATAAAATATATATTTAAAGATAAAACACATTATAGAATATATATAAGTTATGGTGATTATACAACTAAAGAAAATAATAAAAATTATAGTTGACAAATAATTAATTTTTATTATCAATTAGATACAAGCGTTGTAAAAAGTAGTTTATGAATAGCAAATAATAACAATAACCAACAAACTGAAATTAATATTTATAACAATAGAATAATGTGGGGTATGGGTAGAGATTATATTTTTAAAAAATTAGAAGAATTACAGGAATAATATTATGTTTTTTAAAATTATAAAAATTATTTTAGGTTTAATAGGAGTAATTTTATCATCAGCAACAGCAGGTTTAATTATATTTATCATTGTAAAAATCATATTAAAAATTAATCAAATATTTTAAGAAAGGTGGTGAATATTATGTTAGGTAAATTTTTTAGAAAAGATAAAAGCAATATTAATGATAATCAAAGTGAAAAATTAAAATTTTTAACTAATAAAAATAAAAGTACACATGCTTCTATTTTAAATTATTTTGGTTTTAATGATTTTAACCATGAAACTTATTTTACTGATTTTGTAGCAGAAAATAATGCTAATTTATATAATGCTCCATTAGAAATTAATAATGAAACCATTAAACAATATTTAATTCAACAAGAATTTTATAGAAAAAATTGAAATTCTATTTTTAAATTAAGTAAATTAGGAATTAGTGGTTATTTAATTTATATTGCAAATGATAATTTATATTTTCAAGTAGTTGACATACAACAAAGAGTTTATGATATTACTGGTAAATTAATTCAATGTACTATTTTTTATGATAATTATGAACAAAATGCACAAACTGTAAGATTATTTGAAGTTTATACATTAAACAATGAACAAGTAACAATTAATCGTGCAATTTATAGTATTAATGATACTAAAAAACAAAATAAATTAGATTTTAAATCATACATTAATAATCCCAATTTAGTACAAGAACAAATACTAAATATTAATTATATACCAATAGCAATTATGAGAAATAAAGCAAATGAACAAGCAGATTGTGATAAAGTAATGGATAAAATTAAAGCATTAGATGTTATTTATGAACAAATTGTTTTAGATACTATTTTAAACTCACCTAAATTTATATTTAGTCAAACTTATGGTAATGTTCAATCAGCATTAGAAGAAGCAGTAAGAACTTTGGTTACTAAAAACTACATATTTAAAAGTGGTGGAGATAATAATGAACAAAACGAAAATATCAATATGACAAATAGTAATTTTAAAGGTAAAAATTTAACTGATATATATGATTGAAATGTTAATGAAATATTTAAACGTTGTGGTATTCATATACCAAGTCAAAAGAAATCAGCACAACAATCAGTTCCAGAAAGTACAGCAGTTAATATTTCAACCATTAATTATATTGAACAAAAATTATGACAATTTAATATTGATATTCTTAAATTTATTCAAATATTAGTACGTATGGATAAAGATTTATTAAATAGTAAAACATTTAACATTAATGATGAACAAAAAATTAATAATTTAACAGTTAAATTAAAATTATTTAATCCCAAAAATAACCAATTAATAGGAGAGAACAATGGAAAACAACAACAAACCACAAACGAAGTTTCCACAGAAACAAACTAAACTTAATCAAGCAGAAGTAGAAAATGATTATTTAATTGATAATATTCCTTATGACTTTACTAATATGATGCGCGCTACTAGTGACCCAGATATTAATAGAGCATACGATGAATTTAAAAAAAGAACTTTATATATTTATGAAATTGAACGCTTATTTAAAAATAATGAAAATAATAGTTTAAGATTTTCAGCAAATACTATTAAAATTGGTTTTATTGATATTGATAAAGTATTAAAAGCTACTGCTGTTGAAACATCAGACTTTACTATGCAATTAAATCAAAGAGCAAGTACAAACATTAATGATAATACTATTGAATATAGTATGACTGATATTAAAAATTTAATTTTTCAAGAAATAAATTTATTAAATCAATTTAAATTATATGCAGTGAGTATAAATGAACCATTAACTGAAAATAATATTGATAATTTATATATTATTAATAATTATTCACAACCTTATCAAAATCCAAAAACAAGAAGTACTAAAAGTATAACTATTATTAAAATTAAAGATTTTAAAACAAGAGATGGTTATCCAATCATTATTAAATTACAAAAACCATTAGACAAAGATACCAAAGTTATTGGTTTAAAAATTAAAGCTCCTAGAAGCATGATTTTTGGCAATATAAAGGTACTTGGTGAAGTTGACAATATGGAAGTATACCCAAAGTTATTTGTTAAAGATAAGATAGCATTTCCGCTATTATCAATGCCTATTGAAACGCAACCAAAAGTTAGAATATTACAACAATGATTTAGTGAACAAATATTATCTTGAAACTTAGCAAAACAATTTATAAATCAAGAAAAATCAGTTTTAGATTTAATTGCTATTGGTGGAGGTAAAGAAACAAGAAAAGAAATAATTAAAAACGCAAGAGTTACACATGCTTGATTAGGATATTTTTTAAGTTCTTATTCTTTTGGAGAATGACCATTAAAAGAAAAGAAAGAACTTAAAGATAAAGAAGTATGAAAAATTCAGAGTGGTCCAATTGGTAAAGAATATACAAGTATTGCTACAAATGATAAATTTTTAGATGTTGAATTAGAAATAAAAGATGCACCAACTAATGATAGTTTACAACAACTATTATTAAATATGTTAAGTTATACATATAACTATAATAGAAATTTTGAAGGAGCAACTTATGATGAACATACGGGTAAATCAACAAATAAAATAGCAGAATTACGTGATACATTTTCGGGACAAAAACCTGATGAAGTTATTACTAATTTATTTAAGCAATGAGAATTAGATTATCCAAATTATATTGATTTATTACAAGTTAAAATATTTAAACAAGTATTTATTATGTTGTCAAAATATATTTATTCATCTTTATCAATAAATAAAGGATTAAATGATGATAATAAGATTTTATTACCTTACTATTTTGAATTAAAATCAAGTCCAATAAAACCTAATAAAAATGATATTTGGCAATTTAAAGATGTAAAGGTAATATTAAAATCTCCATATTTTGATTTTACTGATATTAATGACATTAAATTAAAAAATAATGATATTAGTCAAAATGAATTATTCAAGTTAGATGACAATCAATTTAATTGATTATCAATTACCAATGAATTAGAAAGTAATAATATTCCGTCATTAATTCCTGCTGATTGAACATTAGCTAACGGTGAATATGGAAAATATTTTACAAGAATAATTATTGAAAAAAACAAAATTGAAAACGCTTTAAATTTATATGGTTCAAATAAATCTCAACTATTTTCTAAATTAGAATTTTATAAAGAAATTTTAAAAATTGATAATAATAGTGAATTTGAATTACAAATTGAAAATCCGATTAACAACTTAAATCGGATTGAAATTAGTGGTATATTTGGTGCTGGAAATTATGATTTAATTTTAATAACCGATAAAAAAGAAATAAATTTACAAAATATTAATTTATTTGATAAATATAATGAGAATATTTCTTATATAAATATAGAAATTTAATTATCAAAAATATCCATCAGGATAATAATCTTTAACTCATGGTATATCTATTCTTTCAACAGAATCTCCATCATTATAAAATTTGGTTTTTTTAGGAGTATCAGCAAAATAAATTTTAAATTCACTTTTAATATCAACTGATATATTATGAATATCAGACATTCATATTTTTTGAACTCCCATTATAGGTTCCTTATTTGATGCTAAAAAATATTTAAGTCCATTAAGATTATGGATAATTAACCCCCATGATTAATCCTATTGTTCCAGTTGTTGCACCAGTTAGTGCTAATGCTAATGTTATTTTACTTAAATTTGCTTTTATTCATGTTTTCATAATAAATTTCTCCTTACTTATATTTTTATAAAATTGTACAACGTTTTGAACAACATTTACTTTTTTTGATATTTTGTTTTTGTTTATTGTTTTTTATTTTTTTATCTTCTACTACTTCATTTAAATTTATATGTTCTCATACTTCTTCATTATAAGTGATTGATTGTCTAACTCCGTTTATATTATCTACATATCATGTTGTTGTATTATTTTTAGATGTTTTCATATTAAATTACTCCTTTTTTCCTTGATTTTACTTATAAATTGTACTATTTTTGATTATTTTTACAAGTATGATTTTAAACGCAAAATAACGCCTAAATTAAAGGTGTTTATTTTATGATACCTATATTATTAATTGAATGCTACTTGCTTATTATATTGAAAATATGAAAGTACTTTTTTTCGCAATACCATTATTTTAATAATAATTACGTTCTTATGTGGATTATTGTGAATAAAATAAATTATTAATATTATTTACCATATTTTAACACTTTAAATTTATGTAAATTAAAATTAATAATTAGTATAAAAAAGATTAGGAGAGCAAAATATGAGTTTTAATTATAAATGAAATTTTAGAGAAGAAAGTGCAAAAATTGATAAATTAGTTTTAGAATATATAACAAATAAGTGAGAAAAACGAGATTGAAGAATATTTAAAACAAGAGACAAAAAGAAATATAAAATTGTTGATTATCAATATCGAACAAGAAAAATAATGTATGGATTAGTAACTTATAAAAGAAGAATTTATGAATATTTTGATGAAAAATTACAAAAATGAGTTCGTGTTTGTTTAGTTGATGAATGACTAGAATTACCTAAATATAAAAGAATTGGTGAAGATGTTGAACAAACTATTATTGAATATTTTGCTGATGGAAAAAGATATCATGATATTTGTGCTATTTGTAAAAAAGCAGGTATTAGTCTTAGTTCTATTCATAGAGTTTTTAAAAATTTAAAAGTAATTGAAGCAAATCCAGTAAAAGTAAAATTAGAAAAAAATCAACCTATTTTTGTAGCAATTGATGATGGACATCGAAAGTTTTGAGATTTTAAACGTAAAGGTATAAAACACTCTATGAGATTAATAACAACATATACAGATAATATTAATCATAAAGTACAAAATAAAAGAGTAAAAGCAATTATTAGACCAACAAGAACAGCAATTGGAGTTAAAAAAACTGCTGAATTTGTTAAAGAACATTGTCAAAAATTTTATGAAAATGTTGAACAAGCAAAAATAATTATTTGTGGAGATAGTGCTGGATGAATTAAAGATGTAGCAGATTATCTTGGTGCTGAGTTTGTTTTAGATAAATTCCATTTAATTAGAACATTATATCTTGGTATAATGGCGGGAAATAAAGGAAAATATTGAAGTGAATATAATAATTGTAAAGATTTCATTAATAATGGTCAATATGAACAATTAATTGATTATTTATATAAAGAATTAGATAATCATAAAAAGTTAAAAAAACAATATTTTAAAAATAATAAAAAAGGTATTGTTAATCAAGGTGCAAAATGAAATATTGGTTGTTTTACTGAAACAAATATTTGACATGTTTTAAAAGAAATGATTGTTAATAGAACATATAGTATTTTTATTTATATAAAAATGGTTATTTTTAAATGTAATCAAATAAATTTAAAAACATAATTTTACTTATTTTAAAATAAAAAATTAAAAAAACTTATTAAATTAAAAGTTAATAAGAATTTTTGTTATATATTTATGTTAATTAAATTATTAAAATATTTTTATAATTTATAAAATTGAGTATTTTAATTGTAATATTTTTAAATTAGTAGTAAGATAAATTTACAATTTCATAAAAATCCAAATTATTTCTTGTCTAACATAATAATAAGACTACAACGATTTAATTTATTCCGGATTTTTGACAATCTACCTGTTGATAATAGCGTTAAAGAGGTTTATTAAAAATTTTAAAATTTTACAATTACAAAAAAAGACAAGATTATTTCTTGTCTTTTCCTTAATAACTTTGAGAATAATTTTTATTTTTTTTAAATGTATATTTTTTAAAATACGTCGAATATAAATTTAAGGGTTAAAGAGAGTAATTTTGTCTAATTTTTCATTATTTTTCAAATAATTCATTTTTGGAAATAAGTTACTAATATAATAATTAATTATTTCGTAACTTTGACAACCGCCCAGAATTTTTTATTATCAATACCCAAAGATCTTAATAAAATTCCATTTTCTGCTAAAGTAGCTATTATTTGTTTAGGGATTTTTATGTTATGAAATACATTTTTTGATTTGAATCATTTTATTAATCCTAATTTATATCCTTCGGTCTGAACTATTGTAAATCGTCAAGCTTATCATCCTTGACAGCAAGTATTATTATTTTTAAATGGTATTGCTGCTTTTACTAATGTTATTTGTATAATTTTAATTTCGTTTGGTAAAATTTCTAATTTTTTTTGAGGTTTTTTTGCTGTTAGTATTTATGGTTGTATTGCTTTAGTTTGAGATTATGTTGGTGATATGCAGTTGAATTTATTTTTCTTTTTGCCTTTTCAATTTATTGGCTATAGTTTATGGAAATTTCATTTAGATTCACAACAAGAAATAATTTCTAAACGTTTAAATTTAAAAACAAGTATTGTTACTATTTACTTTGCAATTGTTTTATCAGTATTTTTTTATTTTGAAATTCCTGAATTTTCACGTGTAATTTTAGGGAAATATGATTTTGATGGTAATACTTTTCAACAAGTTTTACCACATATTCTAGATTCATTAACTAATTCTTTAAGTATTGTTGCGCAAATACTAATGTTATTACGTTTTCGTGAACAATGAATTTTTTGAATAATCGTTAATATTTTTCAAATAGCTATGTATTCGGGAGCTGCTCATAATCGTTTGGATGTAAATCTTTTATTAATGTGAATTGTTGCTCTTGGTAATTCATGCTTTGGTTTTTATCAATGATTTTTTGTAAGAAGTAAAGAAAAAGTGGTAGTTAAAAAAGAAACATATGAACATTAATATTTTTTAAATAAGAAAAATAATAATTTAGAAAATAAGTTATTATTTTGTATAATAGTTTGTAAAGTATAAAATAATTATCAAAGAAGGTTATTATGAAAAAAAATGTATATATATTAAAAAAATTAGATGACACTAATACTCTTGCCAAAATAATTGCTAAAATTGCTAAACCAAATTTAATTTTATTATTAAATGGTCCGCTTGGTAGTGGTAAAACGCAAATTACTAAATTAATTGGTAATTTACTTGGAGTTAAAAATATTATTAATTCACCAACTTTTATTATTTGAAATAAGTATCAAACTAAATATGAATGAAATTTAATTCATATGGATGCTTATCGTTTAATTAATCCTCATTTAGAAGAATATTATGAAATAATGATGAATAATTTTATGATAATTGAATGATCAGAAAGATTAAAAATTAATTTTAATAATTATTCATATATTGCTATAGATTTTAAAATTATTGATATTAATAGTAGACAAATAGTTATTAATACTAATCTTCTTACAAAAGAGGAAGAAAAGTATTTATTTGACGCATTAAAAAAAATATAGAATTTTATTTATAAAAAAAGTAGGAAAAATCCTACTTTTTTTATACTTGTATATGAAAGTAATTAAGCATAATACTATTAATAGTACTTTGACTAATTAAACCAAGTTTTTGATATTGTTTTAATACTTCTAAAGTATAGTTATTATCATCAACAGGATAATAACTATTTAAACCTCAAAGCAAACCAGCAAATAATACTAATGAACCAATAGCAATTGGACTAAAAGCATAATACACAGTTATTTTACAATTATGATATCCTATTAAAAAAGCAAATAATCATCCTGTGACAAAAGCAATCATTCAATATAATAATGTCACTACTTGTTGATCAGTTATAAATCAAAATATTAACATTAATAAAATAGTTGTAAAGAAACGACTCATAATTGGAGTTTTAAATAATTTATAATTTCAAATGAAAGGTAACATTGCTCCTAATGAAATTACAGGAAAAACTCAAAATCCTGACATGATATTAATATTATCAACAACACTTTGTAAAATACCAGTTAGAATCATTGCACCAATTCAAATGAAAATTGCTTTTCATCATCCATAAAATCCTTCAACAAATCTGCCAACACGATAAAACATTCAAAGTGAAAATATTAAATTAATAGGAGCTGAAGGATTTATATCATTACCAGCAAATGGATAAATTAATCACCTTCAATATTGATAAGCACCAAATATTAAGTTATGATAATTGGCACCAAAAAGCAAATGTTGTTTTTTATAATCTAATGCTAATCAATCATCTTGACTAAGATTTATAATTACTAGAAAAACAACAAGTGTAATAATAGGAATTATAAAAAGAAATCAGGTAACTGCCAAATTAGCATTAGTACATTTTTTTAATGTTTCGCTTAAGTAACGACGATTTTGAAAATTAACTTTTTTTCAATTATCACTTAAAGTTCCAGTACTATTATCTTCATTAGTCTCTTCATTATTTTCAGTTTCAGTTTCAAGTTGGGGTAAGTCTACCTTAATAAATTTAGTAATACTAGGATAAAATTTAGATAATTCTTGAACAATTTTATCACTAGTAGCAATAATAACATCAACTGCTGGTGACATTCGATTTTCGTTTTGGTTATCATCATTTAAGATAACCATTAAATAACGAATATCTTTAACACCTTCATCTGCTAATTGTTTATGTAAAATTTCATAAACTTCATCTTTGTTTTTTAAATGGTGAGGATTAAAATTATTTTCTTTAATAATTTTAATGATATGATAAGTATTACTATCTTTATTAGTTAGATATACTTCACCTTTAACATGTAGTTTTAATTCTTTAGGAACATTAAATGGTCGATAATCTTGATGACTAATAAAATAATCAACTAATTGTAAACCTAAAATATCTAGAATATTATTATCCATTATTTAACACTTTCCTTTCGTAATAATTGTAATTTATTTTCAAAAAAATCAGGTAAATTACATTCAAAAGTCATAACTTTTTTAGTTGTGGGATGAGTAAAAGTAATGACTTTAGCATGTAAGTATTGTCCAATATTAGCATTTTCCAATTTAAACTTGCTGTATAAAGGGTCATTTACAATTGGATGTTCAATTCACTCAAAATGAACACGAATTTGGTGTGTTCGACCAGTTTCTAATTGACATTGAACTAAAGTATAGTCTTTAAATCGCTCAATAACTGTAAAATGAGTAGTTGCTTTCTTACTATTTTGTTCATTGACCATCATTTTTAGACGATTATTATTGCTTCTAGCAATAGGTGCTTTAATGGTTCCTGATCTACCTTTAATTGTACCATGAACTAATGCAATATAAATTCGTTTAATTTCATGTTTTTGTAATTGTTCTGCTAAAATATGATGACTAATTTTATTTTTAGCTACTAATAATAATCCTGTCGTTTGTTTGTCAATACGATGAACAATGCCTGGACGTAAATTATTTTCTTCAATATTTTCAATTTTAGACTGGAATAATAATCCGTTAACTAAAGTATTATCTCAATTACCTGCTCCTGGGTGGACAACCAAATTATTAGGTTTGTTAATAACAAGAATTTCATTATCCTCATAAACTATTTCAAAATCAATTGCAGTTGCTTTTAAAGTGTTATCTTTGTCATTTTTAATAATAATATTTATTTCATCATTATTTTTTAATAATAAGTTAGCTGATGAAATAGTTTTATTATTAACTATTACTTGCCCATTAGTGATTAAATTTTGGATAAAATTTCGTGAATAATGATGTTCTGTTAATACCATTGCTAAATATTTGTCGATGCGGATATTTTTGTTTTCATGATATTTTAGTTTTATCATCTTTTGAT
This sequence comes from Spiroplasma endosymbiont of Thecophora atra, assembly GCF_964019735.1. Taxonomy (NCBI): domain Bacteria; kingdom Bacillati; phylum Mycoplasmatota; class Mollicutes; order Entomoplasmatales; family Spiroplasmataceae; genus Spiroplasma; species Spiroplasma endosymbiont of Thecophora atra. The sequence continues at coordinate 901,531 of NZ_OZ026464.1, read as the reverse complement.
TTTCTGTCATTGATGATTGTTGTAAATGTTCCATTGTTGACTTCATTATTGTGTTCTCCAAACTTTTCTTGATAGGCATTAATTATGGTTCCAATAATTATTTGTAGAATAATAATTGTGATACCAATGGTAATGAATATATCCGCAGTATTAAAAATAGTATATGGCGGGAATAGTTGTCATAATAAAAAGTCAATAACACCACCTTTGTGTAAAAATCTATCTGTTAAATTACCGATTGTTCCTGCAATAACAAAACTGAGACCTAGTGCTCTGTTAATAGATTTAGTAAATAATAGTCAGGTGCTACTAGCAATTGCTAGTAGAAAAGCAAAAGTTATTAGAAAGATTCTTTGATTTTGAAAAAAACTAAAAGCAGAACCATAATTAATAATAAATTTTAAATTAATAAATCCGGTTATGAATTTATATTCTTCACCAGCTTTTATTCCATTTTGTACTGCTAATTTTATCATTTGATCAGTGACAATTAGAATAATAATTGCGCAAAAACAAATTATTTTAGTTAATCATTTTCAATCACGTGTTTTTAAATGATTTTTAATTGCTAATCAAGAAAATTCCATAATTACTTCTTTCTAAACTAATATTAGTTATTTACATTATTAAGGATAACACTTCAAAACAACGATTACAAACATCTTCTTTTGTTTCATTAACAATTAATCAACAGCGAGGACATTTAGTACCATCTTTTGTTTTAACATTAATAGTCCAATCATTAACGTTGCTATTATTATAATTAATATTAACTTCACTAACAATTAATAATTGTGCTAATTCTTTTTCATCAATTGTTGATAAGATATTATGATTATCTTTAAAAATAATAGTTACTATTGTTTCTAGGGCTGTTTTAACAATTTTGTCTTTTTTAGCTTGTTCAATAACTTTATTAACTTCATTTTTAAAGTTAATAAAATATTCTCATTTTTCCATTAGTTTTGTTGGTTTGTTTAAATTTCATGGTTGTGGAAATTTTTTTAAATGAATAGAATCACTGCTTGTGTTTAAATCTTTTTTAGTTAAACTTTGGAATGCTTCTTCAGTAGTGTGTGGTAAAATAGGGGCTAATAAACCAATTAAAGTTTTTACTATTAAAAACATTGTTATTTGTACTTGTTTTCTTCTAATGTCTTTTTTGCTATTAACATATAAAATATCTTTAGTAAAATCACAATAAAAAGCAGACAAATCATTAGTAACAAAATTTAAAATTAAATGATAGATAGTATTAAATTGGTAAGTTTGATAATTTTCATTAATTTTAATCACTAATCCGTTTAATTTATTTAAAATATATTGATCAACTTCTGATAAACTATTAATAATTTCTTCTTCTGTTTTATTTTCAATAGTTTTGATATCTAAATCAAATAAATTACCTAGTAAGAAACGAAAAATATTTCTGATTTTACGATAGTTTTCACTAACTTGTTTTAAAATTTCAGTACCAATTCTTGTATCATCAGTAAAATCAACACTGGCTACTCATAATCGTAAAATATCAGCACCATTAGTATCACAAATTGATTTAACACTAATAACATTACCAATTGATTTTGACATTTTATTGTCTTTAGCATCAGTTACAAAACCATGTGCTAACAAGTTTTTATATGGACTACTATTATTAGTAATAGTTCCTGTTGTTAAACTTGAATTAAATCAACCACGAAATTGATCATTACCCTCCAAATATAAATCTGCTGGTCAAGGTAAATTATTATTTTTAATAACTGCTAAGTGGGAAACACCACTATCATATCAAACATCCATGATATCTTGTTCTTTATAAAAAATACCATTTGGGCTATCTTTATGTTGATATTTAGGTGGTAATAAATCTTTTGCTTCTTTTTCAAATCAAATATTTGAACCATGTTTAGCAAATAAATCAGCCACATGATTAATAAGGTTTATATCCATGATTGGTTCTTTTTTTTCAGTATAAAAAATTGGAATTGGTAATCCTCAAGCACGTTGACGAGAAATGCATCAATCATAGCGATTATTTGTCATTAATAACATTCTTTTTTTTGCTCATTCAGGAACAAAATTTACTTTATTAATATTTTTAGTAAGTAATGGTTTGATTTTTTCAATAGCGATAAATCATTGTAAAGTAGCACGATAAATAACGGGTTTTTTAGTTCGTCAATCATGTGGATATTGATGTTTAAATCATTTCATACCAATTAATGTACCATTATTTTTTAAGCGCTCAACAATAATTTTATTAGTATCATCATAAAACTTATTGACTAATTGTTCATCATTGATTTCTGCTGTAAATTGACCTTGATCATTAATTGGACAAAGAATTTTGATATTATGTTTTAATCCTAAATCAAAATCTTCTTCACCAAACGCTGGAGCAGTATGAACAATTCCAGTTCCATCATTTATAGTAACATGAGAACCATGAACGATTGGGGTTTTTCTTTGATATAATGGATGTAATGCTGTTAATCCAATTAAATCTTTACCAGAAATTGTTTTAACAATTGTAAAATTGGTGATGTTGTTTGCTTTAGTAAAAGAATCAATCAATGGTTGTGCAATAATATATTGTTGTTCATTAGTCTTAATAATACTATATGTAAATTCTTCATTTACTGCTAACATTTGATTGCTAGGAATGGTTCATGGTGTTGTTGTTCAAATTACTAGTGAGGTAGGTAAGTTAAATATTTTTTTTTCATCATTTAGTAAAAAGGCAACATAAATAGCAACACTAGTTTTTGTTAAATATTCAACTTCAGCTTCAGCTAAGGCACTTTCACTTGATGGTGATCAATATACAGGATATAAATTACGATATACTAGTTTTTTTTCTACCATTTTAGCAAAAACTTTAATTTGTTCAGATTCATATTTTTTATCATAAGTAACATAATGATCTTCAAAATCTGTTAATAATCCTAATGTTTTAAATTGATTAATTTGATTAGCAACTTGCAGTTCTGCATATTTTTGACATTGTTTTCTAAAATCTGATACTGCTATTGTTTTACGATTAATTCCTGAGTTAGTAACTGCTGTTTCAATAGGTAAACCATGCGTATCTCAACCCGCAATATAGGGTGCATAATAATTGCTACTATTATAATAGCGAACAATAATATCTTTTAAAATTTTATTTAATGCATGTCCTAAATGTAGATCACCGTTAGCATATGGAGGTCCATCATGAAGGATAAAAGTTTTCGTAGATTTTTTATTTTTGTTAATTAGTTGTTGATATATTTTTTGGTCTTGTCAATATTTTTGTAGTTGTGGTTCTTTTATAGTTAAATTAGCACGCATTTCAAAGTTAGTTTGAGGCATTAATAATGTATCTTTATAGTTTTTATTCATGTATATTATTCTCCTTTAAAATAACAAGTTTTATTTGTACTAATTATTCTTTTTTATTCTTAAATCATTATACTAGTAATTACTTGAAATTTGTATAATATTTACTTTATTTTAATAATAAGATTTTATAAAACTTAAAAGTTAAAAATATTACTTTTAGTGAGTATTATTTGCTGAGTTATACTTGTAAGTGCAAGTAAATAAAATTGCAAAAAATTCTCATATAAAAATTTCATAATGCTAAATTTAGTTTAGAAAAAAGTAAGGAGTTTTTATATGAGTTATAAACATCTTGGCATAGATGAAAGGATTTATATTGAGAATCAATTGAAATTTAAATTTAAAATTAGTGAAATAGCTAAAAATCTTAATCGAAGTATTAGTACTATTATTCGAGAAATTAATAGAAATAAAGATAATAATCATTATTTTTCATTAATTGCACAAAATAAAGCTGAAAATCGAAAACAATCACATATTAGTTTTCATAAGTTTAAAAATAAGAATTTAGTAAAATATGTACAACAAAAATTACTATTAGGTTGATCACCTGAACAAATTTATGGCAGAATTAAAAATTTTCATAAAGAGTGAGTTATTAGTTTTAAAACAATTTATACTTGAATTTATTTTGGAATGCTTGATAAAGTTACTAGTAAAAATTTAAGAAGAAAAGGTAAAAAACGAAAATCTAAAGAAAATCGTGGCAAGTTTAATGGTAAATCAATTAAAGAACGAGATATAAATGTTAATGATCGTATAACACTTGGTCATTGAGAAGGAGATACTATAGTATCATCACGAGGTAAAAGCAAATCATGTTTAATAACTTTAGTTGAAAGAGTATCACGATTTACTTTAGCAATATTAGTTAAAAACAGAACTACTAAAGTTATTAATAAAAATGTTAGTTATTATTTATCAATTCTTCCTAAAAACATTGTTAAAACTATTACTTTTGATCGTGGCAAAGAATTTTCAAATTGACAACAACTTGAAAAAAATTTAGATATAAAAATTTATTTTGCCAATCCATATTCACCTTGACAAAGAGGTACTAATGAAAATACTAATGGTTTAATTAGAGAAAAATTTCCTAAAAAATTTATTTTTTCAAAAACTAATAAAAATGAAGTTCATAAATTTATATTGTCTTTAAACCAAAGACCAAGAAAAATACTAAATTATCTTTCACCAATCGAATATTTGGATAGAAAAATAATTTAGTTGCACTTACCTTTACAATTTAGCATTTTATAATAAAGTATAAACTTATTAAAGTTTATAAAAAATATTTTTAAAATTTTAAAAAAGAGGTTAATGAATAATGTTAAAAATTTTTATTTCATATCATCATTTAAGAGAACAAAAAGCAAAGGATGAATTATCAGAATTAATTTTGCAGTGTTATGGAGAATATTTTGAAGTGAAAGACGTATCTGTAAAACTAGGTGATATTGATCCGCAATTGCCTCCTAAAAAGATATTTAAAACTATTAGAGAAGAGTATTTAAAAGATTCAGACATTACTGTAGTTATTTTAGGAAAACATACAAAATGTAGAAAACATATTGATTGAGAAATTGCATCTTCATTATCAATATATGGTAGTCTTCATCGAAGGGGAAAAAATGGTTTATTAATACTTTTAACTGATGATTTTATTAAAAAAGCAAAAAAAAATTGTGATTTTAATGATAATGATTACAAAACTTTAATTAATGAACAAAATTCTACTCCAAGAATTTATGAAAATGTAATAAATAACTATGCAATCGTTGAAAGTTTTTCAAATGTAGTTTCAAATCCTTTAAAGTTTAAAAAATTACTTGATAAATGTCAAGATAAAGTTAAAACTGAAAAATTGAAAAAAAACTTTGATCTTTTCAAAGAAATAAATTTGTTTGAAGAAAATATAGAAGATTGTCCAAAAAAATCTAAAAAGAAACTAAATTGTTATCTCTCTTCACAAAAACAGAAATCACAAAAAAATTTGTTTGAAGAAAATATAGAAGATTGTCCAAAAAAATCTAAAAAGAAACTAAATTGTTATCTCTCTTCACAAAAACAGAAATCACAAAAAAATTTATTTGAAGACATTAAAACAAAAGTGAATAATATAGACTCTATTTCTGCAACTATTCAATATTTATTTGTTGATTTCTTTTTTTAAATCAAATTATTATCAAAAATATATAAAATTAAAAAGGTTTTATTTTTTTTAGTAAATAAAACTAAAAAAACTTTATTTTAGTAGTATAATAAAAATACTTACTTAGTTAAGGGTAAGTAAATATTCATTGCGGTTGGCACCTAACAGTGAATAGGAGTTACCATTATTGGTAACTCTTTTATTTTAAATAATTATTATATACCTCAAAATTTAATAATATTTAAATTATTTATATAATATGAAAATAAAAAATATTGTAAAAATTTCTAAAATTTGGTAAAAGATAAGTGTAAAACTAAATATAGTTTTTAATCCATTGCTTTGTTTGTAAGTAAATGGGTTTTATTTTACTAAGAAGGTGTATAAAATGCGTGATAATGATAAAAGAAAATCAACAACATTTCAGCGAATAATGGAAAATAATCCAGAAAATATTTTTGCTCAAACCGATGGTTCTATAAAAAAAGACATGGAGGTTTAGCAATAAAATCTTCTAGAAGTGAAAATAGTTTAAATGAAGCAAATAATGATAGTAATGTTTTAAATAAATATAAATATAATTGTCTTACAATTATAGAAGATCAAAAGATAAGTAAACTTAGAGAAGAAATTTTTAATTTTACAAAACAATTAGAAGATGTCAAAAGAACAAATGATGATTTAAATAAAAAATTAACTATTATTAGAGAAAATCTTTTTGAATTAGAAATTATTCAACTTAAACCTTTACTTGATGATTTAAAACGTAAAGAAAGAAAAATGGAAATAAATAAAACTAAGAAACAAAATACAACCGATAGTGAATTTAGAGAATATTTTGCGCTTAAAGAAACAATATCAGATAAAGAATTAGAAATTGAAGAACAAAGAAATATAAAAAAAGAATTGAATAATAATATTAAAAAAAATAATTCTAAAATTGAAGAATTAGAAAATACTATAAGCAATTTAAATAGTGAACTAGATAGTTATAGTGATGATTGGATGCCGTTATCATTAAAAGAAAATATTAATAGAAGAATAGAACTACAAAGAAAAATTGATGAAGAAAATTTAACTGAAGAGCAAAAACTAGAAATATTTTCTAATATTTCTAAGTTAAAAAAAGAAATAAAAAAAGAATGAAATATTAAAAATCAAAATGTTCAAAAAATTTATGAAGAAATTTTTCCAATTGAAGATAAGATATTTTATATAACAACTTTAGTTTATAATGATGAATCAATTTTTGAAGAAATAATATATTTTGATAATAATGAAAAAAATGAGGTTGAAGTTTGAAAACAGACTAAAAAGTACCAGAGTATTGAAGAATATAAAAAAAGCACTTGTTTAATTGATAAAGAAAATGCAAATAATATTAGTACAATGCCAGTTAAAGAATTATTAAAAGAACAAATGGAATTAAAATCAAAGCCATCTAAAACGGAGTGAAAAGTTTGGGTTATTATTTTAGTCATTACTATTGTTATTGTTGTTCTTCCAAATTTGCTTCCTGTGATTTTAGCTCCTTATTTGGCTGCTGCAATAGTGGCAACAATTAAGATTGATATTGCTATTGCTTCAGTTTTTATTAGTGGAGGTTTTAAAGCAATTACATCAGTTTTTTCAACTGCATCAAAAAAAGTTGAATCATGAATTTATAATAAAATATTTAAAAATAATAAAGATAAAAAAGAAAAAGAAAAAAAGAAGTTAAATCAGTATCTAAGGATTTAACAAGTGATAAATTAGAAACTAAGTTAGAAACACAATTTAATATATTAAAATAAGAACTGGATGGTAGAAAACTTAAAACTATAAATTAACTAATGAATGATAAAACAATAATAAATGTTGAAAATAATATAATTCCACTTGAAAATCAGTTTGATGTAGATAAAGCAAATTCTATGGACAATATGCAACCTCCTACAAATGTAAGACAACGACGTTACTCATTTTAAAATATAACGATAATTAGTTTAATTATTCTTACTTAATTAAGTAAGAATAATTTTTTATATATTTTTATATATATTTTTAATAAAAAATATATAATTTTATTGAGTATTTAAAGGTAGAAAAAATATTCAAAAAGTGAAAGGAATAATAAATTATGCCATGAAAATCTATTGAGAATAATAAATTAAAACAAGAAGCACATGCTAAAAATGCTGATAAAATAAATAAAGCTTGAGGAGAAAAAAATGAATCTGAAAGAAGAGAAAGAGTTTGTAAAAATCTTGAGTTAGATAAATCAAAAATAAATAGTGAATCTTCTTCAAGTGAAAGCAAAAACTCTAGTAGTAAAAATAGTAACCAGTTATAAAAAAACAATTTTTTTAATTAAAATAAACTTCAATATGAAGTTTATTTTAATTTATTTTTTTAATCTTAATTAAGATATTGATGAAATTAGCATTTATGTTATTAAAAATAGTGTTTATAACTTAAAAGATATATAATAAAAAATTATTTATTTAATCTTTTGTAAATTTTTCTTGATTTTAATATATATATATCATATAATATATAAGCTAGAATAAGCCAAAGACAGCAACGGACTTTTGTCTTAATTATGTTGCTCAGGTAATTTCCATCATTATATATGCATGTGATTTACTCGGTTTTGTTCCGAGTTTTATTTACTACTTATTGCTAGTTATTTCAGAATAATAAGGAGGTGTACTTATGCGCCCAGCAATGGTTGAAAAACAAAAAACTATTGATTTAATTGCTAAGCAAATTAATGATTCAAAAACAACAATTGTTGTACAATATCAAGGTATGAATGTTGAAGAAATTAGTTCTTTATGTAAGGAATTAAGAGCTAAAGGTGCAACATTCACTATTTATAAGAATAATTTAGTTGCTCGTGCTTTAAAAAAAGAATATTCATCGCTTGAAAGTAGTTTAGTTGGCCCAAATGGTTTTATCTTTGGATTTGAAAACGACTTAGAAACAGCTAAAATAGTTTCTAATTATGCTAAAATTAATAAATTATTAGTATTAAGAGGTGGCATTTTTGAAGGGAAAGTTATTGACCAAAGTGAGTTACAAAAAATAGCTTCATTACCATCAAAATTAGAATTAATTTCAATGTTAGCTTCTTGTTTACAAGCACCAGTTTGCAATTTGGCTTTAGCAATTAAAGCAGTAGCCCAACAAAAAGAAAACGCATAATTAACACTTATTAAATAAAAAAATATATGGAGGAAAAAATAATGGAAAATATTACAAATAAACAAATTATTGAACATGTTAAAACAATGACAGCAGTTCAATTAAAAGAATTAGTTGAATTAATTGAAACAACTTTTGGAGTAACTGCAGCAGTTGTTTCTGCACCATCAGCAGCTAAAGAAGAAGCAACAAAACCATCAACAGTTTCTGTAATCTTAAAAGAAGTAGGAGACAAAAAAGTTGATGTTATTAAAGCAGTTAAAGCAATTGTTGGTGGTACAATGTCTTTAATGGATGCTAAAAAAATGGTTGATGCAGTAGCAACAGGACCACAAAAGATTTTAGAAAATATTGATACAGCAAAAGCAACAGAACACGAAGCAACGTTAAAAGCCGTTGGTGCTATTGTTGAAGTTAAGTAGTTCAAATATTAAAAATTTATATGAAAACCAGTTTTAATTAATACTGGTTTTCTGTTTGTTATTTAACTAAAAATTATCAACTTAAAACTTAATATTTTATCAAACTAATTAGTAAATTAATACTAATTAACTGAAATCAAATTATTTGATTTTAATAAATTTTTAAAATTGGAGATGAACCAATGTCATATACTACAAAACAATTTGGTCATTATGCTAAAAGACGTGACTATACTAAAGTATCAGGAAATTTAGATCTTCCTGATTTAATTTCAATTCAACGTGATACTTATAAATGATTTATTGATACAGGAATACAAGAAGTATTTAATGAAATATTTCCGGTAACTGATAATGATAATCGTATTATTTTATCATTGATTGATTGAGAATTTCGTAAACCAAGAAGAACATTAAAAGAAGCAAAAGATGAGTCAAAAACTTATGAAGCACCAATCTATACAAAATTATCTTTATCAATTCATGAAAATAATCATCATTTAACTATTGCTGCTAAAGATAATATTTTAGATTATTTAATGCGTTGAATTAAAGACCAATTTGGTATTAAAAACATTAATGAACCAAAAGTTAGCGATAATATATATTATTTTGAAGAAAAAAATGTTCATGCTAATAGTGAATTTTCAACTATTGAAGTTACTATTAAAAGTAGAGAAGAAGATGTTTTAATTGTTGATTATACATTAACTCGTGAAGGAGATGTATTTTTAGGTGATTTTCCATTAATGACACAAAAAGGAACATTTATTATTAATGGAAGTGAAAAGGTTGTTGTTTCACAATTAGTTCGTTCACCAGGTGCATATTTTAAAATTGAAATTGATCCAAAAACCGGATTATATAAATTTTTAGGTGATTTAATTCCATCACGTGGAACTTGACTAGAATTTGAAACTGATTCTAAACGTAATAAATTAGTTCGTAATAAAAATGCAATTAAAGATATTATTCAAGTTAAAATTGAAAAATCACGTAAAATTGCAGTAACCACTTTACTTACTGCCTTAGGATTAACTAAAGATGATGTTATTAATATCATTGGTAAAGATGATGTTTTATTAAATACTTATGAATATGATGAACATCAAAATTGACCAGCAGCAGTACAAGAAATTTATAAAAAAATTAAAGCCGGAGAAACTGCCAGTGTTGATGGTGCTGCAAAATTTTTAACTGGATTATTATTTGATTCAAAAAAATATGATTTAACAAAAGCAGGAAGATATAAGCTAATTCAAAAATTAGCTATTACAGATCGTGTTTTAAATTACATTCTAGCTGAAGATATTAAAGATATTAGAGGTAATGTTGTTTTATCCAAAAAAACAGTAATTGGTAAATCACAATTAGAAATTCTAAAAACAGTATTAGAAGAAGGAGCATGTTTAGTACCTTTAAAAACATCAATCAGTGATAGTGAACCAAAACATTATGTGCAGTTAATTAAAGTTTATAATGATAAAGAAAGATTAAATGAAGTTATTAATGTTGTTGGAATTAATCCTAAATGTAAAGAAGTAATTATTACTATTGCTGATGTTTTAGCAACGCTTTCTTATATTTTAAATTTTGTTCATGGTATTGGTAATGCTGATGATATTGATCACTTAGCAAATCGTCGTATTCGTACAATTGGTGAATTATTACAAAACCAATTTCGTATTGGAATGGGACGTATTGAAAAAAACGTTAAAGAAAAAATGTCAACTACTGATAGTGATAAAATGAAACCAGCAAATATTACAAATAATAAACCATTAACAGCTGTTATTGGTGAGTTTTTTAACTTATCACAATTATCACAATTTATGGATCAAACTAATCCATTAGCAGAATTGGCTAATAAAAGACGTTTAACTGCTTTAGGACCTGGTGGATTATCACGTGATCGTGCTAGTTTAGAAGTTCGTGATGTTCACTATTCTCACTATGGAAGAATTTGTCCGATTGAAACTCCTGAAGGACCTAATATTGGTTTAATCAATAATTTAGCCACTTATGCTCGTATTAATGAATACGGTTTTATTGAAACACCTTACCGTCAAGTAATTGCAGGTAAAATTACTAATGAAATTAAATATTTAACTGCTGGTGAAGAAAAGAATTATATCATTGCACAAGCTAATATTGAATTAGATACTAATAATGTTATTAAAAATAATAATGTTATTGCTCGTAGTAATGGTCAAAATATTATTGTTGGACCAAACGAAGTTGAATATATTGATGTTTCACCAAAACAAATTGTGTCAATAGCTACAAGTTGTATTCCCTTTTTAGAAAATGATGATGCTAACCGTGCTTTAATGGGAGCTAATATGCAACGTCAAGCAATTCCATTATTAAAACCGCAAACACCAATTGTTGGTACGGGTGTTGAGTATGCTGTTGCTCGTGACTCAGGATTAGCTATTGTTGCTAATTTACCGGGAGTTGTACAATATGTTGATTCTCATGAAATTATTATTAAATCAGAAGATGAAATAACAACTTATGAGTTAAGTCGTTTTGAACGTAGTAATCAAGGAACAGCAGTAACTCATGTGCCATTAGTAAAAGTTGGTGATAAAGTTGAAGTTAATCAAATTTTAGCAGATGGACCTTCGATGAAAGATGGCGAACTTGCATTAGGACAAAATGTAATTATTGCTTTCATGACTTGACATGGTTATAACTATGAAGATGCTATTATTATTAGTGAACGTTTAGTAAAAGATGATGTTTATACTTCAATGCATATTGAAGAATATAATTTAGAATGTCGAAAAACAAAACAAGGTAAAGAAGAAATTACACGTGAAATCCCTAATACTTCTGAACAATCAAGAGGTTATCTTGATGATGAAGGAATTGTTTTAATTGGAACTGAAGTTAAAGAAGGAGATATTCTTGTTGGTAAAGTTACACCAAAAGGTCAAACACAATCAACTGCTGAAGAAAAATTATTAGCAGCTATTTTTGGTGAAAAATCACGTAATGTTAAAGATAATTCATTACGAGTACCTAATGGTGGTGCTGGAATTGTTCAAGGTATTAAACGTTATAAACGTGAAGATGGTTTTGACTTACCTTCAGAAGTAGAAGAAGTAGTTAAAATATTTATTGTCCAAAAACGTAAAATCCGAGAAGGAGATAAAATGGCTGGAAGACACGGAAATAAAGGTGTTATTTCTAAAGTCTTACCAATTGAAGATATGCCTTTCCTAGAAGATGGAACACCGGTTGATATTATGTTAAATCCATTAGGAGTACCATCGCGGATGAATATTGGACAAATTCTTGAATTACACTTAGGAATGGCTGCTAAAACTTTAGGAATTAAAGTAGCAACCCCTGTTTTTGATGGTGCAAAAAATCAAGACTTGTTAGATATTATGAAAGAAGCAAAATATAATGATTTTGATAAATTAACATTATATGATGGTTTAACTGGTGAAAAGTTTGCCAAGAAAATTTCTGTTGGTGTTATGTATATGCTAAAACTATCACATATGGTAGATGATAAATTACATGCTCGTAATGTGGGTCCATATTCATTAATTACTCAACAACCATTAGGTGGTAAGGCACAAAATGGTGGACAAAGATTTGGAGAAATGGAAGTTTGAGCATTAGAAGCTTATGGTGCTGCTCATACTTTACAAGAAATCCTAACTATTAAATCTGATGATATTAAAGGTAGAATTAAAACTTATGAAGCGATTCTACGTAATAAACAGATTCCAACGCCAGGTATCCCTGAATCATTTAATGTTTTAACAAAAGAACTACAAGGTTTAGGAATAAATATTGTGTTAATTGACGAAAAAGGTCAAGAACAAAAAGTGGTAACTTACGATGAAGAAGTCGAAAGTTATCTTGAGGATTAGAAAAGGAGTAATAAATATATGCAAATGCAAAAAAATTCAAAACATTATACTGCCCTTAAAATTTCTCTTGCTTCTCCCGATCAAATTCGCTCATGATCACATGGAGAAATTACAAAGCCAGAAACAATTAATTATAAGTCATTAAAACCTGAAAAAGATGGATTATTTGATGCACGAATATTTGGACCAACTAAAAATTATGAATGTACTTGTGGTAAATATAAGAAAATAAAAAATAAAGGTAAAGTTTGTGAACGTTGTTTAGTAGAAATTACTGAAGCAATTGTTCGACGTGAACGTTTAGGACACATTGAGTTAGAAGAGCCAGTAACTCATATTTGAATGTTAAAGGCTTCTCCTTCAAGAATTGCGTTAGCATTAGATATGAAAGCTAAAGACTTAGAAGAAGTAGCATATTTTGTTTCTTATATTGTTTTAGACCCAGGGACCGCTAAAGGTTTAAAACAAAAAATGATTATGGATTTAGGTAATGCTAAATCTTCAACTGATACTCGTAATCGTTTACGTAAAGTATTTGCACAAATTTTAGAACAATTAGAACCTTCTTCTTTTGCTTATACTCGTGCTCAAATGTTAACTGATACTTTAGCAGATACTTCACGTCCATTTTCAATGGATGAATGTGCTCAATTTATTACTAAACATACTGGAACAAAATTTGGAATTGGTGCTTCAGCTATTGAGTATTTATTAAAAAATATTAATTTAGAAAAAGAATTTCTTGCCATTAAAAAACAATTGACAAACAAGAAATCACAAACTGATCGTAGAAAACTAGAACGTCGTTTAGATGTTATTGATTCATTTGCTAAATCAGGAAATAAACCAGAATGAATGGTATTACACGCTATTCCGGTGATTCCACCTGATATTCGTCCAATTATTCAGTTAGATGGTGGTCGTTTTACAACATCAGAAATTAATGATTTATATCGAAGAATTATTATTCGTAATGAACGCTTAAAAAAAGTAAAACAAATGGGAGCACCAATCTTAATTATTAATAATGAAAAAAGAATGTTGCAAGAATCAGTTGATGCTTTATTTGATAATGAACGTAAAGCACGTCCAGTAACAGGAAGAGATAAACGTCCATTAAAATCTTTAACTTCAACATTAAAAGGAAAACAAGGACGTTTCCGTCAAAACTTATTAGGTAAGCGTGTTGATTATTCAGGTCGAAGTGTTATTGCTGTTGGTCCGGAATTAAAAATGTATCAATGTGGTATTCCTCGTGATATGGCAATTATTTTGTTCAAACCTTTTGTTGTGCAAAGATTAGTTCATCAAGAATTAGCTTTAAATATTAAAATTGCTGAAAAATTAATTGAAATCCAAGATGAACGAATTTGAGATGTTTTAGAAGAAGTAATTAAAGATCGTCCTGTTTTATTAAACCGTGCCCCAACTTTACACCGTTTAGGAATTCAAGCATTTGAACCAATTCTAGTTAAAGGGAAAGCTATTCGTTTACATCCACTAGTAACTCCTGCTTTTAATGCTGACTTTGATGGTGACCAAATGGCTGTTCACGTGCCAATTACCCAAGAAGCAGTAGCTGAAGCAAGAAGTTTAATGTTAGGTTCAAAAAATATTTTAAGTCCTAAAGATGGTAAACCAATTGTTACGCCAACTCAAGATATGGTTCTTGGTAATTATTATTTAACTATTGAAAAATTAGATGAATTAGGTCAAGGTTCAATTTTTAAAGATGTTAATGAAGCAATTAAAGCTTATGATACAAAACAAGTTTCATTACATGCTATTATTGGAATTCGTGTTGCTAGTTTAGGTGCAAGTAAATTTGCTGCTACCGATCAAAACAAATTTTTAATTACTACTATTGGTAAGATTATTTTTAATCAAATGTTTTCAGAAAGAATGCCATTTATTAATCGCCCAAATATTATTAATTTAACTGAAACCCATAATGAAGATTTAGTTACAACTGATGTTGATTTTCGTGAATTTATTAAAAAAAGAATTATTGTTGAACCATTTAAGAAAAAAGCTTTAGCAGATATTATTCATAAATATTTTAAAACTTTTGGAACTCAATTAACTGCACAAATGTTAGATAAAATGAAAAATCTTGGTTTTAAATTTTCAACAATTTCAGGAACAACAATTTCTGCAGGCGATGTTGTATCTTATTCAGGTAAAACAAGATTATTTAAAGAAGCAGATGAATATGTTAAAACAATTAACAAGTTTTATAAACAAGGTATGCTAACTAATCGTGAGCGTCATTACCATATTATTAATAAATGAAGTGGAATTAAAAATAATATTCAAGTTGAACTAGAAACAGTTTTAAGAAAAGATATTGAAAATCCAATCTTTATGATGTGAGATTCAGGTGCTAGAACTAATATTAGTAACTTTACTCAATTAGTAGGGATGCGTGGTTTAATGAATAATCCAAAAGGAGAAGTTATTGAATTACCAATTAAATCTTCATTCCGTGAAGGATTAAATGTTTCAGAGTTCTTTATTTCTACCCATGGTGCTCGTAAAGGAATGGCAGATATGGCGCTTAAAACTTCTGACTCAGGTTATTTAACAAGAAGACTAGTTGACGTTTCACAAGATATTATTGTTACTGAAGAAGATTGTAATACCGGTAATGGCTTTATAATTAGTGACGTTGTTGACCAAAAACGTAATAATATTATTGTGCCCTTACGTGACCGTTTATTTGGACGTTTTGTTCAAGGTGATGTTGTTGATAGTAAAAATAATGTAATTGTTGCAAATAATGAATTAATTACTGAAAAATTAGTAGAAACAATATTAGAGGCAAAAATTACAAAAATAAATATTCGTTCAGTTTTAACTTGTGAAGCAAGTTATGGTGTTTGTCAAAAATGTTATGGTATTAATTTAACAACAGGTTCTATTGTTGCTATTGGTGAAGCAGTTGGAATTATTGCAGCGCAATCAATTGGTGAACCAGGAACTCAACTAACGATGAGAACTTTCCATACTGGAGGAGTTGCTGGTGGTAGTGATATTACCCAAGGATTACCAAGAATTAAAGAATTATTAGATATTACTAATCCCAAAGGTGCTGTTGCTATTATTAGTGAGTTTGATGGTAAAGTAACAGATATTCGTGAAGAGCAAGGAATTTATACAATTACTGTAAAGTCAAAACTTGACTATAAAGAATATAAAACTCAATATAATGCGCAGGTAAGAATTAAAATTGGTGATAATGTTAAGATTGGCCAAAAACTAACTGAAGGTGCAATTAATATTACACAATTACTAGAAATAGCAGGAATCATTGAAGTTCAACAATATATTTTAAAAGAAGTACAACGTGTTTATCGTTTACAAGGAATTGAAATTTCTGATAAGTATATTGAAATTATTGTAAAACAAATGTTGAATCGTATTTTTGTAGTTGAAGGTAATGATTCACCATTATTGCCTGGAGCGATTGTTGATATCAAAGAATTTAAGAATGTTAATGCTAAAATTATTGTTGCTGGTAAAAAACCCGCTTTTGGTCATCCAATTATTTTAGGGATTAAAAAAGCACCATTAGAATCAGAATCATTCTTGGCTGCTGCTTCTTTCCAAGATACAACAAGAGTATTAACTAATGCTGTTATTAAGTCAAAACAAGATAATTTACGTGGTTTAAAGGAAAATGTTATTTTAGGAAACTTGATACCGGCCGGTACTGGTTTAATGCCAACTGAGAAGTTAATAGGTATGGGTAATTCTTCACTTGAAGAAGAATACTAAATTAAAATAAAAATAAAAAGTGAGAATTTTATTCTCACTTTTTAAATATTTATATTTTATTTTCTAATGTTTAATTTTACTAGTTGTATGTTTTAAAGATAGGATAAATATATTTCTGGACATTCTTGTGTATAATTAGTTTTACCAGAATTTATAAATTTTTTTGTTTTTTTAGTAAACTCTTGCATTGTTTTTTCTTCTTTTTCTTTTGCTTCACATTCTTCTGAATTACCTTTTTTATGGAGATGTATTCTTTTAAAATTTTCATCTTTCATTATACTTATTTTTTGTAGTTTACTACCAATTCCACTATCTTTACTATTATGTTTTAAAGATAATTTTCTTAAAAGATTACTTTTATTATCATCTTTAGTAAAGTTGGTTGTAGTTTCTTGTAGTAATTGATTATTAATTTCACTATCTTGAATTGAAGTTAATATTACATTATCTATTTTTTCCTCTAATTTAAAAGGTACTACAATATTACTATCATTATCTTTGTTAAAATCATTATCTTTACTCAAAGTTAATATTGCATCATTTATTTTTTCCTCTGATTTAGAAGGTACTACAATATTACTATCATCATCTTCGTTAAAACCACTATCTTGACTTGAAGTTAATTTTTCATTATTTATTTTTTCCTCTGATTTAGAAGGTACTACACTATCATTATCATCATTTTCTTTGTTAACACCATTATCTTTATTTGAAGATAATTTTGTATTTTCTATTTCTTCGTCTGATTTAGAAAGTATTTCAATATCACTATCTTCTTCTTTAAAACCATTATCTTTATTTGAAGATAATATTGCATTATCTATTTCTTTTTTTTCATTAAAAACAGTATCTTTAGTATTATCTTTTAAAACAGTTGGTTTTAAAAAACTAGGGCTGATAACATTTTGATAAAACATTTCTTCTTTTTTATGATTAGATTGAACTTTATCAAGTAAATTTTTAAGAATTATTATATCTGAAAAGATTTCATCATAAGTAGCAATAATTACATGTTTATTTATTACGGTTTCATATATTCTTTGACCAGCATTTTCTTGGGTGATTAAAGAAGAATAATCACAAGTGTTATTAAAATTACAATTTATTTTTGCTTTTTTAATAAAATCAGCAGTTAAAAGTATTATAAAACTATTTATCTTCTTTCTTCTATTTAAACTTCCATATTTATTTAATGAAGCTTCAATTTCTCAGTCAATATGTTGTCTACATTTTGTATGTATTCCTAGAATAAGAATAGTAATAGTTGTATCTTTTAAATGATTTTGTCTAATAGTTTTAGCGATTTCATTATTTGATCATGTGGTATCAATATCCCCTATTTCTACAGACATGTCTTTTATATTTAAATAATTAGCATACTTTTTAATTAACTCTGCTAATTGGTCTTTTTCTTCTTGTTCTCTTAGATGATGATATGAAATAAAAATTTTTCTCACTGTTTAACTCCTTTTTTTAACATTATTAAGACTTATGTTTTATAATCAAAAAAATTATAAAACATAAGTCTTAATAGGTAATTTTAAAGATATTGTTTTAAAAATTTAAATTTGTTTTTTACTTATATTTTATTTAAACATTTAATATTTTAATCTGTGTAGTTTAATAATTTTTTGATTTGTTCATTAGTTGCAGTTGAAAGTGAAAGTATTGAAATAAAATATAAGTATTTGTTTTCTATTAAATCTTTTCTAACTTTATCAATTTGTTTTCAAAAATCTTCGATTTCTTCTTTGCTTAAATTTTCATCATTAATGATGAAATTACCATTAGTATCTATTTTGTTAGTGATCTACTAGCAATTAAGATTGGTCTGATTTTTAAATTCATAATTTTTAAAATTACATCTGTTACTAAATTATTGTTATCGGAAGTTAATAATATTTGTTTACTTTCATCAAAAGTATTTTTAATACTTTTGATTGCTTCAGAAACTCTTCCTTCGGATTTATTTACTAATATTGAACTTGTCAAAATTATAAAAAAATTTCAGGCAATTTTTGTTGGTTTTTTATTAACTCCACTTTCTGATTTTAGGAATTTTTTAAATAAATTTATATCAACATCTCTAATAAATATTTCTTTAAAATATTTTCTTAGTTTTATTTTTAATTCTTTTTTCGTTCCTATGATTTGACTAAAATCATTTGAAGAAAGTATCCTTTTAACTTTGTTTTTTTGTTTATAATTTAATAAAAATTTTATTAGTAAAAACATTAAAAGTAATATGAAAAAAATAAGTAAAGCAATACTTGAAATATAAGCTATTCAATTAAATATTTTAGTTGTAGTCAATCTGCTTTTCCTTAGTTTTATCCATAAAATGTTAAACATAATACGACAAAAAAATATATAACTTTTATATTTATAATTTGGGGTATTAGTTTAAAAAAAATAAAAAAATTTAGTATTATAATTTTTTAATTAAATAGTTACTTGTTTTGTGTTAGTTATTAATTTTATTTTAGTTTCTTATTAATATTTATTGAAAATTATTATGATATTAATAATAATATTCCATTTTAATTATATACATATATAATTAAAAAAATCTATTAAAAAGCAACATAATATAAGAATTTTTTTAAAAAAATTATTTTTATAATGTTTCTTTTTTATGTATTTTATACTGATCTGTGTAGTTTAATAATTTTTTGATTTGTTCATTAGTTGCAGTTGAAAGTGAAAGTATTGAAATAAAATATAAGTATTTGTTTTCTATTAAATCTTTTCTAACTTTATCAATTTGTTTTCAAAAATTTTCGATTTCTTCTTTGCTTAAATTTTCATCATTAATGATAAAATTACCATTAGTATCTATTTTTGTTAGTGATCTACTAGCAATTAAGATTGGTCTGATTTTTAAATTCATAATTTTTAAAATTACATCTGTTACTAAGTTATTTTTATCAGAAGTTAATAATATTTGTTTACTTTCATCAAAAGTATTAAAAATACTTTTGATTGCTTCAGAAACTCTTCCTTCGGATTTATTTACTAATATTGAACTTGTCAAAATTATAAAAAAATTTCAGGCAATTTTTGTTGGTTTTTTATTAACTCCACTTTCTGATTTTAGGAATTTTTTAAATAAATTTATATCAACATCTCTAATAAATATTTCTTTAAAATATTTTCTTAGTTTTATTTTTAATTCTTTTTTCGTTTCTATGATTTGACTAAAATCATTTGAAGAAAGTATTCTTTTAACTTTGTTTTTTTGTTTATAATTTAATAAAAATTTTATTAGTAAAAACATTAAAAGTAATATAAAAGAAATAAGTAAGCTAGAACCAGAAATAACACCTATTCAACTAAATACTTGATTTTGACTCAATTTAATTTTCCTTTCAAATAACATGAAATATGATGTTGATATTTTATTTTAATTATACATAGACATAATAAAAATTAAATATTTATTAAGTGTATTTTACAAATTTTTGAATATGTATATAAAATAAATAATAAAATTAAAACTTAGATAAAAAAATATTTTTTGTTAAGCTGAGTTATACTTGTAAGTGCAAGTAAATAAAATTGCAAAAAATTCTCATATAAAAATTTCATAATGCTAAATTTAGTTTAGAAAAAAGTAAGGAGTTTTTATATGAGTTATAAACATCTTGGCATAGATGAAAGGATTTATATTGAGAATCAATTGAAATTTAAATTTAAA
The DNA here is from genome assembly GCF_964019735.1 of Spiroplasma endosymbiont of Thecophora atra. Lineage (NCBI taxonomy): Bacteria > Bacillati > Mycoplasmatota > Mollicutes > Entomoplasmatales > Spiroplasmataceae > Spiroplasma > Spiroplasma endosymbiont of Thecophora atra. The sequence goes on along the minus strand of NZ_OZ026464.1, from coordinate 881,023 downwards.
ATTAGTGAAATAGCTAAAAATCTTAATCGAAGTATTAGTACTATTATTCGAGAAATTAATAGAAATAAAGATAATAATCATTATTTTTCATTAATTGCACAAAATAAAGCTGAAAATCGAAAACAATCACATATTAGTTTTCATAAGTTTAAAAATAAGAATTTAGTAAAATATGTACAACAAAAATTACTATTAGGTTGATCACCTGAACAAATTTATGGCAGAATTAAAAATTTTCATAAAGAGTGAGTTATTAGTTTTAAAACAATTTATACTTGAATTTATTTTGGAATGCTTGATAAAGTTACTAGTAAAAATTTAAGAAGAAAAGGTAAAAAACGAAAATCTAAAGAAAATCGTGGCAAGTTTAATGGTAAATCAATTAAAGAACGAGATATAAATGTTAATGATCGTATAACACTTGGTCATTGAGAAGGAGATACTATAGTATCATCACGAGGTAAAAGCAAATCATGTTTAATAACTTTAGTTGAAAGAGTATCACGATTTACTTTAGCAATATTAGTTAAAAACAGAACTACTAAAGTTATTAATAAAAATGTTAGTTATTATTTATCAATTCTTCCTAAAAACATTGTTAAAACTATTACTTTTGATCGTGGCAAAGAATTTTCAAATTGACAACAACTTGAAAAAAATTTAGATATAAAAATTTATTTTGCCAATCCATATTCACCTTGACAAAGAGGTACTAATGAAAATACTAATGGTTTAATTAGAGAAAAATTTCCTAAAAAATTTATTTTTTCAAAAACTAATAAAAATGAAGTTCATAAATTTATATTGTCTTTAAACCAAAGACCAAGAAAAATACTAAATTATCTTTCACCAATCGAATATTTGGATAGAAAAATAATTTAGTTGCACTTACCTTTACAATTTAGCTTAAAATATAATTGATTTAAGCGGTAATATTAAAAAACTTTCTAATTGAAAATAGTTATTTATTAAAAGGGTAATTTTAAATAATTATTTTATGTTAGGAGTTAATTTTAAATTATGGCTAAAAATGATAATTGTTCATGTGAACAAGTATTTCATTTAGCGATTTATATATGTAAACTTTGTGACCAAGTTATTTGTCCTAAAAGAGTTTTGCAAAACTTATATACTAGAAAATATTATTGTCCAAATTGTATATTAGATATTGATTTAAATAAATCAATGAGACAACAAGAAAGTAAGTTAAATTATGAGACATAAGTGTAGTGATTGAACTTATGAAAGAGTATTTGGTTGTGAAATGTGTTATAGAGTTGCTAATGAAATGGAACGAATAAGAAAAGAGAATAAAAGAAATAAGTAAAAATTGAATAAGGGGCTTATATATGGATTATATATTTTTCATTAAGCCCCAATGGATTAGATTATAATTCATAAATAAGCTCCTTATTAGTATATAAAGTAAGGAGTTTTATTTATGCCTAATGAGTTAGAACAAACTAGTAATTATACTTTACCTAAAATATTAAGAACTGGATTAAGTCCATTAAGTGCTATGGTTGGAGTTAGTGCTTATTATGGTCAATATTTAAAAGACCCAATTTTAGGTTCTATTAATTCTTTGTTATTTAGTAAAAAGTTAGGAATTGATATATGGAATATTAATCAAAGACCTACTACTAGAAATAAAGTTATTAATAGTTATAAAAAGATATTTTTAGGTTTAGGAACAATTGGATTAATTAATTATGCTAAGTTTGTTCAGTATGTAAATAAGTCAGTTTCTTTATTAAGAGATGAACCTTGTTTTTGACCACCATGTCCTACTGAGCCACCAATTCCTACTCCAATACCAACACCTAAGCCAATAGTTGATAAGGCTTTTGTAGATTGAGATACTTATATATCTTTAAATAGTTTTGGTATAGCAAATGTTATTAGTGGTTTAACTGAATTAATACCTAATAGATTTGAAACTATACGTAAAATAGCAAATATGGGTACTGGTGGTTGTTTGATTAGTAGTGGTGTTGCTATGGGTATTAATAATGATTTTAATAATTATTTTGCTATTCCTACAATTATTGCAGGAGCAAGCGAGATTATAAATTAGTTATTATTGCCTTTTGGAAATACTAATAATGTTGTTCAAATGCAAGAAGTATTTACTGATGAAAGAGCAAGATTAATTAATGCTAGTGTTAGTGATTATCAAAGTACAGATGACAGTATGGTTGATGTTGATTTAAATGATGATAGTATGTCTGAGATTAATTTAGATAGAGCAAGTTTAAATTGGGATTATTCTTATGCTTATACGTTAGGTGGTGTTTAAAATGGATTTTAAGGAGATTATAAAATATGCTTTATATATTGGTGGGTTTTGCCTTATACTTTGATTTTGTCGTAGTTGAATACATGAGGGTATACAGAAGTTCAAACATAAAAAACATGTAAAGGAAAAAGAAAATGACCCTGATTGTACTTTTTGTCGTAAAGATTTTGAAAAGAAGAAACGTAAATTAGAAATGGAAAAACAACAAAAAGAATTAGAGAAAGGGGGTGATTAATATGCCCGCTGGATTATCAGCATTATTAACCATGATAGGTGGTGTAGGACAACAATTATTAAATGCTTTTACTTATATTTTTGGTTGAGTATTTACAACTGGCGACGGTGGAACACTTACAAATTGACCAGTGTTAATTTCAATTGTATTTATGGTTCTTGTATTTATTAAGCAGTTTGTTGGTCATATTATTCATGGAACTCATTAGTAATTAGAAAGGAGTAAGCAAATGGTAAAGTTATTTTTTAGTTTGGTTTTTGTTTTACCTTTATTAGGTAGACTTTTACCGGTTGTTAATACTTTGGTACAAACTATTTATATACAGTATTTAAGTTCTTTTGCTGGATTACATACTGTGACACTTTTTATTAAGTCGTTCTTTTATGATAGTTTATACACTTTACCTTTGCCTATTCTTGCTTTAATAAATGTTAGTTTTGTATTTTATTTAATTTTGGGATTATTTAGATTTACAAGACATTAGGATGTGAAATTATGTTTATACCTTTTATTACAACTGTTATGCAATTATTTGCTTCAATTTTTATGAAGTTTTTTAGTTTTCCACTTGGTGACTTAGGTTTTAATTTAGGTACTTTAATGATATTTTTGATTTTGCTTAGATTTGCATTTAGGGTTATTTTACCCGAATTAATGTTACCAGCATTAGATTTAGGACAGAATGTTAAAACTATGGGTCGTGCTTCTGTTAAATTTTATAAAGGTTCATCATGAGTTGGTAAACAACTTGCTGAAAGAAAACGTTTAGATAATAAGGCTAAGGGTATTGAGAATAAAAAAGGGAAGTTTGTAGGTAAATAATTATGTCTAATTTTGTTCTTAGTATATTGCATTTTATTTTTATATTTTCTAGTAATGATATTGGTATATTTTTAAATCAAACTAATATTACTGATGAAGTTTATATTTTGTTTAATTTAACTTTTTGGTTGGTATTAGGTGTATTTTTTAATTTTATTTATCGTGTTATTAAATTTGTTTTTAGGTCATTGTTTGGGTAGGTGTTAAGTATGAGTGTTTTAGAAATTTACAATAAAATACATCAATGTATAGTTGATTATTGAACTATGTTTATAGGTAGTCCAGTTGATAATTTTACTACTATTTTATGAAATTTAGTAGTTTATGGAACTCAGTTTTTTATTGGATTTGTTTTGTTTTATGGTTCATGATGAATTTTAAAATGTTTATTTGGTAAATAATTATGTGATTTAAGTTTGCAAAATTATTTTTTGTTGTAAATACTTCTGTTCAAGCACTCACTAGTTTAATTGCTTCAAATGACCCTAATGTTGTTAATTATGATATTACAAAAGAAATGGTTAAACATGTTAAATATCATGATTTTGATGATTGAGCAACAATTCCATGAAATTCTGCTTATTTTGATGTTGACCAACCAGACTTAAAATTAGTTAGTGGTGAATTTATAGGTAATAATGAAGGTTTATATACGTGTTATTATTATAGTGATACAGTTGGTGTTCCGTCACAAATGATAGATATGGGAACTGGTGTTTATACTTTTAATAGAAAACAATTAGATGAATTTTTACGTATTATGTTTAATCATAATTATGTTGCAAAGAATAATACTAATAATTTAAATTTTGTTAATACTGGTAAAAGTATTATAAATTTTCAAACACAGTTAAATTTTGAAATTGATAAACCTTTAAGTTTTTATATTCAAGGTTTTATGTTTTATTTTGAATATGAATATTTTAAAACTTTTACTGCTAATTTTGTTTTTAGTTTTTTAGATAATGTTGGTGATACAAAATATGTTTTTAAAGGTAAGGTTGATAATGATATTTACCAGCAAGATTTATATAATTTTGTTACTATGCCTATTCGTGTTCCAAATTTAAGACATTTAACAGTATTTTTTGATGTTCATGGTGAATCAACTAGACCAACTTTTTCACCACAATTAAATTTTGGTCAAATTAATATTTTTTCAAGTGAGAAAGTAACACCAGTTCCACCAAATAGTCCTTTTAACCCTGAGTATGAGCGAGTTAGTTGATATGATGTTTTTGGTCATTTACGTAATGCTTTTAGATGAGTACTTTATGGAGTTGTTGGTAAAGTTTTATCGGTAGAACCATTAAGAGAATTTTTTACTAAACTTGATGGATTATTGAGACGTATTTTTGATGATACTATTAGTTCTGTTTTAAATGTTGATTTTACTAGTGGTTTAGAACAAGTTTTAACTTTATGAGTATTTTTAAAAGCAGTAGGATTTTAGTTGGTTAGGAGTTGAAATAATGCCTTGATATGGTTATTTACTTTTAGGAGTTATATTATTAATAATATTTTATCCATTTTTAATAACTAGAAAAAATATAAAGATATTACAACGTGTAGGTAGTTATATTATTTCAGCACCACCACGTACTGGTAAATCTGCTCTTGCTTGTTGTTTAGCACAAAAACATAAGGGTAGGGTAGTAAGTCCTATTCCTATTAAAGTTCGTAATGAGTATAGTTATCGTTGTTCTTATGATGATGTTTTTAAATTTAATCAATTAAATAGTAATTATGCTTTTAAAGAGTGTGATATGGTTGTTTTAGATGAGTTAGGTTTGAAAATTATTAGTAATGATTTGTCGCCCGAATTTAAAGAAACACAAGAAAGTTTAGGAATGTTTTGTAAGTTAATAGGTCATAATTTTAATGGAATTATGTATATGATTGAACAACACCCCGATAGAATACCAAAACAAGCACGTGAAAAAGTGGAATATATTGTGCAAGTTAAAAGAATGCGTATTTTGTTATTTTTAGTTAAGTTTAAACTAAATATTTATACTAATGTTGATGATTATAATAAAGTTGTATTATCTAAAAGACAAACAAAGCGAATAATTAAACGTGGTGGATTACCACCTAGTTATAGTGGTGAAACTATGACTTTTAGTTTATGATTTCCTAGGTCTTATTTACAAAGATATAATAGTCGTGCTTTAAATTATATTCATTCTTTAAAGAGTGAATTAAGTACTGTTAAATACTATGAACAATCACAAGCATTAGATTTTACTGTTGATGATATTAGAGCAGTAGGATTAGATAAGTTGGATAATATATTACAAACTGAAAAGAAAGAAACTGAAAATACTGTATGTCGTACTTGTTATTATAGAAATAAATATTCTAAGAAAAATAAGAAAGATGTTAAAATAGAGTAAACCTATATTATTGGTCGAAGCCAACCAGAACCTTGGTTGGTTGGCCGTGGCGTTTACGCCACTGGGGTGAGTTGCGAAGCAACTAGGGGCAAAGCCCCTATATACTTGATTTGAATTTGATTTATGAAAGAGGTAATGATTATGAAACAATATTTAGATTTATGTCAATATGTTTTAGAAAAAGGATATAAAAAAGCTGATAGAACAGGCACTGGTACTGTTTCTACTTTTGGTTATCAAATGCGTTTTGATTTACAAAAAGGTTTTCCCATATTAACTACAAAAAAAGTTCATTTTGCTTCTATTGTTCATGAGTTATTATGATTTATTGCTGGTGATACTAATATTGAATATTTAGTTAAAAATAATGTTAGAATTTGAAATGAGTGACCTTATAAGAAATTTATGGAAAGTAAAAAATATCAAAATGAAACTTTAGAAGAATTTGTTGAAAAAATTAAAACTGATCATCAATTCGCTCTTGAATTTGGTGATTTAGGACCTGTTTATGGTAGACAATGACGTAATTTTAATGGTGTTGATCAGTTGCAGGAGTTAATAGAAAATTTAAAAAACAATCCTTTTTCACGAAGACACATTTTATCAGCATGAAATCCTGCAGAAATTAAAAATATGGCACTACCACCATGTCATACTTTAATTCAATTTTACGTTTCTGATGATAAAAAATTATCTTGTCAATTATATCAACGTAGTGCAGATATTTTTTTAGGAGTTCCTTTTAATATTGTTTCTTATGCATTATTAACAATAATGTTAGCACAAATATGTGGCTATCAGTTAGGAGAATTTATTCACACTTTAGGTGATGCTCATATTTATAGTAATCATTTTTCACAAATTAATGAACAATTAAGTAGAAAACCAAAATCATTACCAATTTTAGTTATTAATAAAAATATTACTAATTTATTTAATTTTAAATTTGAAGATTTTAAATTAGAACAATATGATCCATATCCGTTGATTAGAGGTCAGGTTGCAGTATAATGGTAATTTTAGTTTGAGCAATGACCAAAGAAAAGGTAATTGGTTTTAATAATAAATTGCCCTGAAAAATTAAAGAAGAAATGCAATATTTTCAGAGCATTACTTTAAATAAAAATGTATTAATGGGTTCAAAAACTTTTGAAAGTATTGGCAAACCATTAAAAAATCGTTACAATATAGTTGTTACTAATCATCAAGAACGTTATCAACAATTTCTAAATGATAATAATATTACTTTCACAAATGATATTATTTCATATTTAAAACAATATCAAGGTAATAAAAAAACAGATATTTGTATTATTGGTGGTACTGAAATTTATAAGCAGGCATGAGATTATGCTGATTATTTATATGTTTCAGTCATTAAAAATTTATATAATGGTGATCTTTTATTTCCTATTAGTAATTTTTCTGATTTTAAATTAATCAAAACAACAGAATTTGCAGAATTTGTGGCGAATGTGTATCAAAGAAAGGAAAAAAAATAATAATGAACATTTGAAAAGCAATTTTAACATGACCTTATTTATTACAAACTTATAGTAAATCAGGTTCAATGACAAGAAAGGTATTAAAAGACCCAAGTTTAGTTTCTGAAGCAAAACGATATATTTGATTGAAAAAACGTGTGCGTTATATTAAATGATTATATAATATTAAATTAACCGTTCATAACATTGAGAATTGACCAAAAAGAAAAGGTTGTGTAATGGTTGCCAATCATCAATCAAATTTTGATCCATTATTAGTATTATCGGTAAATGATTATAGTTTATATGCACCTTTAGGTTTTATTGCAAAAGAAGAATTAAAAAAAAGCCATTTGGCACGAAGATTTATTTTTTTAATTGATGTTTTATTTATTGATCGTAATAATCCACGAACAGCCGTTACGGCTTTTCAAGAAGCAAAGGAATTAATTAGAATTCCGCGTACAATGATGATTTTTCCAGAAGGAACAAGAAGTCATCAACAAGAAATGCAAGAATTTAAAGCAGGTGCTTTTAATATGGCATATCAATCTTATGTACCAATTATTCCTGTTACTATTATTAATTCTTATCAAATTTTTGATCGAAAATATAAAGGCAAAAAAGATATTCATCTTATTTTTCATAAGCTAATTGAGTCAAGTGAATTTATTAAATTATCTACTGATGTATTATCAAAGCAAGTATTTAATATTATTAAAAAAGGAATTGATGATTTTAGCAATAATAAAATTTAAGTAGTAATAATAAAAGGTTGTTAATTAACAACCTTTTATGATGTTTAAGAGTCAATAATTAATTTCTGATGTGATTTTTGTTTTTTATAATTACGTAAATTTTTTACTGATGTAATTATTAGTGAAGAAGATGTATATCAAATTATTACGATAATTAATCATAGTAGGATATTAATAAATTGTTCTTTATTTAAGCCAAGACCATTTTGTAATAATAAGAATACACTTAAGTAAGCACAAATAACACCAATTGATCCACCTAGTGTGAAAGCAATTGCTGGTTTAATTTCATAGTTTTTATCTTTAATAAAACGTGTGCCAGCAACTGGCATTAAAAAAGCTGCAGATCCCATCATAATTGGAAAAGCACATTCAGCGTTAAGACCTAATAAATAAGTAGTTGCCATTGCTGGAGCATAAATACCAATGCCTAATGCCATGAAAGCACCAAGGATAAAGAATATACTAATACCAACCAAATATTTTCATCAAATATCAAGACTATTATTATTACCCGCTGTTGGCATAATTCCAATTTGTTTTTGACCTAAAAGCATGATAATTGAAACAATAAATAATAGAATACCAATAAATAGTTGTGATCAACTAAGTTTAATTTTATTTGCGATAATGGCGCCTAAATAGGCACCTAATGTTGCAGCAGAAATTAATGAAACTAGTGTTGGTCATGCTACTTGAATTAAAGCAATAAAAATAATTGCTTCTAAGCAAGTAGGAATACTATGACCAATATTCATAATTCCTAAAATTTTTTTATCATTACGTACTTGTTTTGTTAATTTTAATAAAATAATACTTACTGCAAATGAACCAATACCAATTGTGTCACAAAAATCAGCAATAAAACCAATTATTCCTAGTTTTCAAAATCGTTGTTTAAAATTATCTTCAAAATTATGGATATGTTCTTTATCAAATTGTGAATAACTATTTTTTATAAGATATCATGTAAAAATTGCTACTATTATTAACAAAATAGTAATAAAAATAATAGCAACAATTGAGGGTTTTCAAATATTTGTTAAAAATAAAGTAAGTAATAATACAAATAAAGAAATAGGAATTATTAATAAACTATAGTATATTGTTTTTTTATTCATAGTTATGTCCTTTTTTCTTTTAGATTTACTTTATGTTATTTAAGATTTTATCATGAAAAAATCCAAAAAAATATTATTATCTTTTAATTTGCTGAGTTATACTTGTAAGTGCAAGTAAATAAAATTGCAAAAAATTCTCATATAAAAATTTCATAATGCTAAATTTAGTTTAGAAAAAAGTAAGGAGTTTTTATATGAGTTATAAACATCTTGGCATAGATGAAAGGATTTATATTGAGAATCAATTGAAATTTAAATTTAAAATTAGTGAAATAGCTAAAAATCTTAATCGAAGTATTAGTACTATTATTCGAGAAATTAATAGAAATAAAGATAATAATCATTATTTTTCATTAATTGCACAAAATAAAGCTGAAAATCGAAAACAATCACATATTAGTTTTCATAAGTTTAAAAATAAGAATTTAGTAAAATATGTACAACAAAAATTACTATTAGGTTGATCACCTGAACAAATTTATGGCAGAATTAAAAATTTTCATAAAGAGTGAGTTATTAGTTTTAAAACAATTTATACTTGAATTTATTTTGGAATGCTTGATAAAGTTACTAGTAAAAATTTAAGAAGAAAAGGTAAAAAACGAAAATCTAAAGAAAATCGTGGCAAGTTTAATGGTAAATCAATTAAAGAACGAGATATAAATGTTAATGATCGTATAACACTTGGTCATTGAGAAGGAGATACTATAGTATCATCACGAGGTAAAAGCAAATCATGTTTAATAACTTTAGTTGAAAGAGTATCACGATTTACTTTAGCAATATTAGTTAAAAACAGAACTACTAAAGTTATTAATAAAAATGTTAGTTATTATTTATCAATTCTTCCTAAAAACATTGTTAAAACTATTACTTTTGATCGTGGCAAAGAATTTTCAAATTGACAACAACTTGAAAAAAATTTAGATATAAAAATTTATTTTGCCAATCCATATTCACCTTGACAAAGAGGTACTAATGAAAATACTAATGGTTTAATTAGAGAAAAATTTCCTAAAAAATTTATTTTTTCAAAAACTAATAAAAATGAAGTTCATAAATTTATATTGTCTTTAAACCAAAGACCAAGAAAAATACTAAATTATCTTTCACCAATCGAATATTTGGATAGAAAAATAATTTAGTTGCACTTACCTTTACAATTTAGCATTTTTTTATTTCTTTTTTTAAAAATTATATTTTTAAAGAATTTGATTTATCACATTTGTTCTGTAAATTATGATTTTGTAAATCTATAGAATTTATTTGTTCTTTTCAATAATTTGATTCATTAATTATATTTTGTATTTCTAAATGTCCATTTCTAGTAGCTCATGTTAAAGCACTATCACCATTAGCATCTAAATGAGTAATATCTATATCATTTTTTATTAAAGCTAAAAAAGATATTGGTTTATTTTTTATTAAATTAAAAAAGTGATGAAATGACCCTAAACGTTTTCAAAATTTAAGAGAGTTAAAATATTTTTATGTTTATGAATATCAATCTCGTGGTGCTATTCATTTTCATGTAATTTTTAATAGAAAAATATATAAAAGTATGTTAGCAGAATGATGAAGTCATGGTTTTAATGATTTAAGAGTAGTTAAAAAAGGTACGAATGAATTTGTTATTAAATATTTAGGAAAGTATGTTACAAAAGCCATGGATGATGTTAAATCTATAAATCAGACGGATGTAGGTGTAAAGGCTTATGCTTTTAGTCGTAACTGTAAAAATCCTATTGTGGTTCGTGGTATTAAGAAATTAACAATTCAAGACATCATTAAAGCAAGTTTTAATGCAACAAATGTATTTTATTTTAAAACTCAAAAAGATAGTAATGGTAATACTGTTATGATTGGTGGTATTATTGAAAGTACTGTTGTTAATGATTATTTTAAAGAGTATGAAGATTACGAACAATATGTATATTTAAGTGCTTTATCGTATAAATATTATTTACGGACTAGTGAAATTGGTTATTTAATTCAAAGAGATAAAGATGTTTTGTCTTGGTTAGATAAGGTTTTTGGTGATAAAGTTGAGAAAATAGATTTTAAAAAAAGAGTTTTACATTAAAATTGTATTTTATATTGTTTATTTTTATTTTTTTGATATTATTAAAGGCAAAAAAGGATAATTAAAAATGTTATTTTTAAAAAATATTTTAAGTAAAATTAATAGCAATAATAAAGATATTGGAGATAATAAAAATAATAAAAAAATAATTAAAGTTCAAGGAAATGAAAATAATTATTTTGAAGTTGATTATAGAGAAAAGTATCTTGCACTTTTACACGAAAATTTTGAATTAAAACAAAAAATAGATAAGATTAATCATGATTTTAATTATAGTATATATAAAATTCAAAATGGTGATTTAAAAATAGACAAAAATTTAGAAAAAATGGGTATAGAATTTAGTACTAGACCTACTAATACTGCTGGTGATAGAGTTACTGCTGTTTTTATTGAAATTAACAATAAAGATAGAATGAAATTTATTGAAGTAATGGAAAAATATTATGAATATGAGAAAGATTAAAGAAATTTTCAATAAAAATACTTGTATATATATATATATATATATATAATAGTTATTGTCAAAATAATTTAAAGTCACCGTCTAAGATTTTAATTTATTTTGGCATTTTTTTGTTTTTACTTGTAATATATATAAATATCTGTATATTTATAAATAAGATGGTTTACCCACATCTTAATCTGGCTTTTTATAGCCGCTTAGACGGAGGTTAAGTTTTTTTATGTTTAAAGTTCAATTAGTTAATATTGAAAAAGGGCGTATTATTCCCGATAAAAATAATAAAGGTCAAACATTAAAGTTTGATGTTTTGAAGTTTGTAGAAATAAATAAACAAACAAGCGTGCCAACTGGTCAAACACGTGATAAATGATATAATCCAGAATTTGCTAGTGATTTTAATAATTGTTTATCTGCTGTTGATTTAAAAGTTGGTAATTTTTATTCACTTGAACTTGATTTAAGCGGTAATATTAAAAAACTTTCTAATTGAAAATAGTTATTTATTAAAAGGGTAATTTTAAATAATTATTTTATGTTAGGAGTTAATTTTAAATTATGGCTAAAAATGATAATTGTTCATGTGAACAAGTATTTCATTTAGCGATTTATATATGTAAACTTTGTGACCAAGTTATTTGTCCTAAAAAAGTTTTGCAAAACTTATATACTAGAAAATATTATTGTCCAAATTGTATATTAGATATTGCTTTAAATAAATCAATGAGACAACAAGAAAGTAAGTTAAATTATGAGACATAAGTGTAGTGATTGAACTTATGAAAGAGTATTTGGTTGTGAAATGTGTTATAGAGTTGCTAATGAAATGGAACGAATAAGAAAAGAGAATAAAAGAAATAAGTAAAAATTGAATAAGGGGCTTATATATGGATTATATATTTTTCATTAAGCCCCAATGGATTAGATTATAATTCATAAATAAGCTCCTTATTAGTATATAAAGTAAGGAGTTTTATTTATGCCTAATGAGTTAGAACAAACTAGTAATTATACTTTACCTAAAATATTAAGAACTGGATTAAGTCCATTAAGTGCTATGGTTGGAGGTAGTGCTTATTATGGTCAATATTTAAAAGACCCAATTTTAGGTTCTATTAATTCTTTGTTATTTAGTAAAAAGTTAGGAATTGATATATGGAATATTAATCAAAGACCTACTACTAGAAATAAAGTTATTAATAGTTATAAAAAGATATTTTTAGGTTTAGGAACAATTGGATTAATTAATTATGCTAAGTTTGTTCAGTATGTAAATAAGTCAGTTTCTTTATTAAGAGATGAACCTTGTTTTTGACCACCATGTCCTACTGAGCCACCAATTCCTACTCCAATACCAACACCTAAGCCAATAGTTGATAAGGCTTTTGTAGATTGAGATACTTATATATCTTTAAATAGTTTTGGTATAGCAAATGTTATTAGTGGTTTAACTGACTTAATACCTAATAGATTTGAAACTATACGTAAAATAGCAAATATGGGTACTGGTGGTTGTTTGATTAGTAGTAGTGTTGCTATGGGTATTAATAATGATTTTAATAATTATTTTGCTATTCCTACAATTATTGCAGGAGCAAGCGAGATTATAAATCAGTTATTATTGCCTTTTGGAAATACTAATAATGTTGTTCAAATGCAAGAAGTATTTACTGATGAAAGAGCAAGATTAATTAATGCTAGTGTTAGTGATTATCAAAGTACAGATGACAGTATGGTTGATGTTGATTTAAATGATGATAGTATGTCTGAGATTAATTTAGATAGAGCAAGTTTAAATTGGGATTATTCTTATGCTTATACGTTAGGTGGTGTTTAAAATGGATTTTAAGGAGATTATAAAATATGCTTTATATATTGGTGGGTTTTGCCTTATACTTTGATTTTGTCGTAGTTGAATACATGAGGGTATACAGAAGTTCAAACATAAAAAACATGTAAAGGAAAAAGAAAATGATCCTGATTGTACTTTTTGTCGTAAAGATTTTGAAAAGAAGAAACGTAAATTAGAAATGGAAAAACAACAAAAAGAATTAGAGAAAGGGGATGATTAATATGCCCGCTGGATTATCAGCATTATTAACCATGATAGGTGGTGTAGGACAACAATTATTAAATGCTTTTACTTATATTTTTGGTTGAATATTTACAACTGGCGACGGTGGAACACTTACAAATTGACCAGTGTTAATTTCAATTGTATTTATGGTTCTTGTATTTATTAAGCAGTTTGTTGGTCATATTATTCATGGAACTCATTAGTAATTAGAAAGGAGTAAGCAAATGGTAAAGTTATTTTTTAGTTTGGTTTTTGTTTTACCTTTATTAGGTAGACTTTTACCGGTTGTTAATACTTTGGTACAAACTATTTATATACAGTATTTAAGTTCTTTTGCTAGATTACATACTGTGACACTTTTTATTAAGTCGTTCTTTTATGATAGTTTATACACTTTACCTTTGCCTATTCTTGCTTTAATAAATGTTAGTTTTGTATTTTATTTAATTTTGGGATTATTTAGATTTACAAGACATTAGGATGTGAAATTATGTTTATACCTTTTATTACAACTGTTATGCAATTATTTGCTTCAATTTTTATGAAGTTTTTTAGTTTTCCACTTGGTGACTTAGGTTTTAATTTAGGTACTTTAATGATATTTTTGATTTTGCTTAGATTTGCATTTAGGGTTATTTTACCCGAATTAATGTTACCAGCATTAGATTTAGGACAGAATGTTAAAACTATGGGTCGTGCTTCTGTTAAATTTTATAAAGGTTCATCATGAGTTGGTAAACAACTTGCTGAAAGAAAACGTTTAGATAATAAGGCTAAGGGTATTGAGAATAAAAAAGGGAAGTTTGTAGGTAAATAATTATGTCTAATTTTGTTCTTAGTATATTGCATTTTATTTTTATATTTTCTAGTAATGATATTGATATATTTTTAAATCAAACTAATATTACTGATGAAGTTTATATTTTGTTTAATTTAACTTTTTGGTTGGTATTAGGTGTATTTTTTAATTTTATTTATCGTGTTATTAAATTTGTTTTTAGGTCATTGTTTGGGTAGGTGTTAAGTATGAGTGTTTTAGAAATTTACAATAAAATACATCAATGTATAGTTGATTATTGAACTATGTTTATAGGTAGTCCAGTTGATGATTTTACTACTATTTTATGAAATTTAGTAGTTTATGGAACTCAGTTTTTTATTGGATTTGTTTTGTTTTATGGTTCATGGTGAATTTTAAAATGTTTATTTGGTAAATAATTATGTGATTTAAGTTTGCAAAATTATTTTTTGTTGTAAATACTTCTGTTCAAGCACCCACTAGTTTAATTGCTTCAAATGACCCTAATGTTGTTAATTA
Organism: Spiroplasma endosymbiont of Thecophora atra; assembly: GCF_964019735.1. Lineage (NCBI taxonomy): Bacteria > Bacillati > Mycoplasmatota > Mollicutes > Entomoplasmatales > Spiroplasmataceae > Spiroplasma > Spiroplasma endosymbiont of Thecophora atra. Next base: position 865,967 of record NZ_OZ026464.1, on the reverse strand, counting down.
TGATATTACAAAAGAAATGGTTAAACATGTTAAATATCATGATTTTGATGATTGAGCAACAATTCCATGAAATTCTGCTTATTTTGATGTTGACCAACCAGACTTAAAATTAGTTAGTGGTGAATTTATAGGTAATAATGAAGGTTTATATACGTGTTATTATTATAGTGATACAGTTGGTGTTCCGTCACAAATGATAGATATGGGAACTGGTGTTTATACTTTTAATAGAAAACAATTAGATGAATTTTCACGTATTATGTTTAATCATAATTATGTTGCAAAGAATAATACTAATAATTTAAATTTTGTTAATACTGGTAAAAGTATTATAAATTTTCAAACACAGTTAAATTTTGAAATTGATAAACCTTTAAGTTTTTATATTCAAGGTTTTATGTTTTATTTTGAATATGAATATTTTAAAACTTTTACTGCTAATTTTGTTTTTAGTTTTTTAGATAATGTTGGTGATACAAAATATGTTTTTAAAGGTAAGGTTGATAATGATATTTACCAGCAAGATTTATATAATTTTGTTACTATGCCTATTCGTGTTCCAAATTTAAGACATTTAACAGTATTTTTTGATGTTCATGGTGAATCAACTAGACCAACTTTTTCACCACAATTAAATTTTGGTCAAATTAATATTTTTTCAAGTGAGAAAGTAACACCAGTTCCACCAAATAGTCCTTTTAACCCTGAGTATGAGCGAGTTAGTTGATATGATGTTTTTGGTCATTTACGTAATGCTTTTAGATGAGTACTTTATGGAGTTGTTGGTAAAGTTTTACCGGTAGAACCATTAAGAGAATTTTTTATTAAACTTGATGGATTATTGAGACGTATTTTTGATGATACTATTAGTTCTGTTTTAAATGTTGATTTTACTAGTGGTTTAGAACAAATTTTAACTTTATGAGTATTTTTAAAAGCAGTAGGATTTTTAGTTGGTTAGGAGTTGAAATAATGCCTTGATATGGTTATTTACTTTTAGGAGTTATATTATTAATAATATTTTATCCATTTTTAATAACTAGAAAAAATATAAAGATATTACAACGTGTAGGTAGTTATATTATTTCAGCACCACCACGTACTGGTAAATCTGCTCTTGCTTGTTGTTTAGCACAAAAACATAAGGGTAGGGTAGTAAGTCCTATTCCTATTAAAGTACGTAATGAATATAGTTATCGTTGTTCTTATGATGATGTTTTTAAATTTAATCAATTAAATAGTAATTATGCTTTTAAAGAGAATGATATGCTTGTTTTTGATGAACTAGGTTTAAAAATTAATAGTAATGATTTATCAGCCGAATTTAAAGAAACACAAGAAAGTTTAGGAATGTTTTGTAAATTAATAGGTCATAATTTTAATGGAATTATGTATATGATTGAACAACACCCCGATAGAATACCAAAACAAGCACATGAAAAAGTGGAATATATTGTGCAAGTTAAAAGAATGCGTATTTTGTTATTTTTAGTTAAGTTTAAACTAAATATTTATACTAATGTTGATGATTATAATAAAGTTGTATTATCTAAAAGACAAACAAAGCGAATAATTAAACGTGGTGGATTACCACCTAGTTATAGTGGTAAAACTATGACTTTTAGTTTATGATTTCTTAGGTCTTATTTACAAAGATATAATAGTCGTGCTTTAAATTATATTCATTCTTTAAAGAGTGAATTAAGTACTGTTAAATACTATGAACAATCACAAGCATTAGATTTTACTGTTGATGATATTAGAGCAGTAGGATTAGATAAGTTGGATAATATATTACAAACTGAAAATACTGTATGTCGTACTTGTTATTATAGAAATAAATATTCTAAGAAAAATAAGAAAGATGTTAAAATAGAGTAAACCTATATTATTGGTCGAAGCCAACCAGAACCTTGGTTGGTTGGTCGTGGCGTTTACGCCACTGGGGTGAGTTGCGAAGCAACTAGGGGCAAAGCCCCTATATACTTGACTTTACCATATTTAATTAAAAAAAAATAGAAAAATAATAATATCAGTATAGTTATTAAAATGGTTCAATATATATTTTATTAAAGAAGATTTTGTTGTGAATTTGAACAACTGTTTAAAAAGGGATTATTTAATTCTTCATCATTTGCTGATTGTTTATCAAATTTTTTTTCATCAGTTACTTTTTGAACTTGTAATAATGGCATAGTTTCCGTTGAAATTAATGGTGAATGTGGTGTTTCATTATTTTTTATCTCTAACAACAAATTTTTAATTTCAATATTTTTAGCATTTATTATTTCTTTTATTTCTTTTATTTCTTTTTTTATTAATACATCCAAAACTAAAAACTTTAATAACAAAATTTAAAATTGGATTTATCTTTTTTTTCTCTAGCTTGACAATATCACTTTTTAATTTTGTTATTTTTTCTTGTTTTAATGATAATTTATCTTCTAAATGTCTTTCTTCTTGTTTTATTTTGTATTCTTCTTCAGTTATGAATATAATAAATGAAGATCCTAAACATGAGTTTATTTCACTTATTTTTTCTAATATTTGTTTTTGTTTATTAGGTGGATGACTATCAAATTCCGCTTTTGATAAGCAAATTTGTTTTATATCACGTGCAAATAAGATTCTAGAATAAACATGAGCCTCTATATAATTTCCTTCACTTTTACCATAATTACTATGAGGAACAAAATTTTTTCCATTAGCTTTATTAATTAAACTTTCTAAACAATTATATCCAAATAAATCATTTTGACAATATCTTATCAATCTTGGGAAGTGTAAAAAAGTAGATATTTTATCTTTTAATTTCCCACGAGTGAACGTAGGTGGTGAATACGTATCATAAGGATTATATGTACAATTATGTTTTACATAATCTTTTAGTATAATAAAAGATTTTCCATACATAGGAGCTCCACCCATAGGATTTTCCAAAAAATCTAATGCCGCATAGCAAGGTCTACTTGTTCACTGAAAATTAGCACTTCTTTTTGTTTGATCACCAGTAGGGGTTGAAAAACGTCCAAATTTTTCATATTTACTATTATCAAATAATTGATTTAGATAAAATGCAACTTCCTCTACACTTGCTCGACCTACATTATAGTTAGAAATTTCATTTGGTTTTTCCTTATAAGCAAAACAATTTAAAACCTCTGGTCATTTATTATTAATATCGTATATTTTTGAAAAATCAAAATTAATTGTTAACCTTGATGATTGTAATATTTTAGTAATCTTTTCTAATAAATCTTTTGCATTTTCTTGACTCATCTTGCATTTTTTAGATAATATTTTTAAAGCAGATTCATAATCTTCTTGTTGAGAGGATTCGCATAGTTCATAAATTTGATGTAAAATTTCACTTCTAAACAATTGACCATAAATCTCTTTTTTTAATCTTTCTTCATCTTTTGAATTATTTGATGAAGTTGAAGGCAAACCACCATTAATATGTGATAAATCAGATTGTTTGTTATATGCCATAATATTTATCTCCTCTATACTTAAGATGGACATTTGAAATCTATTTTATTGGTCTAAACAATAGAGTATTTCCAATACACCTATTGTATTTTTTATGTTTTTTATTTATTAAATACAATAAAAACTCATTTATTTTTTAAATTAAAATAATGAGTTAAAAAACCAATATTTAGTTTACACTTAGTCATTTTATTAAATTTTAGAAAAAATACAAGTTATTAATTAAAAATGTCATTATTTAGTGATAATTTCCTATTAGTTATCGAGTAAAAATTTCCCAAAAGTGAAGTTAAATATACTTGGTGATAAATATGGAAAGAAGTATGACTATGAAAGAAAAATATAAATACAAAATTATAAATGATATTATTATTAATAAATTATTTAAACATCAAGCCAAGAATAAACTTAATCTAACTATTAGAAGAATTAACCAATTAATTCAAATTTTTAATAGAGAAGGTAAAGTTGATTTTATTCATAAATCTCGTAATAAAATTTCTAATAAGGCAACAAATTTTGAAATCAAAATTAAGATTATAAACTTGTATAAAACAAAATATTATAATTTTAATTTTCAACATTTTCATGAGAAATTAATTAATGAAGAAAAAATTAAGATTTCATATAGCACACTTTATACTATATTAATTAAAGAAAAAATTACTTCACCAAAAAGACATAAAAATAAAAAAAATAACTTACATCCAACAAGAAATCGAAGAACAAATTTTGGTGAATTAATTCAAATGGACGCCAGTAATCATCATTGATTTGGTAACGATAAACCAAAATCATTTTTACATGCTGCAATTGATGATGCTACAGGAAATATTGTTGGACTATGATTTGATCATCAAGAAACATTAGATGGTTATTATAATATTTTTTATCAAATTTTAACTAATTATGGAATACCAAAAACATTTTATACCGATAATAGAACAGTTTTTGGATATAAGAAAAAAGTTGATGCAGGAAAAATAAATACAGAAAATGACACTTATACTCAATTTCAAAAGTCCTGTAATGATTTAGGTGTTGAAATAATCAGAACTTCAATTCCGCAAGCTAAAGGTCGCGTTGAACGCTTATTTGGAACACTTCAAAGTCGTTTAATTAGTGAATTACGACTTAATAAAATTAGAAATTTAGAAGAAGCTAACAAATTTCTTAAAACATACATAAGTACTTTTAATAAACAATTTGCCTTTCCTATTGATGATACTAAATCTGCTATGGTTAAAGCTCCTACACAGGAAGAAATCAATATTTATCTTTCAAGATTTTCTAAAAGAAAAACAGATAGTGGTTCAACCATAACATATTATGGTAAAAAGTATTTTCCTTATAAAAATAACAAAGTTCAATACATACAACCTAGAACTGATGTAATTGTACTTAAATCATTTATTAATGAATTATATCTTAGTTACAATAATCAAATGTATGAACTAAAAGAAATAGCACAAAAACCAATTATAAAAGAAAATTTAATAAAAACTAAAAAAGTTTATATACCCAATAAAAATCATCCTTGAAGATATGGATATCAATAATTCTTAATTAAAATTAAAAATCTATTTTATAAGATATTTAATTTTATAAATACTAAACCATATAAAATTTTAAAACGTTTGCGTATGAGCAAATTTGGTGTTCTAAAATTGATTTTAAATATAAAAGAAATTGTAATTGCAATCTCTCGTTTTTACATTTGTGGTAAGTTTGATTTAGTCGGATTTATTAATAAATTATTTAAAGTTACATTATTAATTTTATTAACATCTATATTTATTTCACTATTTCATTTTCTTATATATAATTCTTTTACTTTTTTAATATTTCCAAAAAGTTCTTTTGATATTTTTATAAAAAAATCATTTTTTTCTTTAATTATTTTATTTTTATCAATTTTTCCAAAAGTAAATATTTTCAATATTGAATAACTAATTTTTTTAAATTTACTAATCTTTTGTTTTTTTAAATTTTCATTAATATCAACAATAGTAGTTTGAGCTAAATTAACTCTATTACTAATAATTTCTGGAGTAAATTGATTTTTATTAATAATTATTTTTTTCAATTCTCTATTAATTCATTCATATTCTTCTTGTAAATTTTTATTCATTTTTTCATCCTTTCAAAATAAAAACTCATTTACTTTGAAATTAAAGCAATAAGTTAAAAACTTATATTAAACTTAATTAAATTATACAAAAAAAAGTTCGCAAATCAAAATTTAAAGCTAAATTTTTAACGTTTATTTGGAATTCGTGTTTATATTTATTTAACACTGTAACTTTCCAAAATAATTTATTTTTTTATAAATATTTTTGGGAAATTTTCACTCGATATTGACAGTTATTAATTAAAAAATGTCATTATTTAGTGATAATTTCCTATTAGTTATCGAGTAAAAATTTCCCAAAAGTGAAGTTAAATATACTTGGTGATAAATATGGAAAGAAGTATGACTATGAAAGAAAAATATAAATACAAAATTATAAATGATATTATTATTAATAAATTATCTAAACATCAAGCCAAGAATAAACTTAATCTAACTATTAGAAGAATTAACCAATTAATTCAAATTTTTAATAGAAAAGGTAAAGTTGATTTTTATTCATAAATCTCGTAATAAAATTTCTAATAAGGCAACAAATTTTGAAATCAAAATTAAGATTATAAACTTGTATAAAACAAAATATTATAATTTTAATTTTCAACATTTTCATGAGAAATTAATTAATGAAGAAAAAATTAAGATTTCATATATCACACTTTATACTATATTAATTAAAGAAAAAATTTCTTCACCAAAAAGACATAAAAATAAAAAAAATAACTTACATCCAACAAGAAATCGAAGAACAAATTTTGGTGAATTAATTCAAATGGACGCCAGTAATCATCATTGATTTGGTAACGATAAACCAAAATCATTTTTACATGCTGCAATTGATGATGCTACAGGAAATATTGTTGGACTATGATTTGATCATCAAGAAACATTAGATGGTTATTATAATATTTTTTATCAAATTTTAACTAATTATGGCATACCAAAAACATTTTATACCGATAATAGAACAGTTTTTGGATATAAGAAAAAAGTTGATGCAGGAAAAATAAATACAGAAAATGACACTTATACTCAATTTCAAAAGTCCTGTAATGATTTAGGTGTTGAAATAATCAGAACTTCAATTCCGCAAGCTAAAGGTCGCGTTGAACGCTTATTTGGAACACTTAAAAGTTGTTTAATTAGTGAATTACGACTTAATAAAATTAGAAATTTAGAAGAAGCTAACAAATTTCTTAAAACATACATAAGTACTTTTAATAAACAATTTGCCTTTCCTATTGATGATACTAAATCTGCTATGGTTAAAACTCCTACACAGGAAGAAATCAATATTTATCTTTCAAGATTTTCTAAAAGAAAAACAGATAGTGGTTCAACCATAACATATTATGGTAAAAAGTATTTTCCTTATAAAAATAACAAAGTTCAATACATACAACCTAGAACTGATGTAATTGTACTTAAATCATTTATTAATGAATTATATCTTAGTTACAATAATCAAATGTATGAACTAAAAGAAATAGCACAAAAACCAATTATAAAAGAAAATTTAATAAAAACTAAAAAAGTTTATATACCCAATAAAAATCATCCTTGAAGATATGGATATCAATAATTCTTAATTAAAATTTAAAATCTATTTTATAAGATATTTAATTTTATAAATACTAAACCATATAAAATTTTAAAACGTTTGCGTATGAGCAAATTTGGTGTTTTAAAATTGATTTTAAATATAAAAGAAATTGTAATTGCAATCTCTCGTTTTTACATTTGTGGTAAGTTTGATTTAGTCGGATTTATTAATAAATTATTTAAAGTTACATTATTAATTTTATTAACATCTATATTTATTTCACTATTTGATTTTCTTATATATAATTCTTTTACTTTTTTAATATTTCCAAAAAGTTCTTTTGATATTTTTATAAAAAAATCATTTTTTTCTTTAATTATTTTATTTTTATCAATTTTTCCAAAAGTAAATATTTTCAATATTGAATAACTAATTTTTTTAAATTTGCTAATCTTTTGTTTTTTTAAATTTTCATTAATATCAACAATAGTAGTTTGAGCTAAATTAACTCTATTACTAATAATTTCTGGAGTAAATTGATTTTTATTAATAATTATTTTTTTTCAATTCTCTATTAATTCATTCATATTCTTCTTGTAAATTTTTATTCATTTTTTCATCCTTTCAAAATAAAAACTCATTTACTTTGAAATTAAAGCAATGAGTTAAAAACTTATATTAAACTTAATTAAATTATACAAAAAAAAGTTCGCAAATCAAAATTTAAAGCTAAATTTTTAACGTTTATTTGGAATTCGTGTTTATATTTATTTAACACTGTAACTTTCTAAAATAATTTATTTTTTTATAAATATTTTTGGGAAATTTTCACTCGATATTGACAGTTATTAATTAAAAAAATATATTTTTTTCAAAATTATTATCACTACTATTTTCCTATATTTCATCAATAAGAAATTATAAAAGATTCTGCAATTACTATAATAATGTTATATATGATTGTAAAAAATTATTGACGTTGAACATATATTATTGTATATCATAATATTTATATAAATTAATACATATAAGTATTAAGTTTAATATATAATTTTATTAATTTCTTTTTCTGTAATAAACTTATCAATCTTCCCTTGCGCTAAGATTGGGCTACCGCCACCCTTACCATTATATGTTTTTAATATTTTTTGTAAAATATTATTACTTTGATACTGTTTATTATTATGCAATTCTTTACTTGAAGCAACTAATACTAAATATTCTTGATTATTAATTTTATTAATAAAAATAATAATAATATTTTGATATTGATTACGATAATGTTCAATTATTTCTCTTAATGTTTTAATATCTAAATTTTCAAAATTTGCAATTAATAGTTTATAATTATTTTCATTTTTTGGAACTAAAGTTAAATATTTTTTCACTATCTTCTGACGATTTAATTCTTCAAAATTAATTTGTCATTTTTTAAATAAACCATGTAATTCTAGTAATAACATTTTTCCTTTTCTTCAATCAGCAGCTACCACTTTTAAGTTATTAATAGTATCATATATTTTTTCAATTTCTTCTTGCATACAATTATCTTTATTTTTTTGATATTGCATAAATAAATTATTGCTTTGTTCTTTAATCATTATTATTTGTTGTGTTAAGTATTCATTAATAGTTTTTAATGATGTTAAAGCATGAATTCGATAAGAACCAGAACCTTTTGATTCAACATTAGTTATTAATAATTGTTCTACTTCTTGTGAATTATAACAATGAGTACCCCCACAAAGTTCAATTGAAAAATCACCAAACTTAATTACTCGAACTTTTTCTTCATATTTTTCACCAAAAAAAGCTAAAGCTCCAATTTTGATTGCTTCTTCATATGTACAATAAATAATTTCACAAGGATATTTACCTTTAATTCATTTACTTACTTGTTGTTCTATACTTATAATTTGTTCTAAAGTTAACATTTGATAATGACTAAAATCTAATCGTAAATATTGATAATTATTAAAACTTCCAGATTGCATAACATGTAAACCTAATAATTTTCTTAAAGCAGCATGTAATAAATGAGTTCCTGAATGATTTTTTCTTGTATAAAAACGATGTGAACTATTAATTTGTGCTTCAACAATTTCTGTTTGTGTTAATTCACCTTTTACTTCCACTTGATGAATATGCTGTTTTTGTGGTCCTTGTTGTACATCAATAACAGAGGCCGTTCCATTTTCTCCTGTGATAATGCCATCATCAGATGCTTGTCCCCCCTTTTCTGCATAAAAAGGCGTTTCATTTAAAATTAAATAACCTTTTTCATTTTTTAAAAATTTTACCTCATGCTCTGATTTAAACATAAAAACAATATTTGTATTTATTTGTTCTTTATCATAACCAACAAAGGTTGAAGGAACTTTTAAATTAGTTAATAATGAAGATTGAATTGTTAATGCTTGATGATTAATTCTTACTTTTCTTGTATTATCTTTACTGTTATCCAATAACTTTTGAAAACCTTTTAAATCAACAGTAGCATTTTCTTCATTTGCAATCTCTAATGTTAATTCAATAGGATAACCATAGGTATCAAATAATTTAAAAGCCGCAGTTGCATCTACTTTTTTATTATCACTAATAACTTGTAATAATAATTGTTTTCCTGTTATTAATGTTGTTCAAAATTTTAATTCTTCGCTTTTAATAATATTAGTTACTAAATCGACTTTTTCATGTAATTCTTGATAATGTTGACCCATAACTTTGATAATAATTGAAACTAACTTAAACAAAAATGGTTCATTAATATTAAGTTTTTGTCCATATACAACAGCTCTTCTAATCAATCTTCGTAATACATAACCACGATCTTTATTACTAGGAAAAACACCATCACTAATTGCAAAAACTAAGCAACGAATATGATCAGCAATAATTTTAAATGCAGTATTAATAGTTTTTTGCTTAATCTCTTGTGTAAAATAATTATTAATATCATAACGAAAATTTGTCAATTTTTCACATTCATGAATAATATTTTGAAATAAATCAGTATCAAAGTTAGTTGGCACATCTTGTAAAATTGCTACTAGTCTTTCTAATCCTGCACCAGTATCAATATTTTTTCTTGGTAAATCAGTATAATTATTTTTGCCATCATTATTAAATTGTGAAAAAACAATATTTCAAATTTCAATATAACGATCATTTTCAATATCATCTTTTAATAATTTAATACCAATATTTTTAGGATCATATTTAATACCACGATCATAATAAATTTCAGTATTAGGACCACAAGGACCTTGACCCATATCTCAAAAGTTAGTAGATCTTGTACCTTTAATAATACGTTCTTTTGGTAATTTAATAATATTTAATCATAAATTATATGTTTCTTCATCTTCATTAAAAACTGTTACATATAATAAATTAGCATCTAAATTTAATCATTTTTTACTAGTTAAAAATTCTCATCCTCAAATAATAGCTTCTTTTTTAAAATAATCACCAATTGAAAAATTACCTAACATTTCAAAAAAAGTTTGATGTCTTGCTGTAATACCAATATTTTCAATATCATTAGTTCTAATTGCTTTTTGTGAATTTGCTAATCTTTTAGCAATTGGGGTTTGTCGTCCATCAAAATATGGTTTTAATGTAGCAACTCCAGAATTAATCCACAATAGTGAAGGATCATCATTTGGAACAAGTGATGCACTTTCTAAAATGTGATGATCATAACTTTTAAAAAAATTTAATCAAGTTGTTCTAACTTTATCTGTTGTTCATTTTATTGACATAATAATTTCTCCTCAAAATAATAAAAATTCCTATCAAAATAGGAACGTTTTTTAACGCGGTACCATCCTAATTCACTTACAAAGTAAATGCGCTTAATTAATGATTAAAATTGTTAAATTAGGAGCTTCTAATTAATAATGGTTAAGTGCTTACACTATTCACTCTCGCTGAAAACTAATTATTATTAATTATACTTATCTAATTTAGATTAATATAAATATTAATTTCAATTTTAATATTAACCATAAATATTAGTTATTACAAGCAAAAAGATAAAATTATGAAATATTTTTATAAATTAAAAAGAAAAAAATATTAATTATTAACTTGCTGAGTTATACTTGTAAGTGCAAGTAAATAAAATTGCAAAAAATTCTCATATAAAAATTTCATAATGCTAAATTTAGTTTAGAAAAAAGTAAGGAGTTTTTATATGAGTTATAAACATCTTGGCATAGATGAAAGGATTTATATTGAGAATCAATTGAAATTTAAATTTAAAATTAGTGAAATAGCTAAAAATCTTAATCGAAGTATTAGTACTATTATTCGAGAAATTAATAGAAATAAAGATAATAATCATTATTTTTCATTAATTGCACAAAATAAAGCTGAAAATCGAAAACAATCACATATTAGTTTTCATAAGTTTAAAAATAAGAATTTAGTAAAATATGTACAACAAAAATTACTATTAGGTTGATCACCTGAACAAATTTATGGCAGAATTAAAAATTTTCATAAAGAGTGAGTTATTAGTTTTAAAACAATTTATACTTGAATTTATTTTGGAATGCTTGATAAAGTTACTAGTAAAAATTTAAGAAGAAAAGGTAAAAAACGAAAATCTAAAGAAAATCGTGGCAAGTTTAATGGTAAATCAATTAAAGAACGAGATATAAATGTTAATGATCGTATAACACTTGGTCATTGAGAAGGAGATACTATAGTATCATCACGAGGTAAAAGCAAATCATGTTTAATAACTTTAGTTGAAAGAGTATCACGATTTACTTTAGCAATATTAGTTAAAAACAGAACTACTAAAGTTATTAATAAAAATGTTAGTTATTATTTATCAATTCTTCCTAAAAACATTGTTAAAACTATTACTTTTGATCGTGGCAAAGAATTTTCAAATTGACAACAACTTGAAAAAAATTTAGATATAAAAATTTATTTTGCCAATCCATATTCACCTTGACAAAGAGGTACTAATGAAAATACTAATGGTTTAATTAGAGAAAAATTTCCTAAAAAATTTATTTTTTCAAAAACTAATAAAAATGAAGTTCATAAATTTATATTGTCTTTAAACCAAAGACCAAGAAAAATACTAAATTATCTTTCACCAATCGAATATTTGGATAGAAAAATAATTTAGTTGCACTTACCTTTACAATTTAGCACTTTATATAATAAAAATTACAAGAAAGATTTTTTCTATTTAATTAAAAATATAATTTAACTGGTATTTTTTTTATTGTATATTCATTTTTTCAGATATAAACTTTAGTTAAGATTTGCTTAGAATAACTTTTAAAAAATAAAAATTTATCATTAAATTATATAAAATTAATTCATTTAATTCAATATTACTTACTATTTAATATAGTAACTAATTTAATATATTAATGCATTTTTTATATTTTTAAATCTATAATTTTGAATAAAAAAATATTTTAAGTAAATCTTAAATATAAAAAATAAAAATGATAATTAATTGAAGTTTTACAATCAAATCTAGCATTAAAAATTTTATTAATTTATTAAAATTAATCCTTGTAAGAACAATAACTATTAAATTACTATTCATTTTTTTAAAATGAAATTTTAAACAACTGAATTTATTTATTATTTCAAAAAACAAAAAAATAATTTAATTTCTACTCTAAATTTGTGTTTTATTAAAATATTACTATAAAAGGAGTCCAAAAATAAATCAAATTAATAAATAAAAAGGAGACAAATTTTATGTCAAGTAAACTAAATAATAATGAAATAGATAATACAATAAATGAATTTGAAGAAGAAACCAAAGAGGAAGAAAAAGAGGAAGAAGAAGAAAATGTTAACACAGAATTAGAAAAAAAACTAGCAGAGACAGAACTTGAAAAAAAAGAAATAGAAAATAAATTAGAAGAAACCAATAAAGAAAAGGAAAATATAAGTAAAGAAAAAGAAGAAGTTCAATCTAAACTAGATGAAACTAACAAAGCAAAAGTAGAAATGCAAACTAAGTTAGAAGAAGCCAACAAAGAAATCGAACAACTACTAGAAGAAATTGAAAACACTACCGATAATGAAAAAATACAAGAACTAAAAAATAAATTAGAAGAATTAGAAAAAAAAGTAGCAGACACAGAAGTTGCTAACAAAGAAATAGAAATTAAATTAGAAGAAACTAACAAGGCTAAAGAAGAAATAGAATCTAAATTAGAAGAAGCCAACAAAGAAATCGAACAACTAAAAGAAGAAATTGAAAACACTACCGATAATGAAAAAATACAAGAACTAAAAAATAAATTAGAAGAATTAGAAAAAAAAGTAGCAGACACAGAAGTTGCAAAAAAAGAAATAGAAATTAAATTAGAAGAAACTAACAAGGCTAAAGAAGAAATAGAATCTAAATTAGAAGAAGCCAATAAAGAAATCGAACAACTAAAAGAAGAAAGCAAAAACACTAACGATAATGAAAAAATACAAGAACTAAAAAATAAACTAGAAAATACAGAACTAGAAAAAAAGCAATTGAAGATAAATTAAATGAAATTGAATCTAAGTTAGAAGAAGCTAACAAAGAAATCGAACAACTAAAAGAAGAAAGCAAAAACACTAACGATAATGAAAAAATACAAGAACTAAAAAATAAAATAGAAGAAACTAACAAAGCAAAAGAAGAAATGCAAACTAAGTTGAATGAAGCCAATAAAGAAATGCAAGCATTATTAAACGAAATTGAAGAAATACAAGAACTAAAAAATAAGTTAGAAGAAGCTAAAAAAGAAATCGAACAACTAAAAGAACAGATTAATGGTAAAAAAAGTGATGAAGAACTAAAAAATATTAAAAAGAGAGAAGAATTAGAAAAAAATTATCAAAAAAAGAACTAGAAATTGAAGAAATAAAAACTAATTCAGACACAATAGAAAATATTGAAGATCATATTGAAGAAAAAGAAGCAATTGAAAAACAAATACAAAATATTAAAGATCAAATAAATAAATTAATTGAAGAAGAAAAAAATAGAGTTCATTTAATCAATTGTCAAGATCTATTAAAACAATTAAATGATATAAAAGATTCAATAAAAAATAATTATGAAATGATAGAAAAACTTAATCAAAAAAATAATAATGATAAATCAAAACAAGAGTTTGATGAAACAATACAACAAGAAATCAAACAATTATTACAAATATTAGTGGAAAATGAAAATACTATTAATGAATATCAAAAGAAAATTGAAAACCTTAAAAATAATACAAATAATTGTGATAAAGAAAATAAAGGAATTGAATTTTATCAAAATTTAATAAATGCTAAAAATAATGAAATATTAAAAATTCACGAAAGAATTAATCTATTAAAAAACACTAAGAATTGTAATCAAGAAAAAAATAATTGTTGCAAAGAAATCAAAGAAAAACTAGCACAATTGGTTGATATAGAAGATGAAAAAATGAAAAAAATTGATCAAATTTTTCAATGACAAAAAAATGAAAAAGAAAAAGAAATTTGAAAAGAAATTGATCAATTAGCAAAAACAATTGATGAACTAAAAAAACAAAAAGAAAACATTATTCCTGAAGAAATTAAAGAAAAAATATCAAAAATTGAAAATATAAATAATGAAATTCTTGATAATAATCACCAAATTTGTCTATTAGAAAAAGAACTAAACCAAGATCCAAATAATGAAAGTATAAAAAATTTTATTAAAAATCTAATAGAAATAAATGATAAACTTGCTGATGACAAAAATACAATTATTAATAAAAACAATGAAAACGAAAAAATTATTACACAATTAAAAGAAATTGAAAAAAAACTAGCACATGAATTAAAAACAAAACAAGAACTTGAACAACAACTAGAAAATCTAAAAAAAGAAAAAAAAGATGTCAATGTAATAAATAAAAAAATACTATTATACTAACTTGTCAAAAAAACTAGCACAAGAAAGATAAAAATATTTAAAATAAGATTTTTAAAGATTAGTATAAGAAAATTTATCAAAAATATAATACAAAAAACTAATATGTCAGAACAAAATAATGATATTAAAAATGAAAAAATAGAATTACTTAAAAGACAATTAAAAGAACTTGAAAAAAAACTAACAATCAAAGAAATAGAAATTGAAGAAATAAAAAATAATCCAGATACAATAGAAAACATTGATTATCATATCGAAGAAAAAGAAGCTATTGAAAAACAAGTTCAAAATGTTAAACATCAAATAAATAAATTAATTGAAGAAGAAAAAAATAAAATACGTCTAATTAATTGTCAAAACCTATTAAAACAATTAAATGATATAAAAGATTCAATCAAAATTAACTATGAAATGATAGAAAAAATTAATCAAAAAAATAATAATAAACAAGAACAAGAATTTGATAAAACAATACAATTAGAAATAAAACAACTACTAAAAATATTAGAAGAAACGGAAAATACTATTGATGAATATCAAAAGAAAATTGAAGACCTTAAAAATAATAAAAATAACTGTGATAAAGAAAATAAAGGAATTGAATTTTATCAAAATTTAATAAATGCTAAAAATAATGAAATATTAAAAATTCACGAAAGAATCAATCTATTAAAAAACACTAAGAATTGTAATCAAGAAAAAAATAATTGTTGCAAAGAAATCAAAGAAAAACTAGCACAATTAGTTACAAATGAAAATGATAAAATGATAAAAATCGATGAAATCTATCAATGACAAAAAAAGATAAAAGAAAATGAAATTTCTAATCAAATTAATAACATAGATAAAATAATTGAAAATCTAAAAAAAGATAAAAATAACATTATTCCTAAAGAAATTAAAGAAAAAATATCAAAAATTGAAGATATTAATAACAAAATGCTTAATAATCATCAAATTTGTCTATTAGAAACAGAACTAAACCAAGAACCAAATAATGAAAGTATAAAAATTTTTAACACTTTATTACTCCTTAATAGATTATCTTTAATAAATTTAGTTATAATAATATTATAAATACATTTGATAAAAAGGGAGAAAAAATATTATGTTGCAATTAACAATTAAAGGTAAACCCGTTCATATTAAAAATGAAATAATCAAAGTTGGAGATACTTTATCATTTTCTGCAGTTAATAAAACAATGGATAATATGAATTTGGAAAAATTCACTAATAAATTTAAAATTATTTCTAGTGTACCAAGCATTGATACTAAAACTTGTGCTTTACAAACTATACACTTTAATAAAGAGGCCACTAAATTAAAAGATTTAGTTATTATTACTATTTCCAAAGATTTACCATTTGCTCAAAATCGCTTTTGTGAAAAACTAAAAATGAATAATAATTTTCATATTTGAAGTGATTATCGTAATAATGAAAATAATTTTAGTAATACTACTAATTTATTAATTGATGAAATCCAATTATTAGCACGTACTATTATCATTGTTGATAAAAATAACAAAGTTATATATTTACAAATTGTTAAAGAAGTAACATTAGAACCAAACTATGATGAAGTTCTAAAATTTATTAAAATTTTAACATAAAAAAAGTTAGGTAATATTTTTAAAATAAGTATTACCTAACTTTTTTTTATTTATCAGTAGACTTTTAAAAACTATTTATTTTGAAAATGAAATATGTTTTTTTGATTGCTGTTCTTTTTTAGTACTATCTGCTTTTTCCTTTTCACGTGCTGCTTTCTCAGCTTTTTGTGCTAGTCTTTCTTTCATATCTTTAGCTCTTTGCATAGCTGATTTAGTAAGTATTTTATCTACTTTTTCTTTTTCTTTTTCATCCATAATGTGTCTCCTTTTTTAAATTATAAACTTGCTCTTCTCATATTTTTAACTGGTGATTTCTTTCTAATATCTTCTCTTTCAAGATTATCATTTTTTTCAGGATTTTCAAATAAATTTCTTACATTTTCCATTATTTTTTCTTCTTGAAATTCTTCTCATACTTGTTTTGGTTTATAAAAAAAACCATCACACATATGCTTTTTAGTTGCATCACTTTCATTAAAAACTTCTTTTATTTTGCTGATATCTCTAGGTTTTAAATTTTGTGAAAATTCAACTGTTTTATTTCAATTTTCATTTCATTGTTGAACTTTTTGAGCATAAATTTTTGAAAATTCTTGAGTTTTTACATCTTGTTTATTTTTTTCAAATTTTTTACTTAATTCTTTTTGAATATTTTCAAATGTTTTATTTTTATTACTATCTCAAATTTTACCAAAACTTTTTGCAAATGCCTGTACTTTTGCTTCACGCGTTAAACTTAAAAATCATTGTTTTGATTTTGTCTTTCCTTTTCTTAATTCTTTTTGTAATTGTAAATCTTTTTTACGTTTTCAATTAGGTAATAATCATGCTTTTATTTTGTCTTTATATGTTTCTCATGCTATAACAGTTCCACCAACGATAGCTCCACAAGTTAAAGCAATTAGTGCTCCTGCAACAAGTGGTGGTACAAGAGGAGTTATTAATGGACCAACAACTAAACCACTTAAAAGACCAATACCAGCTCAAGCAACTAAAAACATTGTTACTTTTGATATTTTTCATAAAATTTTTCTAAATTTTGAATCTTTTATACTAGCGTCTCACTCTTCTGTTTGTCCTTGATTGACACTATTAATAAAATCTAAAAATGGCATTCTAACAATAGTTGTTGCATCATCTTCAGTTAATTTAATAAATTTCTTATTTTTTGAAATTTCATTTTCATTAAACTCATTGAAGAATTGATCACTACTTAAATGTCTAATTTGTTGAACAACTTCATCTTTTTCAAGATAAATTAGTTGTTGTCAAACTTCTTCTTTTTCATCATCATGCAATTCTAATAATAAAACAGGTTTATTATTAATTTATATTATTTCATCATAAATAAAATAATTCCAATTATTTTCTTCAATAATTGTTTTAAATTGAAAATGTTTTATATCTTCATCTTCATTTTCTTCACTTTCAAATAGAAAAGTTTTACCATTATGTCAATTTTCATCATTTTCTTTAAATTTTGTAGAAATAGCATTTTTATCATCTTTATCATTAAATTCTGCTTCAATAATAGGTGTTGTTGGTCACATTTTAGTATCTCCTTTTAATTAAAAAACCCATTTACTTTAAAATAAAGGAATGGGTAAAAAACTTATATGTTTAATAACTATATTTTATCAAATATTACATAATTTACAATAATTTTTTAATATAAATAAGCATATTTTATTTAAATTAATATTTATTTAATTTATGAAAAATATCTATTGTCAGTAAGTATTATTAAACATAATAACTAAGCTTTTAATTATTTTAATTTATGGATATTTTTGAATTTATAAATGTTATTTAATTTTTCTGAATAACCTTTAATTTCAATATATTTCTTTTTAAAAGAAAATAATAAATTTAGAACTATATTAAATTTTATTGCATAAGTTTTTATCTAAAATTAAATAATGAGATTTAAATTTTCGGATTTCTTGATTTATGTTTGTTTAATTGTTTTTCTTCTTCAATTTTTTTTAATGTATCTTCTTGTTTCTTAGCTTTTGCAAGTAATAAATCAAGTCTTCTATTTTCTTGTTCTGCATCATGTAATAATTTTGCTGCTTTTTCTTTTTCATTCATAATATTTTTTCTCCCTTTCTTTTAAATATTTATTTTTAAAAATATCCAAAATACAGTATAAAATTTTTCATAAAAATTAAAAGATAAAATAAATATTTTTAAATAAAATTATGATTTATTAACTCAAAAGTAAGGATGTTATTTTTTTAATTATTGTGCTTAAAAATTGAAAATATGTTATACTAACATCATAATAAACTAAATTATTAAAGACCATTAGGTTCGACTTATTCTTTTTTAAAGGATGTGAAAAATTATGTCAGCACAACAACAGCAACAGCAGCAACAACCAAATAAAGAAATTTTTGATAAATTACAAGGTGAAAAAGATAAAAAAGAAAAAGCAAATACTTCTTCTGGTGGTAGTAGTAGAAATTGAATTGTAAAATTTGCAAAAGATGTCGCTTATATTTCTTTTTTTCCATACATATGATTAAAAAAACTTTTAGTTTCACTATTTAATAATCGAACTAAAAAGCCTAAACTAAATCAGTCAGTTAATATTATTAAAAATAAAGATAATGTTAATCAAAACAATAATGTTATTGCTCGTAGTAATGGACAAGTTAGTTTTAAAGAAGTAGATGCACTAGATCCAGAAAATGAATCAATAGCAGAAGCACTAAAATTAAACGGTAATACTACTAATCCATTCCAAAATGTTGCACATAGTTGTAATCGTGAAGAAATTCCAGTAGTTTCAACAACAACTTCTGGAAAAAAATTAACTACTTAAATTATTTAAAATATTTATTAGTTCGTTCTAAATCAATAATATTATCAACATCCCAATGACAATCAAATGATAAAACATAAGGTTTTAATTCAAAATTATGTTTAATACTATTACTAATTAAATATTTACCAACCATTGTTGTTTGCAATACAAGTTCTTGTTGTGGATTTATTAAATCTTCACCAAGAACTTTTGTTCATTTTTTAGTAATATAACTTCATTCTCCTGCCAAGAAACTATCCTTTTTTTTACTTTTAATAATATCAATAATATTACCATTCTTGTTTAATTTATAACTTCAATCTTCTTTGATATTATCATGATCACGATTAATAGCGGCCATCATATTAGTTGAAAAATTATTTAAAAAAATATTTTTTGTACTAATCATATCACCAGAAATAATAAAAATATCATCTTGACCATTAAAATATGATGATACTAATGTCAAAGCATAACCACTATTATAATCAAGGAAATGTTGATTATTTATTAAAATTAATTTTGAATATTTATGAGTAAGAAAATTAAATTCATCTTTTAAATGACCAGTAATGACAATAATTTTTTTTAAATCATGTATTTCAATTAAATGATTAATTATATGTTCAATTAAAGTTAAACCTTTAAATTTAATTAACGATTTATGAACATTATTTGAGATAGGTTGTAATCTACTGCCAATTCCTGCTGCAAAAATAATAGCAACTTTCATTATTCCTCCTTTACTTAACAACAAAATTAACAATCTTATTTGGTATACAAATTGTCTTAATAATTGTTTTATCTTGCAATCAATATTTTACTTTTTCTTCATTATTAACTACTTTTAAAAGTTCTTGATTATTTAAATTTTCTTTTACTACTAAAGTTATTTTCGTTTTACCATTAATCTGAATAGCAATAGTAACTTCACTAGTAATCAAAAATTTTTCATCATAACTTGGAAACTGACTTTTATTAATACTTTCTTTATTACCAAATTGAAATCATAATTCTTCAGCAATATGTGGAGCAAATGGATTTAATAATTTTAAAAAATTAACTAAATATTGTTGATAAATAGTTGGTGCTTTATAACAAGCATTGATAAAAATCATAAGTTGTGCAATAGCAGTATTAAAATTTAAATCGTTAATATCATTAGTTACTTTTTTTACAGTTTGATGATAAATTGTATCTAATGATTTATCATTCTTAGTAGTAATTTTTATTTTATACTCATCTTTATTAACAAGACGATAAATACGCATTAAAAACTTATAACAACCAACTAAACCACTATTTAATCACGGTAAAGATGCTGTTAATGGTCCCATAAACATTTCATATATTCGTAAAGTATCAGCACCATACTCATTAATAATATCATCTGGATTAACAACATTACCGCGTGATTTAGACATTTTTTCATTATTTTCACCAAGAATCATACCTTGATTTACCAATTTTAAAAATGGCTCTTTAACACTAACTAACTTTAAATCATATAGTACTAAATGTCAGAAACGAGCATACAATAAATGTAAAACAGCATGTTCTTGACCGCCAATATATAAATCAACTGGTAATCAATAGTTAAAACGTTTTTGCGCAATAGCACTATAAAAATCACAATAAGTACCATCATCATTTTTTAAAATATATGCTAAATAATATCAACAGCTACCTGCTCATTGTGGCATTGTATTAATTTCTCTTTTTCCTTTTACACCATCTTTTCTAGTTACATGTAATCAGGAATTTGGTGCATTAGTTAAAGGTGCATTCCCCGAATTAGATGGCTTAATATTAGTCATTTTTGGTAATAATACTGGTAATTGTTGTTCATCTACTGTTGACATTGTACCATCTTCTCAATAAATTATCGGAAAAGGTTCACCTCAATAACGTTGACGAGAAAAAAGTCAATCTCGTAACTTATATACAGTATGTACTTTTCCTTGTTTTAAAGTTAGTAATTTTTTAACAATTAAATTAGTAGCTGTTTCTAAATCCTTACCATTAATAAAATCAGAGTTAATATATTCACTAGTACCCAAAAATGGTTCATTTTTATTATTAGTTTTCATAATAAAAATGATTGGTAAATTTTTATTTTTAGCAAAAATAAAATCACGACTATCATGTGCAGGAACACCCATAATTGCTCCTGTCCCATAATGATTTAAAACATAATTACCAACTCAAATTGGTAATTTACTTTTAGTAAAAGGATGAATAGCATAACTTCCAGTAAAAACACCAGATTTTAAAGTATCATCTCCTTGACGCATTAAATCTGTTTTAGTTTTAGCATCTAAACAGTATTGAGTAACTGCTTGCGAATATTCACTAGTTGTTAAATCATGAATTAATGGATGTTCAGGAGCAAGTACTAAAAATGAAACACCAAAAATAGTATCAACCCTTGAAGTAAAAATAGAAACCTTACATTTATTATTTTCAACTACAAAATCAACTAGTGTTCCAACACTTTTACCAATTCAATTACGTTGTAATTCCTTAACACTATTTGGTCAGTCTAAATCATCTAATCCTTTTAATAATTTTTCAGCATACTTAGTAATTTTTAAAACCCACTGACGCATTGGTTTTTTAATAACTGGGAAATTACCACGTTCAGAAACCATATGACCATTAATGTTAATTATTTCTTCATTAGCTAAAACAGTTCCTAACTGTTCACAAAAATTAACTTCAACATCTTTAATTTCAGCTAACCCTTGTTCATAAAGTTTAATGAAAATTCATTGTGTTCACTTATAATATTGAGGGTCTGTAGTATTAACTTCTTTATTATAATCAAAACTTAGACCAATACTTTGTAATTGTTTACGAAAATTATTAATGTTTTGTTTAGTAAATGTCTCTGGATTATTACCTGTATTTAAGGCATATTGCTCAGCTGGTAAACCAAAAGCATCTCAACCAATTGGATGCAAAACATTAAAACCATTCATTATTTTAACTCGAGAAATAACATCAGTAGCACAATAACCTTTAGGATGGCCAACATGTAAACCTGATCCTGAAGGATAAGGAAACATATCAAGAATATATGATTTTGGTTTTTTATTATCATCAATGTTTGTTTTAAAAGTTTCATTTTTTAATCAATACTGCTGTCATTTTTTTTCTATTTGTTGGTGATTATAACTCATGTTTTTCTCCTTTAATATGTTCAGGTAAAGTAATCATAAAACCATAATATCATAATCATTTAACAAGTTGCAATGTTTACTTATTGATTAAATTATATTTTAAATATTTTGTTAATTATCAATCAATGTTATTAAACCATTTGCTAATATTTATTTTCTACAAAAAAGAAATAGTTTTTATTGTATTTCAAATAAAATATACTATATAATTATCATTAATATTAAATAAATTCAAAGGAGGATTCTATGAACACACAAAAAGTTTTAAATAAGTCTTTAAAACAAAAAAAGAAAAACCGGAAAAAATAGGCTTAGGAGAACTGGTGTGACTTTGGATTTAATTATACTTGCACAATAGCTTTTCCTATGTCTTTTATAGGAATATATTATTGAAATAATGGCGGAGTTGGATTACATCTAATCTGAATTATGATTTTAGGCGCTATAATGGCTAGTATTAGTGCATGTGCTTTTTTAAAATGTAGTAAAGTTTATGCTGGTAATAATGGTTGGAGCATATATTTATGTTAGAGCAACTTTTGGTCGTTTTTGAGGATGAATAACCGGCTTTATGCAATATATCATTTTACTATCTACTGTTACCGGTGAATATAATGGCAATTGTTATTTGTACCATTGGATTAGGTTTACCTTATACTTACATTGGTCATCAAATGAATATGATAGGACCACCGCCAGTCTATATTCCAATTGTTTTAGGAATAATCATGACTTATTGTGTGCTAAGTCAATTAATAAAAATGGGATACATTAAAGTATTTAAAAAATGATTATAACGGCTAATTAATATTAAAGTTTGCAATTTTAAATAGCAATTATCTATATTTACTATAGAAATAAATCTTATGATATAATTTTTTCAAACTTAATATAAGTTTTTAACCTATTTATTTTAGTTTTAAAATAAATAGGTTTTTTAATTTGATAGGAGAAAAAAATGTCTAATTTAAAAGAAATATCTAAATTAAATACAACTATAAAAATTAATAAAAATGAAAAATTAATTAAAGCCGCTAAACATGATGATTTAGAATTGACCCAAACTTTACTAAAAAATAATGCTGATGTTAATTATGTAGATGAACATCATAATAGTCCATTAACAATAGCTGCTGAACATGGTAATTTAAAAATTGTTCAAATTTTATTAAAAAATAACGCTAATATTAACCATATAAATGATTTTGGTGATGATGCTTTAAGAATGGCTGCTAAAAAGGGACACACAGAAGTAGTTAACGCTTTATTAGCAACAAATAGTAAGATTATTAATCACAAAAATTGAATTGGTGATAGCGCTCTAATATCAGCAGCACAAAATGGGCATGTAAATACAATTAAAACTTTATTAAAAAGTGGTGCTTATATTAATGATACAAATATATTTGGTGATACTGCTCTAATATGAGCTACTGAAAACGGACACACAGAAACAGTTAAAGTTTTAATAACAAAAGATAATGACATTAATAATCATGTAAACAACCTTGGTGACTCTGCTTTAATAATAGCCGCCAGAAAAGGTTATTTGGAAATAGTTGAAATTTTACTAGCATATGGTGCTGATATTAATAATGTAGATAAAAACAAAAATAGTGCTTTAATATGAGCAGCCAAAGAAGAAGACCTAGATGTAGTTAACACTTTAATAAAAAATGGAATTGACCTTAATCATGAAGATAACTTTGGTGATACTGCTCTAATATGAGCAGCTGAAAAAGGTTATGCAAAAATAGTTAACACTTTACTAGCATATGGTGCTGATATTAATCATAAAGATACAAATGATGATACTGCTTTAATATGTGCCGCCAGAAACGGACACACAGAAATAGTTATCAATTTTCTAAAAACAAAAAATGTTGATATTAATCACATAGATGCTAATGGTGATAGTGCTTTAATAATAGCCGCCAGAAAAGGTTATTTGGAAATAGTTGATACTTTAATTAAAATAAACTCTGATGTAATTCTACATAGAACTAAATTTAATAATACTGCTTTAATAATAGCAGCTAAAAATGGACACTTAGATATAGTAAAAATTTTAATAAAGAATGATATTAATATTAATCGCGAAAATAATGTTGGTGAAAATGCCTTAATATGAGCTGCCAGAAACGGACACACAGAAGTAGTTAACGCTTTATTAACAAAAAATAATGATATTATTAATCATAAAACAAAATATGGTAATAATGCTCTAATATGAGCAGCCAAAGAAGGACACCTAGATGTAGTTAACACTTTAATAAAAAGTGGAATTGACCTTAATCATATTAATTATTTTGGTGATAATTCTCTAATATGAGCAGCCAAAGAAGGACACCTAGATGTAGTTAATACTTTAGCTGAGTTATACTTGTAAGTGCAAGTAAATAAAATTGCAAAAAATTCTCATATAAAAATTTCATAATGCTAAATTTAGTTTAGAAAAAAGTAAGGAGTTTTTATATGAGTTATAAACATCTTGGCATAGATGAAAGGATTTATATTGAGAATCAATTGAAATTTAAATTTAAAATTAGTGAAATAGCTAAAAATCTTAATCGAAGTATTAGTACTATTATTCGAGAAATTAATAGAAATAAAGATAATAATCATTATTTTTCATTAATTGCACAAAATAAAGCTGAAAATCGAAAACAATCACATATTAGTTTTCATAAGTTTAAAAATAAGAATTTAGTAAAATATGTACAACAAAAATTACTATTAGGTTGATCACCTGAACAAATTTATGGCAGAATTAAAAATTTTCATAAAGAGTGAGTTATTAGTTTTAAAACAATTTATACTTGAATTTATTTTGGAATGCTTGATAAAGTTACTAGTAAAAATTTAAGAAGAAAAGGTAAAAAACGAAAATCTAAAGAAAATCGTGGCAAGTTTAATGGTAAATCAATTAAAGAACGAGATATAAATGTTAATGATCGTATAACACTTGGTCATTGAGAAGGAGATACTATAGTATCATCACGAGGTAAAAGCAAATCATGTTTAATAACTTTAGTTGAAAGAGTATCACGATTTACTTTAGCAATATTAGTTAAAAACAGAACTACTAAAGTTATTAATAAAAATGTTAGTTATTATTTATCAATTCTTCCTAAAAACATTGTTAAAACTATTACTTTTGATCGTGGCAAAGAATTTTCAAATTGACAACAACTTGAAAAAAATTTAGATATAAAAATTTATTTTGCCAATCCATATTCACCTTGACAAAGAGGTACTAATGAAAATACTAATGGTTTAATTAGAGAAAAATTTCCTAAAAAATTTATTTTTTCAAAAACTAATAAAAATGAAGTTCATAAATTTATATTGTCTTTAAACCAAAGACCAAGAAAAATACTAAATTATCTTTCACCAATCGAATATTTGGATAGAAAAATAATTTAGTTGCACTTACCTTTACAATTTAGCAAATGACAGAAAACTATTCGTTTGAAAAACGGTAGAGTGATTTTAGAATTATCAAATTTAGATGAAAATAATCAATTTGAACAAAAATTTAAAATATATGAAAATGAAAATGCATACCTTAGTGATTTAAAATCATTAGATTTAAGTACTTTTACAGAAACAAAACAAAAAACACCTATTAATTGATATTTTATTATCACTGCATGAGGAATTATTCCTATTGTTGTGTTTGCACGAACTACACAAAGAGTATTTTCAGTTAATATTACAGATAATAAACCTCATCCATCTAGTGATTGAATAACTAATATTCTTGACGTTACTAATGAAAAAACACAGTATAATCTTATGATGGCAAGTGCTGATATTATTTTTAGTCTTCTTACTGGTGAAATTTTTAAATGATCGCGTAAGGTTATTAGTCCTTGTTGTCAAAGTAGAAACTGTTGCTAATTCACCTGTTAATAATTCATATTTTATTACATCATTAATTCATCTTTGATCAACATTTAGTAATCATGTAGTTGTTACTGCTGCCGCAATGTATACTCTTGATAGTTTTACTTGACCAAATTATGGCTGAAAATTAATTGATAAATTTAATATCTTATCTACTATTGCTAGACTTTATGCTATGACAACTATTAATAATGGTTTTAAATGATCATTAAGTACATTAAATAATGAGTTTCAATTATCTGATAAGTTTAATTGTTTTTTAAATATTTTTAGTAAAATAGTTAATTTTATTAATGAATTATGTTACCCTTTAAAAGGTTTTATTGCACTTGTTAGTTTTGGTGCAATTACATTTAGTAGTAATGCACTTAAAACTTTAGCATCACTTGTTGCTGAAAATGGGTTTACAGATGGTTGTTCAATATTCCCTAATAAATTTTTTACTTTAGGAATGTTGGGAACAGCTACAGCAATGTCAATAACAGATGGTTTAAATTTACAGTTAGATAATTATAAAAAACCACTATTACAACCATTTCTAAATGGAGCAAAATGAATTTGAACTAAAACAAAATCATGTTGTATAAATAATGAAAATGATAATGGATATGGTTCTATAAATAATGATAATGTTGAAGATGGAGTTGTTATTAATAATCCTGAAAATGATATAAAAGATTTATTAGAGCAACAAGCAATAACTGAAGCAAAAAAAAACAAATTTAAATGGTTTATTTAAAAAATTTAATTCATTTAATATAAATTAAATCAATGAAACACAACCATCAGTAAGTGAGCATTTTTCAGATTCACGATATACTGTGATATAGTTTAGTTTAAATTAATATTAATCACTCTTTTTATAAGAGTGATTTTTTATGATTATATATTTTATTTTTTTAAAAAAATATATACTTTTCTTAGATATTTTTTAAGAGTTAGAAAAAAATAATTTAAAATTTTATATTTGAAAGGAGTGTTATTATGGATAAAAAAAGAATAGAAGAAGAAAAAAACATGGAGAAGAAGCAAAGAAATGAAGAGAAGAATGTAAAAAAATAGAAAACAAGATGAAGATGCGAGAAGAACAGTATAGAAAGAAAAATGAAACTAAAAAGAATTTATAATATTTACTAGAGTTTTATTTATATTAGGATTGAAAGTTATTTTCTAGTTTTAGTATCTTTAAAAATTTAAATTAAATTTAATAAATTTTATATTTTTTAAATAGAAATAATTAGTTAAAATAATTAAGTTTTAACTAGTTAATTTTTTTAATTTAAAGATAAAGAATAAGATAAAACTTTATAAAATTATGTAGTAGATATTAAAGCTGGTTGATGACAAATTAAACTATGAATGCCACTTTTACCAAGAATAAGTTCTCTAGCATCAAATAAAACAATTTGTTTATTATTAAATACATTTGTTTTTGATAAAATATCTAGAAGTTTAGTTTCACTTTCTTCATCATTGAAAGTAGGAATAATAACAACTTTGTTACTTATATATAAGTTAAGATAACTAGTGACAAGTTTTTGATTTGCTAGGATACGATTATGATAAATGTTAAAATCAATCATTTTAATATCATCACTATTACGAACGTCATTTTTTGGTAAAGGAATTTTTATAATTTTATATTTTTTGCCATGAGCATTTATTGATTTTGATAATACATCTCAACACTTTTTAACAGCAAGATAACGATCATCAATAGTATTTTCTGTTCAACTTAATAAAATAGTATTACTATCAACTATACACATGATATTATCTAATCTTCCTTTGGTTTCGTCATATGGTAATCCATAAGGTATTCAAATAATATTTACAACATTTAGATAGTCTTTTAAATACATTTCTATTTGCTCTTGTGATAAATTAGGATTACGTTCTTGACATAAAATACCTTCATAACTAGTAAAACAAGTACCTTCACCATCTAACATAATCATGCTAGATTCTAAAATGATTGGTAGAAAATAGTAATCAATTTTTTGTAGTTCAAATATTTTGTATGCTATCATATCATCATCATTTCAAGGTGAATAAATACCTACTATTTCTCCACCTCAAGCATTAAAATTAAATTTTAAGCCTCTAATATTCTTTGTTTCTTTATTTTGAAGAAAGATTGGACCATAATCACGAATAAAGCAATCATTAGTAGACATTTCGATAATTGTAATATTTTTATTTAATAAATTTCTAGCATTATTAAATTGATTTTTACTAACAATCATATTTACATGTTCATGTTCACTAATAATATTAGCAAGTTTACTTATTTTTTCTTGTGCTGGTTTAGCGCCTAATCTTCAATTATCGGTTCTTTCTGGTCATACCATTCAACATTGTTGATGTTCTAAAAATTCAGGAATAACATAAAAATCATCACTATTTAGTGTTGAATAAATTTTTTGTGCCATTAATAGTAGCTTTCCTTTCTTACTTAGTAGCTACTGAATAATTCCCTTATTTTATTGATGATTCCTTTTTTTATTATACTAATAATTTTATTTTTTTTATTCATTTGAAGAATTATTATTTTTGATATTTTTTAATATTTCTTCAATGTTTTTAACTCTAGTGTTGGTATTATCATATTTAAAGCGTAATTCTGGAACTTTATATTTATTACTTGTTTTAGCAAGTGCGCTTCGACAAAAACCTTTAGCTTTTTCTAAAGCAGTACTAATGGTTTTAATATCTAAATTATCTAAGTAAACTGTTCAATAAATGGTAGCATAACTGTTATCTTTTGTTATTTTTACATTAGTAATAGTGATATCTTTGAAAAGAATATTTTTTGATTCTTTTTTTAATATATTAGTAATTTCTTTTTTTAAGAAACTTTCTTGTTGTTCAAATTTAATGATAGACATCCTATTTTGTCTCCACTTCTTCTACTAAATATGATTCAATAATATCATTTTCTTTTAAGTCATTACTATTTTTAATAGTAATACCGCATTGAGTTTCTTTTTTAGCAATTTTTAAATCATTTTTTTCATGTTTTAAACCACTGATTTCACCGTTATAAATAACAACATCATCACGAATGATATGAACTTTGCTATTACGTTGAATGAAACCATTAATGACAACACAACCAGCAATTGTTCCTACTTTTGAAAAATGAAAAGTTTTAATAACTCGTGCTTGACCAAGAATTTTATCTTCATAAGTTGGTTCTAATAAACCTTTAGCAGCCAATTCTAATTCTTCAGTTATTTTATAAATGATATTATGTAATCTAATTTCAACACCGGCATTGTTAGCAGCTTCACGAATAACATGATTGGGGCGAACATTGAAACCATAAATAATACTTCCTGAAGTTTGAGCAAGTTTAATATCTGATTCACTAATACCACCAATAGTTGCTCTAATAAACTTAACAGTAATATCATTAACATTAATTTTATTTACTGCTTGAACGATTGCTTGCACTGAACCTTGAGTATCTGCTCGTAAAATAACATTAATTTGTTTTAATTCACCTGTAGCAACATCTTGTGTTAAATTACCTAAACTAATTTGTCGATTATTTCTAATTTTATTTGTTTCTTCTGTTTGTCGTACTAGTGCTACTTTTCTTGCTAATTTATCATCATTAAAAACAATAAAAGATTCACCAGGAGTAGGGGCTGTTTCAAATCCTAAAACTTGAACAGGCATTGAAGGTCCGGCTTTAGTAATTATTTTACCAGTATCATTAATAAGGCGTTTAATTTTTCCTTTAACACTACCCGCAACTACAATATCAGTAACTTTTAGTGTTCCACCTTGTATTAATAAAGTACAAATTGAACCAACATTTTTATCATGATGAGATTCGATAACAGTTCCATTAGCAAATCGATTTGGATTAGCATTTAGTTCTTTTAATTCAGCAATTACTAATATTGCTTCTAATAATTCATCAATTCCTTGATTTTTTAAAGCACTACCATAAACAAAAATAGTATCGCCACCTCATTCTTCACTAGTTAAATCACAATTAGCTAGTTCATTCATAATGCGATCAGTATTAACATTTGGTTTATCCATTTTATTAACAAAAACAATAATTGAAACACCAGCTACTTTTGCATGGTCAATTGCTTCACGAGTTTGTGGCATCACACCATCATCACCAGCAACTACTAAAACAACAATATCAGTAATTTTAGAACCACGTGAACGCATTTCAGTAAATGCTTCGTGACCTGGGGTATCAATAAAAGTAATTAATTTATTATTAGTTTTAATTTGATAAGCACCAATATGTTGAGTAATACCACCGTGTTCTTGATTAGTAACTTTAGAATTACGGATAGTATCTAATAGTGTTGTTTTTCCATGATCAACGTGGCCCATAATTGTAACAACAGGTGGTCGAGTTACTAAATTTTTTTTATCATCTTCGAGATTAATATTTTCTAATAAGTTTTCATATGTTACCACTTTAGCTTTTTCAAAATCAATATTTCATTCTAAACAAAGTTCAAGCATTAATTCTTGAGTTAATATTTGATTTTGATTAAATAGTTTGCCTTGTTTCATGAAGTATTTAATAATGTCAGTTACTGGATGATGCAATGCTTTAGCAAATTCTGAAATAGTTAATGGTTCGTTATATAAAAATACTCCTTTTTCATTAATTTGAGATGTTTTTTGTTTTAGTTGTTGATTAATATTTTGTGTTTGTTGAGATATTCGTTTTTTTGCCATTTGCATCCCGCCTTTCGCTTGGGAAAATTAATCTCAATTTTTTTTAATTTCATTAATTAATTGTTCATAAAATTCATTTGGAATTTTTGTTTTTAATGCTCGTTCTAATGCCTTATTTTTAATAAGCAAAGGTATTAATTCAAGTTTAGGTTGGATGTAGGCACCTCGACCATTTTGTTTGCCAGTTTTATCAATGAATAATTGTCCTTCTTTATTAATAACAATTCTAATTAATTCACGTTTAGGTAAAATAGTATTTGTAACTATACATTTACGCATTGGTATTTTTTTACGTTGAATTAAAGGTATTTTATTCATAACGACCTACTTTATTGTTTATTGATTTTTATTTTTTCATTGTGTTTTTTTTAATAATTCAGATATAAACTTTTCATATTCACTTTCTTTAATATTACCATTTCAAGTAAATTTAATATTATTTTCTTTTGCTTGTTCTAATGAAGTAATATTAATATTTCAGTGAGTTACACCGGCAACTAATTTAGCAGCCATACCATTTTTACCAATAGCTAATGATAATTGTTCAGTAGGAACAATAATATTTGCTTGTTGTTCTTCTTCATTAATATCAATTGAAATAACTTTAGCTGGTGTTAAAGCGTTAATTATATATTCTTTTATATTAGGATTTCAGGCAATAATGTCAATTTTTTCGCCACTTAATTCTTGCGTAATTAGTTTTGTTCTTTCGCCTTTTGGGCCAATACATGCACCAATACCATCAATGCTTGGATCATGACTAACAATTGCAACCTTAGCTCTAATTCCAGGAATACGAGCAATATCTTTAACTTCGATTACACCTTGTGCGATTTCAGGAACTTCTAATTCTAGTAAACAACGTAAAAAATTAACGTGAGTTCTTGATGCTAAAATTTGACCATAGTTTTTATTTTTAATAATATCTTCAACATAAAATTTGATATAAGTATTATTAGCGATTGGTTTATTTTTTGGTAAGATCTCACTAGGGATTTGATTTTGTTTTGGTAAGAAAGCATAGGCTCTACCAATTTTAATTAACATATAAGTTTCTTCAACACTTTCAATAGTACCAATTAATATGTGATCTTTTTTATCAATAAATTCATCATAAATTGATGTTTTTTCTGCTTCACGAATTGATTGTTTAACTACTTGAATGGCTTTAAAAATTGATAAACGAGAGAATTGATCACTAGGAATTATTTGCGTATATGTATCACCAATTGTTAAGCCAGGATTCTTTGTTTTAATAGTTGAAAGTGCAATTTCTAATTCAGGATCTTCAACTTTTGGAACAACAATTAAATCCTTTAAAATTTTAATAGTACCTTTATTTTGATCAATTTCAATTCTGATATTTGTACTATCATCACGATGACTTTGATATTCATATGCTTTTTTTAGTCCTTCTTTTAAAGCTTCAATGATATCTTCTTTTGCTATTTGTTTTTCTTCAGCAATTTCATTTATGGCATTTAAAATGATTTGACTAATTTCTTTGTCCACTTTTTCTCCTCCTTGTTTTTTATAAACATTGTTGTTTATTATTTAATAGTATTTGAAATAGATTTATTTCAAAATGAAAATATACTTAAATAAAAAAAATATATTACACTAGAAATAATAAAGACAGCTGGTAGCTGTCTTGCTATAATTCTAATTCATTGTTCATTATACAATATTATTAATTTGAAAACAATAGAAATTTATTAAAGGATAGAGTTTTATTATCGTAGATTATATTGTAGAAATATCTTTCATTATATTAATGGTAATTTTCAAGTTTTAAATTGATTAAATATAATTATTTATATAGTCGTAATTGTTTTTGTTCTATTATCATTGAAAGATATAACATTCATTTTAAAGTTTCTATTTTTTTAAAATCAAGGGGAACTAAATCGATTTTCAATACTAATTTGTTCTTATATTGATATTAATTTCCTATATATTCTGCTTATCAAAGATTAGACATTTTTTTAAAATATTTTCAAACATTAGTAAAAATGTTAAGATTTATTTATTAAATTTTATTAAATAATAAAAATTTGGAGTAAATATTATGAGTAAAAATAAGAAAAAGAATGAAAATATTAGTATTGTAGTTTTTATTTCATTAATAATTATTATCACTATTATATTTTTGATTAAGTCATTATTTAAAGGTTTAGAAAAATGAATTGTTAATAATGTTTGAATAACTATAATTATTATATTTTCTATAATTATTGTTTCAATTTTAACTACTATTATATTGACAAATAAATATTTAAAATATAAAAAAAATTATTTTAATTTAGAAAAAAGTAAAGAAATAGAATATTCTTATCAAATAATAGAATTAGAAAATCGAATTAAAAATTATGAAAAAATTTATCCAAATTTAAAAAATTTTGAACATCCTTATCAATATAATGATAATTTAAATAATACGTTAGGTATTAAAGGTGAATTAATTGTTAAAGAAAAAATAATAAGTATGTTTAATGAAGAAGATTTACAATTATTTAACAATTTATATTTACAATCTATTGAGGGAAAAATTAATCAAATTGATCATTTATTAATTTTAAATAGTTGTATTTTTATAATTGAGACTAAAAATTGATCTTTAAAAACTTATGGAGATTATTTTAAAAAAAACTGAATCCAATATCATGGTGAAAGACAAGAATTTATTCCATCACCTCTTTATCAAAATAGAAGTCATGTTAGAACTATTCTGTATCTTTT
Organism: Spiroplasma endosymbiont of Thecophora atra; assembly: GCF_964019735.1. Classification (NCBI taxonomy): domain Bacteria; kingdom Bacillati; phylum Mycoplasmatota; class Mollicutes; order Entomoplasmatales; family Spiroplasmataceae; genus Spiroplasma; species Spiroplasma endosymbiont of Thecophora atra. Next base: position 831,907 of record NZ_OZ026464.1, on the reverse strand, counting down.
AAAAAAAGAAAACATTAATTTAAAACAATTTAAATTTTTTAGCCTTGTAGTATTTGTTCAAAATAATTTACAAATTACTGAAAATAGTAACTTAAAAATAAATGAGAAAGCATTAAATTTATTTGAATTATCTGAATATATTAAAAATAAAATTGAAGAAAATTCAGGAAAATGTACTTCTTCTTCTAATAGTCAAAGAAATATAATGAATCAAATTATTTTAAATAATAATAATCCAGAAAACATTCAAATTCATAAAGAACAATTAGACTATTAAAAACACAGTTATAAGCGAACAAAATTTAATAAATTAATTTTTCTAATAATCTTCTGTCGTTGAAATTTTAATTAAAAAAATGTATTTTTATTTTCTGTTCTTAATTTTTAAATATAAAAAAACCTGAAAAATTTTCAGGTCTTTTTACATTATATTACTCAATAATCTTGGAAGTACTGTAGAGTATATATAAAAAATAATAAGAATGTTCAGTTAATGAACAATTTAATCCTAACATTTTTGAAATTATTTTTTTTAAAAAAGCAAAATAACACTTAATAATGAAAAATATTATAAAAAAAACACCAAATAAAAAAGAATGTATAATTATGAACAGAAAATAGTTTATATTTTTCAGAAAAATTATCTAAGGGGGAAAAACAATATGAGAAACATGAAAACATTACTACGACTAATGGGTGCTGCTGCTTTAACAACAGTTGCAGCAAGTTCAGTTGTTGCATGTGGAACTCAAACAAAAGCGCCAGCATTGAATGGCAAATATGCAAAATTATTAGGATGATATAGTGATGAAAATACAAGTACAATTAATCAAGAACTAAAAAAGGATGAAAGTGCTGTTGGTAAAGAAAATTATTCAATTGCTATTGTTGCTACTGATAGTACAAAAATTACAACAACTAAATTTAACGAAAAATTATTAAAAGCAGGTGACGGTGCTGATGCTAACAAATTTAAAGCAAAAGATGCTGATGCTGCAGTATTTTTAAAAGATTTAGGATTTACATCTGGTAGCACTACTGCTTTTTATAAAGTTGAAGAAGTTACATCTATTACTGCTTTATCTGCAAAAGTTGAAAGTACTGAAGCAGGTAAAATTGAAGCTGTTGGTACAACTGATTTTAAAGTTGCAGCTGGTACTTGCCAAATTAATATTATGGATAAGGCAACTGGAGATGATGCCAAATCTGTAAAAAAATATACTATTAGTACTCTTAAGAAAGATACATTAGGTGTTCCTGCTCAAGTAGATACGCTTGTACAATCAGCAAAATTGGATTTAACTAAAGCTAATGGATTTGAACAAGGCAAAGATGTACTTAAGTCTTTACCTTGAAAAACTGAGAATTCTAAAGAAAAAAATCTATATAATTCTTTAGTTAACTTATTTAGTAAAGATAAAGTATCATTAGTTTGAACTTCTGATGCTCAAGGTCAAACAGCGATACTTAAGTATACAGCTCAAAAAGTATACTTAACCGTAAAATTTGGAGAAGTAAAAGTTACAAATACTCTAGATTTTGGAACTCCACAAGCTTAAATATATTTTAAAAGATTGCAATTGCAATCTTTTTTATCACTTAAAAAATTTTATTAATTTATTAAAATTATAAAAATAATTTCAATTTAAGAATAATAAATAGCAGAAAATAATTTTTTTTAGAAAATTATCTAAAAGGGGAGAAAATATTATATGAAAAATATAAAAACATTATTACGTTTAATGGCTGCTACTGCTTTAATTACAACTGTAGCAAGTTCAATTGTTGCCTGTGATTTTGAAGCAAAAGGACCAATATTAAATGGTAAATATGCAAAATTATTAGGATGATATAGTGACAAAAATACAAGTTTAATTAATCAAGAATTAAAGAAGGATGAAACTACCGGTAAAGAGAAGTATTCAATTGAGGCTGATGACACAAAAATTATGATGACTAATTTTAAAAATAGTTTATTAAACGTAAACGAAATTAGAAATCCAAATCAAGCAAAAGATGCTGATGCTGCAACATTTTTGAAAGAGTTAGGAATTACAAGTGGTAGTGAAAATGAAGAATATTCACCTGATGATGTTAAAAAAATTACTACCTTATCTGCAAAAATTACAAGTACTGAAACGGGTAAAACTGAAGAAAATAATACAGGAACTGATTTTAAAGTTCTTGCTGGTACTTGTCAAATTGATATTATAAGCAAAGATGATGATAGTGTAGTAAAATTTTATACTATCAATACTGCTAAAAATAATGGATTAAATATTTCAAAGATAGTTATTACTAAACTTATTAGTGATAAAAATAGTTTAAAATTAACTGCTGCGCAAGGATTTAAACAAGGTGAGTCTGTTGCTGATTTTAAATTAGTAATAAATTCAGAAAGTAAACAAAAACAATTTGATTCTCTAGTTCAAATATTGAATACAAATGTTAGTACTCAGTTCCATGCTAGAGTTGCTGATGGTCCATTAGTAACAGGAAATTTTAGAAATTTAAAAGTTTATTTAGCAATATATTTTGGTGATGTGCATCTTTTACCTAGAATAGATTGTGGTATACCACCAACTGTTTAAATCATTAAATATTTTAAAAAATATAATGACAGTTATTGTTAATTATCATATTTTTTTGTTACTATTAATACAAATGAAAATTATTAATAATTAGACATTTGAAATCAGAAGAAATTAAATTTATAACATTGATAAGTTAAAAAAATAAACTTTAAATGAGGACACAATTGTATCTTTCAATTTTATTAAGTGATATTATTAATTATAAAAATTAAAGAAGGAGAAAAAATATGTTAAAAGCAGGAAGTATATTAATATTTATTGTTTTTATTTTAGAATCAATATTTATAATTCCTTTATTATGAACAATACCCGCTTTTATTTTATACAAAAAAGTAAGTAAAGGTGAAGCGACTACTGATCAAAAAATTGCTTTAGCAATATTAGGAATTATCTTTGGTGTTGCATTAGGTATTATTGGTGGTATTTTTATATTAGTTGATTTAAACAATGATGAAAATAAAATCCAAAGATATTAATAAAAAACATCATTAATTAATGATGTTTTTTATTTTTTTAAATAGTTTTCCATTGGTTTTAATAAAAATTATTATATAATTTTTATAGTTTGATTTAAAAACAACTTAAAATTATTAACTAGGAGGAAAACAAATATGGAAGTTATTATTTTAGAAGCCACAAATCTGATGAATGAAATAATTTTACGTTATAAAAATGAAATTAACAAAATTCGCACCGGAAGAGCTAATCCTAATATCTTAGAAGGAGTTAATGTTAAATGTTATGGTGGTGTTGATAGTTTAAGTAATATTGCGCAAGTTAAAGTAGCAGAAGCACATCAATTATTAATTAAACCATATGATCGCAGTTTAATTAAAGACATTACAGAAGCTGTTACAAAAGCTGATTTGAAATTACAAATTAAAAGCGAAGCAGAGAATATACGTTTAATTTTCCCACAATTAACAGAAGACGTTCGTAAATCTTTAGTTAAAGATTTGAGTAAAAAAACTGAAGAATATAAAGTTAAAATCCGTAATTGTCGACGTGATGCTGTTCAAAATCTGAAAAAAATAAAATTACCAGAAGATCAAGAAAAGCATGCAGAAACTACAATTCAAGATTTAACTGATAGTAAAATTAAAGAACTTGTATTAATAGAAAACAATAAAAAAGCCGATTTAATGAAAATTTAGCAATAAAGCAATAAAAAGTTAGGGGTTAAATATTGTGAAAAAAAAGATAATAAATAAAGAAAATATAAAATCTAAAGTTTCTTTTTTTGCAAAACTTAGTAATTTTTTTAGAACCTATCGAAATCGTATTCTTACAAGCTTTATTTTAATTGCTTGTGGTGTATTATGAATGTTTATTGGGGCAGTTTATTTAGAACCAATTTTTGGTAATAAACCACAGTGATCAGCCTATACATTTATGATAATTAATACTTTAATTTTTATTGGTTGTTTATGAGAAATTATTAATTTAAAAAAAGAATCAAATTGATCAATTGTACTTAAAATTTCTATAATTTTAACAGGAGTCATACTTTTATGAGTTCCGCTTGGTAAAGAAACTTTTGGTCCATATATTTATAATCATTATTGATTTGAAACTTGAATGACTTTATTAACTTTATTATTTTTCATTTGTATTTTTATTTTAATTGCTTGACGAAGTAAAAATTTTCAATTAAGTGATGTTATTTTTATTTTTACTTGAATTATTTATTTAGTATTTGTTGTTAAAGCTGTTAATTTTTTAATGTTATCAGAAATTAAACTTTCAAAACTAGGATGACCAACATTATTGTTTTTATTCATTATTGTTATGTCTAATGATGTTGGTGCTTTTATTGGTGGTATAATTTATGGTAAAACAAAAATGGCACCAAGTATATCACCAAATAAAAATTGAGAAGGTGCTATTACTGGTTTAATAACAGCAGTTATTTTAAGTATGATAACAGTAACTGTTTTTTTAGAAACAAGTAATTATAATCCATTGCCTTTTTTAGAAGTTAATAGTAAAGTACCAATCTATATTGCTTATTTTGCTACTAGTTTTATTCTTTCAATCGTTAGTCAAATGGGTGATTTATTATTTTCTTATTTGAAACGTAATTATCATGTTAAGGATTTTTCAAATATTTTACCTGGACATGGAGGATTATTAGATCGTTTAGATTCATTTTCAACAGTAGTTATTTTTGGTTCTCTAATTACTCTAGCAGCTATTGCTTAATATATAAAATTTAAGGATGAAGTTATGTATATATTTTTAGCCATTTTAATTGGTTTATTTACAATATTATTTTTAATTACCTTGCATGAATTTGCTCATTTTGTAATTGCTAAATTATCAGGAGCATATGTATATGAATTTGCTATTGGTATGGGACCAAAACTTTTGCAGTGAGGTAAAAAAGAAACACGTTATACTTTAAGACTATTACCATTGGGTGGTTATGTTTCTATTGCTTCAGAAATTGCTGATGCTCCTAAAGGACGAGAAGATGAAGTAATTGATGGTAAACGAATGATGGAAAACTTGCAACGTGGTAAAAAAGCAGCTTTCATTAGTGCAGGTGCACTAATGAATTTATTATTAACTTTTATTTTATTAATGATTGGATATGGAATTTATCCACATAAATATGATCCTAATTTGCCACCAACTTATGCAACAACAGGACCATTATATGAAGCAGTTAAAGAATATAATGAACATAATCCAACTTTTAAAATTTTAGATACTGATGCTATTACTAGTATTTATAATACTGGTGATATTGAATCTAAACAATCAATTAAATCATATTATGATTTAGAAGCATGATTAAGTAAATATAATAAAAAGACTACTAATGGTACAGTTATTGCTGACTACAAAATTACTTTTGATAATAAAAATGATAAAACTGTTACTTTTAAACCTGTAGAACAAAAAGGGGTGCTATTCATTGGTGTTAGTCAAGGTAGTTATTATTTAAATGCAGGTCAAGTTATTAGTAATGGTATCATTGATACTTTTAAAGATAGTTACAGTCTTTTACAAGTATTGGGACAATTAGTTACTTTTCATTGACAAAATTTATCAGGACCTGTTGGTATTGTTAAATCAACTAATAGTTTTTTAAATCCTGATTTATCATCAACACAAGCAGCAAGTACATATTTTCGTTGAGCAGCATTATTATCATCTAATTTATTTTTATTAAATATGTTACCAATTCCGCCATTGGATGGTTATAAATTTGTTGAAAATGCAGTTGAAGCGGTAACAAGAAAAAAATTAAATGAAAAATATAAAATTATTGTCAGTATTGCTGGAGCTATATTATTTTTAGTTATCTTTATTGCTATTACTATTAAAGATATATTTTTTTAATCTTTACTTTATAATAAAATCTTATTATAAATAGGATAATAAATTTGAATGAAAAAGTTTTGAGTAATTTTCTTAATTATTTATATTTTAAAAAATAAAATAGTTACTATTTTAAGTGAACAATATTGTTCACTTTTTATTTTATTTTGAAATATACTTTATAAGTATAAAAACTAAAATTTATATCGATTATTTGCTCCTAAGAGAATTATTTTTTCTTCAACAAATTTCTGAATAGCTATCATTGCATTTTCTGTTAATGTATTAAGATTAGATAAATTAGAATTAGTTTGCAAACTTTTTTTTAGACTTTCAACGTAAATCTTTCTTAAATCACTACTAATATTAACTTTAGTAATACCAGCTTTAATTGCTAGAGTTAATTGTTCATCATTAATAGTAATATTATCATGTAATACTAAAAAAATTTCAGGCATTTTAATAGCAATTTCTTTAATTAGAGAAATTTTTAAATCTTGTCTATTATCTTGATGATGACTATTGATAGCAGTAAATACAAGACAATTAATATTAGTTTTATTTCTAAATAATATTGCTTGTTCAATTAAATTAATATCATTAGTAATATCTCCTTTTGTATTATTGTAAAAAATCTCTGATTCAACAATAATACCCAAAGGAGCAGCAAAATGAACAATATCTTTAGTTTTTTCAATATTTTCTTTAATTGTATAGTTACTGTAATTTAACATAACTGAACTAAAATCAGATGTAATTTTAGTTTTAATAAAGTGTGGATCAAGACAGTGGTCTAGTTGTAAAAAAATTGGTACTTTTGCACGATTAATAACATTATTAATAATAGCAAGTACATATTTTAAATCAATACAATTAATAGTGTTAGGTGTTATCATTAAACATATTGGTGCTTTTTGTTTTTCGGCTGCATTAGTAATTGCAATTAACATTTCTAAATTATCAAAGTTAAAACTTGGGATTGCGTATTTGTTAATTTGTGCATGTTTTAACATTATTTTCAAGTTAATTTTCAATTACAATCACCTAACTTTTCTTTTTTATTTAATTATATCAATAATATTTATCATGTAAGGAATATAAGATATGTTTTAAATTTTTACTTTTTTCTTTTCTTTTTAATTTTGCTTTTCTTTTTTTTATTAAGTTGACGTAATATTTTTTGATAAAAATCATATAAACGATGTTCAGAAGTTTGATAACGTTTGAACATTAAGTTATTAATTCAAATATAAAAATATTGTAAACTGAAAACTAAACCAAAAACAAAAACAACAGCAGTAGCAGCGATTAATCATCCATATTCGCCATTTGAATAATCAAAGAAAAAATATGGATATCATGTATCTCTTGGTGGATGACCAGTTTCTATAAAATCTAAATAACGTAAATGACCTCTAATTAGAATAACAATACAATAAATTGCTGGATAAATAACAATTAATCATAAATATATTTTATGTTGTTGTTTCATATTAATATATTGATGACCTGACGTAACAATAAAGCTAGTAATCATAATTATTGGCATTAATAAGTGTAAAATTAATGTTGCAATTCAATTATAAGCACTGTATTGTTTTGGATCTTGCTCAGCAGTGAAAATACCTATTCAAAATACTAACATCGTAATAGTAATATAAACAGTTACTGCTAATCGAGTTTGAAAACTTGGTTTAGTACTACGAAAATAAGAATCAAATAAATAAACACAAAAATAAATAACAACCATATAATTACTCTCAGTAGTAAAAAAAGCATAGTAGTTACTTACTCGTTCACCATATCCTAAATGTTCAAATTTTTCCATTGGATAATATATTGCACTAATTAAATCAATAATTAAAAATAAAATTATCATTATTAATGCAGATAAACGTATATAAAAGTTGGCTTTGTTACTTAATTTATACATAATAATCCCACATCTTTTCTTTTTTCTTTGTATTATAATTCTAACATTAATTGTGTATTTTCTTCTAAATGTTCTAATACTCCTAACTCATTTAATAGTTGATAATTAGTTTTAGTAATATTAGTTCGTAGTTGTAAATCATTTTTTGAAGTAATTGCTTGTTCACTCCTTGCTTTAACAATTGAATTAGCCACAATTTCACCCAATCCATCTAAAGTAATAAATGGTGGTAAAATTTGTTTTTCACCATTTATTACTTTAACTTGAAAAAGTTTAGCATCAGAATGTTCTAAACTAATATTGCTAAATTTAATATTTCTAGCATTCATTTCTAATGCCACTTCTAATAATGGGATTAAATCTTTTTCTTTAGTAGTAACTGTATTTTTTTGACCATCATTTTTTCTTAATCTGTTATTAATATCTTTTAATTTATTAGTAATAGCACCAATACCTTGTAACATAGTTTTAATATCAAAAATTTCGCATCTTGTTGTAAAATAAGTAGCATAATATTCATGTGGATAATAAACTTTAAATCAAGCTACTCTTCATGCCATTAATACATAAGCAGTAGCGTGTGCTTTAGGAAACATATATTTAATTTTTTTGCAAGATTGAATGTATCAATTAGGAACTTTCTTTTCTTGCATTAACTTTTCATATTCTTGTTTAATGCCTTTTCCTTTACGGACATCTTCCATAATATTAAAAGCAATTTTTGCTGGTAAGCCTTGATATACTAAATAAGTCATAATATCATCACGACAACCGATTACATCTTTTAGTTTTAAACCTTGTTGTGAAATTAATTCATCAGCATTATTTAATCAAACGTCAGTACCATGTGATAAACCAGATATTTGTACTAATTCAGAAAATGAAGTAGGTAATGTATCACTTAACATTTTACGAACAAAACCAGTACCAAATTCAGGGATACCAATTGCTCCTGTTTTTTCGCCAAGTAAATCATCACTAGTAATATTTAAGGAATTTAAATTAGAAAATAATGATAAAACTTTTTCATCTTGATTAGGAATTGTTTTTGGATCAATACCAGTTAAATTTTCTAACATTTTTAATGCTGTTGGATCAACATGACCTAGAATATCTAATTTTAATAAATTATCATGAATAGCATTAAAATCAAAGTGGGTAGTTTTTCATGTAGAACTAGTATCATCAGCTGGAAAATTGATTGGTGTAAAATCATTAATATTATATTCTTTTGGTACAACAATAATACCACCAGGATGTTGACCAGTTGTTCTTTTAATACCAACACATCCTTGACTTAGTAACTCTAGTTTTGCTGCACGCATATCTGATTGACCAATTTTTTCTGCATAAGCTTTAACATAACCATAAGCTGTTTTATTGGCAATTGTTGAAATTGTTCCGGCACGAAAAACATTTTCTTCACCAAACATTTCTTTAGTAAAATCATGAGCTTTATTTTGATATTCACCAGAAAAGTTTAAATCAATATCAGGTGTTTTATCACCATCAAATCCTAAGAATGTTTCAAAAGGAATATCATGACCATCAGTATTTAAATCAATATTGCATTGTGAACACATTTTTTTTGGTAAATCATAACCACACTTATAAGAACCATTACTAATAAATTCACTAGTTTTACATTGTGGACATAAATAGTGTGGTTGTAGTGGGTTAACCTCAGTAATGTTAGCAAAAGTAGCTACTAAAGATGAACCAACTGAGCCACGACTACCAACAAGATAACCATCTTGCAAAGATTTTTCTACTAATTTGTGTGCAATTCAATAAACAACAGCAAAACCATGAGTAATAATTGCATCTAATTCACGAGTTAAACGTTTTTCTACATATGTTGGTAATGGATTACCGTAACGATTTCATGCTTGTTCATAACAAAGATTACGTAATTTAGTATCAACATTAACAATACTTGGTGTAAATAAGCCATCTTTGATTGGTTTAATCATTTCAAATTGTTTAGCTAATTGCAAAGGATTATTAATAACAATATCATTAATTAAATTAGGGTCATCTAAAAAATTAAATTCTGTTAACATTTGATTAGTAGTTCTTAAATGTTGATCAGGATATGATGTAACTTTACCTTTACGATCAAATAATGGGTGCAATAAACCACCAATTGCTTTGCTATTAATAATAACATCACGATATATTTTTTCATGGAAATGTAAATAGTGGGCATCGCTAGTAGCAATTACTAATTTATTTAATTTAAGGGCATTATTAATAATTTTTTTAATAGTATCATGTAATTGTTCTTTAGTAATATTTCCTAACTGTATTAAGTGTTTATAAACAGCAGGTGGTTGGATTTCAATAAAATCAAATCACTTCATTATTTTAATTAGTTCTTCTTCACTTTTATTTAATGCTGTTTCAAAAACAGCACCATTTATACAACTACTACCAATTAATAATTCTTTTCTATTTTCATTAATTGCTTCTGATATGATTTTTGGTGTTTTATAAAAATACTTTGTATGAGATAGTGAAACTAATTGATATAAATCTTTTAAACCTAATTGATTTTTTGCAAAAATAGTAATATGTTCACCACGAAGTTTATAATTAATTTGTTCATTAATTAAGTTATTAATTTCTTGTAAATTAATACAATTAAATTCTGTTTTTAATTGTTGTAACATTTTTAAAAATACTTGTGCTAATACATTAGCATCATAATCAGCACGGTGAGCAATTTCATCATCATATTTAATGCCATAAGTACGACAAATAGTACCTAATCGATAATATTTTAGTTGTGGTAGAATTGCTCTAGATAATTGCAAAGTATCAATGACAGGATTATTTAAAGGCATGAAACCCAATTGTTTCATTGCTGCTTGTAAAAAAACAAAGTCAAAGTTAGCATTATGAGCAACTATTGTTTTATTACCAATTATTTCAATAATTGTTGGCAATATTTGTTGTAATGTTTGTTTATCTTTTAGCATAACATTGGTAATATTAGTAAGTTCAGTAATATGTTCAGGTATGGGATTATTTGGTTTAATTAAAATTGTATCTTGTTTTAAAATCATATTGTCTTTAACAATTGTATAACCAAATTCAATAATTTCGTGATAATTGGTTGATAAACCAGTTGTTTCTAAGTCAAGAACAATGTATTCTAAATCTAATAATGATGTATTAATATTATTTTTAGTAATACTAATATTATTGGGGATTAAATCCATTTCAACACCATACATTACTTTTAAGTTTGGATGTTTTTTAGCAGCATTAGCAATATCTGGGTATGCTTGTACATTTAAGTGATCAGTAAAACCAATTGCTTGGTGTCCTCATTTAGTTACTTGATTGATATAATCACTTGCTGAAGTAATACCATCCATAGCACTCATTTTAGTATGAGTATGAAATTCAATTCTTTTAGTTTTAGCATCATCATTATTGTTAGCATTTTTATTATTTAAATCGATAATTAAATCATCAATTCATAGTACTTGTTCTTTACTATAATTATCATAACGACTATTAGCATTAATTTTTATTCAATCATCAACTTTAATATTATCAAATTTCTCATCTGGTTGATCGCTATTAATAAATGCTTTGCAAGTAATTGCATCGCTATAATCAGTAATTCAAAATGAATAAAATCATTTTTGAGTTTTGGTTAAAAATTTATTAATTTTAAAAACTTTACCACTAATAATAATATTGGGTTTGTCGCCAATGATATCTTTAATACTATGAGTTGGGTCTGTTATTTCTAAATTAATTTTTGCTTTTTTGCGATAAGTAGTGGTACTAAAATTTTTACTTACATTATTTTTAGTAATTTTAGTTTTTAAATTGTTGGTAATTTTGCTAATTTCTGTTTTAGATTCATTTTCATAACTAATAAATGGTTGCTCTGCTTTATTTATTTTAGTTTTTAATTGAATTTTTTTAAAACCATATTGTTGAAAGTAATTAATAAATTGTAAAAATTCATTAGTTATTAATTTCTCTTCAATACTATTATGAATAGTAATGGTAATAATATTATTTTTATAATTAATTGCTGAGTCGGGTAAAGAATAATAAATGCCAGCTAATAGTTGCAATTTATGAGTTTTAATATAATGAAAATATGTTAATACAGTTGATTCATCAGCAGTAAGAGAAACATTAAAATCGACATTAATATTCGAAACAGGTAATTTTTCAAAATGTTGTTCAAAACTTTTTAAAGTAGTAGTTGTTAGAAAATTAGGTAAGTTGATGGTAATTATTACTTGTTGATTATGATGAAAATATTGTACTTTTTTAATAGTGGCATGATTAAATTCATTATTAACATCATTAAAATCCATTTCATGGAAAAGTTTTTGCAAATCTTGGTTCATATATTTTTCCCTCTCTTAATACTAAATAATTAACAATAATAACTATATTTTAATTAAAATATATTAAATCATTATTCTAATGTTTAATCAAATTTCATATTTTAATTATAACTTAATTAAAATTCTTATTCTTATTCTTATATAAAAAAAGTATGAAATTTTAGCTATAAAAAAAATAAAAACAAAATAATTTAATTACAATAAAAAGTAATGCCTAATATTTAGGCATTACTTTTTATCATGAAAGTGTTATTGGATTATTTGTTTTAGGTAATGTTTCGGTTTCAAAAATAGCATTTATATTATTAACATTAAAATTTGAATTTAATTGTTGATTTCTTGTTTGTATAGATGGTTTATTAAAAGATTTTTTTTGTTCTTTGGTAAATGCTGCCTTTTGATTAGAAGTAAATCATTCTAATTGTTTTGGAGTTAATGATTCAATTTGAAATTTAAATTCATAAAAATCATATTCTATTGTTAATTGATTATTAATTGTTTTTAATGCTTTTCTTATTCCTTTTTCTAGTAATGAAAACTTATTATAACTGAAATTTTTTATTTGTTCTGTTGTAAATGCTTGTATTTGTATTTTTGTAAGTGCTTTCATTTGTTTTTTTGAAAAAGCATAAAGCAGTAAATTATTTTTTGTAAATAAGGGAATTAAGTTGGAATTAATTGTTGAAACTTGATATGGGCTTAATAGTTGCAATAATTGTCTTCAAATTGGTAACCCATTATTATCATTTTCTTTAATGATACTTAAAATAAATTTATCAATTTCTTGTTTATTGATAGTGTTTGTAAATGATTGTATTTGTGTTTTAGTAAGTCCTTTAAGTTCTGATTTGCTAAATAATATTTGATTTTCTGTAGACATATCTTTTAATCTTTGTCCTTTTCATTTAAATTTAATTTAATAAAAATCCTAATATAGAAATAATTTCTATATTAGGTATGAACATTTATTAAATTAAAAAATAATTATAATATAAATTAATTATTTTTGTTATATTATGCATTTTATGAATTATAATTTAATATTTTTTAAATGAATATATAATTTGTTTTTTTTAGACAGAAGTTACTGTTAAACTTCTGGTTCTCATAACTGGTTCTTTTGATGAATTTGCTAGTTCATTAGATACTTTAATGTAATCAGGAGTAATATTTGCTTTTGATACTCTTACTGTGGGGATAGTAGGATTTGTTCTTAAAAATTTGTTAATTCTTGATTCTTTTCTTCCAAAATTTGTAGTAGTAGCCATTCCACCAGCTATTAAAGTTGTACCAACAGCAATTGTACCAATAGCAACTGGTAATAATGAAGCACCACCAGTCATAGGTGCTGCAGCAACACAAGCTGTTGTTATTCCTGCAGTTGTTGTTAATGTTCCTGTAGTTATTGTGACACCAGCAATTACTTTTCTTTTTGTACTTATTTCACTAGGCATAATACTTTTCTTCCTTTTCTTTTTCAATATTTAATTTAATAAAAATCCTAATATAGAAATTATTTCTATATTAGAAATGAACAATTATTAAATTACAAAAAATATTATAATATAAAAAAATGAAAATATTTTATTTTTTTTAAAAAAATATTACTTAAAGGTACATAATGAAATATCAAAATAATATTAAATATATTATTATTATTTTATTGAAAAGTAGCCAATTAATAATTGCATTTTTTAATCAAACAAGTTAAGATTACTTATGGTAAATGTTATGCCCACGTAGCTCAGTGGATAGAGCACCGCCCTTCTAAGGCGGGGGTCAGAAGTTCGAATCTTCTCGTGGGCGCCATTAAATTTTAAAATACTAAGAAGGTTTAACTAAATAATGATAAATCATGACAATTATTATCAAGACATTATTGGTAAAATTAACCACCTCATTAGTGAAAATAAATGAGATCAAGCAATGAAGTTGGTCAAACATGAATTAGAGATGCCTTATATTCCTATTCATCATGAAGTTACATTACAAGAGTTACATCATAATATTACTACTCATATTAGATTAAATAGTAAAAATGAAAGTCATGAGTGAAATTTAGAGAGAATAAGTCATGTATTAATGAATCCATTTGATGAAGATCTTCATCCGATGGCATTTTATTATTTACAAAGTCATAATGCTAGGTTAATTTTGCCAACAATTAAGATTTATCTTACAAATAAAAATATAAATAATATAAATAATATAAATAAAACGCAACTATTATTTATATTAAATAATCAAGGTATTGATGAAGAAATAGAAGTAATAAAAGGTCATGATACATTTAAAATTAATCCAAAAAAAATAACACAATGACAAGAATCACTCGTTTATTTAAAGATTACAAAAATATTTGAAGATGAAGTTCATATTGATAATCCAGGTATTTATGGTATTTGCTTGTTTTTATTGGATAGTTATTTTGAGAATTTGTTTCCAACATTACCTAATAAAAATCAAGCAGCAGCATTAGCAGCTGCTTTGTATATTCGTGCTTGTAGTTTCCAATTTATTAGTGTAAAATTGGTAGAAAGTGCTAAAAAATTTAAAACTACTACTACTTTAATAAAAAAATACTTAAGTATTATGATTCAACAACAAATTACATAAGGAGAGATTTGAAAAATGATATTAAATATTATAAAAGATGAAAAAAATGGTCTTGGAAAATGACATGTTACCATTGATGCTAAAACTTGAAAAGATCAATTGGCAAAAGCTGAAAATAAATTGATTGCACAAGTAGAAATTCCTGGATTTCGTAAAGGAAAAGTTCCTACTAAAATGGCTAAAAAACACGTAACTGAAGAACAAACTTTACAAACAGCAACTAAAGCAGTTATTACTATTGCTTATGATTTTGTCTTAAAACAAAAACCTAACTTAATGCCTACTAATCAACCCGAAGTTAATGTGGAAAAATCTACTATTAAAGAGTGTGAAATAATGTTTGTATTTGATTTACCAGCAGAAATTACTATTGGTAAATATCGTGGTATTGATATAGTAAAACCTGTAGCAACTGTTAATCAAGAAGAAATTGATACTCAAATTAAACTATTACAAGATCGTTTTGCTATTTTTAATCCAAAAGAAAAAGGAAAATTAGAAAAAGGTGATACTGCAGTTTTTAATTTTACTGGTTTTTTAGAAGGTAAAAAATTCCCTGGCGGTGAAGCTAAAAATATGGAATTAGAAATTGGTTCTGGTAAATTTATTCCTGGTTTTGAAGAAGGAATGATCGGTATGGAATCTAAATCTAAAAAAACTATTGAAGTAACTTTCCCAGAAGATTATCATGTTCCAAATTTAAAAGGTCAATTATTACAATTTGAAATTGAATTAAACGAAATAAAAACAAAAGTTATTAATGAAGATTTAGAAGAATTAGTAAAAGATGTTAACATTCCAGATGTTACTACTACTGAACAATTATTAGAAAATATTAAAAAACAAATTGAAGTACAAAAAACAATGACAATTAAGGAACAATTTATGGAAGAACTTATTGCTAAAATTGTTAAAGATTCAAAAATAATAATTCCAAATTTTGCTGTTAAAAATGAAACTGAACGTTTAGAAAATGAATTTAAAAAACAATTAGCTAATCAAAACTTTACAATTGAAAACTATATGGCAGCAACCGGTTTATCTCATGAAGAAATTATTAATGAAATAAAAAAGGATGCAATTATGCAACTTCAGAATTTTTTAGTTATTGAAGAAATTATTAAACAAGAAAAAATAGAAATTACCGAAGAAGAAGTTCAAAAACAATTAACAACATTTGCCGACCAATTTAAAATAAGCATTGAAGAAGTTAAAGCAAATATTAAAGATTTAAGTTTAGTGACTACTACCCTAAAACATAATAAAGCCTTTGATTTATTATGAGAAAGTAATGGTAAAAACCAAAAGCAAACAACAAGTGCTTAATTAATTTAATTTGATAATTATTATATAACCTAATTACCAATTTAATAATTAGGTTATTTTATCGTTTATTTTTTTTTCAAAAAGTAAAAATTATCAAAAAAAAAATAAATGTAATAAAATACTACTAGTATAAATTAAATATGAATTAATAAGTGCTGCTGTAATAGTATAGTATAAATCAAAAATTAGATATTTTAGCAATTAAGTATTGCAAGTGCTAATTTTTTATATTATAATCCAGTTAATACATTATTTGAGGTGAGACAATGAAGATAAAAAATATTACTAATATTCCAGTACTAGTAACAAGAGGAAGTTTTGTTTTCCCAACAGTTGAAATAGAACTAGAAGTTGGCAGACATAAATCAGTAGCGGCAATTAATGAATCGGTAGCTAAGTTTAATTCAGAAATTATTTTAGTTTCGCAAAAGGATCCAAAAGTAGATAATCCTCAATTAAGTGAAGTCTACAATCATGGTACTTTGTGTAAAGTGCAAATTCAAAAAAGTCATAATGATGGTACACTTACCATATCTTTTTATGGACAACAAAGAGTTAAAGTTTCTAAGTTTTATGATGATAAATTTTATACAGGAGATGCTGAAACTTTAGTTAGTCCTAATGTTTCAAAATCATTAGAAGAAGAGTTGATCCAAAGAATTGTAAATAATTTACAACAGATTTTAGATGTTCATGGTTCAATTCCACAAGGTGTAATTAGTCAAATCACCGATGGAATGAAAGCTAGTGAAATTATTGATAAAATGGCTCAATTTTTACCATTTTTAACTATCAATAAACGCCAAGAAATTTTACAAGAAATTGATATTAATAAACGTTTAGATTTATTATTGAAAGATGTTGGTAGTCAAAAACAAGTTGGTGCTATTGAAAAGGATTTAACAGCTAAAATTAAAGATCGTATTGATGAACAACAACGTGAATATTATTTACGAGAAAGATTGCGTGCTATTAAAGAAGAATTAGGCGAAATTGATGGTAAGTCTAATGAAATGAAACGTTATTTAGAACGTTTAGAAACAGAAGAGTTTCCTGAAGCAATCAAAACTCGTGTTAAAGAAGAAATTAGTCGTTATGAAGATATGCCACAAGCTTCAAGTGAATCAAATATAATTCGTACATACATTGATTGAATGATGACTTTACCTTGATTTCAAAAAAGTGAAGAAAAATTTGATTTAATTAATGCAAAAAAAATTCTTGATAAATATCACTATGGTTTAGAAAAAGTTAAAGAAAGAATTATTGAATATCTTGCTGTTAAAAAAATGGCTAAGGCAATGCCAGGGCAAATTATTTGTTTAGTTGGTCCTCCTGGTGTTGGTAAGACTTCTTTAGCTAAATCAATTGCTGAAGCGATGGGGCGTACTTTCGTTAAAGTTTCACTTGGTGGAGTTAAAGATGAATCTGAAATTCGTGGTCATCGTAAAACTTATATTGGTGCGATGCCAGGAAGAATTATCCAAGGTATGAAACGTGCTAAAGTTATTAATCCATTATTTTTATTAGATGAAATTGATAAAATGTCATCTGATTATCGTGGTGATCCAGCTAGTGCTATGTTAGAAGTATTAGATCCTGAACAAAATGCTAATTTTTCAGATCATTATATTGAAGAAAATTATGATTTATCACAAGTTATGTTTCTAGCAACAGCTAATTATATGGAAGGTATCCCTGAACCATTAAAAGATCGAATGGAAATTATTGAGCTTTCTTCATATACAGAATTAGAAAAACTTGAAATTGCAAAAAAATATTTAATTCCTCGTGTTATTGAAATTACTGGTTTAAATAATAAAATGTTAAAATTTAAACCAAATTCAATTGAAGAAATAATTAAATATTATACAAGAGAATCAGGTGTTCGACAATTAGAAAGATTATTAAATAAAATTGCTCGTAAATTTATTGTTAAACTTTTGAATAAAAAAATTAGTACTGAAGAAATTGTTGCTGATAATGTTAAAGATTATTTAGGAAAACAAATTTTCGATTATACTAAAAAAGAAAATGAATCACAAATTGGAGTGGTAACTGGTCTTGCTTATACTCAATATGGTGGTGATATCTTACCAATTGAAGTAAACTACTTTAAAGGAAAAGGTAATTTAGTATTAACTGGTAAATTAGGTGAAGTTATGAAAGAATCTGCTACTATTGCTTTAGATTATATTAAAGCAAATGCTATTACTTTCAATATTCCTGATACTTTCTTTGCAGAACATGATATTCATATCCATGTTCCTGAAGGAGCAGTGCCAAAGGATGGTCCAAGTGCTGGTATTACTTTAACAACTGCAATTATTTCTGCTCTGACAAGTAGACCTGTATCAAAAGATATTGGTATGACAGGTGAAATTACACTTCGTGGTCATGTATTACCAATTGGTGGATTAAAAGAAAAATCAATTTCTGCTCATCGTAGTGGACTAAAAACAATTTTAATTCCAAAAGCTAATATAAAAGACTTAGAAGATATTCCAGAAGAAGTAAAGAAAAAATTAAATATTGTTTCAGTTGAATTTTATTCTGAAGTATATGATTTTATTTTTAATAAACATAAAGCAAAAATTCACTCACCTATTAATAATATTAAACCAACTTCAAGTATTATTGATGAAGGTTAAAATCTAATTAAATTATTAATAACTATAACTTTAAAAAAGTAAATACTAAAAACAAGTATTTACTTTTTTTATATAAAATTTTTTTATATTTGTGATAAATTTGATTTGCTTTTATTTGTTACAGAAAAATTAATTTCCGAATTTACACTTTTAATTATATTTTTTTTGTTAATTCGTAATATTAGTTCATTTATTTTTACTAAATTTTGTTGTTTAATTTCTTTAATTTTTGTTAAAATAGTTATTTTTGTTTCTATTTTTTTATTTCAATTAAATAATCCAATAGTAAGTATTTTCATTATTTTATTTATTTTTTTATTTATTTTTTTATTATTTAATTTTTTTGATAGGTTATTTATTGAATTTATAAAATTATTTTCTAATTTTTTTTGATAGGTTATTTATTGAATTTATAAAATTATTTTCTAATTTTTTTAAGGATTCTAAAGTTTTTATTTTTTTATTTAAAAATTGATAATGATTTTGAGTATTTTTTTTATTATTTTCTCAAAAGTCAAAAATATCATTGTAATCTTTACTATAAGTTTCAATCGGAAAATGTAAATAAAGATTAATAATATGATAATTATTTGCTATAAAGTTAACTTCTCTTTCTAAATCATTAATATCCATTTTTTAATGTCTCCTCTTTTAAAAAATAAAAAAACCCTTTACTTTTAAAATAAAGTAATGGGTTAAAACTTTGATCAAGTTTGTTTTTATATTATATATTATTTTAATTTTATAATTGAAAAATTAAATTATAAATAGTAAAAGTGTTGTTATTAATATTTTTTTTATATTTTTATATAAAAATATTTAAAATTAAAAAATTGTGCATGGTGGACAACATTTTTTACCATATTGCATATTAATTAATTCTTCTGAATTTATACTATTTATATCATCATTAGTTATTAGAAAAGTACTATCTTTTAAATATTGATCTTCATTATTTAACTGTTGAAGGTTAAAATTAAATTCTAGATTTCCATTTTCAATTTCATCTAAATGTTCTTCATAATCTACTAATAATTTTTGTTTTAAGTTAACAATTTTTTCATTGATTAAAGCAATTTCTTTCAATATCTTTTCTTTATTATTAAGACTAAAATTTTTGTTAAATGGATTCAAACTTTTTTCTAATTCTTTTTTCTCTTTTTTTAATTTTTTTATTTCTTTTTTTGTGCATTTTTTTTCATAATTTTCTCCTTTTAAAAATAAAAACTCATTTACTTTTTATGAAAATAATGAGTAAAAACCTAATAAAGTTTACAATATATTATATAATATTTTAATTTTTATAACTTAAAAAACAAGTAATATTTATGTAGTAATTATGATAAAATTATAAAGTTATAGGAAGGAAGTAATTATGATTAAAGATAAAAAAAATAATGTTGAAATCATTAATGTCAGTAAAAACTATGATAGTAATGAAGTCATTAAAAATGTTAGTCTGAATATTGCTATTGGTGCCAAAATTGGTATTGTTGGCCCCAATGGTACTGGAAAAACAACATTATGTGAAATGATTTCCCAACTTCGTAAACCAACAACAGGTACTATTAATATTAAACCTGATTTAAAAATAGGAATGCAATTACAAGAAACTAAATTTCCTCGTGGTCTAACTGGTTGAGATATGGCCCAATATTATATGAGAGCTTATCGTTTAAATAAGTCTGTTGAAGACATTCAAAAGTTATTGTACTATTTGGACGCTGAAGCATTTATTAATAAACCTATTATTACTTTATCGGGCGGTCAACAACAAAAAATTAATATTTTATTAGCATTAATTGTTGAACCAGATTTATTAATTTTAGATGAATTAGCTACGGGATTAGATTTAGAGGTACGTGAGCGAATTTATGAATTATTAGAAAAAGAAGTTTTTATTAAACCTAATCTTTCAGTATTGATTGTTTCACATAATATGCAAGAAATTGAACGTTTTTGTCAACAAATTATTTTCATGTTTGAAGGTTTAATTATTAGTATAAATGATGTTAAAACTGTTGTTAAAGAATATGGAAGTATTGAAGAATATGTTAAAACTAAATTTAAAGAATATAAAATAGGTATGTATGATAGCGAAGCGTTATTAAAAAGATTAGGAGGGGAAAATAATGAAAAATGAGCTAAGTCTTGAAAAAAACACCTTAAAAAACAAAAATAATGATTGATCTCTTCTTAATTTATTTTGAAGTTATTTAAAACGTAATCGTTCAATTATTATTTTTTCAGTTTTCGTTTCACCATTGATTTTTATTGGTGCATCAATTGGTGGAAATAATCAAATATTATCATCACCTGCTGGTAAAAATATTGGACGATTTATTTTGCTGATTATTTGATTGACACAAACTGCTTCCTTTTCAATTCAAACTTTTTTAGCTATTTTACTAGATTTAAAACAAAGCGTAGTTTATCGCCGCATTGGTTTAACAAGAATTAGCAAAACCAAGTTTATTATTATAACATCAATATTTAATTTAGCTTTAGTTTTAATTTCTGATATTATTATTTTTATTGGTATTATTATTATTGGTTATGTTGTTCCTTTATCTGGAATGATTAGTTCCATTTTTAATTGACAATTATTAATTATTATTTTATTTACATTATTTTTTTCTATTACTATTACTAGTATTGCTTTGCTAATGTCAGTTATTATTAAAAGTCGTACTGGACAAGCAATTGTTAGTTTATTTACTAGTTTATTAATTGTTGCGCCATTAATTATTTTAACTTACTTTTTAGCTAGTCTTATTGGTGAAGGATTAGTTTCAAGTATTGGTGCTGGTGCTGTTGTTGGTATTTTAGTAGGTATATTTATTGCCTTAAATCTTATTAGTTGTGGCATTTATTATTTAACTTGAAAACTATTTAAATGATTTGATTAATTTTTATAAAAGTATGTAATGAATTATAAAATAACAAAGGAGTGAAAATATACAATGCCTAAAAATATAAGAAAATATGTTATTGATGAACAACCAATTAATTATTTTGATAAAGTTAAAGCATGATTAGATAATCAAAATAAATTTGAAAATTTAGAACTATTATCAGAAGTTGCATCTCAACAAAACTATTTAAAACAAAGTGATAAGTTAAATACTAAAGTAATAAATCAATTAGAAAATAAATATTTGGAAAATGTTTCAAATTTAAATCAAAAATTGAAAATGTTTTAATATAATAACTTACTTATTTTTATTAATTTATAGTCTAATTATTTTTTATAAATAATTAGATTTTTATATATTAACAATATTTTGAAATAATAGGTTTATTAAAATACTCCTTTAAATTTATTTTTAAAGGAGTATGAATATTTAGCTAAATTGTAAAGGTAAGTGCAACTAAATTATTTTTCTATCCAAATATTCGATTGGTGAAAGATAATTTAGTATTTTTCTTGGTCTTTGGTTTAAAGACAATATAAATTTATGAACTTCATTTTTATTAGTTTTTGAAAAAATAAATTTTTTAGGAAATTTTTCTCTAATTAAACCATTAGTATTTTCATTAGTACCTCTTTGTCAAGGTGAATATGGATTGGCAAAATAAATTTTTATATCTAAATTTTTTTCAAGTTGTTGTCAATTTGAAAATTCTTTGCCACGATCAAAAGTAATAGTTTTAACAATGTTTTTAGGAAGAATTGATAAATAATAACTAACATTTTTATTAATAACTTTAGTAGTTCTGTTTTTAACTAATATTGCTAAAGTAAATCGTGATACTCTTTCAACTAAAGTTATTAAACATGATTTGCTTTTACCTCGTGATGATACTATAGTATCTCCTTCTCAATGACCAAGTGTTATACGATCATTAACATTTATATCTCGTTCTTTAATTGATTTACCATTAAACTTGCCACGATTTTCTTTAGATTTTCGTTTTTTACCTTTTCTTCTTAAATTTTTACTAGTAACTTTATCAAGCATTCCAAAATAAATTCAAGTATAAATTGTTTTAAAACTAATAACTCACTCTTTATGAAAATTTTTAATTCTGCCATAAATTTGTTCAGGTGATCAACCTAATAGTAATTTTTGTTGTACATATTTTACTAAATTCTTATTTTTAAACTTATGAAAACTAATATGTGATTGTTTTCGATTTTCAGCTTTATTTTGTGCAATTAATGAAAAATAATGATTATTATCTTTATTTCTATTAATTTCTCGAATAATAGTACTAATACTTCGATTAAGATTTTTAGCTATTTCACTAATTTTAAATTTAAATTTCAATTGATTCTCAATATAAATCCTTTCATCTATGCCAAGATGTTTATAACTCATATAAAAACTCCTTACTTTTTTCTAAACTAAATTTAGCATTATGAAATTTTTATATGAGAATTTTTTGCAATTTTATTTACTTGCACTTACAAGTATAACTCAGCTTTAAAAAATAAATTATGAGTATAATCGAAAACCGTTCCCTAAAATTGTTTTAATTTGTCCTCCACTTTCAGATCCTCATGTTTCACCATAATGAGCAATGATGATTTGAAAAAATCATTTTCCATTTTCTTCATAAAAAGTTAACCCTAATTTAATAGTTATTAATAAACTGGCAAGTAAGAAATTTTCTTTATTATTACATATGATAATATTACAAAAATTTGCTGGGTTAATAGGTCCATTTTTTGTTACTTTTGCATTTATTAAATATTTTTGAAAATTTAGATTTTTAACAACTTGATTAATGTTAATAGTTGGATATCCTGTATCGCCTCAGCTATAAGATGAATCTACATAATCTTCTGTACCATTTTCATTAAAAAAAGTAATATATTGATAATCAATTGGTAAACCATATTCTGTATTTCATTCAAATGTATGGATAAATGAATTATTTCTAGTCTATTTTCAATAACTTATATCAGTTAGTCTTCTGTTATTAAAATGAAATTCTGTTGTTTTTCATCATATTTTTGTCATTTTTTTAAATTCTGTTTGTTTTGTTGGACATTTATAAATGCCATTAATAGTTAAAACATAAATATTTTTATTACTATCAAAAGTAATATTACTAACATCATATGTATCATTATCAATCACTTTCATTTCAATAAAATTTGATTGTAAAAAATCAAATTTATAAACTTTATTTATTGCAGAGTTATTATTAGTTATTATATAAATATTTTTATTACTTATTATTATTTTTTTGATTATTCCATCTATTGCTGAATTATTTATTTTCTTAAAGTATTTTTCTTTTACTGAATACTTATAAATATTATTATTATCTGCAATATAGATAGTTCCATTTTCATCTGTTACTAAAATAGCATTAACAGGTACTCCTCAATGTTCACTTATTATTATAAATTCTGTTTGTTCTGCTGGATATTTATAAATACTATTATTTGCAATTACATAAATGTGTCCATCTTTACCAGTTGTTAAAAGAGAAATTTGTAATGTTTCTTTATTTGTATCTATATTTAATTGTTTAAATTCGTTGTCATGTTCTAAACACTTATAAATACTATTTGCAAAAGGAACATGAAGATTATTATTAGCAGTGATATAAATATTTCCATATTTATCAATACTTATGTGACTCAGAAAATTAATGTTAGTTGGTAATGTCATTTTTTTTAAATTCTCATTCTCCCGCTAAACATTTATAAATACTATTATTAGCTATTATAAAAACATTTCCGTCTCTCTCATTAATTTTTAAAAATCTAATATTTTCTAATTCTTTAGGTACTATCATTTGTTGAAAATATGTTTGTGTTGCAAGACATTTATAAATATTATTATTAGTTGCTACATAAGTATTTTTATCTTTATCAGTTTTTATAAATTTACCATTAGCAAATTCTTTAGGTACTATCATTTTTTCGAATTCTGTTTGTTCTGCTAAACATTTATAAACAGTATTATTAGCAAGTGCATAAATATTTCTATTTCTATCAGTTGTTAAAGACTTAATTTCATTTATTTTTCAATTATTATTTTCATTTTTAATACTTGTTTTAATTTTATTATTTGTGTTATTGATAAATAAGGTATTTAAACTGTTTGTACTTGCTATTGCTAAAATTGTTGTTGTAATTAGTGTTGATATCTTTTTCATATTTAAAAAACTCCTTTTTATTTTTTCCCAATAACTTCTTATTTTTAAGAAGTGAATATATTTTATTTTTTTTCAAATAAATTTCAAATAAAAATAGAACAAATTTTAATTTAAACTAAAAATCATAAAAAATATATTTTATATTTAAAAAAATATTTTGAATGTTATAATAGTAGTAAATATGGATTAATTTGCATATATTATATAAAGCAGGGGTGGCATTGCCTGAGAAATACCCTATAACCTGATCTAGTTAGTACTAGCGGAGGGAGACTTTATTTTTTATATTTTAAAAAATGATAACTCCTTTTTGTTATGTAAGATAAATTAAAGGAGTTATCATTTTATTATGTTTAAAGAACAACTATTAACAACTATCAATTATAATAAAATTAAAAGCAAACTGGGGGTAGGAATGTTAATTAAAGCATCAGCCATTTTTAGTTTAATTACTCTTTTAACATTAACAGTTATTATTAGTATTTTACCTGCTAGTAGTATTAATCACTTTTTTAAAGTTACTACTATTATTGGTTGACAATTTTATAGCAGTAAAATTTATTTAATATTAATTCTTTGTTTATTATTAATTTCATCAATTTTATTATCTGTTATTACATGAACAGTTAAAATAGAAGATATGCATAAAAATATTGTTATTGTTACATTACTATCAATTTTTAGTATCAATCCCATTGCATTAATTTTTAATTGAATTAAACATTATCAATGACAAAAAGAAGAAACTTTTGCCATTTTAAAAACAAGATGATGAACTAATTTTAAATTTGCATTTGGTATTAAACGATGATTAGTTATTGATTATACAATTATTGGTTTATTTACTGGTGTAAATATTGCTTGTGCTTTTATTGAACAAAATTTATTACCAAAAATGCCATACGGCGGCGGTATTGCTATTAAATATATACCTTTAATGGTTATTAGTTATATTATTGGCTTTGCAGGTGGATGATTAACGGGTATGATTAGTGCTTTAATGTCATTATTATTTATTGGTGGTGGTTATGTTATTAATGCTTGAAGTTATTTATTAGATTATTTTTTGCCAATGACAACGCCCGCTATTATTTCATTATTACGTTTTAATTTAAAAGCTGATAAATCAATTTTTACTTATATTAATTATTTTTTACATTGTTTTTTAGTTTGTTTAATTATTTATTTTTGACAAACAATAGCAGGATATTTTATTTGATCACAAATTACTAATGCTGACGGAAGTAAAAATATTTGATCAGGATTTAATCCTCTTTTTTACTCATTAGTTTACAATTTTATTCATATTTTTTTGTTTACTTATCCAATTATGCAATTAACAATACCTTTTATTTATCGTGGTTTAGTTAGTCACTATGTAGAAAGATATCGTTAGAATAGTAATTGTAATTACTATTTCTTTTTTAAATAGCGTTATAATATTAATTGAATTAAGTAACATAATTCACCGCAAGATAATTTATTAATTATTTTGTTTTTTGTGTTATGATTATTTTGTTATTAAAATATATAAAATTATAATTAATTCCTAGGAGTTTTATATATGCAAGAAAATTTTTATATTAAAAAAGTTTATTATGGTGCTTATGTTAAAAATATAATTTTACCTATGAGTGCTATATTAACTAATAAGCGTAATGAAATTGGTATTAAAAATTTAGGTATTAATAATAAAAAGTTGCGTAATAGTACTATTCGTACTAAAACAAAATTAATACATAAAGCGTATCATAATTTTTATAATTCAAAAGTTTTAAGTTTTGTTACTTTAACTTATGCTAAAAATATGCAAGATATTAATAAAGCAAAACATGATATTGCTATATTCTTCAAACGTTTAAAGCGTTGATGAAATAACCCTAAACGTGTTAAATATTTAGGTGAGTTAAAATATATGTATGTTTATGAATATCAAAAGCGTGGTGCTATTCACTTTCATATATTATTTAATAGAAAAATACATAAAAGTATGTTGCCACAATGATGACCATTTGGTTTTAATGATGTAAGAGTTGTTAAAAAAGGTACTAATGAAAATATAGTTAAGTATTTAAGTAAATATGTTGTAAAAGTGCAAAATGATATAAAATCTCAAAATCAGTATGATTTAGGTGTTCGTGCTTATGCTTTTTCTCGTAATTGTTCTAATCCAAAAGTAGTTAAAGGCCAAAAGATAATGTTATATCAACGTTTAATTGACGCTTCTATTAATGCTTTACATACACAATTTTTTAAAAAGAAAATTGATAATTTGGGTCGTACTATACTTTTTGGTGGTAGTTTTGATACTACTGTTTTTGGTGATAATTTTAAAGATTATGATGAATATATCTCAATTGATAGTATTAGGTTTAGGAATGCAATTAAGCGTGTACCTAGAATTTTACATTTACATTAAATTATATTTTAATTGTTTTTTAAAATTTTATTTTTGATATATTTATTTAAGAAAGGAGTTGTACTTAAATGAATATTTTAAAAAGAGTTATTATGTGTATTTCAATATTTTTATGTTTGACCATTATTTGAATTCCATTTCATTTTATGCTTAAAACTTTAATTTATGGTGATAAACGTGAAAAAAAAGTTCAAACTGTTAAATCTTAATATGATTTTTAAAGAAAATACTTGTATATATAATGGTTAATAGCAAAAATGTAAGGTTTTACCTAGGAATTTAACTTTATGTTTTTGCGTTTTTTTGTTGTAAATTTTAATTTTTATGTTATATTATAATTAATAATGTTAATTACCCACATTATTAATCTGGTTATTAATATAACCTAATTCCTAGGAGGTTAATAAAATGTATTTTCTTTGTCAATTGACAAAAATTAGAAGTAATGAAGTAATTAAAGATGAAAAAAGTGGTAAGTCCAAAAATTATGATGTACTTATTTTTTCGTCGTTTTATGTTACTGATAAAGGTATTAAAATATCAACTGGTGAAAAATCTAAGGATAAATGAGTTTTACATGATAGTGAATTATTTACTAAACTTTCTAAAATGAATTTAAGTCTTGGTTCTTATTATGATGTTGAAATAACATGAGAAGCAAAAATAATTGACATACATAATTTAAAAACTAAATAGTTATTTATTATAGGGTAATTGGTAAATAATTATTTAAAGGATTTAAGTTATGTCAAAAATTAATAATTGTGCTTGTCAACAACATTTTCATTTAGCAATGTATGTATGCAAACTTTGCGACCAAGTAATTTGTCCTAAAAGAGTTTTACAAAATTTATATACTGGGAAATATTATTGTCCAAATTGTATATTAAATATTGCTTTGGTTAAACAAAAAGAACAATTACAACAAAAAGAAAATTAAAAATTAAATAAGGGGCATATATATACTTTTTAGTGTATTTTTGCTCCTTACTCTAATTAGTATAAATATGCTCCTTATTAGTATATAAAGTAAGGAGTTTTATTTATGCCTAATGAGTTAGAACAAACTAGTAATTATACTTTACCTAAAATATTAAGAACTGGATTAAGTCCATTAAGTGCTATGGTTGGAGTTAGTGCTTATTATGGTCAATATTTAAAAGACCCAATTTTAGGTTCTATTAATTCTTTGTTATTTAGTAAAAAGTTAGGAATTGATATATGGAATATTAATCAAAGACCAACTACTAGAAATAAAGTTATTAATAGTTATAAAAAGATATTTTTAGGATTAGGAACAATTGGTTTAATTAATTATGCTAAGTTTGTTCAGTATGTAAATAAGTCAACTTTTTTATTAAGAGATGAACCTTGTTTTTGACCACCTTGCCCTACTGAGCCACCAATTCCTACTCCAATACCAACACCTAAACCAGTAGTTGATAATTATTTTGTAGATTGAGATACTTATATATCTTTAAATAGTTTTGGTATAGCGAATGTTATTAGTGGTTTAACTGAGTTAATACCTAATAGATTTGAAACTATACGTAAAATAGCAAATATGGGTACTGGTGGTTGTTTGATTAGTAGTGGTGTTGCTATGGGTATTAATAATAATTTTAATAATTATTTTGCTATTCCTACGATTATTGTCGGAGCAAGTGAAATTATAAATACTTTACTGTTGCCATTAGGAAATACACATAATAATACAGAATTACAAGAAGTGTTTACTGATGAAAGAGCAAGATTAATTAATGGCAGTGTTAATCATTATCAAAGTACAGATGACGGTATGGTTGATATTGATTTAAATGATGATAGTATGTCAGAGATTAATTTAGATAGAGCAAGTTTAAACTGGGATTATTCTTATGCTTATACACTAGGTGGTGTTTAAAGTGAAAATATATATGTGATGAATTTTAAAATTTATGGTATTAACTGGATGTATTACATTTAGTATATTTTTAGGATTAATTCCTAGCATTATAGTTTTAGGAATTGTTGCAATTAAACCAGTATCTATTTTAATTGGTATTGTTGTGGGTTATATTGGTATTCCATGAAATAATATTAAAAATAAAATAACAAATTGAGTTTTTAAGAGAAAAGAAAATAAATTTATTAAAAAGAATGATTTAAAAGTTGAAAGAAAAAGATATGAAAAACAAAAATTAGAAAGAAAATTTCTAAATTTAAATAATCAAGTAAAAGAATTAAAACAAACATTAGAATTTCAAAGTAAATTATTAGAAATTAATAATGAAAATTTAAGAAATAATGAACAAAATAAAACTATAAGAACATTTATTTTATAAGGAGTGAATTAATTTTATGAAAAAAGATAAATGAAAAAATATGTCAAGACAAAAGTTGCATAAGAAAAAGGCAAAAAGAAATTTTGACCAAAGATTATATGAAAATATGAGTTTTGATAGTTTTTTAGGAGGTAGAAAATAATGGTTAAATGAATAGTTGTGATAATTGCTGTGCTTGGTACTTCTTGGGCTTTTAAAGGTACTATTAAAAAGTTAGTTTGAAAATTTAAACATAGAAAACACAATGTAGTTGACCCAGATTGTTGATATTGTAAAGAACAAAAACGTAAAGAAAGAGCAAGAAAAGAATTAGAGGAGGGAGGTGATTAGTATGCCAAAAGGGTTAAGTGCTTTAATAGAAATGATTGGAGGTATTGGTCAAAAATTACTAGAATCTTTTAGTTATGTTTTTAATTGAGTATTTGCGGGTGATTTTATAATGACAAATTGACCGGTATTAATTCCAATATTTATGATGGTCTTAGTATTTATTAAAGAATTTATTGGACATATTATTCGTGGATTTAGATAGAAAAAATTAAAGTTGTTTTTAGGAGGTAATAGTTATGATTAAATTATTTTTTGCAATAATTTTTGTTTTTCCTTTATTAGGTAAACTTTTACCTTCTTTAAATAATATTGTGCAAAATATTTTACAAAGTTATATTACTGATTTTTCTGGTTTACATAATTTGTCTTTGGTTATTAAAAGTTTTATTTTTGGTGATAGTTCACAACAAATAGTTTCAATGCCAGCACCATTGTTAGCAATTATTTTAGTACTTTTTACTTTTTCATTAATTTTAAAATTATTAAAAATAATATAGGAGTAGTTTATTATGGGTGTTGCTTTTATTTCAAAAGTTTTAGAACTATTTGGACAAATTTTTATGACATTTTGAAATTTGCCAATGGCAGATTTAGGTTTTAATTTGGGTACTTTTTGGTGTTTTTATTCTTTTAATAAAGTTTGCTATGTCAGTTTTTTTAAATATTGATATTCAGCCAGTTTCTACATCGGGTACTGTAAAGAAAAGTTACAAAAATATTAAAGGTAGTTCAAAATTTGTTGGTAAGCAAATTGCTAAACAACATGAAAGAAAACGTTTAAGAAATAAGGCTAAGGGTGTTGAAAATAAAAAAGGGAAGTTTGTAGGTAATTAGTTATGAGTGATTTTGTTAATAGTATATTGCATTTAATTTTTATATTTTCTAGTAATGATATTGGTATATTTTTAAATCAAACTAATATTACTGATGAAGTTTATATTTTGTTTAATTTGACTTTTTGGTTGGTATTAGGTGTATTTTTTAATTTTATTTATCGTAGTATTAAATTTATTTTTAGGTCATTGTTTGGGTAGGTGTTAAATATGAGTGTTTGAGATATTTACAATAAAATACATCAATGTATAGTTGATTATTGAACTATGTTTATAGGAAGTCCAGTTGACCAATTTACTACTATTTTATGAAATTTAGTAGTTTATGGAACGCAGTTTTTTATTGGATTTATTATATTTTATGGTTTATGATGAGTTTTAAGATGTTTGTTTGGTAAATAATTATGTGATTTAAATTTGCTAAATTATTTTTTGTTGTAAATACTTCTGTTCAAGCACCAACTAGTTTAATTGCTTCAAATGACCCTAATGTTGTTAATTATGATATTACAAAAGAAATGGTTAAACATGTTAAGTATCATAATTTTAATGATTGAGCAACAATTCCATGAAATTCTGCTTATTTTGATGTTGACCAGCCGGATTTAAAATTAGTAAGTGGTGAATTTATTGGTAATCAGGGTACTTATATATGTTCTTATTATAGTGATACAATTGGTGTTCCGTCACAAGAGATAAATATGGGGTCTGGTGTTTATACTTTTAATAGAAAACAATTGGATGAATTTTCACGTATTATGTTTAATCATAATTATGTTACAGAAAAGAATACTAATCGTTTGAATTTTGTTAATAATGATAGGAGAGTTATAAATTTTCAAACACAGTTAAATTTTGAAATTGATAAACCTTTAAGTTTTTATATTCAAGGTTTTATGTTTTATTTTGAATATGAATATTTTAAAACTTTTACTGCTAATTTTGTTTTTAGTTTTTTAGATAATGTTGGTGATACAAAGTATGTTTTTAAAGGTAAGGTTGATAATGATATTTATCAGCAAGATTTATATAATTTTGTTACTATGCCTATTCGTGTTCCAAATTTAAGACATTTAACAGTATTTTTTGATGTTCATGGTGATTCATTTTCACATATGTCACCACGGTTAAATTTTGGTCAAATTAATATTTTTTCAAGTGAGAAAGTAACACCATTCCCACCAAATAGTCCTTTTAACCCTGAGTATGAACGTGTTAGTTGATATGATGTTTTTGGTCATTTGCGTAATGCTTTTAGATGAGTACTTTATGGTGTTGTTGGTAAAGTTTTACCAGTTGAACCATTAAGACAATTTCTTTTTACAACAGATAGTTTATTATGACATATTTTTTCAGATACGATTAGTACTGCTTTAAATGTTGATATTGTTAGTGGAATAGAAAATATTATACCTTTATGATTATTTGTTAGAGCAATTAGTTTAATTATAGGTTAGGAGTTTATTATGCCTTGATATGGTTATGTGTTATTAGTTATAGGTTTGATTATAATTATTTATCCAATTCTTATAACTATTCGTAATCTTAAAATTTTAAAACGAGTTGGTAGTTATATTATTTCAGCACCTCCAAGGACTGGCAAATCTGCCCTTGCTTGTTGTTTAGCACAAAGTCATAAGAAACGAGTAGTTAGTCCTTTCCCTATTAAGTTAAAGACTGGTTATTCTTATTTGGTTAATTATAACGATGTTTTTACTTTTAATCAGTTAGCAAGTAATTATGCTTTTGAGGAACAAGATTTAATAATTTTAGATGAATTAGTATTAAAAATAAATTCTAATGATTTAGGAGTACAGTTTAAAAATCAACAAGAAAGTTTAGGACAATTTTGTAAGTTAATAGGTCACATGTTTAATGGTACAATGTATTTGATTGAACAACACCCTAATAGAATACCAGTACAAGCAAGAGAAAAAGTTGAGTATGTTGTTCAAGTTAAACGTATGCGTTTTTTGGGTTTTATTGTTATATTTAATCTTAATTTATATATTAATATTGAGGATTATAATAAAGTAGTATTTTCACGTCGTAGAACAAAGAAAATGATTAAACGAGGTATTATGCCTCCAAGTTATAGTGGTGAAGCAATGGCTATGACTTTATTTTTTCCTAGACACTGGTTAAAAAGGTATAATTCACGTGCTTTACATTATGTGCATGAACTTAAAAGTGAATTGTCACCTAAAAAATACCTTAAAGAAGCAAGTAGTATTGATATGACTTATAGCGATATTAAGTCTGCTGGATTGGATAAATTGGATAATATTTTAAAGAAAAAAGATAAACCTAAAAATAAAGATAAATAAAAATGATTATAGTCCCAGTGAACCTACTGGGACTATAATTTGGGTGAGCCACGTAGTGGCGAGGGACGAAGTCCCTATATACTTGTAGAAAGGGTGATTATAATGAAAAATGATGAAATAATCAAAGAAGATATTATTATTATGGATGCTGATATTAAATTAATGAATAAAGCATTAAATGAGAAAAAGGTTGTATTAGCAGCAATTGAATTAGGAAAACATGCTCAACATACAATTGATATTGGTTGATCTGAACATTTTCAAGCATATGCTAAATTAAAAAGTACAACTACTACTGGTACTTGTTTTTGTAAAAAACCAGCAACTCATTTAGTTTATTTTTGATGATAATAAGATAATATAATTTTTAAATATTTTAATTAACTACTAGATGAGAATTAAAAATAAATTCTTTATCTAATTGATTTTGATATTCTGGATTTGTTATTAATCTTTGTTTTAGTTTTGGTTTATAATAAGTAAAATAAATAATAGTAGCAATTATAATAAATACTCAAAACATTAAAAACTTAATCGCAATTGCAATTAATATGATTCCTTTGTTGCTTACTAAATCATGAATCATATTATAATTAAAAATAATGAATTGACTAATTAAAAATAATAAACAGATAATAAACATAATTCATTCAATAACTTTTATTTTTATTTTTTTATAATAACCCATAACACAAGTTGCTGCTATAACAAAAAGATAAACAAAGATTGTTATATTAGTTGTAAATCCCAATATTTGGTTATAATTAAAACTAATTCCAATTAAATCCGGAATTATTAGCATAATAATACAAACTATAATTGTAATTATAAAATTAATAGTATTACCATACATTGCAATATTTTCTTTATTTAATTTGGCTATTTTTTCACTAATGTATCCTTCTTTGGCTAATGGTTGTAGCATAGCTCCAGAATATAGCGCTACTTGTATTACACCATTCAATTTAATTGATAAAGTACAAATAACTAGTAAAATGATACCCGTTGTACCAGCAATGCCAGCAATAACATTATTTGGGTTATAATTATTACCACCATTTGCTCATCCGTTATTACCATTAGGTCCCTGCGAACTGATGGCACCAATAATTAAAATTGTAATCATTAAATAAAAAATAGTTGTCAAAAATAAGACAATAATTGTTCCCCTACCTAAATTTTTATTAGGATTTTTAACATTTTTTCCAATAACAGTAAAGGTCTCAAAACCAAGGAAAAAGTAGAAAAAATTACTAAAAGCATTATTAAAAATATTAATTGTAAAATGAAGATGTTTAGTACCAACAAATGCTTGTTGATAAACTATAGTGCCGTTTTTGATTACCAGAATAATGGCACAAATAATCAAAAAACAAGTTGACAGTCATTTAATGATTCCTGAAATATTAACAAATCAACGAAAACCTCTTAATCCAAAATAGATACAACTTGTAACCAAACAATAAACTATAATTCCTAAACTATCAATAAATAAATTAGATCATCTATCAGGTAATCAAGAAAAAAATGATAATTGGTTTAAGTTAATTCTAAACATTGAAATAATACCACCAATCAAGTACCACGACTTTGAATAAAAGGAATTTTTTCAGTTCTAAACATTT
The DNA here is from genome assembly GCF_964019735.1 of Spiroplasma endosymbiont of Thecophora atra. NCBI lineage: Bacteria > Bacillati > Mycoplasmatota > Mollicutes > Entomoplasmatales > Spiroplasmataceae > Spiroplasma > Spiroplasma endosymbiont of Thecophora atra. The sequence continues at coordinate 797,103 of NZ_OZ026464.1, read as the reverse complement.
GTACTATTAATGTTTGTGTTAATAAACCTTCAATAAATCATCCTGAGTTGAACATATTAATATTTTCTGCAGAAGGATTACCAAAGACACCAAATCCAAATCCTAAAATTGCAAAAGTAGAGATATCAAAAATGCTACTTATAGGTCCATTAATAAAAGCAAATGGTAACATTCCTTTTGGATTTCAGCGTTGTGGTTTTAATAAAAATGATGGATCAACACGATCAAAGGCAATTGTAAATTGTGAAATATCATATAATAAATTTTGAAATAATAATTGTACTGGTGACATTGGTGCAAAAGCAAATCATGCTGATGCTACTAGCACACTAAAGACATTACCAAAGTTAGAAGCAATCGTGATTTTAATATATTTTAAAATATTACCAAAAATGCGACGACCTTCAATAATACCTTTTTCTAAAACTAATAATGATTTTTCTAATAAAATGATATCTGATGCTTCTTTTGCAATATCAGTAGCATTATCAACAGAAATTCCAACATCAGCATTTCTTAATACTAAAGCATCATTAATACCATCACCCATGAAACCAACGACGTGATCATTACTTTTTAAAGTTTGAATAATCTTTGCCTTTTGTAATGGGTTTAGTTTAACAAAAATATTATTATTTTCAACAATTCTTTTTAATTCATATTCAGTTAGGCCAGTTAATTGTTCACCAGAAATTAATCCTTTAATTTCTAGATTAACACGATTACAAATTGCTCTTGTTACTAATTCATTATCACCAGTTAATATTTTAAGATCAACACCATGTGTTTTTAGCAATTTGATCATTTTTGTTGCTGTAGGTTTTGGTGTATCAAGAAAAGTTACAAAACCAAGAAAAATTAAATTTTTTTCGTTTGTTTCATTATATTTATTATTAGTAAGATTTGTATCTTCATATGAGACATCTAAGACACGTAATCCTTGTTCATTTAATTTTGTTATTTTTTTATTAACCATTTTCATTAAATCAGAATTTAATGGTATTACTTTATCTTGATAAACTATACGATTACATGTATTAATAACTTCTTCAATTGCACCTTTACAAATTAATTTTTTATTATTTAATTTATCTTCTAAAACAATTGTTAATTTACGACGATTAAAATCAAAAGGAATTTCATCAATTTTTTGATAATAATTACTTATATTTTTTAATTTGTTTTTTTCTCCAAATTCAAGTATTGAATTATCCATTGGATTTTTTATTCCTGTTTGAAAATAACTATTTAAATAAATAAACTTAATTAAGTCATTATTTGTTTTATTATCCAATGTTATATGGTTGACTACTTCAATATTATCATTAGTTAAAGTTCCTGTTTTATCAGTACATAAAATATCAATTGCACCTAAATTTTGAATAGCAGCTAGTTGTTTAACAACTACTTTTTGTTTACTCATTTTACTAGCACCTCGCGCTAGATTAGAGGTAACAATCATTGGTAGCATTTCAGGAGTCAAACCAACAGCAACCGAAATTGAAAAAATAAATGCTGCAGGTCAATTGTTTTTTAAAAGACCATTGATAATTAACACAATGGGTACCATTACTAGCATAAAGCAAATTAACATTAAAGTAACGCGTTTAATTCCTTTGGAAAAACTGCTTAATGGACGTTGTTTATTTATTGTATCAGCAATAGTAGCGAAGTAGGTGTTAGTAGCTGTTGCTATAACAATAGCAATTGCACTTCCAGAGACAACACTTGTTCCCATAAAACAAATATTTTGTAAATCAAATAAGTTTTGATATGCAGGATCGTTAATAGCGTGTTTTTCAGCAGGTAGTGATTCTCCTGTTAATGATGATTGATTAATAAATAAATCATTGCTTAATAAAATTTTTAAATCAGCAGGAATTAAATCACCCGCTGATAAATAAATTAAATCACCTGGTAATAATTCATTAACATTTATTTCTTGTGCTTGTTTAATTATTTTAATTGAGTTTTCTTTAGTAATTTGATTAATGTTTATATTACGAATAACAGTAGTTGTATTTTTGACCAAAATTGTTAAATGTTTAGTAATAAAAAAAGCTCGTATTGATTGAATGTAAATTAGGGTTCCACTTAATAAAATCATAGTTCCAACAATAATAGCGGCAACCAATGAATAAATTGAAGTATCATTTGTTGTAAAATATGAGAATAAATTATAGATAGTAATAATTGATAAAATTATATTGAATGATCCAAAATATGCTTTTAAAAATTCTAAAATTCAATTAAATTTTGTATTTTTTAAAGTATTAATACCATATTTTTTTCTTCTTATTTCAATTTGGTCTGTTTTAAGACCAAAATTATGTAAATCTAAATTTTTTAGTAATTGTTTTTGGTTAAAATGTGCAATTTGTTTAATATAATCACCATTTGTGTAAACTAATGGTTTTTTAAAACTAAATTGTAATTTAAAATAAATTTTGTTTAAAAAAATCTTCATAATTTCTTTACCTCCTTATTTTTCTTATTTTAAGACTTTTAAATAAGGATTTAGAAATTTATTAACACGCTAAAAAAATATTTTTTTAGTAAAAATACCAGGAGAATATTTAACTGAATCTTTATTTAAAAGTACACTTTTAAAATTACTAATTTTTAAATTAGTATTATTTTTCTTATTATAAACGGAATCGCTGTCAGTCATGATATCACTCTCCTTTATCCTTTGACATTTTAACATGTTTCTCTTTAAAAAGATAACTTTTTTTAATTTATATAATTTTAAGAAAAAGATGATTACTATAAAATATTCGAATTTATTTTATGTTATTATTAATTAATGTTACGTGTTACTTTAATAATTAAAATAATAGGAGGTAAACATGAATACATTTGTAATAGTTGGTATTATTATAATAGCTATTGCTATTATTAGTTTTATGTTATTATTTAAAATTATAAAATGACTTGCTATTTATATTATTGTTGGTGGTATCATTTTGGCTGTATTATTTTTTGGTTTTGGTATATGGCCATTAGATAATATTCATTTTACTAATTTTATTAATATTAATAAAAATTAAAATAATAAATAATAATTAGTTTAAATCTTAACTATTAATTATAATATATTTTTGAATAAGAGGTAAAAAATGGAACGAATTAAGCAAGCACAATTTTTAACTAGTGCTATTAAAGAAGAACAATGGCCGCAGGATGAAATTCCTGAATTTTGTTTTGTTGGTCGCAGTAATGTTGGTAAATCAACATTTTTAAATACAATTTGTAATAATGGTAAGTTAGCTAGAGTTTCACAAACACCTGGTAAAACACAAATGCTAAATTTTTTTACAATTAATAATAATATTTGTCGCTTTGTTGATGTTCCTGGCTATGGTTTTGCTAAAGTATCAAATGAAAAAAAAATCCAATTTGCGACAATGATGGATGAATATTTTCAGTCACGAAAAAATTTAAAAGCAGTTTTTTTATTATTAGATTTAAGACATGCACCCAGTAAAGATGATATTGATATGTTGGAATATTTACAACATTATCATTTAAAAATTCATTTAATTGCTACTAAAGTTGATAAAGTGAAAAATAGTCAATTAGTAAAAAATAAAAAATTAATATTATCAACTTTAAAACTTAGCACTAATACTCCTATTATTTTATTTTCTAGTATTAGTAAACAAGGAATTGATTTAGTAATTAGTAAATTAGCAGATGATGTTAATACTAATGAAGTTGAAGTAGAAACTTAATAGTATAATATTTGTTGCTATAAAAAAAGATAAAAGTTGTTTAATATGTATATATTTATTAAAAATATTAATATTCAGTATAGAATAGAATATAATAATAATTAAACTTAATATAAGTTTTTAACTCATTATTTTGATAAAAATAAATGAGTTTTTATTTGAAAGGAAGATTAAAAGAAATGCCTATAAAAAATGAAATTTTACAAAATCTTGAAGCAAAATCAGAAGAAAATGTAGAACAAAAACCTACAAAATGAAAAGAATTTAAAACAAAACATCGAACAACCGCAAAAATTATAAAAGTGACTAAAGGTGTTGCTACTGGTACTGCTGTTGGTGCTTTGTATATTAATCCTATTGCTCAAATGAGCGGTTTAGTTGCTGCTACTGTTGCGGGTGGTGTCAGTGCTGTTAGTAACCGTTCTGAAGAACAATTAGAAACTGATATTATAACTGCTGCTGCTATTGGTGGGATTGCCAATGCTGTAATAACACCTGTTTTTATTCCTGTTGGTGGTGCTATTATTTTTGGCATAGATGCAGCAAAAAAATTTGATGAAAAACAAAGAAGACAAATTGAAGTTGACAATGATAAGTTTGCAGATAAAAAAACCGCTATAAATAATATAGATTCACAAATTGAAGTAAAAATAGAATCAAAGAAAATGGCCAGTTTATAATGAAATTTTAGATTTAAGGTAGTCTATGTTATAATATAAATATATTACTTTTTAATTACTTTTTAAGGTAATAAATCCCCAATAACATGATTGGGGATTTAGTGTTTTTAATATTTTTTAACATTAAAATGTGTATAATTTATTTTTGTATATATTGTGTGTTAAAAAGTAATAAAAAAGATTAAAATATTAAAATTTGAGGAGATGAAGTTAATATGAATAATACAAGTGATATAAATGATAATTTTGTTATTAGTAGAGCAGTACTGTCAGATGTTTCATGTACCTCTTGTGCTAGTGTTATCGAAAGACATTTTACTAAAGAAGATGGTATTACTGTTAGTATCAATTTTGCTACTAAAAAAGCACAATTTAGTTATGAACCTAAGTTTTGAAATGAAAAAAAAATTAAAAAAGCAATGCATCATTTAGGATATGAAATTTGTAAGTTTGAAACTGAGATTAAAGATATAAAAACGAGTCACCAAGTTGATATGAAAGATATTACAGATGATCATAGTAGTCATAGTAGTGAACAACATCAATCTCATATGTCAGAACAACATCATAATCATCAACATAATGTTAAATTACGTGATTTAATTGAACTTATTATTGGTTGAATATTGTTATTACCATTATTATTAATTATGATACCTAATACTTCATTTTTTGATAGTTTACGTAATCCTTATGTTCAACTTGCACTAGCAATTCCAATTCAATTTTATTTTGGTCGTAAATTTTATATTGGTATTTATCGAGAATTAATTAAACAAAAATGACCTGGTATGCATACTTTAGTAGCACTAGGAACAACAACGGCATTTATTTTTTCTATTTATTTAATGATAATTAATAAAACCGAACACTTATATTTTGAAGTTAGTGCTTCAATTATTATGATTGTTTTACTTGGTGATTTAATTAGTGCTGTTGCACAGAAAAGGGCTACTAGTGGCTTAGAAAGTTTAATGTCATTAAAGCCAAAATCAATCTTAAAATATGATTATAATACCAAAACAGAAACTTTTATTAATATTGAAGATGTACAATTAAATGATATTTTAATTATTCGAAAAGGTGAAAATATTCCTACTGATGGTCAATTAATTAGTGAAGAAGCATTTATTAATGAATCAATGTTAACTGGTGAATCGCAAGTTATTACGAAACAAGTTAACCAAAATTTAATTGGTGGAACTAATAATGTTGGTGATAGTTTTAGGATGAAAGCAACTAAAATTGGTAAAGACACAGTATTAGCAAGTATTATTAAGGCAGTTGAAGATGCACAATCTCAGAAACCAAAATTACAAAAATTGGCTGATAAAATTTCTGGGTGATTTACACCAACTGTTATTTTAATTGCCATTTTAGTTTTTCTTATTCGTTATTTTGCAGTAGGTAATGGTGTGCAAGAATCATTAGAAATTGCAATTGCAACTTTAATAATTGCTTGTCCTTGTGCATTAGGAATTGCAACACCATTAGCAGTTGCTGTTGGAATTAATAAAGCAGCAAAAATAGGAATCATTTATAATAAGGCTAGTGCTTTTGAAAAAATTACTAAGATTGATACCATTTGTTTTGATAAAACAGGAACATTAACTACTGGTAATTTGGTTATTACTAAAATTTATGGTCAAGAAAAACATGTTAATAAGGCAATTGCTATGGAAAAGCATTCAACACATCCTTTGGCTTTAGCTTTTTCTTTATATTCTAATACTAATAATGTTGGACAATCATTGACAATTACCGAGGTTAAAGAACAAATTGGTTTTGGTATTAAAGCAAAATATCAAACTGAAGAATTACAAATTTCATCACTTGAAAATTTACAAAAAGCAAAAATGCCATTTAGTCCATTTCTAAAAACATTTGATTTTGAAACAGTTACTCCTAGCCAGAAAGTATTGGCATTAGCAATTAATAAAGTTGTTACTAATATTTTTATTTTAGAAGATGAATTACAAACAAATGCATTATTAACAATTGAAAAAGTTAAAAAACAGGGAATTGAGGTTATTTTAATTAGTGGTGATAATGAATCACAAACACTTGCTATTGCTAATCGCGTTGGGATAGAAACATATTTTGCTAATGTTACACCACAAGGTAAATCACAAATTGTTGCTGATTTACAAGCAAAAGGGAAAAAAGTAGCGTTTGTTGGTGATGGTATTAATGATGTTATTGCCTTAGAACAATCTGATTTAGCAATTGCAATGGGCTCTGGTAGTGATATTGCTAAAAAAATTGGTGATATTACTATTCTTGATAATGATATTAGTATTGTTTATAAGGCTATTGTTTTAACTAAAAAAACTAAAAATAATATTTGAATGAATTTTATTTGAGCATTTAGTTATAATATTATCATTATTCCATTAGCTGCTGCCGGATTTATTATTCCACCGTTGGCTGCAATTGCAATGGCTCTTTCTGATATAACTGTTGTTGGAAATTCATTAATTTTTAAATGAAGAAAATATAAATATTAGATAATATATAAATTAATAATAAATGCTAAATTGTAAAGGTAAGTGCAACTAAATTATTTTTCTATCCAAATATTCGATTGGTGAAAGATAATTTAGTATTTTTCTTGGTCTTTGGTTTAAAGACAATATAAATTTATGAACTTCATTTTTATTAGTTTTTGAAAAAATAAATTTTTTAGGAAATTTTTCTCTAATTAAACCATTAGTATTTTCATTAGTACCTCTTTGTCAAGGTGAATATGGATTGGCAAAATAAATTTTTATATCTAAATTTTTTTCAAGTTGTTGTCAATTTGAAAATTCTTTGCCACGATCAAAAGTAATAGTTTTAACAATGTTTTTAGGAAGAATTGATAAATAATAACTGACATTTTTATTAATAACTTTAGTAGTTCTGTTTTTAACTAATATTGCTAAAGTAAATCGTGATACTCTTTCAACTAAAGTTATTAAACATGATTTGCTTTTACCTCGTGATGATACTATAGTATCTCCTTCTCAATGACCAAGTGTTATACGATCATTAACATTTATATCTCGTTCTTTAATTGATTTACCATTAAACTTGCCACGATTTTCTTTAGATTTTCGTTTTTTACCTTTTCTTCTTAAATTTTTACTAGTAACTTTATCAAGCATTCCAAAATAAATTCAAGTATAAATTGTTTTAAAACTAATAACTCACTCTTTATGAAAATTTTTAATTCTGCCATAAATTTGTTCAGGTGATCAACCTAATAGTAATTTTTGTTGTACATATTTTACTAAATTCTTATTTTTAAACTTATGAAAACTAATATGTGATTGTTTTCGATTTTCAGCTTTATTTTGTGCAATTAATGAAAAATAATGATTATTATCTTTATTTCTATTAATTTCTCGAATAATAGTACTAATACTTCGATTAAGATTTTTAGCTATTTCACTAATTTTAAATTTAAATTTCAATTGATTCTCAATATAAATCCTTTCATCTATGCCAAGATGTTTATAACTCATATAAAAACTCCTTACTTTTTTCTAAACTAAATTTAGCATTATGAAATTTTTATATGAGAATTTTTTGCAATTTTATTTACTTGCACTTACAAGTATAACTCAGCAAATAAAAAAGTACTTTAATTTTTTAAAAGGGGGAATTTAAATGGCTAGACAAAATGAAGAAAAAAAAGCAGAGCTTGATCAAAAGATATCTATTTTACAAAAAATGATAGGTATTATAGAAGAAAAAAAATAATGTTGAACCAAAGCCTGATGAAAAGTTGATTAGAATTAATCAACTGATAATTGATGATTATAAGAACAAACTTTCTCTATTAGTAAAAGAAAGAGAAAATAATGATTGAGAAACAATTAATTTAGAAGATATTGATAAACCATCTACAAGTCAAAATAAATGAAGTTTATCAAAAATATAAAAAAAGTTACCAATTAAGGTAACTTTTTTTATATTTTTAAAAATTAAAACTTACCTTTCTCTATAACCCTACTAGGTAAGTATTTTGATTATACTTTATCATTGTTGATTTGTATAGCAATTTTAGTGTTTTTTTAAAATTTCAATATTTTTTTATATTTAAAAGAGTCAGATTTTAAATCTGACTCTTTTAAGCAATTATCTGTCTATCTATTTGTTTTTGGGATTTTCTTCAGCATTAGCTCATAATGCTGCTGCTTTTCCAAAAGCCTCAGTGTGTTTTAATTCTGGGTGTTCTGCTTTAACCTTTGGCAATATAGTTTTCATAAAAATATTAAAAACAGTAGGTTTTTTTGCTGCCATATTTTCCTTCTCCTTTCACTTTTCTTATATTATTATTATAATATATTTTAATTATTAGTGTGTTAATAAACTATAAGAGTATATTTTTAAAAACATAATTATTAATAATGTATCCAACTCCATGCTCATCATTATTTGGAGCAATAGTTTTACCATATGGTTTTAAAGCAATATTAGCATTTTCCATTACTATTGGATGACCAGATACTTCAAACATTGGTAAATCATTAAATCCATCACCAATCGTTAATGCATCTTTAGTGTCAATATTTAAATGATTACATAATCATTGTAGTGCCGAACCTTTATTAATGTTTTTATTACCAATTGAAAAAACATTTGTATGATATTGAACAATTGTTAAATCTGGAAAGTTAGTTTCAAAACTATTAATGAATTTTGTAATTTTATTAGCCTTTCAATATTTTTCTAAAATAACCATTACTTTTGAGATTGGCATTTTAATATCAGTACTATTAGTTAACTTAATAATTTTAATTTGCAGATTTTCAACTCATGTACTTCAACTATTAGCCGCATGGTTAACATACAAAGTATCAATACTATTAAAATGTAAAATCATTTGTTTATTATATTTGGTTAATCATTCATAAAGTTTAATTGTTATTTCTGAATTTAATTGTTGTAAATAAATTCATTTTTGTTTAGTATATGATCAAATTTCAGCACCATCATTACCAATAATATAACCATCATATTTTTCAGCATTAATCATTTTACCAACACGAATAGCATTTTCACCATATCTACCTGTATTAATTACAACTTTAATATTATTTTTTTGAGCTTTTAAACAAGCATTAAGATTAATTTCACTTAAGGCACTGCCACTATCAAATAAAGTACCATCTACATCAGTAAAAATTATTTTTACCATCAATCATTTCCTGCTTTCTTTTTTTCTATTATTTTATTAATATTATAAAGATAAAATAATAAAATACTATATATTTCCATAGAATAAAATTTCTTAAATTAAAATAAAATATTACGTTTAAAATATAATATTTTATTTTAATTTTTTATTATATAAAAATGTTAAAAAAGAAAAAAACCTTTAATGAAAAACATAAAGGTTAACAAAATAATGTATGGTGCGGAACAAGGGACTTGAACCCTCATGCCTTTCGGCGCCAGAGCCTAAATCTGGTGCGTCTGCCAGTTTCGCCAATTCCGCATTTTGGTGTCCCATATAGGCCTCGAACCTACAACCCTCAGATTAAGAGTCTGATGCTCTGCCAATTGAGCTAACGAGACATCTAGGGGAATAAAAAACAAGTAATTATAATACTTGCAGTCTAAATATTAATTAATGGTGACTCGTACGGGGATCGAACCCGTAATGTAGGAATGAAAATCCTATGTGTTTACCAATTCACCAACGAGCCGTAGAAAACAAGAGTTTAGAATAATGGCGCCCAGTATAGGATTTGAACCTATGACACTTCGATTAACAGTCGAATGCTCTGCCGCTGAGCTAACCGGGCATTTACTAAACCTTAATTATTATATTGAAGAAAAGTATAATTTGCAATAACTAATAAAGTTTTTTTTATTTTTTTCTTGATTACGGCAATGTATATGCTTTATTAATCATTTTTTTAAATTAAATGTAATAATAACTTAAGTATTATTTGTAATAATGAATACTATTAATGGTAAAAATAATTAGAAAGAAGTAAACATAGAAATCATGTAGAATTACATTATCAATATAAAGGGGTTTTAATTTATGAAGTTATTATTAGCAACATTAAGTTTTTTAACATTTGGAACAACTGTAGGAACTTTTGGAAATGTATTAAGTACGAATCTAAGCAAAATAAATAATAGTATTAAAGAAACTTATACTATAATTCCTAATTCATTTAGTTTGAAAAGTGAATTAAGAAAAGAAAAAATGAATACTGATAATATTGATGTTGATATGTTAGATGGAATGACAAAGGCTATTATTCGTTATATGCCAGATACAACAGATTTACCTTTTTTAGTTAAAGAGGTTAATTTGTTTTGACTAAGTAATGATATTAGTCAAATAATAACTAAAAAAGCATTACCTTATAGTAAAAGTTTTGAAAAAAACGGAATAGTTGATAAAGATTTAATTTTAGAAGCAATTAATATTATGAATGGTACTAAGTTTTCTAATAATGATTTAGATGTACTAATTAATCAAGATAATAAAAATATTTCTTTAATAGCAAAAAGTAATAGTCACTTTCAAGGGAAAATAGATATTTTAAATAAGCCAGCAGAATTTTCGGATATTTTTTATGAACAAAATCTTGGAAAAATTTATTTTAATACTGATATGTATGAAAAAAGCACATTCTTACATCCAACAAGTCAATTTGGGAGATTTGCAATAGTTATGGAATATTTAGGAAATCGTAATAAATTAATAAAATTTTATGAAAATGAGATTACATCTGCTTTAACTAGTTCAGCATTAAAAATATATGAGTTAAGTTTTCCCAATTTTAATAATGAAGGAAAGATTGAATTTAGTTTTGCAATTGAAAATATTATGAATTATTCATCATTTAAAGCAAACTTTTTACCATTACCAACAGAAAATAATCGAGTTTTTATTAACTACCAAGGTAAACAACCAAAAAATGATGAAAAAATTGATATTAAGTTAGAAGGATTATATACAGAAAATAATAAAAATAAATTATTTTATGATGTTGTAGTAAAAACACTTGGTAAAAAATTTGCTGATAAGTATAAAGATATTTTATATAATGAATTTCTTATTGAGGGTTTTAATAAAAAATTAAAAACTACAAAAATAACTCCTAAACCAGGATCAAAAATATTTGCTTTTTCAACAAAAGTATCAGAAAGTTATACAGAAATCCCTTATTATAAGTTAAATATTTCATGATAACATAATTAAATTAATATAAATCCCTAAATATTTAAATATAGATTCAGGAGATAAAGTTATGAGAAAAATAATTAGATTTTTTTTAAATTATATTTTGGTTAGTGCAACAACAATAAATGTTATTGCTTGTAGGTGAGGCTGTACTAATAATGATTATGATTTTGCTGATGAAAATGAACAAGATATTTCTGGTAATTATATTGTTCCTGATATCAATAAGAGAATTAATAAAGTAGTAAGTGATCGCATAAATTTTTTTGAAGGCGAAGATGTGGCTAGTTTAAAACAATGATATTTAAAAAATTCGCAAAATTGATTTAGTAAAACTAGTAAAAAATTAAACTTTGTTACTAATTTAGAAGAAAAAATTCAATATGAGGCAAAAAAAGAGTCGATTAATGAATTTAACTTGTTAGCAAAAAATAAGAGTAATTTTACAGACTTTTCTGATTTACAAAATCAAATTAATATTACTAATCTTGGCAAAATTTATACAAATGTTAATTGGGATACATTAATTAATTCATCTACAATAAATGCTACTGAAAAAGCAGAGATAAAAGATAAATTAGTTCGATTTTATAATATATTTGCACAAATTTATGGCAAAAAAAATGTTCTTAAACTTTTATATCGAGTAGCTGAAATTAATAAAAATGGTTTATTTGGCTTTGTTAAATCTGGTTATGTTTATGATTCACAATTTCAAAATTATTCATTAGTTCAAGTTATGGCAATAAATCCAAATTCTCTTAGTAAAAGAATTCAATATTGGCAATATGTTAGTGGTTATAAAGCTTCAAAAAGTATTATTAGAACAATTGTTCATGAATATGGTCATGCTTTAGGTTCTTTTATTCGTTTAAATTTTCAAGGAAAACAAAGAATAAATTCACTTGCAGATAATGATCATAGTAAATGATGAAATAATTATTTTAATTCATCTTATTTATTAAAAAATAATCTAGAAAAAGGAGAAATAACTGATGAAACTAATTATATGATTTCATCATTAGCAAATAGTACAAAAATTAACGATCCAATTTATCAAAAGATTTTAGCATATGGTATTGTGAGAAGTGAATATGGCCGAGAATCACATTTTGATTTATTTGCCGAAGCCTTTGATCAGTGAATAGATACTGAAGAAAGTCAACGTAATATTGCATGAGAAAAATTAGATAATTTTTTTAGAATTGATTTGCCTAAAACATTATAAAAAAAATATGAATTGGAAATTTGAGTTTAGTTAAATACAAGAAAAATAAAATTATGTTATTAAAACCATAATAATTTCTATAATATTTTTTCATTATCTTTAATTTTATTGTTTAAAGTTTTATTATTTAAATAATAGTTATTTATTTCTTTTGGATTAAAAGTTTTAATTTCTTCTTTTCTTAATAAAAGGTGTGGTGAATTTTTAATTTGTTCAGATGTAAATCAAGTAATTTGTTCTTTTGTGAGTATTTGAATTTGCTCACTTGTTAGTGCTTGTATTTGTTCGTTTGTGAGTGCTTGTATTTGGTTTTTTGTAAATACTAGCATTTGTTGTGGCCAAAAATTTTTTATTTGTTCTTCAGTAAATCCTTGTATTTGATATGGCCAAAAAAATGCTGCTATTTGTTTTTCAGTAAATCAAGTAATTTGTAATGGTAAAAATGATTGGGTTTGTAATAGTGTTAGTGTTTGTATTTGCTCACTTGTAAGTGCTTGTATTTGTTTTTCTGTCAATGCTTGAATTTGATTAGTTGTAAATGCTTGTATTTGTATTTTTGTAAGTTTTTTAATTTCTTTTTCTTTAAATAGCGGAATAGGTATTTCTTTATGTTTTAAAATATAATCAGTATGGTTTTTATTAACGTAGTTTATTAGACAACATGTTTTGAGAATTTTTTTCAAATTCTAGCTTATTATTTATTATTTTTCTTGTTTCATTTAATTGTTTACCTATAAAAATTAAAGAATTTTCATTGTAGGGTTTTAATTTTCTTGATTCAAACTCTTCTTGATAAATATTATGATAGTGTTGTAAGTCACTTGAATCCATAATTCTTGCTTGTCCGATAATATATTTTAAAGGGTTACTATCAAAAAACATAGATTCAGCAGCAAATCCAGCTAAATCAATTCGTAATAAGGTATATAAGTCATTATCACTTATATTTTTAATTTGATTTAAAGGTATAAGTTCATCAGATATTGTTCTTCCAAGGTATTGGGAATCTGAACTAATATATTCTAACTTTTGAAATTTATTTTTAAATTTAGAATCTAAAATCATTGTTGTATGTCCTGCTTCATGAATACAAGTAATATCTTGATCATTAGATTGTGTACAATCTGTAATAGATATATTTTTAGGTTTTCAATCTTTAATATTTTCTTTATTATAAATTATTTTAGCATTAATATTTTGAAGTTGATTATTAAAAAGTGGCGTGATTAATAATCATAATTTAAATCAATAATTTGGATTAAAATATTTCATATTTTTGTACTCCTTTTTAAATGTAAAAAAACTCATTTACTTTTAAAATAAAAGCAATGAGTTAAAACTTATAATTTAGTTTCTAATTATTTTTATAACAAATTTTATAATTTTTACATACAATATGATTTATTTTTGATTTAGTGCTTTAATGATTTATATTAATTTAAAAAGTTAAATATGATTGTAAATAAAAGTGCTAAAATTGAAATAAATGATGATCAATTTCTTTTTCATCAATTAGAATTTTTATATTCATAACCTTTAGTAGTAATTTCAGTTTCAGTTTCAACATATTTTATTGTAATTTCATGGTTTCCTTTAAATAATAGTTCTTTTATTAAAGAGTCTGATGAATTTCTAAAAGTAAAACGTAATTTTTTATTTAAAGAAACTTCTTTATTTAAAGTGTCTTTATCTGTTCATCAATATCCAACATCGCTAAATTCTTCTTAATCTTTTTCAAAGGAAGAAATATTGAAATTATTTTTTCTATTTTTGAAGTTCAAACTCTTACAACATAAATTTTATTTTTTGATATTAAATTATTTTTTAAAAGAAATAAGTTTTGATTAAGTTTATTAATAAAATCATTAGTTTTTAAATTATATTCAGTGTTAATATTTATATATTTTTTACTTAAAATATAATCTCAAGCAAAATTATTCATTCCTTTTATTCAATCATCATATAATTTTTGTGTATTAACTTCTATTTTAAAAATAATAGTATTATTTTCATTATGTATTTGATAATCTGAATAATTTTCAGGTTTTAAAAAATGTAAAGGACTATCAAAATAAACACTATTTGTTGAAATAGTTTCTTTTAAAAACTTAAATTTTAATAATTCTAAATTATTTTTTTCAATATTATTTAATCTTTTTTTAATCCAATTTTTCTTTAACATTTAATTTTCCAATTTAATTATATTTATTATTTAATTGATAGCAAATCATTAAATTTTCTAATAACATGGCAATAGTCATTGGTCCAACACCACCAGGCACAGGAGTAATTGCTGAAGCGGTATTTTTCATTATTTCAAAATTAATATCACCAACAACTTTTTTTTCTTTACCTTGATAATTAATTGCTACATCAATAATAACAACATCACGTTTAACTTGACTACTATTAATAATATTATAGATACCAGTAGCACTACAAATGATATCAGCTTCTTTAGTATAAATAGTTAAGTCTTTGGTTAATTTATGAACAATGCTAACAGTTGCTCCCATATTAGTTAATGATAAAGCCAATGGTTTACCAACAATATTACTATCGTTAATGATAGTAATATTTTGTTTAGAAATGGGAATTTGATAGTGATTTAGTAATTTTAAAATACCTTTTACTGTACAAGGCAACATTGCTTTTTTATCACCTTGTAATAATCTTCCGGCATTAATATTTGTTAAACCATCAACATCTTTATTAATAGTAATGCTATTAATAATTGCTAATGTATCTAAATGTTTTGGTAGTGGTAATTGTACTAAAATTCCATCAATATTATTGTCACTATTTAATTGTTCAATTTTATTAATTATTTCTTTTTGTGTTACTGTTGTTGTTAGTGAAAATACTTGTCCATCAATACCACATTCTTGACATGCTTTAATTTTAGTTCGTACGTACATTTGTGATGCTAAATCTTCACCAATAATTATTACTGCTAGTTTAGGTTTGCGATTAGTAATAGTTATTACTTGTGATTTAATTTTTGCTTTAATTTGCTGGGCAATTATTTTACCATCTAAAATTTTTATCATATGTGTTCACCATTTCTTAATTTATCCAATTAATACGTTTTCTTCAACTCTACTTATTGTTGGTTTTGATTTACGATCACTTCAAGCAAGAACAGTAGTTGATACTCCTAATTGTCCCACAAACATGACAAAAATTAAACTAAGTTGACTAAAAATACCTAATTTGGAATTATCAAATAATGAAAGTCCTGTTGTTCCAAAAGCACTTGAAACATCAAAAATTACTTGTGCAAAGGTCATATCAGAATTATCTGTTAAAAAAACATTTTCAATTGTGATAATCATTACTGATACAAAAACTAAAATAAAACCAAGTGTACTGACTATAAATGACATACGAACAGTTTGATTAGGAATTTTACGCTTGAATACAAAAACATCATTACGGCCACGTGCAATATTAAAAATTGTTAAAAGAATAATTGCTAAAGTTGTCGTTCTAATTCCTCCGGCAGTACTTGCTGGTGAAGAACCAATTCACATCATTAATGATTGGATCATTTGTGAGGCAAGGTGAAATTTATTTAAGTCAACTGTATAGTATCCACCATTTCTTGTTGACATTGTATTAAAAAAAACAGCCATAATTGCATCAGATGTCGATAAATTTTTAAAAATGGGCTCTTGCCTTGACGGAGTTATGACATTACGTGAAAAATATTCAATAAACATAACACTATTAACACCCAATATCGCAACTAAAAAATATGTTATTAATGTTAGTTTAGTGAATAAACTAAATCTAAATTTTTTACCATGAGTTTTACTTTTAATTCAATGATATAAATCATAATAAACAGGAAAACCAATACCGCCAATTACAAATTCAATAATAAAAATTCACTGCACAAAATAATCACTCTGAAAAGGTTCTAATGAAGTTATACCAACTATATCAAATCCAGCATTATTAACAGCAGAAATTGAGTGGAAAATTCCCGATCATAATGCTAATAGTATGTGATTATAGTAACCTGTATTATTGTTTAGACCATATTCTATTCCTGAGATAGGCACAAAATAAAAATATAAAAATAAAACAATTGCTCCCAAAAATTCAGTAATTGTCATAACAATAATACCAATTTTTAATACATCAATAGTCGTTCCTAATTTATTAGAACCACGTTCACCTTGCATTAGTAATCTTTCTCTTAAACTAGTATGTCGATTAAATACAAATAAGGATAATATTGCTAGTTTAACTGTAATTAAACCAATACCACCAAATTTAATTAAAATTAAAATAATAAATTGACCAAAGAAAGTAAAATCATTAGCAGTACTTTTTACTGTTAAACCAGTGTCAGAAAACGCACTACTAGCAGTAAAAAGGGCAGGCAAAAAGTTTCATTGTCCTTTTGTTGTGGCAATTGGTGTCATTAAAAGTATTGTTCCAACTAATAAAGTGAAAAAATATAAATTAAACATTTGTCGGGGACGGGTTTTACCAACAAAAATAATTTTAAAAATATTTTTTACACTACGATAATTAACCTTAGATAGCATCAAAAAACTCCTAAAATAACATTTTCTTTTATTATTATACTATACTATAGTCATTTCTATTAAATATTAGTTTTAAATGTAAAATACCAATATTTTAAGAATTAGTTTATAATTTAGTATAATATAATATATTTAAGTAAATATTATTTAAGGAAGAAGGATATAGATGTCTTCATCAGAAAATGATTTTTGTGTCATTGGTTTAGGTAAATTCGGAATTTCAGTTGTTAAAACTTTAGAAGAATTAGGTAAAGTTACATTAGCTATTGATAAAAGAGAAGACCGTTGTCAATTAGTTTCATCAATAGCTTCTGAAACTTTAATTTTAGATTCGACTAATCGTGATGCATTAAATGATGCTGGAATTCATAAAGTGCAAAATATTATTATTGCTATTGGTTCTGATTTAGCAGCTTCAATTGTTACTGCTGTTCATGTTTTAACAATTCATCGTAAACACAATACATTATCATCACTTAATCTTATTGCTAAAGCTGTTGATAGTACTCACCAACTAATTTTAGAAGCAATTGGTATTACTAATATTATTTTATCTGAAACAGAAGCCGGTAAGAAAGCTGCATATCGTGCTATTTGAAAATTAGGAATAGATTTAACTACAGTTGATGAAAAGTACTCAATAGCTAATGTAATTGTTAAAAATACTAAGTTTACAAATAAAAAACTAGAAACTTTAAAAATTCCTAGCAATTATAAAATTAACTTAGTTGCGATTAAACGTCATGGTAAAGTTATTATTCCTAGTAGAAATGAAATATTAATGTTAAATGATGAACTATTATTTATTAGTTCTAATGAAAATATTAATTCTGTTTGTAATGATTTTTCAATTGGTGATACTAATAAAATATTTGAGCCTACTATTATTAAAACGGTAAAGAAAAAGCGTTCATTTTGAAATTGATTCAGAAGAAATAAGAAAAAGAAAAAAAATAAAAAATTAAAGAAAAAGGAAGTTAAGAAAGAAAAAAAACACTAATAAAAAAACAAAATTAATTATAAAAAAATTGTTTTTTATTTTTAGAAATATTAATGTATTATCATTGTAATAAAAATTATATGTTTTAATCTAAATATAAGTTTTTAACCGATTGCTTTATTTTTTAAAGTAAATAGGTTTTTTTATTTTTTGAAAGGAAAATATTATGTATACAATGGAAAAAAATAAGAAAGTACTAATTAAAAAAATAGAAAAAATTTTTAAAATAATTCAAATTAATCAAAAAAATTTAAGCAAAGAAAGAATACGGAAACATAATCAAAAACCTGAGGTTGGAACTAAAAAATTAAAATATGCTCAAAGGCCTGAAGTGAAAGCGAGAAAACGAGAATCTTATCAAAGATGGTCCCAAAAAAATAAAGAAAAAATACGAGAATATAATCACAGATGATGTCAAAAAAATAAAGAAAAAATACGAGAATATAATCAAAAGTCAGAAGTGAAAGCAAGAAAACGAGAATATTATTACAGATGATGTCAAAAAAATAAAGAAAAAATGAGAGAATATACTCAAAGTCCTATAGAGTGATATGATACTCAAATTTGCAAAAATTCAAAATATATTAAAACAAAATATGCGACAGTGATAGTAAAGCAAAAAGTTGATGATACGATAATGCTTTCTAACATCGTACCAATGCCAGTAACTAAAAGTAATGAAGAACAAGAAATAGTACACAAGGCAGATATATTTAACGTTAAAGATTTATCTAATGGTATTAATAACATTGAAACTAATATGTTTGAAAGACCAGAGATACCTAAAACGCCCGAGATTATTGATATAATTTTAGACATGTCAGAAAATATCTTATTTTCTGACATGTCAATGGTAAAGTAATTAGTAATAGTATTTAAAAGGAAAAAATATCAAAAGTATAAGTAAAGAATATTAATAGAATCTAATTTTGAAATAACTAGAGATGATATCTATAAATATTTAATGATTTACTAAATTAAGGGAAATTTATTTATTTAGTATTTAAAATAATAATTTTATGTAAAGGATGAAGAACAATGGACAATTATATTTATTTTTTTAGTAATAAATGAACACAATATAAAATAAAATGTTTGGATAAAAAGATACCAATTCTAAAAGGGAAATTTGATTCACTTAAAATTATTGAAGATTGAACAAATTCCTTAATCTTAGAATTAAATGATGAAATAAATAATTATTCATATAATTTTCAATTAACTACTTTAAAAGAGGTTTTTTTACCAAAAATACTTGAAGATTTTATTAATTTTAAAAAAAATAAAGATATTTTTCATTTAATAATAAATGAAAAATATCTTAAAAAAATAAAAGTATTAAATTTATTTATTAATAAACAAATTGAAAAAGATAATTTTTCTAAAAAACATTTAAAGAAAATTTTATTAAAAGTATTAAGGTTTAGAGTTTATTTTAATAGTAAATTGATAGAAGCAAAAAGCGATTTACTAACTTTAAATAGTAAAATAAAACTTTTATGAAAAGAGATTTTTGATAGGGACATAAAATTTTTACAAAAACAACAGCAGAAGTTAAAACAAAAAAATATCTTGATAGAGAATCAAAAGACAAAATTAAAAGAAAATATTAAAGATATTAAAGATAAATTAGAAAAAGAATTAAAAGCTGATTATCAAAATAATAAACTTACTAATTTTAAAATTCTTTTAGAAATACCAAAAAAAGCAAATTTTAAAATAGCATCTTTAGAAAAACAAATTACTAATTTAGAAATTAAACAATATGAATTACATGTTCAAATGCAAACATTACAACAAAAAAGTAATGAATTACATGAAAAGATACAACAATTACAACAAAAAAATAATGAATCAAATTTGAATCAAAGAAATATTAATGATCAAACAATAACCATCCAATTAAATAAACCAGAATTGACAAATAAAACATTAGTTAATAATTTAACAATGTCATTACAATTTTTAAGACCAACAAATAATTTTAATTAAAATTAAGAAAGTTACTTAAAAGAATAAAAAAAAATATTTTAATAAAATATTCATTAATTATTAATAAGACAAATGATGATTTAGTAATTAAAGAAAATTTAATTGAAGATGTAGATTTTAAATAAAATATTAGTATATAATTTATAATAAAAATATTCAAAGTATAATATAAAAATTCATAATTAAAAATTGATTGAAACTAATTATAGTTTTCAATCAATTTTTTTAATATTTCTTTAGAAACTTGTGGATTTGCTTGTCCTTTAGTTAGTTTCATTAATTGACCCATAAAAAATTTTAATGCTTTTTCTGGATTGACTTTATAAATAGTAATCATGTTTTCATTTGCTTTTAAAATTGTGATTAATATTTTTTCTAAATCATTACTATCACTTACTAAAGTAATACCTAATGTTCTAATAAGATCGGTAGGGCTTTTTTCATTATTAATCATAATTGCATTTAATAACTGTTTACTTTGTTTATCATTAATTTTTTGCTCATAAACTAGACTAACTAATTGTGATAGATTATTAGCAGTAAGTTCGCTGTTTTTAATAGTAGTGTTATTAATATTACAATAAGCTTGCACAGGACCTACTAAATAATTAAACGTAGGTAATATTAAATTATTAATGGCAACTGTTTGTTCAAAAATAGTTAATATTTCTACTTTGTCAATTAATAAATTAATATCTTTTATTGGTAAATTGTATTGTTTTTTTAATCTTTCCATTATTTGTTTAGGCAATTCAGGAAGATTTTTAGCAATCATTTTGATTCATTTTTCGTCTAGTTGAATTGGAAAAATATTTGGTTCAGGAAAGTATTTATAATCAATTTTATTTTCTTTGCTACGCATGCTAACGGTTTTATTAGTTTTTTCATCAAATCTTCTAGTTTCAAGATTAATTTTTTGTTTTTTATTTAAAATATTAGTTTGACGATTAATTTCATCATTTATTGCTAAAGTAATATTATGTGTAGAATTTAAATTTTTAATTTCAACTTTGGTACCTAAAGTATCACTACCATGTGGTTTTAACGATATATTAATATCGCATCGTAATGAACCTTCATTCATTTTAGCATAACTAACTTGTAAATGAATTAATAATTGACGTAGAGTATTAATATATGCTACTACTTGTTCGCTTGTGTTAAAAATTGGTTTAGTAACAATTTCTAATAAGGGAATTCCTGCTCGATTATAGTCTAGTAATGTTTTTTTATTATTATGAATTTGTTTTGCTGTGTCTTCTTCAATATGTAAGCGTTCAAAGCTAACAATAAATTCTTCATTATTTACAACTATTGGTAATTCACCGTTTGTACCAATTGGATGAAAAAATTGTGTGATTTGATAACCTTTAGGTAAATCGGGATAAAAATAACTTTTTCGATCAAAACGTAATAGTGGATCAATATTCATTTTTAAAGCAGTACATGTTTGAATTGCCATTATAATAACAGCTTGATTAACTGTTGGTAATGTTCCTGGATAGCCACAATCAATGGCATTAATTTGAGTATTTGGTTTTTGACCAAAAGTATTGGCGGCGTTGGAAAAACATTTAGTTTTAGTTTTTAATTCACAGTGGATTTCAATACCCATTACAACATCATATTTATTATTCATGATCATCACCTAGTAGTTTATTATTAAAATTAATTTTTTTACTTAAAAATGAAGCAATATTCAATATAACTTGATCATTGAAAGGTGCACCATTAATATTAAAACCAATCGGTAAACCATTAACAGTAGTTAACGGAATATTAATGCTTGGTCCACCATTTAAGTTAGAAAGTAGTAGTAAGTCTTCTAAATAATCATGTTCACTTTTAATAACTTTTTTTTGTTCTAATACATCTTTAATTTTTGGAACTGGATTAATATTTGGCATAATAATGAAAGCATCATATTTTTTAAAGATAGTATTTAAATGTTCAACAATTAATCTTCTTACTTTTTTAGCTTTGTTAAATAATTCTTCTTGATGATTTTCAGATAAAGCATATGCACCAATAATGTATCTGCGTTTTACCATATCACCGAAACCAAATGTTCGTGAATTTGTCATAACTTCTTGATAATTTTTACCATTTTTACGAACACCAAAATTAATACCAGTTAGATTTGCATGGCAACTGGTTGCTTCAGCAAAAGAAATAATCATATAGACTGGTAATAAAGATTGTAATAATTCTTTATTAAATTCAATTTGTTGAACTTTTGCACCACCATCAGTTAAATGCTTTATTGCTTCATCAAAACTAGATTTAACTATATCATTTCACTGATAATCATTATAATTTAAAATAGCAATATTTTTACCTTCTATATTTTGATTTAAGTTTTTAGTATAGTTTTTTTCTTTACTTTGAACACTAGTAAAGTCTTGTTCATCAAATAAAACAATACTATCCAAGACAATGGCAATATCTTCGACATGATTAGTAAATATACCAACTGTGTCTAAACTTGGAGCATAAGGAAAAACACCATTTCGTGAAATTAAACCATACGTTGGTTTAAAACCAACAATACCACAATAAGCGGCAGGTTTACGTATTGAATCACCAGTATCTGTTCCTAAAGCAAATGGTACAATTCCAGCAGCGACTAAAGCTGCACTGCCACTAGAACTACCACCAGTGATATGTTTTAAATTCCAAGGGTTTAAGACATGACCAGTAGCTGCATATAAACCATCTCCACCCATTCCTAGTTCATCAAGAGCAGTTTTAGCTATATTAATGGCTTTATTATTTGTTAATAACATATTAACAGTACTGTCATAATTAGGAATAAAATTAGCAAGAATTTTTGATGAACCTGTTGTTAAGAAATTAATAGTAGCAATATTATCTTTCATTACAAATGGAATTGCTGCTAATAAATTATCATTAATTTCTTGTTCAGTAATTAATTTTGTTTGTTTAATGGCATTTTGTTCTAGTGAAGTAACAACAGCATTTAATTTTTTGAATTGTTCTAATCGTTTGTATACTAATTTAGTTAATTGATCTGGAGTAAGTATTTTTGTTTTTAATAATTCATGAAGTTGACGAATTGAAAGTTGGTGGTAATTAATTTTCATGATTAATCACCTGATTAATACTAATGTAATTATTTTCAACTTCTGGAGCAATATTTAAAACACTTTTAGACGTTAAATGAGTTCCAACATTATCGGAACGTAATAAATTATTAATAATAGGAAATGGGTAATTTAAAGGTTCAATATCATTTGTATTGATATTTGTTACAATTTCCATTTGTTTTTCAATAGCTTTAAATTCTAGTAAAAGATTTTCACATTGTTCTTCGCTTAAATTGAACATAAGTTCGTTAGCAAATTCATGTAGCATTTTTGTTGTCATTTTCTTTTCAATTTTATCCATTTTTAGCTAC
Source organism: Spiroplasma endosymbiont of Thecophora atra (assembly GCF_964019735.1). Lineage (NCBI taxonomy): Bacteria > Bacillati > Mycoplasmatota > Mollicutes > Entomoplasmatales > Spiroplasmataceae > Spiroplasma > Spiroplasma endosymbiont of Thecophora atra. The sequence goes on along the minus strand of NZ_OZ026464.1, from coordinate 773,297 downwards.
CTCTTTCAATAAATTTTGTAATTGCTCTTCATTAATAATTTTAACATTAAGTTTGCGTGCTTGTGCTAATTTATTTCCTGGATTTTCTCCAACAATTAAATAAGAAGTATTATTACTAATAGTATTGGTAATTTTAGCACCATAGTTATTTAATAATTCAATGAATTCGTTACGACTTTTAGTTAAAGTTCCTGTTAAGACAAAAGTTTTACCATTCAATACTTGTGATTGGTTTTTTTGTAAATAATTAAAGTTAAGTTTAAAGTTTTGCAAGTTATTAATTAGTTGTTGATTAGTAGGATTAAGGAAATAATCAATAACACTAGTAGCGATTGTTGGACCAATTTCATTAGTATTAGCTAGATCATCAAAGGTTGCTTCCATTAAGTTATTTAAAGTTAAATATTTTTTTGCAAGAATAATTGCTGTTTTTTGACCAACATGGCGAATTCCCAAACCGAATAAAAGTCTTTCTAAGGAATTTTGTTTTGATAGAATAATTGAATTAGCAAGATTAGTGAAAGATTTTTCACCAAAACGTGGTAATGATAGTATTTCTTTTCGTAAATTAACTAAATTGTAAATATCACTAATAGTTTTAATTCATTTTAAATCTAAAAAACGTAATAATATTTTTTCATTTAAACCAATAATATCCATAGCATTTCTTGAACAGAAGTGCATTAATGATTTAAGAATTCGTGATGGACAGTCACTATTAATGCAAAATTGATCAACTTCTGGCGGAACTTGTTCTAATTTTGTTTTACAAACCGGACAATGGATAGCTTTTTTAAAAATAATATTGTTTATTTGACGATTACTAATAATTGGTGCAATTACTTCTGGAATAATATCACCAGCTTTTTTAACACTTACTAAATCATTAATACGTAAATCACGATTAATAATATAATCACCATTATGAAGTGTGGCAAAAGTAACGGTAGTACCAGCAATTATCACTGGTTGTAATCTAGCATTATAGGTTATTTTTCCTGTTCTACCAACAGTTGGAAATATATCTAAAAGTTTAGTAACACTAGTAACAGCAGGAAATTTATAAGCTATTGCTCATTTTGGTGCCTTATTAGTTCTTCCTAACATATCATAACTGGTTAGATCATTAATTTTAATGACAATACCATCAATTTCATATGGTAATGTATTTCTTAACTTTTCATATTTTTGAATATAAATTCATACTTCTTCAATATTTTTACATAACTGTCATTGTTCATTAATTTTGAAACCATATTTTTGTAAGGTAAATAATGCTTGTTCATGGGTTTTAATATTATCATTAGTAGCATTAATATAATAGTAAAGAAAACCATCTAATTTTCTTGAATTAACAATATTAATATCAAGTTGACGAATAGTACCAGCTGCAGCATTGCGAGGATTAGCAAAGAGTGGTAAGTTTTGTTGTTGTTGTTTTTCATTAATGCGATTAAATTCTTCTTTACTTAAATATATTTCTCCTCTTACTTCTAATTTAGAATTAATTGGTATTATTTTTGGTATTGTTTTAATTGTCAAAATATTATTGGTAATGTCTTCACCAGCAATTCCATCACCTCTGGTAGCAGCAGTTTTTAATTCTCCTTTTTCATAAGTTATGGAAATTGATAGACCATCAATTTTTAGTTCACAAACATATTCAATGTTATTTTCTGATAATGTTTTTTTAATTTGTTGATCAAATTTTAGTAAATCTTCATAATTAAAGGCATTACCCAAACTTAGCATTGGTTGTTGGTGAAAAATTTTTGTTAAAGAATTAATTGGTTTATTACCAACAGTTTTAGTTGGAGAATCATTACTATTAAATTGGGGATATTGTTCTTCTAATTTTACTAATCTATGATAGGCGCTATCATAAAGTTCATCACTAACGGTAGGTGCATCTAAAACATGATATTCATAATTTCATTGTTTAATTTGGTTTCTTAATTGTATTATTTCAATTTTAATATCATTATTTTTGTTACTCATATTACTTTCTCCCCTAATTGGTTTGTTAATAAGACATAATTAATTATAAATGAATTATTACTTTAATTGTAATATTGTTTTATAAAAGTATAATTTAGTAATGTAAATAAAATAAATAAATAATAATATACATTTTTTTAAAAAAATGATTATAATAAAATTAGTATTAAAAAATAATGGCTAATTAAGTATTTGGTTTTTTAAACTCTTATTAAGTTTATTTGACTTAAAGGTTTTTTTGTATATAACTAGATACATTTTTTAATATTAACCTTTGATAAGTTTTAAGTATAGTATTAAAACTAAAGATAATTACTTTAATTTTATATGAGTTAGGAGTAAGTTATGAAAGATACATATGCATCTGTTCGTTTAGCACAAAAGCCAGAAAATGCTTTTGCTTGTCATCGTTGTGGTAGGGTTATTTTAATTGCCGAATTTTTAGAAGCAAAAAATATTCAATTGAATTGTAATCGATGTGGTTTTAAAAAACATGTTGAAAAAATCAAAATAGAAAAAAAAGCAGAAATTAAAAAAACTAGAATTGCTGCTATTTCTTCCAAAAATTCTTCTAAAAAATAACTTAGCTTAGATTAATATTAATAATATTATAAAAAAAAGAACTCAACTGAGTTCTTTTTTACTTATTTTTTATTTTTTTCATTTAAATACTCTTGATAATTATTATTTACTTGTTCTCAATTGATAACTTTTAATAATGCTTGTAAGTATTTCTCTTGTTCATTTTTATATTGTAGATAATGTGCATGTTCTCATACATCAATAGCGATCAATGGGTACATGTTCAAGAATCATGGATTGTCTTGATTAAAAGTTTTGTATAGTCTTAATGTACCATTATTATCAATTACTAATCATGCTCAACCACTTCCAAAAATATCCATGGCAGTTTTTGTTAAAGCAGCTTCAAATTTTTCATAAGATTCAAAGCGATTAATGATTGCTTTACCAATAGCTGATTTTTCATTAAAACCTTTATTTTTCCCCAATAGTGAAAAGAAAAGATTATGATTAATTACTCCCCCACCAAATTGTCGAATGCTACTTTGTAATTTTTTTACATTACAAGTTTCTTTATCCTCACATATATCTTCTAATTTACAATAATTACTTAATAAACGATTTAGTTCCCCTTTAGTTTCAAGATTATAATCAGAAAAAACTTTCGGATGTTTATCCATCACTAATTTTAAAGAAGTTAAATATTTCTTATGAAGTTCTTCATAATGATGTTTAATTGTTTCTTGTGAAATGTAAGGTTCTAAAGCATCATAATTATATGGTAAATCGATAATATTAATCTTGTATTTAGGCATTCTTTTCTATCCTCCTTTTCTTTTTAAACTCTTCACATATAAATATTGCATTGCATTATAATAAATTAATATAAAATTACAAGTTTATTATATTACAAGATTTCTCACTATATGTTATACTAAAAATTAATATTAAATACTAATTTTACTAACAAAGGGTGAAAGTTTTCGTGCAGTACTTATACATGTTTAATAAAAAATCTAATCAAATTAATGTTTCTCACAACAATGATATCATACGTAGAATTAATGTAAACCAAACTGATAACATTAATAGTAATAATTTAGAAAAAAATGAACAAAAACAATCATTTATTGATAAATTTACTTCAAAATCCCTTAGTTGTGATGACACCAATAACTTTAATTTCAAAACAGCCAGTTGAACTCTAACAATAATTTATCTTATATCTTTTATTATAATTCCAATTCTTTATAGTTTAATCAAAACTTATGCTGTAAAAGATACTAGTCAAAGTTCATTTCTTAGTCTTTTTATTTTTAGTTTATTGCCAATTTTTGGCTTGGTTGTTTCACTTGGTATTGATTGAGAAGCTATGATTAAAAAAGGCGGGTGGGCTGCTTATAGTCATAGTGTATTTGGTTTTATTAGTGTAGTATTTGTTCTTTTATTTTTTATTGCAACAAAAGTTATTAGTGGTAAAGATGATGATGTAACTTCGCTTGCTACTACATTTTTAATTCAACAGTTATTTCAATTGTTAGGATCAATTTTAGTATTAGTATTTTGTAGATCATTACGTGAGAGAATTATTACTACTTTAAAAGAAGCAAAATTAGATTTAATAACTTGAGTTACCATTTTTGCTGTTATTGGTACTATTTTAAATATTATTTTCAACATAATTCCTAAATTTAGTGAATTTAATATGTTAACAAGTAATAATACTTCAAAAAATCAAGATGTTTTAAACTTATTAATGAATAGTCCGTATGGCATTTTTGTTTTAGTTCTTAGTACTATTTTTATTGCTCCAATTAATGAAGAAATATCATATCGTCATGGTACTTTTACCATTGTTCGTTATCGTTGATTAGCATATGCAGCTTCATTAATTTATTTCCCATCAATGCATGTTATGGATAGTGGTGATTGAAATAATATTATTGGTTATTTAGGATTTAGTATTATATTACCCTTATTATTTATAATGACACGGGGTAATACTACATATACTATTGGTTTACATGCTTTTTCTAATCTAATTGCAACTATTTCTGGTTTTATTAATAAAAATTAAAAGGAGAAATTATGACTACCTTAACAATTACTCCCAATGATGCTGATCAAACTTTAATTAATTATTTAAAAAAAGTATTTAAAACACTACCACTGTCAAAAATTTATCGTTTATTTAGAACAAAAAAAATCAGAGTTAATAATAAAACTACTACTGATTTTAAATATCGCTTACAAGAAAATGATTTAGTAGTCATTTATGAAAGTAATTTAGTTGTTAACTATAAACCAGAAAAAATTACTAAAGAAGCACCAATTGAATTGTTTTATGAAGATGATAATTTTTTAATTGTTAATAAAGATCATAATATTGTTGTCCACCAACCATATGGTTCTTGCTTAGATAACATGGTAAAATATTATTTACAACAAAAATACCCGAAGAAGAAACGTGAGCAAACATTTAATATTAGTCATCAGTATCGTTTAGATAAACTAACTAAGGGTTTAATTATTTATCCAAAAAATAAAATGACACAAAACGTACTTCATAATGCTACTAAAAATGGTCAAATTATTAAAAAATATTTGGCTATTTGTTCTGGTCAATTAACTAAAAATTTAAATATTTCTGGTTATATTACTCATGATGAGTTAACAATGAAAATGAAATTTTCAATTGAACCAAGTGAACAAAGTAAAAGTTGTAGCACCATCTTTACACCAATATTTAATACTAAAGACTTTACTTTAGTTGAGTGTCAATTAGTTACTGGTAGAAAACATCAAATTCGTAGTACTTTACAATTTTTAAATTTGCCAATTGTTGGTGACACTAAGTATGGGTCAACAATAGTTACCCCTAATAAAATTGCATTATTTGCTTATTATTTGTCATTTAATGATTTAGAAGAACCATTTACTTATTTGAATGATCAAAATTTTATAATAAAAGATTTAAAAACAGATTTAATTAAACAGATTAAAAAAGAAAAATGATAAAATTAATCTATACTAATATATAGATTACATTTTTATTTTTTTGCTATTTTTTATTTTTAATAGTGATTAATAATATTGAACTTTTAATTTTGGGTTGTTAACATATTTAAATAAAAAACAAAATTAGTTTTATTTATATAGATTGGGTGAAGTAATGACAACTAAAAAAGGTATTTTTAATACAATTGTTGGTGTTATCATGACAATTATTATCTCTATTTTACAGTTAACTTTTCTTTATGTTACTGGTTTAGCATACGGTGAAAAAATTAATGGTTTAATTCGTGTTATTATTTCTTTTTTGACTTACCTTAGTTTGACAGAAGGAGGACTTGGTTTAATTACCATTTTTTCTTTATATCGTCCGTTACAAAATGATGATTATGAAACCGTCAACGATATTATTAATACGACAAGAAAAAATTATCATCATTCAGGAAGAATATATTTAATTATTCTTGTCAGTGCTGGTTTTATTTTAGGATTAGCTAGTGTTCATTTACCAGAAATTGGTTTAGATATGGAAATTCCTTTTTGACAAGTAGCACTTATTATTATTTCTTTAGGATCACGTGAATTAATCTTTTTTTATTTTAGTGGTGCTTATCAAAATTTAATTCAAGCTGATCAAAAAGGTTATTTAAATCGTTTAATTTTTATTTTTTCAGAGATTATTATGTATATTTTACTAATGACGTTATTAGTTATTAGAAAGTCTGATGGTAAACCGATAGATATGTATATTCCTTTTTTTGCTTATTTTGTTTGTGGTGTATTAAAAGCATTTGTTACTTTTATCGTTATTAAAATTGAATATCCATGATTACAACATAAAAAATGAACACAACAAAAAAGGATGCTAAAACAATCGTGATGAGTAGCCCTGAATCGTTTACCTGACATGATTATTTCTAACATTGATATTATTTTAATTACTTTATTTTTATCACTGACAACAACATCAATTTACACTATTTATATTATTATTGCTACAACGATGCGCTCAATTGCTTTAATTTTAATTAGTTCTTTTCGCGAAGTTTTTGGATATTGAATTGCCAAAAGTGGACGAATTAGATGAACTGTGTATACTAAATTTGAGTTATATGCTTATATGATTGCTGGTTTTTTATTTATTAATCAATTTATTATTACTCAATATTTAGTGTCTGCTTTAAGTATTACAAATATTAATAATTCTGATGGTAATTTTGATTCTTCAAAAAATCTTTTTATTAATTTATTTTTGTCACAACCATGATTTATTTTACTTTTATCTTTAAAAAATACAATTCAAGTGGCAACCGAACCAGGAAAAGTTATTGTAAATGCTACTGTAAAACACAAAGAAACAATTTGAGGTTCATATATTCAATCAATAATCAATCTTGTTTTAGGTGTTATTTTGGGTTGAATACTATCAAATTTAGGTTGAAAACATCAAAGTTATCAATATTTATCATTAAGTTTATATATGATTCTTTTATCAAGTTGTATTGGTTGAGTTTATCGTTTAATTTCAATCTGAGTTTATGTTTGAAAACATTTGACGTATAATAGTGATTTACGTTTTATTATTCAAAATACTTTAGTGTTAATTATTCCAATTTTAGCAGTAACATTATTTGGATGTCTTTATTTCTTTGATAAATATCCACCAACATATAATTTCACAGATTATAGTTTTGTATTACGAGTTATCGGTTATTCATTATTGTATTCATCAATTTTAATTTTTGGTTTAGCAATGACTATTAATTTTCGTCAGTTTTGATCAATTTTTAATTTTAAGAAATTTTTTACTAATTTATTTTCACGTAAACGTAAGCAAAAAGCATTTATGAATCAAGAAGTACAAGAATTTTTTAAAGATAGTAATAAACCTAAAAATAACTTTACTAATAAAACATTTGATTGAACTGCTACTTATCAAAGTACCAATATGAACGTTGATGACTTTATTGAACAAGAGTTGTTACGAAGAAAAAAAGAAGTAGATATTAAAAGTGAAACAAAAGAATCTGAAAATTCTTCTATTCGCGTTGGTATTTATAAAATTAGAGGTTAGTTTATTTAAGGAGTGAATTACATGTTATTAAATGAAGAATGATTTGTAGAAAATATTGTTGAAGAAAAATATTTAGAATTATTAAAGCGTAATTATCCTCAACATCAACTTAAAGATTTATTTTTATTAAACATTGATTTACGTTTATTGTATTTAAAACATATTTTAATGATTGAAAATTCTTTAAAAAATGCTTTATTACATCAACTTTTTAATGATAATGTTCAAAATTTAGATAATGCTACTTTTCTTAATCCAGAACACCTAGCTCAAATGAAAACAGCTTTACGTTTGATTCGTGCTGGTTATAATAAATATAATAGAAGTGGTGTTTTAAAATCACGAACAATACGCAGTTTAATAGAAGTTATGTCATTTGAATGAACAATGAAATTATTACAAACTTTAAATGATAAAAGTATCGCTAAGATTGCTCATTATTTTGGTATCAAAGAATTTAATGATAGTAAAATTTTATTAGAACAGTTAGAATATATTAAAGATGTTCGTAATTATTTATCACATAATTTTAAAGTATTAGCAATTCAATTTAAGTATAAAGAACGGTTCGCTTATTATGAACAAACTTTAAATGCTAATAATGATCATCATTATTTGCACTTATTAATTACTCGTTTTTCTAGTAAAAACCAATTACTAGCGCCATTTAATGTTGATTATGAAAATTTATTTAATAGTTATGATGTTAAAATTCATGATTGTGTTAAGAAAGATACTCAAAGTATAATCCATACTTAATATAGAAAAATTATTAAATTTTAGTAGATTTAATTTAATAAGTATATTATAATGATATCAATTAATTACTAGTGTAAAATAAACCATTGTCGTTTAAAAACGACAATGGTTTATTTTATTTAGAGTTAATGAAAATTAAAGAAAGTAGGAAAAAAATGAAGTCAGAGTATAATGAAAAAAAAGATTTAAATATTACAGAATTAAAACGACTTGACTTATTAAAAGAGTTATTTCCTAAGGAAATTATTAGTAAAAAAAATCTTTTTCAGATAATGAATCATTTTTATAAAAATTTAGAAGTAAAATATAAAGGTATATCTAATTATTTTGCTCCAAATATTGAAAAAACCGAAAATAGTATATTCCTTAATACAATTTTTAATTTAAACAAAATGAAAATCACAGATAATATACAAAAGGGTTTTTTAAATTGTTTATTATTGAAAGGTAATGCTGAACAATTATATGCAAGTTTGTTAAAAATATCAGAAGTACAAAAGGCGCTTGATCAATTTATTGAAAGAAATAATGAATCAGTTACAAGAAGTTTTTCTGCAACAGTAGTATTAGATATCAATAAAGAAGATACAGTATCTACTTTCGTTATTGAAAAAAATAATATTTCTTTATAATTAATTATATTTATAAACTTAAAATATTAGAAAATAATAAAAAACATTAAAGAAAATGGCTTAAATATTTAAGTATTTTATTAAAAAAAGAATTATAAAAATTACTATTATCCTATTTAAAATTTATTTAAATAGGATATTTTAAGTTATAAAAATAATTAGAAATACTTAATTATTTATTTGATAGTATGTTGTAAATAATTAATAATTTTGTTTTTTTATATAAAATATAATATTAAATTAATAAAAAAATAAACTTATCAAAATATAATTTGATATTGATAGTTGAACATAAAAAATAAAAACGTTATACTATCTCTGGAGTTAAATGGTAAAAGAATTAGTGTTAAATATAATATTTAAATATATTAATTATTAATGTTTTAAATTATTATCAAAATAGTATTTAAAAATATTAACAAAAGTAAATTTATAATTAAAGTCAATTTTTATTAACAATATTAAAATATTAATGTAATTTTATAATTAATAATAACTTACAGTCAAATATTAATTTAATTGAATATGCTTTTATAAAACGTTCTAATTTTTAAAAATTTTCTTATCAAAAACCATAAAAATAATCTTAGTTTGAAAAAACCAAAAACTATTTTTTAGATAGTTTTTTATTAATAGTTAATAATAATTATCAAAGTTTGCAAAAAATCATCATAATGTTTTATAAAACAAAATTAAAAATAAACTTGATAAAAATAATTTCAAAGATAAGAATAGTTGTTGTTTTTAGTTACACTTAAAAATTTAAATGTAGCTTAAAGAAATAGAAATTAAAAAAAATAAATTTAATTATTAATTTAATTTATTTTTTATTTAAATCAATAACTAATAAAAAGGAATTTTAACTAATGAATGACAATGAAGTTAATTTACTAAATGAAATTAAAAAACAAATAGAAAGATTTGATGGAAAGGCTAGCATATTATCAGCTATTGCCGGTGCTCTGTTAGGACTGTCTTTTGGTTGAATACCAATATTTAAAAATATTGAAAATTGTAATATAACAATTAAAACATGTTTTTTATTTACTTTTGTACTTTTATATGTAGTGTTTTTATGTTTAGCATTTTTATTTTTTATTTTAACAATTTTTCCAAGAAGTACACCTAAAAAACTTAATAAAATAAGAAAAAATGATTATACTCTTTATTATAAAGATTTACAAAAAATGAAACCTGATAGTATTAAAGAAATAATTTTACAAGATCAAGAAACTGACTTATTGAAACGAATTCAAATTAATTCTATTATAACTTGTAAAAAACATAAAATGTTAGTTTTAGGTATTTTATTTTTAATTTTATCAACGCTTTCAATAGTTACTTCACTTTTACTTTATATGTTTATATAAAATAAACTAGAAAAATTAATAAAAAAGACTATTTTTAAAAATAGTCTTTTTTCCTTTTTGTTTTTAAAAATGTGTACACTTATTTAGGATATTTTTTATAAAATTAGAAAAATAATTCCAAAAATATTGATAAATTAATGTTTTAATTACAAAAAAAGTAATAAAAAAGAAAAGAATTTTTCTTTTTTTTGAAATGTAATTAACAGATAAAAAGAAAGAAGGAGAAATAAAAAACTATGGAAATTTATGTTAATGATGAAGTTAAACAATGCAAAAATAATGGAATTTTTGAAGAACATTTTGCAGGTTTTATTAAAACTGCTCAAGAAGAAAATGTAGTTCTTATTGTAAGAAATGTTAATCCAATAACAAAAGTATTAATACCTCAAAAATATCCAGCAAAACATTTTAGTATTAAAAATAAAAGTTCTGATTGAGGTGTACAATCTGGCTTTATAATTTCTTTAGATGAGTTAACATTTTTAAGCAAGATAGGATTAAAAGATAATGAAACACAAACTGAAAAAATAAATCTTCTTTGTAAGAAATTTTCAATAAAATTAAATAAAAATAATAAAGATAATAAAATAAATCCAGTTTCTTTAAAATTAAAAAATAATGAAACTATTTTAAAAATTACTAATGAACATTTTTTCTTTTTATTAGTTAATATGGAAAAATTTGGAATTATTGATGCTGAATTTTTTTTGGATCAAATTTTTGTTAAATGTTGTCAACCAAAAAATAAAAAAAACGAGATAGTACTTTATTTAGAAAAAGAAAAAAATAATAATACATATAATGTTTATTATATTTTTGCGCTTGATGAAGAAAATAATATTAAAAATTTAAATAATAGAGATTTAAAAGAAATAATAGAAATTGAAAAAAATAATTTAATTTATTTTCCAATTTCTATTTTTTGTCAAGAAATTTCTAAAGAAAAAAAACCAATAATTCCTGATTATGATCTTTTTGCAGTTTGTTGAACAATAGATGAATCAATAAAATATCATCAACCACCAATACCTACTAATTCATTTGCAGCATTGAAAATAGATAGTTGATCAAATAGTTATAGAGAAAGAGATTTGAGTAAAATTTTTAAAAAAGGTCATAATTATGAAAATTTTTTTGATTTTAGATACTCTTTAGAAATATCAAATACTTTAGAAAACAAAGTATTTCTTGATAAATTAAGTAAAAATTTGGGTTATGAAGAGGCAATAAATGATCAATTATGTCCAATCCAGCATTCTTTTGAACTTGTTAATATTAACGTTAGAGATTTTAATGAAAATTTTTATACATTTTTTTTACCTAATCAACAATTATTAACTGATTTTACATTTCCTAATGGAATAAAAGTAGATAAACAGACTATTTCTTATTTTGCTGTTTATGAACCTTTTAATGATGGAATTTTTTTATGAGAAAAATTTCTAGAACCTTTTTTGTTTTATATAAAAACAAAAGGATATTATGTTCCAAATAATTGTTTTGTAAAACAAACTGATTTTTTAGGTTTTGCTAATTCATTTAATCCTTGAGTTAGAAAAATAAGAGAAGAACAAAGTGAAAGACGGAAATCTAATGAACTAAGTTTATCAGTTAATGTTGAAGCAGTAAATAGCTTAAAAAATGATAAACCTAATTCCAAAAAAATAAAAGAACAGTTATTTTGTATTAATTCAAATTTGTCTTTGTGTTAGATTGCTTTTTTTTAAATTGTTGTTTTAAGTATCAATCATAAATAATAGCAATAATAGTTAAAATGAAACCAATACCAAGAAAACCAGAAATAATATAACCTAAAGTATTACCACGCGCTTCATTAATTGTTCAATTAACTGATAAATTTCTTAGATTATTAATTTCTTTTGCATTCATATTTTCTAGCTCCTTAGAAGTATAATTAAGTTTTAAAGCAGCATTTCATAATTTTATACCAGTATCAGCAGTTCAAAATTCAACAATAGGTAAATTATTACCATGATAAATAGTAAAATATTGTCAGTTGCTAATATTATTTCAATTAACAGTTTGTAGTAAATATACATTATTATTGCTTTTGGCATTTAATTTAAAAGTAGTTTTTGGTTTTAATGTTCATAAATTCATTTTATTCATAGTAGTACTATCAATAGTAATAATATTTACAAATTGGATAGTATTATCATAGTTAAAATTAATTGTAAAACCGTCATTAGTATTAGTGCTATTAATATCATATAAATTATTATTTACTATTCCAACATATTTAGTATTAGTATTAGTACTATTATCTAGTGTTGGCAAAATATTTTGATTATATATTAATACATGATAAGTTATTATTTCATCTTCAAATTTAATATTAATTTCAGAATTACTATTAATAATAGTCGTAATACTATTATTAATATTTGGTAATAATGGTTGATTATCATTAATAGTAATATCTTTTAGCTCATCATTAGTTACATTTAAAATTAAACTATTATTACTAATTCAATTATTAGTACGATTAACTGCAGTGAGTTTATCTTTATCAATATATGAATTAATAAAATTAGTCAATTGTTCATCTTTAGTTTTAGTAAATTTAATAGTATTAATTCGACTTCAATTGTTATTTTTACTATCACTTAGTAATAATTTACTTGTATTATTATTAATAAAACCAAGATTATCATTTATTCTTTGGAAATTGGCACAATAACCAATTTTAGTAAAAGTACCTAATTCATTTACAAAATAGCCAATTTCTTGTTCATCAATAAAAACACCTAAACCATCATGAAGTAAAATGAAATTATTCATATAATGTTCATTAATTTTTGTAAGTTTAATATCATTACTATCAGTAATGCTTAAATGATAAGGTTGTCCAAAAAATTTGGAGCTATTTTTGAGATTTATATTTAAAATTCCTTGATTGTTACCAGTCTTGCTAAAAAAAACAATAGTAGTACTAAACAGTGGTTCCTTATTAATAATTAATGGTTTTGTTGTAGCATTACCATTATCATCTATTGTTAAATAAAATAATTGCCCATTAACATCACGAATAATGCCACCATTATCATTAATGGCAACAAAAGAATTTAATAGTATTGGATTAGGAACATTAATATTAATTGGTTTGATATTACCATCAACTTTTAGAATATAAGAATTTTGATCACCACCAACAAAAACGCCAAAAGTAGCATTTATAGTAGTAAAACTAGTTTTACCTTTTCCATAATGATAGAGAGTAACTAACTTAGTTACTTTTCCGTCTGTATTAATTAAGTCAGCACCAATATCGGTACTAACGATATTATTACCAAAGTTAGTAAAAGTATGATTTGGAGTTTCAATGGCAGTAGCATCATCACTAATACCATTTTTAGTCATTAAAAATGAATTATTAATAAAATTACTATCATCACTTTTATGAAAATTATTTAAAGTAGCAATTCCTAAGTTATCATCAAATCTAATAAAATTACTAATTTGTAAGTCTAAATTATTATATGTGCCATCCTTATTTAATAAATAAGATTGTGCTTGTGAATTTGTAAAAATACCAGCAATAGAATTAGTTGAATCATTTTTATTTCAATTATAAAAATTTCCACTTTCAAAAGTTAAGGTTAAACTTTGTTCGTTTAGGATAGTATTTTCTGATTTTATTTCTTTATGATGATAATTATTTATTTTCACTTGGCTTAAATTAGTAAAAGTGACTAGTGAAATAGTAACTAGTGTATATAAAATTTTAAACATATTATCAATTCCTTTAATATAAACTAATATTAATTATAAAGATTTTGAAGATAGTGTATAGCAAAATAATAAAAATAAGTTACAATTTATATATGATATTTTATAAATTAAGGAATGATTATAATTATGAAAAAAATTTTAACATTAATGGGTACTATTGCTTTTGGTAGTGGAATAGTAACGCCAGTTTTAGCTTGTTCTGATCAACAACAAGATAGTATTTTAAAAGCAATTACTAATGGTAATGGTAATTATAATGGTTGAGAAGCAACTTTATCAAAAGTTGGTATTAAAAAACCAGTGGATGTTCCTGTTGATGGTCAAAGACTCGAAAAAGAACAAGTTATTAAAAATGAAGCATTAGAAAACAGTCTTGCACAATCACTTGCCAAATTAATTTTAGATAAAGCAAATATTAAAGAACCAACTTGATTTGATAGTCAATTAGAAGTGGGTACTAAATGTTATTATTTTACGATTGATAATGGCAAAATAGATGAATCAACAAAAGCAAGAACTTGAGATGTTGATGCTTCAACTGGTAGAATTAGTATTAATATTACTTATCAAGTTGGAGTAGTAAATAATGATAAAAGTTTTAAAGTTGAACAATACATAAAAAAAACTTTTAATATAAAATGTTCTTATACACAAAGCGATTACATAGTTTATAGTTGTGTTAGTGATGTTACTAAATTATCAGAACAAATAGTACCAATTAGTGTTGATGAAAAAACTAAACCTGATATTGATAAAACATATGCTGATTTTTCTCAAAAAACTAAAACTTTAGTTCAAGAAGGAATAAGTTTAGCATTAAATAATAATCCTCATGTTAATTCTGTTAATATTAATATCAAAGGAATTGATGGTCAAAAAGTTACAAGTTCTGGTCCTAATAAATTAGAACTTAAAGTTAATTTTGTGATTAGTTTTCAAAATTCATTAATTGACATGTCTTTACCTTCGCCTTATGATGATAGTAATTATGTTCCAACAATACTTCAATTTAATAGTTAAAAAGGAGTTTAATATGTCCAATAATTCAGAAGCAAAAAATAAAGATAAAGAGCCACCGTTAATTGTTGATGCCTTTACTTTTAAAAATATTGGTGTTAAGCAAGAGATCCATTCTTCATGAAAAAACTTTAATTGAAAAATAACTTCCAAAAATTTATTATTAATTTTTATTGGTGCTTTTTTAACAACTGTTTCCTTTTTTTATTTTATTAATCGTGCTGGTTTATATACTAATGGTTTATCAGCTTTTGCACAATTAATAGCTAAATTTATTGCCTTATCTTATAATGGCAGTATTACTGAACAAGAAACAAGCCAAGCATTTTGATTTTATCCAGTATATTTTCTTATTAATGGTCCTATCATTATTTGAGGATTATTCAAGGTTGGATTTCGTTTTACTCTTTATACTATTATTTATTTGTTATTTCAAAACGGAATTAACTTTTTGTTAACATCAATTGATGTTCTTAAAAATTTTCAAGTTTTAGGTAATGAGCCATTAAAAGGTACTACAGATTATTGGCACTTAGTTTTACCACGTACTTTTATTTTTGCTGCTTTAGGTGGATTAATTTATGGTGCTGGTATTGGTATTTTATTTAAAACTGGTGGATCTAGTGGTGGTATGGATTTTATTAGTACTTATATTTCTATGAAACGTAAATATTCAATTGCTACTATTATTAGAAATACTAATATTATTATTGTTGTTATTGTTTTAATTCTTGATGGAACTTTTTTACAGAAAACTAGTCTTGTTGATAATTTTTTAGTTAGACCTTATTTTATGTCAACGCTTGTTTATATTTATGTAGCAGCTTTTGTTATGAATAGAGTTTATCCAAAATATATGTTGATGAGTGTCTTTATTATTTCTAATGAATTAGAGCAAATCCGTAATGATATTTATCGAAATAATTATTTACGTGGTGGTAATGTTTGAAATGTGAAAGGTTTGTATTCAGGTAATGAATATAAAATGATGATGACAACAATGTCATTATTAGAATATAATTTTTTTAAAACAAAAATAGTTCGAATCGATCCTAAAGTTTTTATGGTAGCAGTTCCTGCAAAATATATGCATGGTGGTAATGCAGGTAAACCTCCACAAAATGCACCTGTTAATATTACTGAAATTAATGATTTTTTAGAAAAAAACTAATAATATATATGTTATAATGTAATTAGTTTTATAATAATAGGTTTTTAGACTTCTAAATAGATTATTACATCTATAGTTAGTCTTTTTCTATTTTTTATAAAACAAAATTAGTTATAAACTATATTAAGAATTAAAAAAGAATGGAATAATTATGAAACATAATTTATCGCCAAAGGTTGTAAATGAGATTGTTAATAATATTCATACTGACTATAATAATAGTAGTAATCATTGATGAATTAAATTAATAAATAATCGTTTATGAATTAGTTTATGAATTATTACTACCATTATTGCTCTAATTGCTATTGGTGCTAGTATTGGTATTAACAAATCATCATTTATTAAAAAACCATTTACCATTATTAGTATTATTGGATTCATTGTTGGATTTTTTTTATTAGTACAGAGTTTTGTATTAAAAACTAAAATTCATGAAAAATTAATAGAAGAATTACCAATTATTAACTATTATCAATGAGTTATTAAAGATAATAATTCACAAATGAATTTAACAACTATTAGTGATTATTGAACAATTGAACCACAAGGAAATTTACCTTTAGATGAACAACCTAATTATTATAATTATTGCGAACAAGTAATGATAGGAAGTATTAATGGTCAAAATTTTAACTATGGAAGTATCATTAACCAAAAAGTTATGTATGAAACAAGTTCTGGATATAATAGTGCTGCTCAAGTTATTGAAACAGAAAAAATTACTTGTTATTATACACGTTTTGTTTATTACACAACTATTATTAGGAATAATAATTTTACAATGACATTAACACCACGTAATATATTTTCAAAAAAATTTCGTAGTAAAAAGAAAGTTCAATTAGAATCACATTTATTTGAAGATTTATTTGAAGTAAAATGTGATAATCAAATTAAATTAAGATTAATTTTAGAACCAAAAGTAATGAATTTACTTAATGAATTTGCTTATAGTTTAGGAAATAAGGATTTACCAGTTATTCACATAGAAAATGAACAATTAACATTAAGTTGAAAATATGAATTAGGAAAAAATCCTTATAATGATGGAAAAGGAAAATTGATGGTTTTACCCACTACTACTAATCTTGAAAAGTTTATTAATAAATTATTAGCAATGATTAGTAAAGATATTTTAAATTTAACGCAAGCACAAATGTGAGTTAATAGCTTACAATTATAATAATAATTTATATAAATTACTTTATAATAATTTAAAAATAAGGTAGATAAAATTATGAATAACTATCAATTATTAAAATCAAGTTGAAAATGATTTAACAATAAATATTTGATGCAGACGATCTTATGAATATTGTTAACAATTTGTTTGATTATTTGTGCAATTTTATGAGAAGTTAAAAGTAGTATTTTTAATAAAATTTTAACATTTGATTTTTTTAATAATGCTAGTATTACTGATGAAACTATTATTACTTTAAAAACTTATTTATATATTGCTATTTTTAGTAGTTGTATTGCAAGTAATACTTTAATATTTATTCAAATCAGATGTTGAATGAAAAAATATATTGAAAATAAATATAAGGTAATTTCAAATTTTGAAAATAATTTCTTTATTTTTAAAGCTTTATTAGTATTAAATGTTGCTAGAAACATTACTTATATTTTTTGTTTTACTAATGTTTTTACCACATTATTTGTTTTAACTTATTGATTTTGTTATTTTATTATTTATATTATTTTAGAAAAAATATTAGAAGAAAAAAATCAGATTCTTGGTAATCATTGATGAAAAGATATAGAAAAACGATCATTATTTATTATTTTAGGTTTTGAAGTTTTATATTTAATTGTAAAAAATTCAATTTTGAATTTTACTAAGGGTGCTATTAACATTGATCAAGTTTTAAAGTACTTTATTCCCGCTAGTTCTTTAGCATTAATATTAGCAGTCTTTATTCAAAGTTTAGTTAAAAACGATGTTAAAACTATTTTAAAAAATATTAAAGATGTTAAAACCAAAGTTGATGATTTTAAAATATTTTATAATTGAGATTATAAAAATATCATTAGTGATTTTCTATTTGTTAAAGAAGCACCAATAATTATTCGAAATGAATTAAAACAAAAAGTATTAACTAATGAAGAAAAAAATAAAATATTTGAACTTTTACATGAAATTTATCAATTTCTAATATTTGTTGAAAAACAAAATATTAAAGTTAGTGAGTTGAAATATATTTATTATCATTTATTTTATGAAATAACAGATCGCGTTGAAATTTCACAAATTAAAAATAGAATTATTAATACAAAAAAGAAAAATTTGAAGATAATACTAAAAAAGTAGTGATTATCTAAGGAAGTTTATTATGAAAAAAATATTAAAAAGCTAAATTGTAAAGGTAAGTGCAACTAAATTATTTTTCTATCCAAATATTCGATTGGTGAAAGATAATTTAGTATTTTTCTTGGTCTTTGGTTTAAAGACAATATAAATTTATGAACTTCATTTTTATTAGTTTTTGAAAAAATAAATTTTTTAGGAAATTTTTCTCTAATTAAACCATTAGTATTTTCATTAGTACCTCTTTGTCAAGGTGAATATGGATTGGCAAAATAAATTTTTATATCTAAATTTTTTTCAAGTTGTTGTCAATTTGAAAATTCTTTGCCACGATCAAAAGTAATAGTTTTAACAATGTTTTTAGGAAGAATTGATAAATAATAACTAACATTTTTATTAATAACTTTAGTAGTTCTGTTTTTAACTAATATTGCTAAAGTAAATCGTGATACTCTTTCAACTAAAGTTATTAAACATGATTTGCTTTTACCTCGTGATGATACTATAGTATCTCCTTCTCAATGACCAAGTGTTATACGATCATTAACATTTATATCTCGTTCTTTAATTGATTTACCATTAAACTTGCCACGATTTTCTTTAGATTTTCGTTTTTTACCTTTTCTTCTTAAATTTTTACTAGTAACTTTATCAAGCATTCCAAAATAAATTCAAGTATAAATTGTTTTAAAACTAATAACTCACTCTTTATGAAAATTTTTAATTCTGCCATAAATTTGTTCAGGTGATCAACCTAATAGTAATTTTTGTTGTACATATTTTACTAAATTCTTATTTTTAAACTTATGAAAACTAATATGTGATTGTTTTCGATTTTCAGCTTTATTTTGTGCAATTAATGAAAAATAATGATTATTATCTTTATTTCTATTAATTTCTCGAATAATAGTACTAATACTTCGATTAAGATTTTTAGCTATTTCACTAATTTTAAATTTAAATTTCAATTGATTCTCAATATAAATCCTTTCATCTATGCCAAGATGTTTATAACTCATATAAAAACTCCTTACTTTTTTCTAAACTAAATTTAGCATTATGAAATTTTTATATGAGAATTTTTTGCAATTTTATTTACTTGCACTTACAAGTATAACTCAGCAAAATTATAAGTGTTTTTGCATTTACTAGTATTACTAGTATTAATATTAGCGCATGTGATGTTTTTCACAATTCATCAGTTGATTATCAGCAATTATTAGAAGATGCTGCAAATTTAATTGCTAATAATACTTATCCCAATTTTACTAATTTTTTAAAACCCGAAAATAAAACTCATGTTTCTGATTTTAAAAAATTAATTGAAGACAATATTTGGAACTTGTTTAATACTGCTCCAGAAGATTTTAGTAAAATTACTTATGAAATTACTAATGGTCAAGATGAAATAAAAAAATTAATAGTACTAACATTAAAATTCATTTAACTATTTATAATAATTCTGCAGTAAAAGATTGTAGTTTTAATGCTAATTTTAGTCCATTACAAGATTATATAAATGAAAAATTAGAACCATTAGTTAATGGAACACAATATTTATCAATTAATAAAAAGGATAGTGGTGGATTTTATAATGATTTAGTTACTGCTGGTGCTACTTTTGAAAGAGAAGAAAAAAATCAAAAAGAACAATATTTAAGAAATAATTCAGATGCAGCTGAAAATTTTTGAAAATCATTTCAAGAGTGAATTCCTTCTGAAGAAGTGAAAAACCCTTTACTTGATAATATTTTAGTTCCATTGTTAAATTTTATT
Organism: Spiroplasma endosymbiont of Thecophora atra; assembly: GCF_964019735.1. Lineage (NCBI taxonomy): Bacteria > Bacillati > Mycoplasmatota > Mollicutes > Entomoplasmatales > Spiroplasmataceae > Spiroplasma > Spiroplasma endosymbiont of Thecophora atra. Next base: position 752,899 of record NZ_OZ026464.1, on the reverse strand, counting down.
CCAAAAAAACCCGTTACTTGGTTAACTTTTGATAATTTTAAACCATATTTGTTAAATGCTGGTGGATATAATAATGTTATTGCTATTACTGGTAATAAAAAATTTGGTGATAAATATTATGATTATATAAAAATTGGATTAGAGGATAAAAATTCAAAGGATATTGCTTTTGGTAATAAATATGAAGGTTTAACTTTTATTTTTACTACTAATAGTTAATTAATAAATTTTTAGTTCCTTTTTGAAAAGATAAAAATTAATAATAAAAATTACTTTTATAACTATTTTTGTTTTAAAAAAATTAAAAAAATATAGACAAGTTATAAAACACATACTATTATTTTTTCATACCTTTTTAGGTTAAATAATATATGCGACTAAAAGAAGTAGTTTCACATAATAATTATATTACTGTAAGCTACTTTTTATTTTAAAAAAGTAGCAACTTAAAAAAAATATTATTATATATGAAAGAAGTGTTTAAAATGTCTCCTTTATTTATAGGTAATCAAAATCCTAATATTCGTAGAATGTCTGATGATAGTGCAATAAGTTTATTGGGTTCAAGTGGTGATTTTTCTAGCATATCTAATAGTAGTACAATATCTATTTTTGAAGAAACTGCTATTAAAGAAAACAAATATTTATCAAAAATAACTAAACTTTTAGGTAAAAATATTACTTTTATTGTTGCTCTTTCTGGTAATATCACTGCTCAAATGATAATTAGTACTACTGTTGCTAAAACACCATGAAATTGACAAACTATTAAGGATAGTTTGATATTTAGTGGTATACTTATTGGTTGTGATACAGCTATTGAACCTTTTATTTTTGATTCAATCGAAAATATTGAAAATTGAGTTATAGATAAATGAAAAAACAATGAAAATAATATTAATGTAGGAAAAGAAATAATAAAAGTTATTCCTTTCTTATTATTTTTAAGTTATTCTGGTGTAATTTTGGATAGAGCTTCTAATAATATTTTAAATAGTTGAATTTCAATGGAAATTCTTGAACAGACAACTATTGAATTTATTAGTTATGTGTTAAATATGACTTTTCATGGTGCAATCATTTCTAGGATAGAAAAAGTAATAAAATTAGGTTGAGAAAAAGTTAAAAGTTTATTTAATAACAATATTAATGATATAGAAAATCAACTTCTTAATAGTGAACAAAATAGTGATGAAAATAGTAATTTTTTTTATAAAAATATTTTACCATTATTTTTTATACCACCAATATCAATGGCTATAACATGAGGTACTGAGAATTATATATCTAATCAAGAATTTACTTGAAAAAAAACTGTCAACAGATGCTCCAAAAGTTATTGGTGGTATAACTCTTTCTCTAGTTTCATCTTTACTTAATTGTATGGTTAATAAAGAAGGAATACCATTTCTTCCAAAACTGAGTACTGTTATAGATACTATTAAAAGATGAACTGGTTATCAACAAAATAATGGTAATATTGAACAATCAGTAACATCATGTCAATCCTCTATTAATGATTCTTGTTTAATAGATGTTTTTAGTGAATTAGAAAGTATTGAAGAATTTTCTAGTGTTATTGGACAATTATGTAATGAAGAAGAATGAAATTTTGAAAAATCAAAACTATCTTTTGAAAGTGATGAAGAATTTTTTGATGCTGTTGAAGAGTAGAAAGTAGATAGTAATTTTGGATCTACTACTAAGCCAAGAAATAACTATGGAACATTCAATAACTATTGTGAGGGTACAAATTCTTTGGATGGTGGAATTAGTAGTTCAATTCTTAAAACAGAGTTTGAACAATCATTTCTTTCAAAGCCACGCTCATTTACTATATAAAACAGTATATAGTAAATGTATAATAATATTTCTATATTATATAATTATGTGATTTTGAAATTTAATAAATCAAAAAAAGTATTTTAGTAAATTAAAGTACTTTTTTTATTGTATATTTATTTTTTCAATTATAAATTTAAATTGGGATTTAATCAAAATACCATATAATTCAATATTATTTTATACTTTTTTAAATTTACAATTGTTTATATTAAATAAAATTAAAAAAATTATATTTTTGATGAATCTTAATATTGGTACAAGGAAACTACTAATATAAATTAGAACTATTCTGATATTTTTATTTTTAAATTTAATTAAAAATCAGATTATAAAAAATGTTATTTTTAACATATATAGAAGGAGAAAAAATCAATGTATACTAGTGATGAAGAAAATATTTCTATAGAAGATTTACAAAAGCAACTAGAAAAAATTACTCAAGAAAAAGAGGAAGTTCAATCTAAATTAGATGAAACTAGTAAGGCTAAAGAAGAAGTAGAGTCTAAGTTAGAAGAAGCTAATAAAGAAATTGATAATGCTAATGATAATGAAAAAATAAAAGAATTAGAAATTAAATTAGAAGAAGCGAATAAAGAAAAAGAAAATATAAGTAAAGAAAAAGAGGAAGTTCAATCTAAATTAGATGAAACTAGTAAGGCTAAAGAAGAAGTAGAGTCTAAGTTAGAAGAAGTTAATAAAGAAGTATCTAAATTAAAAGAAGAAATTAAAAACTGTAGTGATAATGAAAAATTACAAGAACTAAAAAATAAGTTAGAAGAAGCTAATAAAGAAATTGAAAAATTAAGAAAACAATTAAATGAAAAAGATAATAATGAAATAAAACCTAATCCTAAAATTGAATTATTAAAAGAGAAATTAGAAAGACTTGAAAAGAAATTAAATGAAAAGGAAAAAGAAATTCAAAATATTAAAAATGATCCAGAGTCATTAGAGGACTTAGAAGCTAATATAGAAGAAAAAGAAGCTATTGAAAAACAAATCAATAGTGTTAAAAAACAATTGGAAATTTTAATAAAAGAAAAAAAATAAGATTCATTTAATTAATTGTCAAATTTTACAAGAGCAATTAAAAGAAATAAATGAAAAACTTGATAATTGTCAATCTAATGAAAAAAATGATAATAGTCAATGTTGTGAAACAATTAATAAAAAAATGGATCAACTTCTAAATTATAATAATGATAAATCTATGAAAGAAATTGAGAAAGTGAACCAAAAATATTGAAGAAAAGAATAAACAAATTAAAGAATTAGAAGCAAAAATAAATAATAATAATACTAATAGTCAAGAAATTAAAGATAAGTTAAGTGAATTAGAAAATAATAAAAATAATTTAATTAAAGAAAAAGAACAATTTGTAAAAGATGCTGATTATGATAAAGCAGCTAAAATTGATAAAGAAATTAAAGATTTAGAACAAAAACAAAAAGATTTAGAAAAAGAACTTTTAGAAAATAATAAAAAAGAACTTGAAAAAAAGAACTTCAAGAAAAAATAATTAAAATTCAATCAAAACTTGAACAAATAAAAAAAGAAAAAATAGATTTAGAAGAAAAGATAAATAATAATAGTAACAATAATATTTGTTCTAAAGAAGAAGTTATTGGTGAATTTACTATTACAAAGGTAACCACAATTGAAGAATTTAATAGTACTAATAGTATTAGAGAAATGATTGCTAATAAAATAAAAAATCTTTATCCTAGCGCTGTTATTAATGAAGATTACAAAATTGAATTTGAAAATTTAAGTACTAATGATATTGTACAAGGAAAAGAATTAAAAATAAAAATTAAACCAACAAAAAATAGTAAAGTAAAAGAAGAATTAAATTTTATAGTTAAAATTAATTATAAATATGATGCCGAAGAACAAAAAAGAGCAGCAACTGGTATTTTAAGAAAAGCAATACCCACAGAATTTTGAAATGATAGAAAAAATAATAAATATCTTGCAATTTGACGTGCTGAAGGTCGATATGCAGCAGTAGCATCAATGATTCAAAATGTTAGACCATTACCTATATTATTAAGCGAACCTCATTTTGCAAGTAAAATTATAGTTGAAACATTTGCAGCTAGTTATTGAACTAATTATCATACACAATTTTGAGGATTATGAGTAAATGCTGATAATGGTTATTGACCTCAATATACTACTATACCTAGTTCAGATGATACTAATAAGATAAAAAATGTTAAAATTCTTTCTGAATTAAATAATACTTATTTTAATAAATTATTCTTTGTTATTGAAAAATATTTAAATGATTCAGGTATTAAATGTCGTATTTCTAAAAAAGCAGTAAAAGATTGATATTCTAGTTTATATTTATATGGAGTTGGAAATATTCAATTTAATAATCAATATGACGATTATGATAATGGCAAAAAACGACAATATTATATTCAAGTTAATTTTGATGTTTTATTCTTTGATAATAATGATTCTTCTTCAGATATTTCACAAGAGTTTGCTGGAGTAGTATTTACTTTAATTGATGAATTAGATTTATATTCTTAACAACTAAAAAAACAAAATAAAATAATTAAGTAAATTTACTTAATTATTTTATACTGTCAATTCAGTTATTTTTATTTAATAGAAGTAGTTCAACCACGTGTTCTTTTAACTGCTTCTTGTCAACCCTTATAAAAAGTTTCTGCTTTTTTTTCTGTCATCATTGGTTTATATTCTTTTTCAATTTTATTTATTTTTTTAATATCATTAATATTTCAAAATCCAATTGCAAGTCCTGCTAAGTAAGCAGTACCCATTGCTGTAGTCTCAGTATTTTTAGGTTTAATTAAATTAGTACGACTAATGTCACTTTGGAATTGCATAATATATGAATTATTACTTGCTCCACCATCAACTTTAATCTTAATTTTTAAATCTTTTAAATCTTTATTTAATTTAACATCTGCTTGCATTGCCAGAATAACATCTTGTGACTGATAAACTAATGATTCAATGGTACCTTTAACAATATGTTCACGTTTCGTACCACGTTCTAAACCAAATATAGCACCACGTGCTGTTGAATCTCAATAAGGGGCACCCAAACCAACAAAAGCAGGTACTACATAAATACGTTGTTCTTCTTTAGGATCAACAATTTGTGAATATCATAGACTTTCATCGGAACGATATAACATTCGTAATTGATCACGTAAAAATTGAACAGCAGCTCCTGCAATAAAAACTGAACCTTCTAAAGCAAAAACTGGTTCTTCGCCTGATATTTGATAAGCAATAGTGGTTAGTAAACCTTGTTTTGAAAAAAGAGGAGTATTTCCAATGTTCATTAAAATAAAACAACCAGTACCATAAGTATTTTTGATTTCACCAGGTGTTAAACATAATTGACCAAATAATGCAGCTTGTTGATCACCAATTGCAGCAGTAATAGGAATTTCTTGCTCATCATTTTGGAATAACATTCCTTTATAAGTAGTTCCAATTTTACCTGAACTGGGAACTACTTCTGGTAGCATATTTTTAGGAATATCAAATAATTCTAGTAATTCTTCATCTCATTTTTTAGTATTAATGTTGAATAACATTGTTCGTGAAGCATTTGTAATATCAATAACATGTTTAGTTTTTTCAACATTATTTTCAATACCATTTGTCATTTTATAAATTAATCAACTATCAATAGTACCAAAAGCTAGTTTTCCTTTTTTTGCTAATTCACGTGCATTTTTAACATTATCTAAAATTCATTTTATTTTAGTAGCAGAAAAATAAGAATCAATTAGTAAGCCGGTTTTTTTATGAATTTTTTCTTTTCATCCTTTTTTTGTTAACTCTTCACAGTAATCTGCTGTTCTGCGATCTTGTCAAACAATAGCGTTATAAATTGGTAAACCTGTATCACGATTTCATACTACTGTTGTTTCACGTTGATTAGTAATACCAATTGCTTCAATTTGATTAGATTTAATATTACTTTTATTTAAAGCTTGTTGCATTGTTGTTAATTGATTATTTCAAATTCCAAGTGCATCATGTTCAACTCAACCTGATTGAGGGGGGTAGTGCTGAGGTATATCAATTTGATGGATACCAGTAATTTTTCCTTCTTTATCAATAATTAAAGTACGACAACTAGATGTACCTTCATCTAATGCCATAATATATTTTTTTTCTTCTGACATATTATTTATCCTTTCTGTACTTTTATTAAAGTATTTCAATTACTTGAATTAAACCACCAGCAATAATTGCTCCTAAAATTGGTCCAATAACAGGCACTGGAGCATATTTTCAATCAGAACTTCCTTTATTTGCTATTGGTAAAATAGCATGAATAATTCTTGGTCCTAAATCTCGAGCTGGATTAATAGCAAAACCTGTTGGTCCACCAATAGCAAGTCCAATAACCATAACACCAATACCAACAGTCGCAGGTCCAGTAATAAACGCAGAACCACTATTAAATATTTTATAATTAATAACTAAATTTTTAATACCAATAGTAGCACAAACAATCATAACTAGCATAAATGTTCCAATAATTTCTGTTATAGTATTTCAAATATAACTACGTTCGGCTGGGGCTGTTGCAAAAGTTGCTAAAATTTTATTATTATCTTCAGTAATGTTATATTGTTTAAAATATGCTAAGTAAACAACTAATTGTCCTAACATTGCACCTAAAAATTGAAATAAAATATAAAATGGAATATAAAGGAAGTTTTCCCCAATAAAAGCTGTTTTTTTATTAGCAACTCATAATCCAATAGTAACAGCTGGATTTAAATGTGCTCCTGAAATTCCACTTAACATTGCAGCAATAGCAACAGCAAATCCTCATCCAGTACAAATAACAAGCCAACCGCTATTTTCTCCATTTGTTTTTTTTAATAAAACGTTAGCAACAACACAATTTCCTAGTAAAATTAGGATAAATGTGCCAAATAGTTCACCAATAATTACTTGTGAGACTTCTGACATAATATTTTCCTCCTTAAATTAAATATTTTTTATCATATTTGCTACTAGTAAAGCAATTGCTGGTGCTGAACTTAGACCTGGTGATTTAATACCAGCAACATTAATAAAGTTAGGATTATTACTAGCAAATTTTATGAAAAAATCATCAGTTTCAACACAAATTGCTCGTGAACCACTAATTACTTTACAAGTTTTATTAATATTTAAAGTTGGAATAATTTTTAGACCAATTTTATTAATAAGTTCAATATCTTCAATTGTAATTAATCTAGTATCACTTTTCGGTACATTTTCATGAGAAGTAGGACCCACCAAGATATGACCATCAAGCATTGGGGCAACTATTACTCCTTTACCATGAATAGTAGGTATCATAAATAGAATGTGATTATTTATAATATGATTTTCGGTTTTTTCAAGAATACAATACTGTCCTCTTCTAGTTTTTAAAGTGAAATCTTGACAATTTATTAACTTTGCAATATCATCAGCATAATGACCAGCAGCATTAATAATATATTTTGAAGTAAAAGTTACTTTTTTTTGCTTATTTAAACAAGTAACTCGAAAACCTGAATTTAATGTTTCAATATTAATTACTTGATGATCAACTTTTAGTTGTCCTTTATTTTTAATCATGCGATTAATTAAAGATTGTGTTAATAATACTGGATCAACAGCATATGAAGCAAAACAAAGTAGTGCACTAGTAACTTTTGGATTAACATTAGGTTCTAATGAAATTACTTCTTCTCTTGTTAATATTGATAATTCTTTTTTAGCAAGACCATTAGTAATACCGCGTGCATATAATGTTTGTATTTCTGAGTTTTCTTCTTTGCTAAAAGCAAGTATTAAAGAATCAATTTTTTTTCATGGAAAATCTAAATTTTTAAATCAATCATTTTCATATAATTTTCTGCCCTCTAGATTTAATTTAGCATTTAGTTTTCCTGGTGTTGGATCAAATCCACCATGAATGACTCCAGAATTTCCTTCTGATGTTTCTTGGGCAATTCTTAAATTTTTTTCTAAAATAACTACTTTTAAGTTTCTTTTTGATAATTCATCACTAATAGCAGCACCAATAACACCAGCACCAATTGTAATAACATCAAAATCAAATTCCATTACTTTCACCTCTCTCTAAACATCATTAAGAACAAAAGTTCTATCTGTGTATAGTTTAATTATAATATATTTTTTTATTATTAACTTAATTCCAAATATTAGGTTAATTTTTAGACATTTTTAAATGAGATTTTATTAAAAAAATAAGAAAAATTTGTGTTATATTATAAATAACTATATAAGTTCAATATCGTTATAATTTTAATGAGTATATATAAAAAGATATCTAATTATTAAAATTGTATTATTTAAAAGGTAGGTATATGAATGAAACAATTACTAATGACATTAAGTACATTAACAACATTAATTTTAACAAGTAATACTATTATTAATAGTATTAATGATAATATTGTTAATAACAGTAGCTTAACAAATAAATCATCAATAAAGAATTCTACAAATTCATTATTTAATAATCAATGAAATGTTTTAGATACTAGTGATTGAATTACTAACCAATCAATAACTGATTATAAGTTTTACAGTTATGATACTTCAGCATTAAAAAATTATACTTTTGCCAATGCTCAAAATACTTTTTTAGTAGATACAACAGGTAATCTAGTTTATAATACCAAAGTCATTGTTCCTGATAAAGATAAATCAGATATTGAAAATACTAAACAAGAAATGAATAATACTAAAAAAGTAACTACTATTAAAGATACATATAATCCATATAATAAAAGTAAATATAGTACTTCTTATTTTAGTGGTGATAATCAAGATTGAAAGTTAATTCAGCAAGGTGGAATTGAAAAACACATTGATATTTCACAACAAGCAGGTGCTGATAAAGTTGAACATAGTGATAATTTAAGTGAAACATTGGGTCTATATTATATTGCTAAAGCAACATTATCTAATAAAATTGATAGAACGATTGCTCAATAATTAGCTAATTATTTTATTAGTCAAAGTAGTTTAAAAGAACAAATTAATAATGAATTAGTTACTAAAATTATTGATTTAATTATTGATAATAAAGATATTTATAATTTTATTTATAATCTACCATTTAATATTAGCGACAAAAACTATTCATTAAACTATATTTTTGATAATGATAATATTACACAAAATGTAAATTTTAATTATACTACTAATTATAATGGAACAGATTCTACAAATGTTTATAATAGTGAGCAAAAAAATATATTTTCAAATTGAACTAACTATGCTAAATCTTGGGATGACTTTACTACTTTATTTCCTAGTATAAGCTTTGATAATAATTCTTTTATTTCTGCTGGTGATTCAAGTCAAAGTACTCAAAAACATAATATTAAAATTAGCACAAAAGATATAACAGAAGCGATTGATAATTCTGCTAAAATTCAAAATAATTTTTCTGTAAGTGGTTTTATGTGACATGCATATATTAATTCATCTGTTTTTATTTGACATGATTTTTCTGGTATTTATATTAAATTTTGAATTGGTGAAGATTCATTTTTTTATAATGATAGTCTTACTTTTTCTATAGTATTAGATAAAACTACTTTTAATAATTCAATGAATAGTTAGTTTATATTAAAAGAATGTAAATTTGAAAAATATTTATTTAATAATAAATTATATTAGAAAATTAAACTATTATTTATTCAAACTCTGATTTAGGAAATACATATTTATCGATAGCTTTTGCAACACCACCACAAGTATTTTTACTAGTAACATCATATGCTATTTCTTTTAAATTAGGATGAGCATTTTGCATTGCAATACCATATTTAGCCCACTTTATTAATTTATAATCATTCATACCATCACCACAAGCTAGTACTTGGTCAGGAGTAATATTTCATTTTTTGCATAAAAATTGTACAGCAGCAGCTTTATTAACACCAATTGGATTAATTTCGATAACACTATGAGAAGAAGTAGCAAGTTCTAAATCTTTTATAGTATTTAATTGTTCTAAAATTGGATTAACTTGTTTTTTCTTTTTACAAAATAATAAAATTTTATACATACCCTCATCGGTATTCTCATCAATTTGTTTAGTTGGTAGGTTATTAAAATTTTCCATAATTTTAACTTTTAGTGATCTGCGATTAATTAAGCCTGTTTTATTATCGGTACTATATCCTCACATTGCTAAATTATTTTTATTAGCAAATTTAACTATTGTTTGTATTTGCTCTTTTGTTAATGATTTTTCATACAATATATCTAATCTATTATCATTAGTAATATCAAGGATGTTACCACCATTATAACAAATAATATGACCGGTTTTTTCGTGCATTAAACATGCTTTTGCAATATCAATGGTTGAACTTGGTGCTCTTCCTGTTGCAATAATAACTTTAATATTTTTTTGATATGCTTTTTGAATTGCAATTAGATTTTTAGGATGAATTTTTCATCTACTTTTTAGTAAAGTTCCATCTAGATCAAGAACAATTAATTTAATAGCCATTATAAATACCTTATTTTCCCATTTCTTCGATAATATTAGTCATATCTTTTTCAGAAACTAAACCAAAAGTTTTTTTAACTTCTTTTCCTTCTTTATTAAAATAAATTAATGTTGGAATTGATTGAATTTCATACTCTTTTGCTAGTTCTTTAGCTTTGTCAACATCAACTTTAATAAAATTAATATTTTTGTGTTTTTCGTCATTAGCAACATTTTCAAATCTCGGCCCTAACATTTTACAAGGACCACATCATTCTGCTGAAAAATCAATTACTGTTATTTTTTTTGATTGTAAAAGTTGTTCAACTTCTTTTATAGAATTAATATGTTGTATTTTGCTTTCATTATGCATGTGTTCACTACCTTTTCTTTTAATTTATTTTATGGTTTAATTCTATCATTAGTTTTAATTTTTAAAACATTAAACGATAAAATAATTTTTTTAATTTTAGTTATTACTATATAAATATTTATAATTTTTTTAGAATAAATTCATAAGAAAATTGTAAATTATTTTGTTTAAAATTAAAGAAATATCTTTTCAATTTTAGAATATATCTGTTATAATCTGAAATATATAGGTTAGGACTAAACAATTTGAGAAGGGGATAAATAAATTATTAGTATATTTTATAAAACTGTTTAATAAATAAATGTAAATGAATTTTAAAGGTGTAGAGTTAATATTTATTTATGGTATTTCAAAAAAATAGTTTGGTATAGAGTTATTTTTTAATTTTTAATATTATTTATTTTTCCACAAAAACAAAAATTGTAAAAACCTATGTGTTAAAGTATGTTTATATTAAGTTTTTAAGAGCAGGTTATTTGGGTTACTATAATTTATGCATCCTTTTAGAAGGAGAGTAAAAAATGTCTGTTTTTAATAGACTTGCATGTGTTTTTAAGCCACCTGCAAAAAAAGAAATTTTTAGTGAAGACTTAAAGCAAGTTAATAAAAAATTTATTATTTTACGTAATCAAGTTTTTGGTTTTAGCATTTTATCATATATTCTTTACTACTTTACTCGTCAAGCGTATACAGTAGCGGGTTCTGCTTTAGAAAGCAATGGTAGCATAACTAAAATGGAGTATGCTTTAATGGGAACAATTTTTGCGGTTGTTTATGGTGGTGCTAAATTTATTATTGGAAATGTCGCTGACCGTAGTTCAGGAAGAGTAATCATGATTGTTGGATTATTTGTTTCTTCTATTTTAAATATTATTATGGGTGGTGTAGTTGCTTTTGCTGGAACTAAAATTAGTGTTGGCCCATTTGTAATGATGTTGAGTTTGATTGCGATGTTGGCTGTTTTCCAAGGTATGGGTTGACCAGCTACAGCTAGACTATTTTCTCATTGATTTACTGATAAAGAACGTTCAGGACGTATTGGAATTTGAAACTCAGGACAAAATATTGGTGCTGCTTTATTACCAGTTGTTGTTATTTCTTTAGTAACAGTACTTGATCCGGGTGGAACAATTTATGGTTTATATTTTTGAATTCCTAGTATTTTTGCTTTAGCTATGATTCCATTATGTTTATGAGGATTACGTGATCGCCCCGAAGCAGAAGGGTTACCTACTGTTGAAAAATGAAAAGGTGTTCTAGAACATAAAGAAGAAAAAGCAGAACTTAATTGAAAAGAAATTTTTGTAAAGTATATTTTAAAAAATAAATTTTTATGAATATTAGCATTTGCTAATATTTGAGTATATGTTGTACGACAAGGACTGGCAGGATGAACATTAATTTTAATGAAAGATGTTCATGGTTTAGATTTAAAACATAGTAAATGATTTGCTGCCTGTTTTGAATTATCTGGTTTATTTGGTGGTATTTCTGCAGCATATTTTGCTAAGTGATTTTTTAATAATCGTAAAGCACCATTAATGATATTTGGATTATTAATTGCACTTTGTGGACTGGTTTTATTGCAAGTTGCTCCTCGTGGTAATATGCCTATGCTTATTACTGCTTTAATGATTGCTGGTTTTGGTGTTTATATGCCACAAGCAATGATTGGTGCTACTGCTATTGAACTAACAAATAAGAAAGCAGCTGCTACTGCTTCAGGATTTACAGGATTATCTGGTTATTTTCTTGGTGATGCTCTTTTTTCAAAAGTAGTAATTGCTGGTATTGGTAATGAAAACTGAGATTATGTATTTTATTACTTTTATGGTTGTATTGTTGCTGCTATTATTTCATTAGCTTTACTATGAACAAAAAATCAAGATAATAAAATATTATAAAAATATTATTAAATTAGCACCCTTATTATGGTGCTAATTTTTTTATTTAAAATGATATTTTAATAATAAAATTAATAAAATTTTATTGATTTTCAAAGTTGCGGTGTTATAATAAATTTAATTAAGTAACGTTTTTCTTTTATTTTGTTTATAGTTATATTTTATATAATTATGTGTTATTATATTTTTGTATTAATCAATTAATCAATAATTAACTATTTAAGCATTTATGCTTCACTCGAAAGGTAGTTTTTTTTGTTATGCAACAAGATTTTTATATTAAAAAGGTTTTTTATGCTTGTTATGTGAAAAATATAGTGTTACCTATTTCATTTTTGAGTAATATTGGAAATAAAAAAGGTAAATGTTATGTTGGTAATAAACAAAAATTGAAAAATAGTACTGTTCGTGCAAAAAATAATTTAATTCAAAAAGCATTACATAATTTTTATGATAGTAAAATAATGAGTTTTGTTACTTTAACCTATAAAGATAATATGCAAGATATTAAAAAGGCTAAAAAAGATATTGGCTTATTTTTTATTAAATTAAAAAAATGATGAAATGACCCTAAACGTTTAAAATATTTAGGTGAATTAAAGTATTTTTATGTTTATGAATATCAATCTCGTGGAGCAGTTCATTTTTATATAGTTTTTAATAGAAAAGTACATAAAAGTATGTTATTAGAATGATGAACTCATGGTTTTAGTGATTTAAAAGTAGTTAAAAAAGGAACTAATGAATTTGTTATTAAATATTTAGGAAAATATGTTACAAAAGCATTTGATGATGTTAAGTCTTTAAATCAAGTGGATGTAGGCATTAAAGCATATGCTTTTAGTCGTAATTGTAAAAATCCTATTGTAATTAGTGGTATTAAGAAAATAACAATTCAAGATATAATTAAAGCAAGTTTTAATGCTACAAATGTGTTTTATTTTAAAACTCCAAAAGATAGTGATGGTAATACTATTTTAACTGGTGGTATTATTGAAAGTACTGTTGTAAATGATTATTTTAAGGATTATGAAGATTATGAACGTTATTTATATTTAAGTGCTTTATCACATAAATACTATTTACGAACTAGTGAAATTGGCTATTTAATTCATAAAGATAAAGATGTTTTAACTTGGTTAGATAAAGTATTTGGTGATAAGGTTGAAAAAATAATTTTTGGTAATAAAAAGTTAAATTAAATTTTAATTATAATACTTGTATATATATATATATATATATATAATGTTATTTGTAATTATGCTTTTATTCGAGTGAAAGTATAATTACGTTTTTTTATACTTTTTTTATTTTTTATGTTATTATTTATACAAATATTTATTTGCTTAATGATTGCGTTAATGTAACGAGTTAATAGTAGTAAAGGGTTGTTAAGAGTAAATATTTAACTATTACAATTGTTTAAGCAATTTCACTCGAAGGATAATTAAATATTTATTTTTTTTAGTTATTTCGATTGTTTAAACATAATAGTTTTATTAAAGACAATTTAATATTTTTACGTAATGTATTTATATATTTATATGATTTTTTTAAAAGAAGGAGAGGCATACCTCGGTTCTATTAAATTAAAATTCAGGTTAAGTATGTAGGGTAATTTATTCTTTTTCCTATTCGAGTGGGATTTTTTTTATATTTATTAATTTTATATTTATTAAAAATCAAAAAAAATAAAAAGGTTAATAAAGCAATATTAAAGGTTGGTTCCAACCAGAACCTTGGTTGGTGGAACCATGGGCTTTAGCCCATTGGGGTAGGTTGCGAAGCAACTAGGGGCAACGCCCCTAAGAACTTGAGACACACAAAATTATTGGTTATTAGCCTACTAGTATTATTTTTTATTTTTACTAAGTAGTTTTTTTATGTTTTTTTGTAATGTCTTAAAGGAAAAATATATTGTTATTTTAAAATAAATCTAGTTATATATTCTTATTTTTTATTTAATGAAATTACAATATATTATTTATGGGGTTTTTCTTTTACATATTGATAGAAAAAATGAAATTTAGTTGATTCAATTATTCTTTGTAAGTAAAACAATAATTTCTTATATATAAAAAATATATATTATGAACTTTTAGTTTTAATTTAAATAGTTCTCTTAAAAAGAGATATTGGAATAAAATCAAGAAATATAAGCAAATTGAATTAATATAGAAACATATAAATAGAACATTTAACATAAATATTAAAATTTCAAAATAAAACCTATATTTCTTTAAAAAGAAAATGAAAATATTATGTTAATTTTAAAATATGTTTAAAAAATCTTTGGAAACTTTTCTCAATCTTTATGCAATAAAATTTTAATTATACATAATAGAGAAAACGTGTTATTAATATAAGTTTAAAAAGGAAAGAAGCAAAGACAAATGTGTCCAATAAATGGTAATAGTGCCAGTATAAGAAATCAAAATATGGAATCTTTAGTGGTGGGAGTAGAAAATAATAATGAAATAGTTATTACTAAAACTAAAAAAATTATTGCAGAACTTGCAAATATTAATTTAAGAATTCATTATTATACCAATTACATTAATCAATATTGAAATAGTGATGAACAAAAATATAAAAATAAAGCAAGAATATATTTTGATGATTTAGGAGAAATTTATGAAAATTTACCAAAATTTATTAAAAAAAAAGTGAAATAAGTTCAAATAATTGTTGTTGAAAAACTATTGAATATTTATCTTCTCCAATTGTATTATTAACAGGTATTTCAATTAGAGTAGCACAAAGATATTTTTCAATAGCTGTAGTATCAGAAAAGTCTATAATAGGTAAAACTTTTATAGAACAATTAGAAATATTAGGCAAAGGAATGTGAGAATCATTAAAAATTCCTGAAAATTATGCTATGGCTGGTGTTGATACACTTACATCTTATTTTTTATCTTACTATCCATTTGGATTAAAAAGTATTATTGATTTATTACCTTCAAATCAATTAACACAAAAAAAGAATTAGATGAATATTTACCACTCGAAATTATTATTAATAAATTAGAAAAACATTTAGAATTTAAAGAATATGAAAAATTAAATAAAATTAATTCGAACTTAGATAATTTGTGTACTAATTTGTTAACAATTATCAAAAAACATCATGTAATAAATCATATTAAAGATGAATTAAAAAATATTGATTTTAATGATGAATTTACTTTTGAAAAATTTAATTCTTTAATTAGTGCAGAAATCAGTAATGATTTTTTAAAAGAACTTTTAAATGAATTAAGTGAATTATCAAAAACTGATTTAAAAAATGAAGACTATTCTATTAAAGAAATTATAAAAAATAGTTTATCCAATACTAACTTTTTTTTAACAACATTATTAATAAATCATTTAGTTATTACTGTTTCTTCTGCTTATACTGCTGAAACATTAACATGAGAATCTTATACAGAAGATATAGTATCAATTAATAATATTATTTCAACTATTGTTCGTGCTACAGTAATGAGATTTGTTAATGAATATTTTATTAAAAATGCATTAAATACAATTTTTGAACCAGTAAAAAATTATTTTTGCCCTCAAAATAATGATCATACATTGCTACAATCATTTAAAAATTGAGTTAAAAATCAAAATAAATTAAGTCAATTAGGAGTCTTTATCGTTAGTTTTCTTTTTATTAGCGCTATTACTAATGCTATTAAAACTTATGCAGCAGATGTTACACAAAATAAAGGAGATTGAAAAAAAGCTTGAATTCAATTTAAAGAAACATTTCCAAAATTAGGAATGGTATTATCAGCACTTGGTGTAACTAGTTCTGATTTATATAATTTAACAAATAAAATGAAACCAGCTTTTAAATTAATATATAAGCAAGAAGAGCAACAAAAGATTATTGATGAAGTATTATCTGAATTACCAAATATAATAAATCAAGCAAATGGGAATGCTGCTAGTGATGGAAGAGATTTTCTTACTAGAAGAATAAATGGTCATATTAATAATATTAATGAATGAGATGAAAATGATGTGCAAGATATAAATAACTCAGATAGAGAATCTCTTATTCCTAATAATAATCATAATCATGATCGTTCTCTTATCCAATGCGTAACTATCTAATTATATTAATATAGTGAAAAGATTCCTACTTTTAATTTCATTAAAAGTAGGAATTAATATATGAAAAATATTTAAAAATATTAAAATCATTTTTATTTATAAAAAGTTTAAATTATAATAAATATTTTATACAATATTTCATTTTTTTATTATAATTTAGTAGACTATTAATAAACATATTTTATAAGGAGTGAAATATATATAATGTTAAAAATGAAAGGTATTGGTGCTAGTAATGGCATTGCTCTAGCCAAAGCATTAATCTTAAAACATGAAACTATCAAAACTAATCCTAAAAAAATTAATGAAAAAGAAATAGAAGGAGAAGTTAAAAAGTTACATGATGCTTTAAAAATAGCAGGTAATGAAATTAAACAACTCATCCAAAATACAACAAAAACTTTGGGTGAAGAAAAAGCCGCTGTTTTTGAAGCTCATTTTTTAGTAACAACTGATCCAGTATTAATTGAAGATACTGAAAAGTTAATTAAAGAAGAAAAATATAATGCTGCTAATGCTTTAGAAAGTACTGCTAATAAAGCAATTGCAACATTGCAAGCAATGGATGATGATTATTTTCATGAACGTGCTGCTGATGTTATTGATGTTCGTGATCGAATTTTACGTAAAATTTTAAATATTAAAACTATTGATTTAAGTGCAATTAAAGAAGAAACAATTATTGTTAGTCATGATCTAACACCTTCAGAAACAAGTCAATTGAATCCTAAGTTTGTTAAAGGATTTTTATGTGATATTGGTGGTAGAACTTCTCATGCAGCAATTATGGCTCGTAGTCTTGGTATTCCAGCAGTTCTTGGGTTAAAAAATGTTATTACAAAAGTAAAAAATAATCAATTTTGTGTATTAGATGGTAATACTGGTGAAATTGAAATTGATTTAAATAGTAGTGAAAAAAATAAATGAGTTGCTAAACAAAACGCATGAATTGAAGAACAAAAAGAATTATTAGTATTTAAAGGTAAATTAACTAAAACCAGTGATAATCATGAAGTAAAGTTAGAAGCAAATATTGGTTCACCTAAAGATATGATTAAAGCAATTGAATATGATGCACAAGGAGTAGGACTTTTTAGAAGTGAATTTCTTTATATGGAAAGTAGTGATTTTCCAAGTGAAGATATTCAATTTGAAGAATATAAAAAAGTATTGTCTGCTACTAAACATAAAGTTGTTATTAGAACTTTAGATATTGGTGGTGATAAAGAATTATCATATTTAGATTTACCAAAAGAAATGAATCCTTTCCTTGGTTATCGTGCCATTCGTTTGTGTTTAGATCGTAAAGATATTTTTAAAACTCAGTTACGTGCTTTAATTCGTGCTTCAGCTTTTGGTAAATTAGCTATTATGTTTCCAATGATTGCTACTGTTGAAGAATTTAAAGCAGCTAAATCATTATATGAAACTTGCAAAAAAGAATTAATTAAAGAAAAAGTTAAAGTTAGTGATGATATTCAAGTTGGAATGATGATTGAAATTCCAGCAGCAGCAGTTAATGCAGAAATATTTGCTAAATATGCGGATTTCTTTTCAATTGGAACTAATGATTTAATTCAATATAGTTTAGCCGCTGATCGTATGTCAGAAAAAGTGTCTTATTTATATCAACCATATCATCCATCAATTTTACGTTTGATTAAGATGACAATTGATGGTGGACATAAATATAATCGTCCTGTTGCCATGTGTGGTGAAATGGCTGGTGATAAAATTGCTGTTCCACTACTAGTTGGTCTAGGGCTAGATGAATTTTCAATGTCTGCATCTAGTGTTTTAGAAACTAGAAAAATTATTAGTACTTTAAATAAAAAGGATACAGAAATATTAGCATCAAAAGCATTACAATGTGAAACCAATGAAGAAGTTAAATCATTAGTAGAAAAATTTTTATCAAAAAAATAAAAATATTATTTATTTTTAAAGTTACATTATTTAATGTTAAAATTATAAACATCTAATTTACATAATTTTGAGGAGAATCGACATATGTTTTTCAAGAAAAAAAAACAATTACCTTTATTAATTTATGCACCAGTTACTGGTAAAGTTATTAACCTTAGTAAAGTTGAAGATCCAGTATTTGCTCAGGAAATGTTAGGGACTGGTTTTGCTATTATCCCTGAATATAAAGGTAAAGATGGAGTTGAATTTGTATCACTATTTGATGGAAAATTAGCAACAGTATTTAATACAGGACATGCTTATGGTATTAAAGATGTAAATACAGGTATTGAATGTTTAGTTCATATTGGTATTGATACTGTTGAATTAGCTGGTAAGGGCTTTGATATTAAAGCTGAACAAGGTAAACCAATTAAAAAATCAGAAGTAATTGTAGTTGCTAATTTACAAGAAGTTAAGAATAAAGGTAAAAAAGTAACAACACCAATTGTTTTCATTAATGAAACAATGGAAGGTTATGTTGTAAAGCAAGTAGTAAAAGATGATGAACAAGTAACGGTTGGTCAATTAATTGCTGAAGTCACTAAGAAGTAAATATTTTGGGAGCGTGTCGAAGATGTCGGTAACTAAAAAGTTTTAAAAATAGCTCCTTTCTTTTTTTACCCTTGAATTAAAAATAAATGACAAAAGACGAGAATAAAAATCTTGTCTTTTTTTGTGTAATTGTAAAATTTTAAAATTTTTATTATTAACATCCTTTAAATATCTACTACACGCAGTGACCAAGTAGGAGAAAGTTAATAATTAATAACCCTCTTTAACGCTATTATCAACACGTGTTAGGGAACTAAAAAAGTGAACTACAACACAGTTGTTAAAAATAGTAGCTAGAACATGTGGACTTGCATGGATAAATAAAAAGTGGAGTGATACCTAATAAAATATACTAACCATTAATGGTAATTCTTGGGGTGGGAGCGAATTGGAAACTAGTATATATAGACCTGTTGTAGGGACCTATTGTATTAATTCTATTCTTTATTTAACCAACCTTGCCACTCCCCAGTGAGCAAGTGTTGGTTTTATTTTTTATTTTTTTTGAAAAATTTTTTTGGGCGAGAAAATAAATTTCAAACTTGTAAAAAAAATTGAGCGGTGCCGGTTCAATTAAAATATTAATTTATTAAACATAAATTAAATAAATATTGAATCGAATGCCTCGATTTCTTTTTAAAATTTCACAATTTATTTTTGAGCCCAGAATTGCTGGAATGAATAAAACGAATAGTAGTATTATTAATAATCTAAAAATCAAAATATATGTTCTTTATGCTAGAAGCAACAGAACATATTAGGAAAGGATTATTATGCAAATAGAATTTAAAAAAGAACAAATTGTTAAAGATAGACCACAATCTATTCTTATTGATTATGGTGAATATAAATTACAATGTCCAAAATGAATGGTTAAAAATAATAGTTTTATTGCTGATGATAAATATACATATTGAGTTTTTAATTTAGAAAATATTAAAAGAGAATTAAGTGGTAATGAATTAATAAAATTATTAGAACCATATATTAAAGACCAAAAAATAACTGTTAATAAACCAACCGCTCCAAAAGAATATTATCTTAATGATATAAAACTTGAACCATTAAAATTTTATGAACAGCATAATAGTTAATTTATCGGTGAAATAACAGATAACAAAACTAAAATTACTAATCCTTGTTTTAAATATAACATTACGTGAGAAGAAAACAGAAAAGATTTTAAAATAAATAATCCATATAAACATGATGATTTACCAATTAATTATTTAGTTACTTCTTATAAGCAAATTTCAACTCATAATGAAAAAGTATTTTTGTTGAACATGTAAACAACATAAATTAGATTATTTATTCTTTAATACTAATGATATAAAAACAAGAAAAAACTTTTTAAGAGACAAAAACGGTAAAGCAATTTGTTATGACTGTATCTTAAATGTTAAGTTAAGTAGGGGGTATAAATAATGAATAAAGAAAAACCATTTGCTGTTAAAGACCAAGAAATTATTAATGAATATAAGAAAAAACGTAGTAAAGAAATAACAGAAGAACATTTAAATAATATAGAAAAATTAAGAGAAGATTTTAAAAAAGAAATTATTAATAAATATAAAGAAAAATTAAAAAAAGATTTTAAAAAAGAAGTTATTAATGAATATAAGAAAAATTTAATTTGTTCATTAAATATATTTTTAGGTCATTATATAGAACAATACAAAAAAGAAAAAGAAACATTTTATCAAAATCAATTAAAAGGTTCAGTTGATATTATTGAATTATTAATTAATAAAATAAAATCCAAAGAATTTGATTAATAATGCAATATGACTTAATTATTGGAATTGACCCTGCTGGTATTGGTAATAATGGAATTGTTATATATTCAAATGAAACTAATAATATTATTTTTAATGAAACATTCAATACATTAACTGTTTTATGAACTAAAAATATTTATAAAGAAAAATTTCAATTAATTAAAGAAAAATTTATTGATAAAAAAATATTAGTTATTGTAGAAAATTTCTTTTTAAGTTCAAAACAATTATTAACTAATCCATTAGCAACCCCTAAAATTATTGGTGCATTAATGGTATTAGTACAAGATGTTATAAATTGAGATTATCTAGAAAGTGAACCAAAAAATAAAACTAAAATAGAAAATTATAAAGGAAATATAAAATTAACAAAACATGAACAAGATGCTTATAAACATATTCAATATTATTTAAAAAATCATAAAAAAATATTAATTTTTGATAATTATTTAAGGAAATTATAAAAATGAAAGATAAAACAAATTATGTCAAATTAACAGTAAAACTTAGTAACACTATTGAAGCAAAATATTACGAAAAAGGTAATAAAGAATTATATTATAGTGTTCGTGGTCAATGAAATGGATTAAACTATGTTACTTTAATTTTTAATAAACCAAAACTTTATAGACGCTGTATTTTATTAAACAAAAACGATGAAATTATAGTAACTGGTGAAATCTTTAATACTTTAAATATTCAAAAAAATCGTGCATTTTGTTCAATTAATGTTAAATGATTTAAAAAATGAAAAGAGTAAAAAATGATATTATGAGAAATTTTATTAATAGTACCAATATTAATAACCAGCATAACACTAATAATATTTTTATTATTTATTATTAAAGAATTAAAAAATGAATATAAAGTATTAAAAATATTAAGTGAAATTGCTAATCAAATTGAAAATAAGGAGAATAATTAATGATAATATTACCTACTTTGTTTGAAAATAAAGATGAAATTGAAATATTATCACCATTTCCCAAAGCAATTCATACAAGTAATGATATTAGAGCAATTATTTTAAGACAATATCCAAATGTTAAATCAAAACACATAATTGTTTCTGACCCAGAAAGTAATGTTGCATTAATAGTTGGTGATAATGATGTTTATCAAGGTTGAATTAAAGTAACAGTTAAAAAATTAGAAATTAAAGGATAATAACCATGACTAAGCGCGAATTTTTAATTAAATGAAATGTAGACGAAAAATTATTTTTTATTGATAATGTTGAATTTTGTACAAGTGAAACATGTGTAATGTTTAATTGAAATGATAATTATTTAATGATTGATTATCATTCAAAAGAGATGAAAAAATTTATAGAACTATTAAATGATTTAAAACAAATTAAAGGAGAATAAATTATGTTAGATGAAATTTTAAAAGTAATTTTTGATAGAACAGATAAACAAGAATTAATTTATATGATAGAAAGATTAATTCTTGTTACTAAAAATCCATCAGAAACAAAAAAATGACTTATTAAAGAATTTGATAAAAATCATTATGTTTTAGAAAAATTATTGAATATGAACGGAGAAGTTAAATAATGCCAAATGAAAATACACAATCAAATTATACTTTAACTAAATTAATTAGAACTGGAATAAGTCCAATTTGTGCAATGATTGGTACAAGTGCTTATTATGGTCAAGTAATTGCAAATCCAGTATTAGGTTCAATTAATAGTTTATTATTTGGTAAAAAATTAGGTTTAGATATTTGAAATTTAAATCAAAGACCAAATACTAAAACTAAATTAATTAATAGTTCTAAAAAAATAGCATTAGGATTAGGAACAATTGGATTAGCAAATTATAGTAAATGAACAAAGAATAATATTACTCCAATTATTCCAACAACACCAATGCCAATAACTACTACAACTACAACTGAGGGTCCTCCATGATTACTATTAAATAAACAAGAAAATCAGTCATTAATGGATTGAGATACATATATTAGTTTAAATGCTTATGGTATATCAAATCTTATTAGTGGATTAACTGAGTTAATACCTAATAAATTTGAAACAATAAGAAAGATTTGTAATATGGCAACTGGTGGATGTTTAATATCAAGTGGTGTTGCTATGGGTATTAATAATGATTTTAATAATGCTTATGCAGTACCTACCATAATTGCTGGTGCAAGTGAAATAATCCATAATTTACTACCTATGGAAACAACTAATCATATTCAAGAAATGCAAGAAACATCATTTAATAATGAAACTTCAAGATTAATTAATGATAATAGATTTTCAATTAATAGTGAAACAACCAGTCAATATGGTAGTGATAATATGAGCGAAGTACCATTAAATCATGATAATGCTTCACTAAATTGAGATTATAATCACATGAATTTATAAAGGAGGTGAATAATTTATGAATAAAGAAAAATTACTTGAATATTACAATGAAAAATTAAAACAACATGAAAAAGATTTAGAAGACATACGACTGAATGAACGTTTAATTGCAAATCTTTTAATAGATGCAAAATGTATGATTGAAAGAATTATTAAAGGTGAATTTGATGAATAATCAAAAATAAACAATAAATAATCGAAAGGAAAATATTGAGATGAAAGAATTTTTACATGAATTAATAATTATTGGAACAAGTGTTGGAACATTAATTTGCAGAGAAATTATTGTTTTATTAAAAAGATTTATCACAACTCCAAAACATGTTAGAGCAAATAACAAAATTATCAAACATCAAAAAAAATTAGCAAAATTAAATGAAAAGATTAATAAAGAAAATAAATAAAAAAGTGGTGATGTAAATGTTAGAAAATGAAAATAATGTTCAACAAACAACTGAACCTTTAACTGAAAATAATGCTCAACAAGAAATAGAAAATAAAGTTAATGAAGCAGAAAATAAGTTAAATAAACTTAATCAAGAAATTAAAGAAAAAGAAATAATTAATATATTTAAAAAATATCAAGTTAAAACTGAATTTTATGATTATTTAAAATTTACAACAAGTAATATAGAAAATTCAAAAATTGAAGAAACTATTAAAAAAATGATTAAAGAACAACCAGTATTTAAAGAAATAATTAATACAGGTGGTAAACAACAAACAATAATAACAAATCAACAAAATTCAATAAAAAGTACATTATTGGATTATAAAAAAAATAATAATTTATAACAGAAAGGAAATCAAAAAATGGCAATACAATTCAATAAAAATTTAGATAATACCGAAAAATTAGTAGAAGCACCAGAGTTTATAGAATTTTATAAACAATCAAATTCACCATGAGCAAGTTTTTTTCCTATCGAAATGGTTAATTCAACAAAAATTGAATTTATAGTTAAAAAACCAAAAAATTCAGAAATTAAAGTATTAAAATGAAATGATAAAAGCAAAGGATTAGATGTTAGTTATGCTGAAACTGTTAAAATTTTAAAAGAAATTAAAGAAGAAGCGGTTGCGGGTGAAATAATTGCTAATGTTGATTTAAATGCTGAAAATGGACAAAATTTATTAAATACAATGCAATATGAAGTTGCTAATGACTTAGCAGATTATTTAGCAAATAATGATACAAATGTAATTGCAAAATATGCAACTAAAATAGACATTACTGATAAAACACCATTAGGATATTTAAAATCAATGTTAGATGCTTGAAATACTTTATTTCAACTAAGAAATAGTAATAATTGTCGTTTTTTTATTACTAATAATCTTTATGATACTATTGTTTATTTAGCCAATAACAAAGGTCTAATTACTGATAATCAAATTGCTCAACAATTAAGATTAAATGGAAATGATTTATACATCAAAGGTGTACTATGTCAAATTGTAATGGATGATTATATGACATTTACTGATAATAATGAAACTAAAATTATGTCTTTTGTTTTAGCAACACCAAGAGCAATGAAAAGATATATGTTACAAAATACAGTTGTATATGTTCAAGATATTGCTGATGGTAAAGTTGGAAGAAGATATTTAGTTGGTGGAGAAGTAACTGGTGAATCAATACCCTATATAACAGATGAAGAAACAACTTCACGCTGAATGTTATGTGCAATTGTTAATAATGATAAAAATGATTTAAAAACTAAAATTACAAGTTTAACAACTAATATTACTGCAAATGTTAATAACAATAATAGTGAATTAAATACACAAATAAAAAGTACTAATGAACTTAAATCATTAAATCCTAATTTAACAAATCCAACTATTAAATATTTTAGTGATGCACAAGGAAAAACTAATGTAAGTAATCAAAAACAAAAAGCAGGTGACTTATATATAACCATTACTGCTAATGTTAATGACTTAAATTATAAAGGAACAACAAATCCAATTAAAATAACTCTTAAATAAAGGAAATTAATATTATGCCAATCGGTACAACTAGTACAGCAATACTTTTAAACATAAATAAACCAAAACATACTAGAACAAGTAACCAACAAGAAAATAAAAGTTTTTGATGAGAAATTTTAGAAATGATTGGTGTACAAGTTATAGCAGTAGCACTTGCTCCTTTTACTGGTGGATTAAGTGAAAGTGTAGCCCTTGGATTAGGTGCAAGTGATTTAATTGCTAGTATTAGTGCTGTTGGTGTAGAATTTTTAACTGATTTTACTATTAATCAAGTTTATGATTATTTAAAAGGAAATCTAACACCATTAAATACTTTTTTTAATATATTACCAGCATTTGCTGGACTTAATAAAATTAGTCGTGGTTATCGTACAACTAAATTTATTAAGTTAGCACAAAAAACTAAAACATTAGAACAAGTTGGTATTAAAGAAGCAAAAAACTTACAAGAAATTATTAGTCAAGTAAGTGGAAAAGAAATTTTAACAGATAAAATTATTGGTAATAAACGTTATTTAATGAATTATAGTTTTACTCCTAATCGTGAAACAGTATTACGAGATTTAGGATATGTTGCTGAAAGACAATATAAGAATAATTTTCAAAAACTAGAAACAGAAAAATTAATGGAACACTTATTATTACAAAATACATTAATAAAATTAAGTCCACAATTAACTCCTAAATTTAAAATTAAAGATATTGAAAAAGCAAATAACTTTTTAAAAAAATTTAATACTGATTTAAAAGAAGTATTAAAAATGAATCAACATGATTGATTAAATTTAGTTCATACAATACATACAGAAAATAGATATGGAAAAACTTTAATTTTAGATTTACAAAAAATTCGTGCTAATGCTATTAAATTTAATTTTAAAAATAATGTTATTCATCAACTTGTTTTAAAAGCAAATCAAACTTTTAAATATTTTGATATTAGATTTTATTTAAAAAAAGGTTTAAATAAATTTTGAAAAGATACACCATATTTTGAAAAAATACGAGAAAGTATATATAAATTACAAGAAAAATTTGAAAAGTTAGAAAAACAAGTATTTGAAAAAATTCAGAAATTAAAAGAAAAAGCAACTGATTTATTTACTAGTGCAGAAAAAAGAGCAATTAAACACGCACAATTAATTCCATTAAATTCACCAGTATTTATGGGTTGTAAAATTCAACCTTTGTCATTAGATAAATGTGCAATTACTATTTATCATCGCAATCCTAAATATAAACCAATTACAGTTGTTGATAGTATTCTTAAAGCAAAAACTTTTGTTACTCAAATACATCCATTCCATTGATATCGTTGATATAGTGGTTGATACATTGGTTATGGAGTTAATCAAAATAAATGATTAAAAGCAATAGCATTTGCTCCACCAGTGGTGCAACAAGTAATTAGAGATAGTTTTAAAGTATATAGAGAAATATTTAGAACTATTAGAACTTATCATAAAGTAGTAAATGTTATTAATAATCCTATTGAAAATATTAACAAATCATTTAAAAATGTTGGTTTAAAATTTAGTGTTAATACTTTATTTGGTACTGGATTATTACATCATTTAGAAAAGTTTGCATATAGTCAAGTTGTAACAAAAAGTAAGAAAAAAATAAAAAAAGGTAAAAATAAAATACAAAAAGAAATTGAACATATAACACATAAAAAAACAAAAAAACATACTCATCATTATAAACAAGCATTTTTTAAGGAATGATAAAATATGATTAATAAACTTTGAACTGGTGTCAGTCTTGAAAATTATAATAACTGATATCCATTAACTGGAAAAATTACAGAAACACCACAGCAATACATACAAACATGACCTAATGTTAATGATTGATTTAAAACTTTTGCTATTCGTGCTCAAAATGATATTAATGCTTATCTTGGTTTTATTTTATCGAAATTTCCTTTTGATAGTTTCAAAGATGAATTAATTAAAGAAACATTAAGAGATATGGTATATGTAACCACTGAACATTGAGTTTTCAATCGTACACCGATTGAATTTAATGTTGATGCTACTATTCAGTTTAATAATGGTAGTCAATTTAGTGCAAGTAGTATTCCAACAATTAATGTATGAGATTTAGCACCAAGTAGAATGAAAATATGGGCAAGACTAACAGAATTAAAACAAATATTATCAAATTATAATGATGATGAAATAGATGTTGAAAAAATTGATTTAAAAGCATTTTATACTAGAAATCAAGTTGATGAATTAATTGAACAACAAAAAGAATTTACATTATCAAAACAAATTAAATTATATGATGATTTAGTTGATGATAATGAAAATGAAATATATAGAGGTCCTGTTAGTAAATTTATTAATAAAGGTTATGTTGCAACAGATTATGATAAAGAAACTGAAACAATGATTTTAGATTGACCTGATGAAATTGGTACATTACCACCCGAAGCACTACAAAATAATCCACAAATTGGTGATTATACACATGCACCAACTTGTGATTTTTCTGCTAAACAACAGAAAAATATTACAGCCTTAACTAATAATAAACAAAATAAATTAATTACTGGCCATGGTATTAATCTTACAGAAGATAATGTAATATCTGTAAGTTCTTATTTGGTAACACCACAAGATTTTTTAAATAATCCACAATGAGAAGAACAAAAATCAATGATTTTAACAAGAAATACATATTATCAAATTTTTTGGTCACCTAATATGTCAAACAGTCAAGGACTTAAAGGAGTATTTTTCTTTTATGGTGCAGTACCAACAGCCCATAATGTAGCTATTGATTCAGCAGGTTATTACTCAAATTCTACTAATGAAATTAAAGCTCATTTAAGTGTCCAACCTGAAAATGATGAATTAATACTATCATATTTTGATGGTAATTCTTGAATAGTAACTAATCTAGATGGAAATAAACTAGGAACTAAAATATATAAGCCTAAGACAAATAATAAAATTTATAAAATTAAAAGTAATACATTAGATATTAATTCACCAAGTGTAATTAATATAGATAAACCTATAAAAATTAATTCAAAAAGTTTAGAAACTAATGAAATAGAAGAAAATAATTGAGATATTGAATTAAAAGATATTCCTCCAAAACCAAGTCCAAGTCGTTCAAATTGAAAAGAAGTAGGAACAAGAGAAAAAAGTAAAATAGGTAATTGACAAATTACTTATGATTTTCAAGAGAATAAACATTATAGAGTTTATTATTCTTGAAGTATATATAATCCAGTTTATAATATTTTAGAATTTTTTATAACTGATAAAAAAACGATTAGTGTACCAATGCACACTTATAATGATAGTACTAATATAATAATTTTATCTCTTAATCAATCTAAATTGATTACTATTTTTACTGTAAAAGGTTCAAGAAATGGTAATGTATGAAAATTAGAAGAATTGCAGGAATAATATTATGTTTTTTAAAATAATAAAAATTATTTTAGGTTTAATTGGAGTTTTATTATCTTCTGCAGTTGCTGGTTTAATTATATTTATTATAGTAAAAATTGTATTAAAAATTAATCAAATATTTTAAAGAAAGGTGGTGAATATTATGTTAGGTAGATTTTTAAGAAAAGATAAAAGTACTAATAATGAAGAAAAAACTAAATTAACTTTTTTAAAAGGTAAAAGTACACATGCTTCTATTTTAAGTTATTTTGGTTTTAATGATTTTAACCATGAAACTTATTTTACTGATTTTGTAGCAGAAAATAATGCTAATTTATATAATGCTCCATTAGAAATAAATAATGAAACTATTAAACAATATTTAATTCAACAAGAATTTTATAGAAAAAATTGAAATTCTATTTTTAAATTAAGTAAATTAGGAATTAGTGGTTATTTAATTTTTATTGCTAATGATGATTTATATTTTCAAGTCGTTGATATACAACAAAGAGTTTATGATATTACTGGTAAATTAATTCAATGTACTATTTTTTATGATAGTTATGAACAAAATGCACAAATGGTAAGATTATTTGAAATTTATACATTAAATAATGAACAAGTAACAATTAATCGTGCAATTTATAGTATTAGTGATAATAAAAAACAATTTCCATTAGATTTTAAATCATTCATTAATAATCCTAATTTAGCACAAGAACAAACACTAAATATTAACTATATACCAATAGCAATTATGAGAAATAAAGCAAATGAGCTAGCAGATTGTAATAAAGTAATGGATAAAATTAAAGCATTAGATGTTATTTATGAACAAATTGTTTTAGATACCATTTTAAATTCACCTAAATTTATATTTAGTCAAACTTATGGCAATGTTCAATCTTTAATAGAAGACGCAGTAAGAACTTTGGTTACTAAAAATTACATATTTAAAAGTGGTGGAGATAATAATGAACAAAATGAAAATATTAATATGACAAATAGTAATTTTAAAGGTAAAAATTTAACTGATATATACGATTGAAATGTTAATGAAATATTTAAACGTTGTGGTATTCATATACCAAGTCAAAAGAAATCAGCACAACAATCAGTTCCAGAAAGTACAGCTGTAAATATTTCAACTATTAATTATATTGAACAAAAATTATGACAATTTAATATTGATATTCTTAAATTTATTCAAATATTAGTACGTTTAGATAAAGACTTATTAAATAGTAAAACATTTAATATTAATGATGAACAAGAAATTAATAATTTAACAGTTAAGTTAAAATTATTTAATCCAGAAAATAACCAATTAATAGGAGAGAACAATGGAAAACAACAACAAACCACAAACGAAGTTTCCACAGAAACAAACTAAACTTAATCAAGCAGAAGTAGAAAATGATTATTTAATTGATAATATTCCTTATGACTTTACTAATATGATGCGCGCTACTAGTGACCCAGATATTAATAGAGCATATGATGAATTTAAAAAAAGAACCATATATATTTATGAAATTGAGCGTTTATTTAAAAATAATGAAAATAATAGTTTAAGATTTTCAGCAAATACTATTAAAATTGGTTTTATTGATATTGATAAAGTATTAAAAACTATTGCTGTTGAAACATCAGACTTTACTATGCAATTAAATCAAAGAGCAAGTACTAATATTAATGACAATACAATTGAATATAGTATGACTGATATTAAAAATTTAATATTTCAAGAAATAAATTTATTAAATCAATTTAAGTTATATGCTGTATCTATTAATGAACCATTAACTGAAAATAATATTGATAATTTATATATCATTAATAATTATTCACAACCTTATCAAAATCCAAAAACAAGAAGTACTAAAAGTATAACTATTATTAAAATTAAAGATTTTAAAACAAGAGATGGTTATCCAATCATTATTAAATTACAAAAACCATTAGATAAAGATACAAAAGTTATTGGTTTAAAAATTAAAGCCCCTAGAAGCATGATTTTTGGTAATATAAAGGTACTTGGTGAAATTGACAATATGGAAGTATACCCAAAGTTATTTGTTAAAGATAAGATAGCATTTCCGCTATTATCAATGCCTATTGAAACTCAGCCAAAAGTTAGAATATTACAACAATGATTTAGTGAACAAATATTACCTTGAAATTTAGCAAAAGAATTTATAGGCCAAGAAAAATCAGTTTTAGATTTGATTAAAATTAGTAGTGGAACTGAAACAAGAAGAGAAGTTATTAAAAACGCAAGAGTGACACATGCTTGATTAGGATATGAAATGGGTACTGTTTGAGATGGTAAGTGACCATTAAAAAAACAAAAAGAATTAAAAGATAAAGAAGTTTGAAATTTTGCTGGTGAAAGTCAATTTTATCAATATGTTGCAACCAATAATAGATTTGATGATATTGAAATTGAAATAAAAGATGCACCAACTAATGATAGTTTACAACAATTATTATTAGATATGCTAAGTTATACATATAATTATAATAGGAATTTTGATGGTGCAACATATGATGATAAAGGTGTTCCAGACAATGAAATTGCAAAGTTAAGAGCAAAATTTGAAGGACAAAAACCAGAAGAAGTAATAACTAATTTATTTAAACAATGAAAATTGGATTATCCAAATTATATAAATTTACCACAAGTTCATATTTTTAAGAAACTAGTAATTATGTTATCAAATAATATTTATTCAATTATGTCAATTAATAAAGGTTTAAATGATGATAATAAAATTTTGTTACCCTATTATTTTGAATTAAAATCGAGTCCAATAAAACCTACTGGTAAAGATATTTGAAGATTTAAAGATACCAAAGTTATATTAAAATCTGAGTATTTTGATTTTACAGATATGAATAACATTAAACTAAGAAATAATGATATTAGTCAAAATGAATTATTTAAATTAGACGATAATCAATTTAATTGATTATCTATAACCAATGAACTAGAAACTAATAATATACCTTCATTAATTCCATCAGATTTAACATTAGCAAATGGTGAATATGGAAAATATTTTACAAAATTAATCATTAGTAATAATAAAATTGAAAATGCTTTAAATTTATATGGTTCAAATAAATCTCAATTATTTTCTAAATTGGAATTTTATAAAGAAATATCACAAATTGATAATAATAGTGAATTTGAATTACAAATCGAAAATCCGATTAATAATCTAAATCGGATTGAAATTAGTGGAATATTTGGTGCTGAAAATTATGATTTTATTTTAATAACAGATAAACAAGAAATTGATTTAAAAAATATTAATTTATTCGATAAATATAATGAAAATATTTCTTATATTAACTTAGAAATTTAATTATTCAAAATAATTATTTGTGTAAGTACCATCTCATTTTATATCTTCATCATGATGCTTAATTTTTGAAAAATACAATCTAGTTTTATCAGGGCTATATCATTTATTTCATCAAATTGTAGTATCACCATATACTCTTTCACCATTTGGTTTTAAAAATGAATTTTCCATATTATGGGTAAGCACCCCCCCCATGATTAATCCAATTGTTCCAGTTGTAGCACCAGTTAATGCTAATACTAATGTTATTTTACTTAAATTTGTTTTTATTCATGTTTTCATATTAAATTACTCCTTTTTTCCTTGATTTTACTTATAAATTGTACTATTTTTGATTATTTTTACAAGTATGCTTTTAAATACAAAATAACGCCTAAATTAAAAGCGTTTATTTTGTGAGACCTATACTATTAATAATATTGAAATTATTTATTATATAGCAAATGTGAAGATACTTTTTTTCACAGTAGCATTATTTTTACCCCTAATTACATTTTTATATGGATATAGTACATAAAATAATGCATCATATGGGTCTTGATACATATTTCTGTCAGGAATGTTAGTTTTTGTTTCATCATAACGTAATTCTTCTAAACATTGAGTAGTTTTTGGTAAATCATTTTTATTTGCATAAAAGTTTCCATAACTCATAATATTTCTCATTCAAACTACTCTATTAGTTAATCCGGCTTCTTGATTTAAATTTGAAGCATGTTTAATAGCAGTTTGTGTTATTAAAATTGTATTTTGTTCATCTATTAATTTTTGATTTAATCAATCCATGGCAGTTCGTGCTTTATCATCATAAAAATAAATTGCTTGTTCAAAATTTTCAAAATTATCCATTAATCCTAAAATTTCATTAACATAAGCATTAATTTTTTCATTTTCATTAATAAAATCATTTGGAGTAACTACTAATTCACAAATAATATAAGCATCATAATAACCAGTATTATTATATTCTTTAAAACCAACTACCATAAATACAGTATGGTCTTTTGGTCCCGTAGCTCAATCAATACCAACACTATAAAAATCAAATTTATACATTTCTTTTTCTTGATTATAAAATTGTTTTAAGTCATATGATTGTCAATATTTTACAGTTTTTTGAAATGGAAAAATTGTTGCATCACTATCTAAAAATTCAAAACCATAAAAAACAGTATTAAATTCATCAGGATTACTTTTTTTCATTTCTAATAATGTTCTTTTTTGAATATCTGGTAATTTATTTCAAAACGGTTGAATAGTAAATCTTAAAACAAATAAACCTAAACCACTAAACATATCTTGATTTTCATAATAAATTTTGCCAACTTTTTTAAGATTTTCCATCACTTTATCATTTAATGGTAAAAATGGCGTACAGTATTTTAAATAAAATGGATGGTATTTATCATAAGGATTACATGTAAAAGTAATAAAAAAACTTTTATAAAAATAGCGAGTAATCTTTTTTCCAAAATTAGGACTATATATATTTTTATCAATAAACGTTCAACTTCATTCTTTAATAGGTTCTTTTGATACTTTAATACGATTACTTCTAAACATAGAGTTTTGTAAACGTTCATATCGATATGTTAATTGTTTTTCTGTTAGTGTTTCTTTTTCTTCTGCCATAATAATTTCATCTGTTCTTGAACCTAAAAAACTTGACCCACCTGCTTCTTTTCCAAAAATTTTATTACCATTAGCATAACCAATAAAGTCAATTTGTTGATTATTAGGAAAAATAATACATCCACCATCCTTAGTTATTTTTCATTTAATACCATGTGGATTATTAGGTAATAAATTAATATTATATTTATCTAATAAAACTTGACAAACATTCATTAAAGCACCAATTGTAGTTTCACTATGAGTATTTTCATATCTTCTTACTTCTTGAACACTACTATCACTAAAATTACAACATATAAATAAATCAAATGCTAAACAATTTCAAGTTTTTCTTGTTCCCCGTGCAGTTGGAATAAAACGATAAAAACAATTAGTAGTAAAATATTCTGCTCATTCATCACCAACAAATTGTTTAAAAATATCTCAACTAAAACCATAATTATTATCACTAAAATTAAGATTATATTTTTTATTTAATTGTGCATAACTAGTGATAAAAGCCATATTTACTCCTTATTAACATATATAAGTTAAAATTAAATTATTTAAAAGAAAGGAAAATTAAAAATGATAAAATTACCATTTCCTAATCATTTTGATTGAGACAAACACTATTTTAATCAAGATGAATTAAATTTACAACAAACAGAAGAATTATTTGCAAAAATAGATGATTATTTATGAAGTATATGTGATAAATCTGAATATAAATCATATAGATTTAGAAAAAGAAAATTAAAAACAAAAAAAGGTTTATTAAATTATAAACGACGTATTTGTATACATTATAACCCAAAAACACAAAAAAAGGAATTTGTTTCATTGCTAGATAACTATCTTGGTGTTAAAAAGTATAGTAAATTAGCACCAGATGTTATTAAACAAATTTTAAAATATTTTGCTGATGATAAAAAATATCGTGATGTTTGTGATACTTTTATTGAAGATTTAATAAGTAATAGTACAGTTTGTAGAACATATCAAAAATTTGAATTACCAAAAGCAAATATCCCTAAAATACTATTGCAACCAAATCAAACTTTATATATAAATATTGATGATGGGCATAGAAAATTTAAGTTTAATGAAAAACACAATACTAAAAATTGTAAAAAATGTTCTATGAGATTATTAGTATTTTGTACTGGTAAAAAGAAAAATGGAAAATTAATTAATAAAAGAGCTGTATGTAAAATAAGAGTATCAAAAACAGAAATTGGTGCAGAAAAAACAGCTAAATTTATTCAAAAATATGGTAATTTATATTTTGAAAACTTTGACCAAGCAAATTTAATAGTTTGTGGTGATAGTGCAAAATGAATTAGAAAAACTGCTACAATTTTAAATACTAAATTTATTTTAGATAAATTCCATGCTTTTCATGTTTTATTTCTTGGTATAATGGCTGGAAGAAGAAAAAATAAAATTGCTAAATTACACTATCAAAATGCAATAACTTTATTTGAAAAAGGTCAATATTATGAATTAATTGATTTTTTACAATCATTAACTTTGCAATATAAAAAATTAAAAGTTGGTTATTTTATTAATGCAAAAGATGGTGTATTAAACCAAGCACTAGTTGAAAATATTGGTTGCTTTACTGAAACTAATATTAAACAAATTTTAAAGCATATGATTGGTGATAGAACTTATAACATTGATATGTATACAAAAATGGTTAATTTTAAATGCTATCAAATAAATACTGCCATCCAGTTATTATAAATTAAAATTAAAGATTTTAAAAAACCAAAAATAAAATAAAACTTATTAAAGATGCTTTAATAAGAATTTTTGTGTTATAAAAGTAAGTATTATTGTTGACTAATATTTTTCAAGTGTTAAGATTAACATACAATTGCATATTGAAGTCAAAATTATTCTCGTCTAACTTTATAATTTTAAGACAAATTTGAATATTATTGACAACATCGGTACGCTCCCAATATTTTTATTAAAACAAAACCATTTAAGGTTTTGTTTTAATAAAAATAAAATTAATTTGATAAAATATTAGTAAGTATTTATATATTATTGGAGGGTATCATTTATTATGGATAATTTTTGGCAACATTATTGATGAGCAATACTTATCGTAGTTTTAGCTATGTTAATAATACTTTATATTTTATATAGAATTTATCAAATTTTCCATATTGATTATCACTGAGAACTGAATCATCATTTTCCACAATGAAGTAACGAGGGAATCATTACTAGGGATAACTATTTTTTACATACTGAATTTAAATTTGTTGATAATAGTAAATATATTATTATTGGTATTCATGGTATGGGTGCCTCTTTAACAGACTTTAAAACAGCTGCTAAGTTTTTTACTAAACATGGTATTTCATTTTTAAGTTTTGATCAACGAGGTTGAGGAGAAAATGAAAAATGAAAATATCATACTTTTGGAACAACTATTAATGATATTAAAGATATTATAACGGTTTTGAATGAACGTTATCCTAATAAAAAAATTTTATTAATGGGTGAATCATTAGGTTCTGCATTAACAGCATTAGCAATTAAAAGATTACCAAAAATGATTGATGGTGCAATTTTAACTAATTTTGTTACTAAGAAACAAATATTTAAAATAAAACCTTCATTAGTTTGTCATGCAATTTGAGGATTTCTATTTTATAAACATCATCCATTACCTATTACTTTTGATATGGAAACAATTTCTATTAATTCTAATTATATTAAAAAAGGGAAAATTAGAGCAATGACTAATATGAAATTTACATTATTATTTTCCTTACAAGCACAAAAATTAAGTAAACAAGTACCAAAAAATCTTAATAGTGCTAAATGTCCGGTTTTGATTGTTCAATCTGCAAAAGATATATTTGCTGATTTTGATAAAATTGCAAAAAATAATAAACGTTGAAGACAAGGGATAACTTATAGTTTTTATGAAGAAGGTAATCATGCAATTTTAAATGAACCCAATATTAATATTATTTTAGAAGATATTTTAACTTGAATAGAAAAAGAACATCTATAATGATTATTTATGATATTAGATCAAAAAAATAATTAGAAAATTTAAAAATAGTAAATAATAGTTGATTGCGTAATTTTTATTTTATAGTTATAATAGTATTTATAATTTAATAATTGTTCATACCTAGTATAGTTAAATTACTATACTAGGTTTTATTAAATTAAAATTATATGTGAAAAGGAAGATAAAAATTATGAATATTATTACAATCAAAAAGAATTAATGAATGAAATTGAAGGTTTATTAGAAGAAATTGAAAATAAAATTGAAGTAGAAAGAAGAATTGATGAAACTAAAAAGAAATATTAGGTGATATTTCAGATTCTGTAGGTACTCCTGCCTATATGCAAACAGCTGGACTAGTACAATATATTAAACAACAATTAAACGAGGAGAAGTCAAAAACAAATTCTAATATTAAACAATTAATGTCAATTATGTCAGAACTTAATGAAGTAAAAGAAAAAATAGATGTCACAGGTCAAGATTATAATTGACGTAATGCTAGAAAATATAAAACATCTAATAATCCTGAATTTTTAAAAAGAATTGAAAACCTTAAAGTTGAGTGTTTAGAAATTCACAAAGAATATTTAATTAATAATTCTAATCAAATGACAGAAAACCAACCATCAGCATCTAATCAAAGTAGTGTAAGACAACATTCATTGTAAAAATAATGCCTTAATTAATGCATCATTTTTTATATATTAAATTTAATTATTTTTTAAATTGAAAACTAATATTATCTAAATCAATTGCTAAACTACAACCAGCAATTAAATTTGGTGATGAAGTAACACGTGCATTTCATTGATAATAAATATTATTATCATCATGGTATACATAAAGTTCAATAATTGGAAGTTGAATAATAAGATCAGAAATTGCTACAACTTTATAAGGATTTTGTAGTTCATATTTAATATTTTTATTAGTAGTAATATTATTAGTATCACCAGTAAGATTATTATTTTCTTTATATGTACCCATATTATTAATTGATAGTTTAGAATTATTAAAATTAAATTTAGGATAAAGTTGTGAAAATTGTTCTCAATTTTTTGCATATTTAGTTCAATTTAAAATGATTTGTTGATCACTATTTTTTGATCAATCATTTTTATTAATATTGCTAAAGTCTTCTTTATAATGATAGTTAATACTTTGTTTTATATTTTGGACATTTCATTTTGTATAGTAAATTGCTACTAAGTTATTATCATTATCAAAAATAAAATTTAATGAATAATCTTTTATATTTAGGAAAAGGGGTGAATTTTTAATAAAGTTAAATATGTTAGTATTTTCAACAATTAAGTTAATAATATTATTTGTTAATTGGTTACTAATTAGTTTGTTTAAACTGCTTTTATTAATGAATTGTTGACTAATATTATAAGCTATTGCTAAAGAAATTTTATTATTAATAGCAGCATCAGCAATGTAATATAATCCTAAGTTCTCACTAAGATTGTTATTATTTTCAATTTTAGAAGCACCAGCAATGTTAGAAATATCAATATTTTGTTCAAGACCACCAAATTGTAAATATGTTCAATTATTGTCACCAATAAAATTATTTTGTTGATATTCGCTAAAATTGTAAGCATCAGAATAATTAGGATTGCTTTTAAGTGATGTTACTTTCTTCTTGGTAATCATTTCTTGTTTTGTATTTTCAATATCTGATTTATCTTTATTAGGAATAGTAACTTTGGTATTATAAACTAGGTTACCTGTTGTATCTACTAAGAAGACGTTTCTAGCATTGGTAAAAGTATAACTTTTTAATGCTGAAGTATCATAACTATAAAATTTATGATCGGTTGTTGATTGGTTAGTAATTCAGTCACTATTATTTAAATATTGATATTGATTATTAAATAATGATGTTTGATTAGTAGTGACGTTTGCTTTTTGTAAATCATTTTTGCTACTATTAAAGTGATTTACACTAGTTAAAATAGTGGTACTTGTTGCTAGTGAAAAAATACCAACTGTTAAAATATTTATTGTTTTTCTCATATTTTATACCTTTAAAGTTAATATATAATTTTAATAAAGATATAAAGTTTATATCATCATTAAAATTATAACGATATTAAACTATCGTTATTTATATTATAGTACTTTTAACGAAATTCTACAATGAATTTTAAAGTATGGTAAAGTTTTTATTTTGATAGATTATGTTGTAAAAATGTCTTCTAATTATTAAATATCATGAATTTAAAAATAAATATAAATGATTATTTACAGTAAAAGAATAAAACTAATTTATAATTATGAAAAGGAGAAGAAATTAAATTATTACATAAAAAAATAAAGTTACTTAGGTAACTTTATTTATGAATTTACATTTGTTTTTTTGAACTTGAACTTTTTTTCTCATTTCTTATTTCATCTGTTGCTTTTCTATTTATTTCAGCTTCTTTGATATGTTTTTCAGCAACTTCTTTAAATTCTTTAAAATCATCTCAAAGTTTTTTCATAAGAAAAACCTCCGTTTTTAATATAAAAAACCTATTTACTTTAAGAATAAAGTAATAAGGAAAAAACTAATATTAGTTTTTAATAATTATATATAAATAATAATATATTAATTTAATGATTTTAATTTTTTATTTTAGGTAACTTTTTTAATATAAAAAATATTTATTAATGTAACACTAATGTACTTAGTTCATTATTATTTCAAATGAATACCCAATAAATATTTATAATTTAATTATAAGTTAATTGAAAGTATCTATCTAGAACAACTTGGGTTTAATTTACAAAATTGTTTATTGAAGTCTAAAATTAAATATATTTCTTGTATAAAATAAATATTATTTTTTATTGTTCCATATTTTAAATTTATAATAATTCTTTTAAAAAAATTATTATTTTCTTTATTTATTAAGCTTAAAGTTTCTTCATTAAAATGATATTTTTTTAAATTATTTTTCAAAATTAGGAATTGTTCATTTTTGATATATTGATAATTTAATGGTGAAGTTAGTATATTCACTAACAATCATTTTTCATCACTTAGATGCATATTTTTATTAATTATTCTGTTTTTTTTATTTTTAATGCAGTCAATAATATTTGTTATTAAAAATGAATAATTTTGTTTATTAACAAATTCAAGAGCTCCAATTAAAGGTTCTGTAGATAAGAGTTTTCTAAACTTTTTTGTTTCTCTATTAGACAATAAATGACTGTCTGTAAGCTCACAATATATTTCTTTTTTATTTCTTAAATGTATTTTATAATCTATTTCTCCTTTATTATCGTTTTTATCCAATGATTCATATGATAAAAAAATATTTTTAAAATCCTTTGAATAAAGAATTAAACATGAGATAAAATCATTTATTTTTAAATCTAATGTTTTTTGTTTCAGAAACTATACTGCCGTCTTCATATATATAATTATTGTAAGTTATTTCATTGGTAAAATAAGAAGCAATATTTTTATTTTCTATTGTATTTAATATAAATTTAGATTCTAATAATTTCATTTAATAATAACTCCATTTAGATAAAAAAATCATTAATAAATGATATTTTTTTGTTAATTTTGCTTTTTCATATTGAACTTGTAGAACTAAGAATTGATATTAATGTTAGTTTTTACCCCATAATTCCAGCTTCATATAAATGTTTAAAGTGACCTTCTTTAACTTTTAATTCATCAAAAGTACCAACTTGAACTAAACCTTTTTTTTCTAAAACTAAAATCTTATCAACAGTTTTAATTGTTGATAAACGATGGGCAATAATAATACTAGTACGACCAATCATTAATTTATTAAATTGTGCTTGTATTTCCTTTTCGACAATATTATCTAAAGCACTAGTAGCTTCAT
Source organism: Spiroplasma endosymbiont of Thecophora atra (assembly GCF_964019735.1). Taxonomy (NCBI): domain Bacteria; kingdom Bacillati; phylum Mycoplasmatota; class Mollicutes; order Entomoplasmatales; family Spiroplasmataceae; genus Spiroplasma; species Spiroplasma endosymbiont of Thecophora atra. Next base: position 712,162 of record NZ_OZ026464.1, on the reverse strand, counting down.
CTAAAATTAATAGTTCTGGATTTTTTAAAAAGATACGAGCAATAGCTACTCTTTGTTTTTGACCACCAGATAAGTTAATCCCACGTTCACCTAAAATTGTATTATAACCATTAGGTAATTGTTCAATGTAATCATGTAAGTTAGCTTTACTTGCAGCAATTTTGATTTCTTCTAAAGTTGCTCCTTGCTTAGTATAACTAATGTTTTCGGCAAATGTGCCAAATAAAATTTGTGGATCTTGTTCAATATAGCCAATATGATGTAAGTATTGTGCTAAGTCAATATCACGTAAATCAGTATTATTATTAATTAAAATTCTTCCTTCAGCAGGGTCATAGTAACGTAGTAATAACTTAGAAATAGTAGTTTTTCCGACACCAGTTGCACCAACAATAGCATAACTTTTACCTTTTTCAAAAGTGAAAGAGAAGTTATTTAAAATTCAGTCTTCTTTTTCATCATAGCGGAAATTAAGATTTTCAAAAATAATATCACTAGTAATTTGTTTTACTGGTAAGGCTTTTTCTTTATTAACTATTTTTGGTTTAATATTAAGAATTTCATTAACTCTTAAAATTGAAGTTGATGTTTTAGCTCAATTACCTAAGAATTGAATACTTTGAATAACTGGGAAAATTAAAGTGTTGACTGCTAATAAAAAAGCAATTAGTGTTGGAACACTAATGATGTGTTTACTTACAAACATGAAACCAGCAACTAAACCAACAATGTTAATTCCTGTTAGTAATGTAATTAGTAATGCTCTAGTAAAACTTTCAAAAGTAATAGTTTTTTTGCTGCTTGATAATATTTAAGATGTTCATTAGAAAATCTTTTATTTTCACTTTTTTCTGTAACATTACTTTTAATTAAAGTAATAGTATTTAGTCGATCAGTAATATCAGCATTAACTTCAGTGTAAACTTTTCTTCATTTATAGTTTAAATAACGAATAATTTGAACATTTAATACTGATATTATTAAAATTGATAAAACAATACCTAAAACAATTAATGATAATTGTCAATTTAAAGAAAAAATAACGTAAATTGAACCAAAAAAAGTCACAATTGAACTAAGCATAGTTAAAGGAATAGATTGCATATTTTCACCAATAACACTAGTATCACTAATTAGTTTTGTTAAAGTGTCACCAATTTTGCGATCTTCATAATATGACATATCTAAATCTAGTAAATGTTTTAAAACTTTATTTCGATATTTAATTTCAACTTTAACACCAATGATGCTTCCTGTTAAATTACGAAAGTACATAAATAATCCTGATGCAATTTGTAAACTAATTAAAATATAAGCTAAAATAGTAATTTTTTCTCATTGAAAACCATCGGGGGTAGCTAAAAAATTATTAGTAATTTTAGGAATAATTACTGAAATTATTGAAGAAGCAATAGTGGTTAGTATTGCAATTAGATAAAGTAGTGGATATTTTTTAAAGTATTTAATAACTGCGCTTAAGAAACCACTTTTTTTTATTTTTGCTGTTGTTTTTTCTTTTGTCGGCAAAGCAGTAATTTTTGTTTTATTTTTTTTGGACATAATATTTGATCTCCTTATTAATAATTTATTTTTTATTTGTTATAGTGGTAAACCCAATTCTTTTAATGGAATATAATTAAAAAAATAACGACAATTACTATCTATTATATAATTTAAAGTATCTTTATATTCTGGTTTTTTAAATCAATCACTTAATAAATATCAGTATTCAATTTTGCAATTTAATATTGATAAAAGTTTTTGTCATTGTTTTCTTTTAAAATCACAAGTTTGTAGTTTTTCATCAACACTTCCAGCAACATTTTGTTTTTTAATTTCAATAATAAAAAAAGTATTATTCTTATATACAAAAATACTGTCATCTGGTAGTAATTTTTTTGATAAAAAGTAATTTCAGTTTAAATTGTGGTGTTTTTCTAAATAAACATAGATTGCATGTTTTTTGAAAATATTTGCAACATGTTCTCCCATATAAAACAATTCAAATGCATCATTTTGTTTTAAATTGTGAATTCCAATCATATTTTTAATTTCATAATTTTCCTGTTTTTTAAAAAATGAATATAACTCTTTTTCTCCTTCAAAAGCGAGACCAGTTTTTGTATTTGCACCACCGATTCCATTTTTAACCATTATTATCATCCAATCTTTTTTTTGCTAGATTAAAATATTCAATATTATTTTCAATTCCTATGAAATTTCTATTGTGCATTTTACATGCAAGACCAGTTGTGCCACTACCCATAAACGGATCTAAGACAATATCATTTTCATTAGTACAAGCAATTATAATTCTTTTTAAAAGATCTAATGGTTTTTGTGAAGGATGTTTACCATAAATTTTTTCAAATGGTTTAGGAGTAGTTATTGCTCAAACACTTCGCATTTGCTTATCTTCATTCTTAAAATTATCTTCTTCTCATTTAGAATATTTCATATCTTTGTAATTAAAAACATGTTTAGAATTGCTATCTTTTTTTGCTCATATTAATGTTTCATGACTAGCAGTAAAATTTCTACAACCAATATTAGGTGTACAATTAGGTTTGTATCAAGCTATATCATTAAGAATGTGAAAATTTAGCTCTTGTAAAATAAAACCACAAATATAAATAGAATGATAAGTTCCAGTAATTATTAAAGTTCCATTTGGTTTTAAAATTCTTTTGCATTCTTTAATTCATTTTTGATGAAATTTATAATTTTCAAGAAAACCTTTACTTTTATCTCATTCACCTTTATTAACAGATGTTCTTTTGCCAGCGTTAACACTATAACCATTATTTGATAAAAAATAAGGTGGATCGATAAAAATAAAATCAACTAATTCATTTTTCATTTTTTTCATTTCAACAAAACTATCTCCAAAAATAAGATTTATTTTTTTAACTTGATTTGAATTTGAATTATCTATTTTAAGTTTAACTGTTTTTCCATTTTTGGTTTCTAATTCTTTACTCACTAAACTCATTATTAGTACTCCTTAGTTACAATTATTTGTTTATATTATTACAATACTATTTAGTTTATTAAATTTCCCTTTTCTTTAATATTATATATTAAATAATTAATAAATAAGTATTTTACTGTAGATACTATTTGTTAATTTTTATTACTTCACGTTTCATATATTGTTAAAAACTTATTATTTAATGGTTTTTTTCTAGTAAATGCTTTTTTAAAATTTCTAGATAGTATTTAAAAGCAACAGTTAAATCTTGAAAGGCAAGTTTTCTTAATTCTTCAACATAATAATGGTTACGTTCAATTGATATTTTATCTGCTAATAATACTATTAATTCTAAAGGTTTCATTTCGTTTGCACCAGTAGTGTGTTTAGCAATTGCATGAAGAACTAAATCATCATGATACTGATAATGATGTTTTAAATACAATGCTGCTACATAACCATGTCAAATTGGAAATGGTTCTTGTAAAATTTCTTTATTATATTTTGTTAAAAATTTAGTCATTTTACTTTTACTTCATTGTTTGCAAAGGTCATGATAAGTTCCTGCAATTAGGGCTTTATTAGCATCTTCGTTATAATGGATTGCTAATTTAACAGCCATTTTACCAACATTAATACAATGTTCAGTTCTATTGTTATCCAAATTTGCTTTTAAACGCTCATAACTATATATTAAATTATTGTTAATATAATCATTAATTTTTATATCAATTTGATTAATAATTTCACCATTTCTAATTTTGGCAGAGCTAATATCACTACTTGGTCGAACTACTAAATTTTGACACTTGTATTTTGACATTAGTTCTAATGTTTTACGATAATGAGGGCGATTAACAACAATAATTTTAACTAAATTAATTAACTGTTCAATTCCTTGTCATTTATTTAAAGTATATAAATTATCAGAACCAATAATAAAAAAGAATTTGTGATTTGGATAGTTTTCAATAAAGTAGTTAATAGTATTAATAGTATAACTAGGTTGCTTACTTGTTAGTTCATAATCATTTAATTTTATTCAAGAATAGTTTTTAATAACTAAATTAATCATATCGACTCTTTGTTGATCGCTAGCACTGACACTATCTTTTAACGGATTTTGTTTTGTTGGTAAAATTCAAACTTCGTCAAGTGAAAGTTTATGATAAGCTGTATTTGCAATGTTTAAATGTTGATTATGAAATGGATCAAAAGTTCCACCAAAAATGCCAATTCTTTTCATTATTTGTTAGTTCCTAATGATTCTAAAATTTCTTTATTATATTTTTTTGTTCTTATCATTTTAATTTCATGTAAATAAGGTGGATAACCATTAATTCATGGCGTTTCTAAAATTTTTATTTTAGTAAGCAACAATGGATGATAAATAATGTTAATTAAAGTTTGAAAACCAAGGTAACCCATTCCTAAGTTAGCATGACGATCTTTATGAGCATTGATTGGGTTTTTAGAATCATTAACATGAATAACTAATAATTTATCTAATCCAATAAGTTGATCAAATTGTTGTATTATTTGTTCTAAATTATTATTAAGATCATAACCAGCATCAGATAAGTGACAAGTATCTCAACAAACACCAATTAGTTCGGGTCTTTTTACATTATTAATAATATATTGAAGTTGTTCAAAAGTAGTTCCTACTTCACTACCTTTTCCTGACATTGTTTCCAAAGCAATTTTTACAGTTTGTTTTTCTAAACATGCTGCATTTAGTCCTTTAACAATTTGATCTAAAGCAGTTTGTGGTAAAGCACCAACAGCGCTACCTGGATGTAAAACCAAAGTTTTAATGCCAATATCTTGACAGCGAATTATTTCTTGTCGTAAGAAATCTACTGCTAATTGGTAAGTACTTTTGTTAATACTATTAGCCAGATTAATAATGTAAGGAGCATGAACAATAAGATTATTAATATCAATATTTTTTTCAATTAGTTTTTCTGTAAATTCTTTAATAAATAATGCTTTGGTTGATTTACGAATTGTATTTTGTGGAGCACCTGTATAAAACATAAACGTATTGGCATTATAACTTAGAGCCTCTTCAAGAGCACCCAATAAATATTTTGGTGCTTTCATTGAAACATGAGATCCAATAATTAATTTGTCATTTTCCATCTTGCTTCCTCTTTCATTATTAATTTTCATCAAAAAGTTTTTTTCTTCTTGCAATTGCTTGTGTTTTTTTAATTTTCTTAATTGATGCTTTAATGTGTTGTTTTCTTGTTTCTTTTTTTATTGCTTCTAAATCTTTATTAAATTTTTTCTTATAACCAGGAGTTACATTTTTATTTTTTTTAAAGCGATTAATAACATATTGCTCTTCTTTATTTCTTTCTATTTTTCGTTTATGAATAAGGATGTTGTCATTAGTAATTTCTGGTAGTAACTTATTATCTTTAATTTTATAGTATTCTATTGGAACATTTAAATTTTTTAACTTATGAATAGTAGAATTATCACTCTTATCATAAAATACATAAGAAATACCTGAATAGTTAGCTCGTCCTGTTCGCCCTGCTCGATGAAAATAATATTCTAGATTATTTGTCGGTAATTGTAAAGAAATAACATGAGATACCCCTTCAATATCAATACCACGTGCTGCGATATCTGAACAAACAACATATTGATATTCAAAATTTTTAATACGTTTAAAAGTTTGAGAACGTTCTCGTGCTGGTAATCCACCATGTAAGATTGCTACTTTTTTATTTTCTTCAATTAAGACGTTTGCAATTTCTTCAATATTTTCTTTGTTATTAACAAAAATTAAGCATAAATAAGGATCAAACATTGTTAATAATGATTGTAGTTGTTTTTTACTATCTTGATGATGACGATTAATAAAAATATGTTGAATTTTTTGAGATTTATTATCAATACTAATTGTAGTAGCGTTAGTAATATATTTTTTTAATCAAGTAACTAGTTGGGGTAATATTGTTGCTGAAAAAGTCATAATTTGAGTATTTTTATTCATTTTAGTAATTAAAAAATCTAAATCTTCCATGAATCCCATATCAAATAACATATCACATTCATCAATAACTAAAGTGTTAGTAGTAGTAATTGCTAACATATTAAGTTCATATAAACGTTTTAATCTAGTTGGAGTTCCAATTACAATTTGTGGTTGATTATTACTTAAATTATTACTTTGACGAATAATATCTTTGCCACCCACTAAACAAGCAATGCTAATATTTTGATCTTTAATTAAAGCTTTTAAAAAATTGAACGTTTGTTGAGCAAGTTCACGAGTAGGTGTAATAATAACTGCTTGTGTTACTTTTAAAGTAACATTACAATTATTTAAAATTGGAATTAAATAAGTATGAGTTTTACCACTACCAGTAGCACTTTTAATAATTAAGTTTTTATTAGTTAATGCTAAAGGAATAATTTCGGTTTGGACTGGTGTTGGATTAATTAGTTTTTCTTTTTTTAAATTTTCAATTAGTCATGGTTGTAAATTAAATTGTTGAAATGACATGCGTTCACCTTTTTCTTTAATGCAATATTAATATTTTATCTTATTTTTACTAAGTTCTTTAAAAAATAAGATAAAAAACTTTATTAAAAGTAATAATAATTACTATTTTAATGTTTAAGATTATTAATTTTCAAAAAATAAAAAAATACATCAGTAATTTATACAACTAATTGTTTATTTAAATTTCTACTCTAATAAAAGTAAAATGTCAATAGATTATTTTTAATCATGTAAAATTAACTTAGAAAAAAATTAAGGGCTTAGAAAAGAGGTTTGTAATTTATGTCAGAAGAAGATGAAGAAGAAAAGAAAAAGAAGAAGAAATCAACAAAAATTATTGCTGGTCTTATCGGCTCTGCAGCTTTAATTGGAGCCACCATTGCTGGTGGTATGACAGCTATTGCTGAAACAGAAGGAGAAAAAGAAAAAGAAGAGGAAGAAAAAAATAAAAAAAATCAAATGGTTCGATCTCTAAACAATCATCAATTAGTGATAATAAACAAACTTTAGCAGTAATTTTCAAAAACAAAACAAATCTGCAATTAAAACCTGAAGACAAATTGAAAATGACAAGTCCAGAAACTATAAAGGAGGTTATTAAAGAGAGACTAATTGAAAGTAATCCACAATCAAATTTAATAAAAGAAAAAATTATTTTAGGTAATTTAAAATATAATAATATGAACATTAAACCAACTACTTTAACAGTTGAAATGACTTATGATGACCCTTTAGTTATTGGAAGTGTAATTTTAAATGTAATTTATCCAAAATAAAAAATAAGAAGAACTTGTTTATAAAATGACGCAAATTTATATATTAAGAAAATTTAGGGGGTTATTTATATGCAAAATAATTTAAATATAATGTTTTTAGTTAATTGATCAGATTTTTCAATAAAGGACTGAATAATCATAGGATTATCAATATTATTATTAATGCTAACTTTTATTTTTATTTTAGTTATTTTTCTTTTTAAAAGAAAAAGATTTAAGTTTAAAATAAATAATATTATAAGTGATAATTTAGTAAAAATAGGTAAAAATAATTATAAATTTTCAAGTAGAAATGCTTTTATACTCTTTAATGAAATTAAATCAATAATTTTAGATAAGCGTTATAAGTATTTTTATAAATTTAAAAAGAGATATAAAGATGGTAGTTTAAATAATGAACTTTTTGATATAGTTCAAAAATATTATTTAAAAAATGAAAAAGAATTAAAGAAAAAACCAAAACCTTTATTTGAAAATAAAAAAAATGATAAACCCAGTGATGCTGTTAATAAAAAAGATGATAAAAAAGTTAAATTTGTTTTTGATGATCAAGAAATGACAGTAAAAATTGAAGAAGATAAATAAAACTACTCAATTGAGTAGTTTTATTTATCTATAACTATTTTTTTATATTTTAAAAATATGTATAAAAATTTAACACCAAATATTCTAGATATTATGATATAATTTTTTAAACTTAATTTAAGTTTTCAACTCATTATTTTAATTTTTAAAGTATATGGGTTTTTTATTTTTTTGAAAGGAAGATAAAAAGATATGTATAGTAAAGTTAAAAAAATAAAAAGTATATATAAATTTATTGCTGAAATTAAAGAAGAAATAAAACTTCCAGAAGGATTTGAAGAAAGAAAAATGTACCATGCTTGAATACAAGAGCCACTTTGCAATGTTGTAGATACCACTTGATATTATGAAATTCATATAAAAATTCAAAATATTGAAAAAAGATTAAATAATAATATTAATAAAACTAGTTTAAAAGAAATCAAAATAGAATTGGAAAAAATAACAAAAGAAATTGATCAAAAAAATGGTTGAGATATAGAAAAAGATAATAATTTTATTGATGAAATAAATAAAATAAGTTTATCAATCCAACATAAAACTAAAATTAATAATAAATTTATAGCAAAATAAAAATAGTTACCAAAATGGTAACTATTTTTCTAAATTAAAAAAGATGCTAAAATCAAAAACATAAACTTAATATAAGTTTAATACACTATTTATTTTAAAAAGGAAATATAAAATATGGATATAATGTTAGAGAATAACAATAACGAAAAAACAAAAGATGAATCTATTTTTGTGCCTTCTCCCGCTATTTTTGTAGAAATTTCATTTGAAAACATTAAAACTAAAAAACAAAAACATGCAGAAAGACAAAAACAATATTTAGTAAAAAATAAATCAAATCCTGAATTTATTAGAAAAAAAAGAGAAGGAGAAAAAAGACGCAGAAAAAAATATATTGAAAAGAAAAAAAATAAAGAACTGCTTGATAAGCAAATTCAATTAATGATTAATGAAGTTAATAACTTTGCTAATTATGAAACAATACAGATAGAAGATATATTGCAAGAAAATCAAAAAATTCTGTCTTTAAATGATATTATTGATATTGAATCAGAATATTGAGTATCTACAGTTAACTGTGTAAATTATAATCCTTTTAATCTTTAAACAAAAAATCGTAAGTATTACTTACAATTTCTATTTTGTTTACGTTCATTTTCAGTCAAGAATTTTTTACGCATACGAATATTTTGTGGTGTTACTTCAACTAATTCATCGCTAGCAATAAATTCTAAAGATTCTTCTAAACTAAAAATAGTTGGTGGTGTTAATCTAACAGCTTCATCATTACCTGAACTTCTAGTATTTGTTAATTGTTTTGCTTTGCAAGGATTAACATCTAAATCTTTATCACGATTACTTAAACCAATAATCATTCCTTCATACACTTTAGTTTGCGGTTTAACAAATAAAGTACCACGTTCTTCTAAAGAATTTAAAGCATAAGGTAATGTTGTCCCTGTAATCATACTTACTAGAACGCCATTTCTATTATTATTAATTTCGCCTTTTAATGGTTCATATGTAAGGAAACTACGAACCATAACACCCGTTCCACGAGTAATATTAACGTATTGACGACCAAATCCAATTAATCCTCTTGTTGGAATATGAAAAATAATTTTATCACGAACATTATCAGAATCCATATTAGTCATAATACCTTTTCTTAGATTTAAATTATTAATAACAGTACTACTATATTCAGTAGGATGATTTAAAATAATTTCTTCGACTGGTTCAGTGGTGTGTCCTTTTTCATCTTTTTTAAATACTACTTCCGGTTTAGAAATACCTAATTCAAAGCCTTCGCGACGCATATTTTCAATTAAAACAGATAAATGTAATTCACCACGACCAAAAACTTTAAAACCATCAGCATTACTTCCGGATAATTGTTCTATTTTTAAACCAACATTAGTTTCTAATTCTCTTGTTAAACGTTCTTTAATTTTATTACTAGTTACTAGTTTACCTTCAGTTCCAGAAAATGGTGAATTATTGACAAGGAAATTCATTGACATTGTTGGAGCCTGTATTGTAATTGGTTCCATTGGCACAACATTATCTTTATCACAAATAGTATTACCAATTGTTATATTTTCAATACCCGCTATGCAAACAATATCACCAGCAACAGCGTTTTTAACAGCTACTCGTTTTAATCCTTGATAAACAAATAAATATTTTAATTTTGCTTTTCTTTTTAAATCATAATCATCAACAACAATTATTTCTTGTCCTTCAGAAATAGTACCTTGAAATAATCTACCAATTCCAATTCTGCCAATAAAACTATCATAATCTAATGAACTAATTTGCATTTGTAAAGGCTCATTATATTTTACTAATTTAGAAATTTTAGCATGTTTAATAATTGTTTCAAATAATGGTTCTAAATTTTCGCTTGGTTGATTCAATTCATATTGGGCAATACCTTGTTTAGTAATTCCATAAAGTGTTGGAAAGTCTAACTGTTCATCATTAGCATTTAATTCCATAAAAAGTTCTAATACTTCATCTTTTACTTCTTCAATTCTTTGGTCCTTTTTATCAATTTTGTTAATCATTAAAATTGGATTTAAATTATGTTCTAGTGCTTTTTGCAATACAAAACGAGTTTGTGGCATTGGTCCTTCAACACTATCAACTAGTAAAATAACACAGTCTACTGTTTTCATAATTCTTTCAACTTCAGAGGAAAAGTCAGCATGACCAGGTGTATCAATAATATTAATTTTTGTATTACCATGCATGATTGAACAATTTTTAGAATAAATAGTAATTCCTCGTTGACGTTCTTGATCATTACTATCCATTATTTGTTCAACAATAACTTGGTTTTGATGAAAAATATTTGATTGCTTTAATAAAGCATCAACTAATGTTGACTTTCCAACATCGACGTGTGCTATCACTGCAATATTAATAATTTTTTGTTCAGCAGAAACTTTTTCTTGTTCAGACATTATTCATTCTCCGTTATTCTTAAATTTTGACATTATATAAATTATACGCAATATTTTTAAATTTAGTAAAATAATTAAAAAAATAATTTATTTAAAATGATTTTTTGACATATAATAATTATCTAAATCTTATGATTTGTGATTTTTTTTCATTTTCATCAGTTTTGTTTCTATATTTACTTTTATCATTATTATTTAAAAAATTATTTTGTTGTATTTGTTGGGTTAATAAATATGTTTGTATATCATTAAAATTATTTGTATATATAAAACTGCTACTAGGTTTTGATATTTTTATTTCAATAAATAAACTGTCTTTAGTGTGTGTTTCTAATGTATTAGTATAATGTTTTTTATTAATTAAAGATGTGTTAATTTTTGTTGTTAATTTTCATATTTGATTTTTATTTGGTAATGATAAATCTAATCGTTTTTCATTTTTTAATTGTTCTGAAAATTGATGAGATATTGTAAATAAATATTGTAATTCTTCATCTGTTATGTTTTCTTGATTTATTAATTCACCTACAAATAAATTTAATTCACTTAATATTTCAAATAATTGTTGAGGTTCTTTTTTATATTTATTAATAAAAAAACTAAATTTTTTTATTTGTGCTAAATATTTGTTTAAAATTTTATTTAATTTCTTTTTTATCTTTTTGTTTTTATTGAATTTTCTTTGAATTTTATTTCTATATTTTCTATTATTTTCTAATTCTAAAAAATATTTTTGTTGTTTATATAAATCATTATTGATACTTGCAATTGCATTAGTTATTTCAGAAATTTTAAATCTGTAATTAATTAAAGTACTAATTTTTAAATTTCTATTCATCAATTCAAGTAATTTTTGTTTTCTTTCATTCATATTTTTACCTCTTTCCATTTTTTTGATAGTCTGATCTCAAATTTCTTAATAATTATAATTTGTGTACAAGTACTAAAATCTCTATAATAACTAACTTATATCTATTTTTTAGATTTAATATCTATTTAATTTAAAATTTTTCTATAAACTTTTTTAAAAGTTTTACACACTTTAATAATAACACTTTATAGAAATTGATAAAATTATAATAAATATTTCATTTTTTTATAAAACTATATTTTTATTTATTATTTTTTAATATTTTTTAAAAAATAATAAATAAAAACTGATAAAATCAAATTACAAAGTTATTTTAGATATTTCGGAGGCAAAAATAATGGCAAATAAAGTATTAGTAATTCGTTCTTCTATGATTAAAAAAGAACTATCTTATTCTGAAAGTTTAGTATCTCGTTTTGTTAAATATTATCGTGAATTTCATCCAGAAGATTCAATAATTGAATTAGATTTAAATCAAATACCAATGGCAAGTATTACTATTACGCAAAAAAACTTTACTTCATATTTTAATGAAAAAGATTCTGATTATTATATTAATCAACTAAAAAATGTTAATAAAGTTATATATACAACACCAATGACAAATTTTAATGTTACTAGCATGACAAAAAATTATTTAGATCACATCTTAGTTGCTGGTAAAACTTTTGATTATAAATATACCAAACAAGGTGAAGCTAGAGGATTATTACCACATTTAAAAGTTCAAATTTTGGCGACACAAGGAGCACCATATGGCTGATATTTATGAGGTAATCATGCAACTTATTTAAAAGGAACATGAGAATTTGTAGGTGCTAAAGTAGTAGAACCAATTCTTATTTGTGGTACTAAGGTTCAAGAACTTCATCAAAATGATGCTAATTTACTTATTGGTTCTAAAATATTAGCAAAAGGTGGAGGTTTACCAGCATTAGGACCAGAAAAAACGATGGATAAATTTGAACAGTATATTAAAGAAGCAGCAAAAAAGTTTTAACTTTAAAAAATAAAAATTTTTAGTCAAAAAATATAATTTTTGTGAATTTACCTTCAAAAAGTAGTAAAGTAAAATTGACTTCTTAAATAAAGTTAAAATAAAATAGAAGGATGAAAAAAATGAAAAAAATATTGACAGCATTAAGTGTTTTAACACTTGCATCGGTTGCAGGAAGTTTAACTGTAACTGTTTTAAACACAAATTCACAAAAAAATGATGTTTTAAATGCTGAGTTATACTTGTAAGTGCAAGTAAATAAAATTGCAAAAAATTCTCATATAAAAATTTCATAATGCTAAATTTAGTTTAGAAAAAAGTAAGGAGTTTTTATATGAGTTATAAACATCTTGACATAGATGAAAGGATTTATATTGAGAATCAATTGAAATTTAAATTTAAAATTAGTGAAATAGCTAAAAATCTTAATCGAAGTATTAGTACTATTATTCGAGAAATTAATAGAAATAAAGATAATAATCATTATTTTTCATTAATTGCACAAAATAAAGCTGAAAATCGAAAACAATCACATATTAGTTTTCATAAGTTTAAAAATAAGAATTTAGTAAAATATGTACAACAAAAATTACTATTAGGTTGATCACCTGAACAAATTTATGGCAGAATTAAAAATTTTCATAAAGAGTGAGTTATTAGTTTTAAAACAATTTATACTTGAATTTATTTTGGAATGCTTGATAAAGTTACTAGTAAAAATTTAAGAAGAAAAGGTAAAAAACGAAAATCTAAAGAAAATCGTGGCAAGTTTAATGGTAAATCAATTAAAGAACGAGATATAAATGTTAATGATCGTATAACACTTGGTCATTGAGAAGGAGATACTATAGTATCATCACGAGGTAAAAGCAAATCATGTTTAATAACTTTAGTTGAAAGAGTATCACGATTTACTTTAGCAATATTAGTTAAAAACAGAACTACTAAAGTTATTAATAAAAATGTTAGTTATTATTTATCAATTCTTCCTAAAAACATTGTTAAAACTATTACTTTTGATCGTGGCAAAGAATTTTCAAATTGACAACAACTTGAAAAAAATTTAGATATAAAAATTTATTTTGCCAATCCATATTCACCTTGACAAAGAGGTACTAATGAAAATACTAATGGTTTAATTAGAGAAAAATTTCCTAAAAAATTTATTTTTTCAAAAACTAATAAAAATGAAGTTCATAAATTTATATTGTCTTTAAACCAAAGACCAAGAAAAATACTAAATTATCTTTCACCAATCGAATATTTGGATAGAAAAATAATTTAGTTGCACTTACCTTTACAATTTAGCAAATAATAAAACTCAACAAGATACAATTTACATTGATAAAAATGGCAAACAAATAACAACTAATGAAAGAGATTTATCAAATATAAATAGTAAAGAAATTGTTCAAATTGGTTTTTATAAAAATGATCAGGGAGAAATTCAAGTTGTTAATATGCCAAGAACAATTGAAAAAGTACCTAATCAATTACCATCAGAAATTACATCTTTACAATTTATGTTTATATTTTGTGAAACATTTAATCAAGATTTATCATCTTGAGATACTTCAAATGTTACGAATATGAATTGAATGTTTCATGGTGCTATATCTTTTAATCAAAATATATCAAATTGAGATGTATCTAATGTAACAGATATGGGTGGTATGTTTTGAAATGCAGCATCTTTTAATCAAAATATATCAAACTGAAATGTTTCAAATGTAACAGATATGAATTGTATGTTTGATAATGCAAAAGTTTTTAATCAAAATCTTTCAAAGTGAAATACATCAAACGTAATAGATATGAGCTATATGTTTACTTTTACTTCATTATTTAATCAAGATTTATCATCTTGAGATACTTCAAAAGTGACAAGTATGAGCTATATGTTTGATAGTGCTTTATTATTTAATGGAAATATTTCAACTTGAGATACTTCAAAAGTAAAAAGTATGAATGGTATGTTTTTAAATGCAATATCTTTTAATCAAAATATATCAAATTGAGATGTATCTAATGTTATGAAATACGAATGTTTTTCTTTTGAATCAGGAATTGATAACTCAAAAAAATTACCAAAGTTTAAAAAATTTTTAATAATTTAAAATACTAGTTAGTTTAAAATTTTTATAGTTTTTTATCCTAAATCTTCGTCCTTTATTAGAATTTCACGACTAGGATTTTGTTCAATTATTAATTGTTTGTAAATTGTATCACGATATTTTACACAACCATCAATAACATTATCTAAAGGATTTGGAGCAGTCCGCACTTCAAAAAGATCTCCTTCATATTTTTGACGCATTGGTTTTGTACCTTTTTCAGTTTTAACTTCAATATAATATTCTTTAGCTAATTCTTCTTCAATAAATTTATCAACTTTTTTAATATAAGCTCCACCACCACAAATTGTGATTCCCTTACCTTTTTTCTTTAAATCACTAATACTTCCAGCAGCCTTGTCACCAGCAGTTCTTAGTACTCTACGAATGGCTGGAATAATATGTTCTTTGAATTGAACTTGCATAACATTTTCACGAATTTCTTCTGGTGTAATTTCAATAGTTTTAGAAATTGACATTGTTTCTCCTGGCTGAGAATTTAATCTAGGTAATGAAAAACCCGAAATTGTGTATGGTTTTTCATCTTGATATTTCATAAGTGAACCAATATTTTTAATAACATCTTCAGCTTCTTTTATTCCAACTTTTAAGGCATGTTTTTTTATAATATATTCTTGAACTTTTTGTATTAAATAGTCACCAGCACAATGTGTTGTATATGAATATAATATTGAATTATTACTAATAATAGCAACATCAGTACTGCCACCACCAATATCAATGCACATAATTGCACTTCCAAAAATATCTTGCCCTGAACCTAAGGCTGCCATTTTTACTTCTTCTTGTACAAATCCACGGAGTGCTCCTAAACGATATACAATATTTTCTAAAGCTTCTTTTTGTACTGAATTAATTTCACTTGGTGTTGCCATCAACACAATCAAGTTACGATTTTTATCTAATTTTTCATCTTTTTTTATAGAGTTGTTTTTACTTTGTTTTAAATCTTTAATTTCAAGTCTAAAATCTTGAAAAATCTTAGTAAGAATACGTTGTAAAGCATCTGGATCAGCAATATTACCATCACGAACTGGACGTTTAATAATAACGTTTTCATTTGTTTTGTCAGTTAAAGCCTTAGCCTCTTCACCGTAAAGAATTCTATTTTTTTCATAGTCTTCAGCTAAATAGGTTGGAGCATCATATCTAAGACCTATATTAATATGTCTAGCTTTAAAGTTTTCGGTTCCGATATCTAAAGCTAATCATTGATAATCAGTTATTGATTTAATTTTGTTATTTTTCTGATTTAAATTTTCTTTTCTTGTTTTAAACATTTCTCTAATTTTCCCTTTCTTTAAATACTTAAATTTTATCTAAATTAATTTTACATGATTTTATAAATAAGTTATTTATATTAATTTATAAGGAAATATGGGATTAATGTTGATAATTTTTATTTATTATATTTTGTTTAAAAAACAGCAAAAACTTTGAAGTATGTAATATATCTAATTTTATAAATATTAAATTTAATTGAATAAATAGTTAAAAATATATTTTAATTATCTGAAAAAATCTCTGGTTTTTATTAAAAAAAGGAGATAAAATAATCATTGGAAAAGAAGGTAAAATTGAAAATAACTAATGATTTATTAAACAACTCACATATTATTTTTGAATCTAATATTAAAATTCAAATAGAAGCACTAACTAAAATTACTGATTTGGCATTTTCATTAGGTTATATTACTAATCGTGATGAATTACTAAAAGCATTTCTTGCTCGTGAGCAAGAATCATCAACGGGTTTTGAAGGTGGAATTGCAATTCCACACGCTAGAATTAAATCAATTAAAAAACCTGCAATTCTAATATTATGTAATAATAATGGTATTGACTGAAAAGCAATAGATGGACAATTAACAACTTTTATTATTGCTTTAATAATTCCTGAAACACAAGCAGAAAATTTACATTTAGATATTTTAAGTACACTTGCAATCAAACTTGTAAATGAAGATTTTCGTAAAAAATTAAAAAATGCAACAAATTCACAAGAAATAATATCACTTATTAATGATGAAACAGTTAAAAACTGTACTAAAAAAGAAATAAAAACAATGAAAAATAAGGAAACGCTGAGTTATACTTGTAAGTGCAAGTAAATAAAATTGCAAAAAATTCTCATATAAAAATTTCATAATGCTAAATTTAGTTTAGAAAAAAGTAAGGAGTTTTTATATGAGTTATAAACATCTTGGCATAGATGAAAGGATTTATATTGAGAATCAATTGAAATTTAAATTTAAAATTAGTGAAATAGCTAAAAATCTTAATCGAAGTATTAGTACTATTATTCGAGAAATTAATAGAAATAAAGATAATAATCATTATTTTTCATTAATTGCACAAAATAAAGCTGAAAATCGAAAACAATCACATATTAGTTTTCATAAGTTTAAAAATAAGAATTTAGTAAAATATGTACAACAAAAATTACTATTAGGTTGATCACCTGAACAAATTTATGGCAGAATTAAAAATTTTCATAAAGAGTGAGTTATTAGTTTTAAAACAATTTATACTTGAATTTATTTTGGAATGCTTGATAAAGTTACTAGTAAAAATTTAAGAAGAAAAGGTAAAAAACGAAAATCTAAAGAAAATCGTGGCAAGTTTAATGGTAAATCAATTAAAGAACGAGATATAAATGTTAATGATCGTATAACACTTGGTCATTGAGAAGGAGATACTATAGTATCATCACGAGGTAAAAGCAAATCATGTTTAATAACTTTAGTTGAAAGAGTATCACGATTTACTTTAGCAATATTAGTTAAAAACAGAACTACTAAAGTTATTAATAAAAATGTTAGTTATTATTTATCAATTCTTCCTAAAAACATTGTTAAAACTATTACTTTTGATCGTGGCAAAGAATTTTCAAATTGACAACAACTTGAAAAAAATTTAGATATAAAAATTTATTTTGCCAATCCATATTCACCTTGACAAAGAGGTACTAATGAAAATACTAATGGTTTAATTAGAGAAAAATTTCCTAAAAAATTTATTTTTTCAAAAACTAATAAAAATGAAGTTCATAAATTTATATTGTCTTTAAACCAAAGACCAAGAAAAATACTAAATTATCTTTCACCAATCGAATATTTGGATAGAAAAATAATTTAGTTGCACTTACCTTTACAATTTAGCAATATTAATATATGAATAATAAAAAAAATTGATGATTTGAAAATCAATATAGTCGAAGTACAATAACTATTGATGATAAAAAAATAACTATTTATCATAAAGGATTAACAACTTTTAGTTTAAAAAAACAAACTAAAAATACTATTATGATTAATAATATTAATTATTTAGTTCTTAGAAAGCCAACTTTTTGACAGTGTGGATACCTTTATTTTGTTTTAAAAAATGAAATTGAAAAAACTAATAATCAAGAAATTTTATTATCTAATTTATGTATAGCCTTCAAACGAAAAAATGAATTTAAAGAAGCAGAAGAAATTAAGAGTATTATTGATAATTTAATTATTTAAACTAAAAAAGCATTTTAATGTCAATATCGAGTGAAAATTTCCCAAAAATATTTATAAAAAAATAAATTATTTTGGAAAGTTACAGTGTTAAATAAATATAAACACGAATTCCAAATAAACGTTAAAAATTTAGCTTTAAATTTTGATTTGCGAACTTTTTTTTGTATAATTTAATTAAGTTTAATATAAGTTTTTAACTCATTGCTTTAATTTCAAAGTAAATGAGTTTTTATTTTGAAAGGATGAAAAAATGAATAAAAATTTACAAGAAGAATATGAATGAATTAATAGAGAATTGAAAAAAATAATTATTAATAAAAATCAATTTACTCCAGAAATTATTAGTAATAGAGTTAATTTAGCTCAAACTACTATTGTTGATATTAATGAAAATTTAAAAAAACAAAAGATTAGCAAATTTAAAAAAATTAGTTATTCAATATTGAAAATATTTACTTTTGGAAAAATTGATAAAAATAAAATAATTAAAGAAAAAAATGATTTTTTTATAAAAATATCAAAAGAACTTTTTGGAAATATTAAAAAAGTAAAAGAATTATATATAAGAAAATCAAATAGTGAAATAAATATAGATGTTAATAAAATTAATAATGTAACTTTAAATAATTTATTAATAAATCCGACTAAATCAAACTTACCACAAATGTAAAAACGAGAGATTGCAATTACAATTTCTTTTATATTTAAAATCAATTTTAGAACACCAAATTTGCTCATACGCAAACGTTTTAAAATTTTATATGGTTTAGTATTTATAAAATTAAATATCTTATAAAATAGATTTTTAATTTTAATTAAAAATTATTGATATCCATATCTTCAAGGATAATTTTTATTGGGTATATAAACTTTTTTAGTTTTTATTAAATTTTCTTTTATAATTGGTTTTTGTGCTATTTCTTTTAGTTCATACATTTGATTATTGTAACTAAGATATAATTCATTAATAAATGATTTAAGTACAATTACATCAGTTCTAGGTTGTATGTATTGAACTTTGTTATTTTTATAAGGAAAATACTTTTTACCATAATATGTTATGGTTGAACCACTATCTGTTTTTCTTTTAGAAAATCTTGAAAGATAAATATTGATTTCTTCCTGTGTAGGAGCTTTAACCATAGCAGATTTAGTATCATCAATAGGAAAGGCAAATTGTTTATTAAAAGTACTTATGTATGTTTTAAGAAATTTGTTAGCTTCTTCTAAATTTCTAATTTTATTAAGTCGTAATTCACTAATTAAACGACTTTGAAGTGTTCCAAATAAGCGTTCAACGCGACCTTTAGCTTGCGGAATTGAAGTTCTGATTATTTCAACACCTAAATCATTACAGGACTTTTGAAATTGAGTATAAGTGTCATTTTCTGTATTTATTTTTCCTGCATCAACTTTTTTCTTATATCCAAAAACTGTTCTATTATCGGTATAAAATGTTTTTGGTATTCCATAATTAGTTAAAATTTGATAAAAAATATTATAATAACCATCTAATGTTTCTTGATGATCAAATCATAGTCCAACAATATTTCCTGTAGCATCATCAATTGCAGCATGTAAAAATGATTTTGGTTTATCGTTACCAAATCAATGATGATTACTGGCGTCCATTTGAATTAATTCACCAAAATTTGTTCTTCGATTTCTTGTTGGATGTAAGTTATTTTTTTTTATTTTTATGTCTTTTTGGTGAAGTAATTTTTTCTTTAATTAATATAATATAAAGTGTGCTATATGAAATCTTAATTTTTTCTTCATTAATTAATTTCTCATGAAAATGTTGAAAATTAAAATTATAATATTTTGTTTTATACAAGTTTATAATCTTAATTTTGATTTCAAAATTTGTTGCCTTATTAGAAATTTTATTACGAGATTTATGAATAAAATCAACTTTACCTTCTCTATTAAAAATTTGAATTAATTGGTTAATTCTTCTAATAGTTAGATTAAGTTTATTCTTGGCTTGATGTTTAGATAATTTATTAATAATAATATCATTTATAATTTTGTATTTATATTTTTCTTTCATAGTCATACTTCTTTCCATATTTATCACCAAGTATATTTAACTTCACTTTTGGGAAATTTTTACTCGATAACTAATAGGAAATTATCACTAAATAATGACAAAAAAAGCATTTTAATTGACATATTAAAAAAAATAAATTATAATTTAATAAATGTCCAATCCTAATATAGATATTTCTTTATATTAGGTTTTTTATTAAATTAAAATATTTGAAAGGAAGATAAAAAGATATGCCTAAAAATATACAAAATATACAAAATATACAAAATATACAAATGACAGAAAAAGAATATAAAAATTTTCAAAATTATAAAAAACAAAAAGCAATACAAGAAGAAATGATATCCAAAACAAAAAGTACAGCAAAAAAAGCGGGAAAAATTGCTACTAATCATGCACCAACATTAGGTGGTGCGATAGGGTTTTTAGCAGGTGGATTTGGTGCAGGACTTACTGATAATAATCCTAATACTATTTTTGATGTGCCTGTTGGAATTTCATCAGCTGTTGGTGGAGCAATAATAGGATCTGTTGTAAAACAAAATTACAAAGCTAATATTGCTGAAAAAAAAGCAAAACGACAAGAAAAATTACAAAACATGCTATTAGAAAATATAAATAATTCATCAGATTCAGAATCCGAAGAAGAATTTGAACAAAACAAAGAAAATAGTTTG
Organism: Spiroplasma endosymbiont of Thecophora atra; assembly: GCF_964019735.1. NCBI lineage: Bacteria > Bacillati > Mycoplasmatota > Mollicutes > Entomoplasmatales > Spiroplasmataceae > Spiroplasma > Spiroplasma endosymbiont of Thecophora atra. Next base: position 691,081 of record NZ_OZ026464.1, on the reverse strand, counting down.
TATACTGATTTTGAAAAAAAATTAGCATTAAAAGAAGAAGCAATAAAAAAGAGAGAACTTTTATTACGAAACATGAAATTAGATGCAAAATTTCAAAAGCAAGAACAACAATTAAAAGAATTGAGTATTCAAAATAATTCAGTCGATGATATTCTTACAAAAGAATTAGCAAACACATTATCTACTGCTCCTATGACTTTTGCTACTTTAAATAAGGGTAATCCTATTTCTCAAGATGTAATAAATGCTGCTAATTTAATGTCTATAAGTTCATCTTCAAAACCTGTTACTGATAAACAAGAAAACCAAAAACCTCTTATTTCTATGTAATATCATATATGTTAATGAAACAAATAATAAAATCAGATATAGTTTAAAGGAGGATTACTTATGCATTTTGATCCTATCGAAGACTTGTTTAATGATCTAGGTTCACAGTTTCAGTCTTTTGGAAATGATACTGAAACTTTCTTTAATAATTTTGGTGATAATATAAGTTCAGAATTTGAAGTATTTACAAAAGATTTAAATACTAATTTTCAATATTTTAACAATGATGCAAGTAATGTCTTTAATGATTTAGGTAAGGAGTTTCAATCTCTTGGTAATGAAATTAGTGAAGGTTTTCAAATTGTTAGTAATGATGTAGAATTTTTTTTAATGATTTAGGTAAGGAGTTTCAATCTCTGAGTAATGAAATTAGTGAAGGTTTTCAAACATTTGTTCATAATTTTGAAACTGCCTTTAAAGATTTTGGTAATAATGTAAAAACTTTCTTTAATAATATTGGTAATAATATTGAATCATTTTATAATGGTATTACTTCATTTTTTTCAGGAATTGAAACTTTAATTAAAATTATGCCATATGCAATTGGTGGAGTAATTGGATCAGTTATAGCATTTAAGATTTATAAAGCAAGAAAGTCAATGTTAAAAAATGAAAGAATAAAAAAATATATAAAATTTGTAAAAATCAAGAACTAAATAATGATATTAAAAATGTTAATTTTGACAAATTAAAACCAGTAGTAAATAATACAAAACTTACAACAAGTAAATCAAAAAAGTTTACTAAAAAAATTTTAGTAAAATAAAAATAAAATGCGCCATAATGATTTTATAATCTAATTACGGTGCATTTTTCATTTTAAAATATAAATTTTACTTAACTTCACTAAAGTAGTCATCCATTTTAAAATAATCAATACTATGATCAAAAGTTGACGAATAAATGATTTTAAAATTTAAAGAAATGCGATGTTCTTTATTTAATTCATCAACTTTATTATTTAATTTCTTTTTAATTCTTTTGATATTTCTAATATTACGATCAGTTTCTCTTCTAATATTAAATACAAAAAAACATTTAATTTTGTCAAAAGAAATTTCATGTTTTTTATCAATATTATGTTGAAAACAAATAAAGCTATCAGTAAATTTTTTTGATAAATCATTAATAATATCTTCATGAAAATGTTTTTGAATTTTAAATTCAATGAATAAAAATTCATTTCTTTTATTATAAGTGATAGCATCAATTGACTTAATACCACGTGAATGACTACAACATAAAAGTTTAAGATTATCACCATCAATTGCATATTCTTCAGAATCTGAAGAATATGTTTTAGAAGCAGTACTATAAGATAACAAACGAAATGTTTTTTTTATTTTTTTTATAAATAAATATTAAATTATTTTTTAATGTCTCATTTAAATTCATATTCGTCTAACTCCCTATATGGATAACTTAAAGCTTCATTAATGTGATCTAAACTATTCTCTTCAATTATACAAGAATCAAAATTTTTATCTTTATTAATGCTGAGTTATACTTGTAAGTGCAAGTAAATAAAATTGCAAAAAATTCTCATATAAAAATTTCATAATGCTAAATTTAGTTTAGAAAAAAGTAAGGAGTTTTTATATGAGTTATAAACATCTTGGCATAGATGAAAGGATTTATATTGAGAATCAATTGAAATTTAAATTTAAAATTAGTGAAATAGCTAAAAATCTTAATCGAAGTATTAGTACTATTATTCGAGAAATTAATAGAAATAAAGATAATAATCATTATTTTTCATTAATTGCACAAAATAAAGCTGAAAATCGAAAACAATCACATATTAGTTTTCATAAGTTTAAAAATAAGAATTTAGTAAAATATGTACAACAAAAATTACTATTAGGTTGATCACCTGAACAAATTTATGGCAGAATTAAAAATTTTCATAAAGAGTGAGTTATTAGTTTTAAAACAATTTATACTTGAATTTATTTTGGAATGCTTGATAAAGTTACTAGTAAAAATTTAAGAAGAAAAGGTAAAAAACGAAAATCTAAAGAAAATCGTGGCAAGTTTAATGGTAAATCAATTAAAGAACGAGATATAAATGTTAATGATCGTATAACACTTGGTCATTGAGAAGGAGATACTATAGTATCATCACGAGGTAAAAGCAAATCATGTTTAATAACTTTAGTTGAAAGAGTATCACGATTTACTTTAGCAATATTAGTTAAAAACAGAACTACTAAAGTTATTAATAAAAATGTTAGTTATTATTTATCAATTCTTCCTAAAAACATTGTTAAAACTATTACTTTTGATCGTGGCAAAGAATTTTCAAATTGACAACAACTTGAAAAAAATTTAGATATAAAAATTTATTTTGCCAATCCATATTCACCTTGACAAAGAGGTACTAATGAAAATACTAATGGTTTAATTAGAGAAAAATTTCCTAAAAAATTTATTTTTTCAAAAACTAATAAAAATGAAGTTCATAAATTTATATTGTCTTTAAACCAAAGACCAAGAAAAATACTAAATTATCTTTCACCAATCGAATATTTGGATAGAAAAATAATTTAGTTGCACTTACCTTTACAATTTAGCTAATAAAATTATATTTAAAATTTAAGTTTTTAAAGTCACGACTTGCTAGTGAAGTTATTGTTTCAAGAATATATGGACTATGTGTTGAAATAATTAATTTAAAATTAATTATTTTAGAAATATTTAATAATAGTTTAGTAAATAAATATTATCATTCTGGATGAATATAGGCTTCGGGTTCATCAATAATTACTAAGTTACCTTCTTTAAAAAAGTCACTTTTAACCATTTCTTTAAATGATTGAATAATTTTTAATCCACGTGAGGAGTTAGCAAGTTTAATGGTAATACCATTTTTAGTTAAACTACCATTTTCAAAGTTAATTTTATTTTCATTACCAAAATAGTTTTCAAGTTCTTGATTAATTTTTTGTTTAATTAATACTAATTTCAAATTACTATACTGTTCAATATTTTTTTGAATATTAATTTTATTTTTAAAATCATCTAAGTAGTGACACTTTTTAAATTTGAAAATGTTATTTAATGATAATTTTAATTTTTCACTCTCTAACATATATGATGATTGTTTTTTACTAAGACTTTCTTCAATCATTAAATTTAAAATTTGGTCAGTATCACTAATATAAGTAGCATCAATTATTGAATTTTCAATAATATTTTCTAAATAATTAAACTCATGTTCTAAAGAAAATTTATTATTTTCATTAATATTGATCGTTAAAGTTTTGTTATTGTCTAAACTAAGTTTTAAATAACTATCTTTATTATTATATTTTTTATTTCTTAAGTTTTCACCATGAAAGTTTTCACGAAGAATATTAGCCATTAAATATGAAATGATATCAGTATCTTTATTATTAAATAATTCTAAGGTTTGTAAAATATCATTATTAATAATATTAATTGTATATTTAATAATTTTAATTTTGTAACTATCTTTATTAGTATCTAATTCAATTCTTTGTAATGTTTTGGTAATTAAATCATCATTTATTTTTAGCAATTGATGATAGTCTGTTAATAAATTAATTCAAAAATTATTAAATTTTTCAATTTTATAGTTGAAATTTGTTATTCATTTTTGCATAAATGTTTTATTATTTAGATTAATATTATTATAAATAGATTCAATTTCTTTAAATAAAGTACTTTCTTTTTCACTACTATTAAAATTTGTTTCAAGAAAATTACTACCAGTATTTTCAATTTATGTAAAAGTATCTTCAGCAAAGTTAAAAAAATTCTTAATTATTTCTGACTTAATATCACTAGTAGCAATTTTCACCATTGCAAAAACTAACCTACTTAAGTAACTTTTACCAGTATCATTAACACCAGCAATAATAGTAATATCACCAATAATTAAAGAAGTATCATTAAAAGGACCAATATTTTTTATTTTTAATTTCATTTATATCACCTATATATCATTTTAAACTATATAAATATAATAACATTTAACATTATTGAAATGTAGAAAAATAATAATAGTAAAAAATAATATATTATTGTTAGTATTGAAATATTAATAATAAATATAAATTATTAAATTTTAATGAATATAGTAATTGTTAATTATTTCACAATTTTCGATTGCATCTCAAAAATTATTATTTTTTATTTTTACTTTTAAACCAATAATTAAAAAAGTTAATGCAATAGTAAAAAATCCAAAAATTGGAGTTAAAATTATACAAAAAATAAATCCAATTTGTAATTCTATTCAATTATAATAATTTCCAATATTTTGACTTATATAACATACGTATTTTGGTGAATATTCTAAAATATGATATGTGCTAGTTATAGCTAATATTTGAAATCCATTTCTTTCTATATTTTCAAACTTTAACGTTGTTTGATTACGAATATGAGAATGATAATCACAAAAATCTATGAGAATTAAACCAGAAATTATAAATAAAATAGTTAAAATAAATAATAATATTGTTATTATTTGTATTTTTTTCATTTATTTTTGCTCCCTTAAATCTAATATAATAAAGAAAATTAATATATATTTTGAAAAATAAAAATATTTTTATTTATACAACGTAACAATATTAACAAATTTAATTAACTTTACAATAATGTTTATCTATTTTTATAAATAATATGGAAACTATTTATTATTATTTTACAGTTATTTTTATTAAAATATTAATTTTTAAGAAAAGTTTTAGTAGTAGTTATCCAATTGATAACTTTCTTCTTTTTTCGCTATCATTTTTTTCTGTATTTTCTAATTTACGCTTTTCTTTGTTAACTTCTTCTTTTGTTAATCATTCTTTTACTTTATTAAAATCTGTTTTCTTTTCTTCTGATCAATTTGTATCATCTTCATCTAATATTGCATCTAGGTATATCTTAAAAATTGCTTTTTCATTATCAGATAAATTTTGATCAGTTTGATATTTTTTGAAATTATGAAAAGCAGTTACTCGTTGTTCTAAAACATCTTTTTGTAATTCATTAAAATTAGAACAATTTGGAAGTTTTTTAATAAATGTTATAATTTTTGAATCAACATATGATAAATCATCTAACATACTATCTACTTCTTCTTTTATCTCATTATCAAGAAGATAATTTTTATTTTTAAAAGGATTACTATCTATTTTTTTAATATCAGTTAATACACTATTAACCAAATAATTAGTAACTTCTTTTAAGTTATATTTAATAGCTAAAGTTCATCAAGTTAATCCTTCTCTAGTTATATAATTATTATAATTACATTCATTTGTTATTAAAAAATCAATAATCATCATTTCAATTTGATTTTGATTTCTTGGTAAGTGATGTAATCAATCAATTATCATATCTTCAAATTTAAAAGGTTTTTCATTATTTTTATTTTTAATATCAAAATTAATTTCTAAATCACCATTTTCATTTTTTAATAATAGTGTTCTTATAATTTTTTTATTATTACTTCTAATTGCTCTATGTAATATAGTGTTATTAAACTCATCAATAGGTGTATTAATATCAAAATATTTGCAATTTTCTATTATTTCTAACATATCAAAATTGTTGTTTAGGATTGCTATTTCATAAGGTATATTACCATTATCATCTATTTGATAAAAATTAGTTTTTTTAGTGATGGCAAAATTAATTCTAAAATCAGTTTTATTACCTTCTTTAGCAATAATATGTAAAAGATTTTGATTTTTAATATTAACACTATTAATATTAAAATGAGAATTATTTTGAAAATCATTAACTAATTCACGAATTTCTTTATTTGTCGGATATGCATCAGCTTTATTAATTTCTTGTATTAATAATTTGCAAAATGGAGTTTCATTTTGCAAATTTACTAAATTGGGATTAACTTGTGAATTATTAATTAGTTGCTTTGCTATATTTTTAAACTCTCCTCCAAGTTTTCAGTCTACAATATATTGTTTCATAATTGCTAAATGTAAAGGTGAATTTCCTTCAATATCTTGTTGATTTAAAAAATTTTTATCATTTTTTTTAAAATTTATTAATCAATTAATAAGTTTTATTTTATTAGTTGTAAATTCTATTAATTCACTTGAAGTTTCTCAACCTTCCTCGTGTGGATCATAGTTATATTCATCTTCTATTTCTGCTCCTTCATCTAAATCTAATAAAAAACTATTATGAAGGGCATTTCTATTGTTATTATCTAAACCAATAACTTCCTCATCACTAATGTTTGGATTATTCATAAAATCTTCAATAATAGAAAATTGAATTTTTTTATTTTGAAATTGATCAATAAGGTAATTTAATGTTAGCATACTTTTATCTGTTCCTATCTATAATATGAAATTCCTGTTACTTTTAATAAAGTAACAGGAATACAAAAACTTTCTTTAGTTTTACACTTATTTATATCATAATTTTTAAAAAAATCGAATACATTTATCTTAAAATTAAAATTTAGTTTACAATCAGCGTTTATTAACCTTTATATATATCATTTTTAATAATTGACTAGCAATGAAATAAACAATGACAACGCCAGCTAAATAAGCATAAAAAATTAAAGGAATTGGTGTTAAACCAATAGTAGCTCCTAATTGTGTATATGGAATACTAATGCCAATAATAGTAATTATAATTGTTGTTAAAAATAGCTGATGAGATGGCATGCTTTGAATAAAAGGTACCTTAGAAGTTCGTAATAATTGTACAATTAATGTTTGTGAAGTAACTCCTAAAATAAATCATCCAGTATGAAATAATGATTGTTGATATATGCCAGCAGCACTATTAGGATCTACATTAACAAAATTGGCAAATATATGTAAACCGTATCCTAAAAATAAAAAGGTGGTTATATCAAATATTGAACTTAGCGGTCCATTCCAGAATGCAAAAGGTAAAATGCTTTTTGCATTTCATTTTTGTGGTTTTTTAATAAAGTCTTCATCAACCCTATCTCAAGGAATTGCTAATTGAGAAATATCATATAATAAATTTTGTAGTAAAATTTGAATTGCCATCATTGGTAAAAAAGGTAATCAAATTGAAGCAATTAAAATACTTAATGAATTACCAAAATTAGAGGAAATAGTAATTTTAATATATTTTAAAATATTACCAAAAGTATTTCTACCACTGATCACTCCTTGCTCTAAAACATCTAAATCTTTTTCTAATAAAATAATATCAGATGCTTCTTTGGCAATATCAGTAGCACTATTAACAGATATTCCAACATCAGCGTGATGCAAAGCAACAGCATCATTAATACCATCACCTAAAAAGCCAACAGTGTGACCATTTAACTTTAAAATATCAATAATTCTTGATTTTTGTAATGGGTCCATTTTCGCAAAAATAGTAGTTTTATTTACTAATGCTTGTAAATGTTGATCATCCATATCTTCAATGTCACTACCTAATAAAGGAATTCCTGGTTCTAACCCCACCTTTTTACAAATTGCTTTAGTAACAATTTCATTATCACCAGTCAAAATTTTAACATCAATTCCGTGTTGATTAAGAGTTGTTATTGCTTTAATAGCGCTAGGTTTAGGTACATCTAAAAAACCTATATATCCTAATAAAACTAAATTAGATTCATCTTCTATTTTAAAAATTGTTTTGTCACTAGCAAAGTCTTGATAACCAATTGCAATTACTCGTAAACCATCATTATTTAATTCCGTACTTAATTTTAAAACATTTTCTTTAATTTTATCAGTTAAGGCAATTACTTTCCCTCCAATTTCAACTTTAGTACAAATTTTTAATATTTCTTCTACTGCTCCTTTGCAAATTAAAGTATTATTAATTTTATCTTTTGAAACTACTATTGACATTCGTCTTCTTATAAAATCAAAAGGTATTTCATCAATTTTACGATAGGGCATTTCAACTATTTTATTATGATGAGCTTTAATGTGTTGGACAATTGTTTTATCAATATTATTTTTTAATCCAGTTTGTAAAGAACTATTTAAATATGCCATTTCTAAAACTTTGTTTGATTCAACACCTTCTGGATCTAAGTGTTTAACCAACTCAATTCTATCCTCAGTTAAAGTACCAGTTTTATCAGTGCATAAAACATCCATTGCACCAAAACTTTGAATACTAGTTAAATTTTTAACAATTACTTTTTTATGTGATAATCTAATTGCACCTTTTGCTAAGTTAGCACTAACAATCATTGGTAGCATTTCGGGGGTAATACCAACAGCAACTGATATTGAAAATATTAACGCTGTTAAAATATTATTTTTAGTAATTACATTAACAATAAATATTAATGGTACCATTACACACATAAAACCAATAAGAATGTAAGTAACTTTTTTAATACCTTTACTAAAACTAGTAACAGGACGTTTACTAGTTACTGCACTAGCAATTGATCCAAAATAAGTATTAACACCTGATGCAATAACAATAGCAATAGCACCACCTGAAACAATACTAGTACCCATAAAACATATGTTTTCTAATTCTAGGATACTACTTTTTTTATTATCATCTTTAGTATTAATAGCGTGTTTTTCAACAGGAAATGTTTCACCAGTTAGTGCCGATTGATTAATAAATAGATCGGTTGAAACTAAAATTCGAACGTCAGCAGGAATCATATCACCAGAAGATAAGAAAATAATATCACCTGGTACTAAATTTTCAATTAATACTTCTTTTGTAAAATTGGCAACACTATTTAAAGCATTAAAATCAATTTTTTTATTTTTATTACTAAACCGAAAAACACTGGCTGTTGTTTCAATTAATTGTCGTAATTTTTCTGAAGATTTATAGGAACGATAATCTTGAAAGTAAGATATAAAAACACTCAAAATAATCATTACTAAAACAATAATAGCACTGTACAAATCAACATTTTTATCAGTATTAGTATTAATAACACTGTAACTAATAAAATTATAGATAACTATTATCATTAAAACAATAATAAAAGGATTAAAAATATTGTGCATTAATTTTTTGTATCAAACAAATCGTTTATGAGAAAAAACATTTTTACCATATTTTTTAAGTCTGTCTTCTACTTCTTCCTTTTTTAATCCGTACATACTACCATCTAATTGTTGGATAACTTCTTCTTTCGATAGTTGCGAAAATTGTTTAAACATGGTTGTTGTTTTTTGTTCTATATGCTTCTTTTTAAAAAATTGCATTATCAACCAACCTTTCTTCAAACGTATAATTTAATTGTATACTAAAATCAAAAGAACTTTATTTTAGTGAATAAAGTTCTTAAAACTACCAAATATTTAAGAATAATATTCTTCTATTTTCAATAAAAATTTGTATTATTTTAAATACAAATTATTTATATCAAAAATAGGAGTAAACATCAATGATTTAAAAGGAGTTGAAATATAATTTTAAATCTTCTAATCAATTTTCTATATTTATTAATCAAATATGATAGTATTTAGTTAAACTTGATATGAGTTTTTAACCTATTATTTTTAAATAAAAATAATAGTTTTTTATTTAGAAAAATGAAAGGAAATATAAATTAATTATTTTTTAAATAATTAATTTATAAAGGATAGTTAAAATGACTGAAAAACAGAAAATAGAAATTAATCAACTAAATTTAGAAATAAAAAAATATCATGAATCAATATGAATTCTTATCGACAAATTTAATGAATTAAATAATCTTTATAAACAGCAAAAAATAAAAATATCAAATACTAAAAAAGAACAAGAAAAATTATATTCTAAATATAAAATAATACGTAATAAATATTTAATTGAAGATAATCCAGAATTAAGTAAAAAATGAGGACAAGAAATGAAAATTAGTGGACAAAGACATACAATGAAATGAAAAAAAGTAATGGAGCAAGAAAAAAGAGCACTAAAATTAAAAGAAGAATGCCAAATTTTGGAAAAAGAAATTAATGAATTAGAAATAATACTTAACCAAAAATTAGATAAAATACCTACCATTCTTAATGATAATTTTAATCATATAAAAAATAAGGCAAATGATCAAAAAATAGATAATTTACAAAATATACAACATACAGTAAAAGAATATAAACCAAATTTACCAATTTTATTAATTTATTATATATATATATCTAATTTCTTATATCTTTAATTTTTTCTGATATAGTACTTAATTGTAAACTGAATATAAGTTTTAAATTTTTAACCATTACTTTAGTTTAAAAGTAAATGGTTTTTTATATTTTTAAAAAGGAGATAAAAAGAAAAATGAAAATACAAAATAAAATTATACTAAGTTCAACCATTTTCGGTGAAGTTATAGGAAATATTGCTGGATGATATTCAATCCCAACAATTATTGCTGAATGATTAGATATTATGGAATATGATTTTATTGATAATTATATAAACAATGATTTTAATCCATATCGTTCTACAGTTAAAGGTGTTTTAATATGAGGTTTAATTTCAGCAGTAACAATGGCAATAACTTCAACTGTTAGTTTAAAAACTGTTGAATATGTAAAAGTACTTTAGGAAAATAGAAGACAAACAAATAGTAGAGAAATTGATGAAACAACACCTTTACTATCACAAACACAAATAAATTCAATAAATAATAATGAAGTAGAACCACCATTAGTATTAAATCCAGCAATAAGTGTAAGTTTATAATTAATATGGAGCGGAAAAAGATATGAAAAAAATATTATTACTACTTGCAATAAGTAATACTTTATCAATGACCAATAGTAATTTTTCTTATAATATTAATTCAAGTTTAACAAACACAATAAAAAGTAATGATGAAATTAATTTTTTAGCTACAGCAGATATTCATGCTGGATATCCTCAATCAGTTAGTAACAAAACAATTAGTGTCCTTGCTAAACATTTACCAGAAAATAATAATAGAGGTGTTATTATTTCTGGTGATTTAACAGGTTATGTTAAATATACAGGGAATTTATTTTCTTATAAATTAATGTTAGCATCAATCTCTAATCATCTTTTAACAGGTTTTGGTAACCATGATTCTGATACTACTTGTAAAGTTAACCAAACTTTACTTAACCAAAATATTGTTAAACAAAATGCTATGACAGCAGCTCATTTACTCTATTATACTTCAAAAAATGAAGTTCCTGTATATTCTTGAAATTGATTGGGTATACATTTTGTTCAATGCAGTTTAGCGCCAATTAATAAAGATACTTCAGGTTGAAATTTTGGAAGAAGTGATCCTGGGCCAGCATTAACTGAATTACAAAAAGATTTAGAAATAAATGTTGGTTTGAGTAATATGCCAATTGTTTTAGCTTTTCATTATGGATATGATGATTTTTCAATTGATCAAGAATGATGAAGTAAAGAACAAAGAACTGAATTTGAAAATGCAATTTTAGCAAAATATAATGTTATTTTAATGTTAACTGGACATCAACATTTTGTGCCAACCAAATATGATGAAAAAATAATTACAGTTAATGTTGGTAAAAAAACAATTTATGATGTTTTAAGTGGTACTGCACTTTTTGGTGGTTATTCTGAAATTTCTATAAATAAAACTAACAAAGAAATTACAATTAAACGTCATAACGTACAACAAAACGATGAAATTGTTATTAATAAAAAAATTAAATATTAATTAAAATTAAAAACTAAGTTTTATTAAAACTTAGTTTTTTTAAATATACAAATTTTTTATTTATTATAATTTGGTGCTTCTTTTGTTAGTTCAACATCATGAGGATGTGATTCTCTTAAACCAGCACTTGAAATTTTTACAAATTTAGAATCTTGGATTAAAGATAAAATATTTTTAGCACCAACATAACCCATACCACTTCTAATACCACCAACTAATTGAAAAACAACATCTTGTACTTTTCCTTTAAAAGGAACGCGTGCTTCAATTCCTTCTGGCACTAATTTTTTAATTCCTTTTTGAAAATAACGATCACTACTACCACGTTTCATGGCAACTAATGAACCCATACCAACATAATTTTTATATTTTTTACCATTGACAATAATTTCCTCACCTGGTGATTCTTCTGTTCCGGCTAAAATGCTACCTAACATTACACAATTGCTACCAGCAGCAATTGCTTTTACAATATCACCAGAATATTTAATACCACCATCAGCAATGACAGTTACGTTTTTATTTTTTGCTCAATTATAAACATCATTAATAACAGTAATTTGTGGCACACCAACTCCTGCTATTATTCTAGTAGTACAAATGCTACCAGGACCAACACCAACTTTAATACAATTTGCGCCAACTTCATAAAGTGCTTGTGCTCCAACTGCAGTACAAATATTTCCAACAATAATATCTAATTTTGGATAAGTTTTACGAATTATTTTAACTGTTTTTAAAATCCCTAAACTATGACCATGTGCTGAATCAACAACTAATACATCAACTTTTGCTTTAACTAATGCCTCAACTCTTGCTAAAGTGTCTTCACCAACACCAACAGCAGCACCAACTCTTAATCGTCCTTGATCATCTTTACAAGCATTTGGATAATCAATAGCTTTATCAATATCTTTTGTTGTAATTAAACCAATCAATTTATTATTTGAACCAACAATTGGTAGTTTTTCAATTTTATTTTTTAACATAACTTGTTTTGCTTGTTCGATTGTTGTTGTTTTATCACCAACAATTAAATTTTTGGTAGTCATAATATTTTTAACTAATGCATTATCATTATCAAGATATTTCAAATCACGATTAGTAACAATTCCAATTAGTTGATTTTCTTCATTTACAACAGGCAATCCAGAAATTCGATAAGTACTCATAATTGATTTTGCTTCACTAATTAAAGTTTGAACACCAATAGTAATTGGATCAGTAATAAAACCTGACTCATTTCTTTTCACTTTTTGTACTTCTAAAGCTTGTTCAGCAATTGATAAATTTTTATGAATAATGCCAATACCACCAACTCTTGCCATGGCAATTGCTAGATCAGATTCAGTAACTGTATCCATAGCAGCAGATAAAATTGGAATATTTAATTCAATTTTATTTGTTAATTTAGTTTTTAAAGAAACTTGATTTGGTAAAACTTCTGAATATCCTGGAACTAATAATACATCATCAAAAGTAATTCCTTCACATATTATTTTTTGATTTAAATCTTTATTCATAGTTTACTCCCATTCTATAGTACCTGGTGGCTTTGATGTAATATCATAAACTACTCTATTAACACCATCTACTTTATTAATAATCTCATTTGCAACTTCATCTAGAAATTCTCATGGTAAATGTGAACTTGTTGCTGTCATAAAGTCAATTGTATTAACGCTTCTTAAACTAATAACATAATCATAAGTACGATTATCACCCATTACGCCCACAGTTTTAACTGGTAGCAAAGTGGCAAATGCTTGTGATACTTGATTATATATATTTTTTTCTTTCAATTTGGTAATAAAAATATGATCAACTTCTTGTAAAATTAAACATTTTTCTTTTGTTACTTCTTCTATAACTCTAACTCCTAATCCAGGACCAGGGAAAGGATGACGATTAATTAATGTTTCAGGTAACCCAAGTTTTAAACCAATTTCTCTTACTTCATCTTTAAATAAGGCTTTTAATGGTTCTAACAATTTAAATTGTAAATCATCAAGTAAACCACCAACATTATGATGAGTTTTAATTGTTTTTGAACTTGCATGTTTACTTGAAGATTCAATAATATCTGGATAAATTGTTCCTTGTGCTAAAAAATCAGCCGTTTTAAATTTTCTTGCTGCTGTTGTAAATACATCAATAAATTGTTTACCAATAATTTTTCTTTTTTCTTCAGCATTTTTAACACCTTTTAAGGCAGTAAAAAAATGTTTACTTGCATCAATCATTTCAAGATTAAGTTTAAAATTTTGTTTATAAATTTCCATCACATCAATTGCTTCATTTTTTCTCAATAAACCTGTATCAACAAAAATGCAAGTTAACTGTTTACCAATTGCCTTAGAAATAATGGCAGCGGCAACTGAAGAATCAACTCCACCACTTAAACCTAAAATAACTTGTTTATCTTGGATTTTATCTTTAATTTCTGAAATTTGATTACTAATAAAATCATCTAAACTTCAATCTTTCGTGCAACTTGCTATTGTAAATAAAAAATTTTCAATTATTTGCTTACCAAATTCTGAATGGGTAACTTCAGCATGAAATTGGATACCATAAATTGGTTTAGTCAAATGTGCAATTGCTGAAATTGAAGAATCAGAATGAGCTATTTGTATAAAATCTTTTGGAATTTTTGTTACATGATCAGCATGACTCATTCATACTTTTGATTGATTAGCAACTTTTTTAAATAATTTATTATTTGGTTGTTCAAGATATAAAATTGATTTTCCAAATTCTTGTTCATCTGCCAATTCTACTTTCCCTTTAAAATGATTTGTTAATAATTGCATGCCATAACAAACGCCTAAAATGGCAACTGGTAAATTAAAAATCGCTTGATCAATTTTATAAGCATTTTGTAAATAAACACTTGATGGTCCACCAGATAAAATAATTGCTTTTAAGCTAAATTGTAAAGGTAAGTGCAACTAAATTATTTTTCTATCCAAATATTCGATTGGTGAAAGATAATTTAGTATTTTTCTTGGTCTTTGGTTTAAAGACAATATAAATTTATGAACTTCATTTTTATTAGTTTTTGAAAAAATAAATTTTTTAGGAAATTTTTCTCTAATTAAACCATTAGTATTTTCATTAGTACCTCTTTGTCAAGGTGAATATGGATTGGCAAAATAAATTTTTATATCTAAATTTTTTTCAAGTTGTTGTCAATTTGAAAATTCTTTGCCACGATCAAAAGTAATAGTTTTAACAATGTTTTTAGGAAGAATTGATAAATAATAACTAACATTTTTATTAATAACTTTAGTAGTTCTGTTTTTAACTAATATTGCTAAAGTAAATCGTGATACTCTTTCAACTAAAGTTATTAAACATGATTTGCTTTTACCTCGTGATGATACTATAGTATCTCCTTCTCAATGACCAAGTGTTATACGATCATTAACATTTATATCTCGTTCTTTAATTGATTTACCATTAAACTTGCCACGATTTTCTTTAGATTTTCGTTTTTTACCTTTTCTTCTTAAATTTTTACTAGTAACTTTATCAAGCATTCCAAAATAAATTCAAGTATAAATTGTTTTAAAACTAATAACTCACTCTTTATGAAAATTTTTAATTCTGCCATAAATTTGTTCAGGTGATCAACCTAATAGTAATTTTTGTTGTACATATTTTACTAAATTCTTATTTTTAAACTTATGAAAACTAATATGTGATTGTTTTCGATTTTCAGCTTTATTTTGTGCAATTAATGAAAAATAATGATTATTATCTTTATTTCTATTAATTTCTCGAATAATAGTACTAATACTTCGATTAAGATTTTTAGCTATTTCACTAATTTTAAATTTAAATTTCAATTGATTCTCAATATAAATCCTTTCATCTATGCCAAGATGTTTATAACTCATATAAAAACTCCTTACTTTTTTCTAAACTAAATTTAGCATTATGAAATTTTTATATGAGAATTTTTTGCAATTTTATTTACTTGCACTTACAAGTATAACTCAGCTAAGTTGGGATATGTTTTTATTTTTTGATAACTAATATTAAAAGATAAAACTTCAGTATAAACATTTGCTTCTCTTACTCTTCTTGCTAATAATTGTGTATATTGACTTCCACAATCTAAAATCAATACTTGTGTATTTATCATTTTTTTCCTCCAAATATAATAGTAATTAAATCATTTTTTAACAAAAAATAAAATAGATTACAGTAATAATTATTTTATGATAGATTTTAATTTCTTTAAAATATAATTAAAAATATTGATATTAATGATAAGAGCATATGAAAAAGAGTAATCATTTATTAATGATTACTCTTAAAAGTTAAAATATAATTTAAAGAAATTAAGTTGTAACTGATCTGGCTTCATTTTCATGAATTTTAATTCGTTCTAATTCTGTTTCGGGTTCATTAAGTAAATATTTTATTGCTTCTTCTTCAGTCATTGGTATGAATTCTTGATCTAATTGATTTTGATAATCTAAATTTGATGCTAAGCGTATTTTTAATTTTGGTTGATAATAAATAAAATATCAAATAACAGCAATTGCAATAAACATTCAAAACATTAAGAACTCAATAATAACAGCTATTAATACTTCGCCTCTTTTATTAATCATGTCATTAACCATACCATAATTAAAAACAACAAACTGACTAAGCAAAAATAAACCACAAGCAACAAAAATAATTCATTCTCAAATTTTAATTTTAATTTGTTTACGATAACCCATAACACATGTGGCAGCTAATACAAAAATATATACAGCAATAGTAATGTTAGTAGAAAATCCTAGTACTGTATTAAAATCAAAAGGTGCACCAATTAAATCTGGGATTATTAACATAATAATACAAGCAATAATAGTAATAATTAAATTAGCTGTATTAGCACGCATTGCAATATTTTCTTTATTTAATTTGGCTAATTTTTCAGTAATATATCCTTCTTTGGCTAATGGTTGAATCATACCACCAGAATATAAAGAATTTTGCATAGCACCATTTAATTTCAATGATAAAGTAAAAACAACTAGTACAATCATACCAGTAATACCAGCAATTCCTGATATAACATTATTTGGATTATATTCATTAGTAGCTCCAGATCAACCATTTTGGCCATTTGTACCGTCAATAGTAATGGCACCAAATATTAATACTGATACAGCTAAATAAAAAATAGTTGATAATAATAAAACTATTAAAATACCTTTACCAAAGTTTTTAGTTGGATTTTTAACATTTTTTCCAACAACAATAAAAGTTTCAAAACCAATAAAAAAATAGAAGAATCCACTAAATGCATTATTAATTTTTGGTAAAGTTAAATTAATGTTTTTTGTTCCTTCAGCCGCTTCTGAAAATGCTAAACCTTTATTAGTTACTACCAAAATAATAGCACAAACAATTAAAAACAAAGCAGAACCTCATTTAATAATACCAGAAATATTAACAAATCAACGAAATCCCTTCATTCCAAAATACATGCAACTAGCAGCAGCATAAATAAAAATACCAATACTATTAATAATTAAACTTGATCATCGTTCAGGAGCTCAATCAAAAATTGATAATTGATCTAAATTCACTCGAAACATAGAAATAATAGTTACAATAATTGTTGAAGGTAAAGTAATATATTGAATAAAACCAATTATTCAACCTCAAAAACGACCAAAAACACCACGAACATAAACATAAGCGCCACCATTAGTGTCATGATAAACACGACTACATTTAGTAAAAGCAAGTGCAGTTCCCGCAGCAATTAAAGCACATAATAAAATAACTCATAGCATATGTAAACCAACGCCACCATTATTTCAATAATAAATGCCAATTAATGCCATTGGAAATGCAATACCACAAGTATAGTTAAAACCAATTCATATTAATTCATTAAGACTAATTTTTTCATTATTAACACGAGATGATTTTGATCAAAATTTTAATTTTTTTAAATTAAACATTCAATTAGTAATTCCTTTCAAAAAATAAATTATTTTTAATTATAACTTAAAAAAATATTTTTATTTTTTAATTATCAAATTTTATGATATTAGAACAAAAGTAGTTTTAAAGTGATTAGCAAATTAAACAATAAAATATAACAAATTATAATAATATAATTTGTTATATAAAGAATTACTAATTATTTTACTTTTAATTTTCCTTAAATAATGAGTAAAAAAATCTTAATTTCTTCTTATTTAAATTTTGATATTTTTTATAATAATTATCAAAAAAAACATTAAACTTTACGAACTGGACTTTTTACTCAATAAGTTCAATTACCAGTAAAAACATTTGAAAAATCACCTTCATTTAAATATTTTAATCCGTGATTATTTGTTCCTCAAACTTCATCTATCTTACCATTACTATCACGATTTAATGATCATATTCTAATGTTTGCTAATTTATTTGTTTGTGCTCAATTATATAAATCTTTAGCATCTTCTAAAGTAAAATAGTTATTATTTACATCATTAATACCAATCATTGGTGTAATACCTAGTTTTTGATAAACATCAGTAAGTAATAAATTAGATTTTGGAAAATATTGTTTTATTAATTCAAAATATTGGTTAGCAGTACTTTTAATTGCTTGTTTAGCAATATCAAAAAAAGTTAAACCTTTATCAATTACTTCTTGTCCAACAATTTCACCATAATCCATAGCCATAATGTTAATTGTAAATAAATCTTCAACTTTTAAATCTGCTTTTTGATATATTTCTAAAGCTATTTTAATAACATTCTCAATATCTCTACCAACTAGCCCTGTTGGCATTACTGGTAATGTAACACTAAAGTTTCAATTTTGATTATTTCTTTTCATTTTTGTTAATGTAGTAAATAAAACCTTCATTCCATTAATATGATCACTATCAAAGTTTATCCCTTCAATATCTAAGTCTAAATTTAATGGCATATCTTTAGTTTCAAAACCTGCAAATTTAGTAATGCGTTCTTGATACTCAATCAAAGCTGGTTGTAGCATTGCTACTGCTTTATTAATATCTTTATTAGATAGCGTATATGCAACATCTCATGGATTATAACCAACAGCTGAAGCAGCACCGCCATAAGCAACAACAATATTATTAAAACCATCATTCTTTACTAAAGGTTTAAGTACTTCTGGTTTCAATTTATTTTCTACTCAATAATCATATCCGGCGCCCAAAGACTGTCCAGCAATAGTTAATTCTAACTTATCTTTAATTGCAATTGCTTGCTGAACAAAAGCCAAAGTAATAGATTTTAAATCTTTTATTTTATTAAAAACTTTTTTACCATCATGTAATATAATTTCTTTACCATTAATTAAGTCTCTAGGAGTTGTTCCTATTCATAATCCTCCATCATAATAAGGTTGGAATAAATAGTTAGCATGTTGTTTAACTTTATTAGTAACTGATTGACCATCACGATTAGGGTTAACTTCAATTCAATTACGAATTAAACCTTTTCACGTTTCTAAATTTATTTTTATCATAATTACTTTTTTTTCCTTTCATTAAAATAATAAGATTTATTAAAATATTAATTTTTCTAAAGTTATTTCAAAATAAAAAATAATTGGCAATTTAGCACCAATTTTAAAATATTATTAGGAAAATTAAATTAAAATAAATCTTAATTCTAATTTTATACTTGAAAAAATTAATATGTAATAAAAAATTTCTTATAAAAAAGTACTTTTTTATAAGAAATTAATTAAAAATACTTAAAAATGTCCAAAAAATAGACATTTTTAATAAAAATAAATTTATACAAATTTTTTAATAGCACTATGATTAGAACTAATAATTCTAATACCACCATGATTTTTATGAAAAGCAACTTGAATTTTATCACCAATTAATTTAGTAATAATACCTTTGCCAAAAATTTCATGAATAATTATATCTCCAACATTTCAATTATTAGTTATTTCAACCTTATCTTTATTATCAGCTTTATAGTAATTAAATTTAGAATGATTACGATTTTGATAAGTTGCTGCCATTTCTTGATGTTCGTTATTAATGATTTTTAAATATTTAAGATCTAAATCTTTTAAGAAACGAGATGGTTGTTTCATACGATCCAAGATATATGAATATCCACTGGCACTAGATAAAAATAATCATTTTTTTGCCCTAGTAATTGAAACATAAAAAAGTCGTCGTTCTTCTTCAATTTTATCTAAGTTTTCTATACTAGATTTACCTATTCCAGGCAAAATACCTTCATTAATGCCAACTATAAAAACAACATCAAATTCTAAACCTTTAGCACTGTGAATTGTCATTAAATTAACGGCTTTATTAGTACTATTTTCATCTAAATCAGTATATAAACTTACTTCTTGTAAAAATGACGTTAATAATTCTTCGCCTTGTAATTCATTATTACTACTATCATATTCAAGCAATTGTTCTAATAATTGTTGAACATTTTCAATTCTTTCTTTTTCAAGATTATCTTCTAGTTTTTTTAAATAATTAGTTTTATTTAATAAATTTTCAACCATGTTATGTAAAGAAGTAACATCTTTGATATTAGTTTGCATCTCATTAATTAAATTAATTAAAGGTTGTAAATGTTGACGATAATTTTTTGGTAATCCATACTGAAATTTAAATAAGTATTCATTTAAAGTTAGTGATTGTTCATTAGCAAGTAATAATAAGTTATCAATAGCTTTTGGTCCAATTTTAGGTGTTGCATTTAAAATTCTAATCATTGATATATTATCATTTCAAACAATAATTTTTAAATATGCCAAAATATCTTTAATTTCTTTACGTTCAAAAAATTTATAACCACCAAAAATTTTATAATTTATATTATTATTAATCAAAGCTTGTTCTAAATCTTTTGATAAATAATTATTACGATAAAGAATAGCAATTTTATTCAAATCTAAATGATATTTTAAATGAATTTTTTTAACAGTTGTTGCAACTCAATGTGCTTCTTGATCACTACTACTAGCATGATACATAACAATATCATTACCAAGATCATTTTTAGTAAACAGTTCTTTTTCAATACGTTGAACATTATTTTTAATTAAACTATTAGCTGTATTTAAAATCTTAGTTGTTGAACGATAATTTTGATTTAAAATAAATGTTTGTGTATTAGGAAATTGTTTAGTAAAATTCAATATTAAATTAATATTTGCTCCTCTTCAACTATAAATAGTTTGATCGGGATCACCAACTACAGTAATATTTTTATGATTTTTAGCAAGTGATAATAAAATATTATATTGAATATCATTAGTGTCTTGAAATTCATCAACTAAAATAAAATCAAATTTCTTTTCTCATTTTGTTAAAATATGTGGAAATTCTTTAAATAGACGTTCAACTAATAATAATAAATCATCAAAATCTAAACATGAATTAATAAATTGATATTTTTTATACGATTCAAAAACTTTGATACGTAAAATTCACTCATCTTGATTTTGATAATCAGCTAATAATTCATCTTGAGAAAGATAATTATTTTTTCAGTTAGAAATATTAGAACTTAATAATCTTAACTCCTGCAATTCAACTTTATGTGAAAATTCTTTTTGAAAAATATCTTTTAATATTTTTCGTTGATCTTCTTGATCAATAATATTAAAATTATTATTAATATTTAAATGATGAATATCTCTTCTTAATATTTTGGCACATAATGCATGATAAGTAACAATATTAACATTAATGTTAATATCATTTAAAAGTTGCATTATTCGTTCTTTCATTTCGCGTGCTGCTTTATTAGTAAAAGTTAATGCCAATATTTTTTCACTAGCAATTTTAATTACATTAATTAAGTAAGCAATTTTATATGTTATAACCCGCGTCTTTCCAACTCCAACCCCCGCAATAATACGATATGGGCCATCAACATTAATAATTGCTTGTAGTTGTTGTTCATTTAGATTTTCTAAAAGTTTTGTTTTATCCATGTTATTTATCCTTAAGTTAGTAAGAGTATATACTATTAAAGACTATTTATATTTTCTAATTCGTCATCATTAATATTTCCTGGTTGAGAATAAACTAAATGAATATGTGGATCATTAACGTTAGTTAATATCTTCCGTTTATTAGTTGCAAGCGGTTTCTTGTTAATGACAAAAGTTTTATGATTACGATCAAAGAATAGCTGATGATATTTATCAATTTTAGTGACGATCATAATCCCACAATACCAAGCAAAATCAAAACTAACTACAGAACGAATAAGAATATTTAATCAAGAATTTAAAGTACTATTACTATTAATAGTAGCAATGTTTTCATTAAAAGTCAATTTCATAAAAAGAATTATTGAAGTGGTTAATAATAAAGGAATAAAAACTAAAAATAGTTCACGATAAAAAAAATGTTTTAACTTTAAATCTTGATTTTTTTCATTTACTAATCTTATTTGAAAAATTAATTTTCCTAAAGTTTGACCCTTACATTTTCATGGGATAATAACAAAATATATAATAACAATAATTATATTAATAATAAAAATAATTATTAATTGTCATGATTCTTGATTACCTTTATTATCTAAATAATGGATTGCTAATCCAATTATTAATGGGATTAAACTAACAAAAATCATATCAAAAATACGTGCAATAATACGTTTTCATGTTTTAGCTATTATATATGTTTCGGTTGTATCTAATTTTTTAATATTCATTTTTTTACTCTCAATATTTTGAATCATCTCTAATATTATTATCTTTAAAATATTTCTTAAAATAAGTACTTAGATCAGGAGCATAAGTGGTAAATTTATCATTTGGATTAATAGTATTAAAATAAGAATTTTTTTTAAAATTTTTAAATTTAAATTCAATAATTTCTTTGACACGATTATATGTTTTTTCAATTAATGCAGGTTTTTTAGAAATACTAATAAATCTTAAAAGAGTATATAGATAGTATCTAACAAAAGCATATTCCAACTCTTCATATAAAACTTTTTTAATTTTATAATTATTATAATAGTTTAAAATATGTATTCATTGATGCATTAGTTCAAAAATATTATCATTTTCCAATGTGTTATTTTTAGACGTTAATAATGTTTCATTAATTGCATAATATGTTTTACAATGTGCTAAAAATGAGTATAAAAATAAACTATCAAATTGGATTTCTTTACGAAATTGTAAATTATATTCATTAATAATATTAACTTTCATGATTTTTGTTGTTAAAACTGGTGTTGTTAAAGCAAAGACTATTTTTCCTTGTGTTGTATTTAAATTATATAATTTATTAACTTCAGTTCTAATTGTTGAATGAAAAACATTATTTATATCAAATTCATAACGAACACAATATTCAATACAATCTAAATCTTTATTATTATCTAAAATTTTATTAACTGTTTCAACAAAATTAACGCTAAGAATTTCAGTTGGATTTAAAATAACTACATATTGTCCGGAAATATATTTAAGACCAAGATTACGACTAATGGCAATACCTGATACTTGATAATTAGTAATCATTTTTAAATTTTGTGGATATAATTTAAAATATTTACTAAATATCTCCAAATTTTCATTGTTAATGCCATCATCAACAACAACAACTTCAAAATTAGTTTTTTTATTTACAAAAATCTTTGCTAAAAAAGAATCTAAGTGTTCGGATTCAAATGAAGTTGTATATAAAATAAAACTTAGTAGCATAATAAATATTTCCTCCCTTTTATAAATAATTATAACACTTCTTTAACAATTTTAAGTGAAGGTTTATCAACATTTATTTTTTATTTTTTTGATTACTATTTTTAAGTTTATTTTTAGATTCTAAAGTAGATTTTTCTATATTATCTGTTTCTTTAATAACTTTAACAGTCATATTTTTATGATCAAAAATAGTTTTTAAATTACCTTCAATAATAACGGTTTCAGTATTATTAGGTTTAATAACGTTTCGCTTTGCGGGCTTGGTAACTTTTTTCTTTTTTTGTCCTTTTAATATTTCTGCTCTTAATAAAGCACGTGTTTTTCTAATTTCAAATTTTTCAAATTTAAAAAGAAATGATTTAATAAACTTTTTATACGAATTAACAAAATATCGAAGTCTTTTCTTGCTTCGAGCATGATTATCATATTTTAATAAAATACAAACATAGTTTAATTCATTTCTTGCTTCTGATTCAATTAATGAATTAAAAAAACTGTGATAATTATGACTTAAGTTATATGGTTGACCAGATATTGGGCTTTTATAAGGAGTAAAACCTAGATTACCAGTAGTTTTATAATACTTAAAATCAGCAACTCGTGTTGTCATTTGTCCCTTAGGATGTTCTGGTGATTTAATTTCTGATATTTTAAAAATATTATTTGTATCAAATTCTAAAAAATAGCAATATACCTTATGAACAAAGTTACCTGCAGTTTTAAAAGCAATATACAAATCTACTTTTGCTTCATAATTTAAATTATCAAAAATACTAACGTATGGTTGATAAAAATCATATTTTTTATCAATAATTTCTCATCCTTGTTTTTTAATAGTAAGTTCAATCTCATCAGCACAAATATTTGGATTTAAAATAATTTTCTTCATTTTCTACTCCTAACTCTAATATTTTCTAAGTCTATTTTATCAAATTATATATAAAGTGTGGGCTAAGAAAATTTTCCACTTTGATTAATAATTAAAGTACTTTTATTTTTACTATTAAACAGCTAACAATACATCATAAAATTATCTTTAAACTATATGAATATATCATATATTTCTACACATAATAAACATTGCCTTTTTGTTCGCTAGTTATTACTTAAATTACACCACTTACTCCTTCCAATTTTGAAAATGTTTCATGGTTATTACAAAAGAAATTTTAATTAATTTATTATTAGAAACATGAGTATTAATTGAAAGCATAGCCCCTTAACTAGCAAAATATGTTATAGTAACATTATTAATAATTTTTTTAATACATAAGTCATTTTCTTCTTTTACTTTTTTATGTTTTTTATTTTATAAATTAAGTTTTTTTGAAAAAATAATATATAATATTCTTTAAAGTACTCTATTTTTATTAGAAAATATTAATAAAAAAGGACACCTAAAATATAATGTTTAATTTTCATCAGTAGTAGTTTTTTTATTTAATGATGAAGAATTATTAACAACTAATTTAATTTTTTTATTTCCAACTTGATTTTTTGCATCTTTATGATCATATCATCAATTAAGTAACAATGATAATGGTACTAAAATAATCTACGAGAGTTTTATTAAGTTTTAACTTTAGAATTAAATTTTTATTTGACCTTTATCATATTTTCTTAAGCAAGAACCACATAAATCTACATCTCCACCAAATTTATCGTGTAAATGTGAAATATTATATAATGCATTCTTACCATCAAATACACAATAAAAACCAGGTGCCATTCTATCAGCTTGTGTTCTTTCCATTAATTCTTCAATAATATATAATCTAGACATTTTTTATTTCCTCCTAAAGTTTTTATAAATTTAATCTTTGTTCTTTGTTATCCAATTATGAATCTAAGGGTTAAAGTGATGCGCCCAAATAATATTGAATATGTTTATAAGCATCTTGTTCATGTTTTGTAAATTTTATATTTCCTTTATAATCTTCTATTTTACTTTTATTTTTTGGATGATTTTCGAAATAATCTCAGTTAAAAACATCTTGTACTAATACCATTAATGCACCAATAATTTTAGGAGTTGCTAATGGATTAGTTAATAATTGCTTTGAACTTAAAAAGAAATTTTCTACAATAACTAATATTTTTTTATCAATAAATTTTTCTTTAATTAATTGAAATTTTTCTTTATACATATTTTTAGTTCATAAAACAGTTAATGTATTAAATGTTTCATTAAAAACAATATTATTAGTTTCATGTGAATATATAACAATTCCATTATTACCAATTCCAGCGGGGTCAATTCCAATAATTAAGTCATATTGCATTAATCAAATTAACCTCTAACAACTGTTTTGATAATTTCTAAATCACAATTACTTCAGCAATATTTGCATTCTTCAATAAATTCTTTATGACCACAAACTAAATTATCTTTTTTTAAATCATCAATCAGTTTAATTAGTCCTATTTTAAATTCAATATCATCACTGTTTGGTATGCAAATCGTTCCTATTTTAGTTAAATATTCTTTATCCATATTTATACCTCCTACTTAACCTAACATTTAAAATACAGTCATAACAAATTGCTTTACCATTTTTATCTCTTAAAAAATATTTTCTTGTTTTTATATCATTAGTATTAAAGAATAAATAATCTAATTTATTTTGTTTACATGTTCAACAAAAATACTTTTTCATTATGAGTTGAAATTCCTTTCCTAATATGTTCTGTTGCTTCTAGCATAAAGAACATATATTTTGATGTTTAGATTATTAATACTACTATTCGTTTTATTCATTCCAGAAATTCTGGGCTCAAAAATTTTTCAAAAAAAATAAAAAATAAAACCAACACTTGCTCACTGGGGAGTGGCAAGGCTGGTTAAATAAAGAATAGAATTAATACAATAGGTCCCTACAACAGGTCTATATATACTAGTTTCCAATCCGCTCCCACCCCAAGGATTACCATTAAATGGTTAGTATATTTTATTAGGTATCACTCCACTTTTTATTTATTCATGCAAGTCCACATGCTAGCTACTATTTTTAACAACTGTGTTGTAGTTCACTTTTTTAATTCCCTAACACGTGTTGATAATAGCGTTAAAGAGGTTTATTAAAAATTTTAAAATTTTACAATTACAAAAAAAGACAAGATTATTTCTTGTCTTTTCCTTAATAACTTTGAGAATAATTTTTATTTTTTTTAAATGTATATTTTTTAAAATACGTCGAATATAAATTTAAGGGTTAAAGAGAGTAATTTTGTCTAATTTTTCATTATTTTTCAAATAATTCATTTTTGGAAATAAGTTACTAATATAATAATTAATTATTTCGTAACTTTGACAACCGCCCAATTCAGTATAATAAACTTCAATTAAATTATTATCTTTATCAAAAATATAATTAATTGAATAATTTTTATCATTTACATTCATTGGTGCACTATATATAAAATTAAAAATATTATTATTGTTACTAATTAAATTATCATTAATTTGTCCTTTTAAACTACTTTGCGTCATAAAATATTGACCTATTTTATTAGCAATAGCATTATCAATTAAATTATTTTTTGCTGCTTTTGCAATATAATATAAACCTAATGCTTCACTTAAACTATTGCTATGTTCAACTTTATCAGCACCTGCTTGTTGTGAAATATCAATATGTTTTTCAACTCCACCAAATTGAATATATTGTCAATCAGTATTATCACCACTAAAATATGTATGAGAATATTCACTTTTACTATATAGATTATATTTATCTTTAACTGTGGTAATTTTTTTATGAGTAATCATTTCTTGTTTAGTAGCATCAACTTCGACTTTATCTTTTGGTGGTATTACAGCATCCTTTTTATAAACTAATTCACCTTTATTATCAACAGTAAATAATGTTCGTGCTGATGTCTTACCATCACTTAATAAATAATTAGCATGACTAGTATCATAACTATAATAGTTATTATCTATTTGATTAGTAATTCAATCACTATTACTTAAATAACCATATTGATTATTAAATAATGAAGTTACAGAATCACTTATTGATAATTTATTTGTTAATAGTTTATTAACAGTAGTGTTAGCAACATCAATAGTATTAATAATACTATTACTTGTTAAAGTTAATGTTGTTAATGTACTTAATGTCATTAGTAATTGTTTCATGTTACATTCTCCTTTCGTTTTAAGTTTACTAAAAATTATTTTATAAAAAATATCTGTCTAATCTATACTAAATATAACACTTTATTAATTTTATTTAAGAAGATTAATAAAATGCTCATTTTAAAAAGTAAATTTAGTATGTAAGTATTTAATTTCATTGAGAAATACTTTTAATATAAAATTTATCAACTAATGAAGGATGTCATATATCTGTACCATAACAGTCAATATGAATTATTATTCCATTAACACCCACATTATTTAAAAATTTTGTTAAATTATCTTTAAATATAGAATTTCAAAAATTTTTAAAAGTTCAATTATCACCAATTTCATGCTCCATATTACTATAATCAAATAAGTTTCCATTAGTAAAACACTTATAAATTACATCTCAATTATTTTGATTATTAATTAAATAATATAAATCTTGATAATTAATATAAATATCACCTGTATAATCAACTGAAGCAAAAGGACCAGGACTAACATGAGTTTCAAAATTACTTGTATTACTTTTTTCGTAACTATAATGATTATAATTTAACTCAATAATATTATTATTATGATCAAAAATATAACTAATGGCATAACTCGTATCATCATTTGAAAATGGCATATTTAACATAAAATTATAAACATATTTATTATTAATAATTAAATCAATAATTTTAGTAATTAAGTCATTATTAATTTTTCCTTTTAAACTACTTTGTGCTATAAAATATATTCCCAAATTAATAGCAACTGACTGACTAATCTTATTTTCAATTACTGCTTTTGCAATATAATATAAACCTGATGTTTCACTTAAACTATTGCTATGTTCAACTTTATCAGCACCTGCTTGTTGGGAAATATCAATATGTTTATTAATACCACCAAATTGAATATATTGTCAATCAGTATTATCACCACTAAAATCGGTAGATGAATACTGACTATTACTATAAGAATTGTAATTTGCTTTAACTGTAGTTATTTTTTTATGACTAATCATTTCTTGCATCGTATTTTCAATATTTAATTTTTGATCAGCAGGAATAATAACATCAGGATTATAAATTAAAGTTCCTTCATTATTTACTAAAAAAACATCTCTTGCATTAGCAAAAGTATAACTTTTTAAAGCTGATGTGTCATAACTATAAAACTTATGATCAGTTATTGATTGATTAGTTATTATATCACTATCATTTAAATAACCATATTGATTATTAAATAATGAAGTTACAGAATCACTTATTGATGATTTATTTGCTAATAATTTATTAATAGTAGTATTAGTATCATCAATAGTATTAATAATACTACTACTTGTTAAAGTTAATGTTGTTAATGTACTTAAAATGATTAGTAATTGTTTCATATTAGTTTTTCCTTTTTTTTAACTTACTAACTGGTAATTAAAATTAAAATTAAAATCAGGGAATGTTAAAGTAGCACGATCACTAATAGTTTTGCCAGCAAATCTTTCTGATAAATCAAGAGTATAAAGTGTATTATCTTTAGTTGGTTGTGTTTCGCTGTCAGTAAATACTAGTTTTACATTATTTAACTCTCAACCCGATTTTGTTGTTACTGCAACATCGGTTTCTAGAAAAATACTTTTTGTTTGAATAATTAAATCTCAGAAATTATTTACCTTACCACCTTTAATATCTTTACTAATATCAACTGACATACCACTTGGTTTTGTGTCACCATCTAATAAATAATTCATAGTGAACTGTCCAGTAAATGCATTCTCAACTGGACGATAAGAATTGTTATTAATTGTATTTAATAAACTATCTTTATTAGTAATTCAATTACCTAATAAATTATCTTGTTCATAAAAATGTTGACCTTCTTGTAAAATATCTGCATCTTGACCATCTTTTAATCAAATACCTTTTAATGCAAAATCTTTTGGTGAAGAATAATTACCAGTAATATTATTTTTATTATGACCATGAACAATTGCCTTAATGCTATCTAAACTTTTTGTTAATTTATGATCATTAGGACTAGCAGTTATTTTTATTTCAATATTTTTACCTAATTTATTATTAAAGATATTATCACCAACTTTTAAATTTGTTGATATTGTATAATCACTATCTTCAATATTAAGATCTGAATAATTTTTTTGGAAATAATTTTGACAAATTGTTTGAACACCTTTAATAATTTGATCATTAATAAATTTAAGATTATCTTCTGATAAACTAACATCAGCATTAATATAGTTACCATTTTTATCTTTTTGATTATCTAAAGTAATTTGAAAGTTTTTATTATCTTTATCATTATTATATTGTGCTTCAATTTCATTAGTTAATTCTTTCATACTACTTAAATCAGCAATATCATTTTTAACATTTATAGTGCAATCATCTTTTTTTCCTGTAAAGTTTCAAGGATTATTATCTAAAGATGTAATTGAAAATTGAACAGGAACACTTTTAGTAAAGTTTTGTGATTCTGAACCATTTTGAAATTCAATTTTGTAATAACTAGGTTTAATTTCTTTTTTGGGTACATTTAATGCTTTACTTAAAGTTGTTGCAAATTGATCTTGAATTGTTGGAATTAATCATTTATCTTTTATTGAATCAATAGTAGCATTTTCAGGATTAGTAATATTAATAATTTTATCAGGAAAGTTAACTTGTAAACTAGCAATATTAATTGCAACTTGATTTATAATATTAATATTAATTTCGATATTAATGTTAGTATTTTCAATACCAAAAATTGATGCTTGATCATTAGTTGTTAAATTTAAAACATAACTTTTAGACTCATTAAAGTTCTTTGGCAAAATAAAAGAAGTATTAGTTATCGGTTTTTTATCCTTACCAACAGTAAACTTAACTGCTGGATTATAATTAGCATTTAAGAAAAAATTAATTGGTAATAAATTTGAATTATCATTATCAATATCACTTTCAATTTTAGGATCAGTTTTTTGTAAATTATTATCAATACTACTTAAAACATTTGTAAAATCAATATTACCATTATCAGCAGCATTTTCAATAACATTAAAATTAATAATATTTGTTGATTTACTAAAATAAGCAATAGTAGAATCTAAACTAATAGGTTCAGAGTTACGATGATGTTTTTGATAATAATCATCTCATAATTTATTATTAGAATTAGGATTAAATTCAGAATTATTGAAAGCAGCAGTAGTATGTAAGAGTAATATTGTAGTAACTGTTGTAGAACCAAATGCTAATAAATACAACGAAAATAATAAGATTCTTTTCTTCTTATTTTTTTTAACATTAATTGTATATATTGAATTAGATCCTGTTTTTATTTTTTTATGTTTATCCTGATTAACCATATCTTTACTCGGGCTATTACTATTTATTTTATATTTCATTTTAACAATCCTTTCCTAGCATTATTTTTTAAATAATCTAAAGTGAAAAATATAGCTTAACGCTTTAACTTGCTATTTTTAACTAAAATATTAAAATAGGAAAAAATATTAAAATAGTTTAAACCTTAGTTTTAATAAAATAAAACTAAGGTTTAAACTAAACCAATTAAATTTAGTTTTTATATTTTAATATTAATAATTTTAATAATCATATAAATTTTGCTATACACCTATTAAAATTATAAGGAAAGAAATACTCTGTCCTTAAAAATAATATTACACTTATTATAAAAAAAGACAATATTCTTTTTAAAAAAAGATTGAATATTTTTAATTAAAAAGAACACTAATAGTAAAATAATTTTCAAAATAATTTTTCTTAATTAAGATAAAAATTAAATTAAAAATTCAATGATTGAATTAAATAGTCATTGAATTTTTAATTTATGATTAATTTTTTTTAATATTACATTCAACATGCATTGGTTGTAAATTTTCTAAACTATTATTATTTGGATCACCATCAATGTGATCAATATTTCAAGCAAATGCTGAAGTTGGTTGTTCACCTTGATAAGCACCTTTTATCATTGGCAAACAACATCATGGACAAGGAGCTTGCACATTCAATGTTCAAAATTCAGATAATCCTTTAAAATATTTCTCCATTTTTTGAATAGAATAGTTTCATATTTTTTCTTTGTCTTCTTTTTCTCACTTTTTACGACGTGCCACAATGAATTAACCCCTTTCGTATTAAATTATACTATAAGTTACAATATTTTTTTATATTTTTTTAAACTTAATATTACAATTTATTTTATTAACGTGCTAATAATCTATTATAAGCAGTTTGCATTTGTGGGTCAAAACTACGAGTATATAAACCGTTAAAATATCCTTCATGATGCTTACTTGGATCTAATGGATCAGGTAATTGACCATGTTTTGGAATATATACATGCTTTCAAATTTCTGCTGAAAAATTAGTACTAACTTCATCCATAGCTGCTTGTAAAGGTGAGGTATAACCAAATTCACTACTTAAATCAACTTGTGTTTGTTTTTGCATTATATAATTAATAAATTTAAAAGCTAAATCTTTATGAGGAGAATCTTTACTAATTACCATATCATCATTTCAAACATTAGTCCCCATATATGGTCTAACAACAAGGTACTTACCATTATAAGAAGCAGGATCATCAGCAATTGCAGATAATAAATCACCGTTATACATCATTGCTACATCCCACTTATTTTCATTACTAATTTCATCAACAATATCATCATTTAATAATTTTGTATTTTTATTTTTGATAACTGGTTCTAACCAATCACTTGCATCTTTAATTTCAATTGGACTATGAGCATTAATATTATCAGAAAATTCATTTCCTACTTGATTATATTGACCTGAACCAGTATTTTCTCCTCATTTATTTTTATAGTGTAAATCAGTAAGCGCAGTCATAAATAAGTTATGCATATCATCATTTAAAACGATACGTTTACCCAATTTTGCAGCATCTGTTAAAACACTTCATTGAACATTTGAACCATCAGCTTTAATACCAAGATCACTAAGATTATTTGTATTAGTAGTATTAATTACTAATACAACATCACCTCAAAAATAAGGAATACTATAACTATTTAAACCAAATTTATTTAAAATTCCATCACTATTTTCAACTCGATAATTATTCATTAATTCATATAAATCATGATTTATATCTTCTTTGGGATTAAAATCAATTCTACTATCATATTCAATATCACCTGCAGAATTTTTTGATGCAATTGGAAAAAGTCTATCTTCACTTGCTAATTTAGCCACCATATAATCACTAGGAACCATTACATCATAACTAGTAGTATACAATTTAGCATACAATGATTCATTATCATCAAAAGTTGAATATTTTATTTTAACTTGATATTTATTTTCAAATTCTTTTAAAATATTGGGATTCATATATTCGCCTCAATTAGCAATTGATAAATCATAAACATTAGTATAAATGTAGAAAGCACCCAAACTAATAAAACTTGATAATAAGATGATACTAATCATAATTAATTTTCACGGTCATAGTAAAAAACGATATTTCTCTCTTCTTGATTTTGAGCGTTCTTCTTTTAACTCTTTCTTTTTTTTAATCTTATTCTTTATATGTTCAATTCAAATTGATTCCATCTCAAGTTTTGCTTCAAGTTTAGAAATTTGATTAATAAGTTTCGGGTGATTTTTAATATAATCCTGAATTTTAATAATATCTTGCTCAGTTACAATTTCAAAATTACCATCACTATATAATGATTTACGTTTTCTACCTTTACTCTTAACCTTTTTATAGTTAAAACCATTTAATTGTAAATAATATTTAGTTAACAACTTCTCAGTTTTAATAATTTTTTTATCATGATAAATACCTTTATCAATTTTTTCATTACGTTGTTTAATTTGTTTTTTGCAAAGAATATAAGTATTTCAAGAAATAATAAGTACTGCAATTAATAAAATAATTATTGTTGAAAAAGCATTAATATAAGGCTTAATTCGTTTTAAAGAATAAATAAAAGTTGAAACGTTAGAAGTATTACCGCCAGTAAAATAAGAAATTAAAAATTCATCAAAACTCATAGCAAACGCAATAGCTGCACCGGCAATTATTGCCGGTTTAATTGTTGGTAATACAATTTTACGTAGCGTATATCAAGGGGTCGCTCCTAAATCTTGACTTGCTTCTAATTGTGACATATTTATTGATCTAATTTTTGGTAAAACAGTAATAATAACATAAGGAATATTAAAAGAAATATGAGCGAAAATTAATGTTCCAAGACCAAAACTAAAACCAAATGCCATAAATAATAACATTAAAGAAACAGCAGTAACAATATCAGCATTAACTAAAGGAATATTAGTAATCCCTAAAGTAATATTACGTGTTATTTTTTTTGTTTTACTTAAACCCAAAGCAGCAAACGTACCAATAATAACAGCAACAAAAGTAGAAATAAAAGCAACAATTAATGTTACACTAACCGATTCTCAAAGTTCACTTTGTTGAAATAAATCGTAATAAGGTTGCAATGATCAAGAATTTCAACTGCGAACTGAATCGCCACCATTAAAAGAGAATATCATTAAAACTAAAATTGGAGTATAAAATAATAAAAAGATAATAGCTAAATAACTATTTTTAAAAAAAGATCTCATTAATTAATACCTCCTATTTTTTTACCAGTAGCTCAACTACCAATCGCTTTTAAAGTAAAAATAATAATTAAAACAATAATACCTAAAATAACAGAAATAGCAGCACCATAAGCAAAATTAGCACCACGATAAAAATATGATTCAATAATATTTGCAATTAAAATAGTTTTTCCTTCACCAATATATTTAACTACTACTAGTGAAGTCATAGCACTTAACATCATTAAAGTAAAACCAGAAACAATACCAGGCACTGAAAAACGAAAGGTAACTTTTCAAAATGTTTTCATCTTAGAAGCTCCTAAATCTTGACTTGCTTCTAATAAATTGCGATCTGTTTTTTCTAAAGAATTATAAATTGGTAAAATAACAAAAGGCATAAACATATAAACCATTGCTAAAATAATACCAATTGGAGTTCCTAATAAAACATTAGGACCTAAAATACTAAAAATAATTTGTAATCCAATTGTACGTAATAAAATGTTAATTCAAATTGGTAAAGTAACTAAAACTCAAATATTTTTTGAAGCAATTTTTGTGGACATA
The DNA here is from genome assembly GCF_964019735.1 of Spiroplasma endosymbiont of Thecophora atra. Taxonomy (NCBI): domain Bacteria; kingdom Bacillati; phylum Mycoplasmatota; class Mollicutes; order Entomoplasmatales; family Spiroplasmataceae; genus Spiroplasma; species Spiroplasma endosymbiont of Thecophora atra. The sequence continues at coordinate 656,129 of NZ_OZ026464.1, read as the reverse complement.
AAAGCCATAATATAAGCAATGGGATAACCAAAAATAACAGCAATTAAAGTGGCAACAAATGAATAACCAATTGAACGTAATAAAACCATAACATAACTATTTTCTTTAAAAAAATCATTAAAATTACTAAATGTAAAACGAAATATTCAAGCATTATTAGTTGCTTTAATAATTGAATATAAAATTACAATTAATAATGGCAATACAATTAAAATTACCATCACCAATAAATATGGATAAGCAAGCGTAACTCATGATTTAAAACCAAAATTTACTGATTTATCTTTGATTTTATTTTTAATAAAACTTATTTTTTGGTTTGTTTTTTTTCAACATAACAATGCTTTTTTCTTTTTTACTCGTTTCATTTTCGATTTATTTTTTGCTACCTCTTGTAAAGAAACATTATTTTTTTTAAGTTTAAACCATTTTTTAAATCTATACTTTTTTTTATTTTGATTATCAATAATTTTTTCTGGATTTGAATTATTAACTAACATATCTTGTGATTTTAAAATTTGTGTTTTAATATTACGTTTAAACAAATTTTTCATTTTACTCTTCAATTTCCTTTCACATAACATGAATATCTTCAACATTTCATTTTAAACCAACACGGTTACCTACTTCAAAATTATCAGTAGTATGAACTATCCATTTGCGTTTATTAGCAATAATTTCAATTTCTCATAATAATCCTTTAAAAGCAATAGTTTTAATAGTTCCATCAAAAAAACCACTACCTGCATTAACTAAATCAATATCTTCTGGTCGAATAACAATATCAATATTACGTTCTTGTTCACCAAAACCAGTATCAGAGCATGCAAATTTTTTACCGTCAAAACGAACACAATAATCATTAACAAATACACCATTTTCAATAACATTCGAGCTACCAACAAACTGTGATGTTCATTTATTTTCAGGCTCATTGTAAATATCTTGTGGTGTCCCAATTTGTTGAATTTGACCTTGATTTAAAACAACTACCCGATCTGACATAATAAATGCTTCTTCTTGATCATGAGTAATAAAGATAAAAGTAATATTAATTTCTTCTTGAATTTTTTTTAATTCTACTTGCATTTGTTGACGTAATTTCAAATCCAAAGCAGCAAAAGGTTCATCTAATAATAAAATTTTAGGATTAAGAACTAATGCTCTAGCTACTGCTACTCTTTGTTTTTGACCACCAGATAAATCATTAACATCTTTATCTTCCATACCATTTAATTTAACCAAATCTAAAGCTTTTTTAACTTCTTTTTTGATTTTTTCACGATCAATTTTTCTTAACTTTAAACCATAAGCAATATTATCAAAAACATTTAAATGTGGAAATAAAGCATAATTTTGAAAAATAGTATTTATTTCTCTTTTATGAATTGGAATTTTAGTTAAATCCTTACCTTTAAACAATAATTGACCATTGTTTGGTTGTTCAAAACCAGCAATAATCCTTAATAATGTTGTTTTTCCACAACCACTAGGACCAAGAATGGTAAGAAATTCACCTTCATGAATATTTAAACTAATTCCTTTTAAAACAACTTTACCATCATATTCTTTGGTAATATTACGTAATTCTAAAATATTTACACTCATAATTTCCTCCTTTAAATGGTTTAAAAAATTGGTGGATTTGAAACTCATAAAATAGTTGCAATTGAATTATTGGGATTTTCTAAATAATGTTTTTCATTACCTTTAATATAAAATGCTTCATTAGCTACTGCTTTTACTCTCGTTGCACCATAATGAACAAATACTGTTCCACTTAATACATATCCAAAGATCTGACCTTGAAATGGCGGAATTTTATTTGAATTACCAAATGGTTTTAAAGTTAAAATTACTGGTTCTAATGTTAATTTTTGAGCATTAGGAATAATTCATTTTATTTGATAATCTTCTTCGTCACTAACAGTAACATCTTGTGATTTAAAAACTATTTTTTCTTTTACTTCACCAGCAAAAAAGGTTGATAATGGACAATCAAAAATGTCTAAAATACTTTTTAGTGTTTCAATACTGGGTGAAGAAACATCATGCTCTAACTGACTAATAAATCCCTTTGATAAATCACAACGTTTCCCTAACTCTTCCATAGTTAAATTGTGTTTCAATCTTAAAGTTTTTAACTTTCTTCCAATTTTCATATTGATTATTTTCTCCTTTTGTTTATTTATACTAAACTTTAAGTTAAATAATACAAATAAAATTATATAATATTTTTTAAAAAAAACAATTATTTATTTTATTTATTAAAAATAAAATAAATGCTGAGTTATACTTGTAAGTGCAAGTAAATAAAATTGCAAAAAATTCTCATATAAAAATTTCATAATGCTAAATTTAGTTTAGAAAAAAGTAAGGAGTTTTTATATGAGTTATAAACATCTTGGCATAGATGAAAGGATTTATATTGAGAATCAATTGAAATTTAAATTTAAAATTAGTGAAATAGCTAAAAATCTTAATCGAAGTATTAGTACTATTATTCGAGAAATTAATAGAAATAAAGATAATAATCATTATTTTTCATTAATTGCACAAAATAAAGCTGAAAATCGAAAACAATCACATATTAGTTTTCATAAGTTTAAAAATAAGAATTTAGTAAAATATGTACAACAAAAATTACTATTAGGTTGATCACCTGAACAAATTTATGGCAGAATTAAAAATTTTCATAAAGAGTGAGTTATTAGTTTTAAAACAATTTATACTTGAATTTATTTTGGAATGCTTGATAAAGTTACTAGTAAAAATTTAAGAAGAAAAGGTAAAAAACGAAAATCTAAAGAAAATCGTGGCAAGTTTAATGGTAAATCAATTAAAGAACGAGATATAAATGTTAATGATCGTATAACACTTGGTCATTGAGAAGGAGATACTATAGTATCATCACGAGGTAAAAGCAAATCATGTTTAATAACTTTAGTTGAAAGAGTATCACGATTTACTTTAGCAATATTAGTTAAAAACAGAACTACTAAAGTTATTAATAAAAATGTTAGTTATTATTTATCAATTCTTCCTAAAAACATTGTTAAAACTATTACTTTTGATCGTGGCAAAGAATTTTCAAATTGACAACAACTTGAAAAAAATTTAGATATAAAAATTTATTTTGCCAATCCATATTCACCTTGACAAAGAGGTACTAATGAAAATACTAATGGTTTAATTAGAGAAAAATTTCCTAAAAAATTTATTTTTTCAAAAACTAATAAAAATGAAGTTCATAAATTTATATTGTCTTTAAACCAAAGACCAAGAAAAATACTAAATTATCTTTCACCAATCGAATATTTGGATAGAAAAATAATTTAGTTGCACTTACCTTTACAATTTAGCAAATATAAAATTATTAGTGTAAAAATGTGTAATAAAAAGAATAATTTTTTCATTTTTCTACTATAAAATTAAAATAAAATTTATTACTTTATTTTAAAGTAATAAATTTAAAAAATATATTTTATTTTTTAGTAAAGAAGAAATTGATATGTTTTAATAAATTACCTTTTACATTGTTGATGTATTAGAATTGTATACACTTGTTGAAGAATATAAATTTTCTAAATTTGAATTTATAATTTTTTTGAATCTTCAAAATCTAATTTTTGCTCTTCTTGTTTTTCATCATCTTTTTTTGCTAACATTTGAGTTATTTCAACACCACCACCGATAGCACCACTAATGGCACCAACAGCAACTCCCCCAGCAACTAAACCAATAATAGTAGGAGCACCAAGAATAGCAACTCCTCCGGCTGCACAAGTAATAGAGGCCACATTAGTAGCAACATTAGCAACCGTAGAAGCAACTAAATTAACAGCCGCAACACCAATACCAACAACTTTTGCAGCACCAGTAATAATTCCAATAGTGCTACCCGCTGCAGCACCCACTGCAATAAGTTCAATGGGAGTAACATTATTTTTTACTTTATTATTTAATTTTTCTCTTTTTTCTATAATGGACATATCTTTTAATCTTTCTTATTTGAAATTTAGAATAAAAAACCTATTTACTTTATTTTAAAGTAAATAGGTAAAAAACTTATATTAAGTTTGATGTTATTATAACATAATAGATCAGTATATTTTAAAATTTATATTACCTTTTTCATATACAGTATGTAAAATAACTATAATCAATTATTAAATTAAATTTTATTTTTACATTCTTGACCAGATAAAATTACTTTTAAATTTTCATAAGTAATTTCAATCATATTTTTAACAGCTTCATCAGTATATGATCCAATATGTGGTGTCACAATAATACGCGGATATAATGATAATAATTTATTTGTAATATTATCGGGAGTTGGTTTTCCAGCAAAATCTTTGAAAAAAACTTTGCTTTCATTTTCTAAAACATCCAAACCAACACCTTTTAAATGACCACTTTTAACTGCATCATAAACTGCGTCTAAATCCATTAATTCACCACGAGCTACATTAATTAAAACTGATCCAGGCTTCATTTTTGCTAAAAAATTCTTGTCAACTAAATGATAATTTTCTTCTTTAATATATGGACAATGTAATGAAATTAAATCCGATTCTTTAAGTAAAGTTTTTAAATCACAATAAGTTAGAATACTTTTTGCTTGATCACTTTCATAAATATCATATCCCAATACCTTTGCTCCCATTCCATGTCATGTCTTAGCTGCTTGATAACCAATACGGCCAGTTCCAATAATACCTATTGTTGAATTACGAATTTCTTTGGCAAACATAAAATCATCAATTTTAAAATTATGATTTTGTTGATGATTAGCACTATAAAATAAATTTCGAAGTAAGCCGTTTCCCATACTTACTGCTAATTCACTAACAGCATTGGGCGAATAACCAGGTACATATGCCATTTCAAAACCTAATTCATGAGCTTTTTTTAAATCAATATGATTATAACCAACAGTTCTAGTTAATAAATATTTAACGCCATATTCTTTCATTTTTAATAAATTTTGCTCATAACAGTCACAATTAGCACGAACCATTACTGCTTCATGTCCCTTTGCCGTTTCAATATTATCCTTTGTTAAATACTCTTCAATTAACGTTAAATCATATCCATAATTTTTATTTAATGGTTCAAAAAAAGCTTTTCTGTTTTACGAACACCATAACAAACCATTTTAATTTTTTTTGCCATATTTTTATTCCCTTTCTTTTGTTTATATTTTAACTAAATAACGGTGTTGCGCCAATCGCTGTAGTAATAATTACTCAAAATGGTAATGAAATAATTGAAAATAATGTAGCAATTAATGTTAAATTACTTGTTAACAATGGCTGTTTTTTATAAGCAATTGAATAGGCAACAATAACTGATGCTGGGGGGCTGCTAACATAATTACAATAACGCCTAATCCAACAGTATCTAATTTTCATGCTCCAGTTTCTTTTCCAATTGCCGCAACTGCACAAACTAATGCTAATCCAAATAATGGTGCAAAAATAATTTTCATTACCATTCCAAATCATACTTTTTTATCTTGTGCAGCATCTTTAAAATTACCTTTTGCTAAAGTAATTCCAATTGCCAATCATGCTAATGGCGTACATAATGCCTCTAAAGTTTTTGTTACTTTAAACAATGGTGGAAATGTATTATCTAATCGTAATGGTGAAAAATATTGACCACTAGTAATATCATTTTGATCAGGAACAATAGCAATTCCAGGAATTAATTGTGTAACTCAAAAAATAAATCCAACCATAGTTGCAATTAAAATTGGATTTAAAAAAATCTGCTTTACATTCTTTATTAAATTTTCTCTTTTTATTACTTTCATTTCTGATTTAATTTGTGCATATGCATCAATATTTAGTTTTGTATCAACAATAAAATCAGCACCAGTTTGTCCTTTTGTTACTACTGCTGCTTTAATAGGTTTGCTCATTACAATAAACCCTAATGAATATAAAAATATTCGATATGGAATATTAAAAATATTAGCCGGTAAGGTGGCAGCTCCATTATCAAATAGTACTGTTACTACAGGAATTCCAAAAAATGTTGTTGAAGCAAATACAGTACACATTGCTAATGTATCTTGAATATCCTTATCATATTTAATATAAAAATATTTAGCAACTATTCCCAGTATCATATAGAATAAAAAACCAACTAGTAAAATTGCAACTTGCGTTTTAACTTGCTCTGTTGTTGTATTTGTCATAAAACCATCAAAAGCTAAAGATGGTAAACCAACAACCATAACAATTTTAATTAAAACCGCTTCTCAGTCTTTTTTAAATGTCCCTCTCTTCGTTAAAAATCAACCTAAAAAAATTACAAATATCGTTGCTAAAATTGTACTTCAAAATCCTCAAGCTTTTAATGTATTTATAACAGCTTGACCAACATCAGCTTGTAAATAAAATTGCATATTTCTTTCTATTTCTCCCTTCTTTAATACTTTCTCCTTTCTCTAAAATCTAAGTATTTTGTAACTACTTATGTGTTATTATATAACTTTCAAATAAAAAATAAAACTAATTTACCAAATTTTCAATATTGTGTATAGAGTAATAAATTTGGTAAATTAAAGTTGTAATATTTTTTTAAAGTTACAGACCCATTCTTTTCATAGTTCTAGCTGGTGATTTTTGTCTATTATCTTCTTCTGGAATAAATCCATTTACTCTAGTTTCACTAGTTTCTTTTTCTAACTCTTTTAGTTTATTTTTTCATTCTTGAAATTCTGATCATATTTCTTTTGTTTTTTCTTCGGATTCAATTTGATACTTTTCTTTTTTATTTTCAGTAAAAACATCTTTTATTTTTTTTATATGTTTAGGTTCTAAATATTTTGAAAATGCAATATTTTCTTGTCATTTTTCGTTTCATTTATTGATTGATTGGTAATATTTTTTTGAAAATTTATTTCTTTTAAATTTTCGATTTAATTCTTTGGGCGGTTGTCAAATTTACGAAATAATTAATTATCATATTAGTAACTTATTTCCAAAATTACCATTTAAAAATGATGATAGACAAATTAAATTCTCTTTTACCCTTAAATTTAAATTTATATTCGACGTATTTTAAAAAATATACATTTAAAAGATAAAATAAAAATTATTAACAAGGAAAAAGACAAGAAATAATCTTGTCTTTTTTTGTAATTGTAAAATTTTAAAATTTTTATTATTAACATCCTTTAAATATCTACTACACGCAGTGACCAAGTAGGAGAAGTTAATAATTAATAACCGTCTTTAACGCTATTATCAACACGTGTTAGGGAACTAAAAAAGTGAACTACAACACAGTTGTTAAAAATAGTAGCTAGTATGTGGACTTGCATGGATAAATAAAAAGTGGAGTGATACCTAATAAAATATACTAACCATTAATGGTAATTCTTGGGGTGGGAGCGAATTGGAAACTAGTATATATAGACCTGTTGTAGGGACCTATTGTATTAATTCTATTCTTTATTTAACCAACCTTGCCACTCCCCAGTGAGCAAGTGTTGGTTTTATTTTTTATTTTTTTGAAAAAATTTTTGAGCCCAGAATTACTGGAATGAATAAAACGAATAGTAGTAGTATTAATAATCTAAAAATCAAAATATATGTTCTTTATGCTAGAAGCAACAGAACATATTAGGAAAGGAATTTCAAATCATAATGAAAAAGTATTTTTGTTGAACATATAAACAAAATAAATTAGATTATTTATTCTTTAATACTAATGATATAAAAACAAGAAAATATTTTTTAAGAGATAAAAATAGTAAAGCAATTTGTTATGACTGTATTTTAAATATTAAGTTAAGTAGGAGGTATAAATATGGATAAAGAATATTTAACTAAAAGAGGAACGATTTGCATACCAGACAGTGATGATATTGAATTTAAAATAGGGCTAATTAAACTGATTGATGATTTAAAAAAAGATAATTTAGTTTGTGGTCATAAAGAATTTATTGAAGAATGTAAATATTGTTGATGTAATTGTGATTTAGAAATTATTAAAACGGTTATTAGAGGTTAACTTAATTAATGCAATATGACTTAATTATTGGAATTGACCCTGCTGGAATTGGTAATAATGGAATGGTTATATATTCAAGTGAAACTAATAATATTGTTTTTAATGAAACATTTAATACATTAACTGTTTTATGAACTAAAAATATGTATAAAGAAAAATTGCAATTAATTAAAGAAAAATTTATTGATAAAAAAATATTAGTTATTGCAGAAAATTTCTTTTTAAGTTCAAAACAATTATTAACTAATCCATTAGCAACACCTAAAATTATTGGTGCATTAATGGTATTAGTTCAAGATGTTTTTAACTGAGATTATCTAGAAAACCACCCAAAAAATAAAAATAAAATAACAAATTATAAAGGAAATATAAAATTAACAAAACATGAACAAGATGCTTATAAGCATATTCAATATTATTTAAAAAATCATAAGAAAATATTGATTTTTGATAATTATTTAAGGAATTCTAAAAATGAAAGATAAAGAAAATTATGTCAAATTAAAAGTAAAACTAAGTAACACTATTGAAGCAAAATATTACGAAAAAGGTAATAAGGAATTATATTATAGTGTTCGTGGTCAATGAAATGGATTAAATTATGTTACTTTAATTTTTAATAACCCAAAACTTTATAGACGCTGTATTTTATTAAACAAAAATGATGAAATTATTGTAACTGGTCAAATCTTTAACACTTTAAATATTCTTAAAAATCGTGCATTTTGTTCAATTAATGTTAAATGATTTAAAAAATGAAAAGAGTAAAAAATGATATTATGAAAAATTTTATTAATAGTACCAATATTAATAACAAGTATAACACTAATAATATTTTTAATATTTATTATTAAAAAATTAAAAAATGAATATAAAGTATTGAAAATATTAAGTGAAATTGCTAATCAAATTAAAAATAAGGAGAATAAATAATGAATAGATGTACATGAACTGAAACAATAACATTTGAAAAATTTATTCATGAACCACATTATGATGAAATTAAAAATGAACAAAGACAAAGACAATGTGAAAATATGACAGAAGAGCAATTTGATGAATATTGTAGAGCATATTGTAAAGAACATAGAATTAAAGTTGATGAAATTAATAAATCAAGACATAAAAATTGTATTAATAAAGAAAAATTAGTATCTTTTTTATCTGAATTTTATAATAATTTTAATCAAGTTGAAGACAAATGATTTCAATCAAAAGCAGATACTTATGCAAATATATTAGAATATTTAGAAAGTAATGAATTTTATAATGATAATAAAAATTAAAAAGAATAATAAATGTGGTTATGGTAGAGTTTTTGCTCATAAATGTAATAACTTATGTAAACAAAAACAAAATAAAAAAGTTAGGAAAGAAAGGTTAAATTATGAATAAAGAAAAATTAATTTTAGATATCAATGAAATTATAAATGATAAAAATCCACATAGAACTTATACAGAATATGTCTTTTCTTTAAAAGAAAGAATTGAAAATGGAGAATTTGACTAATGTGTTTTTGTTATGAAGATGAAGCAATAAAATGTGATAAAGGATATTGTGATAACTGTTGTGAAAAATATTGTAATCAAGGAGATGAACATTAATGATAATATTACCTACTTTGTTTGAAAATAAAGATGAAATTGAAATATTGTTACCATTTCCAAAAGCAATTCATACAAGTAATGATATTAGAGCAATTATTTTAAGACAATACCCAAATGTTAAATCCAAACACATAATTGTTTCTGACCCCGAAAGTAATGTTGCATTAATAGTTGGTGATAATGATGTATATCAAGGTTGAATTAAAGTAACAATTAAAAAATTAGAAAATTAAAGGAGAAAAAAATGCCAAATATAGAAAATCAATCAAATTATACTTTAACTAAATTAATAAGAACTGGTATAAGTCCAATTTGTGCAATGATTGGTACAAGTGCTTATTATGGTCAAGTAATTGCAAATCCAGTATTAGGTTCAATTAATAGTTTATTATTTGGTAAAAAATTAGGTTTAGATATTTGAAATTTAAATCAAAGACCAAATACTAAAACTAAATTAATTAATAGTTGTAAAAAAATATTACTAGGTTTAGGAACAATTGGTTTAGCAAATTATAGTAAATGAACAGAAAATAATATTAATCCTATTATTCCAACAACACCAATGCCAATAACTACTACAACTACAACTGAGGGTCCTCCATGATTATTATTAAATAAACAAGAACATCAGTCATTAATGGATTGAGATACTTATATTTCATTAAATGCTTATGGTATTTCAAATCTTATTAGTGGATTAACTGAGTTAATACCTAATAAATTTGAAGCGATAAGAAAGATTTGTAATATGGCTACTGGTGGATGTTTAATATCAAGTGGTGTTGCAATGGGAATTAATAATGATTTTAATAATGCTTATGCAGTACCTACTATTATTGCTGGTGCAAGTGAAATAATCAATAATTTACTACCTATGGAAACAACACATCATAATCAAGAAATGCAAGAAACATCATTTAATGATGAAACTACAAGATTAATTAATGACAATAGACTTACTATTAATAGTGAAACAACTAGTCAATATGGTAGTGATAATATGAGCGAAGTACCATTAAATTATGATAATGCTTCATTAAATTGAGATTATAATCACATGAGTTTATAAAGGAGGTGAATAATTTATGAATAAAGAAAAAATAATTGAATATTATAATCAGGAAATAAAAACATATAAAGAAAGAATAGAAGAATTCAATAAAGAAATATCTGTATTAGTAGAAATTATAAGTAATTCACAATCAATGATTGAAAGAATTAATGGTGGTCAATTTGATGAATAATTAAAAATAAACAATTGAAAGGAAAATATTCAGATGAAAGAATTTTTACATGAATTAATAATTATTGGAACAAGTGTTGGAACATTAATTTGCAGAGAAATTATTGTTTTATTAAAAAGATTTATCACAACTCCAAAACATGTTAGAGCAAATAACAAAATTATAAAACATCAAAAAAAATTAGCAAAATTAAATGAAAAAATTAATAAAGAAAATAAATAATAAAGAGTGATGTAAATGTTAGAAAATGAAGATAATGTTCAACAAACAACTGAACCTTTAACTGAAAATAATGCTCAACAAGAAATAGAAAATAAAGTTAATGAAGCAGAAAATAAGTTAAATAAACTTAATCAAGAAATTAAAGAAAAAGAAATAATTAATATATTTAAAAAATATCAAGTTAAAACTGAATTTTATGATTTTTTAAAATTTAAAACTAATAATTTAGAAAATTCAAAAATTGAAGAAACTATTAAAAAAATTATTAAAGAACAACCAGTATTTAAAGAAATAATTAATACAGGTGGTAAACAACAAACAATAATAACAAATCAACAAAATTCAATAAAAAGTACATTATTGGATTATAAAAAAAATAATAATTTATAACAGAAAGGAAATCAAAAAATGGCAATACAATTCAATAAAAATTTAGATAATACCGAAAAATTAGTAGAAGCACCAGAGTTTATAGAATTTTATAAACAATCAAATTCACCATGAGCAAGTTTTTTTCCTATCGAAATGGTTAATTCAACAAAAATTGAATTTATAGTTAAAAAACCAAAAAATTCAGAAATTAAAGTATTAAAATGAAATGATAAAAGCAAAGGATTAGATGTTAGTTATGCTGAAACTGTTAAAATTTTAAAAGAAATTAAAGAAGAAGCGGTTGCGGGTGAAATAATTGCTAATGTTGATTTAAATGCTGAAAATGGACAAAATTTATTAAATACAATGCAATATGAAGTTGCTAATGACTTAGCAGATTATTTAGCAAATAATGATACAAATGTAATTGCAAAATATGCAACTAAAATAGACATTACTGATAAAACACCATTAGGATATTTAAAATCAATGTTAGATGCTTGAAATACTTTATTTCAACTAAGAAATAGTAATAATTGTCGTTTTTTTATTACTAATAATCTTTATGATACTATTGTTTATTTAGCCAATAATAAAGGTCTAATTACTGATAATCAAATTGCTCAACAATTAAGATTAAATGGAAATGATTTATACATCAAAGGTGTACTATGTCAAATTGTAATGGATGATTATATGACATTTACTGATAATAATGAAACTAAAATTATGTCTTTTGTTTTAGCAACACCAAGAGCAATGAAAAGATATATGTTACAAAATACAGTTGTATATGTTCAAGATATTGCTGATGGTAAAGTTGGAAGAAGATATTTAGTTGGTAGAGAAGTAACTGGTGAATCAATACCCTATATAACAGATGAAGAAACAACTTCACGCTGAATGTTATGTGCAATTGTTAATAATGATAAAAATGATTTAAAAACTAAAATTACAAGTTTAACAACTGATATTGCTGCAAATGTTAATAACAATAATAGTGAATTAAATACACAAATAAAAAGTACTAATGAACTTAAATCATTAAATCCTAATTTAACAAATCCAACTATTAAATATTTTAGTGATGCACAAGGAAAAACTAATGTAAGTAATCAAAAACAAAAAGCAGGTGACTTATATATAACCATTACTGCTAATGTTAATGACTTAAATTATAAAGGAACAACAAATCCAATTAAAATAACTCTTAAATAAAGGAAATTAATATTATGCCAATCGGTACAACTAGTACAGCAATACTTTTAAACATAAATAAACCAAAACATACTAGAACAAGTAACCAACAAGAAAACAAAAGTTTTTGATGAGAAATTTTAGAAATGATTGGTGTACAAGTTATAGCAGTAGCACTTGCTCCTTTTACTGGTGGATTAAGTGAAAGTGTAGCCCTTGGATTAGGTGCAAGTGATTTAATTGCTAGTATTAGTGCTGTTGGTGTAGAATTTTTAACTGATTTTACTATTAATCAAGTTTATGATTATTTAAAAGGAAATGTAACACCATTAAATACTTTTTTTAATATATTACCAGCATTTGCTGGACTTAATAAAATTAGTCGTGGTTATCGTACAACTAAATTTATTAAGTTAGCACAAAAAACTAAAACATTAGAACAAGTTGGTATTAAAGAAGCAAAAAACTTACAAGAAATTATTAGTCAAGTAAGTGGAAAAGAAATTTTAACAGATAAAATTATTGGTAATAAACGTTATTTAATGAAGTATAGTTTTACTCCTAATCGTGAAACAGTATTACGAGATTTAGGATATGTTGCTGAAAGACAATATAAGAATAATTTTCAAAAACTAGAAACAGAAAAATTAATGGAACACTTATTATTACAAAATACATGCTGAGTTATACTTGTAAGTGCAAGTAAATAAAATTGCAAAAAATTCTCATATAAAAATTTCATAATGCTAAATTTAGTTTAGAAAAAAGTAAGGAGTTTTTATATGAGTTATAAACATCTTGGCATAGATGAAAGGATTTATATTGAGAATCAATTGAAATTTAAATTTAAAATTAGTGAAATAGCTAAAAATCTTAATCGAAGTATTAGTACTATTATTCGAGAAATTAATAGAAATAAAGATAATAATCATTATTTTTCATTAATTGCACAAAATAAAGCTGAAAATCGAAAACAATCACATATTAGTTTTCATAAGTTTAAAAATAAGAATTTAGTAAAATATGTACAACAAAAATTACTATTAGGTTGATCACCTGAACAAATTTATGGCAGAATTAAAAATTTTCATAAAGAGTGAGTTATTAGTTTTAAAACAATTTATACTTGAATTTATTTTGGAATGCTTGATAAAGTTACTAGTAAAAATTTAAGAAGAAAAGGTAAAAAACGAAAATCTAAAGAAAATCGTGGCAAGTTTAATGGTAAATCAATTAAAGAACGAGATATAAATGTTAATGATCGTATAACACTTGGTCATTGAGAAGGAGATACTATAGTATCATCACGAGGTAAAAGCAAATCATGTTTAATAACTTTAGTTGAAAGAGTATCACGATTTACTTTAGCAATATTAGTTAAAAACAGAACTACTAAAGTTATTAATAAAAATGTTAGTTATTATTTATCAATTCTTCCTAAAAACATTGTTAAAACTATTACTTTTGATCGTGGCAAAGAATTTTCAAATTGACAACAACTTGAAAAAAATTTAGATATAAAAATTTATTTTGCCAATCCATATTCACCTTGACAAAGAGGTACTAATGAAAATACTAATGGTTTAATTAGAGAAAAATTTCCTAAAAAATTTATTTTTTCAAAAACTAATAAAAATGAAGTTCATAAATTTATATTGTCTTTAAACCAAAGACCAAGAAAAATACTAAATTATCTTTCACCAATCGAATATTTGGATAGAAAAATAATTTAGTTGCACTTACCTTTACAATTTAGCACATTAATAAAATTAAGTCCACAATTAACTCCTAAATTTAAAATTAAAGATATTGAAAAAGCAAATAACTTTTTAAAAAAAATTAATACTGATTTAAAAGAAGTATTAAAAATGAATCAACATGATTGATTAAATTTAGTTCATACAATACATACAGAAAATAGATATGGAAAAACTTTAATTTTAGATTTACAAAAAATTCGTGCTAATGCTATTAAATTTAATTTTAAAAATAATGTTATTCATCAACTTGTTTTAAAAGCAAATCAAACTTTTAAATATTTTGATATTAGATTTTATTTAAAAAAAGGTTTAAATAAATTTTGAAAAGATACACCATATTTTGAAAAAATACGAGAAAGTATATATAAATTACAAGAAAAATTTGAAAAGTTAGAAAAACAAGTATTTGAAAAAATTCAGAAATTAAAAGAAAAAGCAACTGATTTATTTACTAGTGCAGAAAAAAGAGCAATTAAACACGCACAATTAATTCCATTAAATTCACCAGTATTTATGGGTTGTAAAATTCAACCTTTGTCATTAGATAAATGTGCAATTACTATTTATCATCGCAATCCTAAATATAAACCAATTACAGTTGTTGATAGTATTCTTAAATCAAAAACTTTTGTTACTCAAATACATCCATTCCATTGATATCGTTGATATAGTGGTTGATACATTGGTTATGGAGTTAATCAAAATAAATGATTAAAAGCAATAGCATTTGCTCCACCAGTGGTGCAACAAGTAATTAGAGATAGTTTTAAAGTATATAGATAAATATTTAGAACTATTAGAACTTATCATAAAGTAGTAAATGTTATTAATAATCCTATTGAAAATATTAACAAATCATTTAAAAATGTTGGTTTAAAATTTAGTGTTAATACTTTATTTGGTACTGGATTATTACATCATTTAGAAAAGTTTGCATATAGTCAAGTTGTAACAAAAAGTAAGAAAAAAATAAAAAAAGGTAAAAATAAAATACAAAAAGAAATTGAACATATAACACATAAAAAAACAAAAAAACATACTCATCATTATAAACAAGCATTTTTTAAGGAATGATAAATTATGATTAATAAACTTTGAACTGATGTCAGTCTTGAAAATTATAATAACTGATATCCATTAACTGGAAAAATTACAGAAACACCACAGCAATACATACAAACATGACCTAATGTTAATGATTGATTTAAAACTTTTGCTATTCGTGCTCAAAATGATATTAATGCTTATCTTGATTTTATTTTATCTAAATTTCCTTTTGATAGTTTTAAAGATGAATTAATTAAAGAAACATTAAGAGATATGGTTTATGTAATGGTTGAACATTGAGTATTTAATCGTACACCAATTGAATTTAATGTTGATGCTACTATTCAATTTAATAATGGTACTCAATTTAGTGCAAATAGTACTCCTACAATTAATGTTTGAGATTTAGCACCTAGTAGAATGAAAATATGAGCAAGATTAACAGAATTAAAACAAATATTTTCAAGTTATAATGATGATGAAATAGATGTTGAAAAAATTGACTTAAAAGCATTTTATACTAGAAATCAAGTTGATGAATTAATTAAAGAACAAAAAGAATTTACATTATTAAAACAAATTAAATTATATGATGATTTAGTTGATGATAATGAAAATGAAATATATAGAGGTCCTATTAGTAAATTTGTTAATAAAGGTTATGTTGCAACTGGTTATGATAAAGAAACTGAAACAATGATTTTAGATTGACCAGATGAAATTGGAACATTACCACCTGAAGCATTACAAAATAATCCACAAATTGGTGATTTTACACATGCACCAACCTGTGATTTTTCTGCTAAACAACAAAAAAATATTACAGCCTTAACTAATACTAAACAAAATAAATTAATTACTGGCCATGGCATTAATATTACAGAAGATAATGTAATATCTGTAAGTTCTTATTTAATAACACCACAAGATTTTTTAAATAATCCACAATGAGAAGAGCAAAAATCAATGATTTTAACAAGAAATACATATTATCAAATTTTTTGGTCACCTAATATGTCAAGCAGTCAAGGACTTAAAGGAGTATTTTTCTTTTATGGTGCAGTACCAACAGCCCATAATGTAGCTATTGATTCAGCAGGTTATTACTCAAATTCTACTAATGAAATTAAAGCTCATTTAAGTGTCCAACCCGAAAATGATGAATTAATACTATCATATTTTGATGGTAATTCTTGAATAGTAACTAATCTAGATGGAAATAAACTAGGAACTAAAATATATAAGCCTAAAACAAGTAATAAAATTTATAGCATTAAAAGTAATACATTAGATATTACTTCACCAAGTGTAATTAATATAGATAAACCTATAAAAATTAATTCAAAAAATTTAGAAACTAATGAAATAGAAGAAAATAATTGAGATATTGAATTAAAAGATATTCCTCCAACACCAAGTCCAAGTGGTTCAAATTGAAAAGAAGTAGGTAAAGTCGTAGTAGATAAAAATAATATTACACATATAGAATATATATTTAAAGATAAAACACATTATAGAATATATTATAGTTTTGGTGATTATACTAGTAAAGAAAATAATAAAAATTATAGTTGACAAATAATTAATTTTTATTATCAATTAGATACAAATGTTTTAAAAAGTAGTTTATGAATATCAAATAATAATGTTAATGCGGATACTGAAATTAATATTTATAATAATAGAATAATGTGGGGTATGGGTAGAGATTATATTTTTAAAAAATTAGAAGAATTACAGGAATAATATTATGTTTTTTAAAATTATAAAAATTATTTTAGGTTTAATAGGAGTAATTTTATCATCAGCAACAGCAGGTTTAATTATATTTATCATTGTAAAAATCATATTAAAAATTAATCAAATATTTTAAAAAAAGGTGATGAATATTATGTTAAGTCTATTTAAAAGAAAAGAAAAAAGTAATATTAGTGATAATCAAAATGAAAAAATAAAATTTTTAACTAATAAAAATAAAAGTACACATGCTTCAATTTTAAATTATTTTGGTTTTAATGATTTTAATCATGAAACTTATTTTACTGATTTTGTAGCAGAAAATAACGCTAATTTATATAATGCTCCATTAGATATTAATAATGAAACTATTAAACAATATTTAATTAAACAAGAATTTTATAGAAAAAATTGAAACTCTATTTTTAAATTAAGCAAATTAGGAATTAGTGGTTATTTAATTTATATTGCTAATGATGACTTATATTTTCAAGTAGTAGATATACAACAAAGAGTTTATGATATTACTGGTAAATTAATTCAATGCACTATTTTTTATGATAGTTATGAACAAAATGCACAAATGGTAAGATTATTTGAAATTTATACATTAAATAATGAACAAGTCACAATTAACCGTGCAATTTATAGTGTTAATGATAGTAAAAAACAATTTCCATTATCTTTTAAAGAATATATTAATAATCCCAATTTAGAACAAGAACAAACATTAAATATTAATTATATTCCAATAGCAATTATGCGTAATAAAGCAAATGAGTTAGCAGATTGTAATAAAGTAATGGATAAAATTAAAGCATTAGATGTTATTTATGAACAAATTGTTTTAGATACTATTTTAAACTCACCAAAGTTTATTTTTAATCAAACTTATGGTAATGTTCAATCAACATTAGAAGAAGCAGTAAGAACTTTGGTTACTAAAAATTATATTTTTAAAAGTGGCGGAGATAATAACGAACAAAACGAAAATATCAATATGACAAATAGTAACTTTAAAGGTAAAAATTTAACTGATATATATGATTGAAATGTTAATGAAATATTTAAACGTTGTGGTATTCATATTCCAAGTCAAAAGAAATCAGCACAACAATCAGTTCCCGAAAGTACAGCAGTAAATATTTCAACTATTAATTATATTGAACAAAAATTATGACAATTTAATATTGATATTCTTAAATTTATTCAAATATTAGTGAAAATTGATAAAGATTTATTAAATAGTAAAACATTTAATATTAATGATGAACAAAAACTTAATAATTTAACAGTTAAATTAAAACTATTTAATCCCGAAAATAACCAATTAATAGGAGAGAACAATGGAAAACAAAAACAAACCACAAACGAAGTTTCCACAGAAACAAACTAAACTTAATCAAGCAGAAGTAGAAAATGATTATTTAATTGATAATATTCCTTATGATTTTACTAATATGATGAGTGCTAGTAGTGACCCAGATATTAATAGAGCATACGATGAATTTAAAAAAAGAACTTTATATATTTATGAAATTGAGCGTTTATTTAAAAATAATGAAAATAATAGTTTAAAATTTTCAGCAAATACTATTAAAATAGGTTTTATTGATATTGAAAAAGTATTAAAAACTACTGCTGTTGAAACATCAGACTTTACTATGCAATTAAATCAAAGAGCAAGTCCTAATATTAATGATAATACAATTGAATATAGTATGACTGATATTAAAAATTTAATTTTTCAAGAAATAAATTTATTAAATCAATTTAAGTTATATGCAGTATCTATTAATGAACCATTAACTGAAAATAATATTGATAATTTATATATCATAAATAATTATTCACAACCTTATCAAAATCCAAAATCAAGAAGTACTAAAAGTATTACTATTATTAAAATTAAAGATTTTAAAACAAGAGATGGTTATCCCATTATTATTAAATTACAAAAACCATTAGATAAAGATACAAAAGTAACTGGTTTAAAAATTAAAGCCCCTAGAAGCATGATTTTTGGTAATATAAAAGTACTTGGTGAAGTTGACAATATGGAAGTATACCCTAAATTATTTGTTAAAGATAAAATAGCATTTCCGCTGTTATCAATGCCTATTGAAACTCAACCAAAAGTTAGAATATTACAACAATGATTTAGTGAACAAATTTTACCTTGAAAATTAGCAAAACAATTTATAGAACAAGAAAAATCAGTTTTAGATTTAATTGCTATTGGTGGTGGAAGTGAAACAAGAAAAGAAATTATTAATAATGCAAGAGTTACTAATGCTAAAATTGGTTATGATGTTACTAAAAATTCAAAAGTATGACCATTATCTGATGAACTAGAATTAAAAGATACAAAATTAGAGTCATGATTTTTAGCAGGTAACTATAATTTATTTATTTCTACAACAAATAAATTTCATGATGTTGAATTAGAAATAAAAGATAGACCAACAATTGATAGTTTACAAAAAGTATTATTAGATATGCTAACTTATACATATACTTATAATAGGAATTTTGATGGTTTTGACAAATCAAAACTTAATGAAGACATTGCAAAATTACGTAATAAATTTGAAAATCAAAAACCAAGCGATGTTATTACTAATTTATTTAAACAATGAGAGTTAGATTACCCAAATTATATAAATTTACCACAAGTTCAAATATTTAAACAAATAGTTATTATGATATCAAAAAATATTTATTCAACTATCTCTATTAATAATGGTTTAAATGATGACTATAAATTATTATTGCCTTATTACTTTGAATTAAAATCAAATCCTATACATTCTACACCTGATAAAGTTTGAGAATTTAAAGATGCAAAAGTAATATTAAAATCTGCATATTTTGATTTTATTGATATAAATAATATTAAATTAAAAAATAATGATATTAGTCAAAATGAATTATTCAAACTAGATGATAATCAATTTAACTGATTATCTATAACAAATGAATTAGAAAGCAATAATATTCCATCATTGATTCCTGCTGATTGAACACTTGGTAACGGTGAGTATGGAAAATATTTTACAAGAGCAATTATTGATAAAATAAAAATTGAAGATTCTTTAAATTTATATGGTTCAAATAAATCACAATTATTTTCTAAATTAGAATTTTATAAAGAAATTTTTAAAATTGATAATAGTAATGAATTTGAATTACAAATTGAAAATCCGATTAATAACTTAAATCGGTTAGAAATTAGTGGGATATTTGGTGCTGGTAATTATGATTTAATTTTAATAACAGATAAAAAAGAAATAAACTTAACCAATATTAATTTATTTGACAAATATAATGAAAATATTTCTTATATAAATATTGAAATTTAATATAATATATTTAATTTTGTAATTTATTATCAAAGTCACCATTTTCTATTTCTTTAATGAATTTTTTTCAAAGTTGAATTTCAAAGTCATTAAAGACTATCATTTCCATATTTTTTAATTCTGTTATTTCATCAGTATTTTTCAATTTTTTATTTTTTAATTTTAGTTGATTTTCTTTTTTTATTTTTTCACATATTTTAATTTTATCTTTTAATTTTTTAATTACTAATTCTTTACTAAGCATATTATTAATATCTCCTTAATTTATTTGTTAGTTACTAAAATATCCATCGGGATAAATTCCGTTTCATTTTATATCATTTTCAGATGTAGGTTTAAATCCAAAATAAAGTGATATTTTATGTTTATCACTTACTTTATATTCTCATATAGTTGCCCCCCCAGTGCGCATTACCCTCATAATCTAAATAATAAGTTAAATCATTTGTTTTATGATGTGATACTGCTCCAACTATTAATCCAGTTGTTGCTAAAAATAATGCTAAAATTGATGTTATTTTATAAAAATTTGTTTTTATTCATGTTTTCATATTAAATTACTCCTTTTTTCCTTAATTTTACTTTTAAATTGTACTATTTTTGATTATTTTTACAAGTATGCTTTTAAATTCAAAATAACTCCTAAATTAAAGGCGTTTATTTTATGAGACCTATACTATTAATTATATTGAAATTGTTTATTATATAGCAAATATGAAAGTGTTTTTTTAAATAATTTTTATTTTATTTAAAATTACACTTATATATTTATATAATAATTAAGTAAATTAATTTTTTAAATATATTTACAATAAATTTAGATTTTTTTAAAATAGTTAGGAGAAGTAAATGTGAATTTTAATTATAAATGAAATTTTAGAGAACAAAGTGCAAAAATTGATAAATTAGTTTTAGAATATATAACAAATAAGTGAGAAAAACGAGATTGAAGAATAAAAAATACAAGAGATAAAAAGAAATATAAAATTGTTGATTATCAATATCGAACAAGAAAAATAATGTATGGATTAGTAACTTATAAAAGAAGAATTTATGAATATTTTGATGAAAAATTACAAAAATGAGTTCGTATTTGTTTAGTTGATGAATGACTAGAATTACCTAAATATAAAAGAATTGGTGAAGATGTTGAACAAACTATTATTGAATATTTTGCTGATGGAAAAAGATATCATGATATTTATGCTATTTGTAAAAAAGCAGGTATTAGTGTTAGTACTGTTCATAGAGTTTTTAAAAATTTAGAAGTAATTGAAGCAAATCCAGTAAAAGTAAAATTAGAAAAAAATCAACCTATTTTTGTAGCAATTGATGATGGACATCGAAAGTTTTGAGATTTTAAACGTAAAGGTATAAAATACTCTATGAGATTAATAACAACATATACAGATAATATTAATCATAAAGTACAAAATAAAAGAGTAAAAGCAATTATTAGACCAACAAGAACAGCAATTGGAGTTAAAAAAACTGCTGAATTTGTTAAAGAACATTGTCAAAAATTTTATGAAAATGTTGAACAAGCAAAAATAATTATTTGTGGAGATAGTGCTGGATGAATTAAAGAAGTTGCTGATTATCTTGGTGCTGAGGTTGTTTTAGATAAATTCCATTTAATTAGAACATTATATCTTGGTATAATGGCGGGAAATAAAGGAAAATATTGAAGTGAATATAATAATTGTAAAGATTTCATTAATAATGGTCAATATGAACAATTAATTGATTATTTATATAAAGAATTAGATAATCATAAAAAGTTAAAAAAACAATATTTTAAAAATAATAAAAAAGGTATTAAAAATCAAGGTGCAAAATGAAATATTGGTTGTTTTACTGAAACAAATATTTGACATGTTTTAAAAGAAATGATTGTTAATAGAACATATAGTATTTTTATTTATATAAAAATGGTTATTTTTAAATGTAATCAAATAAATTTAAAAACATAATTTTACTTATTTTAAAATAAAAAATTAAAAAAACTTATTAAATTAAAAGTTAATAAGAATTTTTGTTATATATTTATGTTAATTAAATTATTAAAATGTTTTTATAATTTATAAAATTGAGTATTTTAATTGTAATATTTTTAAATTAGTAGTAAAATAAATTTACAATTTCATAAAAATCCAAATTATTTCTTGTCTAAAATATAATAAGACTACAACGATTTAATTTATTCCGGATTTTTGACAATCTCCCAATTCTTTTTTGCAAGTTTCAAAAGTTTTTGATTCATTTTTTTTTCTAGTTTGTAGCAAACAGTTTAAAATTCTTTCTTCTATTACTTCTTTTGAATTTAAAGATATGTCTTTTAAATATTGAACTTCTTCTTCTAAATTATTTGATCTATTTTCTAGTTCTTCTATTTTTTGTTCTAATTCAATTTGATACTTGTCTTTTACAATTGAAGACATTACTGGTCTTAATTTTTTAGCACATTCACATAAAATTTTGTAACAAATACCAGCAACAATACCAGCAATAGTAAAAGGTAATCAACCCATAATAGCACTTGACACAACAAATGTACTAATTATTGGTGTGATAATTATTTTAGCAATAGGAGATGTGGCACCCCACGCAATAAAAAATATTAAACCATGAAAAATCTTTCATATAAACCTTTTAAAAATTCAATATTTATCTTGTACTTCTTCTGTAATATTATCTTGTTTTTGATTTGTAATAGTTCTTACAAATTCTAAAAATGGTGTTCTAATGATAGTTGTATGTTTAGATTCTTTTTTTATAAGCTTTGCATTATTTTTAATTTCATTTAAAAATTGCTTATAACGTAAATGTCTAATTTGTTGAACAATTTCATTTTTTTCAAAATAAATTAATAATTCTCAAACTTTTTTTCTTTTATCATCATATAATCTTAATAAAAAAAAGGTTTTATCTTCTCTTTTTATTATTTCATCATAAATAAAATAATCTTCATTTTGTTTCTTAATAATTGTTCTAAATTGAAAACATTTTTTATCTTTTTCATCAAAATGATTTTCAAATTTACATGTTTCACCATGATGTCAATTTTGATGACACCTAATAAAATTTTTAGTAAATCATGTTAAATCTGCTACATTTCTTAATTCTTCTTCAATAATAGTTTTTGTTTGTAAACTCATTTTGATTCCCCCTTATTTAAATAAAAACCCATTATTTTAAAAATAAAAAACAATAGGTTTATTTAGTTTACACTTATTTTTGCTAAAGTTTTAAAATTATGCAATAAACTTTTTAATATTTTTTACAAGTTTGGTAAATTTAATTTAGATTTAACTGTTGATGATTGAGTTTGTAAATCAATTGCGTTGATATCTTTTTTTTCAATGTCATCAAAATCACTATCACATTCTAAATTACTTTCTAATTCATTAATTTTGTATTTTAATCTTTCTGCCAAATTCATATTGAAACTTTCAATATCATTTATTTTAAATCATTTTCCATCAAATAATAATTCATATACTATTGTTTCTTCAGATTTATCATTTGTATTTAATAAACCAGAATAATTAGATTCCTCTTTATTTGGATTTTTCAAAGTAACACTTAATTTATACATGCCAAATGATAAACATAGTTCATCAAGGGGTAAAGAAATATTTTTAGTTCAAATTATTTGCTTAGAATCTTTATTAATACAGTTCAATACTATTGATTGTAAATATTCTTTTTCTAATCCTAATAATTGCTTTGAAATAGTTATTTTTGTTGTTAATTTTTTACGAAATACTTGTGTTACTGCTACTCAAAGTATTTTTAACGCAGCTGATTCTTTATTAGGTGGCGTTTTTAACTTTAATCTATCTAAATGACTAATTTTTGTTTTACTTTTTTCTTTTTTCATAAATTTTCTCCATTCAAATTAATAATCTTTTTTAATTTTATTATATGACCAAGTTCTCCATTAATAATTAATATTTTAACTATTAATAAATTCATTATTTAAATAACATAGTTATTCGAAAATTATTATTTTTATTTATTTGCTGAGTTATACTTGTAAGTGCAAGTAAATAAAATTGCAAAAAATTCTCATATAAAAATTTCATAATGCTAAATTTAGTTTAGAAAAAAGTAAGGAGTTTTTATATGAGTTATAAACATCTTGGCATAGATGAAAGGATTTATATTGAGAATCAATTGAAATTTAAATTTAAAATTAGTGAAATAGCTAAAAATCTTAATCGAAGTATTAGTACTATTATTCGAGAAATTAATAGAAATAAAGATAATAATCATTATTTTTCATTAATTGCACAAAATAAAGCTGAAAATCGAAAACAATCACATATTAGTTTTCATAAGTTTAAAAATAAGAATTTAGTAAAATATGTACAACAAAAATTACTATTAGGTTGATCACCTGAACAAATTTATGGCAGAATTAAAAATTTTCATAAAGAGTGAGTTATTAGTTTTAAAACAATTTATACTTGAATTTATTTTGGAATGCTTGATAAAGTTACTAGTAAAAATTTAAGAAGAAAAGGTAAAAAACGAAAATCTAAAGAAAATCGTGGCAAGTTTAATGGTAAATCAATTAAAGAACGAGATATAAATGTTAATGATCGTATAACACTTGGTCATTGAGAAGGAGATACTATAGTATCATCACGAGGTAAAAGCAAATCATGTTTAATAACTTTAGTTGAAAGAGTATCACGATTTTCTTTAGCAATATTAGTTAAAAACAGAACTACTAAAGTTATTAATAAAAATGTCAGTTATTATTTATCAATTCTTCCTAAAAACATTGTTAAAACTATTACTTTTGATCGTGGCAAAGAATTTTCAAATTGACAACAACTTGAAAAAAATTTAGGTGAAAAATTTATTTTGCCAATCCATATTCACCTTGACAAAGAGGTACTAATGAAAATACTAATGGTTTAATTAGAGAAAAATTTCCTAAAAAATTTATTTTTTCAAAAACTAATAAAAATGAAGTTCATAAATTTATATTGTCTTTAAACCAAAGACCAAGAAAAATACTAAATTATCTTTCACCAATCGAATATTTGGATAGAAAAATAATTTAGTTGCACTTACCTTTACAATTTAGCATTTTACTGTTTTATTTAACATATCTTTTTATTTTCCTTTTCTCTAAAACTTTAATTTAATAAAAAGACTTTCATTTTATTTAAAAAACCAATATTAATTAGAATAATATATTAATATTATTCATTTTTCCAGTCCAATTAATTATACGACACTATCTTAATTTTTAATTTGATATAATTATAAAAAGAGTAAGTATATTAAAAATAGATTGGGGTATTTTTATGATAGAGGAAATAAATTCTAGTTCAATGAAAGAACCAAAAATTTATCGTATTGGTCTATATAGCAAATTAACAATTCTTATTAATGGTCTTCTAATTACTACAAGTTTAATGATAGGTTGGGCTTTATGAGCAACTATTGGTCGAGATGCAGTTGATAACTATATTAAATGATTCAATAATCCACAACAGCCTAATTCTAATTTACAAATTAGTTTCAATATAATAAGTATTATTGTTTTCATAGTTTCTGGTTTATCTTTAGCATTAGTAGTCGTACCTTTTATTTTTTTAAAAACTAAAAATAGTGTATCAGCACTTTTTTGTTTAATAAGTTTTATTTTTTCAGCAATATTTGTTATCTTTCTTATTGTATTTTTTATTTTTAGATTTAAAACTTTTACTTTCTTAGCTAATAAAAAAGACGGCGAAATAATAAATACAACTGGTAACTTTCTAATAACTTTTTTACCATGAATGTTGCCTGAGCTATTTGCAATACTTTTATTAATCCACAGTCTTTGATTAATTATTAATATTACCTCTAAATACAAATCAAATACACTATTAATGCCTATTGCTAAACCAAAAGCAAAACAAGAAACAGTAATAGCAAAACAAGAAGTTGATGATATGATAACGCTTCCTAACGTCGTACCAATACCAGTAACTCAAAATAATGAAGAACAACAAATAGCAAACCAAGAAACTAACAATACTGTTCTTAAGCAAGATCTAACACAAGAAAAAATAATCACTAACCCTTCAACAGCAACTGTCCATTATACTAATCATGAACTATCACAAACACCAACGCAAGGTGCCTATCATGCCGAAACTGTTTCACCAACACCAGGTACTCTTACTAAGAGTAAATCCGAATCTATTACAAATGAAGAAGAAATAAATGATAATATTGAAAATACAACAATATATTCAGAACCAACAGTTGAAAAAACAAGTGTAGAAGATACAACAATATATTCAAAATCACCAACAACAGAAAGTAATATTAATACCGAAACTAATTACCAACCAAAAAATCAAGGTGGTTTTGATGTTAAAGACAGTAGTTATTCTGAATCTGAAACATCTAATTTTAATGAACAAACAACAACAATAACTGTTGAAGAAACACAACCAATAATAGAAAAAACAAACACAAAAACAAAAAAAGAAACAATCGAAGTGCAAAAAGTTACTACTCACCATTGAACATTAGAACAAATTGAAGCTGTTTGAGAAAAAGCGGAAATAATTGATGGTGTTAGTGATAAATTATATCGTAAAGATTATAGTGGTGCTTGAATGTTTCGTGATTCATTTACCACTGATTATAGCACAGCAGATAACTTAGAAACTTACTCTTGAACTATTGTTCTACATCGTCCTACTAGTCAACAAGGAACAACTGAATTATATAATCTAGATCCAATGAATATTGTTAATGCAAAAAGTAAAGGTGAAAATTACCCTTCTTGAAAAACTAAAATTTCTTCAAAAGGAAATAAAAATATTGCGAAAGAACAACATTGAAAAGCAAGAACATAATAAATATAGTATCATTTATTTATGAATACACAAACTACTATTGAACATTTATATATAGAAATACCTAATTTTAAACATGAAGTAAATACTAACTATTCTTATTTTATAGAAAGTATTAAAAAAGAATTAACAAATATAATAAATAAATACCAATTAAACTTAAAAACAATTTATCTTGCTAACAAAAATAAGTCAGTTTTACCAATTATTTTTTTAGAACAATTATTAATACTACTTAAACCATTGACAACCACTATCAAAGAATACAACTTTGAATGTACTATTAATAATACTAATTTCACAACTCTACAATTATTTTCCAAATTTCAAATTAATCGTTTAATTTGAAAAATAATTAGTTTTCAAAATCAATTAAATAACAAATTTAATTATCAACAAAGTATAAAAATTATTAATGATGCTATTAACTTAAAAATTAATAATTTCTCAATTGATTTAAAATATAATCTTCCTCATCAAACAGTAATTGATGTCAATAATGATTTACAAATATGTATGCAATTAAAAACACCTCATATTAGCTATGATAGTTATAATCACAAACAAAATCTTACTATTAAAAGATACATTAATAATTTCTTAAAAAAACACAAATATGATAACTATGAATACTATAGTTATAGTAAAAATACTAATAATCAATCAAAATATATTATTGCATATTGTTTATTAGAAAACTATTATGGAATTGGTCCAAATGCTGTTTCATATATTAAAACAGAAGATAAAGCAATAATAATTACTAATAGCAATAACATTAATAATAACAATCAAAAAAATAGTATCTTATCAACAAATGAAATTTTAATCCAAAAATTAATACAAGGTTTATTACTAAAAAAGGGAATAAAATTTAACAAAAGTAATAACATTCTAGAGCAGCCACTGATTAGTAAATTAATCAAAAATAAACAAATAAAAATAAAAAATAATCATTTATCTTGCACAAATAGTTCCTGATTATTGTTAAATGATTTAATAGTTGATATTATAACTAATACTACTATTTAAATTTATATATCAAGGAGTGAATAAATATGAAATTCAATGAAAAATTGTTAAAAGAAAAATATTTTCCGCAAGCAC
The DNA here is from genome assembly GCF_964019735.1 of Spiroplasma endosymbiont of Thecophora atra. NCBI lineage: Bacteria > Bacillati > Mycoplasmatota > Mollicutes > Entomoplasmatales > Spiroplasmataceae > Spiroplasma > Spiroplasma endosymbiont of Thecophora atra. The sequence goes on along the minus strand of NZ_OZ026464.1, from coordinate 627,567 downwards.
TAACAAAAATAAAAGAAATTGTTAAAATTCAATCATATGCTCAACCACCCACAACAACAGCACCTTATGGGCCTGGTGTTAAAGAAGTATTAGATTATGCTATTAATTTAGGGCAAGAATTAGGTTTTAAAACTTATCGTGACAAAAACAATAAATATGGATATTTAGAATATGGTGAGGGTAAAGAAATATTTGCCATATTAGGTCATCTTGATGTTGTACCACCAGGTAATTTAGAAGAATGAAAAATTTCACCTTTTTCGCCAGAAATTATTAATGATATTTTATATGGACGAGGTGTATTAGATGATAAAGGTCCAACAATTATTATTCTATACTGTTTAAAATATTTAAAAGATCATGGTTATCAACCAAATCGTCGAATTAGAGTTATCTTTGGTTTAACTGAAGAAACAACATGAGATTCAATTAACACATATATGAAGCAAGAAGGTACTCCAACTTTTGGTTTTACTCCTGATGGTATGTTTCCGCTAGTATATGCTGAAAAAGGAATTATTAACTTAGATATTATTGGTACAGGTCATAAATCCATTGTTATTAATGCAGGTGATGCTTACAATGTCACTTGTTCTACTAGTAATATTAATGGTGTTGATATTAAATCATTTGTTAAAATTGGGAAAAATAAGAACTATCGAATTGAAAATAATAATCAACAAATTACCATTCATGGTAAACCAGCACATGGGTCACGACCAGATGAAGGAATTAATGCAGGATTAAGAAGTTTATTAATTTTAAATAAACTTAAAATTGAACACAATCTAATTAAATTTGTTGGTGATATTTTACAAGAAGATACTGCTTTAACAAAATATTTTGGTGATTTAGATGATGAATCTGGAAGTTTTACTATTAATGTTGGCATCGTTGAAATTAATAGCAAAAATTCAAAATTAGGATGTAATATCCGTATTCCAGTTAAAACTGATTTACAAGAAATTTTAAATAGATTAACAAAAATATTAAAACCTTATAATTTAACAATAAAACAACAACATTATGATAAACCATTATATATGCCACAAGAATCAACAATTGTTATTAAATTAATGGAAATTTATCAAGAAGTTACTGGTGATAAAAAAGCAAAACCAATTGCAATTGGTGGTGGAACTTATGCTAGAGCAATGCCAAATTGTGTAGCATTTGGTGCAATATTTGATCATACTAACTCAACTGAACATCAATATAATGAATGTATTAAAGTTGACAAATTATGAAAATCAATGTTAATTTATGTACGTGCTATTAGTACACTGGGAAGTTTAGAAATTGGTAAATTATAAAAAAAGTTAGAATAGTTTATTCTAACTTTTTTTATTTTCATTCGCTAAATTGTAAAGGTAAGTGCAACTAAATTATTTTTCTATCCAAATATTCGATTGGTGAAAGATAATTTAGTATTTTTCTTGGTCTTTGGTTTAAAGACAATATAAATTTATGAACTTCATTTTTATTAGTTTTTGAAAAAATAAATTTTTTAGGAAATTTTTCTCTAATTAAACCATTAGTATTTTCATTAGTACCTCTTTGTCAAGGTGAATATGGATTGGCAAAATAAATTTTTATATCTAAATTTTTTTCAAGTTGTTGTCAATTTGAAAATTCTTTGCCACGATCAAAAGTAATAGTTTTAACAATGTTTTTAGGAAGAATTGATAAATAATAACTAACATTTTTATTAATAACTTTAGTAGTTCTGTTTTTAACTAATATTGCTAAAGTAAATCGTGATACTCTTTCAACTAAAGTTATTAAACATGATTTGCTTTTACCTCGTGATGATACTATAGTATCTCCTTCTCAATGACCAAGTGTTATACGATCATTAACATTTATATCTCGTTCTTTAATTGATTTACCATTAAACTTGCCACGATTTTCTTTAGATTTTCGTTTTTTACCTTTTCTTCTTAAATTTTTACTAGTAACTTTATCAAGCATTCCAAAATAAATTCAAGTATAAATTGTTTTAAAACTAATAACTCACTCTTTATGAAAATTTTTAATTCTGCCATAAATTTGTTCAGGTGATCAACCTAATAGTAATTTTTGTTGTACATATTTTACTAAATTCTTATTTTTAAACTTATGAAAACTAATATATGATTGTTTTCGATTTTCAGCTTTATTTTGTGCAATTAATGAAAAATAATGATTATTATCTTTATTTCTATTAATTTCTCGAATAATAGTACTAATACTTCGATTAAGATTTTTAGCTATTTCACTAATTTTAAATTTAAATTTCAATTGATTCTCAATATAAATCCTTTCATCTATGCCAAGATGTTTATAACTCATATAAAAACTCCTTACTTTTTTCTAAACTAAATTTAGCATTATGAAATTTTTATATGAGAATTTTTTGCAATTTTATTTACTTGCACTTACAAGTATAACTCAGCATTCAAATAAATTTTATGCAATTGAAGGATTTCTAGGACAACCACCAAATGCAGGACCATTAATACTATTAATAACACTCACCAATTCATCATTAAAGTTATTAGTTAATTGTCGTTCATCACTACTATTAATACTCATATAATTACTATTAGTTACTATTTCCTCTAATTCATTATTTGGAGTAGACTTAAAAAATTTCTGTCATTGTTTTTTAGCATATTTATTTAATACTTTATTACCAATAGTATCATTGATAATATAGCTAACATAATAGCAAATTGAAAAAATGTAGATTCAATTCTAGTAATCTATCAGCAGTATACATAACAGCTGCAGTTTTAATTGCATTATCTATTATAGTTGCTATTACCATTGCTGTTAAATAACCACCACTTTTTAAAAGACTCATACATTTTGATTGTTGAGAAAATAATGATTCTAACTCATCATTTTCATTAATATTATTATTTAAACAATTAAAATATCTTTTGAAAGCAAACCACATATGTGTTTTTGTTAAATATTCTATACCCTTATCTATTAAGATAGAAGTATAACATAAAACTTCTGCTCGTATAATTGTTGATAAAATATTTGGTCCATAAATAATTTTACTTCAATATTCAGCTAAACTAGTTAAAGAACCAACTGAATACATACTAGAAGCAGTAATCATAAAATGATTCGAAATTCAATATCCAACTTTTGCTATTAGCATTTTTCCAAAAATAGATGTTTTTGAAAGACATGAATAACCTTCCTCAACACCAATTTCGGAATATAAAGATAAAAGTGGACTCATTTCTTGATCAGCAGTTCTATTAAATACTGTTCTTCCTTCTTGTCAAATTTTTTCTGCTCCCCATTTTCATAAATTCATTGCTTGTGTACTAATTACCAATTGTACTGGAGTTACTCCAAAATCAACTAAATTATTTAAAGGATTTACTTTATTTCAATCAAATGATCCAATACTAATAACTGCTACCTGAAATACTCGTTGTACAGTTTTCAAACCAACTGCTGCTGTTAATAAACCAGCTGTTCCAATTATTTTTTTAGTATCTGATCATATTAAACTACTTCAACTATTATTAATAGTATTTGCTTCTATATTACTATCTATATCATTATTTATTAATAACTCTTCTTCTTGTGGCATTTTTTCTCTTCTCTCTATTTCTTTATTAAAACATAAAAAACACATTAATAACAAACTTTACAAAAGTGGTTATAAACCATATTTTGTTAAATTGCTTTTATGTGTTTTAACATTAGTATAAAGGATTATCACTTAATAATCAATATGTAAATTCAATAATTTAAAAATATTTATTTGGGTATTTATTATATATTTGTTACAATTATTAAGCATTTATGAAAAGTACTAAGGAGTAATAAAATGACAAAAAAAAAACGCATTGTTGTTGGTATGAGTGGTGGAGTTGATTCATCAGTAACAGCAGCACTTTTACAAGCAGAAGGCCATGAAGTTATTGGTCTTTTTATGCGTAATTGAGATTCACTTTTAAATAATGATTTACAAGGTAACAATAATCAAGATATTTGTCCACAAGAACAAGATTATCTTGATGCTTTAACTGTTTGCCAAAAATTAAATATTAAATTAGAAAGAATTGATTTTGTTAAGGAATATTGAGATAATGTTTTTACTTATTTTCTTGAAGAATTTAAAAAAAGTCGTACTCCCAATCCCGATATTTTATGTAACAAATATATTAAATTCGATGCTTTTTTAAAATATGCACAAAAAAATTTACAAGCAGATTATATTGCAATGGGGCACTATGCACGAATTAACTACAACCCAATTACTAAACAATATCAGTTATTAAAAGGAATTGATGATAATAAGGATCAAAGTTATTTTTTATGTCAATTAACACAAAAACAATTAAAATATAGTTTATTTCCTTTAGGTAATAAAACTAAAACTGAAGTTAGGGAATTAGCAAAAATATATAATTTACCAACAGCAACAAAAAAAGATTCTACTGGCATATGTTTTATTGGTAATCGTAATTTTCAAACATTTTTAACAAATTATTTACCAACTAATTCGGGCAAAATTGTTGATATTAATACCAAAACTACTATTGGTAATCACAATGGTGTTTACTACTATACACTTGGCCAAAGAAAAGGTATTAATCTTTCAGGAATGAAAGTTCCGTATTTTGTTGTTGAAAAAGATGTTACTAATAATATCCTTTATGTTGCTAATGATAATGAAAATAAATGACTAATGAATAGCGGTTGTACTGTTAAATCATTGAATTGAATTAATAATAGTACATTAAAAAACTCTTTAAAATGTAATGCAAAATTTCGCTATCGTCAATCTGATGTTGCTGTTATTATTAATAATATTAATAATGATGAAATTAAGGTTGAATTTTCAGAAAAGATACGCGCTATTACGCCTGGTCAAACCGCTGTTTTTTATGATGGTGATATTTGTCTTGGTGGTGGAGTTATTGACCAAATATTTCGCTAATCAATTATTAAAAAACTAATATAAATAATAAAATTTTAATTACATATTTTTTTATAATTTTCAAGATTCAAAAATTACTATTAAACTATTTTTTTAGTTTTTAGATACTTTTATTACATTTTCTTTTTTACGTTCTTAAAATATAAAATAACCTATTATTATAAAAGTTATAGAAAAAAACAAAAAGGAGAGTTTTAATGAAAAAAATATTAACAATATTAACTACCTTAGCATCTACAATAACTATTGAAAATTGTATTAGTAATTTTAACTTAAGGACAATCACATTACAAAATGATTGTTTTAAAAAAAATAATGTTCATCAAAGCAATAATGATTTTATTTTTTCTGATTTATATAAAAATAATAAAGGCGAAATATATTCAATAACTAATGATGGTATTTATAAATATACTAATGATAAAAATACATTCATAAAAATAAAAGGCATAAATGGATTAATAATAAGCTTAAAATTTGACGCAAAAGATAATATTTATGCTTTAAAAACTAATGGCATTTATAAATGTCTAGTCAATAAAAATGAATTTAAAAAAATGAAAGTAACAACTAATACTAATAATTATTCTTTTACAAATATTAAAATAGATTCATCAAACAATGTATATGTATGATCAAAGAAAGATGGTGTTTATAAATGTCTAGTCAATAAAAATGAATTTAAAAAAATAGGAGGTATCTATTTAAGTCAAGCAGATAATTTTAGAATATATTTACTTTTTTCAAAAAATAATGTTTATGCTTTAACAACTGAATATAATGATTATCATAATAAAATAATTTATAAACTTTTAGCTAATGAAAATGAATTTACTTTAATTGACGGACGAATAAATATAACGGATAGATTTTCTAACTTCAAACAATAAAACTAGCAAATCTAAATATTTGTTAATTAAATTATATCATAAATTTTAAAAATGTTAAAAAATATAATTATAAAATTACATTTAAACAACACAAAAATCCTAATCTTAAAATTAGAAACAAAAAATATTAAATTGTATTACTTTAAGCACTATTAATATAATTTCTACTATTTAAATAATTGGCTCTAGCCATTAACATATTAATTAACGTTGGATAAGCATATATTTTTGCACCTTTAGTTTGAGATTTAACTAAATGTTGAATATCACTTTCAGCACTACAGCCAATATTTCAATCAGCAGGTTGATTAATAATACCTTCTTTATTATTTTCAAAAATTCTTAAAGTTTCTTTATTTACTTTTGTTTCAATTAAAAATGCTATTAATTCATCATATTGACCATTACAAAAATATTTTCAAGCCTTTAAAAAGTTTTTTAAATTTTCTGGATTAACTTTATTTTTTCTTTTATCAGGTTTATATGCTGTTCATAAATAATAAAAAGCATGATATTTATCTAGTACATAATAAGCACCCAAATATTTTGCTAAATTATATATTCATCCAGCACCATCACCAGAAACTACTAATTTTGCATTTTCAAATTCATAATATTTTTTTAATCCATTTCAAGTAAAATCAACTGTAGGATTTGCTTGTAAATAATCTTCTTTAGGACTATATTTATAATCACCCATAAAAGTATAAATTTTATTTGATAATTTATTTCTATTTTTACCTATTTGTTTTTTACCAGTATTATATGAAATACTACGAATTTTTTGCATTTCTCTTTTATGATTTTTATTTCAAACTGGAACATAACAATCATCAGCATTAATATAAATAAATTCACTATTTTTAACTTTAAATTTTTGTTCTGGTAATTTTTCTTGAACTTTTGCATTTTTATGAATTTTACTAATTGTTACTTTTGAAACATAAGTAAATTTTAAAATATCTGGTATATATTGATAATGTTTCTTTCTTACAATATATAATATTATTTCTTCTTTTAATCAACTAATAATTTTTGCTCTTTTTTCAATATTAAACTCTTCATAAACTGGATAATAATATTTTTTCTTTAATTTATCTCAATAAACTCTTTGATTAAAAATCATTTTACCAAATTCAAAAATAATACTAAGATTACATTTTTTAGCAACTTTATATCTATCTTTATCTCTATTTTGAAAAAAATATTCATCAAAAGCATGGATTTTATTAACATGATTTGTTCTAATTCTATTAATTTCATATTCAAGATTATTTTTATAATTAAACATTTTTTAACACCTTTCTATTTATTTTTTTATCCTAACTATTCTAACAAATTTGTTAAAATATTAGTTGAAAAATGTTTGGTTTTAGAGTATAATATTAAAGAACGATTGAAATAATTAGCAAATCTATTGCAACGTTTAAAGATAACTTTTATTAGTTATCTTTTCTTTTTTAATAAAATAATGTACAATAAAAGAAAAATATAAATAGAAAAGGAAAGTAAAATGGATTATTTATTGTTAACTGAAATAAAAGAAGTAGACCCACCTATGACTGTATTTTATATTATGTTAGTTCCCTTATCATTAGCATGAATAGCATTTTCCCTTCATTTAATTAATTTAGGGTGAGAGTTATGTGAAAAAAATAATCCTTTTGGAATCGTATTGTTTACCATTTCTTTAAATATTATTGGTACTGTTATTGGCGCTATGATTATGTATAAATCACAACATCCAGAATTTAAGTTTTGAAAAAGTTTAGGAAATAAAGTTAAGAAAATGTTTAAATTTAAAAAAAGAAATAAAAAAATAGCAGTATAATGCTATTTTTTGTTATAATTATATTATAAAAATTGCTAAATTGTAAAGGTAAGTGCAACTAAATTATTTTTCTATCCAAATATTCGATTGGTGAAAGATAATTTAGTATTTTTCTTGGTCTTTGGTTTAAAGACAATATAAATTTATGAACTTCATTTTTATTAGTTTTTGAAAAAATAAATTTTTTAGGAAATTTTTCTCTAATTAAACCATTAGTATTTTCATTAGTACCTCTTTGTCAAGGTGAATATGGATTGGCAAAATAAATTTTTATATCTAAATTTTTTTCAAGTTGTTGTCAATTTGAAAATTCTTTGCCACGATCAAAAGTAATAGTTTTAACAATGTTTTTAGGAAGAATTGATAAATAATAACTAACATTTTTATTAATAACTTTAGTAGTTCTGTTTTTAACTAATATTGCTAAAGTAAATCGTGATACTCTTTCAACTAAAGTTATTAAACATGATTTGCTTTTACCTCGTGATGATACTATAGTATCTCCTTCTCAATGACCAAGTGTTATACGATCATTAACATTTATATCTCGTTCTTTAATTGATTTACCATTAAACTTGCCACGATTTTCTTTAGATTTTCGTTTTTTACCTTTTCTTCTTAAATTTTTACTAGTAACTTTATCAAGCATTCCAAAATAAATTCAAGTATAAATTGTTTTAAAACTAATAACTCACTCTTTATGAAAATTTTTAATTCTGCCATAAATTTGTTCAGGTGATCAACCTAATAGTAATTTTTGTTGTACATATTTTACTAAATTCTTATTTTTAAACTTATGAAAACTAATATGTGATTGTTTTCGATTTTCAGCTTTATTTTGTGCAATTAATGAAAAATAATGATTATTATCTTTATTTCTATTAATTTCTCGAATAATAGTACTAATACTTCGATTAAGATTTTTAGCTATTTCACTAATTTTAAATTTAAATTTCAATTGATTCTCAATATAAATCCTTTCATCTATGCCAAGATGTTTATAACTCATATAAAAACTCCTTACTTTTTTCTAAACTAAATTTAGCATTATGAAATTTTTATATGAGAATTTTTTGCAATTTTATTTACTTGCACTTACAAGTATAACTCAGCAATTAAATAAAAATATATATGAAGTAATTAATAAAGTTAATAAGTTATTACTACCAGTGTCTAACTTAAAGATTATATTAATTATATCATAAATTTTTGTGTTTTTAAGGCATATGAAAGGAGATTTTTATGTGCAAGAAGAAAAAATAAAAATAAGAACAATTTTTAATGATGCAAAAGCATTAAGAGAAAAATTAGAAGAATATTTTAATCATTGTAAACAAACTGAAGAAATACCAACTAAAATTGGTATGTTAGTTTATTTAGATATTACAGAAAATACTCTTTATAGTTGAAAACAAAAAAAGAGAAATACTTTTTTACAACAAATTAATTGAGCATATTTACAAATACGTCATATTAATACACAAAGATATTTAAAAGCAAATGCAAATAATACTGCATGATATTTAGAAAGAGCATTTGTGAAAGAATATCATTTATCTACAAAAATTGATATAAAAAGTAGTGATAATACAGCCCCTATAGCAATTAGTTTAGAAAATAAAGGTAAGAATAAATGTTAAGTAATTTTGGTTATTTATTAGATATTGCTAAAAGAATGTATTTAAAACAACCTTTAAATATTACTAAAATTAAACAATTAGGTAGTCGTAAATCTGGTAAAACATTTAGTAATATTGAATTCTTAGGTATTTTATTAATGTTAGATAATATTAATATTCATGCTTATTTAATTCGTAATATGTCAAAACAATTAAATGATAGTTGACAAGAATTAAAACAAATTATTAGAGCAACATATCCTAGTATTAATTTTATTATTAGTGAAACTAAAAAAACTATTGAATTTAATGGTAGTAAAATAACTTGTAAATATTTACATTCACAAGATAATAGTAATGTTAAATTAACTGGATTAGCAAGTAATTATTTATATGATTATGTAATTATATGAAGTGATGAAAGATATGAAATTACTGAAAATGATTATCAAGATTTAAAAGATGCTATTCGTGGTGCAAATCAATTATTAGAAATTGAAAGTTGTAATCCTTGAAGTATTTTAAATGAATTTATTAAAAAAACTATAAATGCTTGTCCACAAAATGAAAAACAAATTATTAATGAATATGAACAATTTACTATTATTGATAATACTATTTATCATTATCAAAATTGAAAATTAAATACTCATTTAAAAGATAGTGATAAACAACAATTATTAGAAATAGAAAAATTAGACCCAATATCTGCAAGAGTAAGAAGTCATGGTTTAGTAGGTTATGAATCTGGTGGAATATGCTGAGTTATACTTGTAAGTGCAAGTAAATAAAATTGCAAAAAATTCTCATATAAAAATTTCATAATGCTAAATTTAGTTTAGAAAAAAGTAAGGAGTTTTTATATGAGTTATAAACATCTTGGCATAGATGAAAGGATTTATATTGAGAATCAATTGAAATTTAAATTTAAAATTAGTGAAATAGCTAAAAATCTTAATCGAAGTATTAGTACTATTATTCGAGAAATTAATAGAAATAAAGATAATAATCATTATTTTTCATTAATTGCACAAAATAAAGCTGAAAATCGAAAACAATCACATATTAGTTTTCATAAGTTTAAAAATAAGAATTTAGTAAAATATGTACAACAAAAATTACTATTAGGTTGATCACCTGAACAAATTTATGGCAGAATTAAAAATTTTCATAAAGAGTGAGTTATTAGTTTTAAAACAATTTATACTTGAATTTATTTTGGAATGCTTGATAAAGTTACTAGTAAAAATTTAAGAAGAAAAGGTAAAAAACGAAAATCTAAAGAAAATCGTGGCAAGTTTAATGGTAAATCAATTAAAGAACGAGATATAAATGTTAATGATCGTATAACACTTGGTCATTGAGAAGGAGATACTATAGTATCATCACGAGGTAAAAGCAAATCATGTTTAATAACTTTAGTTGAAAGAGTATCACGATTTACTTTAGCAATATTAGTTAAAAACAGAACTACTAAAGTTATTAATAAAAATGTTAGTTATTATTTATCAATTCTTCCTAAAAACATTGTTAAAACTATTACTTTTGATCGTGGCAAAGAATTTTCAAATTGACAACAACTTGAAAAAAATTTAGATATAAAAATTTATTTTGCCAATCCATATTCACCTTGACAAAGAGGTACTAATGAAAATACTAATGGTTTAATTAGAGAAAAATTTCCTAAAAAATTTATTTTTTCAAAAACTAATAAAAATGAAGTTCATAAATTTATATTGTCTTTAAACCAAAGACCAAGAAAAATACTAAATTATCTTTCACCAATCGAATATTTGGATAGAAAAATAATTTAGTTGCACTTACCTTTACAATTTAGCATATATTCACATTTAATTCATAAGATTAGTAGATTATTACAACCAAGTTATAGATTTAGTGCTGGATTAGATTATGGGTTTAAAGATGATGCTTTAGCATGTTTATTAATAGGTTTTGATTATAATTTTAAATTTGTTAATGTTATTGATTGTTTAAAAATAGAAAATAAATTAATTCGTTATGATAATAAACAATTAGCAAGATTAGTAGTTGAGTTTTATATTAAATTAGCAAAAGAAAATAATTTACTTTATGAATATGGTTTAACTGTATATTGTGATTTTAGTAATTATACATTTATTGAAATGTTAAATGATACAGCAATTAAATATCAAGTTAATTCATGACTATATTTTAAAGACTGTGTGAAATTAAGACTTGAGTTTAGAATAGGTAAGAATGTGGCTTTAATGGCTTCAGAACGATTAAATATTAGTATGAATGCACAAGCATTATTAGATGAGTTTAGATTGGCTGTATGAGACCCTAAAAGTATTAAACAAATACCATTAGCGGGTAATGACCATTTACGTGACGCATTTGATTATGCTATAGAACCATATATTAGAAATTTAAGTGCAAATATAAATCCTTATTTTGAAAGGAAGTAACATATGAATAATCATAATACTGAAATATTAACTCCTAATTGATGTATGATAAATCTTCAAGAAATTATAGCAAATCATGCAAGTAAATTATTATGAGGTAATGGTTATACTTTAACAAGTGAACATGAAGAATATAAAAGAGCAATTGAAAAATTAAAAGAATGAAATAATTTAGATTCATTATTTTATCAAGATTGTCATATAAAGAGTGGATATGGTTATAGTATTGTTCAAATTGATAAAAGTAAAAGTGGTAGAATATCATTAAATTTTGCTCAACCGTATGCTCAATCAAGAGTTGCAAGAGTATTAGAAAATGAATATAGTGCATCAACATGGTCAAGATTACAATATGATGACCAAAGTATTTATGTTAAAACAACATATACTCGAAATCAAATAATTAGATATTTTACTAGTGATTATGTTACTTTAGATGGTTTACAAAAACAAATAAGTGATGATTTAAAATTACCTTTAATAGATAATCATAATTTAGGTATTATTCCAGTTAAATTTATGCAAAATTTACCTAAAAAGAATTTCTTTGGTGGAGTTATTGGTGATTATTATCCAGATATGACTCCAATTAAAAAATTACAAAAATTATTAAATAAAACATTTGAATCAATTGAACATGAACTTGAATATAATGTTACTCGTGTATTTTTAGATATTACTGAACAAGAAATAAATCAATCTAAAACTGCTTTTGATTTAAAAAAATTAATAGGTAAATTTATTTTACAAGCAAATTTAAGAAGTTTAGGAAGTACTAGTGGAACACCACCAATTGCTATTTTACAAGGTAGTCCAATATTAGATAAATATGCAGAATTTATTCAATTTATTATTGATAAAGCATTTGAAGGCTCTGGATATAGTCCAGTAAATGATACTACAAGTCAAAAAACTGAAGCAGAAGTATTAATTACTAATTCTCGTGATATGGAAACTACAAGAATTAAAAGAACTTTAAATCAAAGTGATTGAAATGAAATATTTCAAAGATGTTTTATATTAATGGGATTAGATGGTGATAAATCTAAATGAACATTTGAAATTAAAGAAAATACTATTACAGATAGATTAAAATCACTTGAAATTGATGAAGCAGAATTAAGATTAGAAATTACTAATATTAAAAGAATTATTGTTAAAAGATATGGTGTTAGTGAAGAAGAAGCACAACAAATTATTGAACAAAATAGAAAATATCAAAAAGAAGAAATTGAATTTAATAATACTTTTTAGGAGAAACTAAAAATGGGAATGATACCGAAAATAAATCATCAATTAATTAAAACTGTATGAAAAAGTACAGGGGAAATTGAGAAAGATTTTACACAAAATAAAGATTTACAATTTCGTGTATGTCCTTTTACCGTTATTTTAGGTGCTATAAATTCAACAGAAACGGGATATAAACCACCAACTAGTATTCCTAATGATTATACTAGTTTTAGTAAAATCTTTACTGGAAGAGAAGCAATACAAGCAGTATGAGACCATTCTTATTATCCTATTCAAAATAAAGATAATCCAGATGAAGCATATAAACAATTACAAAATGGTGATGTATTTTATGGAAATATTTTAAGTGACCAATTAGGTATTACTTATTCAGCAACTCCAGCAAATAATGCTTTTATTCAAGAACAAGCAATTAAAAATGTAGTAATTAATATTCCAAATGAAAAAAAGAATTTTAATTTTATTGCTAAATTGTAAAGGTAAGTGCAACTAAATTATTTTTCTATCCAAATATTCGATTGGTGAAAGATAATTTAGTATTTTTCTTGGTCTTTGGTTTAAAGACAATATAAATTTATGAACTTCATTTTTATTAGTTTTTGAAAAAATAAATTTTTTAGGAAATTTTTCTCTAATTAAACCATTAGTATTTTCATTAGTACCTCTTTGTCAAGGTGAATATGGATTGGCAAAATAAATTTTTATATCTAAATTTTTTTCAAGTTGTTGTCAATTTGAAAATTCTTTGCCACGATCAAAAGTAATAGTTTTAACAATGTTTTTAGGAAGAATTGATAAATAATAACTAACATTTTTATTAATAACTTTAGTAGTTCTGTTTTTAACTAATATTGCTAAAGTAAATCGTGATACTCTTTCAACTAAAGTTATTAAACATGATTTGCTTTTACCTCGTGATGATACTATAGTATCTCCTTCTCAATGACCAAGTGTTATACGATCATTAACATTTATATCTCGTTCTTTAATTGATTTACCATTAAACTTGCCACGATTTTCTTTAGATTTTCGTTTTTTACCTTTTCTTCTTAAATTTTTACTAGTAACTTTATCAAGCATTCCAAAATAAATTCAAGTATAAATTGTTTTAAAACTAATAACTCACTCTTTATGAAAATTTTTAATTCTGCCATAAATTTGTTCAGGTGATCAACCTAATAGTAATTTTTGTTGTACATATTTTACTAAATTCTTATTTTTAAACTTATGAAAACTAATATGTGATTGTTTTCGATTTTCAGCTTTATTTTGTGCAATTAATGAAAAATAATGATTATTATCTTTATTTCTATTAATTTCTCGAATAATAGTACTAATACTTCGATTAAGATTTTTAGCTATTTCACTAATTTTAAATTTAAATTTCAATTGATTCTCAATATAAATCCTTTCATCTATGCCAAGATGTTTATAACTCATATAAAAACTCCTTACTTTTTTCTAAACTAAATTTAGCATTATGAAATTTTTATATGAGAATTTTTTGCAATTTTATTTACTTGCACTTACAAGTATAACTCAGCTATTAATAATATTGTTTCAAATTTATATAAGTTATATATGATTCCAGAAATTAATAAAGCTATAAATACTGATAAATCAATTAAAGTTGATAGACAATGATATATTCTTGAAGTTGCTAGTAAAACTTATAATAATGAAAATAAAGAATTAGCGTATATTCAATGTACTTTTAGTAGTTTAAATGATAAATTAGCACATAGTGGATTAGCAATTAATCAATATGTACAATTAGGTGCGCCTGGCGACCCCGTAGCATTACCAGCATTAGATGAAAATAATAATATTATTTTAGATGATAATTATTTAACGCCATTACCAGTAACACATTGTCAAATATCTTTTTATGGTTCAGTAAAACCTATTAGTATAGCATTATGAGGAAGAGATATTGATAATAATCCTATTAATACTAAACAACATAAATATCGCCAATATCCAAGTAAATTATTATTTCCATGACAATATCAGTGTAGTACATATGACCCAGTAAGTTTTCAAGCATTACCAGAAACAAATTATGTATTAACTGTTCAAGGACAATCAACTATGGATGGTTATAATGAATGAAGAAAAGAAATATCACCATTATATGATGATGGTGCAACCCGACATTATGAAGGTCATTTACTTACTAATTTAGAAAAAACTAAAAATACTAATAAAGTTGATGTTTCAAATAGATTAGTAAATTATTGAGATAATAATTTTTTAAATGGTGCAGAAATTGAAGATTATAATTATGCAACTGCGGGTAATCCATATTTTCAATATTATAATAAAAATAATAAAAAATTTATTGGTAATACTCATTATAATATGAATAATAATAAATTTAAACAATTAAATACTATAAATGCTTTACATTATTTTATTTATAATCCTATTAGTGAAATACCATTAACAGTACGAGAAACTATTAAAATTAATCTTAATACTATTCCAGTATTTGGTTCATTTATGAATTTCTTTGTTGATGGTTTAGATATTGGTGCAAAGTTAAGTAGTAACTTGTTAATTCCACAATTTAATTACATAAATGGTTTAATATCTGCTGAATTATATAATTTTTATACAACATTATTATATTCAACACCCCCAACTGGTAGTCCTATTCCCCTTGATATGTTTAGAAATGATACTCCAGATGCTATACAAGCAGTTGCTGGAACAGCAAGTCATATGACATCATTTACATTTAATTTAACTGATATGATTAATTTACAAAATTTTGATATTAATGATGGAAGTATTTCTTCACAAGGAATTTATGATACTGTAAATTTAGTTCAAAATGGTGCTGGTGGTAAAGATACAATTTCATTATTAGCAAAAGAAGATAGTTCAATTCCATTATTAAATGCTCCAAATTTTACTAATAATAATATAGTTAAATGAGCAATTGATATGATTGATATTAAAGTTGTAGGTAAAAGTAATTTTAAAATAACATTTTATTCAATGCCAGATAATAGAAATGGTGCTGTTAATGATAATTTTAGTATTTGAAGTGGTACTTATCAAACAGTTGGTAAAGCAAGTAATAATAGTAAATTAATTCAAAATACTTTTATTTTAGCAAATAATACTTTTAAATTTGACAAACCATTTAATTATCCACAAGCAATACACCCACCACCATTAATAGAAAGAGCGCATCCTATATTTATTGATTTAAGTAATCAAAGTCAATATGGAATTAATAATAATATTAATCCTAAAAATTTTGGTCAATCTAATCAATATCAAATGAAACCAATTATTTTAGAAGATGTTAAAGGTAAATTTCATAATAGTATTGGTATTTATGTAAATCAATATGGTTATGATAATATTGATAAATTTAAAGAAGATTATGAAAGTATAACATTTAATTTTACTATTAATATGAGTAATTTATTTTATAATAGTGTTTCTTTCGATACTTATACTAATTCTAAAAATTGATTTACACCTATTAAAATAAATTTAAGTGATATTGGTAATTTACCAGATAACCAAAATGATACCGCTCTTTTTCAAGACAATGATAATACCTATAACAATGATTCTGGAAATCATAATGATAGTAATAATAATTGAACATTTAATGTAAATAATCATGGAAATATACCCAATCAAACTGCTTCTTTAACAAGTGCAGAAAGATTAAATAAAATATATATTAATGATTTATTATGAACAAATGATAATCCAAGTAGTGGTCAAACCATTCCAAGTTCTACTTAATTTAAAATAATGGCTTTTAAAACAAAAGCATATCAAAGTCAAAAAGATAATTTAATTGTTATTGAATATCAATTTATAACCACATTTACTATTCGTGACCCTAAATTACCAAATAATAAAGAAAATGCCAATTGAAATCTTCAAACTACATCATTGGTAATTAATCCAAAAAGTTCAACTTAGAAAGGTGGTGGTAATTATGTTAAATGAAAATGAAATGAAAGAAGGTAATAATATGGAAGAAAAAGAAAAAGATGAACAAGAAGAAACTAAGGAAGAAGAAGTAAAATCAGAAGAAAATACTGAAAAAGAATCTGAAGCTGAATATAAAAAAGAACCAGAAACTGAAGAATCTAAAGAACCAACTTTAGAAGATAAATATAAAGAATTAGAAGAAAAATATAATGCTTTATATAAAGAAAAAACTGATAAAGATAGAGAAATTAGACATTCAGAAAGTTATAAAAAATATGATTTATCACAAGAAAATATTAATTTATTAAAAAGATATCTTGGAGATAAAGAAGATATTGATAAAGAATTATCATTATTAAATAAAGATTTTCCACATTTATTTAATAAAAATAAAGATACAAATATTAGTAATTCTTTAGATGTAAAAGATAAATTTAAAGAAGAAAAAGATGATGAAGTAGATACTAGAAAAATAGGAATGGTAGGTTAAAAATATGGCAATTATTACAACACAATCAACAACGATTAATGACCCAAGTAATCCAACTGGTAAATTAGATTTATCAGTTAAATATATTAAAAATTTAAAAGTTTTATTATCAAAAAGAGTTGCATTAATTAATGCAACAGTTAAAAATAGAGAACAATTAGATGCTGGTACTGCTATTTATAATATTACTAAAAGAAATCTTACAGATGATTATGATGCTGGTGCTGGTGCTAATGATTTAACAGCAACAAGAGTTGAACAAATTTTATTAGATAAAAAGAAACAAATAACTTTTGAAGAAGAAACACTTGATTTAAAAAGATTAGGTGCAAGATATGAAGATGGTAATGTTCTTGTATCAGATAGTTTAGCATCAAGTTGAATTGATGCAAAAGCAAAATCAGTTGAAACATATTTAGTAGCAAAATTATTAGCATTAGCAGTTAAAACAGCCAAAGATAATGGAATTATTAATATTGCATTACCAAGTACACCAAAAATAGATGATTATAGAATGTTATTATGATTAAAAATATCAAATACATTAGCAACCTTAAAAGCAAGAATTACTGATGAATATATCGGTACAGATGAAGAAAATTATACTTTATGAGTATCTAGTTTCTTTAAACCATTAGTATTATTATCAACTACAACTTTAGGTAGTGATAGTGCTTCACAAGCATTAAAAGATGGTAAAATTGTAGAAATTGGTGGTATTAAAATTGTAGAGTGTCCTTGATTAGGTAGAAATTATCCGATTGCAACTATTGATAAAAAGAAGGATTTAACTTTTTAGGATGTGATGCTGTATTAGTGCATAAAGAAGCATTAGCATTTCCATTTAATCGTGGTCAAGATAATATTTTTGTTTTACAAACTAATGGTAATGTTAAGAATTTTCATAAGTTTTTAGTTTCAGAAGGTAAAGCATTAAGACCAGATTTAGTTAAAGGATTTACAGTTACTTCAAGTATTGATATTGCAACAGCAATTGAATTTACTAATTTAGGAAAAATAACTATGGCTGGTGATACTCCAACAGCAGATGAAGTAGAAAAAGCAGTTATTGCTAAAAATCCTAATTATCAAAAAGGTAATGCTAATTTTTCAGATTTAACAGCAACAAGTGCTAATGTTGAAGGTAAAACTTTATATGATGGTTCTTTACAAGTAACTTTTACAAAGAAGTAATTTAAATGCCTATTATATTATTGTTAAGAATGATATTAGAAACTGCTGTTAGTGATATACAAACTGCTGAATTAATAGAAAAATTTAAAAAAAGTAATTCATTATTTAATAGTTTTTTAAAAAATCCAGCGGGAATATTAAAAAATCAATTAATGTCAAAAGTATTAGGACAAGGTAAATCTCAAAAAGAATTATCTGAATTTCAACAAGTTTTACAAAAATTAACTAATTTACCAGTAATTCATAAAAAAATAATGACACATATTACTAATAATAATATTGCTAAATTACAACATATTCAAAAACAATATTTAAATGGTAAGTCATTAATGGATAAAGGTAAAGAAATAATAATGAATTCTTTAACTGAACAAGATTATGACAGTATGATTGGAGTTTATGTAAATCTTTCAAGTTCTGCTCTTGCTGGCGGTATATGAACTCCAGTAGTACAAGCACAATAAGGTACTTATGGTATTGCTACATTAACATATAGAACAAATTTAAGTAAATCATATGATTATTTTAATGTTTCAAGAGAAACTTGAATTGATATGTGTAAAGCAACTGGTGCTTATGGTCATGGTGCTAATAAAATATTTATTAATCAATATTTAGGTGGAGTTCGTAAAACAAGAGAAGAAATGAATGCTACGGTTAGAAAAAATGTTAGTCAATTAAATAGAGCAGTAACTAAACCTAATAAATCAGTTATTAGTACAGTTAATAAATCACAAGCAGTACAAGGATATGGAAGGTATAAAGATTATGGAAAACAAAAATAATATTGATTGAAATGTAAATTTAAATTATATTACAAAAGATGATTTAAAAACTATATATGGTTTTATACCAGATGCAGACCAAACTACTACTGATAATACTAAAACTGATTTTACTATTATGGCAATTGCTATTTCAAGTGAAAGAATTAATACTATTACTGGTAATCAAATTGAAGTAATAGGATTTAAAAATCTTAATGAAACTCAACAACAATTAGTTAAAAGAGCAACAGCAAGAATGACTATATATTATTTAACTGATGGAATGGCATTTATAAGAAGTTCAGTATCTATTAATGGTAATGGTTTATCAAGTAGTATTAGTCCACCAAGTGAACCAGATTATGTATTAATGGAAGTATATAATTTATTACAACAAGCAAATTTACATACACCAAGAAAAGCAATTAATAATAGTATTTCATGTAATACAGATAATTTTAATACACCTAGTATATTTGATGAAAGTAATAGAAGAGTTATTACTTGAGATTCTGGTAATAAAACATTTTTACAAAAAATGGGAATAATTGAAGGAACTGGTATAAAAATAGATGATGTAAGTGATACTATACCTAAATTAAAAATTCATGTTGATAGTAATATTGATTCATTATGAGAAGTAAATAATGAAAATCCTAATTTTATTAAACCAAAAGATTATAAAGGTATTGATGTTAATGGTAAAAGAATAATTGATGTTGGTACACCTACATTTTTAAGTGATGCTACAACTAAAGTATATGTTAATAATTTATTAGAAAAAAAACAAAATAAATTAATTGCTGGTGAAAATATTAAGATTGATGAAAAAACTAATACTATTAGTGCTACTGGTGGTAAAGTAGATTTATCTGATTATTATAAAAAAGAAGAAATAGATAAAAAATTAGAAGATACAAAATCACAATTTCCTATTGCATTTCAAATAAATGCTATTGGTCAAGAAATTCCTAATTTAGAAACTACTAATAAAACTATTGTTGGCGCTATTAATGAATTAAAAGAAAAAATAAAAGATAAAAAATTTTCAAATGATTATTTTAAATATAATACTGAAACAAATGAAATTGCATTAAATGATGAAGAAAATTCATTACTTTGTAAAGATTTATTAGAAAATAATGAATATAAATTATTAAAAACTCAAAATAAAAAATTATTACAAGCCATTAATGAAATATTAGAAAAACAACCAACTCCAACTCCAAGTATAAATAATTGAAAAGAAGTAGGAACAAGAGAGAAAAATAAATGAGATAATTGACAAATTACTTATGATTTTCAAGACAATAAACATTATAGAGTTTATTATTCTTGAAGTATATATAATCCAGTTTATACTATTCAAGTATATAGGGGCTTTGCCCCTAGTTGCTTCGCAACTCACCCCAGTGGCGTAAACGCCACGGCCAACCAACCAAGGTTCTGGTTGGCTACGACCAATAATATAGGTTTACTCTATTTTAACATCTTTCTTATTTTTCTTAGAATATTTATTTCTATAATAACAAGCACGGCATACAGTATTTTCAATTTCTTTCTTTTCAGTTTGTAATATATTATCCAACTTATCTAATCCTACTGCTCTAATATCATCAACAGTAAAATCTAATGCTTGTGATTGTTCATAGTTTTTAACAATACTTAATTCACTCTTTAAAGAATGAATATAATTTAAAGCACGACTATTATATCTTTGTAAATAAGACCTAGGAAATCATAAACTAAAAGTCATAGTTTCACCACTATAACTAGGTGGTAATCCACCATGTTTAATTATTCGCTTTGTTTGTCTTTTAGATAATACAACTTTATTATAATCATCAACATTAGTATAAATATTTAGTTTAAACTTAACTAAAAATAACAAAATACGCATTCTTTTAACTTGCACAATATATTCCACTTTTTCACGTGCTTGTTTTAGTATTCTATCGGGGTGTTGTTCAATCATATACATAATTCCATTAAAATTATGACCTATTAATTTACAAAACATTCCTAAACTTTCTTGTGTTTCTTTAAATTCGGGTGATAAATCATTACTATTAATTTTTAAACCTAGTTCATCAAAAACAAGCATATCATTCTCTTTAAAAGCATAATTACTATTTAATTGATTAAATTTAAAAACATCATCATAAGAACAACGATAACTATATTCATTACGTACTTTAATAGGAATAGGACTTACTACCCTACCTTTATGTTTTTGTGCTAAACAACAAGCAAGGGCAGATTTACCAGTACGTGGTGGTGCTGAAATAATATAACTACCTACACGTTGTAATATCTTTATATTTTTTCTAGTTATTAAAAATGGATAAAGCATTATTAATAATATAACTCCTAAAAGTAAATAACCATATCAAGGCATTATTTCAACTCCTAACCAATTAAAAATCCAACAGCTTTTAAAAATACTCATAATGTTAAAACTTGTTCTAAACCACTAGTAAAATCAACATTTAAAACAGAACTAATAGTATCATCAAAAATACGTCTCAATAATCCGTCAAGTTTAGTAAAAAATTCTCTTAATGGTTCAACTGGTAAAACTTTACCAACAACACCATATAGTACTCACCTAAAAGCATTACGCAAATGACCAAAAACATCATATCAACTAACACGTTCATACTCAGGGTTAAAAGGACTATTTGGTGGTACTGGCGTAACTTTCTCACTTGAAAAAATATTAATTTGACCAAAATTTAATTGTGGTGAAAAAGTTGGTCTAGTTGATTCACCATGAACATCAAAAAAAACTGTTAAATGTCTTAAATTTGGAACACGAATAGGCATAGTAACAAAATTATATAAATCTTGCTGATAAATATCATTATCAACTTTACCTTTAAAAACATATTTTGTATCACCAACATTATCTAAAAAACTAAAAACAAAATTAGCAGTAAAAGTTTTAAAATATTCATATTCAAAATAAAACATAAAACCTTGAATATAAAAACTTAAAGGTTTATCAATTTCAAAATTTAACTGTGTTTGAAAATTTATAATTCTTTTACCAGTATTAACAAAATTTAAATTATTAGTATTATTCTTTGCAACATAATTATGATTAAACATGATACATGAAAATTCATCTAATTGTTTTCTATTAAAAGTATAAACACCAGTTCCCATATCTATCATTTGTGACGGAACACCAACTGTATCACTATAATAATAACATGTATAAATACCCTCACCATTTCCAATAAATTCACCACTAACTAATTTTAAATTCGGTTGGTCAACATCAAAATAAGCAGAATTTCAAGGAATAGTTGCTCAATCATCAAAATCATGATATTTAACATGTTTAACCATTTCTTTTGTAATATCATAATTAACAACATTAGGGTCATTTGAAGCAATTAAACTAGTCGGCGCTTGAAAAGAAGTATTTACAACAAAAAATAATTTAGCAAACTTAAATCACATAATTATTTACCAAATAAACATTTTAAAATTCACCATCAACCATAAAATAAAACAAATCCAATAAAAAACTGTGTTCCATAAACTACTAAATTTCATAAAATATTAGTAAAATTGTCAACTGGATTACCTATAAACATAGTTCAATAATCAACAATACATTGATGTATTTTATTGTAAATTTCTAAAACACTCATAACTAACACCTATCCAAATAATGACCTAAAAATAAATTTAATACTACGATAAATAAAATTAAAAAATACACCTAATACTAACCAAAAAGTCAAATTAAACAAAATATAAACTTCATCAGTAATATTAGTTTGATTTAAAAATATACTAATATCATTACTAGAAAATATAAAAATAAAATGCAATATACTAAGAACAAAATTAGACATAATTAATCACCAATACCAAAGTCACGAGTTGAACTACCAGTAAACTTATTACCACCAGCACCACCTTTAAACTTACCTTGTTGTTTATTTCTTGTTTTTACTTTTTCAACGCGTCTTTGATAACTCTTAGCAATTTGTTGACCAGTACCAACACCCAAAGAAACAGAACTTTTACCAATGAACTTAACAACATATCCTAAACCTAATGTTGGTAATATTAATTCGGGTAAAATAACCCTAAATGCAAATCTAAGCAAAATTAAAAATATCATTAACGTACCCAAATTAAAGCCTAAATCACCAAGTGGAAAACTAAAAAACTTCATAAAAATTGAAGCAAATAATTGCATAACTGTTGTAATAAAAGGTATAAACATAATTTCACATCCTAATGTCTTGTAAATCTAAATAATCCCAAAATTAAATAAAATACAAAACTAACATTTATTAAAGCAAGAATAGGCAAAGGTAAAGTGTATAAACTATCATAAAAAAACGACTTAATAAAAAGTGTCACAGTATGTAACCCAGCAAAAGAACTTAAATACTGCATATAAATAGTTTGTACCAATGTATTAACAACCGGTAAAAGTCTACCTAATAAAGGTAAACCAAAAACCAAACTAAAAAATAACTTTACCATTTGCTTACTTCCTTTCTAATTACTAATGTGTTCCATGAATAATATGTCCCACAAATTGTTTGATAAACACTAATACCATAAATACAATTGAAATTAACACTGGTCAATTTGTAAGTGTTCCACCATCGCCAGTAGTAAATACTCAACCAAAAATATAAGTAAAAGCATTTAATAATTGTTGGCCAACACCACCAATCATATTTAATAATGCTGATAATCCAGCAGGCATATTAATCACCTCCTTTCTCTAATTCTCTTTGTTGTTTTTCCATTTCTAATTTACGTTTCTTCTTTTCAAAATCTTTACGACAAAAAATACAATCAGGCTCACTATCATTCTCCTTTATATGTTTTCTATGTTTATATTTTTCTATACCTTCACGTATTCAATTTCTGCAAAACCAAAGAATTAAACAAAAACCACCAATATATAACACATATTTTATAATTTCTTTCATATCCATTATTTATCACTTCCTTTTTTTCTTTTTTTTAAAAAATCAATTAAACTAAATAACTCATAAAAAATTACTAAAACAAAAAGTAAAATATTAATGCCTAAATCTAAACCAATAAAAAAATCAAAATTACCATTTATAATATTATGTATTTCAGCAACAGTTCAAACCATAGAAAAAAAACCAACAATAAAACAAAAAACATGAAATTTAGGAGTGTCATACCACTTTTTTTTAATTTCTTTATTTTCCATTATTAAACACCACCTAATGTATAAGCATAAGAATAATCTCAATTTAAACTTGCTCTATCTAAATTAATCTCAGACATACTATCATCATTTAAATCAACATCAACCATACTGTCATCTGTACTTTGATAATCACTAACACTGCCATTAATTAATCTTGCTCTTTCATCAGTAAATACTTCTTGCATTTGCATAACATTATTAGTATTTTCAAAAGGTAACAATAAAGTATTGATAATTTCACTTGCACCAGCAACTATTGTAGGAATAGCAAAATAATTATTAAAATCATTATTTATACCCAATGCTACACCACTACTAATCAAACATCCACCAGTAGCCATATCACAAATTTTTCTTACAAATTGAAATCTATTAGGTATTAATTCACTTAATCCACTAACAACATTTGCTATACCAAAACTGCTTAAAGATAAATATGTATCTCAATCTACAAAAGGCATATCAACTATTGGTTTAGGTGTTGGAGTAGGAATTGGTGGTTCAGTAGGACAAGGTGGCCAAAAACAAGGTTCATCTCTTAATAAAGAAACTGACTTATCTACATACTGAACAAACTTGGCATAGTTAATTAAACCAATAGTCCCTAAACCTAAAAATATCTTTTTATAACTATTAATAACTTTATTTCTAGTAGTAGGTCTTTGATTAATATTCCATATATCAATTCCTAACTTTTTACTAAATAACAAAGAATTAATACTTCCCAAAATTGGATTTTTTAAATATTGACCATAATAAGCACTAACTCCTACCATAGCACTTAATGGACTTAATCCAGTTCTTAAAATTTTAGTTAAAGTATAATTACTAGTTTGTTCTAATTCATTAATAGGCATAAATAAAACTCCTTACTTTATATACTAATAAGGAGCTTATTTATGAATTATAATCTAATCCATTGGGGCTTAATGAAAAATATATAATCCATATATAAGCCCTTATTTAATTTTTACTTATTTCTTTTATTCTCTTTTCTTATTCGTTCCATTTCATTAGCAACTCTATAACACATTTCACAACCAAATACTCTTTCATAAGTTCAATCACTACACTTATGTTTCATAATTTAACTTACTTTCTTGCTGTCTCATTGATTTATTTAAAGCAATATCTAATATACAATTTGGACAATAATATTTTCTAGTATATAAATTTTGCAAAACTCTTTTAGGACAAATAACTTGGTCACAAAGTTTACACATATAAATCGCTAAATGAAATGCTTGCTCACATGAACAATTATCATTTTTAACCATAATTTAAAATTAACTCCTAACATAAAATAATTATTTAAAATTACCCTTTTAATAAATAACTATTTTCAATTAGAAAGTTTTTTAATATTACCGCTTAAATCAAGTTCAAGTGAATAAAAATTACCAACTTTTAAATCAACAGTAGATAAACAATTATTAAAATCACTAGCAAATTCCGGATTATATCATTTATCACGTGTTTGACCAGTTGGCACGCTTGTTTGTTTATTTATTTCTACAAACTTCAAAACATCAAACTTTAATGTTTGACCTTTATTATTTTTATCGGGAATAATACGCCCTTTTTCAATATTAACTAACTGTACTTTGAACATAAAAAAAACTTAACCTCCTTAGCAAACGGTTAATTAAAACCAAGTTAAGATGTGGGTAAAACCATCTTAGTTATAAATATACAGATATTTATATATATTTCAAGTAAAAACAAAAAAAATGCCAAAATAAAGTAAGGCCTGCTAAGGTAACTTTAAATTATTTTGACAATAACAATTATATATATATATATATATATATACAAGTAAAAATATAGAAAAAATAGTTTTTTTCTAGTGTAAAACTTTTTTCTTAAAATCTATTATTTCAACTTTATTACCAAAAACTTTATCTACCCAAGTCAAAACATCTTTATCTCTTTGAATTAAATAACCTATTTCACTAGTTCGTAAATAATGTTTATGCGATAAAGCACTTAAATATACATATTTTTCATAATCTTCATACTCTTTAAAATAATCATTAACAACAGTACTTTCAATAATACCACCAATCATAACAGTATCACCACTACTATCTCTTTGAGATTTAAAATAAAATACATTTGTTGCATTAAAACTTGCTTTAATTATATCTTGAATTCTCATTTTTTTAATTCCACGAACTACAATAGGATTTTTACAATTACGACTAAAAGCATAAGCCTTTATACCTATGTCTGCTTGATTTAAAGACTTAACATCATCTAATGCTTTTGTAACATATTTACCTAAATATTTAATAACAAACTCATTTGTACCTTTTTTAACAACAATTAACTTAATACCTTGTTTCTCAGCATGTGGTCATCAATCAATTATCATACTATAAGGTATTTTACGATTAAACAATATATGAAAATGTACTGCTCCACGTTCTTGATATTCATAAACATAAAAATGTTTTAATTCACCTAAATATTTAGCACGTTTAGGGTCATTTCATCATTTCTTTAATTTAAGAAAAAATAAACGAATATCTTTTTTTGCTTTTCTAATATCTTGCATATTATCTTTATAAGTTAAAGTAAGAAAACTTAACATTTGACTATCATAAAAATTATGTAATGCTTTTTGTATCAAATTAGTTTTAGTACGAGAAGTATTATTTCTTAATTTCTGTTTATTACCAACATAAGATTTACCCCTAATATTTCCAACATTATTTAAAAAAGAAATAGATAAAACAACGTTTTTAACATAAGAAACATAAAAACCTTTTTAATATAAAAATCTTGTTGAGTATCCATATAAAAAATCCTTAGCAACACTATTATAAAAATAGCAAATTTTATATTTTAATAACAAACAAATTTTAACATAAAAAAATATAAAAGCAAACACAAAACAAAAATTGTCATTATTTAGTGATAATTTCCTATTAGTTATCGAGTAAAAATTTCCCAAAAATATTTATAAAAAAATAAATTATTTTGGAAAGTTACAGTGTTAAATAAATATAAACACGAATTCCAAATAAACGTTAAAAATTTAGCTTTAAATTTTGATTTGCGAACTTTTTTTTGTATAATTTAATTAAGTTTAATATAAGTTTTTAACTCATTGTTTTAATTTCAAAGTAAATGAGTTTTTATTTTGAAAGGATGAAAAAATGAATAAAAATTTACAAGAAGAATATGAATGAATTAATAGAGAATTGAAAAAAATAATTATTAATAAAAATCAATTTACTCCAGAAATTATTAGTAATAGAGTTAATTTAGCTCAAACTACTATTGTTGATATTAATGAAAATTTAAAAAAACAAAAGATTAGCAAATTTAAAAAAATTAGTTATTCAATATTGAAAATATTTACTTTTGGAAAAATTGATAAAAATAAAATAATTAAAGAAAAAAATGATTTTTTTATAAAAATATCAAAAGAACTTTTTGGAAATATTAAAAAAGTAAAAGAATTATATATAAGAAAATCAAATAGTGAAATAAATATAGATGTTAATAAAATTAATAATGTAACTTTAAATAATTTATTAATAAATCCGACTAAATCAAACTTACCACAAATGTAAAAACGAGAGATTGCAATTACAATTTCTTTTATATTTAAAATCAATTTTAGAACACCAAATTTGCTCATACGCAAACGTTTTAAAATTTTATATGGTTTAGTATTTATAAAATTAAATATCTTATAAAATAGATTTTTAATTTTAATTAAGAATTATTGATATCCATATCTTCAAGGATGATTTTTATTGGGTATATAAACTTTTTTAGTTTTTATTAAATTTTCTTTTATAATTGGTTTTTGTGCTATTTCTTTTAGTTCATACATTTGATTATTGTAACTAAGATATAATTCATTAATAAATGATTTAAGTACAATTACATCAGTTCTAGGTTGTATGTATTGAACTTTGTTATTTTTATAAGGAAAATACTTTTTACCATAATATGTTATGGTTGAACCACTATCTGTTTTTCTTTTAGAAAATCTTGAAAGATAAATATTGATTTCTTCCTGTGTAGGAGCTTTAACCATAGCAGATTTAGTATCATCAATAGGAAAGGCAAATTGTTTATTAAAAGTACTTATGTATGTTTTAAGAAATTTGTTAGCTTCTTCTAAATTTCTAATTTTATTAAGTCGTAATTCACTAATTAAACGACTTTGAAGTGTTCCAAATAAGCGTTCAACGCGACCTTTAGCTTGCGGAATTGAAGTTCTGATTATTTCAACACCTAAATCATTACAGGACTTTTGAAATTGAGTATAAGTATCATTTTCTGTATTTATTTTTCCTGCATCAACTTTTTTCTTATATCCAAAAACTGTTCTATTATCGGTATAAAATGTTTTTGGTATTCCATAATTAGTTAAAATTTGATAAAAAATATTATAATAACCATCTAATGTTTCTTGATGATCAAATCATAGTCCAACAATATTTCCTGTAGCATCATCAATTGCAGCATGTAAAAATGATTTTGGTTTATCGTTATCAAATCAATGATGATTACTGGCGTCCATTTGAATTAATTCACCAAAATTTGTTCTTCGATTTCTTGTTGGATGTAAGTTATTTTTTTTATTTTTATGTCTTTTTGGTGAAGTAATTTTTTCTTTAATTAATATAGTATAAAGTGTGCTATATGAAATCTTAATTTTTTCTTCATTAATTAATTTCTCATGAAAATATTGAAAATTAAAATTATAATATTTTGTTTTATACAAGTTTATAATCTTAATTTTGATTTCAAAATTTGTTGCCTTATTAGAAATTTTATTACGAGATTTATGAATAAAATCAACTTTACCTTCTCTATTAAAAATTTGAATTAATTGGTTAATTCTTCTAATAGTTAGATTAAGTTTATTCTTGGCTTGATGTTTAGATAATTTATTAATAATAATATCATTTATAATTTTGTATTTATATTTTTATTTCATAGTCATACTTCTTTCCATATTTATCACCAAGTATATTTAACTTCACTTTTGGGAAATTTTTACTCGATAACTAATAGGAAATTATCACTAAATAATGACAAAAGTAAATATTATTGTTGACTAATATTTTACAAGTATTAAGATTAACATACAATTGCATATTGAAGTCAAAATTATTCTTGTCTAACTTTATAATTTTAAGACAAATTTGAATCTTATTGATAACATCGGTACGCTCCCAATACGTTCCAAGATTATCAAAATTTATTACTTCATCAATTATACTTGTATTTTCATCACTATATCATCCTAATAATTCTGCATATTTGCCATTTAATTGCGGATTATTAGAAATATTTGAACCATTATTACCGCATGCAACAACTGAAGGAGTTGCTCCTGCTGTTAATGCAAGGGCACCCATTAATCTTAATATATTTTTCATATTCACATATACCTCCAATAATATTCTTTAAACTTATTATAATAACTATAAATTAACAACTTAGTTACTTTTTTCCAAATATAATATCATATAATAAGTTATCCAATATTTATTATATACTATATGTTTATAATGTTTAAAAATATGAAAAAATAAACATTTTGTAAAATAAAATACTCCTTTTAAATTAAAAGGAGTATTAATATTATTTTTATTTTATAAAATTATGCAAGTGTTAATTCAGTTTTTGCTTCAAAAGTAACATCACCAGTTTTATAAGTTATTTCTAATTTATCACCAGCAGCTCAAGCATCACCAGCAGCAGTAATTGTTCCTAAATTTGCCCCAATTTTTAAAGCAGTTAGAGTATTTAAAGCAGTAAACTGTTTTACTTGATCTGATTCTCCTTTAATTTGTATTGGTTCTCCTGGTTTTTTTGCAGTTTCTGGAATTGTAGTACCATCTACAAACATAATTTTTTGATTTGTAGTAACATCAGTATCTACTATTTTAATTTCAGCAGCTATTGTAGTAAGAGCAGCAGCAATAACACCTTTTGTTTTATCAGCTTTTAACTTAATACCATAAACATCACCAAGTGCCTCTTCACCTTTTTTAAATTGGAAATTAAAAGTACCACCAGTAATAGCATAATCTTTACCATCATCCATTTTAGCTAATTCTGGTTTAAAATCAGTAACTGCACCAGTAATTTTATCTAATTCTTCTTTATTAAATTTTCTATCTGTAGCTGTTTGTTTTAATTTACCAGTAAGAAAATCAACACATGCTTGATTAGCAGCTTTATTATCTTCTCCTAATAATGCACTAGCTTTAATTGGTGTTTTTAAAGCATCAACAGTTCAAGTAACATTATCCTTGACAGTTGTATCAAGTGAAGCTGCTTGTACACCTTCTCCTTTATCATCTGTTAACCCTAATTGTTTTGATACTTCTACGTTCATGGCTACACCAGCTTTATCACCACAAGCAACAACTGAAGTAGTAGCTGCTGTTGTTAATGTTAATGCACCCATTAATCTTAATATATTTTTCATATTCATATATAGTACCTCCAATAATATGACTTTTGAACTACAAATACAATAACCACAATTTAGAATTACTTCTAAACATAATATTGAAATGAATCCAATTAACATTATACATCATATTTTACTTTCTACCATCAATATACTTTATAATAATATAAAAAAATATTCATTATTAACACCTTTAATATTACTATAAAAATTTGTCAAAAATAATAAATACTAAAAATGTATTAGTTATAATAACTAATACATTTTTAAACTTTTTTTATTCTTCATCTTCACGCCATTCGCCTTCTGACATCAATAATTCTTTACGTACATTTTTAGCAATTATATAATTAGGGTTTTTATCATCACCATTAATTAAAACATTACGTACTAAATAATTTTCAATTTCATTTTGTAGATTTTTTGCAACAAAAGGTCAATCATCTTTCGCTCTAAATTCGCTATCCAATTCTTCTTGTAATTTAGGATTTGTAAGCATTCTTTTTCTTTGCATTGGTTTATAATAAGCAAAGTATCAAATTAGAGCAAACGCAATGCTAGCAATTAAATAAACTAATTGTAAAACATTAGAAGTTATATCAGATATTCCTTTTGTAGTATCAGTTCCACCTTTACCAATAAGATTTGCTCCTGAAATTAAACCATTGATTAAAGATCTTAATCATTCTTCAAATTGTCAAACTAAGAAAAGTATTGCTGCAAGTCAAATAATAATTTCAAAAATATTCTTTTTCAATTTCTTTTCTATAGACAACTTAATTGCAATGGAAAGTACAAAAACATAAATAATAACCATAATAATACCGGCTTCAGCAGTTAATGTTCCATAATTAACAATCGAACTTAAAACTAATTGTCCATCCTTATAAACAGGATGTAACGTATCAACTATTACTCCAATAATATCAGGTAAAATTAATCATACAAAAGCTGAAGAAAAAGTAATAATTAAATTTAATCTAGAAGCTTTAAACGGAATGTTATCTTTTGATAATTCTTTATATTTAGGTGAAATATACCCCTCAACAGATAATGGTTCTAAAATAGCACCACTATATAAAGCATTTTGCATTCCAGCATTAGACTTTAATGAAATAGTACAAATTAACATTACAAGGATACCAATTATTCCTAATCATTGTGCATGAGCTTTATCACCTAAAATTTTAAAAATACTTAAGTTGGGATTATCTGAAAAATTGCCAGCAACAACACCAATCATAAGAATTGTTACTGCCATATAAAAAATAGTAGATAAAATCATAACAATAACTAATGAACGACTAATATTTTTTTCAGGATTTCTAATATTTTTACCAATTGTTGAATAGGTTTCAAATCCTAAAAAGAAAAAGAAACACATGGCAAAAGCTTGTGAAAAGTTATTAGCAGTTAATTGTTGATGAGAAGTAGTCATATCTCAATTTGAAGTTCCTGCCATCACAAATAATATAATAGTTGCTATGATTAATAAAAAAGTTGTTCCTCATTTTAAATAACTAGAAATATTCACAAATTTTTTAAATGCAGCCATTCCTAAAAACAATACACAAGAAGCTAAACCATAAATTAGAATTCCAATCAAATCTAATCCTAAATGTTGTCATACTCCTCAATTAGCATATAAAAAAGAAGATGGATCAGTAAAGTTAATTCTAATCATTGATACAATTTGTGAACTAACTATAACAGGTAAAGTAGCATACTGTAAAAAAGAAATTAATCAACCTCAAAAGCGACCATAACTACTTCTAACATAAATATAAGCAGCACCATTATTACCTGAATGTACTCTTGAAAGTCTTGAGAAAGCTCAAGCACAAGTTCCTGCAATTAAACCTTCTACTAAAAAAATTCAAATCATATGAGAACCTAAATTTAAACTATCTTTATTAATTAAAATTGCAAAGTTAGCAGTAAAAGTAATTCCAACAGTATAATTAAAACCAAACCAGACTAATTCTGATAAAGTTAATTTATGATTTGTCCTTTCTTTTTTCTTAAAAAGTTTTAACATAATATTCTCCTTTCAATTATAATAATTATATACCTTTAAAGTGATTTCATTAATTAATGAAATAGTCAATAAAATCAAAAAAATAAAAAAATATATGTAATTTATAATAACTAATTTTATTTTAAAATACTACTAATATTTAATTAAATTTTCAAATAATACTAATAAAAAAATAACATTTTTTTAAAAACTATTATTATAATAATGTTACTTAAATAAA
Source organism: Spiroplasma endosymbiont of Thecophora atra (assembly GCF_964019735.1). NCBI lineage: Bacteria > Bacillati > Mycoplasmatota > Mollicutes > Entomoplasmatales > Spiroplasmataceae > Spiroplasma > Spiroplasma endosymbiont of Thecophora atra. The sequence goes on along the minus strand of NZ_OZ026464.1, from coordinate 594,219 downwards.
AATACTACTTTTTTAATAAGTTATTTTAAAAAATAAGCTTAAACATCTTTTATTCTACATGATAAATAGTGTATTATATAATAATACTTTTAAAAAAATAAAGAAGGAGGTATTAATCATATATGGGAATTACTAAAAAGAAAAAATTTCGTTTATTTCCATTTAAAATGCCAACAGCAATTACAGTCTTATTCTTTATTATTGCTCTAATTATCATTATTTCTTGGATTCCAGGAACAACAGGTAAATGATTAGAAGATGAATCAAAGCCTGTAAACACCGATAACCCTTGACAAGACGGTGGGCCATTAGGTATCATGGACTTATTTTTGGCTCCAATTAAAGGTTTCATTGGTAGCAGTGATATTATTGTTTTTGTTTTAGTAATTGGTGGATATATTGGCATAGTTATGAAATCAGGTGCACTAGATGCAGGAATTGGTCGTTTAGTTAAACGTCTAAACGGAAAAGAAATTTGAATTATTCCTTCAATTATGACTATCCTATCGATTGGTGGAACAGTTGAAGGAATGTGTGAAGAAACTATTCCTTACTATTTAATTATTATTCCAGCAATGTTAGCTGCTGGTTTTGATGTTGTTACAGCTGTATTAATGATTTTATTGGGTGCTGGTGTTGGTGTTATGTTTTCAACACTTAATCCCTTTGCTATTGCTACAGCTTCACAAGCTAGTGGTTTAAATCCTGGTGATGGAATCATCTGACGTTTAATTTGTTGATTTTTAGCAACTATCGGTACTATTGCTTTTGTTATGTGATATGCAATCCGTGTTAAACGTAATCCTGAAAAATCAGTTGTTTTTCACTTACATAGTGAGCATCATGAAGAATTTATTAATAAAGAAGAAATACCTGAATTTACTAAACGTCGTAAAATTATTTTAGCACTATTTGGATTAACATTTTTAATTATGGTGCTTTGTATTATTCCATGAGGTAAAATTACAGGAACAACTATTTTTGATGATTTTCACAATACATTAATTAAATATTTTCCATATTTCACAAGTCAAATTAATGCATTTGGTGACTGAAACATTGAACTGTTAGCTTTCTTATTTTTCTTTGTTTCAATTATCATTGCAGCAATTGATTGAAAAGGCGAAGAACAATATGTTCGTAATTTTATTAGTGGTTCTTCAGAATTATTAGGTGTTGCTTTAATAATTGCTGTTGCTGGTGGAATTGGCTGATCATTACAACATTCAGGAATGCAACATGTTGTTGTTGGACAATTGCAAAGTATTGATAAATTACCAAGATTTGCTATTGTTATTATTGGTTTTTTTGCTTTTCTTTTGATTGCCTTTGTTATTCCTTCAACATCAGGATTTGCAAAAGCCGTTTTCCCTATTATTTCAAAAATAGTAATTCCTTTAGGATTAGGTTCAGGAATGATTACTACTTTTGTTATGGCTAGTGGTTGAATTAATTTATTTGCACCAAGTGCAGGTGTAATGATGGCAGGACTTGCCATTGCTAAAGTTCCCCTAACAAGTTTTTATCGAGCAATTTGACCATATACTATTGGTATTACTGTCTTTGCCTTAATAATGTTAAGTATTGGAACTTTATTACCTCAATCAATATTTTAGTAGAATTTAAAGCACTATGTTAATTAAAACTTTTCTCTAATTAGAGAAAAGTTTTTTTATTTTTTATTTCATTTTTATAAAATTAAACAGCATTTGGGAAAACATTCACTTTCACGATTTGTTTGCGTTTGTTCATTATTTAGTAGACTTAATTGATCATCTGCTAATTCTGAAATTTCTACAATTTCTACAACTTCATCTTCTGGTAAAAAAATTTGTTCTAATATTTTATTAATATTATTTCAATCATTTACAAAATTTTCACTCATTTTATTGTCTCTAATTATTTTTCCAGTAGCAGGATCATATTCTGTTGATTGACAAGAATTTAACAACATTTCTTCAACAAAAGCAGAAACTTTATAAATAATTAATAATTTTTGATTAATATTATCATCACTTTTTTCTTTCTGTAATTGCTGTTTATACTTACTTAATTCATCTCATAATGATTTAATATTTTCCTTTTTTGCTGCTATTTTTCTAAAAATTTCTATAATTTCTTTATAATCAAATTTTATTTCAGATAGTAAAGATTTTAAATTCATATTTTTCCCCTTTCAAAATAAAAAACCTACTTGCTTAAAACTTAAACAATAGGTCAAAAAGTTATATTTTTTTATTTATAGGCTGAGTTATACTTGTAAGTGCAAGTAAATAAAATTGCAAAAAATTCTCATATAAAAATTTCATAATGCTAAATTTAGTTTAGAAAAAAGTAAGGAGTTTTTATATGAGTTATAAACATCTTGGCATAGATGAAAGGATTTATATTGAGAATCAATTGAAATTTAAATTTAAAATTAGTGAAATAGCTAAAAATCTTAATCGAAGTATTAGTACTATTATTCGAGAAATTAATAGAAATAAAGATAATAATCATTATTTTTCATTAATTGCACAAAATAAAGCTGAAAATCGAAAACAATCACATATTAGTTTTCATAAGTTTAAAAATAAGAATTTAGTAAAATATGTACAACAAAAATTACTATTAGGTTGATCACCTGAACAAATTTATGGCAGAATTAAAAATTTTCATAAAGAGTGAGTTATTAGTTTTAAAACAATTTATACTTGAATTTATTTTGGAATGCTTGATAAAGTTACTAGTAAAAATTTAAGAAGAAAAGGTAAAAAACGAAAATCTAAAGAAAATCGTGGCAAGTTTAATGGTAAATCAATTAAAGAACGAGATATAAATGTTAATGATCGTATAACACTTGGTCATTGAGAAGGAGATACTATAGTATCATCACGAGGTAAAAGCAAATCATGTTTAATAACTTTAGTTGAAAGAGTATCACGATTTACTTTAGCAATATTAGTTAAAAACAGAACTACTAAAGTTATTAATAAAAATGTTAGTTATTATTTATCAATTCTTCCTAAAAACATTGTTAAAACTATTACTTTTGATCGTGGCAAAGAATTTTCAAATTGACAACAACTTGAAAAAAATTTAGATATAAAAATTTATTTTGCCAATCCATATTCACCTTGACAAAGAGGTACTAATGAAAATACTAATGGTTTAATTAGAGAAAAATTTCCTAAAAAATTTATTTTTTCAAAAACTAATAAAAATGAAGTTCATAAATTTATATTGTCTTTAAACCAAAGACCAAGAAAAATACTAAATTATCTTTCACCAATCGAATATTTGGATAGAAAAATAATTTAGTTGCACTTACCTTTACAATTTAGCATAGAAATATTATACTTTATTATTTTTATTTTTTTTCAGATATTACTTTATAACAATAAATACTAATATAATTTTACTATTAATAATTTACAAATACACTCTTAAAGGTGTAAAAAAACCATAAAATTTTTTTATGCATTATAATAGTGTTAGTGAGTTATTTAAAATAATATGTTTTACATAAGATTATTGAAGATAATTTCTCACATCTATTCTAGATTTAACTGAGGAGGTTAAGAGAAAAATGAGGAATATGAGAACATTATTAAAGTTATTAGGTGCTAGTGTCATAACAACAGTACCAGTAACTACTGTTATAGCTTGTGGTAACAACAAAGAAGATCAGGTAAAAATATTACTAGATCAAGTATCAATAAATTTAGGTTTAACAAATAATGAAGGAAACGGTTTAAAAACTATTAGACTTAATTGAAAAAAAGATACATCCTTTTTCTGAATTGATAATTCCGATATTTTGGTTACTAAATTATTAGAAAAAGAGGCAACTACTGGTCAAGCCAAAGCTAAACATAAAGACAGTTTCTATTTTTTAAAATCTGTTTTACAACAGAAATTAACATCAGGAACAACACCTGAAGATGGTAATTTTGATGCAACGGAAGTTGCTAAAATTAAAAATAAAATATCTAATATAAAAGTTTCTACTAGTAAATTTGTAGAACCAAATGATGATGAAAAACTTGTAGTTGGTGATGGGACATATAATTTACAATTCTTTAAAGAAGATGGTAAAACAAATTTAGGGGATAAATATACAGTAAAAGTAATGACTGGAACTGATGCTTTATTTAATATTTTTGCAAGTGATAGTCCTGCTAAGTTAAGTTATAATGAATTTGTTTATGAAGGAAGTTCTATTGAGTATTTCCAAGCGGGTTATAAATTAGAAGAAACTGTTAATAAATGATTAAAAGATAAAACAGAAGTACCATTAATAAGCAAAAGCAGAACTGAAAAAGCTATTAAATTTAATAACTTTGAACAATTGGTTGGTTGAAAAGCAAAATTTAATGTTATAAATTTTGAAAGAACAGGAATACCTCGTCCAAATGATTTAACAGACGGAGATGAACTAACACTTTCTATTGCTTTAGTAAAAAACCAAGAAACTATTTCTTTAAAGTCAACAATAATAATAAGAATAAACAATTAATAGTAAAATAATAATGATATGATTAGCATAAAATTATTATTCAACTTTTCTAAAATATATTAATTAAGGTAATACTAGTCTAGTATTACCTTATTTTTTACTTCAAAATAATATATATTATTTTAATTCTTCGCTATTAATTTTCATTGCTGAGATTTGTTTTAATTGAAATTGTTCATGCACTACTGCTTCAAATTCTAAAACAACACCTACTTTAAACTTAAGAAAAGCATCATTAACATATTTTTTATTATTAAAAATTAAAACTGCCAATTGTTCAAAAGCATAATTTAAAATTTTATCAGAATTTGGTTCTAAAGAAAGATAACAAAATATTTGTTCATTCCTTAAATATTGCGATATCTCAAAACTATTATTTAATTTATCTAATTGTTTTCATAAACATGGTGTTAAAATAATTTTAGCAATACCATTATCACTATACTTAATACCATCTCTTTCGTAAGAAAAACCATTATTAAAAATAATGGTATTCATTCCTAATTCTTTATAATTAATAGTATATTCGGTTATTAACTCTGCAAAAATATTCTCATTACCTACTCAATCAGCGCTAAATTCTAGATTTTTATTAACAGTAATAATAAGAGCATTTGTTATTTTTTTACTTCATTGTAAAAATAGTTCTCATCGTTCAAGAATAACAAAAACTATTTCATCAATCAAAGTATATGGCATTGAAGATTCTTCTGCTAAAGCTGAAATTTTAGAAACAATATTACTACTTAAAAAATTAGATAATAATCTTACCTTATCACTTATTTGTAAATTTTTATTTTTCTTGTAAATTTTAATAATATGTTTACATGTACTTTTTTTCAAAACTAATTTAGCAGTACCGCGACGTTGATTTGAAAAATATATAAATGTTAGTAAATTATAACCGAATTTCTTTGTCATTATAATTCCCCTGACTATCTTAAATTATAAATTAAAAACTATTTTACTTTAAATTAATATAGTTTAATTATAACAGAACTAGAAAATTTAATAAACATATAAGTTTATTTCAAAAAAATTAAATTAAAAATCTCAATAAGATTTGTCCATAATTATGAAGAAAAGCAATAATAAAAAATAAATAGTATTATTTCATATTTTTAGATATAATTATTTTAATTTAATAAATGTATATATCTAATATAGCTATTTTTCTATATTAGGATTTTTATTAAATTAAATATCCAAATAAAAAAGGAAAAATAAAATGTTAAAAAAAATATATAAAGAAATATTTTCAACTATGTTAGTAATTGATAATAAAGATAATAAATTTTGTTTTAAAATAAATATAATTAAAACTTCTAATAAAATTAGACAAAAATACAATATTAAAAAAGAAATAATCAATGACTTATTATTACCATATAAAAATGTTACTAGTTATTCTACTGAATTATTTCCACTACACTATTTATTAGAAAATATTAGCAAAGACATTATTAACAATAATGCCTTTCAAAAAATATTAAATAAAAATATAATAAATAAAATAGAAAAAATCTATAAAAAATATCAAGATTTTGACCATGACTTTCAAAAAAGATTCTTTTATTTAGAAGTTGCCTATAATATTAAAACACCTACAAGCCAATTAGAAAAGAATTTACAAAAACATGGCCTTCAATCATTTAAAAATATTTTAATAAATCAAGGAACTAAACCAATTAAAGAAATTTTTAATATTCAAAATAATAAATTATTAGCAACAGATATAAATAAATTAGATAATAACTTATTACCAATAAATAATTGTAATAATAAAAGTTTCTCTATTATATAATCCCACTATATTTTTTAAGGGGCGCACAACTAATACGATGAATATCACAAATACCATAATTTTGTAATGCTATCTGATGATTTTTTGTATAATACCCTTTATGATTTTTAAACCCATAATTAGGATATTTAGTATCATAATCAATCATAATTTTATCTCTTACTACTTTAGCAATAATCGAAGCGCTAGCAATATTAAGTGATTTTTGATCACCTTTAACTATTGCTTCAACTTTTCCTAGAAAATTAGGAAATTGTGGTTTTTCAAAATCAACTAAACACACATCAGGTACTATTTTTAATTTATTAAATGCTTCTATCATTGCTAAAATACTAGTCTGCTTAGGATTATGAATATTAACAAATTGATGACTTTTAATACTAACAGCAACTGTTAGTGCATTATCAATTATAATTTGATACATTGCTATTCGTTGTTTTGTTGATAATTGTTTTGAATCTTTAATTAAAGGATGATTAAAGTTTGGTTTAAGAATAACGCTTGCAACAACAATTGGTCCTGCAATAGCTCCCCTTCCCACTTCATCAAAACCAGCAATTAATGTTCCTGATGAATAATTATCAATTTCGTATCGTAAACTACTTTTCATGTTTTAAAATCTTAGGTGGTATTTCAAATGAAATTAATCCTAATTTCCCTACTTGTAAATCATTAATAAATAAATTCATGGCACGATGAGTATTATCTTCATCATTAGCCAATTTTAAATGATATTTTTGTGCTAATTTCTTAAAATAAAGAAATAATGTTTCATCATTAATATTTTTAATTTCAAAATTAATATTATAATATTTTACTAATCTTTCATAATAATTCTCAAGTAAAAAGGTTAAAGCAAAATTAGCCATTTCTTCTAAAAATAAATGTTTAACAGGAATTGCTTTAATTAAAGCTAAAATCATTACTACTTTTTGATCATTCATTTTTGGTGGTAAAATACCAGGACTATCTAACAAATCAATCGTTGGATTTAATTTAATTCATTGTTGACCTCTAGTAACACCAGGTATATTAGCAGTTTGTGTTACTTTACGTTGTAATAAATTATTGATAAATGTTGATTTCCCCGTATTTGGTAATCCCATAATTAATACCTTAATTTTTGGATTAACAATACCTTTTGCCAATTGTTTTTCCATTTGTGGCTCCATTAATTTAGTAATTAAATTTAATAACTGCGGTTTCATTTTTGTAGTTAATGATTTTGCCAATAAAACAGAAAAACCTTGACTTTCAAAAAAATTAACTCATTCTTTAGTAAAATTATCATCTGCTAAATCAACTTTGTTAAGAACAATAATTCTTATTTTTTTCTCTAATAAACGATCTAATAAAGTACTTTTTGTTGCTAATGGTGCTCGTGCATCTAAAACTTCAATTGCAACATCAATAATTGGTAACTTAGTTTCAATTGCTTTAATGGCTTTCATCATATGACCAGGGAATCAATGAATTTGATTATGGGTACTTTCATTAGGCATTTTTTTAACTCCTTTAATACATTTTATTATTATTTTATATCAATTTAGAAAACCACCATTGATTTTAATAACGGTGGTTTAATTATTATTTAACAGGTTTTACTGTTTTAATTTCTTTAATTCTAGCAGCTTTACCGCTTAATTTACGTAAGTAGAAAATACGTGCTCTTCTTACTTTACCCTTACGAATAACATTAATTTTATCAATTAATGGTGAATGTAAAGCAAATGTTTTTTCGACACCTTTACCACCAACAGTTTTACGAACAATAACATTTTGCGTAATTTCTGAACCTTTGCGAGCAATAACTACCCCTTCAAACATTTGAATACGTTCTTTTTTTTCTTCTTTAATTTTAGAAAATACTTGGATTGTATCTCCAGATTTAAAATTAGGAAGATTATGATTTAGTTGACTTTCACTAACTAATTTAATAATTGCATTTTGCATGTTTTATTTCTCCTTTCGTTTATTTTTTTTAAGTAAAGATTTATATTCTTCAATTATTATTTTATCTTTTGCAGATAATTGATATTTTTTAAATAAATCAATTCTTTTTTTATAAGTATTAATTAATGCTTGTTGATGACGATATTCTGCTATCTTTTCATGGTGACCACCAATTAGAACCTCTGGAACTTTCATACCTAATACTTCTTCTGGTCTTGTATATGTTGGATAATCCAATAATGAATTATTAAAAGAATCATTAAGATGAGATTGATGTTGAATAACGTTAGGAATTAACCTAGTAATACAATCAATAATAACCATTGCTGGTAATTCACCACCAGTTAATACATAATCACCAATTGAAATCTCTTCATCAATATAAGACATAATGCGTTCATCAATACCTTCGTAATGACCACAAACTAAAATATAATTAATATTTTTTTGACTATATTTATAAGCTAATTGTTGATTTCATTGTTGACCTTGTGGACTAAGTAAAATTGTTTTAGCCTCAGGATATTTAAGTTTTACGCTATTAATAGCATTAATTACTGGCATTGCTTGTAAAACCATACCATTGCCACCACCATAAGGAGCATCATCAACTTGTTGGTGTTTATTATTAGCAAAATTTCTAATATCAATAATATCAATGCTAATTTGTTTTTTAGTAATAGCTCGTTTGATAATTGATGTTTGCATAAAATCATTAAAAGCATTGGGAAATAAAGTTATAATTGTGAATTGGTTTTTAGTCATTATTAATTAATCCTTCAATAATATTAAAATAAACTTTTTGTTCTTCTTTATTAATTTTATTAATAAATACTTTATTATTAGGAATAAAAAAGGTTTTTTTATTAGTCATTTTTATTTCTCATAAACCTTGATGATTATTATCTAAGAAAGCAATAACTTTTCCTAAAAAAGCATTATTCTTAGCATCAAATGCTTCATAATTTAGAATATCTTCATAAAATCAAGGTAAGTTGTCATTAATTATTTCTTCAGTATTAATAACTAAATTTTTATTTTTCATACCTTCTACTAACTCAATAGTATTATAATTTTCAAATGTTAATAATAAAAACTGCTTATGATTTCTTACTCTTGAAATAATTAAAGGTGTTAGTTGTTTAGTTTCTTCTAAATAAACTGTTGTTTTTTCTTTTCATGAAAATTTATTACCATAATAATTACATAAAACCTTAACTTCACCAATAAGACCATGAGTATTAACAATAGTACCTAATTCTAAATATTTCATCTTAAAACTCATTAATTACTAATTTAATAGTATTATTTTCTAAATATGCTTTACTTTCAATAATTGTTGATAATGCACGAATAGTATTTCCTTTTTTACCAATCAATACTGATATTAATGATTTTGGTACCATTAATATTAAATCATAGTGATTTTTTTCTACTAATTCGCGAATCTCAACTTCACAAATTTTATCAAGTAAAATTGGTTCAATTAAATGTTCTAACAATGTTACATACATATTAATTAATCACTTGTAGCATATTTTAATATTAAGTAGCAGGTGCTTCTTCTTTTTTAATAGAATTAGTAGTAGCAGTTTTTTTATTTTTTACAGTAAGTTTTTTTTTTATTTTTTTAGGTTTGCTACTTTTTCTCTCTTGTCTTAAATTATGAAATTTAGTCATAATTCCTTCTGTTGATAATAAACTACGAACAGTTTCTGTTGGTTGAGCACCATTTGATAAAAATTTTAATGCTTTTACTTCATCGATAGTTACTTGTTTTTCTTTGCTTGTTGGATTATAAGTACCTAATTTATCAATATATCTACCATTAAGTTTTGTTCTTGCATCAATCGCAACAATTCTGTAACTAGGTTGCACTGATTTACTTTTTCCTGTTGGTATTAAGCGTAATTTAACCATAAATTACCTCCTTCTATTAATTTGTGGCAAATAAACCTTTTTAATAATATCTTATTCACATAATGATGTCAAGTTAAAATACTTAACAGATAAAAAGATTTTAAAATAATAATTTCTTTATTTTTACTAAGTTACATATTTTTTCTAAATAAATAAGTTTTTTTATTAAAAACACTTACTGATATAAGTATTTAAATAATTTATTTATTAATATTTAATTATTAAAATAATTGTTAATTTTAATAACTACATTTATCTATTTATATTTTTGGCAAAATTGGTTTACTAAAAATACTGGTTGATTGAGAACTTACATCATCATCATTAATAAATGGATTTAATTTTTCTGGATAAGAAGATTCTTCACTATCGCTACTTGCATTTGAGTCAAAACCACTATCTTGTGAACAAAATGACCTTCTTTTTTTACTTAGTACTTCAATTGCTTCCTCTGCAATTTCACATTCAGGTTCATTATTAGTTTTTTCACTGAGCATTTTTTTAAATTCTTCTTCTAAAATGTCAACTTCTGCAAGAACACTAGTTATTTCAAACATATTTTTCTTTAGTTTTTCAATCAAAATAGTAGTTTTTTCTTCTTTTAGTTTTTCATTTTCTAATTCTTTCGCTTTTATCAATTCTTCATTATTAATTTTATAATTTTCTAATTCTTCTTGTTGAACTGTTATTTTTTTATTTCAATCTCAAAAACCAAAAGTAATAATTTTTAAAAAATTAGTTTTTCATTTACTAATTTTTTTATTATTTAAACTTGTAATAATATTACTATATTTATTATTGACTACTAAACAATTATCAATAGTTTGTTGATTTTGATCTAAAATTTTGGCAATTTGTTCTATTTCATATTTATAATTTTCCTGATATTTTTTCTTAGTTTTTTTTATTTCTTCTTTTAAAAAAATAAAAAAAATATTATATTTTTGTTCTTCTTCTATAGTTATATTAAATAATGAAAAAATATTGTTTAATTTTTCAATTAATTCATTATATATTTCTATATTTTCTCTTATTTCATGATAATAATATTGTTGCATCAAATCTATACTATTAATATTATTTGTATTTAAACTTTTTATAAACTTATTTATATTAACTAAATCATTTATCATTCTTCTTTACCTCTTATTTTTTTTATTAATAAACCCATTTACTTAAAAAAAGCAATGGGTAAAAAACTTATATTAAACTTAATAATTATATTGTACATATTATTTTTTGTTTTACAAAATTTATTTATTTTTCATAAAATTAGTTTTTTACTCTTATTAAAGCCAAAATACTACGATTTTAATAATCTATTTTATAATTAATTTATAGTAAAAAATGCTTTTAACCAATAATTATCGCTAATACTAAAGTTTTTTTTACAATTAATAATAATTTCCAAAAAGAAGAAGTTTCAAATATTATGTGTTAGAATAAGAATACAAGATTCACACTATCACATCTTGTCCCATAAGTGTTTAACTAAGTTTTTGATTATAAAATTAATATTTAAAAAATTAGAAAAAATATAAAAGTTTATAAAAAACTTGCATAACAAATTATACTTATTTAAAAATTATTAGACTCCCTTGTATAAAGAATTTGAGATAAAATATGAGCATTACTTCAATTTTAAAGTATATGTTGATGTTATATAAATATAATAATAACCTACTTTAAAATCATTAAATAATTTTAAAAATAACATTTTAGAATTTAAAGTTAATAATATTTTTTAACTTGTTTAAAAAATATTAAAATTGGTAATTTTTATTAAAATTTAAAAAAGTCATTTATAATGATAGAAGATTAAAAGAGATAACTGACTTTTAAAATATATTTTAATTAAAAGTTATCAAATTATAAAAGAAAGTTAGGTGCCAAATAATGTTAATTAATATAACAACTAATAATTGCATCATTAAAATAGAGTTTTTTATTTCAATGTTTCATTGATACAAACTTAACTATTGAACAAAAAAAATACATCTGATTATCTAATGATTTAAAAAATTTTTAAATATTTTTTCAAGTTATTTAAAAAACTAAAGTTAATAGTCATTTTTTAACTTGTTTAAAAAAATATTAAAATTGGTAATTTTTACTAAAATTTAAAAAAAGTCATTTATAATGATAGAATATTAAAGAAAATAGTTGACCTTAAAACACTTTTTAATTAAATTATTAAAACTACAAAAAAAGAAAGTTAGGTGCCAAATAATGTTAATTAACAAAACAGCTGATGAGTGTATCATTGAAACTGGCGGTGCTTTATTCCAATGTTTCGTTGATACAAATTTAACTGTTGATCAAAAAAAAATGTGTATAAATTGAATTGTTTTATTTTTAAACTATCAAGATGCAGTTATTCTTTATGATGAAGAAAAAATTAATAGTTTACAAAAAGAACTTTCAGAAACATTCACAACAGATTATTATAAAAATGCTTTAAAAGAATTTAATAATGCAAATCTTATATATAAAAAAACTATACTTACCAATTTTAAAAACGTATGTTTGGAAAATACTTCACAAGATATTGTTAATATTATCACTGAATTCCATCAGTCATTTATTAAAACAATAGATGAACATAAAAAATCACTTACCTTTTTGAATTTAAATAAAATATATGAAAATCTTTTATTATTATTTTTTATAATTCACTACCATTTAGGCTATCAATTTAAACAAGAATTAATTCCAATCATTAGAAGTTTCACTAATATGATTAAAATTCCTATTTATATTGAACAAAATGATAGTCATGTTAAAATGTTATTAATGAAAAAAATTTTGCAAGATAATGAACAATTATTTGAAGATCTTGAATTAATTCAATTGAGAAATTTTATTCATAGTTTAGATGATATATTTGCTAATGGTCTTAATATTAGTAGTGCCATTGAAAAATTAATATTAACTAGACCACATAAAATAAAACATTCAATGAATATGTTATTTAAAAAACACGATATTAAACTACAAGAAATACTTTGAAAAAATAACAAAGAAAGTAATCCTACTATTGGTAATATGATTATGCACTTATTTGCTTATGAAACATATTATGTGCAAAGAAATCACAACTATGAAACATATGAACAACTAGTATTAAATAATGTTTTAACAGATCCTCTTTTTCAAAAAATATTTGTTGAATATAAAACAAAAAATCAAATTAATAAGGTTATTTAAAAATAATAATTACTTTAATTTTCTAAGTAAAAAATTAAAGTAATTTTTTTACACTTTTTTATACAAATTAAAAAACATAAATCAAAATATATATTATTTTTTTTATATCTAATCTTAATATTTAAAAGCTAAATTGTAAAGGTAAGTGCAACTAAATTATTTTTCTATCCAAATATTCGATTGGTGAAAGATAATTTAGTATTTTTCTTGGTCTTTGGTTTAAAGACAATATAAATTTATGAACTTCATTTTTATTAGTTTTTGAAAAAATAAATTTTTTAGGAAATTTTTCTCTAATTAAACCATTAGTATTTTCATTAGTACCTCTTTGTCAAGGTGAATATGGATTGGCAAAATAAATTTTTATATCTAAATTTTTTTCAAGTTGTTGTCAATTTGAAAATTCTTTGCCACGATCAAAAGTAATAGTTTTAACAATGTTTTTAGGAAGAATTGATAAATAATAACTAACATTTTTATTAATAACTTTAGTAGTTCTGTTTTTAACTAATATTGCTAAAGTAAATCGTGATACTCTTTCAACTAAAGTTATTAAACATGATTTGCTTTTACCTCGTGATGATACTATAGTATCTCCTTCTCAATGACCAAGTGTTATACGATCATTAACATTTATATCTCGTTCTTTAATTGATTTACCATTAAACTTGCCACGATTTTCTTTAGATTTTCGTTTTTTACCTTTTCTTCTTAAATTTTTACTAGTAACTTTATCAAGCATTCCAAAATAAATTCAAGTATAAATTGTTTTAAAACTAATAACTCACTCTTTATGAAAATTTTTAATTCTGCCATAAATTTGTTCAGGTGATCAACCTAATAGTAATTTTTGTTGTACATATTTTACTAAATTCTTATTTTTAAACTTATGAAAACTAATATGTGATTGTTTTCGATTTTCAGCTTTATTTTGTGCAATTAATGAAAAATAATGATTATTATCTTTATTTCTATTAATTTCTCGAATAATAGTACTAATACTTCGATTAAGATTTTTAGCTATTTCACTAATTTTAAATTTAAATTTCAATTGATTCTCAATATAAATCCTTTCATCTATGCCAAGATGTTTATAACTCATATAAAAACTCCTTACTTTTTTCTAAACTAAATTTAGCATTATGAAATTTTTATATGAGAATTTTTTGCAATTTTATTTACTTGCACTTACAAGTATAACTCAGCAAAAATATAAATATTTTTAAATATCATTATAAAATTAACTTGTCACTACTATTGGTTTTTTCTCCAAAGTGACATAATTAACATTTTTTTATATTGAAAGGAACAATAATAAAATGTCAACAAATAAATATGATTTTGATATTGAAAAAGATAAAAATTGAGAACAAGCAGTGAAATGTAAAGAAAATATTTTTATTAAATGCCGAACAGAAAAAAATAGCATTATATGCAAATTATTAGAAGATAAAGATAAAACAGAAATGCAACAAAATGAAGTAAAAACATTTCAAACACTATTTAAAAAAAGAACGTCAGAAAATAAAAATTTATGTAATGAAAATTTAGAAAATATACAATTTGAACAAATAACTACATGAAATAAATATTTACAAAAAGAAATTAACAGTAATACCACTAATTATTTTTTTGATAAAAAAAGAAGAAGCAATACTTTTTAATCAATATTATATTAATTTTACAATAAAAATGTACCTTTAAATTTTTAGGTACATTTTTATTATTTTCTATTTTTTATTAACTTTGTATCATTCTAATTCTAAATCTTGTGCAACATCCATAACTACTTCTGACATTGTTGGATGTGGATGACAAGAAGAGGCTAATTCAACAATAGTACCTTCCGTTTGCATAATATTAACAATTTCAGCAATTATATCAGTAGCCGTTGAACATAAAATATGAGCACCTAGGATTTCTCCATATTTTTTATCAATAATTATTTTAACAAAACCATCAGTCTCACCATCAGCCAATGCCTTACCATTAATAGTAAATGGTATTTTCTTCATCAAATATTCTTTACCTAAAGATTTACATTCAGTTTCAGTTAAACCAACACTTGCCACTTCTGGGAATGAATAAATACAACTAGGCATTTTATTATAATCTACTTCTTGCTCTTTCAATGGATGATTATCAGCATCCGTTCTACCTTCTTTAACTAAAATATTATTAAGCGCTGCTAATCCTTGTGTTGATGCAACATGAGCAAGCATTCTTTGACCATTAGCATCTCCAATTACATATATATTATCAATAACATTATTGTTAGCATCTAAAGCTTCCAATTTATTATTTACGGCAAATGCTTGATTAGGCTTAATTTGAATTCCCAAATTAGTAAAACCTTCAGTAATCGGCGTTCTTCCAGTACTTAATAAACAATAATCACTAGTTACTGTTAATGGTTTTTTATGTTCTTTATCGGTTGCAACATAATAAGTTAAAGTTTTATCCTTTAATTCATTAACACTATGACCAGTAATAATATTAACACCATTTTTTTCAAGAATTTTAGTTAAAGTTGTGCTAATATCTTCATCTAGTAATGCTAAAATACGATCTAAATATTCAATAATAGTAACTTTAGTACCAAGTGTACTAAATAAACAAGCAAACTCAATTCCAATAACACCACCACCAATAATAGTTAGTGTTTTTGGAACTTCTTTTAAAGAAAGAATTTCAATCGAAGTTAATAATGTTTGGTTTGTTTTTAAATCTTTTTCACTTAAACCTTGTGGACCATTAGGATTATCAAACATTTTTACTTTTGAACCAGTAGCAATTATCATATATTTAGTAGTATATTTCTTTTCTTTACCATCTTTAGCTTTCACTAAAATCGTATTTTTATCAATAGCACTTCCAATCCCTAATAATTGTTCTACTTTATTAGATTTCATTAAAAAGCCAACTCCACCAGTTAAACCTTTAACAACACCAGTTTTACGATCTTGCATTACTTTTCAATTAATTTCAATATTTTTTTTATCTTTAATAGCAACACCATATTTATCAGCATTTTCAATATAATGAAAAACTTTTGCGCCCTTTAGTAACGTCTTAGTAGGAATACATCCAACATTTAAACAGACTCCACCTCAGTTATCTTTTTCAACAATTGCAGTTTTTAAACCCATCTTTGCTGCTCGAGCCGCTGTTACATAACCACCAGGGCCTGCCCCGATAATTATTAAATCAAAATCATAGTTAGACATCTTTTACATTTTCTCCTTAAGCTAAAATTAATGTTGGATTTTCTAATAACTCTTTAAGTCGAGAAAGGAAATAAGCAGCAGGTGCACCATCAATAACACGATGATCAATTGAAAGTGATAATGGAAAGAACTTATGTTCAACAATTTTACCATCAGCAATAATTAGTTTTTTTTGCATCATCCCTAGACCCAAAATTGCTACCTCTGGATAATTAATAACTGGTGTTCCCATTTCAATTCCTGCTGAACCAAAATTAGTAATAGTAAATGATCCACCTTGCATTTCATCACCTTTTAATAGCCCCTTACGAGCTTTATCACCTAATGAATTAACTTGTCTTGCTATTTCAAATAATGAAAGTTGATCAGCATTTTTAATAACAGGAACTACTAAACCCTTTTCAGTATCAGCTGCCATACCAATGTTATAATATTTTTTAACAAGAATTTCATTATTAGCCATGTTCAAAGTTGAATTAAGTAATTTAAATCGTTCTTCTTTTAACGCTTTAGCAACAGCCTTTACAAAGAATGGCATAAATGTTAATTTAGCACTACCATCTGGATCTTTTTCCGCTGGTTCTTTTAAAGTTGCACGTAATTGTACTAAGTTTTCAGCATCAACATTAATCATTAAACTAACATGTGGTGCTGTATAAACTGATAATGACATTTGATTAGCAACAGCCTTACGAATTCCTGATAATGGTAAATGTTCAACATTACCAAAACTTTCGATTTTAGTAACATTAATACCTTGTGAACTAATAGTTGTAGCAGAAACTGAAGATATTGAATTAATAGGTGTTGTTGATGCAGTAGTACTAGTTATTGTACCACCATTCTTGGCATTTAATAAATCATCTTTTAAAATTCTACCACGAGGACCAGTTCCTTTAATTGTTCCCATATCAACACCTAAGTCACGAGCCATTCTACGTGCTAATGGTGTTGCTAATACTTTACCCGTTTGTTGAATAGGTTGCACATTTTGTTTTGGTAATTCAACTGGTGATACTGTAGATGTACTAGCAACTGATTCAGATTTTGGTCAAGAATTTGTTGATGAAGGACTTTTATTATCACTAATCGTTCCACCAAACTCAACAATAACAGCACCTGATTTAATACTATCTCCTTCTTTAACAAGAATCTTAGAAACTTTACCATCCGCTTCGGCTTTAATACTATCTGAAACTTTATCTGCTTCAATATCAACAACATTATCACCTTTTTTTACATTATCTCCAACTTTAACATGAATTTGAGTTACAGTAACTTCATCGATTCCATCCATATCTTTAAACTTCAATTCCATCTTTTCACTTTCCTTTCTTTAAACAACTAACTAAACTGGATAATTCATCATTAGTTTAACTTTTTCCATAATTTTATCTGGACTAATTATAAATCATTTTTCACCTTTAGACAGTGGAACAGTAATATCATAACCTGTTAATCTTGTTGGAGGACATTCTAAATATTCAAAACACTTTTCATTAACAACGGTAATAATTTCTGAAGCAACTGAAAATGAACGAACCGCTTCTGAAACAACTAATAATCTTCCTGTTTTTTTAACAGAATTAACAACTGTTTCTTCATCTCATGGTTGTAATGTTTGTAAATCAATTAATTCAATTTTAAAATTTTCTTTTTCTTCTAAAATTTTAACAGCAGCTTCACAATCATAAACTTTTGAACCATAAGTTACAATCGTTAAATCAGGTTTTTCTTCAGACTTATACTCTTTAAGAACTTTAGCTTTACCAAGAACAGCCACTTCATAAGCATCACTAACTTCTTCTCTAACATCATATGTATAATTATTGCTAGTATAACTATTGAAATAAGTTCCTAAACATTCTAAAACAATAACAGGATCTGGACTTTCAATTGCTGCCAATAATAATTTTTTAGTATCATTAGGTTTTGAAGTCATAACTACTTTTAAACCTGGAATATGACAAAATAAAGCTTCAATTGCTTCTGAATGATGCTCCAAAGCACCATTATTACCATTATTTCAATCATATGAAGGCATACGTACTACCATTGAACAAGTGAATCTACCACGAGAACGATTTCTCATTCGTGCAGCATGACATAACAATTGTTGAAAAGCAGGGAAAGCAAATCCTGAAAATTGCATTTCAATAATTGGATTTAAACCATTAATTGCCATTCCAACTGCACTACCAGCAATAACTGCTTCAGCAATTGGTGCATCAAAACAACGATTAACGCCAAATTTTGCTTGTAAACCTTTAGTTGCTCGAAAAACACCACCAACATTACCGGCATCTTCACCATAAACAACAACATTAGGATTTTTTTTCATTGCTAATTCTAAGGCTAAAGTAATAGCTTGCACATTATTTCTTTTCATAATTATTTTTTCTCTCCTTCATTGAAGAAAGCTTTTGCTTCTGCTTTTTGTTCTATTAATTGTGGTGTTAATTTTTCATATGTATAATCAAATATTTCATCAATTGAAACATTTTCATTTTTTAATGCTCAAGTAATTGCATCATTAACCTTTTTAGTAATTTGTTTATCTAATTCTGCTTGTTTGTTATCATCTCAAAGTTTAATTGATTTTAAATATTCTCTAATACGATCAATTGGATCTTTTTTTAATCATTCTTGTTCAATTTTATAATCTTCAGCAGAAAAATAATCTTTTTTAATATCAAAAGCAGAATGCGCATTTTGACGATAAGTAACAGCTTCAATTAATGAAGGACCATTACCTTTTTTTGCTCTTTCAATTGCTTCTTGTGTAGCATAATAAACAGCAAAAAAATCATTACCATCAACACGAATATTAGGTACGCCAAATGCTGTTCCTTTTTGTGCAAAAGTTAAACTCATTGTTGCTTTAGCAGTTGGTGTATCTAATGACCACTGATTATTTTCAACAAAGAAAACAACAGCTAATTTATGGATAGCAGCAAAATTAATTGCTTCAGAAAACTCACCTTCAGAAGTACCACCATCACCAATCGTAGTAATAACAATTCCTTTATCTTTTTTATATTTTTCAGCAAAAGCAATACCTGTTGCATGTGAATATTGAGTAGCAATTGGAATATTAACTGGTAAAATATTAACACCTTTCGGCATTTGACTTCCCATTTCATTTCCTAATCAATATTGAATTACTTTTTCAACTGGATATCCAGCAGTAATTCATGCTGCATTATTACGATAGGCTGGTACTAATCAATCAATACCTGGTCGTAAACAACTAGCATAAGCAACTTCAACACCTTCTTGACCTTTTGAAGATAAAAAGTTAATAACTTTTCCGATTACTTTTGGAATTCCATTTACTAATTTAACTTGTCCTTTTTCATCTTTTTCATAGTTTAATTCCATTTGCATTTGTTCTTGTATTCGTGAAAAACACATGTTTTCATATGCTTTTAATAAAACCTTACTATCAAATTTTTTTAAATAATCAACAAAATTAGGATTAATTACTCCTTTTTCATTTAATATTTGAAAAATTTCTTTTTGGGGATTATCAAATTTCTCAACTCACATTTAAATTTTCCTCCTAAATATTTTAGCTAATTGCAGTTACACTTTTAATTATACTAATTTTTAAAATAATGAATGAACATACCTTTTCATTATACTACTAATAATTGTTGGTTCAAGATAATTTGTACTAAAATATTAATTTATCTCCCGTTTTATTAATATCATATTTTTTTATTTCCTATTATCATGTAAAAATGAAAAATATATTCTAACAATAAACAAAATAAAAAAATAATTCAAATAATAATATCGTTGTTTATTTATTTTTTTACAACATAAAGTCCTAATAAAATTAGGACTTTATAATAAAATTTATAATCATAAAACATTATCAAGATAATAAATATACAATAAAAATATTTTTATTTAATGTAAGATAAATATTCTTCATATCCTTCTGTAATCATTTCTGATAATGGAATAAAACGTAAAGCTGCTGAATTAATACAATAGCGTAAACCGCCTTCTTTTTGTGGACCATCCTTAAAAACATGCCCTAAATGAATATCAGTTTTTTTAGAACGTACTTCAGTACGCTGCAACATTAGATTAGTGTTATCTTCCTTTTTAAGGATAACTATTTCACTGATTGGTCTTGTAAAACTTGGTCAGCCATGACCAAAATTACATTTATCTGATGATGCAAATAATGGTTCACCTGATAAAATATCGACATAAATTCCCTTTTCCTTATTATCTCAATATTTATTTTTAAAAGGAAGTTCCGTTACTGATTTTATAATGACCTCATATTGTAAAGTAGTTAACTCATTAATAGTTTTAATTTTTCATTTTTGTTTCATATTTTTATTACCTTTTTCTAAATAAAATATTAATTTTTAGTTGAATAATTATTTTCTAACTTTCTTAACTCATCCCTAGTATCTTTAGGTAAACTTTCACCATAATCCATAAGTTTAACCATTTCCTTAAAAGCAGCTTTAGGAATAGCTAATTTTTCAATATCTTTTTCAGTAATATGTAAATTAATTTTATCAATTTGCATAGTTTTTATTTTTCTAACAAAATCAGGTTCGGCTACAAAAACAGAAGATAATCCTATCATATCCCCATATTCTAAGGCTTCTAAACATTTATCAGAACTATTTATACCACCACTCACAATAACAGGAATACGTTAATTAATGTGTTGATAAACAACTTTATTCACTAATTGATTAAAATATTTCCCCTGAGATTGAACTTTATATTTATATATATTTCTTCCCCAACTGGCTAGTGCTAAATAATCAATTTTAATGTTTATTAATACTTGATCCATGAATTGTAAAAAATCTTCAATTGGATAACCTATTTCTTGACCTCTAGTTTCTTCAGCTGTAGCTCGATATCCTAAAATAAAATTTTCACTAGCGTGCTTATCAATTGTTTCTCTTACTGCTTGTAAAATTTCTAATCCCAAACGTGAACGATTTTCTAAATTTTGATTACCATAAATGTCATTTCTTTGATTACTAATTACTGAAAAAAAAGCTTGAATTAAAAGTTTTTGTGCTGAAGAAATTTCGACACCATCAAAACCAGCTTCAATAGCCCTTAAGGTAGCTTTTTGATAATCTTTAATTAATTCTTTGATTTGCTTAATACTCAGTTCTTGAACTTCATGTGGAAAAGGATACATAAAAGATTGTTTAGAAGGTCCAACTACATAACCTAAACGATTTAAACTAATTATAGAAAAACGACCTGAATGTGCTAACTGTAAAATAGCTTTTGCACCTTTTGATTTCATAGCATTAGCAACTTGTTTTAATGAATCAATATGTTCGTCATTAGCAACAGAAAAACCAAATTCAAAAATTTGTCCCTCTAAATTAATATAAGCAGCACTAGATATCGCTAAGTATGCACTATGAGCTCTTTTAAGAGCATAATCAATATCTTCTTTACTAGCAAAACCATCATAACTAGAAACATTTAAGGTAATTGGTGAAAGCACAAACCGATTATCAAAAACAAAATTTTAAATTTTGATTGGTGAAAATAATTTAGAATATTTTTTATTCATGTGCTAAATTGTAAAGGTAAGTGCAACTAAATTATTTTTCTATCCAAATATTCGATTGGTGAAAGATAATTTAGTATTTTTCTTGGTCTTTGGTTTAAAGACAATATAAATTTATGAACTTCATTTTTATTAGTTTTTGAAAAAATAAATTTTTTAGGAAATTTTTCTCTAATTAAACCATTAGTATTTTCATTAGTACCTCTTTGTCAAGGTGAATATGGATTGGCAAAATAAATTTTTATATCTAAATTTTTTTCAAGTTGTTGTCAATTTGAAAATTCTTTGCCACGATCAAAAGTAATAGTTTTAACAATGTTTTTAGGAAGAATTGATAAATAATAACTAACATTTTTATTAATAACTTTAGTAGTTCTGTTTTTAACTAATATTGCTAAAGTAAATCGTGATACTCTTTCAACTAAAGTTATTAAACATGATTTGCTTTTACCTCGTGATGATACTATAGTATCTCCTTCTCAATGACCAAGTGTTATACGATCATTAACATTTATATCTCGTTCTTTAATTGATTTACCATTAAACTTGCCACGATTTTCTTTAGATTTTCGTTTTTTACCTTTTCTTCTTAAATTTTTACTAGTAACTTTATCAAGCATTCCAAAATAAATTCAAGTATAAATTGTTTTAAAACTAATAACTCACTCTTTATGAAAATTTTTAATTCTGCCATAAATTTGTTCAGGTGATCAACCTAATAGTAATTTTTGTTGTACATATTTTACTAAATTCTTATTTTTAAACTTATGAAAACTAATATGTGATTGTTTTCGATTTTCAGCTTTATTTTGTGCAATTAATGAAAAATAATGATTATTATCTTTATTTCTATTAATTTCTCGAATAATAGTACTAATACTTCGATTAAGATTTTTAGCTATTTCACTAATTTTAAATTTAAATTTCAATTGATTCTCAATATAAATCCTTTCATCTATGCCAAGATGTTTATAACTCATATAAAAACTCCTTACTTTTTTCTAAACTAAATTTAGCATTATGAAATTTTTATATGAGAATTTTTTGCAATTTTATTTACTTGCACTTACAAGTATAACTCAGCATGTTAACTCAAAATTAATTCTAACAATTGGTCATTATCTATTTTCTTAAAAAAATATGAAGAAATATCCAATTCTTGTAATTTTATTTTTAAATCTTGTTTAATCATTTTAGTACCTTCAAGACCTTTCTCAAAAATAGTTAAATCTTTTGTAACAAAAAAATCACCACTAATTTTGCAACTTTTAATTTTACCATTATCAATTATTAATGAAATATTCATTGTTCCAATTTCTAAACGTGCTTCACGATTATATTGATAGCGGGGACTTAAACCATAAACCCATTCTCAATTCTTATACTTTTGATCAACTAACTTGTCAATTTCTAGTCATTGCTCATTTGATAAAACGTATCGTTCAACATCTGCTATTTTTTCTACATTCATCAATCGTTTAATAATTTCATCTTTAAACTCAAAAATAGTTAATTTTTTGAATTGTTCATTAAGGTGATTTTTTAATTTATCTACTCTTTGATTAATTGATTTAATTCCTTTTGATTCAATTTTTTTACGACTTGGTTTAAGTGCCAAGATCATAGCATCCAAATCAATATCATAAAGTAATGAATAACCACCATAAATAATATTTTCTTCTTTTAACATAGCTGCTCCAGAAACTTTTTTACTATTAATTGTCAAATCATTTTTTCCACTTTGCATGATATTTTTAATCCCCATATCTTTAAGCACTTTTATAATTGGCTTATAGAACTCTTGGTAATTAGCATAAATCGAATTAGTATTAGAATTTAATGGAATTAAAAAACAAAAATTTACTGAATTTGAATCAATAAAAATAGCTCCTCCTCCAGTATCACGACGAACAACTGGAATATTATTTTTATCCAAATATTCTTTATTAACTTCAACCTCTGGATTTTGAAAATATCCCAATTGAATATGAGGATCACAAATAAAAGGAAATATTATCGTTTTGTTTTTTACTTTTAAATTATGTAGTGCTCATACTTGAATCGCTAAAGCATAAGCTCCATCTTTGATATATTTACCATTTCTTATAGGTTCAATTAAAATCATAATATTCCTCCAATTTTATTAAGTTTGTAAATCAATTTTAATTATCTTCAAGTTCTAAAAATTCTTTTTCAACTACATCTGTTAATTTCAAAATTCAATTATCTTTAGACTTTTTTGAATTGAAAAGAGTTGGATTTTCAATTGCTCTTTGATTATATTCCAAAACCTTTCCTGTTAGTGGACTGCACGCATGCAAAATAGCTTTTGAAGCCTCTACTGCTAATACTAAATCATTTTTATTAACTACATCATTTTCTGTATTATATTTAACATAACACGCCATACCCATATCATCTTGTAATTTGGGTGTAGGACTAATTATGTATATATTATCTTTTTTTTCTATTATTAAACAATTTGCATTTTTTTTCATTTTTTACCCCCTAAAATAAAATAAGAAATGTTCAATGAATAAATTAAGACTATAATAACTTTTCTTAACTCTATCTAATTATTATTCATTTCATATTTATTAATAAAATTTTTTATCTCATTAATATAAGTTTGATGAGCATTTGGCAAAGTTTCAACATGACCAATATTTTCTAAAAATAAATAATTATAATTTTTATTATTACCTTTAATTTGAAAATTATGAATAACATTTGACATGAAAAATGGGACAAAATCATCTTTTTTACCATGAATTAATAAGGTAGGAACTTTAAATCCTGTTTTTAGTTTTTTTAATAAATCATATTCTAAAATATTTGTATTTGTAAATTTTTGATATCTTTTAGATATACCATTACTAATTAATCATCAAGGTTTTTTATAACGATATTGCATAACGTAACGAAATTGAACAAGTAAATTAGAGAATCCACAATCAGTAATTGCTCAATTAATTGAACTGATTGGTGCATAATTCAACAAATAATAATTAATTGTTGATGCACCCATACTATTACCAATTAAACCAATTGTTTCAACTTGATAATTAGTCTTTAATCAATTAATTAAACAATTAACATCTTGCGCACAAGTAAGACCAGTATCACTATATTGACCATAAGTTTTACCATGAGCAACACTATCAAATGTTAAAATATTATATCCTTCTTGATAAAATCAAGACACTAACCTTAAAGCTAAATATTTATTTTCAGTTCAACCATGAAAACCAATAACTCATTTCTTGCTTTTATTTTTTTGAATAACAGTTAAACAACTAATATCTTCATTATTATTATTTTTAATAACAAATTCTTGATAATTTTCTTTTTTTCAATCAATTGGATAACCATATTTATTAAGTTCTTTAATCTTACAATCATAATAATGATAATCAAAACTATTAATATCAACTAATTGATCATCATTAATTTTAACATTTCCTTCTTTTTGATAAGTAAAACAAAATTTAAAAAATTGTTTTTGATATTTTTTTGAATAAAAATAAACAAAAGGAAATAATAAAATAACTAATAAAATTTTGCTAAAAGAATAACAAAATTTTTGATAACCATTCATTAAAATTTCGTCACTAACAGAATCATTTATTACCTTCATTTCCCAGTCTCTCCTATCTAACAAATTTGTATCAAATCCATATTTGATTAAAAAATAACTAGTTTTATTTCTTATGTACCATATCCTTTTTTTATTACAATCTAATTTTCCTTAAAAAATATTTTTTTTCAAGATCTATTTTTAAATTTTATAATTTTTCTTTTTTTAATTATAAAAATAATATATTATTCAATATTTAAATAAACTTATTATATTTTTAAAAATTAAAAAATAAGAATATATTTTGTTTAATTGCTTATTTTCTAGTACCATGTAAAAAAGAAAAATATGATCCAACAGCAAACAAACTAATAAATGTTAGGCAAGAAAATACTGGTTGATAAATATTGGTGAATGATAGTTTATAATCAACTGAAAGAACAATCTGAAAAAAATTATAATAATTCTTATCACTTTGACTATAAAAAATAAAATTAATTCAAGTTATATATTTTTGTGGTACAAAATATCCAATAATAATGGTTGGTGTTGAAATTGTATATGTCATATCAATAAAAAAGTCACCAAATAAAATAGAAGTTAAAAAAATAATTATATTAATTGTTTGAATTAGCTAAATTGTAAAGGTAAGTGCAACTAAATTATTTTTCTATCCAAATATTCGATTGGTGAAAGATAATTTAGTATTTTTCTTGGTCTTTGGTTTAAAGACAATATAAATTTATGAACTTCATTTTTATTAGTTTTTGAAAAAATAAATTTTTTAGGAAATTTTTCTCTAATTAAACCATTAGTATTTTCATTAGTACCTCTTTGTCAAGGTGAATATGGATTGGCAAAATAAATTTTTATATCTAAATTTTTTTCAAGTTGTTGTCAATTTGAAAATTCTTTGCCACGATCAAAAGTAATAGTTTTAACAATGTTTTTAGGAAGAATTGATAAATAATAACTAACATTTTTATTAATAACTTTAGTAGTTCTGTTTTTAACTAATATTGCTAAAGTAAATCGTGATACTCTTTCAACTAAAGTTATTAAACATGATTTGCTTTTACCTCGTGATGATACTATAGTATCTCCTTCTCAATGACCAAGTGTTATACGATCATTAACATTTATATCTCGTTCTTTAATTGATTTACCATTAAACTTGCCACGATTTTCTTTAGATTTTCGTTTTTTACCTTTTCTTCTTAAATTTTTACTAGTAACTTTATCAAGCATTCCAAAATAAATTCAAGTATAAATTGTTTTAAAACTAATAACTCACTCTTTATGAAAATTTTTAATTCTGCCATAAATTTGTTCAGGTGATCAACCTAATAGTAATTTTTGTTGTACATATTTTACTAAATTCTTATTTTTAAACTTATGAAAACTAATATGTGATTGTTTTCGATTTTCAGCTTTATTTTGTGCAATTAATGAAAAATAATGATTATTATCTTTATTTCTATTAATTTCTCGAATAATAGTACTAATACTTCGATTAAGATTTTTAGCTATTTCACTAATTTTAAATTTAAATTTCAATTGATTCTCAATATAAATCCTTTCATCTATGCCAAGATGTTTATAACTCATATAAAAACTCCTTACTTTTTTCTAAACTAAATTTAGCATTATGAAATTTTTATATGAGAATTTTTTGCAATTTTATTTACTTGCACTTACAAGTATAACTCAGCATTATATAAAGATTTTTTATAGAACCAGAAATTAATAAAGCCAAGAAAAAAATAACAATAATATTTAGACTAATACTAAATATAAGACCAAATCATTGTGAAAAAGTTTTCATTGCTAATATTCATACTGTCATGATATTAGTTCCTTGTAACTGATCAAGAAAAAATAAATATCCAAGCAATATAAATACTGTACAAAAAGAAATAACAAAAATAACAATTAATAAACTTAAAATAAATGCAATCTTATTGATACCAAAATTGTGTAATTGTTTTAAAAAAACTGATTCGCGTCATTGACAAATAAGATGACCAATTAAAAAAATATTAAATAATATTGGTAATAAAATATAACTAGAAACTATAATATAACGATTATATTTAATAATTGACTGTGATGTTAAAAAATAAACTAAACTAAGTAAAATAACGGGCATTATTAAAAAGTAAATATAAGTTCTAAATGTTTTTAAAATTGTTTTAAACATATAACTTATACAATGACTAAAAATTACTATACTATTTTTATTTTTCATATTTCACCTTTAAATTTCTATATTAAACACAAATGATTGTTGAGCAATAACATTATTGTTATAAACTGGTTTAATCATTAATTTTAACTGATTATGAATAGATTTTAAATTTTTTAAAAATAATAGTTTTAATTAGTTTCGCCAACACGATATCATTTTTTTTCATCAAAATAATAAATAGCATAATAACTTAAATTTTCAATATTAACAGCATCTCATTGAAAACGAGCATTGTATAATATTTGATTATTAACTGTTCGATTAATTACGTATTCTGATTTTGGATTTAAAATTACTGTATTTTCTTTGATTTGATTATTAGTTGTTGGCCTATTTATTTCAAATTCACCAACATTAAACTTAAAATTATTATTAGTTGCTTTAATTTATAATCCTAATTTAAAAATACGATTAAAAGTATTAATACCACCAATTTTCTTTAAATCCAAAGTAATTTTAACTCAACCACCTTGTAACTCTTCTTCATTATTTGGTGAAAAAGTTTGACGGTTTGCTATTAACGATTTTTGATCAGTAATAGTAACTAAAAAATTAACTTTAGCATTATTATCACCATTAGTATTATAAATAAAACTGATCTGATGGTCATTTTTAATTAAATTAGTTCCCATAATATCTCAATCATAAACTTTACTTGTATTTCAATCGCCATTAATTATACCACCTTCTTCATTAAAACCCGAACCAATAGCAATTGAATTTCCTTTTTCATACACTTGATCATAATCATAAAAACCAGAAATTTTAGAGATATCTAATGGTTGTTCTGGATGAGCATCATCATAAATTTTTCATTGATAAGTTGGTAAAATATCAGTTAATCTACGATTTGTTCATGGATAATCATTAGCAACAATACTATTACCATTTTGATCATGATTAACAAATTTAATACCACTACCCATTGAAAAATTAGTTTTCTTATTTAAAATTTGATTATCATCAAATAAAGTAGTTCGTTCTTTAACTAAATCACCAATGCCATAACTTGATGAGTTATAACCATTATTAGTTAAATAATTATAAATAGTATCTTTAACAAATAGATTTGGTTTTCCTTTAGTAACTGCAGTTTTTATTCTAGGATCCGATATAAATGCTGCCTCTTGATAATTATCACTTGCATTTCAACCTTGATAATCATTTGCATTATTATTTGCTTGCATACCAATATTATTATTTCTAATAAAAGTATTTGTTCCTGAAAATTGAATATTATTAAATAAATTTGTTGTTTGTGTCGCAAATAAATAAACTCTAGTACCATTAACATTATGATTTTTAGCTCAATTATAAGCATACGATCCAAATGTTCCAGCACCATTATCTAAAAAATCAGAAATTCCAGTATACACATTTTTATTATATTGAGGTTTACCAGCAATCATTGTTTTTGCATACCCTAATTGTCGAAAATCATAACTTCCAAAAAATTGGGCATTAGCTCCAGCATCAAGAATAGTATTTAAATTTTTACCACTATAATTTGGATAATCTGTTAAAAATGATGTTGTTTTATCTGGTGTTTCACCAAAAGTTAATTAAATATCAGTTGGTGTAACTTCACCATTAGTTTTACGATAACCACTATCTGCCATTTTTAATGTTTCTATATCATTATATCCACTAACACCTTTTGAAACTGTAGCACCATTACGATAAAAAATTATTTTTAATGCTTGAATATTTGGATCACTAGCAGTAGCTACTTTATAATTAAATTCTTTAATAATTTCGGCCATAACATTATAATCTAAAACTGTACCATTGGGAGCAGCGCCGTTTGGTTCATTATTAATAAATCAACCATCAAAGCCATTATAATTAGCAATATTAATTAAAATATCAACTATTTTATAAGTACCATCACTATTTTTGCTAAGAAAATCTTTTAACATTTCTTTTGTTAAACCATGATATCCATCAAGAAAAAGATTACCAAATATTGGTGTTCCATTAATGTGTGCACTATCAATAACATCAGCTGGTGGTGGAACAATTGGCCCTTCAAATCAAGAACCTGATCAATTAATAAAATAATTAGTATATTGTCAATTTAATGGTGTATTTTCAAATGGATTTTTTGTCCCCACTATTGTATTATCAAAAGTACGATGTTTTCGTGTTGAAAATCCTAGTTGATTATAATTAATATTCTCATCTTGGTTACTTGAGTTGTATGTTGCTACAAATTGACGTTTCTGTAAAGGTACTGTTGCTCGATTATACTTTGCATCATAGTCTTTTTGTGGATTCCAATCTAAAATTGAATTCATTCTTAAATATTTTCGAGCTGAAGAAGTTATACCAAAATCAGAAGCATAATTACCATTAGGCATAAAACCTTTATTCAAAGGAACGCCAGTCACTGCTTGTTTTTTAATGTTTTGTGTTCATTGAAAACCAGTATTAAATTTTGAATAATTTAAATAATGACCAGTATTGCTTGGTTTAACATTTCCCAAATCATTAATATTACCAATATTATTAATAATATTTTGCGAGTTAGTATTATCAAAATTAATACCATCTCCATAATCTGAATTTGTTCAGTCAAAATTTGGTAAACCATTTAAATAATCACTACCATCTAAACTACCAATATTACAAGCAACTACTAAACTAGCAGGAGCAGAAATTAAACTAAAAACACCAAAAAGTAATAATATTTTTTTCATTATTTTTTATCCTTTCATTCCTCAATTAAAAAATCTTTTTGATAAATAAGAAAACAACATAGTAAATATCAAGATTCCAATTAATGTTTGCCAAATACTAGTAAAAACAACAAATGATATTTCATTATAATTTTGAATAATTTGACTTATTCCTAGTGGATCTAAAAATTGATATGAAGTAATCAACATATTAAACCAAATAAAATATTTAGTTGGACACAAATAACCAATAATAATAAATATTAAATTATTGTTAGTTACTGTTGGTTGAATTAAAACATCCGAAAAAATAATGAAAAATATGGTAAAAACAGCAAGCATTACAAATGATAAATTAAACTTAGGGAAAAATGTTGTAATAAATATGTTAGCAACTGTTAAAAAAAATGTTAATAATATTATAGCAAATATATAGAAAATTCAAATAAATCATCTAATATTAGAAAGCAAATTTAGATGAAAATTAAATATTGAAATTAAAGAATAAATATTATAACAAATAATATTAATAATTACTGATAATGATACCATTATTAAATTTGATAAAAAAATTGTTAAAATAATATAATATTCATTAATACCAATTATTTTTATTCTTTTTAAAAAGTTTTTCTTTCGCCACTCAATCATAAATATTCCTAAATAAAAAGATGAAATAAAAACTGATATTGATAAAAAATTTAACAAAATGGAAGGTAAAATTTGATAGTAACTATAATTATTTCATAATCATGATGATAATGCAGAAATTAAAAAACCTAATAAAAATACAAAAATGTAAGTTCTAGGATTTACAAAAATTACTTTTGAAATTAAAGAAAAAAGTCTTGAAAATTTAGAAACAGTACTTTGTTTGAATAATTCTTTAGTTACCATTAACTTCATTTTGATAATACTCCACCATCATTTTACGTAAACTACCATATTTTTTTATAATTGCATCAATACTTTGGTCTTGATAAATTTCACCATTTTTTAAAATTACTACCCGATCACAAAGTAATTCAACTTCTTCTGGTGTGTGTGAAACAATTAATAAATTAATTTTTTTAATTTCTTTTCATGACTTAATAAAATTAACAAGTTTAATTTGCATTTTTAAATCTAAACCAGTAACTAACTCATCTAAAATTAAAATTTCAGGATCATTTAAAATTGATAAAAAACAATTAAATCTTTGTCTTTGACCACCCGAAAGTAAAGAAATTTCTTTTTTCAAAATATCATTTAACTCAAAAACATCAATTAATCCTTTGCCTTCTTCACTTTTAATATATTTTTTATTTTTATAAAATTGTTTTAAATCAATAATTCGTGTACCAACCGGTCAATAACCTTCTTGAAATTGAACACCAATTTTCCGACTAACCTTTTTACCAACATCATCAAGAAATAATACTTTACCTGATGTTGGTTTTAAAACTTGTGAAATAATTTCAACCAAAGTAGTTTTACCAGAACCATTAGCACCTAAAATAGCAAGTGATTGTGAAGCAGGTATCTCTAAATTAATATTTTTTAAAACCTGATTTTTACCATAATTTTTACTTATATTTTCTAGAATAATCATTTTTATTTTCCTTGTAAATTATTATTTAAAATTTCTTCATATAATTGATTAAACATTTTTTTCATATCAGAATCCAAAATTAATAGTAGCTTTACTGTATTGGCAATGGGTGGTTTATTTTACATATATTCACCTTTGTTATTTCGTTCCACATATTTATCAAAAGTATAAAAATCAATAACAATTGATTTTTCAATTGTTCTACCTAAATCTTGAATTCAAATTTTTACTCATTGAAAATAAAAACCAGCTTCAAAATACTTCATAACTCATAAGTTTAAATATTCATTTGCATTAATATAATTACTACTTGGATCATTAATTTTATTAATAGTAAACTCAATAAAATATGTTCGCAATGTTAAGGCCATGTATATTTGCATTGATTGTGAATGAATAATTTTATTATTAATATAATCATTAATATCTGCTGTTGGTATACCAATTTCATCATAGCCAGGTTTACCAGCATTTTTACTTGCTGAATCACGGTATTTATCAAATTCAGCAAGATAAAAATTATTAAAACCATTAACAATATCATCATTAGTTTTACCTACTTTATCAATAGCATCTTGATATAAAAATTGTCAAACATTTAATTGATTTCTATCTTTTTTTGGTCAACCGCGTGTTGGATAAAGAATATCATTTATACTATTTGTTTGATCAAAACTATTATTTACTAAAAATGTAATAACATTGCTAATTGGTGTTATAAAAATAAACATTATAAATAAAATCCATAAATATTTCTTCATATTTCCTCTTTAATATTAGTTATAAGAGTAAGGATATCATAAATAAGAATTTTATTCATTATTTTATTATACTTTTTATGATTTCTTCAACAAGAAAATTTTCACCAAAAATTTCATTAATATTAGCATTTTCAATGATATTAGTAATAGTTGCTAAATTATATTTTTGTTTTTCTAGTTTTTTTTCTAAACTAGTAGTACCTGTTGAGCCTAGGAAATCACCATATATTTTAATATTTTCAATAATTCCTGCCTTAACATTCATTCAAACGTGAATAGTTCCTTTACTAGGAAAAAGTGTTTTATGCTTTAAATCAAAATCTGGAGATTTACCATAAACTGAATAAATATTAATTTATCTATGGTTTTATTAAAATACTTACATATTACTTTAAATAAAAAAAACATAAGAAAGATTTATGCTTTCTATTTCTATTTTAAACGAATAGTTTACATTAAAACTGAATAATTGTTATAATATTTATTATGCAATTTTATAATACTTGCAAATATTAAATAATATAATTATTTTTTTATGAAAAAGATTGAAAGAAAAAGAGGAATAATGACTGAAATAATTAACAAAGATCTTACTTTAACTAATGAAAAAAAAGAAAAAAACAATTTTACAAAAATTGAAAAACTTATGCTATTGCATTAGGACTTATTACCATTGGCACCGCTACTGGTTTAGGAATTTATTATAAAATTAATAATACTTCCAATAAATGTCTTACTAATCAAGACATTAGTGATGCCATTAATAAAATAAATTATACATTGGAAACTAATAAAAAAAGTCAACCAGAAACTATAACTAACAAAATTACTGCTGATTTCATTCAAGCACAACTAACTGGCGAAATTAAAGAACTATTTAACAAATCATCATTTAAATTCAATCAAATTACTATTGCTGATCACAAATTAAATGCTGATGATTTAAAAAAAGCAACCACACTCAAAGCTAAAATCAATTATAACTATGATACAATCACCAATGCCGAAACTAATTTACAAATTACCGTTAATGATAAATTAAAATTAGTAGATGTAATTACAAATACTGAAGTTGAAGGAAGAAATGCCAATAATAACATAGTTATTATTCCTGAAGTACTTAGTTTAAATAATAATTCTGGTGTAGTAAAAGAAGATCTTGAAATAAAAGAGTTTAATAGTGCCTCAATAAATAATCCTGGTCATGCAATTTTAACCGCTAAACCAGAAAGCAACTTCACAGGTGATGTTAAAATCACAATTACAAAATTAATAAATCCAAAAGAGGAAGATTTAATTAATGCTTTTAAAAAAACATTTAATCATTTACCAGAATGATCCCGCAAAATAAGTGATGATGATACTGCTGAACAATGATTAAAACAAATCAAACCAATTGCTGAATCAATTGCGTATGGCGTTCTACGAGATTGAGGATGAAAAGATTGATATGATCCTAATAAATTAAAACTTCATGAAGCTACAGTTGATGGTAGAAACCTAACTGATGATGATCTTGAACGAAAAGATAAAAATGATAAATATATCAATATAGACATTAGATTTGATTATGGCGATGTCAAAAATGATATTATTACTGCTACTCTTATTAAACGATTTCCTCCTGCTGAACCTTATTAAAAATACTTTTTAAATAAAATTAATTATATTATAGAGTGCTAAAATACAACATTGAATTTATTAAAGAATAATTTGAATCATACATGATTTAGAATTATTCTTTTTTTATTCTTATTTTCTTTTAAAGACTTTAACATTTTTATTGATTAATAAAAATATAAAAAAACATTATTGTTAAATAATATTTTTTTGTTTACAAAGCAAAAATCATATTTTTAATAATACTTCCATTTAGTAAATTATCTTTTTTAGAATTTCAACATTTTTTTGTTCACTTTCAAAATTAAAATCCCTATTTTTATAAAAGTAAATAGGGATTTTAATATATGCTTAAACACATACGCTTACTTAACTTTTATTATTTTATTATACTTTTTATGATTTCTTCAACAAGAAAATTTTCACCAAAAATTTCATTAATATTAGCATTTTCAATGATATTAGTAATAGTTGCTAAATTATATTTTTGTTTTTCTAGTTTTTCTTCTAAACTAGTAGTACCTGCTGAGCCTAGGAAATCACCATATATTTTAATATTTTCAATAATTCCTGCCTTAACATTCATTCAAACGTGAATAGTTCCTTTACTAGGAAAAAGTGTTTTATGCTTTAAATCAAAATCTGGAGATTTACCATAAACTCAATCTCAAGTTCGATATTTAGTATTTGCTAATAATTCAATATCAGCAATCATTTTTTCAGAAAATTCCATAATCTTTGTATTTTTTGTACTTTTTAATTGTTCAATAATTAAATTTTGAAATTCTTCAATTGTTATTGGTGGATTTAATAATGGTAAAATATTTGTTACTCGTGCTTGTACTGATTTAATACCTTTTGATTTTAATTTATCCAAATCAGGTTTTAATACTTTTGGTAACATTTGCATATCAACATTAAAAAGAATAGTACCATGATGTAAAATTCGATTTTTATATGTATATTGGGCATTACCCGATATTTTTTTATCATCAACTAAAATATCATTTTTACCACTAAATTGAGCATTTAAACCTAGACTTTGTAAAACATTAACTATTGGTTTTGTAAAAAGAGCATAATTACGAGCATTATCTTTATTTTTATCAAAAATAAAAGTAAAATTTAAATTTCCTAAATCTTGATAAACAGCTCCACCACCAGATAATCTTCGTACAACATTAACTTTTTTTGTTCTTACATATTCATTATTAATTTCTTCAATTGTATTTTGGTTTCTACCAACAACAATAGTATTATTATTTTGTCATAATAATAAGATTTCATCAGTTATATAAGGATTAGTAATCAAATATTCTTCGGCTGCTAAATTAAAATATGGGTCTTTGCTATTATTAATATAATAAATCATTATTAATTTAATCTCCTTTATCTTCAGTTTTAAAATTTGTTCATTTATTAACAAATTTTAAAGTAGTTTTGCAATATGTATCATAATCGGTAGTGACGGCTCTTATATGTTTAGCAAATGGCATAATTAATAATTCACTTATTGTTTCTTCTTCATAATTTATTTTCTCTTCATACATTTTTTGTGCCATTGTTGCTGGTACAGTTTCATCATCATTACCATGAATAAATAATACAGGAATTGAAGAACAATATTTTAATTTATTAATAGGATTAATACTATTAATATTAAATTTATCTTTTAACCTAAAGAAAAATTTAACACCATAATAAAATCAAAATCAATGAAGGTTAAAGTATTGTTTACCCATAATTTTAATAATATGACTAAAACTATCAAATCCACAATCAGAAATTGCACATTTAACACCAAATTTACCAGTATCAAATCGAGATATTGTTTCCAAAACAGTACTAGCACCCATACTATTACCAATTAAAGTAATATTGGGGGGTTGTTTAAAATCTGTTTCTGTTAAATAATTATTAAGACTTAAAATAACAGCATATAAATCATCTGCTTCTTTATTGCCAAAAGTAATTGCATCATGAATATTATTACTACCATGACCTCTTGTATCATAAGTAACAATACTATATCCCTGCTCATAAAAATGTTTAACTAAATATAAAATGCTATAGTAATTTTG
Source organism: Spiroplasma endosymbiont of Thecophora atra (assembly GCF_964019735.1). Taxonomy (NCBI): domain Bacteria; kingdom Bacillati; phylum Mycoplasmatota; class Mollicutes; order Entomoplasmatales; family Spiroplasmataceae; genus Spiroplasma; species Spiroplasma endosymbiont of Thecophora atra. The sequence continues at coordinate 557,479 of NZ_OZ026464.1, read as the reverse complement.
TTGTCAACCATGAGTTGCAATTATTCATTTATGATTTTTATTAGATTGATGATTATTAATGAAAAAAGCTGATAACAAGCGATTATCATAAGTAGTTATCGTCATATCTTGTGCTTCCATCATATCCCAATTACTATCATCAATCATTAGTTGTAGAGAATTTTGTAATTCCATATCTCGATTATAAAAACTCAAAGTATTAAGATCAATTTTATCAAAATTTGGATTAGTACTTCGTCCAATTCGTTGAAAATTTTCCATAACATTTCGCATCATTAAACCAATAAAAAAATTAGTAATTAAAAAAAATAATCCATAATGGAAAAGTAAATATCAAAATAATTTTTAATCATCAAGCAATTTTATATTTACTTTCTTTAACTGGTGAAGTCATTCTTGCTCTAAGTTTTAAATATTTTTCATTACTAACCATTATATTTTATTCCTCTCAAAATTAATTTGACAAGACAATCTATTTTTTCTTACCTTTTAAATATGGATCTGGATATGTAACATCTTCTTTTGTTAAAATTCCTGTTGCTAAAAGTGCTGCCGCAGTAACAAAGTTATAAGGCTTATTAAAGTGTGGTAAAAAATACATATCAATTAATGGAATTTCATCAATAGTAACCTTTTTCAATATTGCTAATGAAAACATTGCAATTGTTTCTGTATGATCATGAGTTGAACCAATTTCAGCTCCAACAATACGACGAGAACTCTTTTCTCATATAATTTTAATTTTTACTTCATGATTTTCACTCATAAAAGGTGGAAACACTGTATCTTGATAAAAATATGCTTCTACATTATTAGAACCTAAAATTGCTTTTACAGAAACTTCTGATAAACCAGTAGCACATAACTTTCAACCAAAAACAGCAATTGCATTTGTTCCTTGAACACCAGGAAAGGCGATTCTTGTTTTAGGATCTGTTTTTGCAACATTTAATCCAGCAATTAAACCACTACGTACAGCATTAGTTGCTAAGGCAATATTAACATTTTTATTTCAAGCATTTGAACGAATATTAATACAATCACCAATTGCATAAACATTAGGATCTGAAGTTTGAAAATATTCATTAACTTCAATTGCACCACGAGGATCTAAGTTAAGTTGAACTTTACCATTCTCATCTTTCAAGATAGCAGTATTTGGTAAGAAACCAACAGCCATAATTACTAAATCAGCTTTATATGTTCCTTTATTAGTTTTTACTTCACTCACTTTATCATCTTTAATAATAAATTCTTGTAAAGTTTCTCCTAATTGTAATTTTACTCCTACTTTTTTCATATCTGCTTCAACATCATTTGTAAATTCTTCATCATAATAACGAGGCATAATACGATTTTCAAAATCAATTAAAGTAACTTCTTTTTTATCTTTATAAAAAGCTTCTACTAATTCAATACCAATATAACCTGCACCAATTACTACTACTTTTTTTACTTCCGGTTTACTCAAATCAGAAATAATTTCTTGAGCATGTTGGTATAGTTTTGATAAATGAATGCCATTTGTTAATTTAACACCATTTAAAGTATCTTTAACAATCGCACCATCTTTATGAGCAATTAAACCAGGAATTTCTTTACCACCTGGATTTAAGATTGGTCATGAACCAATTCCTAATACTAACTTATCATAACTTTCAATAAATACTTCATTAGTATCTAAATTTTTAATAGTAACAGTTTTTGCTTTACTATCATATTTAATCATTTCATGTTTTTCTTTAATTTTAACACCTAATGCTCTTAACTTTTCAATTGTGGCATAAAATAATCCTTTTGGATCAGTAAATTCTTTACCAACTCAAAGCGCAATTCCACATCCTAAAAATGAAATATTATCATTACGATCATATGCTACTACTTCACTATTTGAATTAGACCTCATAATTGCCTTTAATGCTGTTGTTCCGGCATGATTAACACCTATAACAACTATCTTTTGTTTTCTTTCCATACTAAAATCCTCTCTTACTTATTACTTTTTTTCAATTTCTTTTATTGTGTAATCACAAATACAAATATATACATTATTTTATCACTTTTTATTTAATAGTTACAACTCTTTCTTTGTTCAGTAAATGAATATAACAATAATTTTAAGAAGCTGAAATTGCCATTACTGATGAACTACTTCCATCATGATCATGATGATATTTATTAATTTCTAATAAGCCACGACAAGTATCTCAATTATTATTTAAGAACGGCTTATTAGTTTGTTTATTTTTTTTGTCATAATTATTTATTTTATTTATCATGCTTTTATCAAAATTTTCAATTTCATCTTTTTCAAAAATTTTAAAAATTTTCTTTTCTTTAATGTCTTTATATGTCATACTTTTTTCTCCTTGAATCTTTAAAGTATTTATTTTTAATTAAAATTTGATAATTATTAAGTATTTTCACTTAATTTAAACATTATATATCAAAACAAAAAACCTTAATATATTTTTTTTATTTTTTAAATATTTTTTAATAAATTATATGTATCTTGACAAATCATTAATTCTTCATTTGTTCTAATTTTAAAAATAGGAACTTCTGATTGTTTATCACTAATTTCTAAGTAATCATTATACTTATCATTATTTTTATTAGTTACTAATTTTAAAGTAAACACTTTAATTTCCTCAATAACTAATTGACGAATAATTACAGAATTTTCACCAATACCTGCTGTAAATACTAATGCATCAATATTACTATCTAAATCATTACCATATTGAACAATATAATTAGCAATTCTTTGAACAAACATTTTTATTGCTAATTGTGATTGTAAATGATATTTATGGTTTTTATCATTACTACTTGCAAGAACATCACGTAAATCAGAAGAATGTCCACTAATTCCTAATAAACCTGAACTTTTATTTAAATCATTAGTAATAGTTTCAATAGTTGCTTCTGCTTTAACATTACACATATAACCATGAATAGAAGGGTCAATGATACCACTTCTAGAACCCATAATTAAACCATCTAATGGTGTTAATCCCATGCTAGTATTAAAACTTTTACCATTTTTAATAGCACAAATACTAGCACCATTACCTAAATGACAAATAATAGCATTAATCTTATCTTTTGGTTTATTTAAAATATTAGTTAATTTATCTAAAATATAACGATAACTAGTACCATGAAAACCATATCTTCTTACCTCATATGTTTTATATCAATCATATGGAACTGAGTAAAGATATTTTTCTTCAGGAATAGTACTATGAAATGAAGTATCAAATACTGCCACATGTTTAGCATGTGGAACTAATTTTTGAAAAGATGATAATCCTTTTAAAGCTGGTGGATTATGTAATGGTGCTAATGGAATACATGCTTTGATACCAGCAATGACTTTCTCATCAATAACAATTGAGTTATTAAATTTTTGACCACCGTGAACCATACGATGACCAATTCGTTTAATATCATCAAAATTATTAATGACCTTATACTCAATTAATGCATCAATAACTGTTTGTGCTCCTATAACATGATCGGGAATATCTTTCGTTACTTCATGTTTAATAAAGTTATCACCATTAGCAATTTCAATAATAAAATTACTATTTTTAATAGCTATCCTTTCAACTAAACCTTTACAAAAAATAGTAAAATGAGGTTGTTTATCATTATTAATAGCATTAAAAAGTTGAAATTTAATAGAACTACTTCCAGCATTAATAACTAAAATTTTATTTTGTTCTGACATATTTGTTTTATCTCCTTATTAATTCTTAATTAATGTTTGAATAGCAGTGATCAATGCTGTGTAATAAATGTCATCAATAGTAGCACCACGAGAAAGATCATTAACTGGCTGATTTAAACCCAAAACAATAGGACCAATAGCTTTATAATCACCTAATCTTTGGGCAATTTTATAACCAATATTAGCAGCATCTAAAGTTGGGAAAATAAATGCATTACAATGATTTTTAATTGTTAATTCTGGGAATTTTTTATTTCGCACTTCTTGATCTCAAGCAGCATCAAATTGAATTGGTCCTGCTACTTGCACATTCTTTAATTTTAAATGCTGAACAAAGTTAGTAGCATTACGTACTTTATCAACACTTTCACCACTACCACTAGTATTAGTAGAATAAGATAACATTGCTAATTTAATTGGATTAAATTCTAAAAGTTCGCCAAAGTGAATTGTAGATTTTGCAATATCTGCTAATTGTTCAGCTGTTGGATTTAAATTAATTGAACCATCACTAAATAAAAATATTTCTTCATTTTTATTCATAATAAATGTACTTGAAACAGTTTTAGTACCTGCTTTTGGTCCAATAATTTGTAAAGCCGGACATAAAATATCAGCAGTAGTAAAAGTAATACCACCAACAAAACCATTAACTTCTTTATTATTTAATAACATCATTCCATAGTAATTACGACTTAATACCAATTTATTAGCTGCTTCTAAAGTTAAACCCTTTGCTTTTCTTAATTCATATAATTGATTAGTAAAATTTGTTACTTGATTTTCTTCAATAGATAATGTTTTAATATTAGAATTTTTAATATTACTAGGAATTTCTTTATCATTATTAAATAATAAAACTGGTGTAATAAAATTTTTAACAGGTGAATTATCATTAATAATTTTTAAAGCTACTGCCTGTACTTTTTCATTATCACCTTCTGGAAATAAAATTCTGATTGATGTTTTGCTTTTTTGTAAAATAGATAAAATAAAATCTAATAGTTTCATATTATCTTCTCTCCTTTAATTTGTTAATTTTGATTGCTAATAATAGTTGCAATTGCTTTATTTTGTACTGCTTTAATGATATTATTTTCAACCTTAATATCAAATACCATAATTTTCAAGTTAGCTTCCATGCACATTGTTGAAGCAGTTAAATCCATTACTTTTAATTGTTTATTAGTAATATCTTGATATGATAAATGTGAATAACGAATAGCATTTTTGTTAATATTTGGATCTTTATCATAAACACCATCAACGCCATTTTTTGCCATTAATAATATATCCGCATTAATTTCAGTAGCACGAAGTGCTGCTGCAGTATCCGTTGTAAAGTATGGTGAACCAATACCACCAGCAAAAATACAAACATAGCCTTTTTCAAAACTACTAATAGCTTTTTTGTAATAAAAAGGTTCAGCAACTTGATTAATCTCTAATGATGTTTGCACAATAACTTTTACGTTAAGCGCTTTTAACTTTGATTCAATTACCAAAGCATTCATAATAGTTGCTAACATTCCCATATAATCAGCATTAATTCTTTTTAAACCAATCTTTTCTCCTTGTTTAGCACCACGTCAAATATTACCACCACCAATTACTAAACCAACTTCTACTTTTGCCTTAACTAGGGTTTGAATTTGTTGACAAACATTATCAATACTTTCATTATTATATAATTCATTACTACCATCACCTAAAGCTTCACCACTAATTTTTAATAATATTCGTTTATATTTAAATTGTTCCATTTTTGATCATCCTCCTTAAATTTAATATTATAAGAAGCCACAGATTGCTTTGTGGCTTCTTATTTATTTACTATTATCACTAGATAATGAATCATTATTTGCGCTTTCAGCGACAGTTTCTAATTCAACGTTAGCAATAACTTTTTGTGCTAAATGATCTTTAACAAAAAGTTGTGCTTGTGGAGTAATAATTATTAAACGTTTTTTAATTTTTTTAATACCCTGTTCATAAACAATTTTTAAAACATTTTTCTTTTGTTCCAATGCAACAATTTTACTAGTATTAACGCTTTGTCCAAAGAAATAAATATTATGTTCATCAACTGCGATACCAAAATCAAAACTAAAAATATATGCTAATCCTAACATGATAACTAAAAATATATACTCTACTATTAATAAACTTAAAAAAGCAGGATCAGATTTAATATATTCTGGTTCAAATGTTCAAACTTGCATTCCAATTGGAACAATCGAGATAACTAAACCAATTACCCCAACTATTAATGTTGCTACTAATAATTTTAAATTCAAAAATTTAATAGTTGTTTTTGGTTTATTAAAACTATATCATCCTCAAACAAGAATAACTAATAATAATATAAACATTACTAATGCAATATAATATATAATTTGAAAATTCACTTTATTTACCTCCTAAATGTTTATTTGGCAGAACTATCAATTTTTTCACCTAATTGATAACGTATCATAGCTATAATTGTAGCATGATTTTTAGTTAAATATTCTTTAACCTTAATTGTATTATCTTTAATATAAAGTTGATCAACAATAGTTAATTCAGATAATACTTTTTCAAAACGACCTCTTATAATATTTTCAAGAATATTATCAGGACGTTTTTTTGCTTTCAATTTTTCTTCTTCTTTTGTTTTTTCACTAATAATTGATAATTCTTTATCACGAACTGTTGCGGGTATGTGAGCAATATCAATGTATTTAGCATCTGCTGATACTAATTGCATAGCAACATTATTTGGAATATCACTTTCCTTATCAACACCTTTGATAATAACTAAACCACTATATTTACCACCACCATGGATATATGAACCAAAAACTTCATCACTATTTTTACTTAAATATTGAAAACGATTTAAAACAATATTTTCACCTAATTTAGCGATAGCAAATCTTATCTCATCATTTAAACTTTCACTACTTCCATCAGCTTTTAACATTAAAGCTTCTTCAATAGTTTTAGGTTGATGTTTTAAAATTGTTTCTAAAATCTTAGTAAATAAATCATTAAAATCTTCTAAATCAGCAACTTGTTCAGTTTGACAATTTAATTCAGCAATAATTGCATTATTACCACTAATAACAACTTTAGTAACCCCTTCAGTGGCTTTATTAATACTTTTTTTCTCTGCTTTTGCTAAACCTTTAATTTTTAATAGGGAAAGTGCTGCTTCAAAAATATTATTTTTTTCTATCAAAGCTTCTTTACAATCAGTAATTGGTAAATCGGTTGTATCTCTTAATTTTTTCAATAATTTAACATCTACTTTAACTTCTGACATATAAACTATTCTCCTTTATTCTTTATTTTTTTCAATTCCATTTTCAGTTTTATTTTCATCAAGACTAGTAGTTTCTTCTACTACTATTTCTTTTTTATCAATAACTGGTTTTACACTTTGTCCTTCATTAATAGCTTCAGCAATTTTCTTTGTAATTAAAGTAATTGATTTTGTAGCATCATCATTACCAGGAATAATATAATCAATATTATCTGGATTTGAATTACTATCACAAATCGCAATAATTTTGATACCAAGTTTAACTGCTTCTTCGACAGCAATTTTATTAGTAATAGTATCAGTAACAAAAATAGCTTCTGGTAATTTATACATATTTCTAATACCACCAAGGTTACGTTCTAAACGTGCTTTTTCTTTAATTACTAACATTTGCTCTTTTTTTGTTAAAAGTTTAATTTCTCCACTTTTTTCTTTATTTTCAATATCAATTAACTTTTTAATACTTGATTTAATAGTTTTAAAATTAGTTAAATTACCACCTAATCAACGTTCTGTTACATAAGGTGAATTACAACTAATTGCAAGTTCTTGCACAGCTTCTTTGGCTTGTTTTTTTGTACCTACAAATAAAACTTTACCACCATTTTCACTAGTTTCTTTAACAAAGTGACAAGCTTCATCTAATTTACGCATTGATTTTTGTAAATCAATAATATGAATACCATTTCTTTGACCAAAAATATATTTACGCATCTTTGGATCTCATCTTTTAGTTTGGTGACCAAACTGAACTCCCGCTTCAAGGAGTTGTTCACGTGTTACAACTGACATATTGTCTCCTTCTAATTTGTTTTTCTTCCATTTATTTCTAACATTGGCCACTTTTTAATTAAAAAGCACTAGGCAATGAATTCACAAATGTGTTGCTTATTTTCATTAAATTAAGCCTGTATATTGTAGCATATTTTTTATATTTTAAACAAATTATTTTTAAACATAAAAATAGAATTGTATTTTAATAAATTATATTATAAAAATATTTTTTACTTTTCTTAAAAAATAATACCAATAAAAACACACAATATATTATAAAAGTAAAAAGTAAATTACACATATAAAATATTTATTTATGATATAAAATAACAAAAACTTAATATTAAGTTTTTTAAACTAATTACTTTAATTTTAAAAGTAAATAATTTTTTTATATGCTAAATTGTAAAGGTAAGTGCAACTAAATTATTTTTCTATCCAAATATTCGATTGGTGAAAGATAATTTAGTATTTTTCTTGGTCTTTGGTTTAAAGACAATATAAATTTATGAACTTCATTTTTATTAGTTTTTGAAAAAATAAATTTTTTAGGAAATTTTTCTCTAATTAAACCATTAGTATTTTCATTAGTACCTCTTTGTCAAGGTGAATATGGATTGGCAAAATAAATTTTTATATCTAAATTTTTTTCAAGTTGTTGTCAATTTGAAAATTCTTTGCCACGATCAAAAGTAATAGTTTTAACAATGTTTTTAGGAAGAATTGATAAATAATAACTAACATTTTTATTAATAACTTTAGTAGTTCTGTTTTTAACTAATATTGCTAAAGTAAATCGTGATACTCTTTCAACTAAAGTTATTAAACATGATTTGCTTTTACCTCGTGATGATACTATAGTATCTCCTTCTCAATGACCAAGTGTTATACGATCATTAACATTTATATCTCGTTCTTTAATTGATTTACCATTAAACTTGCCACGATTTTCTTTAGATTTTCGTTTTTTACCTTTTCTTCTTAAATTTTTACTAGTAACTTTATCAAGCATTCCAAAATAAATTCAAGTATAAATTGTTTTAAAACTAATAACTCACTCTTTATGAAAATTTTTAATTCTGCCATAAATTTGTTCAGGTGATCAACCTAATAGTAATTTTTGTTGTACATATTTTACTAAATTCTTATTTTTAAACTTATGAAAACTAATATGTGATTGTTTTCGATTTTCAGCTTTATTTTGTGCAATTAATGAAAAATAATGATTATTATCTTTATTTCTATTAATTTCTCGAATAATAGTACTAATACTTCGATTAAGATTTTTAGCTATTTCACTAATTTTAAATTTAAATTTCAATTGATTCTCAATATAAATCCTTTCATCTATGCCAAGATGTTTATAACTCATATAAAAACTCCTTACTTTTTTCTAAACTAAATTTAGCATTATGAAATTTTTATATGAGAATTTTTTGCAATTTTATTTACTTGCACTTACAAGTATAACTCAGCATATTTAAAAAGGAAGATGGAAGAAAAATGTTTAAATCTAAAACACAAGAAAGACAACAACTTAAATATCATTTGCAAAATCAACAAAATAGATTAAAAGAAACTGTACTAGAAGAACAAACAATATGTGGAGTTACAGAATCATTTGTGAAACTTACTGAACAACAATTAAAAAAGCACAACTATGCTAATAGAAATGAAGTAACTAATTTAAAAATAGATCAAAGATTAAGAAATAGATTTGCCATAGAAACAAAGACTAAAGGAACAACAAATTGTGGCATTTGTTCTGGTGATGTTTTATATGATAAAGAAATAAAAGCAAGTAAAATAAAATAGCACAAAACATAAAAACTGTTTATTATGCTCCACCTTCTACCCATTCAATGTGAATCCCTAAAAAACAAGGTAAACAATGAAATGAAGAAATGAAAAATAAAAGTAATCAAAATGCTGGAAGTTCTCATTGAGATAGAAAACAAAATAGTAATCCTTTTAGTTCTCCATTTAAATAAAATTAAATATAACTATATAAAAAGAAGAGTGAAATTTCACTCTTCTTTGTTATATTTATTAATTTTAATAATTAAGATATAAATAAAGTCTCTTCAGTAGCAAATTGAATATCACCAATTGATATTTTTACTTTTATGGTATTTCCTTTAACAAAATTTCCTGTACCTTCTGCAGCTTCACTAACTTTAATTTTTAAAGCACCTTGTTTAATAAGGTCAGCAATACTTTTTACTGTTTTACCTTCAAGTTCAGTAGTTTTAAAATATTGTGTTAAATCTGTACCAACTGGAAATTTTGCTTTTGGTTCCCCAACTGCAAATCCAGGAATAGATTCAAAATTAGCATTTGATATTGTAGTTGGTAAAATTGATGTAACTAATCCTTGAACTGATTGACCCAAAATATCTAATGAGAAATTATCACCTAATGACTTATTATTTTTTTGAAAATTAAAAATTAGTGTTCCACCAGTAACTACATAATCAGCATTATCTGCCTTCTTAGAAATTGCAGGTGAATATGATTAAACATTGATACTAATTTCATTTGTTTTTTTAACCTCAAATATTCTGTTTTCACCTTCACCAGTTTTTGCTTCAATTTTTAAAACATTAACTAAAAAATTCGCAGCATCATTTGACTTAGCTTTTTGCTCACCAGTATCACCTTTTAATAAAGCTGTCGCAGTAATTGCTAATTGTTCAGATTTTCATGATGCTAATTTACTAGTTGCATTAATATCAATACTCAATTTAACTAGTGAATTAGCATCTAAAAAACCAAAATCTTTTTTAACTTGAACATCCATTTCTTTAGTTGGTGTAGGATTTGGATTTGCTCCTCCTCCACAAGCCACAACTGAACTTGCTGCAACAGTACTTAAACTAACTGCTCCTAATAATTTTAACAACGTTTTTATATTTCTCATAATCGTTCGTACTCAAAAATTTTTTTCCAAAAATAAAAATTATTTTCTGTTATTATTATACATTCTTTTTTCAGTATACATAATGTTTATAGTAAAAGTCATTTTTTAGTGTTATTTATTCTTTTAAGAAAAAAATATGTAATTTTATATTAATTAGCTAAATTGTAAAGGTAAGTGCAACTAAATTATTTTTCTATCCAAATATTCGATTGGTGAAAGATAATTTAGTATTTTTCTTGGTCTTTGGTTTAAAGACAATATAAATTTATGAACTTCATTTTTATTAGTTTTTGAAAAAATAAATTTTTTAGGAAATTTTTCTCTAATTAAACCATTAGTATTTTCATTAGTACCTCTTTGTCAAGGTGAATATGGATTGGCAAAATAAATTTTTATATCTAAATTTTTTTCAAGTTGTTGTCAATTTGAAAATTCTTTGCCACGATCAAAAGTAATAGTTTTAACAATGTTTTTAGGAAGAATTGATAAATAATAACTAACATTTTTATTAATAACTTTAGTAGTTCTGTTTTTAACTAATATTGCTAAAGTAAATCGTGATACTCTTTCAACTAAAGTTATTAAACATGATTTGCTTTTACCTCGTGATGATACTATAGTATCTCCTTCTCAATGACCAAGTGTTATACGATCATTAACATTTATATCTCGTTCTTTAATTGATTTACCATTAAACTTGCCACGATTTTCTTTAGATTTTCGTTTTTTACCTTTTCTTCTTAAATTTTTACTAGTAACTTTATCAAGCATTCCAAAATAAATTCAAGTATAAATTGTTTTAAAACTAATAACTCACTCTTTATGAAAATTTTTAATTCTGCCATAAATTTGTTCAGGTGATCAACCTAATAGTAATTTTTGTTGTACATATTTTACTAAATTCTTATTTTTAAACTTATGAAAACTAATATGTGATTGTTTTCGATTTTCAGCTTTATTTTGTGCAATTAATGAAAAATAATGATTATTATCTTTATTTCTATTAATTTCTCGAATAATAGTACTAATACTTCGATTAAGATTTTTAGCTATTTCACTAATTTTAAATTTAAATTTCAATTGATTCTCAATATAAATCCTTTCATCTATGCCAAGATGTTTATAACTCATATAAAAACTCCTTACTTTTTTCTAAACTAAATTTAGCATTATGAAATTTTTATATGAGAATTTTTTGCAATTTTATTTACTTGCACTTACAAGTATAACTCAGCATTAATAAATATTTTTTATTTTTATATAACGATTTACAATAAAAACTATCTGGTAACTTAATACTTCCTGAAACACTATTTCATAAATTTTTAATAACAGGAATTGATATTCCTGCTAACATGGCACCCATCAAAAATTGAGGAAAATTACCACTAACTGCCTGACACTCTTGATCAGTCATTGGTTCTAAATCTTCTAAAATCATATTTATCAACCTCCTAAAACTTATTTTTATTTAAAAAATAGTTTTTTCCTTTTTAAATTTTATAAGTTTAAAAAAATTAAAAAAAAGAATATTTTATTTGATACTCAAATAAAATATTCCTTTAACTAAAAATTTTAATTGTTAATAATTACAATAAATTCAATTTAAACTATTTTTATAATTTCTAAAATATTAATTAAAATTTTTGCTTATATATAAGTACCCTTCAGTTCCTGCTGCATATAAATTATCACCTTGATCAGTTGTTAAAGCAAGAATATGTTCTCAACCATTTTCTATTCCTATCATTTTATAAAATATAGATGAGTCTTTTACTTTTTTATAAACTTCATTTGAATCAACACCAATAAATAAACTACCTTCTTTATCTATTACTAAACGTTTAATTTCATGGCCTGTTTCTAACATTTTAGCATACATACTACCATTATCAGAGCCAGCAAAAATATTATTTGTACTATCTATTACTAAACTTTTCATTGATCCAGCATCATCTCGTTGTTTAATTAATTTAAATTCACTTATACCATCATAACTTTTATAAATTTTACCACGATTATCAGCACCCGCATAAACAGAACCATCTTCACCTACTGCTAAACTATTAATATAATCATGTGTTCCTAACATATGATTAACATTACCATTTTTATCAATGCTATATACACCATCATCGTTACCAGCATAAACAATGCCGGTTTTTTTATTAACTGTTAAAGCTCATATTCAATTTGTTGAATCTGGCAATGAAATTTTTACAAATCTATTTTTACCATCACTTTTGTAAACAACACCACTATCAGTTCCAACATAAACATTATCTTCTGCATCAACTATTATATTTCTAGCAGTTTTACCTGAATCCAATCCATCCATTAAAGTTTCTATTCCTGTAACAGTAAGCTTATAAACTTTATCTTCTTGCGTTCTAAAAATATTATTTCGTGAATCAATTGCTAAAGCATAAATTTTCTCATTTGTTAGTTTTTTATTAGCTGAGTTATACTTGTAAGTGCAAGTAAATAAAATTGCAAAAAATTCTCATATAAAAATTTCATAATGCTAAATTTAGTTTAGAAAAAAGTAAGGAGTTTTTATATGAGTTATAAACATCTTGGCATAGATGAAAGGATTTATATTGAGAATCAATTGAAATTTAAATTTAAAATTAGTGAAATAGCTAAAAATCTTAATCGAAGTATTAGTACTATTATTCGAGAAATTAATAGAAATAAAGATAATAATCATTATTTTTCATTAATTGCACAAAATAAAGCTGAAAATCGAAAACAATCACATATTAGTTTTCATAAGTTTAAAAATAAGAATTTAGTAAAATATGTACAACAAAAATTACTATTAGGTTGATCACCTGAACAAATTTATGGCAGAATTAAAAATTTTCATAAAGAGTGAGTTATTAGTTTTAAAACAATTTATACTTGAATTTATTTTGGAATGCTTGATAAAGTTACTAGTAAAAATTTAAGAAGAAAAGGTAAAAAACGAAAATCTAAAGAAAATCGTGGCAAGTTTAATGGTAAATCAATTAAAGAACGAGATATAAATGTTAATGATCGTATAACACTTGGTCATTGAGAAGGAGATACTATAGTATCATCACGAGGTAAAAGCAAATCATGTTTAATAACTTTAGTTGAAAGAGTATCACGATTTACTTTAGCAATATTAGTTAAAAACAGAACTACTAAAGTTATTAATAAAAATGTTAGTTATTATTTATCAATTCTTCCTAAAAACATTGTTAAAACTATTACTTTTGATCGTGGCAAAGAATTTTCAAATTGACAACAACTTGAAAAAAATTTAGATATAAAAATTTATTTTGCCAATCCATATTCACCTTGACAAAGAGGTACTAATGAAAATACTAATGGTTTAATTAGAGAAAAATTTCCTAAAAAATTTATTTTTTCAAAAACTAATAAAAATGAAGTTCATAAATTTATATTGTCTTTAAACCAAAGACCAAGAAAAATACTAAATTATCTTTCACCAATCGAATATTTGGATAGAAAAATAATTTAGTTGCACTTACCTTTACAATTTAGCATTAATAAAGTTAGTAACGGTGTAATATAAATTAACTTCTCCTATATAATTACCTTTGCCTTTAATTGTAACGTTATTTTTATCTTCTTTTACAATATCAAAATCATTAATAGTTAATAAACTAGCTTCTGGATTTGCTTCTTTAATGTTTATTAATAAGGCCGCTTTTGTTGGAATTTCATTTTTTCCACTATTAACTTGTCCTAAATTAGGTTCAACGATGATATTTTGCAAATTAATTTCGCTTATATTAGTAATTAATTTTTCTTGACCAAAATTATCATAATATATAATCCCCGCTCCAATTGTTGAAGTTGAAATACTTAATGGTGTAATTACAGATAATATTTTTTTAAAATTCATAATTATATATCTCCTTTAATCTTCATTTATAATTTTATAATATTGTTAAAATTTTAATAATTTGTTTCTTAATTTAAATTAATAATATCATTTTTATGATATACAAAATTATATATCATAGTATATATTTGTCAATTACAGTATAGATAATTTAATAAATATTAATTATTTTGTTTAGTAAAATTATTTAATATAACTTTAAAAATATCTAATCAAAGTCTAAATTCAACTAGATATAAAAAAATAATTTTATATTCATCTAAATAACTAACTAATTTGTTTTGAAACTTTTGTCCTTACATATAAATCATTATTAATATTAAACAGATTTAAAACTTCACCATTACTTATATCCCAGTTAGGTATTAATTCAAAATTATTATCATTTTTACTTTTAAATATTTTACCTTGACCAACACCAGTTTTTGTTCCTACATAAATAATTCCCTTAATATTTAATAAACTATGAATCTCACCAATATCACCAGCATCTTTGCCTCATTCTGTAATCTCATGAACAATACCATCATTAGTAATTTTAAATAATTTACCTTGACCAATACCAGTTTTTGTTCCTATATAAACTATATCATTAACAGTTAATAAACTATGAACTTCACCATTATTTTCTTTTCAACCAGGTACCTCAATAAATGTTGTTCCACTTGTTGATTTATATAATTTACCTTTGTTTTCAACAGTTTTTGTACCAACAAAAACTGTTTGATTACTAGATACTGCTAAACTTGTAATTAAAGTTTCAATGTTACTAAATCAAGAACATGTTGCTCAATTATCAGTAGTATAGTATAAATAACTCGTAGTCTTACTTGTATTAGCTGCAGCATAAATTATATTACCATTGCTAATGTTTATAAAATTTGTAATAAATCCATAATTCCTTTTTCACCCACGACCAGGAACTTTATTAAATTCTATTACATTATCTTTGATGGCATTACTCTTATATAAAAAGCCGGTTCCCATATATTCTAATATTCCTAAATAAAATGTTCCATTTAAACTTAATAAACTATAAAAATTACCGCATTCATCAATACCAGAGACGTTAATTTTGGTAAATTGTTCACCATTTTCTAATTTATACAATCCATTTGTAGTCGTTGTTGCTCATACCACACCTTTATCATCTACTGTTAAACTAGAAATACTACTAATAAAATTATTTTTACCAGATATATTTTTAAAACCTTTTATATTATTATATTTTTTTTCTTCGTTTTCTACTTCTTCTGTTTCAACAGTTGCTGCAATACTACCAGCAGTGGCTCCACCAACTAAAGTAGTACCACCAACAATAGCAGTAATAATTTTTCCTTTTTTAACCTCTTTTGCCATATATTAAAACATCTCCTTAATACTCTTAAGTTTTTCAAGTTCTTAGGGACGTTGCCCCTAGTTGCTTCGCAACCTACCCCAATGGGCTTTAAAGCCCATGGTTCCACCAACCAAGGTTCTGGTTGGAACCAACCTTTAATATTGCTTTATTAACCTTTTTATTTTTTTTTATTTTTAATAAATATAAAAAAATTCCCACGCAAATAGGAAAAAGAATAAATTACCCTACATACTTAACCTGAATTTTAATTTAACCGAACCGAGGTATGCCTCTCTTTCTTTTAAAAAAAATCATAATAAATATATATAAATACATTACGTAAAAATATTAAATTGTCTTTAATAAAACTATTATGTTTAATACAATTTGAATAATTAAAAATTAATCAAATCCAAAAAAAAGTAAATATCTAATTATTCTTTGCGTGAAATTGTATAAACAATTGTAATAGTTAAATATTTACTCTCAATAACCCTTTACTACTATTAACTCGTTACATTAATGCAATTATTAAGCAAATAAATATCTACATACATAATAACACAAAAAACAAAAAAACAAATAAAAACGTAATTATACTTCCACGCAAATAAAAGTATAATTACAAATAACATTATATATATATATATATATATATACAAGTATTGTAATTAAAATTTAATTTAACTTTTTATTACCAAAAATTATTTTTTCAACTTTATCACCAAAAATTTTATCTAACCAAGTTGAAACATCTTTATCTTTATGAATTAAATAACCAATTTCACTAGTCCGTAAATAGTGTTTATGCGATAAAGCACTTAAATATATATATCGTTCATAATCTTCATAATCCTTAAAGTAATCATTTACAACAGTACTTTCAATAATACCACCAGTTAAAATAGTATTACCATCACTATCTTTTGGAGTTTTAAAATAAAATACATTTGTTGCATTAAAACTTGCTTTAATTATATCTTGAATTGTTATTTTTTTAATACCACGAATTATAATAGGATTTTTACAATTACGACTAAAAGCATATGCTTTAATGCCTACATCCACTTGATTTAAAGACTTAATATCATCAAATGCTTTTGTAACATATTTACCTAAATATTTAATAACAAATTCATTTGTACCTTTTTTAACTACTTTTAAATCACTAAAACCATGAGTTCATCATTCTAATAACATACTTTTATGTACTTTTCTATTAAAAACTATATGAAAATGAACTGCTCCACGAGATTGATATTCATAAACATAAAAATACTTTAATTCACCTAAATATTTTAAACGTTTAGGGTCATTTCATCATTTTTTTAATTTAATAAAAAATAAGCCAATATCTTTCTTAGCTTTTTTAATATCTTGCATATTATCTTTATAGGTTAAAGTAACAAAACTCATTATTTTACTATCATAAAAATTATGCAATGCTTTTTGAATTAAGTTATTTTTTGCACGAACAGTACTATTTCTCAATTTTTGCTTATTACCAACATAACATTTACCTTTTTTATTTCCAATATTACTCAAAAATGAAATAGGTAACACTATATTTTTTACATAACAAGCATAAAAAACCTTTTTAATATAAAAATCTTGTTGCATAATAAAAAACAATCCTTTGCGTGAAACCAAAATAATCTTAAAAGACTATAAAAGTTGTAATCGTTAATTATTGATTAATACAACAATATAATAACACATAATTATATAAAATATAACTATAAACAAAATAAAAGAAAAACGTTACTTAATAATCTAGATTAATTTTACATGATTTACATATTATCATTTTGATAATTATTTTTTTATATTTTAAGTGTTTTAATATAATTAAATAGTTACAAATTCATTTATTTTAAAAATAGATAGCATGAAGTTAGTTCATGCTATCTAAAAATAAAACTAACTAATATAAATATTAAAATATTTTATATTATACTTTTTAAGTAAAATCTCTACGATTGAATAAGTATCAACTACCTGCTAATAATCCTAAACCCAATATAACATATATTGATATTAAAACCGGAAAATTAATAATTTTATGATTTCCTGAATTACTATCAACTTGACCATTAACTTCATTAAAGGAAATAAGATATGGATCATCAATTGATTGAAATATAGATGGATTAACATATAATGATGTTTGTTCATTAATAATACCATTAAATAAATAAGATCATTGATAAAAAATGCTGAGTTATACTTGTAAGTGCAAGTAAATAAAATTGCAAAAAATTCTCATATAAAAATTTCATAATGCTAAATTTAGTTTAGAAAAAAGTAAGGAGTTTTTATATGAGTTATAAACATCTTGGCATAGATGAAAGGATTTATATTGAGAATCAATTGAAATTTAAATTTAAAATTAGTGAAATAGCTAAAAATCTTAATCGAAGTATTAGTACTATTATTCGAGAAATTAATAGAAATAAAGATAATAATCATTATTTTTCATTAATTGCACAAAATAAAGCTGAAAATCGAAAACAATCACATATTAGTTTTCATAAGTTTAAAAATAAGAATTTAGTAAAATATGTACAACAAAAATTACTATTAGGTTGATCACCTGAACAAATTTATGGCAGAATTAAAAATTTTCATAAAGAGTGAGTTATTAGTTTTAAAACAATTTATACTTGAATTTATTTTGGAATGCTTGATAAAGTTACTAGTAAAAATTTAAGAAGAAAAGGTAAAAAACGAAAATCTAAAGAAAATCGTGGCAAGTTTAATGGTAAATCAATTAAAGAACGAGATATAAATGTTAATGATCGTATAACACTTGGTCATTGAGAAGGAGATACTATAGTATCATCACGAGGTAAAAGCAAATCATGTTTAATAACTTTAGTTGAAAGAGTATCACGATTTACTTTAGCAATATTAGTTAAAAACAGAACTACTAAAGTTATTAATAAAAATGTTAGTTATTATTTATCAATTCTTCCTAAAAACATTGTTAAAACTATTACTTTTGATCGTGGCAAAGAATTTTCAAATTGACAACAACTTGAAAAAAATTTAGATATAAAAATTTATTTTGCCAATCCATATTCACCTTGACAAAGAGGTACTAATGAAAATACTAATGGTTTAATTAGAGAAAAATTTCCTAAAAAATTTATTTTTTCAAAAACTAATAAAAATGAAGTTCATAAATTTATATTGTCTTTAAACCAAAGACCAAGAAAAATACTAAATTATCTTTCACCAATCGAATATTTGGATAGAAAAATAATTTAGTTGCACTTACCTTTACAATTTAGCAAATATTAAAATAACGACTAATTCTCTTTTGACTTATTTTACTATTAAAATCATTAATTTCTTGTTTAGTAAATTTTTTATTTAATGAGGTAAAAACATTTTCAACTGTATAATTAACACCGTTATCCCCTGGTTTAATTAGTGAATTTGGATTAATATGATTTTTACCAACACCAACTCCGGTCATTATTTCTTGATAACTCTGTTCTTTTCATTGACGAAAAACATTAGAAATATTAATGATATGTTTAATTAAACTAATATCATCATTAGTATAAGGTTTTTTAATTAAACCATTAACTATCTCATTCATAACTAACTGTTCTCTTTCTGGACTATAGTTATTAGGATAATCAATATCACTAATACTATTTTGATAAACTTTCTTCATTATCTTTTCTATTTCATTTATATAAGAATTATTTGTTTGTTCACTTTTAAATCAATTTAAATCATTAGAACTAACTTTATTTTCTATTTGATGATAAACAGCAACTGCTTGTGAAAGAGCAAAATAATCTTTTGAAATTCTAATCATACCATCAATTCCTGAAGCAAAAATACTACTTAAAGCAGCAAACATTATTGTAATAGCAATTGTTGCTTTTGCATTTAAAACTAAAGAAATTAATAATGCTGTTGAAGTAAAAATTAAATCAAAAATTAAAGCAATACCAAATAAAATAAATAAATATGGCAATAATGTCACAAACAATGTTGTATCACCAATACCAGGCAACATTAATATAATACTTGCAAGAAATATTGATAAAAATATATATGAAATTACAATTGTTTGAAAGGATAATCATTTTTCAAATCAAATTCGATTACGACTAATTGGTTTCGATACTAATATTAATAATGTTCCATCTTCAATTTCATCACGAAAGATTTGAACAGATTTAATACCAATAAAAATAAGTAACATCAAACCTATAAAACCAGAAAAAGCTATTCCTTTTCAAGATGATAAATAAAATAATTTTACTAACTCACTAGTTCAACTAGTATTTGAATCATTATTAATAATACCTGAAGCATTAAGACCTCAATTAAGTCCTAAAATGATTACTGTTAAAATAAAAACTATTCATGTTGATGGAGAAACTAAAATTTTTTTAAAAGTATAACGAAATATTGGCATTTTTTATTCTCCTTTCTTCTTTTGATTTGCTTCCATAACAATACGTTCATACATTGTTTGCAAATCAACAATATATGGCTTTAATAAATTGATATTAACATTGTTATCTAAAGCAATTTTTAAAATTTTATTAATGTCTTCTTGACAATTAATAGTTATTAATAAAGTTTTACCTGTTTTTTCTACAGAAAATTGATCTTCTTCTAAAGCAATTTGTAATTTATCATTGCAACTAATTTCATATTTAGTTTCACTATGATTAATTTGACCACGATAAACTACTTTACTATAATTCAATATTGTTATTTCATCAGCTAAATTTTGTAATTCTGACAAGATATGTGATGAAATAAATATGGTTTTACCTTGTTTACGTAATTTTCTTAAATCATTAAATAATTCGGTTCTAGCTGTTGGATCTAAATTAGCAGCTGGTTCATCTAAAATTAAAACATCTGGATTATTTAATAATGATTGTGCTAATAACACCTTTTTTTTCATGCCTGAAGAATATTCATTAGGACTACGTTTTTTAAATTTTCATAAATCCAAGTTTTTTAAAACTTCTTCAGTTTTAACTTTTGCTTCTTTATGAGTTAAACCACTAATTTCATCCATTGAAACTAAATATTCATAAGTACTAACTCTTCGTGGAAATTTTGCTGCTTCAGGAATGTAACCAATATGTTTCTTGGCAGCAACACTTCAAGCATTTTTTCCATAAATAAGTAAATCACCTTTAGTTACTAACATTGCACTCACTAAACACTTGATAGTAGTTGTTTTATCCGAACCATTTGGTCCAATAAAACCATGAATAGTTCCTTTTGGAACACTAATTGTGGCATTATCTACTGCAACAAATTTTTTAAAGCTTTTTGTTAAATTTCCAATTCCAATAGCATATTCAGAATACTCATGATTATTATTAACAACATAATCAGTATTAAAAATATGAAAAACTTTTTCTTTAACGACATTTTTAAAATTTTTTAACATATTTAAAAAATCCTTTCTTTTTTGAATTTAAAATTCTTTTTTATTATTTTTTTGACTTTGATCTAATTTTTTTTATGACTTTATATATAATAAATATTAATAAACTTAAAGCACCAACTACCAAAATAAATACTATTAACATACTTAACATTGGAGTACCACCAGTAGTAGTAGCATCATCTTTTGTATACTTAGCAACAATTTCTAAAAAATTTCATACAAACATATTTATTTTCTCCTTTGCTTTTTAATAAAATATTTAATTATTTTTTTATTTAATGCACTTTTAAAATATAATTATTGATAATTATTTGTAAGGATATAATGGCATTTTGTGATTTTTAAAATTAAGACTATTCTAAAAATATTTATTTTTTAACAAATAATATTTTTAGTATTTTAAAATGGTATTTTACGTTTTTGTAAAAATACAAATCAATTGTTTACTTACTAAATATTTTAATAAGAACGTACTTATTTTCATCACTATATTTTTTTTACTAATTGTAAAATGAAATTAATTTTTATTATATGTATTATGTTTTAAATTTATTGAATTAAACTCATTTTTCAATCATTAACAAATATATAGTCTTTTAAAATTTTATCTTTTAAAAAAACCTTTTTATTTTTACTAATAAAACTTATGTTTCTTTTAATAACTTTAGTATTGATTATAGAAATATCAGAAACTAATAATTTTGAATTACTACTATTAGTAGTAGTATTTAACAACAAAGTATAGTTTTCTTCATTTTCGGCAAGTAATAAAAATATACTTCATAATTGTTTTAAAAAAACTAAAATATTAATTTTATTTTCATTATTAATGAAGATAGCTTTAATACCTTGATAATTAAAAATAAATAAAGTTAACTTAATTATTTGCGTAATACTAAAAGTAAAAAAACATTTAAAAAGATTTAAAAATAAACGAAAAACTAAAATATATATAAAAATAAAAGGAATAACAGAAAAAATATTAATAGCATTTAATAAATTCAATGTTTGATTAGGAATAGCAACTAAATTGAAAAATAAATTTACAAAAAGAAGCAAAAAACTAATAAATTGTAAAGTATATTTTCTTTCCATATTATTATTAATTCCTAAAAAGAAACTAAAAATAAAAAAATAAAAAGTTAAAAGTGTAAAAATAGAAATAAAATAATTTAACATCATAAAATTTGAAAACAATAAACTTGAGTAACTTGTAAACTATTATTAAAAACAATATTGTATGGTAAAATTTGCGTTAATAAAAACATTAATAACAATAAATAAAAAATCTTTTGATAACTAATATTACCAAAAACATGTTTTCTTTGAAAATTTAATATTTTATAATTAATAACTAATTTATTTTTAATAATTTTAAAAAATAAATATGCAAACAAAAAAATTCATAATAAAAACATTAAAAAAGAAAAATTTGAAAAAAATTGAAAAAAAATATTCATATTACTTTACTACTTTCTTTAAGATTTATTAAGAACTTACTTAATAAGTTAGATTATACCAAAATATAATTTTTCTTAAATAAAAAATGAAATAAAGAATAAAATAATTAACTCTAATTAATATAAATTTTAATTTTAAATAAAATACCCTTTCTTCAAACAAATCATAAATGTTTATTCAAAACAATTTATTTGTCTAAAGAAAGGGATAAAAAACTAATTTAAATATATTTTCAAAAATAAATTTAATTTTATAAGTCAATTTTAATATCTTGACGATCGCTATCTGATGCAAGAAAGTAATCTTTTGAAACTAAATTTAATGTTGATGCTACAACATTACTTGGAAAGGTTTTAATTTTACTATTGAACACTTTAACATTAGCATTATAAAATCTTCTAGCAGCAGCAATATTATCTTCACAATCTTTGGCACCTGATTGTAATTGTAAAACAGTAGTATTTGCTTTTAAATCAGGATAATTTTCTAATAAAGCATTAAATTTTCCAAAAGCTGCATTAAGTGCACTATCTGCTTTTGAAAGATCACTCATTGTTTCCATTTTTCCACTTCGTAAAGATACAACATCTGTTAATGTACTTTTTTCAAATTTCATATAATCTTTAGTAGCATCTACTAATTTTGTTAATAAATCAAAACGACGCTTTAATTGTACATCAATATCAGAAGCAGTTTCTTCAATTGATTGTTGTAATCTTAGAAAATTATTACGAGAAACAATAAATAAAATTATTGGAAATATTAAAACAAAAGATAAATAAACCATAATTTTTCCAAATAGTGACGGTTGGGCAGTAAATGATTCATTGCTAGGTTTAATTGTTGACATAATTTTCTCCTTTCTTATCAATATCTAATAACAAACTATGTTTAATAACTAGTCCATTCTTGATAAGTTAAATATTATTTACACACTAAACCATAATAATTTTACTATATTTTTAAATTTAAGTAATGTATTTTTTTAAGTTTTTATTTAAGCTTATAATATTTTTTATTTAAATTTATACTAAAATAATTACCTTTGCCAATAATAATATGATCAACTAAGGTAATATTAAAAATCTGAAAATTTTTTTTAATTTCTTCGATGATATATAAATCAGATAGTGAGGGTTCACTATTACCACTAGGATGATTATGAATACAAATTACTTTACTTGATTTATGAATAAGTGTCAGATGCAACATATCTTTAACATCAATTTTCATAGTATCATTAGTACCCTTATATAATAAATTTTGATGAATTAATTTATTTTGATTATTTAATAATAATAAATAAAAATGTTCTTGCGTTAAATTTTGATAATATGCATTAACTAAATTAAAAACATCTTCGGGAATAATAATTTTAAAATATTTTTTTTGACTTTCAATACCACCTGGTAACTTAATACTTCCTGAAACACTATTTCATAAATTTTTAATAACAGGAATTGCTATCCCCGCTAACACGGCACCCATTAAAATTGAGCAAAACCACCACTAACTGCCTGACACTCTTGATCAGTCATTGGTTCTAAATCTTCTAAAATCATATTTATCAACCCCCTAAAACTTATTTTTATTTAAAAAATAGTTTTTTCCTTTTTAAATTTTATAAGTTTAAAAAAAAGTAATAGGATTTTCTAAATTATATTTAAAAACTTTAACTTTTGTTGATAATTTTTCAATAAGTAATTGAAAAAGAAAATCAACAAATTTTTGTTCCATATAATGACCAACCAAAATAACATTAATTTTTCTATCTTTAGCTTCCATAATATAGTTTCATTTCATTTCTCCAGTAATTAATAAATCAATATTGCTAGATAAATTACTAATAATATCACCACCAGCACCAGCAGATAAAGCAACAGTCACTATATTGTTATCACTCAATTTATTATTAACCAATTGTATGTTTGCAACATTAAAATATTTTTTTAAGTTATTAATCAATTCTTTTAATGGCATTTGTCTATCAAATTTACCAACTATTGCCAACTTTTCTTCATTAATAAAATGAATATTTTTAATTCTTAATTCTTTAGCCATCAACATATTCATACCTACTAATGATATATCAAAATTAGTATGTAATGAATATACATTAATATCTGCTATTAGTATTTTACTATATAATTCTTTTTTTCAATTTGAAATATTAGATTGATTAATATCTTTAGCAAAAACTAATGGATGATGAGAAATTATTAAATCAATATTATTATTAATGGCCTCAGTTAAAACTTCATTAGTAACATCTAAACAAACTAAAATTTTATTAATATTGGTTTTTGTTTTTGATTTAATTTGTATTCCTGAAAAATCTCATTCACAAACATCTTTTAAAGGAAAATATGTTTCTAAAACATTAATTATATTATTGATAGTTAACATGTTAACTATTATCCTTTATAAAATTCTTTAATATGTTTAGATTTAGACGGATGTTTTAATTTTCTAATTGCCTTTGCTTCTATTTGTCTAATTCTTTCTCTTGTAACAATAAATTCTTTACCAACTTCTTCTAGAGTTTTTGGAGAATCGTACTTAGTAATATGACGATGAACAACCTTATCACTTAACAATTCTGTTTTATCTAAACTAGTATCATAGTGTAACTGTAAATTATTAACTACTGTTTTTAATTCAGTAATTTCTTTTTCATCTTCACAAAGTTCTAATAATCTTCTTAATTTTGTTGGTAAAATTCCAAAACGCATTCTAATAACTTTTTCTTCTCGTTTTGTTAATACTTCAGCAAAAACACGATCCAATTGTTCTCTTAATCAATGTCTTTCAGCATATTCATCGGGAGATAGCATATTTTTATCTTTAATAAAATCACCAAAATGTGTATCATCTTCTTCACCAATTGGTTTTTCTAAAGATACTGGTTCAATAGCAAGTTTTTTAATTTCACGAACACGATCGGCTGTCATGTTTTGTCCCATTTTATTGGCAATTTCCTCATGAGTAGGATCACGACCTAATTCTTGTGTTAAGTTTCTTTCAATTCTTGTTAACTTATTAATTCTTTCAACCATATGAACAGGTACACGAACCATTTTACCTTGATCAGCTAAACTTCGTGTAATTGATTGTCTAATTCATCAAGTAGCATAAGTTGAAAATTTAAAACCACGGCGATAATCAAATTTATCAACTGCTTTAATAAGACCAATATTACCTTCTTCAATTAAATCAGCAAAATCTAAACCACGATTTAAATGTTTTCTAGCAACAGAAACTACTAATTTTAAATTTGATTTAATTAATTGCTCACGACCATATGTTCTTTCCTCAACATCTTTTGATTCTAACATTTTAGCATATTTAATTTCCTCACCTTGACTCAATATTTGACTTGTTCCCAAAATATTAAAATAAGACTTAATTCCATCTTTTCTTCTTGTATCATTAGAGATCCCCATTGTATTTTTAAAACTCAAATCACTAACTAAAATATCAATATCTAAATCATCAGGTAATTGTTCATCATCAATATCGGGAAAATTAGCATCATCTTCAACTTCATCCATCAAAATATCAGTAAAGACTACTCCTTCTTTTTCTAACCGATCAAAAATTTCCTCAATCGTATCATCATCTAATTTTAAATGTGCAAACTCTTTAATGACATCTTCTTGTTTTAATTCTTTTGTTTGACTCTTTTCTAATTTTTTAATTAAATTACTTTCTACTTCCTCTAAAGTTAAAAGTTTTTTCAATTTCGTTTTTTGTTGTATAGCAGCCATATTTTCACCTTATCCTTAATTTATCATCATACTTATTTTTTCTTTATTTTATTTTTTAATACTGATATTTCTTTTAATAACAATATTTGTTTTTCAATATTTTTTTCAGATTTCAATTTATCATTGATCATTTTTATTTCATAATCAATTAGTTGATTATTAATAATTTTTAAGTAATCATTAATAATTTGAGGTTTTAAATCAAACTTTTTATTTTTATACTTATCAAGAAGTTTTTCTAAAATATTTAAAAGTGAATTACCTTTAAGTTCTTCTAAAATTAAATCAAAATTAATTGCTTCTATTTGATTATTTTGATATTTTTGACTAATTAAAAAGTATAAATTCATAAAATCTTGATTTGGAAAAATAATTTTTTCTTTTTCTAAAATTAAATAAACATTTCTTGATAACATTACTAAAAAAATAAGTTGTTCTTGTGCTTCAAAAAAAATATTTTTTACTTCTATTTTAGATTTATTTTTGATACTAAAAGTTGTAGTTACTAAATTATTATCAATATTTAAAATTTGTATTAAGTCTTCAGTGGATAAATTAGTTATTTTTGCTAACATATTTAAATAAAACTTTTGAGTAATAACATCATTGATTTTTGTTCAAATTGGAACTAATGATTTTAAAAATTCATTAAGTTCATAACTATCTTTTTTAATGTTATATTTAGTTAATGATAAATTAATTGCAAATTCAAAAGGATGAATAGTTTTTTTTATTATTTCATAAAATTTTTGAGGAAATTTATTTATTAATTCATCAGGATCAAATTTAGTATCATTATTGATAATTTGTACTTTAAAATTATTTGATAATAAAACACTAGCTATTTTTAAAGATGCTATTTTTCCTGGTAAATCACCATCTAAAAAAATAATAATATTAGTAGTAATTTTTTTTAAAAGTAAAATATGTTCTTTTGTTAAATTTGTTCCCATTAAAGCAACAACATTTTTAATATTTTGATTATTTAGAGCAATAACATCCATAAAACCTTCAGTCAAATAAATAACTTCATTTTTTTTAATATAATTTCTAACATTATTAAAGTTATATAAAATTTTACTTTTCTTAAAAAAATCTGTTTCTGGACTATTAATATATTTATAACTTTTATCTTCTCTATTATAATTTCTTGCAGAAAAACCAACACAGTCTCCATCTTCATCTTTAATAGCAAACATAATTCGATTTGAAAAGGTAGGAAGAAGTTGATCCTTATTATTAATTTTCATAAGTCCTAATTTTACAAATTCAATATTATCTTTATAACCTTGTGCATTAAGATAATCTATTAATTCATTATTAATAGGTGCATAACCAATATTAAAATATTTAATATTTTCAGTAGTAATATTACGATTTTGTAAATATTTCATTGCTTCTTGACCAATATCAGTTAGTAACTGATAACTAAAAAAATTCATTGCAATATTATTTAAAATTTTTAGTGGATTTTTTTTAGTTTCAACATTAAATTCAGATAAATTAATATCAAACTCTTTTAAATTTAAATTAACATTATCTGCTGCTTCTTTAAGAGCATTAATAAAATTAATATTTTTATATTTTTGTAAAAAAATAAAAACATTTCCTTGTTCACCACAAGAAAAACATTTATAAATTTGTTTTTCTTGTGAAATTGATAATGAAGGAGTAGAGTCTTCATGAAAAGGACAGATAGCTCAAAAATTATTGCCTTTACGGATCAAATTTAAATATTTACCCATAACTTCGACAATATTAATTTTTGCTTTAACTTCATTAATTTTTTTATTAAACTCGATATCCATATTTTTTCACACAATTCTAACAAATAATGTCTAATTTGTCATATAAATATTCTTTAAGTTGATCAACTTTAACTATAACTTGATTTGTAGTATCACGATCTCTAATTGTAACAGTACCTTTAGTTTTTGTGTCATAATCAATTGTTACACAATACATAGTACCAATACCATCTTGATAACGATAAGATTTACCAACACTTGATGATGCTTCATAAATTACTCTTAATTGTGTTTTATTTAACATTTCAAAAATTTCATATGCCTCTTTACCTAATTTTGTTTTATTTAAAGACATAACAGCTACTTGATAAGGGCAAATACTCTTATTTAATTTTAACACTAACCGTTCTTTATCGTCTTTTAAAACTTCTTTTGTAAATGCTTCACAAACTAAAGCTAATAAAAGCCTTTCAACACCAATTGAAGGTTCAATAACTGAAGGAATAACCATTCTTTTTACTGTAACATTAGGATCTTGAATCTCAAAATTTACACCAGAATTCTCACTATGTTTTGTTAAATCATAATTCCCACGATTAGCTATACCACATAATTCACTCATACCAAAAGGAAAATTATATTCAATATCAGTAGTTGCTAATGCATAATGTGCTAGTTGATTTTGTTCATGATTTTTAAATTTTATATTTTTTGAGTTCAATAAACCTACTAGAGAGAGAAATTCTTTACATTGATCAACTCAATAATTAAATCAAGTATTATCATTTTTATCCTTTGGAATAAAGAAAAATTCTAATTCCATTTGTTCAAATTCTCTAGTACGAAAAATAAAATTACCAGGAGTTATCTCATTTCTAAAGCTTTTACCAATTTGACCAATACCAAATGGTACTTTTTTATTACAACTATTTCTTACATTATTAAAATTTATAAATATTCCTTGTGCGGTCTCAGGTCTTAAATAAATTTTATTTTTATCTTCTTTTAAAACACCTTGATATGTTTCAAACATTAATTGAAATTGTCTAACTTTAGTTCAATCTTCATTATTGCATTTAATACATTTAATATGATTTTGATTAATATATGTTTCTAATTTTTCATTACTTCAATTATCACAATTAATACTAGGAAAATAATGATTAATTAAATTATCAACTCGAAAGCGAGACTTACATTTTTTACAATCAATTAATGGATCACTAAAATTACTCAAATGCCCTGAAGCTTCTCAAACTTTAGATTTCATAATAATTGAACTATCTAGCCCAACATTGTATGGATTTTTTTCGACAAAAAAAACTCATCAACTTTTCTTAATATTATTTTTAAGTGCTACACCAAGCGGACCATAATCTCAACTATTAGCAAGACCTGAATAAATTTCTGATCCTTGAAAAATAAAACCATTTTCTTTTAAATGAGTAATTATTTCCTTCATTGACTTATCATTGATAATTTTATTAATCATTGCCCCTCCATTAATCATAAAAATTTTCTTAAATATCTTAAATAATACATAAAATCTCTAAAAAGAATAATCTTGTTAATAATATGTTCATAGATAGGTTTTGTCAACCTATTATAAGTGTTATATATTATTAAAAACAATATAACAACTAATTATTAAAATATTTATGTAATTATTAATTTATTATTATATTTTTGACAGTGGTTTTCTAAAATATTAAGAATTTTATTAAGTTCTTCTTTTTCAACTTTTCATTTATTAATATCTTGATAATTTAATAAATAAAGTTGATATATTTTTTTAAACAAAACAATGTCAAAATTAATTATAGCTAATTTTAAAGAACAATTTTTACAAAAAACACCACCCAAATCATAATTAATTAAATACAAATTAGTTATTTGATTACAATTAATACAATTAGTAAAGTTAAACTGAATTCCTTGAAATATTAAACTATGAAATAAGAAAAAAACATAAACTTTCTTAAAATTACTATTTATCATTAACTGTTCATATAAATTAAATAAAAAAGAAAAGATATTTTTATTATTAATACTAATTTTTTCTAAATAATTAATAACTATCTTGTTAAAACTCTTAATCAATTGATAACTTTTTTCATTTATAAAACTATTAAAACTTTTTATTTTTTTATATGTTATACATAAGTTTGAACAATCATAATTTTGATTAAAAATAAAAATTCAACAATCTAAAAGACTATATTTATTTAAATTGATTTTTATTTCTGGTAAAGAAACTATTTTAACACCATAATTTGATGTTAAAATAGTAACATTATTTATTGATTTAATGTAGTTAATGTTTAAAATCAAACCAGTATCAATATTAAACATATTTTAACTATAACCTAACTCTTTTAATTTTCTAGGATTATTTCTTCAATCAGGTATTACTTTTACAAAAGTTTTTAATATAATATGAGAATCAAAAATACTTTCTAAATCTGTTCTAGCTCTTATTCCAATTTCTTTAATCATACTACCTCCTTTACCAATAATAATTCCTTTTTGTGAGTCTCGTTCAACAACAATAACAGCATTAATATCAGTAATATTAGTATTTGGATTATAATTAATACTTTCAATTAATACTGCTACACTATAAGGAATTTCTTCTTCTGTTAAATTTAAAATTTTTTCACGAATAATTTCCTTAATTAAAGTATTATCTGAAACATCATCGTTATTTTCGATTAAATGATTCTTTTCACCAATTGGTAAATACTCATATAGTTTTTTCAATAATATATCTAAATTCATTTCTTTTATAGCAGAAATTGGAATTATTTCTTTAAATGGTAATAAATCTTTTCACTCATTAATTTTATCCATTAATTTTTCTTTTGTTACTAAATCAACCTTAGTTAATAAAAGTAGAATAGTTGTATTTACCCTTTCTGATAATAATTTAATAATATGTTTATCGCTATTTCCAATGTATTCATTACATGGCGCTAATAAACAAATAATGTTAGTTTCTTTAGTGGCGCGGTTAGCATCGCGATTCATCATTCGTCCAAGTTGGTTATTATGTTTATGAATGCCGGGAGTATCAAAAAATATGATTTGCATATCATCACTATTATAAATACCTTGAATTTGATTTCTGGTTGTTTGTGGTTTATTAGACACAATTGCCTTTTTTTCTTGAAGAATGGTATTTAATAAAGTTGATTTTCCAACATTACTTCTACCAATAAAACTAACAAAACCTGATTTAAAATTATTATTCATAAATTAATTCCCTTTCAATGAACTTGGTTTAAACGCTAAAGGTAATAAGTCTTTTACTAATATTTTACAAATTGTTTTAGTATCATTATTTTCATTTTTATTACTAATATAAATAGGACATGTTTCTGGCATAATTTCAATCATAAATTGACGACACATACCACAAGGAGAACCAACAGTTTCACTATCAGTAATTAAAAATAAACTAATAATATCTTCTTTTTTATAACCTTGAGCAATAACTTGTGACAAAGCCGCTCTTTCAGCACAAATGCCTACTGAGTATGCAACATTTTCAACATTTACTCCTAACACTTCTTTACTATTTTTCAAAATTACTATTGCAGCAACTCTAAATAAAGAATAAGGAGCATAAGCATTTTTTTGTATTGCTTTTGCTTTTTTCAATAATACTAATAAATCTATAACTTGTTCCATTATACCACTCCTTATTTTCTAGTAATACCAAGAATATTTAAAATTTCATCTTGTAAATCAAACATAACCTTTTCTTCTACGCTATTTTGATGATCATATCCTAATGTATGAAGTAATCCATGAATAAAAAGAAATGATAATTCTCTAATTAAACTATGGCCATATTCTTGTGCTTGCGCTACTGCCTTTGAATAACAAATATAAACATCACCTAAATCTCTAATATCAATATTAATATTTGGAAAATCATCATCATTATTTCCAAATGATAAAACATCAGGAACATAATCTTTATGACGATACATTTTATTTAATTCAATACTAGTCTGTTCGTCATTAAAAATAACAGCAATACACCATGTAATTTTCTGTTTTAACTTAATAGCTACTGCATTTAAAATTTTTTCTGATAAAATATTAAAATTTTTAATGTCATAGTTATGATCATTGTAAATATTTACAATATTAATTTTTGCTGGCATTTATCTACCTAACTTCTTTTTGATTAAATTATATCAATATTTACATTTATGTTGTAATATTATTTCAAATAAATGTTAACAAACTTTCTTCACCAATAATTATTAATACCATTTGATTTAAATATGTATTAGAATTAATATTTTCTTCAATTAAAAGTTGATTATTATCATTTCATTTTGGAAAAAAATTGTTAAATAACATTTATTAATAGAGAAAAAAATAGTAATTTGATTAAAACTATTAAACTTTAAACATTCTTCTCTTTTAAAATCTAATAAATAAGCAAAGTGTCCCTTATTTTCATATCTTGTCTCACTTATAAAAATAGTTTGACCATTACCAGCATAAACATGAGGAATATTAATAATTTTTAAACCTAATAAGAGTCCTAAAAAAAGAAAAATTGAACTACTCCCTAATAAATAAGTACTTTTTCTAAAAAAAATCATTATTCATTACCATCTATACTTTTATAATTATTTAAATCAATTACATTTTTAAATAATTTTACTAGTGTTAAATCATGACCTGCATAAATAATAATTTTTTTTTATAATGATTCAATAATAAAGTTATTAACTTTATTTTTAAATCATTATTGATGTTACTCAAAATTTCATCTAATAAAATTACTTTTCAATCATAAAAAAATAAACTTAAGAAAATAATTATTTGTTTTTGACCTTGACTAAGATTAACCCCATATTCTTGATAATAATAAAATGTTGTTAAACCTAAACTGCCCAAGAGATCATTAAATCCTAATTTTTGAAAATTTATTAATTTTTCTTTTGTAATATTAAATGATAAGATATTTTCTAAAACTGTACCGTTATGAATAATAGAATTTGAATGTAAATAAATACATTTTTTTTGTCAAAATTCATATGAAATATTATCTAATCCAATTTCATTATTAATTAAAATTTTACCTTGAAAAGGCACATATTTCTGAATTAATAATGATAGTAAGGTTGTTTTACCAATGCCAGAAGGACCAATAATAATATTACTTTGTTTTAATATTAAATTTAAATTACTAAAAACTACTTTATTTCTTAAATTAAAATAACAATCTTTTAATACTATTTTATTAATTGATATTGAAAAAAAATTTTTGTTATTCTTATATTGTAATCTACAATTAATAAAAACCGGAAAGAAAATAAGACTATTACCAATATTTTGAAAAAAAGAATTAATATAAATACTAATACTAGTAATAAATATTAATTGAGATAGATTAATTTTACCATCAAAAATTAATATTAATGATAAATATATAGTAATAAAACTAATAATATTTTTAATAAAACTTGTTAACGAACTATTATTAATAACTAAATTATTTAATTGTCAATAATTATTAATATGTGTATTATACTTTTTAACTAATATACTTTTAATATGCAGTTGCAAATTACGAAAATAGGCATCTTCAAAATTTTTTTGACTTAAAATTATTTGTTGCTGCAAATCTAATTTGGTAACTAGTTCTTTTTTTACTAATGGTTTTTTTCATAACATTATTATAAAAATAATTAATACTGTTATAAAACCATTTAATAAATTTACTAATCAAATCATAAAATGAATCTTAATCAAAACTATGCTAACAATAACACTAGTAATAAAATTAATAATTATCTCTAAACTATTATAACAAAACATAGTTGATATATTATTAATATCTTGATATATTTGTAAAAAATCACTACCATTATATTTTTGTATTTCTATTGGTTTACTTTTAAATCATTTATTATGAAATAAATCTACTAAAAAGTTATTGAAATAAAAATAAAATTTTTGACATATTTTATTTAAAATATATTCAATTAAAATTTTCATTAAATTAATAAAAAAGAAACTTAATAATAAAATCATTGCTAACTGTAAACTATTATTTAAAATAATTTGATTAATAAAATGCTTATAAAATACTTGTGCTATAAAAAAGGTAGTAACCAAAAATAAATTATTAATTATAATAATTAATGAATAATATAAATAATTTGGAATCAAAAATGGTGAAAAATTTTTAATTTTATTCATCTTTTTTTTATTAGTAATAAAGAATTTATTTATTATATTAGTTGAAATAACAACATTTGTAAAAAATTTTTGCAAAATCTTCAATATTTTTTCAACTAAGTTCAATATCTTCTGGATTTGCCACCAGTCATTTATTTTTTTTCTTTTTGTAAATAACTACAAAATGAAATCCAACATTAGCATTATATATTTGAATAATTAATGGTTTAACAATTATTAGTGATTTTAATTTATCAAAATTAATATTATAAGATTTTAATAATAAATTATAATTACTAGCCAATTGTTTTAATTCTAAAAGATTAATTCCCAATTTTGTTAAAAATATATCTTTTTTTATGTCATTAATTAATAACTTCTTCTTAAAATAAAACCTATATATCATAGCAAGACATGCCAAACCACAATCATTTTCTGTTTCTTGTTGAACAAAAGGATATTTCATATAAAAAATCACCGCCAATAATAATTAACAGTGATTACCATTTTTTCCTTTTTATTACTTACGATGTTTTTTCTTTTTAGCAGCAACGCTTTGTTTTTCGCGTTTTTCATCACGCGCAGAAAGAAAATGTTTATGTCTTTTTTCTGCTCTTTTAGTTTCTTGGGCCTTTTTACTAAATCCTTTTAAAAGACGTTGAAACTCTTGTTCACTACTTGTTCGTTCTTCGTTTTCTTTGTTGTCTGATGATGGTGATTTTTTCACTGAATGCATTCATGTCAGCTCCTATTTTTTATTTTACTTTAACAATTATATTAGTAAATTAAAAAATTATCAATATTTTTATACAATATTAAACTTTTTATTTTAAAAAAAATTAAAAGTAAGATTATCTTTTAAAATTTCACACTTACTAACTATTATTTAATAATACTTAATGATTTTATCATATTTTAAATGTTTATGTTTTTAATAAATAAAATAAAAATTTATTTATAAAATAAATCTAAATGAACGATTTGACACTAAAAATAGAATAAAATTTAAATCTTCTTTAGAAAGTTTACCAACAACGTTACGAATACCATCATTTTTAATTTTATTTGTAATAATATGTAATTCACCGCGATAATTTTATGCTTTATTATTAAGAATAACAACATCACCTTTTTCTAATCATTGATTAGTATTGTTAGCGGGGATATCCAATTCTTGATATATAACTCGAGAAATAACACTACGAATTATATCTCGTGCTAAATCAGATCTAACTTTATGAATATTTTTGTCAAAAAGAATCTGTTGTTCAGTATCAGTAATATTAGAATTTAACTCAATTTTTAACGATAAATTTTTATAATCAATTTCATTTATCATTTTCAAATCATATTCTGTTAAAAACTGGTTAGCAATAATTATCATATCAATGCATAAAGCAATATAATGACGAATTTGTGTTACCAATGGTCAATCACGATGCAGTTCTAATGTTGGTAAATTATCATTATATTTTCAAGGTCCAATTTTATCTTTTCCTAATAATGTAACAAAGCTGGCAAATGAAATTTTATTAACAACGCTTTCAGATTGATTTAAACAAAAAAAGTCAATATCAGCACCGGTATATCTTTGTGGATAAAAATTATAACAACTAATAAGGTTATTAACATTAGCTTTATAAAATAATATTAAGTAGTTGATATCATTAACAACATATGAACCATTAATAAATATTTTAAAATTTAAACGATTTTGACTTAATTTTGCTTAATGTTTAATATCAATTCCTTCATTGCAACGAATACCCGATAAACCATACATTTTAAAAAACTTTATGAAATCAAGTCGTTTATTAAGATTCAGATTAAATTCATTAATAAATTCAATATTAATATCTGCAAAAACATGCATATTATACTTTTTAGCAATTTGTGTTAATACTACTAATTTTTTTAAATTTTCATAATCTGTTTTTTTAAAACTAATTAAAGTTGTAAAAATAGTTCTAATATTATTCTTGGCTAATAATTCGGTATAATTTTTAATTTCTTCTAAATTTGCTAAATATAAATAAACTGCAGCACCAATTTTTTCCATTTACTTCCTCCTTTACTTTTTATATATTAATTTTATCATTTTGTAACTTAATAATTTTTAATTTTTACAATAAATAATGTAAAGGATTCCTAGTTTGATAAAATAACTACTTCTACATAAAAATAAGAAAATTGACTACGCTAATCTTAATTTTAATACACCTTATACATTAATAAATCTATAATTTACATTTATTCATGTTAAGTATTAACTTTATAAATATAATTATTTTTTATGCTAATATTTATTTATAATTTAATAAAAGTTGATTCCTAATATAGAAATTTATTTATATTAGGTTTTTTATTAAATTAAAATTAAAGAAAGGAAAAAGATTAAAAGATATGCCTTTAATTTATATAGAAAAAGAAAAACTATTACAAAATGAATGAGAAAAAAGAAAAAAAGAAGCAATAAAAAATATTAACAAAAAAATACCAGGTGAATATTTATTAAAAATATTTGAAACTATAATCTTAGATAATGATACAAAAGTTAATGAGGAAAATCTTCAACAATCTCAAGAATTCGAAACATTTGAAGAAAAACCATTACAAGATAATGAAAATAAACAAGAATCAAAAAACTGAACACAATTTAAAACAGATTTTCCAAATATTGCACAAATAATAAAAAATAGCAAAAATACTGGCATCAAAATATTAACATCTTTAATTACATTTTTTGAAATTAATGATGACCAACTTGGAATTACAGAATATATAATAAATTTAAATGAAGAACGTAAAAAAGAAAAAATGAACATTAAAGAAATTGAAGAAAAAATTAAAAATATTTGAAAAGAAATCAAAGAATTAGAAAGCAAGCTATTTTCAGATGAACCATTATCATTATGATCTTGTTCTTCTGAATTAAAAGAAGAAAAAATTAGTAAAAAATTGAACTTGAACTAATAAGAATAGGGAGGTTCGAAGTATCACAAGCACAAATGGAACAATATTCACCAGAAATAAAACAAATTATAAACGATTCAAAACAACTTTTAAAAGAATATGATGATGAATTAAATAAATCAATTACATTATAAATAATTTGTGTAATTACTTAATAAAAGGTAAATTTTTAGTGTTTATTAAACAAAAACAAACATTTATACTTTTTTATCTTATTTAATTATTATTTTTGATATACTATAAGTGTTTATTACTATATAAATGCTAAATTGTAAAGGTAAGTGCAACTAAATTATTTTTCTATCCAAATATTCGATTGGTGAAAGATAATTTAGTATTTTTCTTGGTCTTTGGTTTAAAGACAATATAAATTTATGAACTTCATTTTTATTAGTTTTTGAAAAAATAAATTTTTTAGGAAATTTTTCTCTAATTAAACCATTAGTATTTTCATTAGTACCTCTTTGTCAAGGTGAATATGGATTGGCAAAATAAATTTTTATATCTAAATTTTTTTCAAGTTGTTGTCAATTTGAAAATTCTTTGCCACGATCAAAAGTAATAGTTTTAACAATGTTTTTAGGAAGAATTGATAAATAATAACTAACATTTTTATTAATAACTTTAGTAGTTCTGTTTTTAACTAATATTGCTAAAGTAAATCGTGATACTCTTTCAACTAAAGTTATTAAACATGATTTGCTTTTACCTCGTGATGATACTATAGTATCTCCTTCTCAATGACCAAGTGTTATACGATCATTAACATTTATATCTCGTTCTTTAATTGATTTACCATTAAACTTGCCACGATTTTCTTTAGATTTTCGTTTTTTACCTTTTCTTCTTAAATTTTTACTAGTAACTTTATCAAGCATTCCAAAATAAATTCAAGTATAAATTGTTTTAAAACTAATAACTCACTCTTTATGAAAATTTTTAATTCTGCCATAAATTTGTTCAGGTGATCAACCTAATAGTAATTTTTGTTGTACATATTTTACTAAATTCTTATTTTTAAACTTATGAAAACTAATATGTGATTGTTTTCGATTTTCAGCTTTATTTTGTGCAATTAATGAAAAATAATGATTATTATCTTTATTTCTATTAATTTCTCGAATAATAGTACTAATACTTCGATTAAGATTTTTAGCTATTTCACTAAATTTAAATTTCAATTGATTCTCAATATAAATCCTTTCATCTATGCCAAGATGTTTATAACTCATATAAAAACTCCTTACTTTTTTCTAAACTAAATTTAGCATTATGAAATTTTTATATGAGAATTTTTTGCAATTTTATTTACTTGCACTTACAA
Organism: Spiroplasma endosymbiont of Thecophora atra; assembly: GCF_964019735.1. Taxonomy (NCBI): domain Bacteria; kingdom Bacillati; phylum Mycoplasmatota; class Mollicutes; order Entomoplasmatales; family Spiroplasmataceae; genus Spiroplasma; species Spiroplasma endosymbiont of Thecophora atra. Next base: position 518,585 of record NZ_OZ026464.1, on the reverse strand, counting down.
GTATAACTCAGCAAATTAAAAAAAGAGGATAAAATGAAACAAAAGCAGATTCAAAAAACAAATAATAAAAATGATCAAAAATTAAAAAAAACTATCGAAACGATTGATATTCAAACTAAAAATAATTTGAATTCAAAAGAAAATGATGAACAAACTGAAAATGATAAATACGAATTAAAAAAACTTAAATTTTATTTTATAATTAAATTATTAACAATAATATTTGCATTTTTATTGACAGTAGTTTTATATTTAGGTTTTTTATTAACAAATAAATTAGACTTAGATACATTATTAGAATTTGAATGACCTTTATTACTACTAATGGGAATTACAACCACAACATTACTTCCAAGTAAAATATCTAAAACTACTAAAATTTAAAATAATTTTATAATTATTATTTCTTATTGCTTAAATTATATCCTTTTAACAAAAAATATTATTAATCTCTTTAAAAATAAAATTTTAAAGAGATTAATTTTTATTTTAAATTAAAAAAATAAATTATCACCAAATAATAACGTCTTATAATAAATTTTGATATGAAAAACTCTTTTCTACAATATTATGTTCATCTAAATCATTTATTGATTTTCATTTTTTACCATAATTTAAACTACTACTTCCTAATATTTTAGTTTTCTTTTCTAATTTATTAACTTTAGTTTTTAAAATTTCAATATCACTTTCTAACTTATTAATTTTAGTATTTAATCCATTATGTTCGCAAATTAATTTATCAAAACTATCCTTACTATATTTATTATTAATTGCTTTAATTTTATTACTTTCTCACATTCCACAAGTCAAAAATTTAAGTGGTCAATGTCACCATCTTCTTGATAATTGTTTTTCATTTTTGAAATTCAAATTAAAATTATTAATTTGTCCACATATTTTATTTTTAGCTTCTTTTAGTATTTTTAAATCATGTATTTTTTCTTGCATTTCTTTAAAAATTTCACTAATGTCTGAACTATCATATAGTGTTAAATCATCTAAACTTTTAGAACTATCTCTATGCTTTATTTCAACTTCTAAATCAGTTTGTAAACCTAATACAAATAACTTATCTTCTGAAGTAGTTAAAACATTACTTAAATCATATTTATATATATTTTTAAAATCTATTGACAATGTTCCCTTATTTGCTTGTGCTTCTAAAAAACTAATAGTTACAGTAAACAAAGATAAAATTGGCATTATTGCTTTATCAGAATATTTTTTTGTACTTTTTCCACAATTATATTGAAGATATTTAAGATTTTTAATAACATTAGGAATATCTGCAACCAAAAATATTCCTTTTAATTCTTCAATAATTCTTTTAAAATAAGGAATTTGAGTATTATGTTGTTTTTGATATTTTAACTTTATACTTTCAAGTTTTTTTATTAACTTTGTTGCAGATAACATTTTTTCTTTTACCATTTTTTAATTTCTCCTCTTTTAAAAAATAAAAAAAACCCATTTATTTTTAATAAAAATAAGGGTTATAAAACTTATATTAAGTTTATGATTTTTATTATACTATCTTTTTTTAAGATTTTATTAATATACTTTTGGCATAAAATAATAATTAGTTTTTCTAAATTTTAAAAAATTATTTATGTAAAAAAACTAAACATTTTCCTTTTTTAATAATTAGTTTTGGTCTTTCTTTTTTGTTAAATTCATTACTAATAGTTTGTGTACTATTATTAGTAACAGTAATATCCTGATTTGGATAAAACTTACAACCACTAAAATTATAAATTACTTCTTCATTGTCTAAACTAAAAAAAGAAATATATTTATATGTTAATTGTCAATTGTAAAAAATATATTCTGATTTTGCTTTTAATAAAAAACAATAATTATTTTCACCTAATAAAATTGGATTAAAACATTCATATTTTTTTATTATATTAATACTAGCAAGTAACATATCCCAACGTATTCCATCACTTACTATCACTATTTGTTGAAAATTAATTTTTTTGGAAATTGCAGTAACTATCGCAAGTTCACTATCAATAAAATCTTTTTCTTTATTAAAAGTAATAATTTCAAAATTATGTATTTTACTTTGATCATTTAAAATCTTTAACTGTTGTTTATTAACGGTATCATTATCACCACAAATAAACTTAATTGGTTTTTTATATTTTAATAATGATAAAATACCAGTTTCAACACCAATAAAAATTGGATTAATAAATTGTTCTCAATTTAAATTATAATCACGACAAACAATTACTAATTGTTTAATATCACTATTTTTCATAATTTGTTAACATCGCAACTTGTTTTTTTACTGAATTATCACTATTTAATAAATAACTACCCGCTACTAGGTAATTAGCACCAGCAGTAATACAATCATTTGCTGTTAAATTATTAATGCCACCATCAACAGCAATTGTAATATTTGGAAAATTATTATCGATATGTTTTACTAACATTTTAATTTTATTAATAGTTAAATCTAAAAAACGTTGTCCACCCGCACCTGGTTGCACACTCATAATTAAAATTGTATCAAGATCTTTCAAATAATCATAAATTTTTGAAATTGGTGTATCAGGATTAATGGCAATTCCTTTTTTAAAACCAGGGTTTTTTCATTGCAGGAATTCTTTTAATTGTTCTTCTGTTAATGCTTCATAATGCAAAGTAATATTTTTAACTTGCGGTAAAATTATAAATGGTTTTAAATAATCACATACTTTTAATGTTGTTATCTTTACCATCATATGACAATCAATATTGATATTAGAACTAAATTTACATACATCACTTAATATTTTTGCACCAAAACTTAAATTTTCAACAAAATGATGATCCATAACATCAAAATGAATTCAATTAATTCCTGCATTTTGTAAATTTAATAAATCATCTTTTAAAGATAGAAAGTTAGCAGTTAAAATGCTAGCGGCAATTGTTACTTCTTTTTTCATATATTACCATCCTTTATTTTAAATTATTAACTTTATTGAATTCTATTAAAATTTTACAATAATCTTCATAAAAAAAACCAGAAATTATTTTATTTGCAACTGCTTTTTTAATTGCACATTCTGGTTCTTGCTGATGTAAGCAAGTACGAAACTTACAATTTTGTCAAATATTAGTAAAACTAGGAAAATTAGTAGCAATATCAATACTACTTAAACCTTGCAATTGAAAGACCGAAAAACCAGGTGTATCTGCAATAATACCATCATGTAAAAAATAAAGGCGAGTTTTAGTTGTGGTATGTTTACCACGATTTAAACTTGTAGAAATATCCTGTGTTCATAGTTTTAAATTATTATCCAAACTATTTAAAGTTGAACTCTTTCCCACTCCTGAAGTACCTGTTAATATTGATAACTTGTTTGTAAAAACTTTTTTTAAATCTTCAATACCATTTTTTTTAACATTTGAAATAAAAATTACTGGTAAATTTAAATTCTGATATGCTTTAACTTTTGTTCAAACTTCATTATCTTTAGTTACCAAATCAATTTTTGTAAATATTAAAATTATTTTTAAATGATAATAATTAAAAATAGTTAATAATTTATTTAATAGAAAACTACTAAGAAAAGGATTAACAAGAGAACTAACAATTAATACTTGATCAACATTAGCAATGCTTGGTCGATATAGTTCATTAAATCGAGGTAAAATTGATTCAACCAAAGGATTTTTATCATCTTTAAAATTAACTTTAACATAATCACCAACTAAAATTTTTGTTGTTTGAAATTTTAAATTTCCTTTGATTAAACAAGAATAAATTTGATTTTCAATTCTTACTTCAACAAAGTTATTTGCAACTCCAATAACTATTCCTTGTTTAAAGTTCATAGTGTCCTCCAATTAATATAAAATTAATATGCTTATAATAACACCAATAAGTAATAATATAATTAAAATTAAAGATGATAAAAATTCTTTTTTTAAATAAAATGGTTTTTTTAATTTTTGTGAATTTAAGTAATTTTTCTTAAATAACATATTATTTTTATTTTCCGTTTTTAAACAACAATCTAAATCATTACTCAATTCACTAATTGTCCGATAGCGATCATTAATATCCTTAGCAGTTGCCTTCAAAATAATATTTTCTAAACTTTGTGGAATATTTTTATTAATTTCATGAATTAATGGCATTGGTTCTTTAATATGTTTGGCCGCTAATATTTGTGGATTTTTATGAAAAAAAGGTGGTTTACCAACTAATAATTCATATAATATAATACCTAAAGCATAAATATCACTTTGAATTGTTGGTTTTTGAAATTTTACTACTTCTGGAGCAATATATTTCATTGTTCCTACAACTTGATTAGCGTATTTTTTAACTTCATAATCATCAATAACAGCAATACCAAAGTCTAAAACTTTAATTGCTCCACTACTAGTTAAAATAATATTTTCGGGTTTTAAATCACGATGAATAATATTGACTGCATGACACGCATTAACCCCTTTTAAAATTTCTTTCATAATAACTATAACTTCATTAACTGATAAAACTGAATAATTACTTAAATATTCTTTTAATGTTTTACCTTCTAATAATTCAAAAACTAAGCATCAATCTTTCTTATCAATAAAAACATCATATACCAAAATAACATTGGGATGTCTAACTCTAGATACTGCTCTAATTTCTTGCAAAAATCGTTCTTTTATTAAGTCATCTAGTGATGAAATTGGATTAATTACTTTTAAAGCAACTTGCCGATTTAAATATTTATCTTGTGCTTCATAAACTTTAGCCATACCACCCGAACCAATAATTTTTAAAATATAATAACGATTATTCAATAATTTATTTATTTCCATTAGTTTCACCATTACTTTTAAATTTATTTTTTAAAAATTACTAACTTATTTATAATTTATATTTTACACAAAAATGTCAAAAGACTAAAATTTTATTTCCATTAATAATACAGTAACATTATCAGTTGAAACATTAAGTAATGCTTGCTTAATTAATAACTTAACTTTGTTATTAATATTTCCATTTTTTTCTAATATATTAACTATTTCATATTCTTCTAAAAAATCATGAACACCATCACTAGTTAAAAGAAAATATGATGGAATTATTAAGGGTAAATGAAAAATATCGGTTTTTAATGGCTTACGTGGACCAAGAGCACTAGTTAATGCCTTTCAATAAGTGTGATTTAAATCAACACTTGATTCTTTAGTTGTGTTTTTTTGTAAATATAGATTTAAAATATTATGATCAACTGTTAACTGTTTTAATCCTTGTTCACTATATTGATAAATACGTGAATCACCAATATTTACTAAATAAGCTTTGTTATTAGTAATTAAAATTATTACCATAGTTGTTCCCATATCAAGCGCTTGTTCATTACTTAAACTAAAATTATTCATTTCAATTTGAATAATATCTATCTTTTCTTGTAATCATGCATGAATTTGTTTATCGTATTTTAATTTAGTAAAATCTGTTGTTTCAAAAAATTTTTTTAACATACTAACAGCCATATTACTTGCCACTTCACCACATTTATGACCACCCAAACCATCACAAACAACACCAATAACTTGTCCCGTATTATTTGTTAAATATAAAACGGCATCTTGATTATTTGTACGATAATTACCAACATCTGTTTTATAACTAGCATTTATTTTCATAAACTGACCCCCTATATTCCTTTTTTTAATTTACAAATATAAAATCCATCAGTATTGTTATTAAAACCAAAAAATTGTTTTTCTGCAATGATTGTCATATCTGCGTGATTTTTAACAAACTTCTCAATTTGATTTTGATTTTCTTTAATATTGAAAGTACAAGTAACATACACAATTATCGCTTCGGGTTTTAAAAGTTGATAAGCCTTATTTAATAATTTTGCTTGAACAGTAATTAAGTGATTAATTTCTTCTTTACTTCAATTGATAAGTTTAACTTCTGGTTTTCTTTTAATTAAACCTCAAGCAGTACTAGGAGCATCAATTAAAATTTTGTCAAACTTATTATTAAAATCCAATATTGTAGAATCACCATATTTAAGTTCAGTATTTGTTACGCCTAATTTTTTTAAATAAGTAGCACCAATTTTTAATCGTTCTTCATTGATATCACAAGCAACTATCTTACCGTGATTAGACATTAAAGCTGCCATATGAGCTGTTTTACTAGCAATTCCTGCACACATATCTAATACTTCATCATATGGTTGTGGATCTAAAAAATGACTAACTAGCATACTTGCTTGGTCTTGTTTAATAATTTCACCATTTTCATATAATTTTGTGTTAAAAATTGACTTTGAACTAATAATACCATCAGATACTATCTCGCTTAAACAAAAGTTAAAAGATTTATAATTTTCATTGTTTAACACTTTATTAACAGTAGTTTTTAATGTATTAACTCTAAAACTAATTAATGGCATTTTTAAGTTATCTTTTATCAATTGATTTGCAATATTAATACTAAATTGTGATTTTATTAAAGAATATAATCAACTAGGATAACTATATTTAATTAATTTAATATTTTGTTTACTTTCTTTTTGTAAGTTAAATTCTGATCTAAATTCAGTAAAACATAAATCTAATACTTTAGAAATAATAAATGTTAGTTTATTATCAATGGTGCTTACTTTTTTTAAAGTATTTTCAATGAAAATTTCTTTATTAGTAATTTCTAAAAAATAGATTTCATATAAAACTATTCATAATAAAATAGTTATGTGAAAAGGAATAGTAATTACTGATTTCAAAACATTTCATATTTGATTTAATATATAATCTAAATAAATTTGATTTTTTAAAGTTCCTAGTACTATCTTTTCAATTGCTTCTTTTTCTGATAATGTTAGATTTTTATCTCGCATCATTTGTGCTAATAAAACATTACAATGACCTTTTTCTAGGATTACTTGTACTAGAATTTTATAAACATCATTTTGAATTATCATTATTTAACCCCACAAAATTTTTAATTATACATATATTATAACTTAAATTATTATTTTTAATTTTGATAAGTATTTTACTATTATAACTATTAAAAAATGCATCATTACAATGCATTTTTAGTAATAAATTATTATTTTTAATAAAAACTAAACTATTAAAAGTTGCTCTTTATATTTACTTTACCTTTTCATTTTTTACAATCTTCACCATATTTATACATATTATTAATTTTAATACCAAGAATAATTCCTGATCATATTGCACAAGGTGTATTAGCACAAATTATAACTAAATCTTTCATTAAAATTGTTGATTCAGATCCGCCATGATATGATAAATGAATAATGCCCCATAATACTCATAAACTGTTAGCTGTTGTATAAAGAATAAATGTAAGTAAAGAAATACCATCTGTTTTTTTAGTTTTTATTGTTTTTAAAGATTGTGGACAAAATGCTATAACAGCAATAAGTGCTCCAATAATCCCTATTATAGTAATAATTCATCATTCAGTATTTGCCATTATTTTTATTCCTCCAAAGTTCTAGCATTTTCGCCCAACGTTTTCATATTTTTTACTTTAACATAAATAATACAATTAGTTGCAGTCATTGTTACTGTATACGGTATTATTAAGGTAGAACCTCAAATTGCAATTTCAAGAGTATCAGCACCTTCTGGTCACATTACTGGTAATGTTACTGAAAGTATTCCAAATATCAAGAAAAAAAGATTAGCAATATTATAAATTATATAAGTTGATAAGATTATATGTTTAGTTTCCTTAGTTTTTATTGTTTTTATTGCTTGTGGAATAAATGTTATAATAGATAATATTCCGGCTAAATAACCTATAATTCCAATAAAAGTTTGCATTTTCATCCTCCATTAAATTTTAAAAATATTTTAGTAGTTTTTTTAAAACTATTAATATATTTATTTCTTGTTTTATTAAAAAAACATTATTTTACTTTTAATCATTTAAAATAGAAAGTGTTTAATTAATATTTTTTCAAATAAATCTAAAAAAATTAAAAATAATTTATAATAAAAAAATAAAAAACCACTAAAATAGTAAAAATTTATTTAAAATAAAATAATAAATTTAAAAAATATTAATTAAAAATTAAATAAAATTTTAATTTTACAATAAATATAAAAGGGCGGTTGTCAAAGGACGTATGAGATTAACCCTTAGAACTATGAAGTAACATTAACAATATAACTGCAAATTCTATGATTTGTTAATTAAATTATACCATAAATTTTAAAAAGATTAAAAAATATAATTATAAAATTACATTTAAACAACACAAAAATTCTAATTTTAAAATTAGAATAAAAAATATGAAATTTTAACTTATTAAGTACTATTAAGATAACTTCTAGCATTTAAATAATTTGCTTTTGCTATTAACATATTATTCAATGTTTGATGATGATATATTTTTGCTCCATTAGTTAAAGATTTTAAAAAATGATATACATCACTTTCAGCACTACAACCAATATTTCAATCAGCATTTTGATTAATAATTCCTTGTTCATTATTTTTAAAATAATTATAAGTTTTTTTAGTAACTTTATTATGATTATTTTCTAAAATAGTAATTAATTCATTATACTTACCATTTGAAAAAGTAGTTGTTACATCTAAATACTTTGTTCAATCAAGTGCTTTCTTTTGATGTTTACCACGAACATTAACAAAAGATTTTCATAAATAACTATAAGCATGATATTTATCTAAAATATAATAACAACCCAATCAACTAGCCATTGCTCTAATTCATAATGCACCATCCCCAGCAACTACTACATTATAATTATTATATTCTCAATTAATAGCAAATATATTTAATTTAATATCATAATGATTATTAATAGTTTGCATTGTAAAATTATGTAATTCTTCTTGTTTTGGAGCATTATTAGTTTTAAATAACATAAATGAAGTTATTTTCTTATCTAATTTATTTCTATATGAATAAATTTCTTTTCTACCTAAATTAAAAGTTAAAAGTCTACAACAATATTGCTGTTTTAAACCATTTTCATCTCAACAAGTTATATAAGCATCATCTGCACATATATTTAATTTTTCATTATCTAATACTTTAAATTTTTGTTCTGGTATTAATTTTTCAATTTTTGCATTTTTAAAAATTCTTGAAATAAGATTTTTAGAAAAAGAAGTATATTTAAATTCTGATTGAATATTAAAATAACCTTTTTTACTTATTAAATTTTCAATTAAATTATCTAATATTTCAAAATATAAATCATTAGTAATTCTTGCTCTTTTTTTAATCCCAAATTCTTCATAAATTGGATAATAATGTTTTTTATTTATTTCATCTCAATAAACTCTTTGTCTAAAAGTTCCTATTCCAATTGGAGTATTTACTGTTCTATTACATGTTCAAGCAACTTTATATTGATTTTTATTTCTATTTAGAAAAAAATATTCATCATAATCATGGATTTTTTGAAAATATTTTGCTAAAATATTAGTGATTTCAGATTTTAGAGTATAATATTAAAAAACGATAAAATAAACTGCAAATTCTATTTACGTTTAAAAGATAACTTTTATTAGTTATCTTTTCTTTTTTAATAAAATAATGTACAATAAAGAAAAATATAAATAGAAAAGGAAAATAAAAATGTTAGAAAGAACATTATGGATATTATTAATAATAGTAGTAGAAATGACATGAATTTTATTAATACATTATGGAATTAAATATTGTAATAATGATAAAATTTTTGGTATTTTTTTGATAACAATTTCATTGCCTATAGTAGGTACTTTTATTGGTTGTATGATTATGTATAAATCACAACATCCCGAATATAAATTTTGAAAAAATTTAGGAAATAAAATTAAAAAAATGTTTAAATTTAAAATCAAATTAAAAAAAGTAAATAAAAAAATAGCAGTATAATGCTATTTTTTGTTATAATTATATTATAAAAATTAAATAAAAAAGTATATGAAGTAATTAATAAAGTTAATAAGTTATTACGACCCAGTTCTAACTTAAAGATTATATTAATTATAGCATAAATTTTTATGTTTTTAAAGCATATGAAAGGAGATTTTTATGTGCAAGAAGAAAAAATAAAAATAAGAACAATTTTTAATAATGCTACAAAATTAAGAGAAGCATTAGAAAATTATTTTATTCATTGTAAAGATTTTGATGAAATACCTACTAAATTAGGAATGTTAATTTATTTAGATATAACTGAAAATACTTTAAAAAAATGAAAAGAAAAAAAGAGAAATACTTTTTTACAACAAATTAATTGAGCGCATTCTCAAATTGAACACTTAAATTTACAAAGATATTTAAAGTCACATTCTTCTAATTCTTCATGATATTTAGAAAGAGCATATGTTAATAAATATCATTTATCTACAAAAATTGATATAAAAAATAATGATAATACCACCCCTATAGCAATTAGTTTAGAAAATAAGAGTAAAAATAAATGTTAGAACATTTTGGATATCTTAATGATATTTTAAAACAAATGTATTATAAAAAATCTTTAACTGTAAAAAGAATTGACCAATTAGGTAGTCGTAAATCTGGTAAAACTATTCAAGATTTTGATTTTGAATGTAAAGCAACTGTATTACCTAATACAAAAGTTAAAACTTATGTTTTTAGAAATATGAGTGAACAATTATATGATACTTGAAATCAATTAAAAAATAGATGAGTATTATTTGCAATTGGGTTAGATTATACACTTTCTGAAACACGTAAAACTATTAAATATAAAGATAGTGAAATTGAATGTCGTGCTTTATATAAACAAAATAATAGTGAAATTAAATTAACTGGTTTACCAGATAATTCAAAATATGATTATGTAATTAGACATGTTGATGAAGCACATCAAATTGCTGAAAAAGATTGACAAGATATGGCAGATGCTATTCGTGGTTATAGTCAATTATTAGAAATTAATAGTTGTAATCCTTGAAGTATTTTAAATTATTATATTAAAAATGTAGTTACTTATTGTCCACAAAATGAAAAACAAATAATTAATGAATATGAACAATTTTATTTTAATGAAAAAGATAAAAGAATTGTTCATTATCAAAATTGAAAACTTAATTATTTATTACCAAAACATGAAGATGAAAGTTTATTAGAATTAGAAGCTCTAGACCCAATATCTGCAAGAGTCAGAAGTCATGGTTTAGTAGGTTATGAATCTGGTGGAATATATTCACATTTAATTCATAAAATTAGTAGATTATTACAACCAAGTTATCGCTTTAGTGCTGGATTAGATTATGGATTTAAAGATGATGCTTTAGCATGTTTATTAATAGGATTTGATTATAATTTTAAATTTGTTAATGTTATTGATTCATTAAAAATAGAAAATAAATTAATTCGTTATGATAATAAACAATTAGCAAGATTAGTAGTTGAGTTTTATATTAAATTAGCAAAAGAAAATAATTTGTTATATGAATATGGTTTAACTGTATATTGTGATTTTAGTAATTATACATTTATTGAAATGTTAAATGATACAGCAATTAAATATCAAGTTAATTCATGGCTATATTTTAAAGATTGTGTGAAATTAAGACTTGAATTTAGAATAGGTAAGAATGTGGCTTTAATGGCATCAGAACGCTTAAATATTAGTATGAATGCACAAGCATTATTAGATGAATTTAGATTGGCTGTATGAGACCCTAAGAGTATTAAACAAATACCATTAGCGGGTAATGACCATTTACGAGATGCATTTGATTATGCTATAGAACCATATATTAGAAATTTAAGTGCAAATATAAATCCTTATTTTGAAAGGAAGTAACATATGAATAATCATAATACTGAAATATTAACTCCTAAGTGATGTATGATAAATCTTCAAGAAATAATAGCAAATCATGCAAGTAAATTATTATGAGGTAATGGTTATACTTTAACAAGTGAACATCCAGAATATAAAAATGCTATTGAAAAATTAAAAGAATGAAATAATTTTGATAGTTTATTTTATCAAGATTGTCATATTAAATCTGGTTATGGTTATAGTATTGTTCAAATTGATAGAAGTAAAACTGGAAGAATAGCATTAAATTTTGCTCAACCATATGCTCAATCAAGAGTAGCTAGAGTATTAGAAACTGAATATAGTGCATCAACATGGTCAAGAGTACAATATGATGACCAAAATATTTATGTTAAAACAACATATACTCCAAATCAAATTATTAGATATTTTACTAGTGATACAGTTACATTAGATGGTTTACAAGAAAAAATAAGTAAAGATTTACAATTACCATTAATTTAAAATCATAATTTAGGTATTATTCCAGTTAAATTTATGCAAAATTTACCTAAAAAGAATTTCTTTGGTGGAGTTATTGGTGATTATTATCCAGATATGACTCCAATTAAAAATTTACAAAAATTATTAAATAAAACATTTGAATCAATTGAACATGAACTTGAATGTAATATAACTCGTGTATTTTTAGATATTACTGAACAAGAAATAAATCAATCTAAAACTGCTTTTGATTTAAAAAAATTAATAGGTAAATTTATTTTACAAGCAAATTTAAGAAGTATGGGAAGTACTAGTGGAACACCACCAATTGCAATATTATAAGGTAATCCCATTTTAGATAAATATGGTGAATTTATACAATTTATTATTGATAAAGCATTTGAGGGTAGTGGCTATAGTCCAGTAAATGATACTACAAGTCAAAAAACTGAAGCAGAAGTATTAATTACTAATTCAAGAGATATGGAAACTACAAGAATTAAAAGAACTTTAAATCAAAATGATTGAAATGAAATATTGCAAAGATGTTTTATTCTTATGGAATTAGATGGTGATAAATCTAAATGAACATTTGAAATTAAAGAAAATACTATTACAGATAGATTAAAATCACTTGAAATTGATGAAGCAGAATTAAGATTAGGTATTACTAATATTAAAAGAATTATTGTAAAAAGATATGGTGTTAGTGAAGAAGAAGCACAACAAATTATTGAAGAAAATAGAAAATATCAAAAAGAAGAAATTGAATTTAATAATACTTTTTTAGAAGAAACTAAAAATGATACCGAAAATAAATCATCAATTAATTAAAACAGTTTGAAAATCAACTGGTGAAATTGAAAAAGATTTTACACAAAATAAAGATTTACAATTTCGTGTATGTCCTTTTACTATTATTTTAGGTGCTATAAATTCAACAGAAACTGGTTATAAACCACCAACTAGCATTCCTAATGATTATACTTCATTTAGTAAAATATTTACTGGTAGAGAAGCAATACAAGCAGTTTGAGACCATTCTTATTATCCTATTCAAAATAAAGATAATCCAGATGAAGCATATAAACAATTACAAATTGGTGATGTGTTTTATGGGAATATATTATCAGACCAATTAGGTATTACTTATTCAGCAACACCAGCAAATAATGCTTTTATTCAAGAACAAGCAATTAAAAATGTAGTTATTAATATTCCAAATGAAAAAAAGAATTTTAATTTTATTAATAATATTGTTTCAAATTTATATAAGTTATATATGATTCCAGAAATTAATAAAGTTATAAATACTGATAAAAGTATTAAAGTTGATAGACAATGATATATTCTTGAAGTTGCTAGTAAAACATATAATAATGAAAATAAAGAATTGGCTTATATTCAATGTACTTTTAGTAGTTTAAATGATAAATTAGCGCATAGTGGATTAGCAATTAATCAATATGTACAATTAGGTGCACCTGCTGACCCAGTAGCATTACCAGCATTAGATGAAAATAATAATATTATTTTAGATTCAAATTATTTAACACCTTTACCAGTTACTCATTGTCAAATATCTTTTTATGGTTCAGTAGAACCTATTTCAATAGCATTATGAGGTAGAGAGATTGATAATAATCCTGAAAATACTAAACAACATAAATATAGACAATATCCAAGTAAATTATTATTTCCATGAGAATATCAATGTAGTACATATGACCCAGTAAGTTTTCAAGCATTACCAGAAACTAATTATGTATTAACTGTTCAAGGACAGAGTGTTATGGATAGTTATTCAGATTGACAAAAAGTAATTGCACCAAATTATGATGATGGTGCAACTAAACATTATGAAGGTCATTTAAGAACTAATGTTGAAAAAACTAAAAATACTAATAAAGTTGATGTATCAAATAGATTAGTAAATTATTGAGATAATAATTTTTTAAATGGTGCAGAAATTGAAAATTATAATTATGCAACGGCTGGTAATCCATATTTTCAATATTATAATAAAAATAATAAAAAATTTATTGGTAATACTCATTATAATATGAATAATAATAAATTTAAACAATTAAATACTATTAATGCATTACATTATTTTATTTATAATCCTATTAGTGAAATACCGTTAACAATCAGAGAAACTATTAAAATTAATCTTAATACTATACCTATATTTGGCTCATTTATGAATGCTTTTGTTGGTGGTTTAGATATTGGAGCAAAATTAAGTAGTAATTTATTAATACCTCAATTTCCTTATATCAATGGTTTAATATCTACTGAATTATATAATTTTTATACAACATTATTATATAGTTCACAAAGTACTAATCCAGCATTAATTCCATTCGATGTATTTAGAAATGATACTCCAGATGCTATTCAATCTGTTGCTGGAACAGCAAGTCATATGACATCATTTACATTTAATTTAACTGATAGTTTAGCAATGTCAAAATTTAATATTAATGATAATACTAGTATTAATAGTTATAATCTTACAACTGATAATTTAGTTCAATTAGATAAAACTGATAAAACACAAATATATTTATTACCACCAGATAATGATATTAATCCTTTATTAAAGGAATCAGATTTTACTAATAAAAATATATTAAAATGAGCAATTGATATGATTGATATTAAAGTTGTAGGTAAAAGTAATTTTAAAATCACATTTTATTCAATGCCAGATAATAGAAGTGGTGCTATTAATGATAATTTTAGTATTTGAAGTGGTACTTATCAAACAGTTGGTAAAGCAAGTAATAATAGTAGATTAATTCAAAATACATTTATTTTAGCAAATAATACTTTTAAATTTGACCAACCATTTAATTATCCACAAGCAATACAACCACCACCATTAATAGAAAGAGCACATCCTATATTTATTGATTTAAGTAATCAAAGTCAATATGGGATTAATAATGATATTAATAGAACATTAGAAGCATCACTAAATGATATTTTTCAAATGAGACCACATATTTTAGAAGATGTTAAAGGTAAATTTCATAATAGTATTGGTATTTATATAAATCAATATGGTTATGATAATGTTGATAAATTTAAAGAAGATTATGAAAGTATAACATTTAATTTTACATTAAATATGAAAGATAATTGAAATTTTTCTCCAGATAATCCGAGTTATACTAATTCAAAAAGTTGATTTACACCTATTAAAATAAATTTAAATGATATTGGTAATTTACCAGATAACCAAAATGATACTGCCCTTTTTCAAGATAAGGATATTATTTATAATAATAATTCTGGAAATCATAATGATACTAATAATAATTGGATATTTAATATAAATAATCGTACTAGTTTACCAATTAGTCAAACTGCTTCTTTAACAAATGCAGAAAGATTAAATAATATATATATTAATGATTTATTATGAACAAATGATACTCCAAGTAGTGGTCACACAATACCTTCATCAACATGATTTAAAATAATGGCTTTTAAAACAAAAGCATATCAAAGTCAAGATGATAATTTAATTATCATTGAATATCAATTTATAACTACATTTGATGCACCTACAAAAATTCTAAAATCTGGATTTGCTAATGCTAATTGAAATCTTTAAACTACGTCATTGGTAATTAATCCCAAAAGTTCAACTTAGAAAGGTGGTGGTAATTATGGTAAATGAAACAATTAATGAAATTTATGCTGTTATAGAAAGTTTAAAAGTAATTAATGATAATAACCTAAAAAAATTAGAAGTAGAAAATTTATTAATTACCCTAGTAATGAAATTAAAATATTAATGAAAGAAGGTAATACTATGGAAGAAAAAGAAAAAGATGAACAAGAAGAAACTAAAGAAGAAGAAGTAAAATCAGAAGAAAATACTGAAAAAGAATCTGAATCTGAAGATACAAAAGAACCAGAAACTGAAGAAGTTAAAGAACCAACTTTAGAAAATAAATATAAAGAATTAGAAGAAAAATATAATGCTTTATATAAAGAAAAAACTGATAAAGATAGAGAAATTAGACATTCAGAAAGTTATAAAAAATATAATTTATCACAAGAAAATATTAATTTATTAAAAAGATATCTTGGAGATAAAGATGATATTGATGAAGAATTATCATTATTAAATAAAGATTTTCCACATTTATTTAATAAAAATAAAGATACAAATATTAGTAATTCTTTAGATGTAAAAGATAAATTTAAAGAAGAAAAAGAAGATGAAGTAGATACTAGAAAAATAGGAATGGTAGGTTAAAAATATGGCAATTATTACAACACAATCAACAACAATTAATGACCCAAGTAATCCAACTGGGAAATTAGATTTATCAGTAAAATATATTAAAAATTTAAAAGTTTTATTATCGCTGAGTTATACTTGTAAGTGCAAGTAAATAAAATTGCAAAAAATTCTCATATAAAAATTTCATAATGCTAAATTTAGTTTAGAAAAAAGTAAGGAGTTTTTATATGAGTTATAAACATCTTGGCATAGATGAAAGGATTTATATTGAGAATCAATTGAAATTTAAATTTAAAATTAGTGAAATAGCTAAAAATCTTAATCGAAGTATTAGTACTATTATTCGAGAAATTAATAGAAATAAAGATAATAATCATTATTTTTCATTAATTGCACAAAATAAAGCTGAAAATCGAAAACAATCACATATTAGTTTTCATAAGTTTAAAAATAAGAATTTAGTAAAATATGTACAACAAAAATTACTATTAGGTTGATCACCTGAACAAATTTATGGCAGAATTAAAAATTTTCATAAAGAGTGAGTTATTAGTTTTAAAACAATTTATACTTGAATTTATTTTGGAATGCTTGATAAAGTTACTAGTAAAAATTTAAGAAGAAAAGGTAAAAAACGAAAATCTAAAGAAAATCGTGGCAAGTTTAATGGTAAATCAATTAAAGAACGAGATATAAATGTTAATGATCGTATAACACTTGGTCATTGAGAAGGAGATACTATAGTATCATCACGAGGTAAAAGCAAATCATGTTTAATAACTTTAGTTGAAAGAGTATCACGATTTACTTTAGCAATATTAGTTAAAAACAGAACTACTAAAGTTATTAATAAAAATGTTAGTTATTATTTATCAATTCTTCCTAAAAACATTGTTAAAACTATTACTTTTGATCGTGGCAAAGAATTTTCAAATTGACAACAACTTGAAAAAAATTTAGATATAAAAATTTATTTTGCCAATCCATATTCACCTTGACAAAGAGGTACTAATGAAAATACTAATGGTTTAATTAGAGAAAAATTTCCTAAAAAATTTATTTTTTCAAAAACTAATAAAAATGAAGTTCATAAATTTATATTGTCTTTAAACCAAAGACCAAGAAAAATACTAAATTATCTTTCACCAATCGAATATTTGGATAGAAAAATAATTTAGTTGCACTTACCTTTACAATTTAGCTATCAAAAAGAGTAGCATTAATTAATGCAACAGTAGAAAATAGAGAACAATTAGATGCTGGTACTGCTATTTATAATATTACGAAAAGAAATCCTACTGAAGATTATACAGCAGGTGCTGGTGCCAATAATCTAACAGCAGTGAATACAGTTCAAATTCTTTTAAATAAAAAGAAAGAAATTAATTTTGAAGAAGAAACATTAGATTTAAAGTTATTAGGTGCAAGATATGAGGATGGTAATGTTCTTGTATCAGATAGTTTAGCATCAAGTTGAATTGATGCAAAAGCAAAATCAGTAGAAATATATTTAGTAGCAAAATTATTAGCATTAGCAGTTAAAACAGCCAAAGATAATGGAATTATTAATATTGCATTACCAAGTAATCCAAAAATAGATGATTATAGAATGCTTTTATGATTAAAAATATCAAATACATTAGCAACATTAAAAGCAAGAATTACTGATGAATATATTGGTACAGATGAAGAAGATTATGTATTATGAGTATCTAGTTTTTTTAAACCATTAGTATTATTATCAATAACTACATTAGGTAGTGATAGTGCTTCACAAGCATTAAAAGATGGTAAAATTGTAGAAATTGGTGGTATTAAAATTATAGAATGTCCTTGATTAGGAAGAAATTATCCTGCTGGAGTTATTGATAAACAAGAATCATTTAATTTTTTAGGATGTGATGCTGTATTAGTTCATAAAGAATCAATAGCATTTCCATTTAATCGTGGTCAAGATAATACTTTTGTTTTACAAACAAATGGTAATGTTAAGAATTTTCATAAGTTTTTAGTTTCAGAAGGTAAAGCATTACGTCCAGATTTAGTTAAAGGATTTACAGTTACTTCAAGTATAGATATTGCCACAGCAATTGAATTTACTAATTTAGGAAAAATAACTATGGCTGGTGATACTCCAACTGCAGATGAAGTAGAAAAAGCAGTTATTGCTAAAAATCCTAATTATCAAAAAGGTAATGCTAATTTTTCAAATTTAACAGCAACAAGTGCAAATGTTGAAGGTAAAACTTTATATGATGGTTCTTTACAAGTAACTTTTACAAAGAAGTAATAAAGAAGTAATTTAAATGCCTATTATATTATTATTAAGAATGATATTAGAAACTGCTGTTAGTGATATACAAACTGCTGAATTAATAGAAAAATTTAAAAAAAGTAATTCATTATTTAATAGTTTTTTAAAAAATCCAGCAGGAATATTAAAAAATCAATTAATGTTAAAAGTATTAGGACAAGGTAAATCTCAAAAAGAATTAGCTGAATTTCAACAAGTTTTACAAAAATTAACAAATTTACCAGTAATTCATAAAAAAATAATGACACATATTACTAATAATAATATTGCTAAATTACAACATATTCAAAAACAATATTTAAATGGTAAGTCATTAATGGATAAAGGTAAAGAAATAATAATGAATTCTTTAACACAAGAAGATTATGACAGTATGATTGGAGTTTATGTAAATCTTTCTAGTAGTGCATTAACAGGTGGTATATGAACTCCCGTAGTACAAGCACAATCTGGTACGTATGGTATTGCTACATTAACATATAGAACAAATTTAAGTAAATCATATGATTATTTTAATGTTTGAAGAGAAACTTGAATTGATATGTGTAAATCTATGGGTGCTTATGGTACGGGTGCTAATAGTATTTTTATTAGAGAGTATTTAGGTGGAGTTAATAAAACTAGAAAAGAAATGAATTCTACTGTTAGAAAAAATGTTAGTCAATTAAATAGAGCAGTAACTAAACCTAATAAATCAGTTATTAGTACGGTTAATAAATCACAAGCAGTACAAGGATATGGAAGGTATAAAGATTATGGAAAACAAAAATAATATTGATTGAAATGTAAATTTAAATTATATTACAAAAGATGATTTAAAAACTATATATGGTTTTATACCAGATGCAGACCAAACTACTACTGATAATACTAAAACTGATTTTACTATTATGGCAATTGCTATTTCAAGTGAAAGAATTAATACTATTACTGGTAATCAAATTGAAGTAATAGGATTTAAAAATCTTAATGAAACTCAACAACAATTAGTTAAAAGAGCAACAGCAAGAATGACTATATATTATTTAACTGATGGAATGGCATTTATAAGAAGTTCAGTATCTATTAGTGGTAATGGTTTATCAAGTAGTATTAGTCCACCAAGTGAACCAGATTATGTATTAATGGAAGTATATAATTTATTACAACAAGCAAATTTACATACTCCAAGAAAAGCAATTAATAATCCTATTTCATGTAATACAGATAATTTTAATACACCTAGTATATTTGATGAAAGTGATACAAGAGTTATTACTTGAGATTCTGGTAATAAAACATTTTTACAAAAAATGGGATTAATTGAAGGTACTGGTATTACTATTCAAGATGTTAGTGATACTATACCTAAATTAAAATTTAATGTTGATAGTAATATTGATTCATTATGAGAAGTTGATAAAGATAATCCTAATTTTATAAAGTCAAAAGATTATAAAGGTATTGATGTTAATGGAAAAAGAATTATTGATGTTGGTACCCCTACATTTTTAAGTGATGCTACAACTAAAGAATATGTTGATAGTAAAATTCCAGATTTAACTAACTATTATAATAAACAAGAAACTAATCAATTATTAGATAAAAAACAAGATAAATTAACTGTTGGTTCAAATATTAATATTGATGAAACTAATACCATTAGTGCAAATTTAACTAATTATTATAATAAATCAGAAATTGATAAAAAATTAGAAGATAAAGTGGATATAGATAAATTTTCATATGCTTTTACTATTAATGCTCTTAGTACTGAAAATCCTAATTTAGAAACTACTAATAAAACTATTGTTGGTGGTATTAATGAGTTAAAAGAAAAAATAAAAGATAAAAAATTTTCAAATGATTATTTTAAATATAATACTGAAACAAATGAAGTTTCATTAAATGATGAAGAAAATTCATTACTTTGTAAGGATTTATTAGAAAATAATGAATATCAAATATTAAAAACTCAAAATAAAAAATTATTACAAGCAATTAATGAAATATTAGAAAAACAACCACAACCAACTCCAAGTGGTTCAAATTGAAAAGAAGTAGGAGAAATTATAACAGATAAAAATAATAATAATCAAAATTATATAAAATATATATTTAAAGATAAAACACATTATAGAATATATAAGTTATGGGGATTATACACGTCAAGAAAATAATAAAAATTATAGTTGACAAATAATTAATTTTTATTATCAATTAGATACAAGCGTTGTAAAAAGTAGTTTATGAATAGCAAATAATAATAATAATAATAACCAACAAATTGAAATTAATGTTTATAACAATAGAATAATGTGGGGTATGGGTAGAGATTATATTTTTAAAAAATTAGAAGAATTACAGGAATAAGATTATGATTTTTAAAATTATAAAAATTATTTTAGGTTTAATTCGAGTGTTATTATCTTCGGCTGTTGCTGGTTTAATTATATTTATTATAGTAAAAATTGTATTAAAAATTAATCAAATATTTTAGAAAGGTGGTGATTAATATGGATACTACAACAATTATTATAGTTGCTAATTTATGTATTAATGGAGGTTATGTTTTAATTAAATTAGGAAAAGCATTAGTTGCATTTGGTAAATCTTTAACAGACCCTAATAAAAAAGCACTTAAAAAACAAAATAAAATTAATAAATTACAAAGTAAATTAAATTCTATTAATAAACAACCAGAAATAAAAAGTATTTATTAATAGTAAAAAATGCCTTTAATAGGCATTTTTATTTATTTATAAACTCATATGATTATAATCTCAATTTAATGAAGCATTATCATAATTTAATGGTACTTCGCTCATATTATCACTACCGTATTGACTAGTTGTTTCACTATTAATAGTAAATCTATTATCATTAATTAATCTTGTAGTTTCATTATTAAATGGTGTTTCTTGCATTTCTGTATTATTATGATTTGTATCAATTGGTAATAAATTATGAATAATTTCACTTGCACCAGCAACTATTGTAGGAACTGCATAAGCATTATTAAAATCATTATTAATACCCATAGCAACACCACTACTAATCAAACAACCACCAGTAGCCATATTTGCTATTTTACGTAT
Source organism: Spiroplasma endosymbiont of Thecophora atra (assembly GCF_964019735.1). Classification (NCBI taxonomy): domain Bacteria; kingdom Bacillati; phylum Mycoplasmatota; class Mollicutes; order Entomoplasmatales; family Spiroplasmataceae; genus Spiroplasma; species Spiroplasma endosymbiont of Thecophora atra. Next base: position 496,654 of record NZ_OZ026464.1, on the reverse strand, counting down.
AGTTTCAAATTTACTTGGTATTAATTCAGTAATTCCAGCAACTAAATTTGCAATACCATATGAGTTAAGACTAATAAATGTATCTCAATCCATTAAATGATTATCATTATTATTAGTAGTACTTAATAATAAATCTGGTGGAAAAGGGTCAACAGTAGTAGTTATTGGACTTTCTGTTGGATTAGGATTAATTGAAGAGTTAGTAAATTTAGCATAATTAACTATTCCAATTGTTCCTAATCCTAATGCTATTTTTTTACTTGAATTTAATAGTTTACTTTTTAAACTTGGCATTTGATTTAAATTTCATATATCAATACCTAATTTTTTGCTAAATAATAATGAATTAATACTACCTAATATTGGATTACCTATAAGTTGACCATAATAAGCACTTGTACCAATCATTGCACAAATTGGACTTATTCCAGTTCTTATTAATTTTAATAAAGTATAATTTGATTGTGAATTTTCTGTATTTGGCATTTTTTATTCTCCTTTTATAAATTTAAATTGCATATTTCCTACTGTATCTCGATTATTACCACAAATAATTAAATATCCAGTATTATTTTCTAATATTCATGAATAATAAATATATTGTGGATATAATTTTGGATATAAATTTAATGCTAATAAATAACATAAAGCATCTTCTTTATTTTTTAATAATCCAACTGTTGGACATTTTATTTCTTTTGGACTTTTTTCATTATAAAATCATTCAGTTCTAATATTTCTCATTATTTCACATCCTTTTATGAACTCATCAGCACCGTAAATAAACGGTGGACTATAGAATTATAATGTTATCCAAATTTTAATAATTCTATAGTTTCGTTCTGTATAGAGATAAAATCTCTGTTATAGTTAGGACTTACATTGACATATTTTAAGCAAGAATAAAAAATAGGGAATAGGAGTTAGAAAGGATATATGTCAAATGCCTAAATATTAATTATTGTTTACTTTCCTTATCTTTATTTAGTTCTTTATTTTCGTATTCTATAAAGCAGATTTCATGCATATATCATTTTATTTTTTTGAATCAAAAAATTTTTCTATAATTTCTTATTCAATTACCATCCATTATGAATTTTTTACAATAATTACATTTATAAATTATCATTATCAAATTCTCCATTTTCTATAAATTCAAGTACTTTATAATAAGCAGTAAGTTTACCTGCTTCTTTTAAAGAATCACATAAACAAATACTAATTTGTTTATTTAATCAAATAATTAATTTTTCTTTATTCATTATCAAATACACCTCTTTCTAAATATTCAATTATTAATTCCATATCTAATGTGTCATGTTCAATTAAATATTCAATTAATTTTTCTTTATTAATACAATTTTTATGTCTTGATTTATTAATTTCATCAACTATTTTTCTATGAATAGAACAGTATACTCTGCCATATTTATCTGGTTTTTCTTCTGATTTATTTTCACATTGTATTTGTATATTATCTACTTTATTTTCTATTAAAGTTCCTAATGATTCAGTTCACATACATGTCATGATAAATTTACCTTTCATTAAACTTCAAAATTTTCTATAATTTCTTCTTCTTTTTCTAATTCTTTTAATTTAGATAAGGTAGAATTTAAATCAGTATTATCAATATTATTATTTGAATTAATAATTTTAACTTCATCACCATTATTATCTTTATAAGCAATAGTTTCTTCATCAATTACTACACCTTGGTCTAATTGAAGTGCTAAATTAATATCATCTTGATTATTTAATACAATAATTGGTGTTTTATTAATTTCTCGAATAAGTGCTTTTACAACAGTTTTTAAAGCCATTTGGTCAAAAGCAGAAGTTCATATATGATTTAATTTTCATTCTTGACTTTTTTTATTATAAGTTTTGCCATATTTATCTTTATGTTGATTAATTTCTTCAACAGTCATTCCTTTATAAAAATTATTAATTTTACCATTTTTATCTAAAAGAGAAATATAACAATAATAACCAATTGTGCTAAATTGTAAAGGTAAGTGCAACTAAATTATTTTTCTATCCAAATATTCGATTGGTGAAAGATAATTTAGTATTTTTCTTGGTCTTTGGTTTAAAGACAATATAAATTTATGAACTTCATTTTTATTAGTTTTTGAAAAAATAAATTTTTTAGGAAATTTTTCTCTAATTAAACCATTAGTATTTTCATTAGTACCTCTTTGTCAAGGTGAATATGGATTGGCAAAATAAATTTTTATATCTAAATTTTTTTCAAGTTGTTGTCAATTTGAAAATTCTTTGCCACGATCAAAAGTAATAGTTTTAACAATGTTTTTAGGAAGAATTGATAAATAATAACTAACATTTTTATTAATAACTTTAGTAGTTCTGTTTTTAACTAATATTGCTAAAGTAAATCGTGATACTCTTTCAACTAAAGTTATTAAACATGATTTGCTTTTACCTCGTGATGATACTATAGTATCTCCTTCTCAATGACCAAGTGTTATACGATCATTAACATTTATATCTCGTTCTTTAATTGATTTACCATTAAACTTGCCACGATTTTCTTTAGATTTTCGTTTTTTACCTTTTCTTCTTAAATTTTTACTAGTAACTTTATCAAGCATTCCAAAATAAATTCAAGTATAAATTGTTTTAAAACTAATAACTCACTCTTTATGAAAATTTTTAATTCTGCCATAAATTTGTTCAGGTGATCAACCTAATAGTAATTTTTGTTGTACATATTTTACTAAATTCTTATTTTTAAACTTATGAAAACTAATATGTGATTGTTTTCGATTTTCAGCTTTATTTTGTGCAATTAATGAAAAATAATGATTATTATCTTTATTTCTATTAATTTCTCGAATAATAGTACTAATACTTCGATTAAGATTTTTAGCTATTTCACTAATTTTAAATTTAAATTTCAATTGATTCTCAATATAAATCCTTTCATCTATGCCAAGATGTTTATAACTCATATAAAAACTCCTTACTTTTTTCTAAACTAAATTTAGCATTATGAAATTTTTATATGAGAATTTTTTGCAATTTTATTTACTTGCACTTACAAGTATAACTCAGCTGTATTAATAGTTTTTCTTTCAAAAATTAATGCTGGATTAATTTCTCATTTATTATTTTCTTTATTAAATTTATGTGCAGTTGTTATTTTTTCTCTTTGAAAATCAATTACTAATCCAGTTCTTTGTAATAATGTTAATCAACCATCTTCTTGAATTTGTACTTGTAATTCATCACCATAAGGTATTAATGCTAATTCTTTTTTAATTGGATTAATAGAAAGATTTAACTTATATAAATTAATTAATGCATTAATTAAACTTTGTGTATTCATAGTTTTTAAATCTTTACTAGAATTTATAATCATTTCATAATAATTTCTAAATTTTACATATTCTTCTTTATTACTTTTAATAAAATTAGGAATTTTTAATTCATTTTTATTATTACTCATTAGTTGATTCTCCTTTTTTATTTAATATTTCTAAAATTTCATCTAATTTTTTATTAATTTTGCCTATATGTTTTAATAAAATTAAAATTGATTTATCCATGATTGTCATCCTTCTTATTACTTGTTATTTCATCAACTATTTTTTCTAAACATTTCATACATCAATTTTTACTTAATCAAATTCTTTTATTACAATATTTACATTTATTCATACTTATTTATCCTTGTTTTTAATAAACTTAATTCATATTTAATTTGTTTTCTAATTTCAAATTCAATTACTTCATCATGCGAATATTCTAATAATTCATTTAAATATTTAATATTTTCTTTAATTTGTTTGATTGTTAATTCGTTTTTTATTTCATTAAATGTTTTCATTTTTATCTTCTCCTTTAAAATATTTTGTTTTTGCATTCATTCATTCAATTATTAATTCATTTGTTATTTCTATTTTTATTTCTTGTTGACTATTTTTATTAGTTAAATAAACATAAGTTTTATAAGATGGAGTTATACCATTCTCAAGTAACATACAATAATAAGCAGTTAATTGTAATTTAATTCTTTTTAATTTATCTTCATCAATACAAGCATAAGTTTTATAATCTACTAAATAATATTTATTTTCTTTTTTATCTAAATAAACTAAATCTGGTGTTCCAGCAATTAAATTATCAGCAATAGGTTTTTCAATAATAAATTCATAATTATTTTTATCTTTAAATTTTTCTTTTAAAGCTAAATTGTAAAGGTAAGTGCAACTAAATTATTTTTCTATCCAAATATTCGATTGGTGAAAGATAATTTAGTATTTTTCTTGGTCTTTGGTTTAAAGACAATATAAATTTATGAACTTCATTTTTATTAGTTTTTGAAAAAATAAATTTTTTAGGAAATTTTTCTCTAATTAAACCATTAGTATTTTCATTAGTACCTCTTTGTCAAGGTGAATATGGATTGGCAAAATAAATTTTTATATCTAAATTTTTTTCAAGTTGTTGTCAATTTGAAAATTCTTTGCCACGATCAAAAGTAATAGTTTTAACAATGTTTTTAGGAAGAATTGATAAATAATAACTAACATTTTTATTAATAACTTTAGTAGTTCTGTTTTTAACTAATATTGCTAAAGTAAATCGTGATACTCTTTCAACTAAAGTTATTAAACATGATTTGCTTTTACCTCGTGATGATACTATAGTATCTCCTTCTCAATGACCAAGTGTTATACGATCATTAACATTTATATCTCGTTCTTTAATTGATTTACCATTAAACTTGCCACGATTTTCTTTAGATTTTCGTTTTTTACCTTTTCTTCTTAAATTTTTACTAGTAACTTTATCAAGCATTCCAAAATAAATTCAAGTATAAATTGTTTTAAAACTAATAACTCACTCTTTATGAAAATTTTTAATTCTGCCATAAATTTGTTCAGGTGATCAACCTAATAGTAATTTTTGTTGTACATATTTTACTAAATTCTTATTTTTAAACTTATGAAAACTAATATGTGATTGTTTTCGATTTTCAGCTTTATTTTGTGCAATTAATGAAAAATAATGATTATTATCTTTATTTCTATTAATTTCTCGAATAATAGTACTAATACTTCGATTAAGATTTTTAGCTATTTCACTAATTTTAAATTTAAATTTCAATTGATTCTCAATATAAATCCTTTCATCTATGCCAAGATGTTTATAACTCATATAAAAACTCCTTACTTTTTTCTAAACTAAATTTAGCATTATGAAATTTTTATATGAGAATTTTTTGCAATTTTATTTACTTGCACTTACAAGTATAACTCAGCTAAAAATATTAGTGATTTTTTACAATAAGAATAATTTATTGAATTAGTTACTGGTTTTAATTTTTTTAATAAATTATTAATAATATTTTCTTCATTAATATTTTGTAAATATAATTCATTAAGTTTATGAACTCATTTACCACGATTTGAAGCATTTTTTAATACTTCTGGTGCTATATGACTATAACTAAATCCTAAATAATTATCAATAATTCTAGAAACTGATATTAATTCTTTATCTTCTAAAAAATATTGATGAGTTTCTTTTTTAAAAATTAATTTACTCATATTTTTTTCTACCTATTAATATTCAAAAACATTTATTACATAATCTATTACCAAAAGAAGATTGTTTTCTACATTTATCACAAGAACCAACCATTCTATATTCTCTACATTCCATAAATATTTTTCCTTTCATTAATGTTTAGAAGCAATAATTATTAATGTTAAAATCATAATAATAATTCCAATTGTTAAAAATATAATTCTACTTTTTCATGATTTTTTATAAAATTCTTTTTGCTCTTCAATTAATTCAATTTGTTCTTTTAATAATTTATTTTGTAATTCTTCTTTTTATTCTTCCATTTTTAATTCCTTTCATTAATCATGTAAATCTCTAAAACAGTGATAGTGATATGTATATTTAATATCTTGAAAATTGAAAGCAACATATGAATCATTACCAGAAGAATATGAAATAACCATATCTGTTTCAATAATTTCTTTACAATGACAACATTTCATATTTTTTCCTTTCATTAATTAAGTTTTTCTTGATTTGGATATTGCATATCTAATTCAAATGCTAATATTTCATAATGGATAATATATGCATCTTCTAATAAATGATGTTTATAATTTTTATGAAAATTATTTGCTTCCTTAAATGTATAAAAAACTTTATATTTTGTTTCAAATGTATAATTAACTTTATATTTTATTAAATAAACGTATGTCATATTTATTTTTCTCCTTTATTTTATTTATTGTGTTATGATATTGTTAATGAGGTATGTATTTATATATAAATCCCCTATTTTCTTAAATAATACAAATGTAATTATTAATTAGACTAATGGGTTCTTTACTGAACCATAATAAGGCTATTCAAATTAATCTATAATTACATTAAGCGATATACTGTTATTTTCTAATTTGCTTAACATTAGAATCCTTTTATACTGATAGAAGAATAGGTCTATAACCAACAGTAATTTATTTTTCTTCCAACAGGGTATTAAGTTTTAATCTTTAACAAAAAAAGAACGATAGTTATATCGTTCTTTGTTATCCAATTATGAATCTAAGGGTTAAAGTGATGCGCCCGTGGATTAAGTGAAAGTGTAGCCCTTGGATTAGGTGCAAGTGATTTAATTGCTAGTATTAGTGCTGTTGGTGTAGAATTTTTAACTGATTTTACTATTAATCAAGTTTATGATTATTTAAAAGGAAATGTAACACCATTAAATACTTTTTTTAATATATTACCAGCATTTGCTGGACTTAATAAAATTAGTCGTGGTTATCGTACAACTAAATTTATTAAGTTAGCACAAAAAACTAAAACATTAGAACAAGTTGGTATTAAAGAAGCAAAAAACTTACAAGAAATTATTAGTCAAGTAAGTGGAAAAGAAATTTTAACAGATAAAATTATTGGTAATAAACGTTATTTAATGAAGTATAGTTTTACTCCTAATCGTGAAACAGTATTACGAGATTTAGGATATGTTGCTGAAAGACAATATAAGAATAATTTTCAAAAACTAGAAACAGAAAAATTAATGGAACACTTATTATTACAAAATACATTAATAAAATTAAGTCCACAATTAACTCCTAAATTTAAAATTAAAGATATTGAAAAAGCAAATAACTTTTTAAAAAAATTTAATACTGATTTAAAAGAAGTATTAAAAATGAATCAACATGATTGATTAAATTTAGTTCATACAATACATACAGAAAATAGATATGGAAAAACTTTAATTTTAGATTTACAAAAAATTCGTGCTAATGCTATTAAATTTAATTTTAAAAATAATGTTATTCATCAACTTGTTTTAAAAGCAAATCAAACTTTTAAATATTTTGATATTAGATTTTATTTAAAAAAAGGTTTAAATAAATTTTGAAAAGATACACCATATTTTGAAAAAATACGAGAAAGTATATATAAATTACAAAAAAAATTTGAAAAGTTAGAAAAACAAGTATTTGAAAAAATTCAGAAATTAAAAGAAAAAGCAACTGATTTATTTACTAGTGCAGAAAAAAGAGCAATTAAACACGCACAATTAATTCCATTAAATTCACCAGTATTTATGGGTTGTAAAATTCAACCTTTGTCATTAGATAAATGTGCAATTACTATTTATCATCGCAATCCTAAATATAAACCAATTACAGTTGTTGATAGTATTCTTAAAGCAAAAACTTTTGTTACTCAAATACATCCATTCCATTGATATCGTTGATATAGTGGTTGATACATTGGTTATGGAGTTAATCAAAATAAATGATTAAAAGCAATAGCATTTGCTCCACCAGTGGTGCAACAAGTAATTAGAGATAGTTTTAAAGTATATAGAGAAATATTTAGAACTATTAGAACTTATCATAAAGTAGTAAATGTTATTAATAATCCTATTGAAAATATTAACAAATCATTTAAAAATGTTGGTTTAAAATTTAGTGTTAATACTTTATTTGGTACTGGATTATTACATCATTTAGAAAAGTTTGCATATAGTCAAGTTGTAACAAAAAGTAAGAAAAAAATAAAAAAAGGTAAAAATAAAATACAAAAAGAAATTGAACATATAACACATAAAAAAACAAAAAAACATACTCATCATTATAAACAAGCATTTTTTAAGGAATGATAAATTATGATTAATAAACTTTGAACTGATGTCAGTCTTGAAAATTATAATAACTGATATCCATTAACTGGAAAAATTACAGAAACACCACAGCAATACATACAAACATGACCTAATGTTAATGATTGATTTAAAACTTTTGCTATTCGTGCTCAAAATGATATTAATGCTTATCTTGATTTTATTTTATCTAAATTTCCTTTTGATAGTTTTAAAGATGAATTAATTAAAGAAACATTAAGAGATATGGTTTATGTAATGGTTGAACATTGAGTATTTAATCGTACACCAATTGAATTTAATGTTGATGCTACTATTCAATTTAATAATGGTACTCAATTTAGTGCAAATAGTACTCCTACAATTAATGTTTGAGATTTAGCACCTAGTAGAATGAAAATATGAGCAAGATTAACAGAATTAAAACAAATATTTTCAAGTTATAATGATGATGAAATAGATGTTGAAAAAATTGACTTAAAAGCATTTTATACTAGAAATCAAGTTGATGAATTAATTAAAGAACAAAAAGAATTTACATTATTAAAACAAATTAAATTATATGATGATTTAGTTGATGATAATGAAAATGAAATATATAGAGGTCCTGTTAGTAAATTTGTTAATAAAGGTTATGTTGCAACTGGTTATGATAAAGAAACTGAAACAATGATTTTAGATTGACCAGATGAAATTGGAACATTACCACCTGAAGCATTACAAAATAATCCACAAATTGGTGATTTTACACATGCACCAACCTGTGATTTTTCTGCTAAACAACAAAAAAATATTACAGCCTTAACTAATACTAAACAAAATAAATTAATTACTGGCCATGGCATTAATATTACAGAAGATAATGTAATATCTGTAAGTTCTTATTTAATAACACCACAAGATTTTTTAAATAATCTACAATGAGAAGAGCAAAAATCAATGATTTTAACAAGAAATACATATTATCAAATTTTTTGGTCACCTAATATGTCAAGCAGTCAAGGACTTAAAGGAGTATTTTTCTTTTATGGTGCAGTACCAACAGCCCATAATGTAGCTATTGATTCAGCAGGTTATTACTCAAATTCTACTAATGAAATTAAAGCTCATTTAAGTGTCCAACCCGAAAATGATGAATTAATACTATCATATTTTGATGGTAATTCTTGAATAGTAACTAATCTAGATGGAAATAAACTAGGAACTAAAATATATAAGCCTAAAACAAGTAATAAAATTTATAGCATTAAAAGTAATACATTAGATATTACTTCACCAAGTGTAATTAATATAGATAAACCTATAAAAATTAATTCAAAAAGTTTAGAAACTAATGAAATAGAAGAAAATAATTGAGATATTGAATTAAAAGATAGTCCTCCAACACCAAGTCCAAGTGGTTCAAATTGAAAAGAAGTAGGTAAAGTCGTAGTAGATAAAAATAATATTACACATATAGAATATATATTTAAAGATAAAACACATTATAGAATATATTATAGTTTTGGTGATTATACTAGTAAAGAAAATAATAAAAATTATAGTTGACAAATAATTAATTTTTATTATCAATTAGATACAAATGTTTTAAAAAGTAGTTTATGAATATCAAATAATAATGTTAATGCGGATACTGAAATTAATATTTATAATAATAGAATAATGTGGGGTATGGGTAGAGATTATATTTTTAAAAAATTAGAAGAATTACAGGAATAATATTATGTTTTTTAAAAATATAAAAATTATTTTAGGTTTAATAGGAGTAATTTTATCATCAGCAACAGCAGGTTTAATTATATTTATCATTGTAAAAATCATATTAAAAATTAATCAAATATTTTAAAAAAAGGTGGTGAATATTATGTTAAGTCTATTTAAAAGAAAAGAAAAAAGTAATATTAGTGATAATCAAAATGAAAAAGTAAAATTTTTAACTAATAAAAATAAAAGTACACATGCTTCAATTTTAAATTATTTTGGTTTTAATGATTTTAATCATGAAACTTATTTTACTGATTTTGTAGCAGAAAATAATGCTAATTTATATAATGCTCCATTAGATATTAATAATAAAACTATTAAACAATATTTAATTAAACAAGAATTTTATAGAAAAAATTGAAACTCTATTTTTAAATTAAGCAAATTAGGAATTAGTGGTTATTTAATTTATATTGCTAATGATGACTTATATTTTCAAGTAGTAGATATACAACAAAGAGTTTATGATATTACTGGTAAATTAATTCAATGCACTATTTTTTATGATAGTTATGAACAAAATGCACAAATGGTAAGATTATTTGAAATTTATACATTAAATAATGAACAAGTCACAATTAACCGTGCAATTTATAGTGTTAATGATAGTAAAAAACAATTTCCATTATCTTTTAAAGAATATATTAATAATCCCAATTTAGAACAAGAACAAACATTAAATATTAATTATATTCCAATAGCAATTATGCGTAATAAAGCAAATGAGTTAGCAGATTGTAATAAAGTAATGGATAAAATTAAAGCATTAGATGTTATTTATGAACAAATTGTTTTAGATACTATTTTAAACTCACCAAAGTTTATTTTTAGTCAAACTTATGGTAATGTTCAATCAACATTAGAAGAAGCAGTAAGAACTTTGGTTACTAAAAATTATATTTTTAAAAGTGGCGGAGATAATAACGAACAAAACGAAAATATCAATATGACAAATAGTAACTTTAAAGGTAAAAATTTAACTGATATATATGATTGAAATGTTAATGAAATATTTAAACGTTGTGGTATTCATACTCCAAGTCAAAAGAAATCAACACAACAATCAGTTCCCGAAAGTACAGCAGTAAATATTTCAACTATTAATTATATTGAACAAAAATTATGACAATTTAATATTGATATTCTTAAATTTATTCAAATATTAGTGAAAATTGATAAAGATTTATTAAATAGTAAAACATTTAATATTAATGATGAACAAGAACTTAATAATTTAACAGTTAAATTAAAACTATTTAATCCCAAAAATAACCAATTAATAGGAGAGAACAATGGAAAACAAAAACAAACCACAAACGAAGTTTCCACAGAAACAAACTAAACTTAATCAAGCAGAAGTAGAAAATGATTATTTAATTGATAATATTCCTTATGATTTTACTAATATGATGAGTGCTAGTAGTGACCCAGATATTAATAGAGCATACGATGAATTTAAAAAAAGAACTTTATATATTTATGAAATTGAGCGTTTATTTAAAAATAATGAAAATAATAGTTTAAAATTTTCAGCAAATACTATTAAAATAGGTTTTATTGATATTGAAAAAGTATTAAAAACTACTGCTGTTGAAACATCAGACTTTACTATGCAATTAAATCAAAGAGCAAGTACTAATATTAATGATAATACAATTGAATATAGTATGACTGATATTAAAAATTTAATTTTTCAAGAAATAAATTTATTAAATCAATTTAAGTTATATGCAGTATCTATTAATGAACCATTAACTGAAAATAATATTGATAATTTATATATCATAAATAATTATTCACAACCTTATCAAAATCCAAAATCAAGAAGTACTAAAAGTATTACTATTATTAAAATTAAAGATTTTAAAACAAGAGATGGTTATCCCATTATTATTAAATTACAAAAACCATTAGATAAAGATACAAAAGTAACTGGTTTAAAAATTAAAGCCCCTAGAAGCATGATTTTTGGTAATATAAAAGTACTTGGTGAAGTTGACAATATGGAAGTATACCCTAAATTATTTGTTAAAGATAAAATAGCATTTCCGCTGTTATCAATGTCTATTGAAACTCAACCAAAAGTTAGAATATTACAACAATGATTTAGTGAACAAATATTACCATGAAATTTAGCAAAACAATTTATTGGACAAGAAAAATCAGTTTTAAACTTAATTAAAATTAGTAGTGGTTCTGTAACAAGAAGAGAAGTTATTAATAATGCAAGAATAACCCATGCTTGATTAGGATATGAGTTTAGTAATGTTTTAGGTGGTAAATGACCATTAAAAAGTCAAAAAGAATTAAAGGATAAAGAAGTTTGAAATTTTGTAGGTGAAAGTCAATTTTATCAATATGTTGCAACTAATAATAAATTTGATGATATTGAAATAGAAATTAAAGATGCACCAACTATTGATAGTTTACAAAAAGTATTATTAGATATGTTAACTTATACATATACTTATAATAGAAACTTTGATGGATTTCAACCTAATGATTTAACTTCTAAAATAGCAGAATTACGTTCAAAATTTGAAGGACAAAAACCAGAAGATGTAATTACTAATTTATTTAAACAATGAAAATTAGATTATCCAAATTATATCAATTTACCACAAGTACAAATATTTAAACAAATAGTTATTATGTTATCAAACAATATTTATTCTAATATATCAATAAATAAAGGTTTAAATGATGATTATAAATTATTATTACCTTATTGTTTTGAATTAAAATCAAATCCTATACACACAGGTTCTAACGAAATTTGAGAATTTAAAGATGTAAAAGTAGTATTAAAATCCGATTATTTTGATTTTACGAATATGAATAATATTAAATTAAAAAATAATGATATCAATCAAAATGAACTATTCAAACTAGATGACAATCAATTTAACTGATTATCTATTACAAATGAATTAGAAAGTAATAATATACCATCATTAATTCCAGCAGATTGAACATTAGGTAATGGTGAATATGGAAAATATTTTACAAGAGCAATGATTGATAAAAATAAAATTGAAAATGCTTTAAATTTATATGGTTCAAATAAATATCAATTATTTTCAAAACTAGAATTTTATAAAGAAATTTTAAAGATTGATAATGATAACAAATTTGAATTACTAATTGAAAATCCGATTAATAACTTAAATCGGATTTTCAATTAGTGGTATATTTGGCGCTGGTAACTATGATTTAATTTTAATAACAGATAAACAAGAAATAAATTTAAATAGTATTAATTTATTTGATAAATATAACGAGAATATTTCATACATTAATTTAGAAATTTAACTTATTTTTTTGAATACCTTTTTCTGTTGGATATTCTCTTAAAGTTTCTTCTCATGGTTTAATTTTTTCTTTTAGATTATTAATCACTTTTGGTATTTGTGGTTTTTGTTGTTTATTTAAAGACAATGAATTACTTGAAGGTAAAGAATTTGTTGATGTAGATTTCGAATGAAATCCTTCATCACTACTGCTAGATAATAATTTATTTTCTAAATCACAAATTTTCTCATTAAGTTTAAATATTTCTGATTCATATTTTTCAATCGTTTGTTCATCAACTTTGATAATTACTTTTTGTTGTTTTTGATTTAATAAGTTAAATAATAAATTACTATTATTTTGTAATAATTTATTATTATGGTTCAATAATTTATTTATATTTTCAGTTATTTTATTAATATTAGTTATTAAATTTTTATGATTTTCTTTTTTTTCATTATAAGTTAAATTTAAAGTTTCAATTTTTTTCTGATTATTTAAATTTGTTTCTTTTAATAATTCACAATTTTTCTCTTCTTGTTGAATTAAATTATTAATATTTTGATTTATATTGATTTTTCCAAATGAAAAAATTTTAATAAAAAAATTTTTAAATATATTAATTTTTTGTTTTTTTAACTTTAAAATTTGATTTTTATAATTAATTATTTTTGTTTCTATTTTTTCCTTTTGTTCACTTCAAAAAATAATATTAGTTTTAAAATTTTTTATTGTAATTTCATTTATTGAAATTTCGTTTTGAAAATAATTTCTTTCTTTTTCTAAATTTTGAATTTGTTTTTCAATTTCTTCAATATTTTTTTGATTTTCTAATATTTGACCATTAATAAAATCTTGTTCTTTTTTTGTAATCATATTTTTTAAATCTCCTTAAAAATAAAAAACTCATTTACTTTAAAAATAAAGCAATGAGTTAAAAAAACTTTATTTAGTTCTTATTGAAATTATATATGTTTATATATAAATATCAATATTATTTGTTAAAATATCCATCGGGATATTTGCCATCTCATTTTATATCTCCTTGATGTCTTGATTTAATATCAAAATACAAAAATATTTTGTGTTGATTATTCATAGGTTGTGACCATATAATTGCTCCTTTACCACCAACAGTTTTTATACGGTCATAATTATAAAATGATAAATCTTTACTATTTTCGTGGGTAAGCATTCCCCCCATGATTAATCCTATTGTTCCGGTTGTAGCACCAGTTAGTGCTAATGCTAATGTTATTTTACTTAAATTTGTTTTTATTCATGTTTTCATCTTTAATTACTCCTTTTTTCCTTGATTTTACTTATAAATTGTACTATTTTTGATTATTTTTACAAGTATCCTTTTAAATGCAAAATATCGCCTAAATTAAAAGCGTTTATTTTGTGAGACCTATACTATTAATTATATGTAACTTGTTGATTATATTGAAAATATGAAAGTACTTTTTTTCACAATACCATTATTTTAGTAATAATTACGTTCTTATGTGGATTATTGTGAATAAAATAAAGAAAAATAGATTATTATTTTAATTTACCATATTTTAACACTTTAAATTTATGTAAATTAAAATTAATAATTGATGCAGAAACAGATTAGGAGAGTAAAAAAATATGAGTTTTAATTATAAATGAAATTTTAGAGAACAATATGCCAAAATTGATAAATTAGTTTTAGAACATATAACAAAGAAATGAGAAAAACGAGATTGAAGAATATTTAAAACAAGAGATAAAAAGAAATATAAAATAGTTGATTATCAATATCGAACAAGAAAAACATTATATGGATTAGTAACTTATAAAAGAAGAATTTATGAATATTTTGATGAAAAATTACAAAAATGAGTTCGTATTTGTTTAGTTGATGAATGACTAGAATTACCTAAATATAAAAGAATTGGTGAAGATGTTGAACAAACTATTATTGAATATTTTGCTGATGGAAAAAGATATCATGATATTTGTGCTATTTGTAAAAAAGCAGGTATTAGTGTTAGTACTATTCATAGAGTTTTTAAAAATTTAGAAGTAATTGAAGCAAATCCAGTAAAAGTAAAATTAGAAAAAAATCAACCTATTTTTGTAGCAATTGATGATGGACATCGAAAGTTTTGAGATTTTAAACGTAAAGGTATAAAACACTCTATGCGTTTAATAGTAACATATACAGATAATATTAATCACAAGGTACAAAATAAAAGAGTAAAAGCAATTATAAGACCAACAAAAACAGCAATTGGAGTTAAAAAAACTGCTGAATTTGTTAAAAAACATTGTCAAAAATTTTATGAAAATATTGAGCAAGCAAAAATTATTATTTGTGGTGATAGTGCTGGATGAATTAAAGATGTAGCAGATTATTTAGGTGCTGAGTTTGTTTTAGATAAATTCCATTTAATTAGAACATTATATCTTGCTATAATGTCTGGAAATAAAGGAAAGTATGTAAAAGAATATAATAATTGTAAAAATTTAATTAATAATGGTCAATATGAACAATTAATTGATTATTTATATAAAGAATTAGATAATCATAAAAAATTAAAGAAAAAATATTTTAAAAATAATAAACAAGGTATTGAAAATCAAAGTGCAAAGTGAAATATTGGTTGTTATACTGAAACTAATATTTGACATGTTTTAAAAGAAATGCTTGGTAATAGAACATATAATATTTTAATTTATATTAAAATGGTTATTTCTAAATATAATAAAATAAATACGGAGATACAATTATTATAAATTAAAAATTTAGTTTTTTTAAAAAAAAACTAAAAATAAATTAAAACTTATTAAATGCACTTTAGTAAGAATTTTTGTTGTGTATAAATATTTAATTTATTTTAGTAATTTTTAAAATTAAGTATTTTAGTTGAAATATCTTTTAAAAAATAGTAAGATGAATGTACAATTTCATAAAAATCCAAATTATTTCTTGTCTAAAATATAATAAGACTATATAAGATTTAATTTATTCCGGATTTTTAACAATCTCCCAATATAAAATTATGAAATAAATTCGTCTTTTTATAAAAAAGTGATTTTTTTATTGTATATTCATTTTTTCAATTATAGACTTAAATTAAGATTTACTTAGAATTCAAAAATAAACAATAAATAATAATTTTTCAATTAAAACTATATTCTATAAAAAATAATTTGTTATCAATTTATGTTATTAACAATATTTTTAATATTGTCATAAATTTAACTTATCATTTTATTTTTTATAAATTTACAAACTAATTTAATGTTCTTACACCATTTCGTATTTTTTTAAAATCCTAAATATTATAAATATAATCTATGTTCTAAGTAAATCTTAAATTATGGGAATATATAAAAAAGTATTGGAGTTAAAAATGAAAAAAAATAATTTTATTTATGCGAGATATGATAAAGAAGATAACTGTTTAGGTGTTTATGACACTATAGAAGAAGCAATATTAAAAGTTTACCACATTGATAAAACTAATAAAAAACGCTATTATCAAGTCTATAATAATATTTGTCGTTCTTATCAAAAATATAAAAATAATTTTGGAAATGTTGTTTGTTATGAAGGTTTTTGATTTAAAATACCACTAAATGAAAATGGCTATTAAAATTAAAAAAATAAAATAGTTATACTATGAAATGGTTAAGGATACTTAATAAAAATATTTTTTAATTTTATAGTTAAAGCTCAATAAATTAAAAAACCATTACTTTGATTTATAGATATTTATTTTATTAAATTTTTTCAATTATTTCTTTAGTTTAAAACTTTAACTATTAATAAGAATTTAAATCATAATATTTAATATTTTATTATTTATAATTTATAAGTTGAAAAAAATCTGAATGTTAGTAAACTAAATTAACCTTTACTAACATTCTTTTTTAGATTTAAATTTTTTTATATATTTTTCTAAAAAAACAGCATACTTAATCAATCTTTTATAAAACTACTTTTTTATTAGACTTCTTTTACTCATTGATTAGGTACTACTGAAAAACCAATAGTATTATTACCAGTATGTGTTTTTAAAATATTACATAATGGTTCAACTTTATATTTGGTAAATCCTCTATTTTTTACTTTTTTAATTGCTTCATCAATAATATCTTTTCTACATCAACCATCAATAATATATATTGTTTCTTTAGTAACATCTTTAATTTTAGTAATAATATCTAACATTTCTTCCATAGCTTTACTTAAAGTTCTAACTCTACCAATATTATCAATTGTTTCTTTACATCTTAAAATTGGTTTAAAACGTAAAAAATTACCAATTCTTGCTTTACTCATTGGTAATCTACCACCACGAGCTAAAAATTTTAAATCATTAGGAGCAATATAAGATTCATAAGTTTTGCGGAATTTATTTAAAATTTCTAAAATTTCAGGAATTTTTTTTCCATTTTTAACAAGAGTAAAAGCAATTAAAACCATAAATTTTAAAGGTATTGAAGCAGCACCTGTTTCTAAAATATGGACTTTATTTTTATATTTTTCTTCTTTTTGTAAAACTTGCGAACTTGCATATTGTCCTGAAGCATTATTAGCAATTGGTAAAAATAAAATTTGATCATATTTACTCAAAGCATTATCTCAATATTGTTCAAGTTTACCACGACTAGTTTGACTAGTTTTTAAAATATAGTGTTCATCAATCATCTTTTTACGAATTGTTTCACTATCAATATCAATATTATTATCATCATAAGCATTTTCTCCTTCAATAATATTTAAAGGAATAATTATTATTTCAGGATATTTTTTCATATCTTCAAGGGTAAAACCAGTAGCTGAATCACTTACAATTCCAATTTTCATTTTGTTTGCTCCTAACCTTTTATACTAATAAATTATAGTAAAATTATAACAAATTTATTTTACTATATATCGTTTTAATTTGAAAAAATATAAAGTGACTATAAACTTATTAGTAGTAAAAATAAAAATAGTCTTAATTATTGAGTAATTAAGACTATTTTTTAATTAGTTTTAAGTTAAATAAATAATACGATCAGCAATAATTTCTGTATAGTAAAAATCATTAGATTTATTAGCAAATGTTTGAATTCTACCTTTAATACCAATAATTGCATTCTTTTTTAATAGTGTTTTTAATTCCTCTGTATTAGCTATTCAAGTTTTAATAGTGATAAAATCAATTTCAAATTGATTTTGACGATTTTTAAAAGGTCTTTCAACTGCCATTATAAACTTGGTTCATTTTGTTGGAATTTGTTCTCTGGTTGGTATTATTTCTGGTTCATTCATTAATTTACCTACTAATACAACATTATTTATCATTTTAACACCCCCTCTTATTTGATAATTATAAATTTAGTTCATAAATAAAATATCAAATTATTTTATTTATGAGCTAAATTGTAAAGGTAAGTGCAACTAAATTATTTTTCTATCCAAATATTCGATTGGTGAAAGATAATTTAGTATTTTTCTTGGTCTTTGGTTTAAAGACAATATAAATTTATGAACTTCATTTTTATTAGTTTTTGAAAAAATAAATTTTTTAGGAAATTTTTCTCTAATTAAACCATTAGTATTTTCATTAGTACCTCTTTGTCAAGGTGAATATGGATTGGCAAAATAAATTTTTATATCTAAATTTTTTTCAAGTTGTTGTCAATTTGAAAATTCTTTGCCACGATCAAAAGTAATAGTTTTAACAATGTTTTTAGGAAGAATTGATAAATAATAACTAACATTTTTATTAATAACTTTAGTAGTTCTGTTTTTAACTAATATTGCTAAAGTAAATCGTGATACTCTTTCAACTAAAGTTATTAAACATGATTTGCTTTTACCTCGTGATGATACTATAGTATCTCCTTCTCAATGACCAAGTGTTATACGATCATTAACATTTATATCTCGTTCTTTAATTGATTTACCATTAAACTTGCCACGATTTTCTTTAGATTTTCGTTTTTTACCTTTTCTTCTTAAATTTTTACTAGTAACTTTATCAAGCATTCCAAAATAAATTCAAGTATAAATTGTTTTAAAACTAATAACTCACTCTTTATGAAAATTTTTAATTCTGCCATAAATTTGTTCAGGTGATCAACCTAATAGTAATTTTTGTTGTACATATTTTACTAAATTCTTATTTTTAAACTTATGAAAACTAATATGTGATTGTTTTCGATTTTCAGCTTTATTTTGTGCAATTAATGAAAAATAATGATTATTATCTTTATTTCTATTAATTTCTCGAATAATAGTACTAATACTTCGATTAAGATTTTTAGCTATTTCACTAATTTTAAATTTAAATTTCAATTGATTCTCAATATAAATCCTTTCATCTATGCCAAGATGTTTATAACTCATATAAAAACTCCTTACTTTTTTCTAAACTAAATTTAGCATTATGAAATTTTTATATGAGAATTTTTTGCAATTTTATTTACTTGCACTTACAAGTATAACTCAGCATGAATAAAAGAAAAAATAAATTAATTCAACAAACTCAAATATTAAAATAAGATTAGATAAAATAATTTATTAATTAACACAAAAAGAGCATTGTCAACTGCTCTTTTTGTAAAATATAATTGTATTAATATAGTTTTAATCTAAAACTGGTAATGATCCAATTCTTGAATCTTTTAGTGCATTTACTTTCCCAAAATCTACTTGTAATCACACTCTCTGAACATTAATAAATCTAGTAATTTTATTACCATTTTTAGCGGCATCATAAAAAAATGTATAAACTTTTGTATTTAATAAACCAATTAAAGCTTCTCATTGCTTTTGTTTATATGGTGAAAATTCTAATTTAAAACCAGAGGCTAAACTTCCTTTTTTAACTCCCACATTATTATAAAGTTTCAAATCAGGTAAAATTTTTCAAAATTCTTCACTAACATCTAAATCCTTATTGTCGGCTGTATTAATAATATAAGATTTTAAAATTTCATTATTTTTGATAATATCAATTTGACATTTACCTGCTTCTAATTCAAAACCATCTTCGGTGTATTTTTCTTTAATTTCTCCTGGAAAAGTATTTTTAATACTAACAGTTAAACTAACAATTTCAGCATATTCTTCATCTGAATAAACACCAATTTCATCACCAATTTTGAAACCTAAATCTTTTAAAATGTGCTGCATTAGCATTTTCTGCCCTATATTTATGAGGTGGTGCACCTGTTCTTAACAATTTATTTTTAAAAAGATCATTAATTTTCATTAAGTGATCATCTGCAATAACCGAATATTTTTCACTATCAGATGTATTATCATAGTTTAATTTTTGTAAAATTAAACTTTTACCATCAGTATCATATCAACCTAATAATTGTGCATATTTACTGTCTAATTGTGGTAATGAATAATTATCACATGCAACTGTACTAAGGGTTGCTGTTGTTGATATTCCCACAGTAGCTGTCGTTGCTAATATTTTTTTAAATTTTTTCATAAATCCAAACACCTCTCTATATAAATCTTGTGTAAAAATATTGTACATGATTCTTAACAGTAGATTACTGATATACTTATTAGTAATCAATAAAAAAATAAAATTTATTTTTCATCTATCTTTATTTTTTTATTTCTTTATTATTTAATAATAATAACAACTTTTTTTATTGTATATTATTTTTTTCACATATAAACTTTAATTAAGATTTACCTAAAATAACTATTAAAAATATTAGAATTTATCATTACTAATTTATATTTATACAAAACTGTTTCAACAAAATTAAGTATTAATCTACTTTTTTAAATCTATAACAAAACTAGTAATATATTATTGATTAAATTATATATATATATATGATGTTATTATTACTATTTTAACTTTATAAATAATATAAAAAGACTAATTTTTATATGAATTAAATTAATTAACAATATTTTACATTTTTTTCTAAACCTACGATATTAAATAATAAAAAATCAAATTTTTGGTAAATCTTAATATTAAAAATTAATATTTATATTAATTTAAAGAAAGAGGTACTTATTAAAAAATGATAAATAATAAAAAGAAAATATTAGAAAAAGAAAGTCTAACTAATAATAAATATAAAACCAAAATTGAAAAATTAAATAAAAAACTACAAGAAACTCTTGATGATTTAAAAGAAATAAGTGATCTCTATGCAAAATCAGAAAGAGATGCATTAGATAAAAGAAAAATAATTACAAATCTTGCAAATAAAATTACAGAATTAGAAACACAGTTAACAGAAACTCAACAACAAGCAGAAATAAAAAATAATAATAAAAAAATTATAATTCCAAAAATAAATTTAATAATACCTGGTGAAATATGTTCTTTAGCAACTGATACAAAAGGTAATCTTTATCTTGGAACTAGAAATAGTTCTTGACATGGTGCTTTTTATAAATGTTTAGCAGGAGAAACAAACTTTAAACCAATATTAGGAATATATGGTGAAATATGAACAATAGCTATTGATAAAAATGAAAATGTTTATATAGGTACTAGAGAAAGTAGTTTTAAAGGTAACGTTTATAAATATCAAAAAAATCAAAATATTTTTAAAAAAATGGATGGTATAAATAAATCTGTTTCTTCTTTAACTTTTGACAATGATGATAATATTTATGCAGGAGTTTGAACCGGTTCATATCAATCTCCTAGTAATGGTGAAGTTTACAAATGTTTAGCAGGAGAAACAAACTTTAAACCAATGTCTGGAATAAAAGGGGGGGAGTACTATCATTAGTTTTTAATAAAAATACAAATTTTTTATATGTTACTACATGAAACGGAGATGGAAAAACTAAAACTAATGATGGTTCACTTTATAAATGTTTAGCAACAAATAATGTCTTTACTTTAGTTCAAAAAAATTTACCAGCTATATGACATCTAAAAACCAAAGATAGTGAACCATTTATTGAACTTGAATATTAACAAATATCAAAAAAATATAATTGAAATTAATAATTATTAATTTAACATTATTGAAAAATTGATTTCAATTAAATTACATAATTAATCTCTAATGAAAAATAATTTAATTATTTTTCATTAGAGATTTTTAATATTTATATTTTCTAATTTTATTAAACTTCTAATCACTTTAAAATTAAAATTTTACTTCTTAAATTCCAAATTTAATATTGATAACTGATCAGATGAAATTTCACTAGGACTATTTGTTAATAAACAAATACCACGATTATTTTTAGGAAAAGCAATAGTATCACGAATTGATTCATTCTTAATTAAAAGCATTAATAAACGATCAATACCAAAAGCAATACCACCATGTGGAGGAACTCCGTAATTAAAAGCTGATAAGAAAAAACCAAATTTATTTTCAATTTCTGTTTTACTTAAATCTAATAATTCAAAAATCTTTTTCTGTAATTTATAATCATGAATTCTAATGCTCCCACCAGCAATTTCAAAACCATTTAAAACCAAATCATAAGCATCTGCAGTTAAAGTTCCTAAATCTTTATTTTTTATATCTAATAATTTTTCAGGATTTTTTGGACTTGTAAAAGGATGATGACAAGCTTGTCATTTATTTTCTTCCTGTTCAAACATTGGTCAATCAATAATTCAAATAAATTCAAAGTTTTCAATATTATTCATAAAATCTTTATGATTAATTCGTTTTGACAAATCATTAATATAAAAACTTCTAATAGCACCCATAACTTTATTAGCAATATCTTGTTGTTCATATACGAAAATTAAAAAATTATTATTATATTTTATTTTTGATATTTCTTCTGATAAAACTAAATCATCACCCTTTACTTTAGAATTATTATGAATAATTTTTTTCTTAATTAAGTCATAAATTATTAATGTTTTTCCTCCATGCTGATTGCTAATTTCTGTTAATTTTTTTATAGTTGTTTCGTTCATTTTATCATTAACTATAAAACCCTTATAAATAAATCCATCACTATTATTGTTAATATTAATATTTATTAACTTACATGTACAACGTAAATCGGGTTTATCACTACCATATAAATCCATTGCTTGATCATAGGTAATTGATGAAAATGTTGAAGGAATATTACCAATTTTTAAAGTATTAAAAAGACTTATTAGCATATTTTCTACTATTAATTTAATTTCTTTACTAGTAGTAAATGCCATTTCTAAGTCTAATTGTTGAAATTCGGGTTGTCTATCAGCACGAAAATCTTCATCACGAAAACATTTAGCGATTTGATAATATTTGTCAATACCTGATATCATTAATAATTGCTTATAAATTTGTGGTGATTGTGGTAAAGCATAAAAATGTTTTTTTTGAATACGAGCAGGAACTAAAAAATCACGAGCACCTTCTGGTGTTGATTTTGTTAAGCAAGGAGTATCAATTTCTAAAAAATTATTTTGATTCAAAAATGTTCGTAAACAACTAAGAACTTGGTGTTTAAATTTAATATTATAATTCATTGCTGGTCTTCTTAAATCTAAATAGCGATATTGTAAACGTAATTCTTCACTAGCAAGCGTATTATCATTTTTAATAACAAATGGTAAATTAATAGAATTGCTTAATATTTCAATATCTTTTGCTACTACTTCAATCATATCATTAGCAGTTTTTGCATCTTTATTTTTTCGTAAGACAACTGTTCCAATTACTTTTAAAACAGATTCAACTTTAACATTTTTTATTTCTTTATAATATCCGTTATCTGGTTTAACAATGACTTGTGTTGTTCCGTACATATCACGTAAATCAATAAAAATACCAAATTTATTAATACGAATATCTTTAACTCAACCACTAATAATAATTTCTTTTGTAATATCACCCTGCGTTAAATTACCACATGTATGAGTTCTAAAGAGTTTTTCCATATTCTTCATTCTCCTCTAATAATAGATTTTTAACCTTACTAAGCAATTGCTGTTCAGTATCAAAAATTAATTTTATCATTTCTTTTTTAACAAAAGAATAAAAACTAACCTGATTTTTTTCTTTTAAAAATAGTATATTTTTGGCTAAACTACGATCAATAATCTGTGACTTATTTTTATCTTGATATAAATTATATTCCATATCAATATGATAATTTTCTTTACGTAATTGTAATAATAAATCGGAAGCCATTATTAATCCTAATTCGCTTAAAGCAATAATTTGTAAATCAATAATTGGTGGTTTATTAATATTTTTATTTTCTACCAATAATAACATTAATCTTTCAATACCAATTGCAAAACCAATAGCAGGAATTTTTAATGGTGAGCCCAATTCATTAAATAAATTATCATATCTACCACCACCAAGTAAAGTATTTTGACTTTCACCAATTCGTGAATCAATAGTAGTTATTTCAAAAATAATACCATTATAATAATCTAAACCACGAACTAAATGCTCATCAATAATAAAATTAACTTTATTATTTTTTAAACTATTAATAATAGTTGTAAAATATGTTTTTTCTTCATTAGTTAAAAAATCATTTAAATATGGTATTTCTAAATTTAATTTAGTACAAATTTTACATTCAAGAACTCTTAGTGGTGATACATTAACTCTAATTTGACAATTTTCACACAATTGCTTACTTTGATTTAATAATTGTTCTTTAAGTGCTATTTGATATTTATTTTTTGTTTCATTAGATCCAAAATAATTAATATTTAAAGTTAAATTTGGTATTGAAAAACTTTTTATCATTTCTAAGGCCATCATCATTACTTCAACATCAACTAAAGGATGTTTAACACCAACAGTTTCGATACCAAATTGATTAAATTGACGTTGACGCCCTTTTTGAGGTCTTTCATATCGAAACATCGAACCATAATAAAAATACTTTAACGTTTGCTTAGATTTATATAATTTATTTTCAATTATAGCACGAACAATACCTGCTGTTCCTTCAGGACGAAGAGCTAATAATCTATCATTTTTATCATTAAATTGATAAATTTCTTTCTGAATAATATCAGTTGTATCTCCCACAGCTCGTAAAAATAGTTGAGCATTTTCAAAAATAGGAGTAATAAATTCTTGATAATTATATTTAATTGCACACTGTGTTAAAGATTTAATAATATTACGATATATAATAACCTCTTCATTATACATATCACGTGTTCCTCTTGGCTTTTGAAATTGCATACTTTTTTTTACTCCTTTTAATAAAAAATAAATCTTCTAAAAAAACGTTCCTTTATTTTAGGAACGTTTCTTAACGCGGTACCATCCTAATTCATTTACAAAATAAATGCACTTAATTATAATTTATCATATTTAATTAATTAATAATACAAGCTATTTAATGTCATAAAATTAGTTAACCAGTGTTTGCACCAACCACACCGTCTCTTAATGTTTACCCTAAATTTACTTTTAAATGCTGAAAATATTATACTAAAATATTACATAATTATTCTGTTTATTGCAATAATATCAGGAATTTTTTTAATTGATGAAATAATTTGATGTAAACGTTCAATATTAGAAACTTTAATTAAAATTTTTAAACTTCCATGATTTTCCTTAAGTTTATTATTAGCATCAATACTTTGAATTTGTGCCTTTAAATAGCCCAAAATATTTAAAACATCAGTCATCAATGCTGGTCGATCTAAATATCGAATTTGAATTTTTGAATTATAAAGATGATCACTGGTTGCTAATAAATTTCACTTAGTATCAATAATACGTTCTTTCCGCTCTGGCAAACTAACATTAGGACAAATTAAACGATGAACTTTAATACCTTGCCCTTTAGTAATATAACCCGCAATTGGTTCATCAGGAATAGGTAAGCAACAATGAGCCAATGATGTTTTAGTATTGGGGGCATTTTCAATAATAATTTCATTATTACTACTTAAATTCATTGTTGTTTGTTGTTTAGTTTTTAATTCTTGAAATGTTGCTGAATCACTATATAAAATAGTAGTAACCGCCTGTTCAATTGTATAAGTTCCATTAGCAACATCTAAGCAAAAATCTTCATACGTTTTATATTTTAATGATCTAATTCTTGACATAATAACATTACGTTTTGCAATTTTTCAACGAATGTGATTTTCAATAATATATTCTTCTATTTTTTCCTTTGTTTTTTTTATTTTCTCTTTGTTTTCTGTATCTTTAATTTTATTTTCTTGATTAAATTTTTCTTGCTGATTATTTAAATATTTTTTTATTTTATGTTGAGCAAAATTGGTCTTAACAATATTTAATCAATCATGAGAAGGACGTGCGGTTTTTGCGGTTTTAATTTCAACAATATCCCCTGATTTTAAAACAGTATTAATAGGAGAATAAATACCATTTATTCTTGCACCCACTGTTGTTTCACCAATTTCAGTATGAACTTTAAAAGCAAAATCTAAAACAGTTGAACCAAATGGTAATGTTATAACATTACCATTTGGAGTTAATACATAAATTAAATCACTAAAAATATCTTGTCGAATTTCTTTTTCTAAATTATTATCTTTGGCAATATTATCTGCTAATATGTTTTCATCAACATTTGGATTTAAGTCATTTAAATTTAATATTTCTTGAAAAATATTTAATTTTTCATCAATTTCTGCTTGACGTTTCTTAGGATTTTTATTTTCCCCTTCTTTATATCTTCAATGCGAAGCTGCACCTGCTTCAGCAAAATCTTCCATTTCTTCAGTTCTAATTTGTAATTCATAAATTTCATTATCAAAAACAACAGATGTATGTAATGATTGATACATATTATTTTTTGGTGTTGCAATATAATCTTTAAATCTACCCGGAACAGGAGTAAAACTTTGATGAATATAACCCAAAATGGCATAACAACTATCAATAGAATTAGTAACAACTCTAATTGCTAAAATATCATGTATATCATCAAAATCTTTTCCAAAATAATACATTTTACGATAAATAGAATATAAGTGTTTACTACGACCATAAATTTTAAAAATTAAATTTTTATGTTGTGATAATGTTTTACTTAATTCTTTAATAATTTCATTAACTAATTTTTCACGTTTTTCACGATCTAAATTAATAAGGTTATCAATTTTTTTATACTCTTTAGGATGTAATACTGCAAAAGAACGATCTTCTAGTTCTGATTGTAATTTACGCATACCTAGACGATGAGCAATAGAAGCATAAACTTCTAAAGTTTCTTTAGCAATAATTATTTGTTTTTCAGGATTTAAAAAATTAATAGTTCTAATATTATGTAAACGATCTGCCATTTTAATAATAATGACACGAATATCATGAGCTAAACTTAAATATAATTTACGTAAATAATTAGCTTTAATTTCATTTCTTTTTTCTTTTGCAAAATGGCTAACTTTAGTTACAGCTAAAACTAAATTAGCAACTTCCAAACCAAATTCTACTACTAACTCATCAAAAGTTGTTGGTGTATCTTCTAAAATATCATGTAAAAATCCTGCTTGTATTGAAGAGACATCTAAATGCCATAATACTAAATTGTATGCTGTTGATAAAACATGATAAACATAAGGATCACCATTCTTTCGATATTGATCTTTATGTTTTAATAATGCATATTCATAAGCTACTTTAATTTTTGTAATTTGCTTAGGATCTTTGATAAATATTTTTGCTTCCGCTAATAATTGATTAAAATCTTTACAAGTTAAATTATTCATTATTTACTACTTATTAAAACTTAATTATTTCTAACAGCGGAATATTATCAAAATGATGTTTATTAGCAAATTCAGAAAGCGAAATTAAAGTAGCAATACCAACTGATTGAGCGTTACTTTGCTTTATTAAATTAAGACAAGCATTAATTGTCCCTGAAGTTGCAATCAAATCATCAATTATTACTACTTTATCTTTTGTTGAAAGTACATTTTGCTGCATTTCTAATATAGCAGTACCGTACTCTAAATCATAAGTTACTTTATAGGTTTTACCTGGTAATTTACCTTTTTTACGTGCAAGAACTAATTTAATACCCAACTTATATGCTATAGCAGCACCAAAAATAAATCCTCTTGCTTCAGGTACTAAAATTGCTGTTGCTCCACATTTTTTAATAAAATCTACAAAAATATTAACAACACTTTGAAATGCTTCTGGATTACTTAATATTGGGTTAATATCTTTAAATTGGATACCTTTAATTGGAAAATCAGGAATATTAATAATAATCTTTTTTAATGATTCTTTTGTCATTGCAACCACCTATTCATTAATACCTTTAATAACATATTCATCTGCACCAATGAAATGTTTTTTAATTTTATTAATACGTTTTTTATATCTATAAACTCTTCATTTCTCAAAATAAGTTCAAATAAAAGGAGCAATAAAGTAAGATGATACTAAACTTACTATACAACCTATTAATAATGATAAACTAACTATTCAGAAACTAGGAATAATAAACATAACAATTACTGATGTTATTAATACTACAGCATTAATAACTAATGTTCTTGGTAAAGCCTTTTGAACACTTTTATTTGAAATTTGAATTATTTCTTCTGTGCTAATAACTTGTGTTTGATTATTATTAATCTTAATTTCACGAATATTATCAAAAATTGACATAATACTAATTATTGTTAAAATCATTACTCCCAATAATATTCCAACAATTGAAGTAGAAATTACAATTTGGAAAATACTAATAATAGCAAGTGTCATTAGTAAACTAAAAATAATAGCTAAAATTAAAGGAATAACATAAGTCAATTGAAATCTAATAATAATATAAATTAAAATAACAATAAAAGATAAAGCAATTGAAATAATCATATTAACTAATAAATCTACACCTGACTTAGCAACAACTAGATCAATTTCTCCTCATTGTAAAATAGATTCTTGTTTTCAATTTCTAGTAATCTTTCCTAAAAAATTCTTAAACCTTTGCTGCATACTTTGAGAATTTACTGTTGTTTGAACAATAATCTTAAACTGATATGGTTTTCCTTCACCACCAGCAATTAAGGAAAAATTAATATTTTTAAAATATTTACTAAATTGACTATTATTTTGAATTTCTTTATTAATAAAATCTTTTGCTAATTCTGCTTCTTTAATAATATTGTAACTAGGATCACTTGGATCTTGAGTAATTGTACCCATTCCAACAAAATCAGTTCGTTGATCAAAACCAGAACCAAAATTAGAACCAATTACACCATAAGTAATACCTGAAGCAAGAACAATAACAGCAGAACCTGAAAGAATTCATTTTGTTAATTTATGAAAATAATTTCAGTTACTTATTTTAAGTTTTGAAAAAACATTTTTAAAATTAACTAATATTTTTTTGTCTTTTGCTTTAACTATTTGAATTTTTAACGGTTTTAATGCATTAATTAATTCTTGTTTCAATTTATTAATTTCTTGTGAAAGATTTAATTTTAAATCTTTTACTTTTGACTTATAAACTGATCTTGATTTACTATGTTCTTTTTTTAATTGCTGCTTATCAACTTTAAATTTTTTAATTAATTCTTTAACTTTATTTTTATAACTAATTTTAAGCTGACATTTTTCTGAAATTAATTGTTTTTTTATTTTTTTATCACTACTTTTAATATTATTTGTATCTATTGAATTATTTAAAACTATAGTGCTTTTTCTACTAATATTATTAGTTCCTAAAAGTTGAGGTTTATTTTCTAACCAGTTATTTCGTAATAATGTTCATAACATTAATCTTAATAAGATAATTCCAAAAATAATTACACCAAAAGTAGCAATAGAAGTCATAATAATAAAACCTTTGATAGCACGAGTTCCAAATCAGAAAATAGTTAAATTAACAATTAAAATAATAGCACTACAATCTAATGAAGAAGATAATGTTTTCTTATTTGCTGATTTAAAAGCACTAATCAAAGTTTTACCTTGCATATATTCATTTTTAAAACGTTCCAACAAATTAATAATCGTATCTAATAATAGTGCAAAACCAATAATTAAAGCAATTACGCTTTCAGGAGCAATTATGCCATTAATGAAAACAAAACTAACAATAGTAAATAATAAAAATAATGATATTATAATTAGAACAATAACTCCTAACATACGATAATAAAACAGAACAATAGTCATAAGAACAAAGGTAACTAATATAATAATAACAACTGCAATTTTTAAAGATGTTGCACCTAGCGTTGGACTAACATTAGCATAAGATAACATAGTAAAATTATTTTTTGACAATCCTGATGTTAAAACACTTTTCATTTGTTCAACTGTTTCAAGATTAAAAGTATCTGAATTAATTGAAATACTATTGTTAGTTACTTTAACTTCACCAACTCAATATGGAATATAACGATAATCAATAACATCTTCATGTAAAATATCTGAAACATCTGGTAAACGTAATAAATCTTTAATATAAGGCAATCATGCATTCATAGGTGAACCAACAATAGGGGAAGCAAAAGGATCAAAGCGATTAGCAGGATCATATGTATTTTTTTCATCATTAGTATCAACAGAAAGACTATGAACTGAACCTAAATTATCAGAATAAATTCAATTAATACCAAATTGACCATTTTGATTAGGATTTAATAGTCGTGCTAAAGTAGGGTCTTGTGCTTTAGCTCTAGCTAAAATATCAGTACCTTTACCAAGACCTGGTGTATTATTATCTAATAATGATGTTAATGATGCTTTAATCTTACCATCAGTATCATTTTTAAGATTATCAATTATAAAAGCAAGGGAGCGAATACCCTCCATACTACTTCGAATATAATCTAATAACTGACCAATATCTGAATAAATATAAAATGTATTTTCTTTGGCAGAAGTAAGTTCTTTTAAAACTGAATCATTTTTAACATCAAAAACAAGTTCTGGGCGATGAGTAACAGAATTATTAACAGCTTTAATAGCAGAAAAAACATCACTAGTTAATAATCTTTTATCTCTTTTTGTTCAAGTAGTAGCTTTGTCATCTTTCTTTTCAGTTGCTAATAAGTCATTACCATCTTTATCAACAATATAAGAATAACCACGTCGTGATACACTGTGAACAAAAGTAGAAATATCAACTCCCGCATCTTTACTCAACGCTAAATTATACTTATTATTATTATTGCTAGTAATGCTTTCAATATAAACGTTACTAGTACCTAAAGGGTCAACTCTGTCTTTTAATAAATTAATAACATCTTTTTGTTTACCTTTAGCCTCATATTGAACTTGTGTTTGATAACCACCAGCAAACTCAATACTTAATTTACTATTATTTTCAACATATTTAGCACTAAACACTACTGAAATTATTATTGCAGAAACAATAATTATTAAACTAAAAATCCTTAAAAAAAATCCAAGATTTTTAGTTTTTCTTGTCCTAGAAGAAGTGTTCATATTTCTTCACTCCTAAATCATTTTATTTGTATAAACATAGATTGTATATTATTTAAGCACTATATAAGAATACCAACATTCGTTATAAATAACAATTGTTTTACAATAATATCAAAAATAATTATTTTCTAAATAAAATTATATTATTATTAATATACTCTTTACCAATAATTGTTATTTTACGACCCTTAGTTGTCTTAGTAATTAAACCACAATGAATAAGTCAAGGTTCATAATGAATTTCAAGATTTTTTCTTTCTTCATTCAAAAGTTGACAAATAATTTCAATACTCAAACTTTTATCTAAATTTACATTATTAAACAATGCTAAATATGCCAATTGTAAACTATTTAAACCTAAAGGATAAATTTGCAAAAAAAATAAAATTTGCAAAATATTAGTTTCATTTAAATCTACATTCATAACAACACAATAATTATACAATTGTTTAATGATGTTAATAATGAGTCGCGGAATATTACGACAATGATTAGCAATAATATTTATTATATTATTTTCTAATTTTCAATTTAAACTTAAAAAAACTTGTGAAATAATACTTTTAATATCCTGATAATTATAATCAGATAATTGTAAAATATTAGGAATACGACTTATCAACGCTTTAGTTAAGATTCCTACTTTATTAGTAGCACCAATAAATGTAAAAGAGGATAAATTAATTTTAACAATTTTATTATTATAATCTTTACCAATCATAATATTAATAAAATTACCTTCTAATGCAGAATATAATACTTCTAATATTTCATAGTTAACAACATGAATTTCATCAATAAAAACTATATCAGATTGTTTGATATTTGCTAAAATACTAATAATATCACTAGTTTTATTAATGCTTGTTCCTTCTAAACTATGAAAATTTACTTGCAATTCTTCTGCTATTAATCGTGCAATAGTTGTTTTTCCAATACCAGGAGGACCAATCAATAAAATATGACTTAAAGCAATATTTTGAATTTTACTACCTTTGATTAAAATTAGAATACGTTCAATAACATTATTTTGTCCAACAAAATTATTAAAACTACTAATACCCATATTTTATTTCCTTAATAGCTAATGCAATAATTTCTTCAACTTCCAAATCTCAATTAATATTTCTTAATAAAAAATTATTAATTACTATTGAACTAAAACCTAATTTTAATAATGTATCAAATACTAAATCTGATTTTTCATTTTGACTAGTTGTTAAATTACTTACTACTTTAATATGATTACTAAAATAATTAATAATATTATTAGCAATTTTATGAGTTATACCTTTACACTGTTGCAATATCTTATAATCTTGTTTGCTTATAGCCAACTTAATACTATCAAGTGATAGTTGATTTAATAATCTTAAAGCAGTTTTTGGTCCAATATTACTAATATTAAGTAAGTGAATAAAAAAGGTTTTTATTGGTTTTGATACAAACCCAAAAAATTGTTCATAAGTTGGTTTTTGATGAAAATAAACATAAATTTTCATTTTAATATTTAATGGTAATGTTTGTAAATTAACACCTTCAATAATATATCCATGATCATTACATTCAAAAATAATTTTATTTTCATAAAATTCTTTAATAATACCTAAAAATATTCATCCATAACTTATTCCTCCTTTTCTATTCTTACTATTAATTAGATGAAAAAGAAAAATAAACCTTTTTATTTTTTAAAATTATGTTCAATTGAAAGCACATCATCATCATTTTCAATTGTTTCTAACAATATATCAATTAATTTAATTTGTTGTTGATCAGTAATGGTAATCAATTCATGGGGAATATTAACAATTTCATTACTAATAAAATCATTAATATTATTTTTTTCTAATAAATTAGTTACAGCATTTAACTGTTTAGGATTAACTTCAATATCAATAATATCTTCATTTTTTTCAATATTAAAAATTTCAAAATCAATTATTAACTCCAATATTTCTTCAACTGATAATAAACTTGAAAATTGAATTACCCCCGTTGTTTGAAATAAATATTGAACAGAATTAGTAGCAGCTAAATGACCACCCAATTTATTAAAATAACTTCGAATATTACTTGCAGTTCGATTTTTATTATCAGTTAAACAATGAATAATTATGGCAATATTACTTGGTCCATATCCTTCATAAGTGACTGCTTCATAATTAGTTATTTCATTTTTATTACTAGCTTTATTAATAGCACGATTAATATTATCCTTTGGCATATTTATACGTCGTGCTTTTTCTAACATTAATTTTAATCGTGGATTATTTTCAACATTTGCACCACCTAATTTAACAGCAACATAAATTTCTCTTGATAATTTTTGAAAAATTTTACCACGTTTGTTATCTTGGGCATCTTTACGATGTTTAATATTTTCATATTGTGAATGTCCAGCCATATTCTCATTCCTTTATTTTTTTCTTGTTCATTTTGGAGCTTGCGATACAGGTATTCTTTTGTGTGCACTATTCTGATGCATAAATTCAATTTTATTAATTACTGATGATGGTATTAATGATTTATTTCCTAGTAAATATTGATCTAATTGTTCATACTTAAATTGCATTTCCATTTCATCGGTTTGTCCATCTCATAAACCAGCAGTTGGCTTACGAATAATGATCTCTTCATTAACTTTTAATATCTTTGCTGCAGCAAAAACATCTTTTTTTAACAAATGAATAATTGGTAATAAATCAACACCACCATCACCATATTTAGTAAAATAACCAATGTGTCATTCGTCACTATTATCTGTTCCTACAACTAAATAATTATGATTTTGTGCATATGCATAAAGAGTATTCATTCTTAATCTAGCTTTTAAATTTCCTAAAATTAATTTTGATTTTTCTATATTAATTTCAGTTTCTAATGTTTTTTTAAAACTTAAAAAAACATTATTTAAATTAACTACTTTGGCATTTAATTTATGAATATTAACTAAATTATTTGCATATTCTAAATCAATATCTGGTGAAAAACAAGGCATAATTAATGCTAAATGATCATTAGGAAAAGCTTTTTTAATCAATAATGCTACTACTGCTGAGTCAACACCACCACTTAAACCAACAATTAAACCTTTGGCATTTGCTTTTTTTACTTCACTTTGTAAAAATTTAATAATTTCATCTAAATATTGTTCTAAATTCATAATTATTCACTCTCTTTTATTTCTTCAGACATTTCAAAAATATTGTTATAATGTCCAGCAATTTTATTATGGGTTTTATCTAAAGTTTCAATGGCTTTATTAGTTGTATCAAAACCAGACTTAACTTTTTCTCATCTATCAACCCAACGATCAAAATCATCTTTGAATAAACGTAATTTTTTTGCCATTTTTTCTAAATTTTTATTGAAATCAATGTCTTTACGATTTTTATCAACTGTAAATAAAACAGCAGATAAAGTAGTAGGAGAGGTAATTCAAACACGTTTCTTAAAAGCATATTCAACAATATCATCAGCAAATTGTGCGTAAATAAAAGCAAATATTTCTTCAGAAGGAATAAACATTACTGCGCTAGAAATCTTATTTTTAATATTAATATATTTTCCAACTTCATCAATTCGTTTACGAATATCATTACGAAAATCTTTTAAATAATTTTCTTTAACTTTAATATCTTCACTTACTAAATACCTTTGATAGTTATCAATTGAAAACTTTGAATCAATAGCAATTCCTTCTTTTTCAGAATCTGTTTTTACATAGGCATCAACAACTTTGCCATCAATTGTTTTATATTGTCGTTCTCATAATTTTTGATTTGAACCCAACATATTAGTCAAAATTTTTTCTAAAACAAATTCACCAACATTACCACGTTTTTTAGTATTAATAAAAACTTCTTGTAAACTTTGAATATTATCATTAATTTTTCCTAAAACAGTTGATGATTCTTGTAACTTTGCTAAATCTTTAATAACATCTACTACTTGTCTTTGAATGACATCAGCATTGCGTTTATAATCATCTTCTTTTTTATCTAAATTTTTTTGAAAATTATCAATATTACTCATTAAATTAATTAATTTTTCGGTTTTATCACGATCTGAACCATTTCATGATGTTTTAAAATCATTTAATTGTTCTTTTAAAGTTTCTACTTGCATTTTTAAAAAGTCTTGTGCAATTGGGTCACTAGTAACATTCTGACTTTTTTTAATTTGCATATAAATTATTAAGCCACCAATACTACTAATAATTAAAATAACTACCAATAAATTAATTACTATTTCCATTTCCTATTTTCCTTTGCCCTTTTTTATTCTTCTTCTCAAATCATATCATAATTAAAAATCTTAACATGATCACCTTTTTTTATTCCTTGCTTTCTTAATTCATCATAAATTCCTAAATCTTGTAATTTAATTTTAAATAATAAAATATTATGATAATTATTTAAAGGATTTTTTTGATATATTACTTCAACGGTTTTACCAGAAATAGTTCATTGATTACTTGCAATTTTAGTAATAAAAACTTGTGGAACTTCTTCTTTATTAATATATTCATAAAGAATATGTTCTTCATTATTTTCATCATTATTAACTTGATGCAGTTGTTCTTTTTCAACAGCTTTAGCAATATCTTTAATTAATATATCCAAACTAATATGTTTCATAGCAGAAATTGCAATTATTGGTAATTTAATTTGTTCTTTTAATTTCTCTAAATTAGTTTGTGCATCTGGTAAATCAATTTTATTTGCAACAATTAAATGAGGTTTTTTTGTCAAATCTTTATTATAACTTTCTAATTCACTCATAATTAATTGATAATTTAAAAAATGATCTTGAGTCTTATCACTAATATCAATCATATGTACTAAAACTTGACAACGTTCAATATGACGCAAAAATTGTAAACCTAATCCTTTTCCTAAACTAGCTCCCGCTATTAATCCAGGCAAATCCGCCATAACAAAATTATTATTTTTATCAACTCTAACAACACCTAAATGCGGATTAAGAGTAGTAAAAGGATAATCAGCAACTGCTGGAGTTGAAGCAGAAATAGCTCCTAATAATGTTGATTTACCGGCGTTAGGCAACCCAACTAATCCGGCATTAGCCAATAATTTCAACTCACAAATTATTTCAAAATGTTGTCCAGGCATTCCTTTTTCACATATTTTAGGTACTCGATTTATTGCCGAAGCAAAACGAGCATTTCCTCGTCCACCAAGACCACCGGCAGCAATTATTATTTCTTGTTTATCTTTAATAATATCACCAAGAATATTTTGAGTTTTGTTATCTCTAATAATAGTACCCAATGGAACTTTTACATAAGTATTGGTTCCTTTACGTCCATGCATATTTTTGGGTGCACCATTTTTACCATCTTCAGCAGTTATCTCTTTATTTTTACGTAAGTCTAATAGAGTATTCATGCCTGAATCACCAATAAAGATAATATTACCGCCTCTTCCTCCATCTCCACCAGATGGACCACCTTTGGCTACATAAAGTTCACGACGAAAAGCAACAACACCATCACCGCCTTTGCCGGCAGTAACTTTTAATTTTGTTACATCTATAAAACGCATTTCTTACTCCTTTTTTATATTAATAAAAACTCTTATTATATAGTTTTAACATTTTTGTGTAAAATACTATTTTATTTTTCATATAATTTTAGTATACAGATATTATTGTTAAAAAAATAATAATTTACTATATCTAGTTAATATTTTTTGTAAACCATTTTTGCTTTATGAAAAATTATATGAAAAATAAAACTTATAGGTGTTTTTATTAATTTGCTTAAAATCAAATAAATAGTTTTTTTATTTAGTTTTATCTTTGAAAAAATATATTGTATATTGTTTTTTTCACATATAAACTTTATTTGAGATTTATTTAAAGTAATTTAAAAAAATAAATGAAAATTTAATTAAAAATAAATATTTATATTTAAAAAGGGGTACTTTAAAAAAGATAAATGATAAATATAAAAATATAGTAAAAAAATCTGATGTTGATAGTTGATGAGGTATTACCACTAGCAATAAATGTGATAAAAAAATTGAGAAATTAAATAAAAAATTACAAGAAACATGTAATAAATTAGACGAAATAAGCAATCTTTATACAAAATCAGTAAAAGAAAACAAAAATTTTGAATATAAAGTTAAAGAACTAAAAGAAGAATTAAAAAAAATTCAAGATAAAAATACAAAATTAGAAATAGAATTAAATGATTCAAAAAACAATAAAAAAGAATTAGAAACACAATTAAAACAATTTCAAGACAGTAAAGAAAAACTAGAAACAGAACTTAAAGATTATAAGGATAATAATCAAAATTTAGAAGAAGAACTAAAAGCAACTCAAGATAAAAATACAAAATTAGAAACAAACTTAAAAGAAGCAACAGAAAGTATTGAACATTTACAAGAAATAATCCAAGATTACATGGATAATAAAGAAAAACTAGAAGAAGAATTAAAAGAAACTAAAGGTATTAAAGAAAAATTAGAACAACAATTAAAAGAAGCAGAAAAAAATATTAGATATTTACAAAAAAATAATACAAGAAAATACAGAAAATAAAACACAATTAGAAAAAGAATTAAAAGATTATATAAATAATAACCAAAAATTAGAAAAAGAACTAAAACAATCTCAATATCATAAAGAAAAATTAAAAAAACAATTAAAATATTCAAAAGAAAACATTGAAGAACTAAAAAAAATAATACAAGATTGTAAAAACACTGTAGAAAAACTAGAAAAAGAATTAAAAAACACTAATGATATTAATAAAAAAATTAGAAACTTTGTACTTGAATGTATACCTTTAAATTAAAAATATACTTAAATATATAACGTTTTCTTATATATTTATTGATACAAATTAATTACATACTCAAATTCTATTATAAAAAATAAGCAATATGATATTTTAATTTTAAATATATATTGCTTATTTTTTATAATAGAGTTCACTATATAAATAAAATTTTTTTAAAATAATCTATTGTTAGGGAAAAATATTAAAGCAATAAATTCTATTTTTATTATATTAATAATTTAAAATATTTTTACTTATAATATCAACTATCTGTTTAGCAACTTCCACTTTTGAACCAATCAAATTATAATTATTATTTTTAAAATAAAAATTAATTTCTGTTTCATTTTTACCCATAACACTAATATTATTAATACAAATACCATCGCAATTTTTAATTTTCATTTTTTCGATACCAAGATTTTTATCATTAACTTCTTGAGCAGCAAAACCAATTAAAACTTGTTGTGCTTTCTGCTTACCTAAAAATGCCAATACATCAATATTAGCAATCAGTGATAAAGATAAATTTTCATTTTTATTTTTAATTATTTTATTAGGAATATATTTACTTACTTTATAATCATTTAAAGCAGCAGCACATATTACAATATCAGCATTATCAAAGTTTTCTTTCATTGCTAAGAACATTTTTTCATTAGTATTCGCTTTAATAATAGTTAGGTTTTTTTGCGATTTAATTTCAAAATCACAATCACCTGCAACTAATACTACTTTAGCGTTAGTTTTAAGAAAAGCATCTACTAATGCTTTACCCATTTTTCCTGAAGAATTATTAGTAATATAACGAATTGGATCAATATAAGTTCTAGTGCGACCAATATTAATTAAAATTTTTTTATCAGATAAATCAATATTTTTTTTAAAAAAATCTTTAATTTTTGCTAATGCATTATCTGGACTTTTAACCCGTCCATCACCAATCATCTTACAGGCTAATATTCCTGAATCTGGAGGAATAATAGTAATATTTTCAAAATTAGATAATTCTAATAAATTTTTTTGAAAACTTTGATTGTGATACATATTATGATTCATTGCTGGAAATAATATCTTTTCTGCTTTAGAAGCTAAAAATACTGATAATGCTAAACTATCAGCAATTGCTAAATTTGCTTTACTAATAAAACTCATAGTAGCAGGATAAACAACAATTAAATTTGTTTTAATCGCTAAATTAGTATGAGTAATTAAATCTCCTTTAACATATGATTCTTGTTCAAACATTTCAGAATAATAAGAAAATGTTTTATCTTCTAGAAAATGTAAAGAACTTTTAGTACAAATAATATCAACTAAAAATTCTTTTTTTAATTGTTTTAATAAAATTAAGGCTTTGTTTGCTGCAATACTACCAGTAATTATTAAAGTAATATGTTTCATTATTTTCTCCTATCATATCATTAAACATAAAATAAACAAACAAAACCTATCTTCAAAATATGATAGCATTGAAAATAGGTTTTTATTATTAAAAATTTATTTTTACTTTTTATCAAGTATAACTGAAACTCGTGTTTTATTTTTTTTAAAAATAGTATACTTAACAATTCCTGATTTTAAAGCAAATAAGGTATCATCACCACCACGTCCTACATTTTCACCAGGGTGAATTTTAGTTCCACGTTGACGATAAATAATTGTTCCCTCTTTTAAACTTTGTCCATCACCAATTTTAGCACCTAAACGTTTAGAATGTGAATCACGACCATTACGAGTTGAACCCACTCCTTTTTTTGAAGCAAATAATTGTAAATTTAATTTATAAAACATAATTACACCTCCTTTATGTTAATATATTTTGGATATTGTTCTTTAATAGTTTTTAATTGTCAAAGCATTGTTTTTAAAATGATTTGACTATTATTAGTGAAACTAGCAACTTTAAGTTTAACTAATCCAGCAGTATTATTAATTACTTGAACTTGATTATTATCAAGTTCATGAAGTGCATTTAATGTACCAATAACAATGGCTGAAATCCCTGCACAAACAATATCATTTCCAATTTTTGAAAAATTAGCATGACCAATAATTATAACTTCTACAATGTTACTATTTTGGTAATTATAAGTAACTTTAACCATAATTTAATATTACCTTAAATTATTTTTTATTATTTTCATCATCTTCTTTAACAACTTTAAC
This sequence comes from Spiroplasma endosymbiont of Thecophora atra, assembly GCF_964019735.1. Lineage (NCBI taxonomy): Bacteria > Bacillati > Mycoplasmatota > Mollicutes > Entomoplasmatales > Spiroplasmataceae > Spiroplasma > Spiroplasma endosymbiont of Thecophora atra. The sequence continues at coordinate 456,062 of NZ_OZ026464.1, read as the reverse complement.
AGTCATATTTTTATGATCAAAAATAGTTTTTAAATTACCTTCACTAACAACAGTTTTAGTGTTATCTGGTTCTGTAATATTATCCTTAACAACTGATTTAGTTTTAACAAGTTTTTCTTTTGTAAGTTCTTTTTTTACTTTACTAACTACTGATTTTGGCTCTTTAATAATAGGAGTTACTACTTCAGAAATTACTTCTTTTTTTACTTCATCTTTAATTACTGGTTTTGATTGTTCAGTCTTCTTATCAACAAGACTTTTACCACCAAGTAAGATATCAGTAATTAATACCTTTGTATATGGCTGACGGTGTCCATACATTGTTTTTGAATTTTTCTTAGGTTTATATTTAAACACTCGAATCTTTTTTGATTTATCTTGTTTAATAATCTCACCATGAACTTCAGCACCTTTTAGGAAAGGTTTACCGAATTGTTGATCAATCATCAATATTTTGTCAAAAATAATCTTATCTTTAGCTTTGCCAACAAGTTTTTCAACAAAAATCTCTTGACCATAGGAAACGTTAATTTGTTTTCCTCCTGTTTGAATAACTACAAACATTTTTCTTATTACCTCCAGTTTAGACTCGCCTTATAGGTGGAATAAATCACTTGTTAACCTAAAGTAGAGCGGTTGAAACTGCATAAACAGTCTTAAATATTATAAAGTATTTTTTATTAAAAGCAATACAAAATTTAGTAATTATACACATAATTTAAATATAAAAATTACTAAAAAAGAAAAATAAAAAAATATATCTTTAATATTTAATATTTAATGTAACTATAATTATATCTACACTAAATTATGTAATTAATATTTTTTTATAATTATTATTAGAATTATGATATTATTTTTCTAAACTGCTAAATTGTAAAGGTAAGTGCAACTAAATTATTTTTCTATCCAAATATTCGATTGGTGAAAGATAATTTAGTATTTTTCTTGGTCTTTGGTTTAAAGACAATATAAATTTATGAACTTCATTTTTATTAGTTTTTGAAAAAATAAATTTTTTAGGAAATTTTTCTCTAATTAAACCATTAGTATTTTCATTAGTACCTCTTTGTCAAGGTGAATATGGATTGGCAAAATAAATTTTTATATCTAAATTTTTTTCAAGTTGTTGTCAATTTGAAAATTCTTTGCCACGATCAAAAGTAATAGTTTTAACAATGTTTTTAGGAAGAATTGATAAATAATAACTAACATTTTTATTAATAACTTTAGTAGTTCTGTTTTTAACTAATATTGCTAAAGTAAATCGTGATACTCTTTCAACTAAAGTTATTAAACATGATTTGCTTTTACCTCGTGATGATACTATAGTATCTCCTTCTCAATGACCAAGTGTTATACGATCATTAACATTTATATCTCGTTCTTTAATTGATTTACCATTAAACTTGCCACGATTTTCTTTAGATTTTCGTTTTTTACCTTTTCTTCTTAAATTTTTACTAGTAACTTTATCAAGCATTCCAAAATAAATTCAAGTATAAATTGTTTTAAAACTAATAACTCACTCTTTATGAAAATTTTTAATTCTGCCATAAATTTGTTCAGGTGATCAACCTAATAGTAATTTTTGTTGTACATATTTTACTAAATTCTTATTTTTAAACTTATGAAAACTAATATGTGATTGTTTTCGATTTTCAGCTTTATTTTGTGCAATTAATGAAAAATAATGATTATTATCTTTATTTCTATTAATTTCTCGAATAATAGTACTAATACTTCGATTAAGATTTTTAGCTATTTCACTAATTTTAAATTTAAATTTCAATTGATTCTCAATATAAATCCTTTCATCTATGCCAAGATGTTTATAACTCATATAAAAACTCCTTACTTTTTTCTAAACTAAATTTAGCATTATGAAATTTTTATATGAGAATTTTTTGCAATTTTATTTACTTGCACTTACAAGTATAACTCAGCAACTTAATATAAGTTTTTAATTCATTACTTGTTAAAAAGTAAATGAGTTTTTTTATTTTTAGAAAGGAAGATAAAAAGAGATGACTAAAGATAAAAATATCATTAATGAAACAATTGATTATTTACCGTTGTTTGGTGCTGGATTAGGAGCAATTGACGGTCTTTCATGAACAATCCAGTGCCTGTTACCAACATTGCGATTGGTGCTGCAGCCGGAGGAATAGCAGGTTATCAAATTAAAAAAGCTGTAAAAAATAAAGATAAAAATAAAACTAAAGTTGGAACATCATTAATTTGTGGTGCTGGTGCTGGTGTATTAAATGCAGTATTAAATCCAGAAGCATCATTAATGAATACATTAGAAGCAACTGCTGGTGGTATTGTAATTGCTAAAGGTGGTAAATATATTGTTGATAAAGGCAGTAGTTATGTAAAATCTAGACCAGAATATCAAATATTGAAACAAGGATATAAAATTAATAAAAAAGTAAATAAGATTCAAGATTTTTCTTCAATAAAAAAAGAAGCAAATTCACTAAATTCACAAAAAAATCTTCAACAAATCAATATAAATTAAAACTAATGTAAACTGATCAATAGTAAATTAAAATATTAAAAAATTATTTAGGAATGAAAATAAAATTGATATTCAATTTAACTCATTCCTTTTTAAGTATTGAAATTCAAACAAAAAAACAATATAATAACACTTTGGAGTGGTGAAATATGAAAAGAAAATTAAGTTACAAAAAAATGCTAGCAACAGTTGGTGTATTAACTGTTGTATTACCAATGTCTTTAAGTATTGCATCATGTGCAATAAAAGAAAAACAAAAAAAATAATGATCAAAAAATAGTAAATGCAATTAATCAAACTAATTATTCACTTGATAATATTATAATTAATAGTACTATAGATGAATTAAAAACAAACATTAGTTCAGACTTTATTAAAAATTCATTAGATGAAATTAATCAAAAAAATTTTAATAATAATTTATTTTCATTAAATAAAATTATAAATGAAAAAAATGAAGAAATTAATAATAATGACTTTAAAAAAATAGGACTTATTAATGCAAAAATTAATTATAATTATGGAAAAATTAAAAATCAATTTGTTGATTTAAAAATCAGTGTAAAATATTCAGATAAACAAATTGTTGATGCTATTAATGAAACAAAATATACAAAAAAAGTTAATTTTCAAAGTTCAGTAATGGAATTAAATGATTCAATTAATGCTGAATTTATTAAAAATTCATTAATTTCTGAAATTAAAAATTCTTTTAAAAATAATTTATTTTCATTAAACAAAATTACTAATAATAAAGAAATTGATTTAAAAGATGAAGACTTCACAGTTAGTGGTTCTATTAATGCAAAAATTAATTATAATTATGATTCATTTAAAAATTTAACTACTAATCTAACAATTATCATAGGTGAAGGTCAAATTTCTAATAAATATGAATTAAATGATGGAAAAATAAATAAATTTCTTCAAATCTCAGATAGTATAATATTTGCTGCAACAGAAAACGGAAATATTTGAGAAATTGATTTAGAAACTAAAACCCATAAATTAAAATATGATTTTAAAAATAAAAATAATATTATTTTTGATATTAAAGCACTATCTGATACCGAATTAATATTAGCAACAGAAGACAAAATTTATCAGTATGATTTAATCAAAAATGAAATAACAGAAAAAATTAATTTGAAAGATGGTAAAATTTTTTCTTTATCAATAGAAGATTTAAATAACAAAATATATGCTACAACTGATAATAATAATGTTTATGAACTTGATTCAAGTTTTAGTCAAGTAAAAAACAAATATGAATTAAATGCTTCAGTATATTCATCATTAATAGTTGACAAAAAACTATTTGCTGGAACGATTACAAATGTATGAGAATTAGATATTGAATAATTTTTATATAGTAAATAAAAAACACATACTTAAGAAGGTGCGTAACATATATTACGCACCTTCTTTTCGTTTTATTTTTTTAGATTTATATCACTTATTATATCTTAATATATGATTTTTTTGTTTTTTTTCTTAATACTAATAATAAAATAATACTCGTTAAAAAAATACCAATAACAGCACCAGCGATTGAAATAATAAAACGTATTAAAATTTGTTGAGGAGTTAAAAAGTATCCTGACAAATAAAATAATGATAAAACAAAAGCAAATGGAATACTATATGTAAATTGATCTAATTGATGTAATTTTAACTTATATGTAATAAAGGTTATAATAAAAGTAAATATAATTAAACTTAAACTAGAAAGTACCATTATTCAAAAAGGCAATTTAAAAGTAAAAGTAAAATCAGTACTAGTAGTAAAAAAAAGAAAAATTCCTGGAATTAATACTTGTATTATTAAATAACCAACACTTAGAAAAAACTTAGTTCTTGGAAATGTATTTTCACTATTATTTTCAAAATTAACTTCTTGGTTTTTATTTTCCATACTTATCCTCTTCTATAATATAATTCTTTACAATTTTAACATGCTTTTATCAATAATTAAATAACATTTATATTTATTAAATAACACTTATTTTAATACAAAAATTTAAAATAAAAATAGTTTTCCACAATTTAATGAAATTAAAAATTACCTATCCTATAAATTAATTGATTTTTTTGATTTAATTTTTGTTTTATTTTGTAAATCGTATTAAAATTTATTGCGTGTTTTTGTGCTTCTTCTAAATCTTGTTTTTGTACTTTTTTCTTTTCATCAAATTTTTTTGCTGCTGCTTTTCCTTTTATAATAGCTACATGACTACCTTTAACAACTGCATAAGTAACACCACCAGCAACAGCAGTTCCTGCAACAATAATACCAGCAGGTGGAGATACAAAAAAAGATGTAACCAAAACAGCACCAGCACCAATAATAGTACCTCTAACAGCACCTTCAGGAATACCTTCATAACCCCCTTAACAAGTTCTTTAGTAGATGCAGAAATAATTTTTAATGTTTTTGCTGCTGTTGAATGTTTTGTTTTAAATTTTTTTCAGTATTTGTATTTTTTCTTAGTCATTTCTGGATGATAATTACTATCAACTAATATAAAATTAGTTTCATCTTTTTGTCTTTCATCTAAATCTGCAATTGCCTTTTCTACTTCTAATCAAGTCATTATTAACTTCTCCTTTTTTAAAAAAATAAAAAAACTCATTTACTTTTGAATAAGTAATGAATTTAAAACTTATATTAAGTTTTAAAAAAATAATATCATATTTTCTATATTTAGTATCGAAAATTTAATTATTTTTATCAATATTACATAAATTTTTATACTATCTATATGATTAAAATTTAATAAACTATATCTATAATGACTAGGCTTACTTCAATTAACCACTTACTTTTTAATTTTTATTCTTCTTAATATTGCTATAACTACTGGAATAGCAATAATAACTAATAAAAAAGTACTACCAATAATTATAATATTTCAATTATTAATTAAAGTTGTTGTCTTTGGTTTTATTTCTGCTAAAGCAAAAGGGTTATTTTTATATTAGTAGCTTCTTGTAAATACTGATTAAATTCAATACCAGATTGACTATTAGCAAAATTAGTAAAACCAGAAAACTTAGTTGATAAAGGATTAATATTATAAATATTTAAATATTGTCTTGAAGAATTATCAACTTTATCATTTACTATTCTTTGTAATAAATAAATAGTATGATCTTCAGATTGATATGTTTTTAATGGTTGATTTGAAATAGGTGTTACCTTTTCTTCTTGCGGAACAAGATTATCATCAACACGCTGATATGTTCATTTATCTTCACTAACATTAGCAGTAATAACAACTTCTGATTTAATTTGACTAAAAGCAATCATTTGTAAATTACTATTTTTTTCATCATTAATAAAATATTGATGAATTAATGAAGATTTATCTTCTTTTTCATTAATAACTTGAATGTCTGGCATAGAACTATTAATAGTAAGTGTTTCTTGTCTTAAAACAGTACTACCATCACTATCATTTCATTTAACATTATAATAGTGGGCTTATTTTTACTATAATCTTGGTTTAAAATAGCATAGTCAAAAGTTTTATTACTATTAGTTTTAACATTTTTTTTATTTCTCTGTTTTCATTATTAATAGAAATTTCTAATCCTGATTTTTTAAAAGGAGGATGCACATAAAAAACAAACATTTCATTACTAAAACTATCCTTAGTATTTGCAAATGGTCCAATTGGAAATATTTTAGCACGCGTTTCAAAATTAGATTTTTGAAAATTAGTAGTTGGTTGTAAATTATATGGAACTTCCATTAAAGTATTAATGTCACTTGCTTCATATATTGTTGCAAAAAGTCCTGCATCAATACTTTCTTTAATTGTTTGATGATATTGTAAAATTAAATTATTACTTTTTTCATTAAAAGTATGACCAAAAACACCTGCAGTAAGAAAACCTTCTGCATTTTTAAAATAACTACTATTATCATTAATAATATTTTTTAATTGACTATAACCTTGATCATTAATAATATCATTGGTTTCAATATTACTATGTGTTCAATCATTATTAATAATTTGATCATAACTATCAAAATTAACATTTAATGGTGTATTTTTAACATTATTATATAAATATTGTGAATCATTATTTCAAGATTTAAATACTATTAACTAAGTTACGATTTGATGACTTAACAGTAATATGAAAGCCGCTAACTTTACTATTACTAGTTTGATGATTTTTATTATTAAAACTAATACTTAATACTGAGGTTACTAATAAACTGCTAGCACTAAGTAATAAAATTAATTTTTGTTTAAATTGTTTCATAATATTTCCTTATAAATTTAATATTTAAAAGTTATTAAATTACTATTATTTATTTTTATCTAGCAATTATGTAATTAGTATATCAATTCTTTTAAAAATATGATATATATTATTTACATGAGAAATATATATTTAAGATCTAAAATACCTACAAGATCTATCACAAATATTAATATTATATTAAGTTTCTTTAATTGAAAATACTTATCCCTAAGTCAATTAAATATAAAATTAGCAGTTACTACTTGAAACTGCTAATTTTATTTGTTAGTATATTAATATGATTAGCAATCAAGTAATTATACTGCTAAAAAGAGGAGTGACATTATGCAATTAAATGAAATCCCTAACTATAGTAATGATCCTAAAATTCTTGATAAATTCGCTCGTAATCTAATTGTACAAGCTAAAACAGGAAAAATGGATCCTATTATTGGACGTGATGAAGATATTCGTAAAGTAGAAGAAATACTCTCACGAAAAACTAAAAACAACCCCGTCTTAATCGGTTTACCTGGTATTGGTAAAACTGCTATTATTGAAGGTTTAGCCCAACGTATTGTTCGTGGTGATGTTCCTAGTAACTTAAAAGATAAAATTATTTATGAACTAGATATGGGAGCACTAATTGCTGGCGCTAAATTCCAAGGTGAGTTTGAAGAACGATTAAAAGCGATTATTAACCAAATTAAAAATTCTAATGGAAAAATTATTTTATTTATTGATGAACTACATTTAATTGTTGGTGCTGGTAGAACACAAGGTTCAATGGATGCTTCTAATTTACTAAAACCAATGTTAGCGCGTGGTGAGCTACGTTGTATTGGTGCCACAACGCTTGACGAATATCGTCAATACATTGAAAAAGATGCAGCCCTTGAACGAAGATTTCGTAAGATGATTATTAAAGAACCAACAACAGAAGATACAACTGCTATCTTACGTGGTTTAAAAGAACGTTTTGAAGCTTATCATGGTGTAAAAATTCATGATAGTGCATTACGAGAAGCTGTTTATCTATCTAATAAATATATTAATGATCGTTACTTACCTGATAAAGCAATTGACTTAATTGATGAAGCTTGTGCTAGTATTAAAACTGAAATTGCTTCGGTTCCTAGTGATTTAGATGATATAAGAAGAAAAGTCTTACAATTAAAAATTGAACAAGCAGCCTTAAGCAAAGAAAAAGATGAAAACTCGCAAACAAGACTAATTGAAGTCGATAAACAATTAAAAACTAAAAAAAATACTTTACAACAATTAGAAGATAAATGAATCAAAGAAAAGTCAGCATTAGACCATATTACTAGTTTAAAAAATAAATTAGAAAATGCTAAATCAGAACTAGAATTGTATCAATTATCAGGTAATTTTACAAAAGCTGGTGAACTACAATATAGTATTATTCCCAACTTAGAAAAAGAACTTAAAGATAGTGAAAATATAAAAAAAGATAATCCTTTACTACGCGAAGATGTTACTAGTGAAGATATTGCAAAAGTTGTTGCAAAATGAACCGGCATTCCTGTTACTCGTTTATTAGCAACCGAAAAAGAAAAATTAATAAAATTACCCTTAACTTTAAATACAAGAATTAAAGGTCAAAGTAATGCCCTACAGTTGGTAAGTGATGCTTTAATTAGAGCTCGTGCTGGTATTAAAGGTCCCAATCGTCCAATTGGTTCATTTATTTTCTTGGGTCCAACCGGTGTTGGAAAAACTGAAGTTGCCAGAACCTTAGCTGATATTTTATTTGATAGCGAAAAAAATATGGTTCGTATTGATATGTCAGAATTTATGGAAAAACACGCAGTTAGCAAATTACTAGGTTCACCTCCTGGCTATGTTGGTTATGAAAATGGTGGACAATTAACCGAAAAAGTAAGAAGAAATCCTTACAGTATCATTCTTTTTGATGAAATCGAAAAAGCCCATCCTGAAGTATTAAATATTTTATTACAAATTCTTGATGAAGGTAGAATTACAGACAGTCACGGTCTCTTAATTGACTTTAAAAACACAATAATTATTATGACTTCAAATCTTGGTTCACAAGAACTATTAAGTGGTAAAGATAACAGCAAAGAACAAGCATTAAATATCTTAAAAAAATCATTTCGACCAGAATTTATTAATCGAATTGATGAAATTATTATCTTCAATCCATTAAGTAAAAAAGTAATAACAGAAATTATTATTAAAGAATTAGATACTTTATTATTACGATTAAGACAAGAAAAAAATTTACAATTATCTTATGAATCAGAAGTAGTTAATAAAATACTAAAAGATGCTTATGATGAAGAATATGGCGCACGACCGATTAAACGCTATATTCAACACTATATTGAAACTATTATCGCACAAGCTATTATTAAAGAAGAACTAATACCCCACAAACGAATGGTAATTACTATCAATAAAGATAATATGTTTATTCTCAGTAAAAAAATAAAATTCAATTAAGTCTTGATATTATTACACTCTCAGTTATAATTATATAAGTATTGGCATTCAATGTTAATGAATGCTAAAAAAGGTGGTGAACAATGTTAAGTAACAGACAATCACAAATTTTAAAAATCATTGTTGAAAAATATATTAAAACAGGATTACCAATTGGTAGCAAAACTATTTTAGAAAATAATAACAATATTAATTTTTCTAGTGCTACTATTCGTAATGAATGTGTTGAATTAGAAACATTAGGATTATTAGAAAAAGCACATAGTTCTAGTGGTCGTATTCCTTCAACAAAAGGTTATCGCTATTATGTTGATAATTTAATGAATATGGGTGAACACCAAGAACTAGAAATCTTGAAGAAAAAAATAGCAGAAGTATTTAATAACCGTAACTTAGTAATTACCGAAGTATTAAATAAAACTAGTAGTATTTTAAGTGAAATGACTAATTTGATTAGTATTGTTACTGGTCCTAATCTTAATGAAGATACTTTAAAGAAAATTGAATTAATACCGATTAGTAATGATAATGCTTTAACAATTTGTATTACTAGTAATGGTCATGTTCAAAACAAAATGTTTAATATTCAAGAAACATCATTAACCGATTTATCAATTGCTATTGATATTTTTAATACCAGATTAATTGGTACTAAAATTAGTGAAATTAGTGAGAAAGTAAATTTATTAAAACCAATTCTTGAACAACAAGTACAAAAATCAGAATATATTATTCAAGGATTTGTTAACACTTTAATTAATTTCTCACGACCACTATCAACAACACATGGTGTTCAATATATGTTAGAAAATCCTGAATTTAATGATATTAATAAGGTTAAAACAATTATTAAATTCATTGAATCACAATCACCATGAATGTATTTTGATGAATTAAATAATAATCAACTAGAAATTAAAATTGGTGAAGAACTGGGCAATGAAAATAACGATATGGCAATGATTACTACTACTTTTAAAGTTCATGATGGTGAACAAGGACAAATTGCAATTGTTGGACCAAAACGTTTAGAATATGAAAAACTAACCAAAATTCTAAATTGGATTAATCAAACATTGATTAAAAACTTTAAATAGAAATGAGATGATAAAATGACAAAAGCTAAAAAAGATAACATTGATAACGTATCAGCAACAGAAACTAAAGATACAACTATTTCAACTCCTGTTACTGAAACACCAGTAAGTGTCGAAGAAGAAAAAATATCATTAAATAAAGAAATCGAATTAGAAACAAAAATTAAAGAATTAACAACAGAACTTAATAAAATTAATTCACAGCAAAAGCAATTAATGCTAGCTACTAGATTAAATACGATTAAAGAATTAGAAATTCAAAATAAAGAACACATTAAATATGCTAACCAAAAAATTATTAAAGATTTAGTTCATACTTTATTAAATTTCCAACGAGCACTAAACTTTAAAACTGATAATGCAGCAGTTCAAAATTTCCTAGTTGGTTTTAAATTTATCTATGAAGAATTAATTAAAGCACTTGGTAAAGAAGGTTTAAAAGAAATTACTGCTAAAGTTGGAGATCAATTTAATTCTCACCAACATGAGGCAGTAGAAATTATTAATGATAATACAAACAATGCTTATCAAAATGTAAAAAATAATACTATTGTTGAAGTTATAGCTAATGGTTATGAATTGTATAATCGTGTCATTAGCACTACTAAAGTTAAAGTTTTTCAAACTAAAGAAGAAAAAACAGAAACAAAGAAAAATTAAGGAGTGAAAATATTATGTCTACAAATAAAACAACAAATAAAGAAATCATTTTAGGAATCGATCTAGGAACAACTAATTCATGTGTTGCCGTAATGGAAGGTGATAAGCCAAAAGTTATTGAAAATACCGAAGGTGGAAGAACAACACCATCAGTTGTTGCTTACAAAGATGGTCAAATTATAGTTGGTGAAGTTGCTAAACGTCAAGCTATTACTGATCCAGATAATACTGTTAGTTCAATTAAAAGAATTATGGGAACTAAAGAAACAGTTAAAGCCGCTACTAAAACACGTAAACCAGAAGAAGTGTCTGCAGAAATTTTACGTACTATTAAAACCTTTGCTGAATCAAAACTAGGTAAAAAAATATCAAAAGCAGTTATTACTGTTCCTGCTTACTTTAACAATGAACAACGTGAAGCTACTAAAAATGCAGGAATTATTGCGGGATTAAAAGTAGAAAGAATTATTAACGAACCAACTGCTGCTGCCATTGCTTATGGTTTAGATAAACAAGATAAAGATCACAAAATTTTAGTATTTGACTTAGGTGGTGGAACATTTGACGTTTCAGTTCTAGAATTAGCGGGTGGAACATTTGAAGTATTATCAACTAGTGGTGATAACAAACTTGGTGGTGATGACTTTGATGACTTAATTGTTCAACATTTAGTTAGTGAATTCAAAAAAAGTAATGGTGTTGACTTATCAAAAGATAAAATGGCAATGCAACGTTTAAAAGATGCTGCTGAAAAAGCGAAAAAAGACTTATCAGGAGTAGTACAAGCTGATATTTCATTACCGTTTATTTCAATGAATGCCTCAGGTCCATTACATTTAAATGAAAAATTAACACGTGCCAAATTTAATGAACTAACAAAATCACTAGTTGAAAGAACTATTGCTCCTGTTCGTGATGCCTTAAAAGAAGCTAAATTAAGCAAAAATGAAATTGATGAAGTTATTTTAGTTGGTGGTTCAACAAGAATCCCAGCTGTGCAAGAAGTTATTAAAAACGAAATTGGTAAAGAACCACATCGTGGTGTTAACCCTGATGAAGTAGTAGCTTTAGGTGCTGCTATTCAAGGAGGAGTATTATCGGGTGATGTTACTGACGTTTTACTATTAGATGTAACTCCTTTATCATTAGGTATTGAAACTTTAGGAGGAGTAATGACACCATTAATTTCTCGTAATACTACTGTTCCTACTAAAAAGTCACAAGTATTTTCAACTGCCGAAGACAATCAACCCGCTGTTGATATTAGTGTTTTACAAGGAGAACGTCCACTAGCTAAAGATAATCATTCACTAGGTCGTTTCCAATTAAGTGGTATCGAACCAGCACCAAGAGGTATTCCACAAATTGAAGTTACTTTTGATATAGATGTTAATGGTATTGTATCTGTTAGTGCTAAAGATCTAAAAACTAATAAAGAACAAAAAATTACTATCAGCAATAGTGGTACTTTAAGTAAAGACGAAATTGAAAAAATGGTACAAGATGCTGAAAAGAATCGTGAAAACGATGAAAAACATAAAGAAGAAATTGAATTATCTAATCAAGCACAAGCCTATATTTATGATATTGATAAAATGACTGCTGAAGTTACTAAATCAGCAAAAGAAGGTGAAGCAGAAAATCCACAAATTGCTGAAATGAAAAAACTACGTGATGACTTACAAAAATCACTAGATGAAAAAAAATATGATGATTTAAAAGAAAAACTAGAACAATTAAAACAAGCGTTTGCTGCTGCACAACAATTTATGAACCAACAAAAACAAGAACCAACAGATCATATTAAAAAAGATGATAATAAAAGTGATGATGTTATTGATGTTGACGCAACAACTAAATAAAATAATTAGAGGTGGACAAAATGGCAAGTAAAAAACGTGATTATTATGAAATTCTAGGAGTTTCACGTAATGCTACTCCAGATGAAATTAAGAAAGCGTTTCGTACGCTTGCAAAAAAATATCATCCTGATTCACCAAGTGGTGGTGATGAAGCTCGATTTAAAGAAATAAGCGAAGCTTATCAAGTTTTATCTGATACTAATGAAAGAGCAAAATATGATCAATTTGGTCATGATATGCCTGGAGTTGGCAGTTCTTCTGGTTTCGGTGGTTTCGGTGACTTTAGTTCAGCATTTGGTGACTTATTTGGTGACTTATTTGGTGGTAATAGAAGACAACAACAACAACGCTATAATGGTAAAACACCAGGTGATAATATCCTAACAAAAGTTGAAATTAGTTATCGTGATGTATTCTTTGGCAAAAAAATGACCATTAGTATTAACATTGATGTTGCTTGTAAGGATTGTAAAGAAACTGGTGCTAGAACTCCTAATGATATTAGTACATGTGATAAATGTAAAGGTAAAGGAGTTCTTGAATATGTTCAACAATCACCATTAGGTATGTTTAGACATCAAGGTGTTTGCAACCAATGTCAAGGACTTGGTAAAATTATTCGTCAAAAATGTTTAAAATGCAAAGGACATCGCTATTATATTGAAAATCAAAAATTAGAATTTGATATTCCTCGCAGTATTTTTGATGGTCAACAAATTAGAATTAAAGGTAAAGGTAAAATTGGTCATAATGGTGGCACTCAAGGCGATTTATTTGTTGGTATTAATATTAAGCGACACGCTTTCTTAGATCGTCAAGGTAGTGATATGTATATTAAATTACCAGTATCTTACTTAGATATTATTTTGGGAAATATTATTATGATTCCTACCTTTGAAGGAATAATTAAACATAAATTACCATTAGGACTACAATACGGTGACAAAATTACTTTAAAAAATCAAGGATTCTATTACCCTAATAGTAGTAAACGTGGTGATTTACATGTTATTCTTGATATACAAATGCCTAATAAAGTTACTAAAACAGAGCAAGAAAAATTATGAAATATTAATAACGAAACTAAATTTGATCCAAATGAAGATTTTGTTAATAGTGCAATAAAAAGAATTTAATAAATTAATTGGACCTTTTTTACCAATATAACACATTACACAACTAGTTTCATTTAAATATTTGAATAATCTTCATTAGAGTGGAACCTTTGTCATTGTTTTACTTCTCATATTGGTATGTCGGTAATATTAATTACTACAACATTAAAATACAACGGACTTAATAATCATAATAAATGATATAAATAATTTATATCACTATTAATATTTTTAAATAATAAATCACAAATAAACAATGCTGTCATCATATATCAAAACCCAATTTCTGCTAAATAATTAGGGTGACGACAATCTTTTCATAAACCATAATTAATAAAAAATAAATCATGTTTTTTCTTTAAGGAAAATCTAAACTTTTGTCAATCTGCAATTGTCTCAATAACTAAAAATAAAATAGCAAGCATAATAAAAATAAGTAAGTAATTATTAAATGTTACTATTAAAATAAACAATATCAAGACTTAATGCAAAAACCGTAGGAATACTAATCATAAAAACTGAAATTCCTTGTAAAATTGAAAAAATACTAAATTTTCAAAAATTAATAATAATTTTATCAAACCGATATTCAACCTTATGTTTAATAATTTTTAATAATAAAAAACTACTTAATCTTAGAACTCAAATATTATAAAGAACAAACAACGAAATTTGGACAGGACTAAAATTTTGCTTTCAAGCAACGATGATCACACTTAAACAAATAAAACTTAAACAATAAATAATTTCAGTTAAAATAGCAGTTTTAAAAATAAAAGCTATCATAAAGAAAATAAAATTAATAGTTAATGATATTAAAAATATTCAAAGTATAATATAAAAATCCATAATAAATACCCCTTAAATTATATTAAATATATTTCAATTATAACAACTAATGAAATAAGTTTAATAACTTAGATTTAAATTTTAATTTTGTACAAAAATATAATTAAATTATATATTTTAAATATATAATTTAATTATAAACTTACATAATATAAGTTTATAATTAACTTTAGTTTTAAAGTAATTGAATTTTTAATTTTAAAATAAAGGAGAATTAAAATTATGCCATCAATAACTGAAATAGTTAATATATATTACACACAAGATTTGTTAAAAGAAAGAGAAAAAAATAAAAATATTAAAAAAGAAAAAGTACCTGACAAATTAGATGTTAATAAAATAAATTCTAATGATACACAAAATAAACAAACATTAACAAACAAAGATAATAATTATTGCAGTATTTCATAATTTGTTATTAATACAAATATACAAAAATAGTTAATTGCATTTATTTTTAAAAACACTAAAATGTAGTTAACTTCTTAAATTTAAGAAGTTATTGGAAAAACAAAAAGGGGGTTTTCATTATGAAAACATTAATAAAAACATTAAGTATTTTAACACTTGCAACAACCACAGGAAATTTAACGGGTTTCTTAAACTCAACTATACAAAAAAATAATATTACAACTAACTATATTCAAAGTAAAACTCAACAAGATACAATTTATATTGACAAAGATGGCAAACAAATAACAACTAGTGAAAGAGACTTATCAAAGATAAATAGTAAAGAAATTATTCAAATTGGATTTTTTAAAAATATATTAGGAGAAATTCAAGTTGTTAGAATGCCAAGAACAATTGAAAAAGTACCTGACAAATTGCCACCAGAAATAACATCTTTAAAAAATATGTTTACAGGTACAACCTTATTCAATCAAGACCTTTCAACATGAGATACTTCCAATATAACAAATATGAATTTTACATTTAATGGAGCCACTTCATTTAATAGCAATATTACTAATTGAAATGTTTCTAATGTAAAAAGTACTTTTGTTATGTTTGCAAATGCAACCTCATTCAATCAAGACCTTTCAACATGAAATGTATCTAATATAAACCGTTTTAGTCTTATGTTTTATGGTGCAACCTCATTCAATCAAAACCTTTCAAACTGAAATACTTCTAATGCAGTATATATGAATTTTATGTTTTATGGTGCTAAATTATTCGATCAAGACCTTTCAACATGAAATGTAAAAAAAGTAAGAGAACATAGTAACTTTGCAAATTATTCAGGAATTACTAATCCTAATAAATTACCAAAATTTAAAAATAATATTATAACAATATATTAATTAATATATTACTAATTTTTCTTTCCTTTTATATTAATACTTAAAGTGTTAAAATTAAGATGGATAGAAAATATTTCCTAGTTTTGGATTAATATTATCATTCCTAAAATTTATAGAAACTATTATTAATCCAAAATATCCTTTTAATTTATCACATATATAAAGAAGATGTTTAAAATGAAAAATTTAATTACTGCCCTAAGTGTTTTAACACTTGGTACAACTGTAGGAAATTTAAGTAGTAACTTAAAGACTAATCAAAAAACAGAAGCTGTTAATACTATTTTAAACCAAGATATAAAAAAAGTAAGTAATGTTGATTTATCTAATATTACTGCTGAAAATAACGTTTGAAAATATCTAACAAAAAATAACGTAGCAACATATGCAGGTGGCGAAAACTATTATCAATATTATTTTGCTTACCATGTTATTGGATTAAATCATGATACATTACATAAATTAAATAATGCGATTGGTTCGGGAATAGGAGCAGTCTCTGCTGTCCTAGGTGTTGCCTTACCAGCATTAGCTCCAATAATTGGTGCAGTTGCAGCAATATTAATTGCACAATGATACATATGACAAATTACTGACTATATAATGGTAATGGAGTTGTTATTGATATGATTGGTTTAACACCAACATGAATCGTTAATGTTTCATCACAATAAAAAATAATAATACTTAAATTTATTAAAAACAGACCCGTGAAATAGGTCTGTTTTTAAAATTTCTTTAAATCTTTTCTATAACGTGTTATTAAATTACCAATAGCCGATTTATCTGATGCAATTAGGTTTATATACTGACTTTTTACTATTAAATTATCATCGTATTGACTTAAATGACACTGTATTACTCAATATAATCTTTTATAATACATTCTACTTTCACCAATTTTTAAATAATAATCAACAGCATTTTTATTTTTCATTATTTTAATTTCTTCATTAGAAAAAGATATTGTTGATTTTAATGAAGAATTTGTTATTTTATTAACTTTGATTTCATTTTGAATATATTTTAAAAGATTAATGATTCTTTTTTTACTTTTTTCTTCAAAATTTATACAATAATACAAATCAAATAAATTATATAAAATATCTACTAATATATTTTTTTCAAATACAATACTATCTACTTTACTTTTTATTAACTCAAAAAGATTATTTTCATTTTGTGAATTAAGTATATAATGAATTAATAAATTAAAAGTGCAAGTAATTTTAGTATTAAATTGATACATATATGTAACTCCTGTACCAATTGATGGACTTTCAATATTTAATGATTTTATAACTAAATCATTGAAATAATTATCAATATTATCTATTTTTATTTTTGAAAAAAATATCTCTTCAAAATCTTTATATGCCGAATAAAAATTATTATGATTATATAACATATATATGATTCAAATAACATGTGTATAATCATCTAATAAAATAATTTTGGTAATATCTCATTTATTTTTTTTAAGAAAAAGATAATTTTCAATATAATTTGCAATAAATTTAATATTAAAATATGATTCTTTTTTTAAAACATTTGGATCAATGAATAAAGAAACTAAACGAAAAAATATATATTCCCTATTTCATGTTCCTTTTGAATAATATTTAATTATTTTATATAACTGGTTATAACTAATTATCATTTTATCTTTGATTTCTAAATAAAACTTATCAAATATATCTATTTTTCTATTATTCAAACAGTGAATATAAAAATTACAGATTTTAGTTTGAAAACTATTTAAAGGATCATCAATAAATAAAAAATAAAATTTTTTCATATTAGAATCAAAACATTTTAAAATTAAACTTTTTATCTTTTCCAATTCTTTTTCATAATTTTCTTTAGAAAAATTAATATTTTCAAAATAAATTAAATGTTGATTTAATTCTTTTCTTTTATCTAAATACTTAAAATAATTTAAAATATAATCTGTCTTAATTTTTAAAATATTATCTTGTTTTTTTGAATTTCTTATTTTTTTAAAGTTATTAATTAATTCAGTTTTATTATTATCTATTTCTATTACTGAAATTAAACTTTTTAAGGAACCATTTTCATTTGACATTTCATCTAATAAATAATTTTTAATATATTCACTTTTTTGTTTTATTGAAAATGAGATAAAATTACTTTCTTTTGTACCAATCTGATTATAATCTGTTCAAGTTCTAACTATTGCTCCAACATTTTCATTAACATCATCATCTCAATAATGTTTACTAGGAACTAATTTTAATTTTTCTTCATCTTCTTTATTTTTTTTGTTTATTGCATCATCAAACTCTTTAAAAGTATAATTAAAAATAACTTCTTTTCAAATATGTTCATATATTTTTTTAAAATATGGTATTCTGTATTTTAAATATTCTTCTTGCTTTTCAATTGGAAAATTTAATTTAATATACTCATAATCAATTAAAATAATTTTTTCAAATTCTATTGTATCTAAAAAAGATGCTCCTAAAAATACAAAATCATCACCTAATCTAAATATTGCATAATCACTTTCAACATTTAACAAAAAGTTTTTATTATTTAACAGCTTAAAAAAAGTATCTGAATTTGGATTATTTTTTAATTCTATTGCAAATGCTATTAAAAATAATTTATACATAAGAGGACTATATGGCAAATAGTCATTTCAATCTAAATTTAATAAATTATTTTTTATTAAATTAATTTCATTATCTTTTCAACTTAAATATATATAATATAAATTAATTATTATAAAGTTATTTTTTAATGGTCATTTTCTAAAATTTTTATTTCATTTTTTTACAAATAAGTTATTTTCTTCTTCTTTAATTCAATAATTTAAATAATTATTAATTTTTAAAAAATCACCAGATAAAATATATTCTTTCAAATTTTTAATATCAATATTTTTATTTTTAATTTCAAAATATATAAAATCATTACTTCTTTTAAATTCTAAATTTTCTTTAATACTTAATAAAATAATAGCATTTCTATCATCATATATCACATCTGTTCTTAGTTCACAAAGTAATAAATAAGTATATATTTTATAAAAATTGTTTAAAGAAGTATTACTTTTGTTTTCTTTGAAAATACAATAAGAAATATAACAACAATATAGTA
Source organism: Spiroplasma endosymbiont of Thecophora atra (assembly GCF_964019735.1). Classification (NCBI taxonomy): domain Bacteria; kingdom Bacillati; phylum Mycoplasmatota; class Mollicutes; order Entomoplasmatales; family Spiroplasmataceae; genus Spiroplasma; species Spiroplasma endosymbiont of Thecophora atra. The sequence goes on along the minus strand of NZ_OZ026464.1, from coordinate 436,781 downwards.
AAGAAGTATTTGAATATTCTTTGCTGAGTTATACTTGTAAGTGCAAGTAAATAAAATTGCAAAAAATTCTCATATAAAAATTTCATAATGCTAAATTTAGTTTAGAAAAAAGTAAGGAGTTTTTATATGAGTTATAAACATCTTGGCATAGATGAAAGGATTTATATTGAGAATCAATTGAAATTTAAATTTAAAATTAGTGAAATAGCTAAAAATCTTAATCGAAGTATTAGTACTATTATTCGAGAAATTAATAGAAATAAAGATAATAATCATTATTTTTCATTAATTGCACAAAATAAAGCTGAAAATCGAAAACAATCACATATTAGTTTTCATAAGTTTAAAAATAAGAATTTAGTAAAATATGTACAACAAAAATTACTATTAGGTTGATCACCTGAACAAATTTATGGCAGAATTAAAAATTTTCATAAAGAGTGAGTTATTAGTTTTAAAACAATTTATACTTGAATTTATTTTGGAATGCTTGATAAAGTTACTAGTAAAAATTTAAGAAGAAAAGGTAAAAAACGAAAATCTAAAGAAAATCGTGGCAAGTTTAATGGTAAATCAATTAAAGAACGAGATATAAATGTTAATGATCGTATAACACTTGGTCATTGAGAAGGAGATACTATAGTATCATCACGAGGTAAAAGCAAATCATGTTTAATAACTTTAGTTGAAAGAGTATCACGATTTACTTTAGCAATATTAGTTAAAAACAGAACTACTAAAGTTATTAATAAAAATGTTAGTTATTATTTATCAATTCTTCCTAAAAACATTGTTAAAACTATTACTTTTGATCGTGGCAAAGAATTTTCAAATTGACAACAACTTGAAAAAAATTTAGATATAAAAATTTATTTTGCCAATCCATATTCACCTTGACAAAGAGGTACTAATGAAAATACTAATGGTTTAATTAGAGAAAAATTTCCTAAAAAATTTATTTTTTCAAAAACTAATAAAAATGAAGTTCATAAATTTATATTGTCTTTAAACCAAAGACCAAGAAAAATACTAAATTATCTTTCACCAATCGAATATTTGGATAGAAAAATAATTTAGTTGCACTTACCTTTACAATTTAGCTTTAACTGTAGAAGAAAAAATATTTTCAGCAAGTTTTATTTTAGAAATTACATTTTTAATTTTTAATTCAATTTCATTAAATTCCCTAAGATAATATAATTCATTTATATATAACATAAAATTAGTATTTTTATCATCACTTATAACATCAAACATTTTAAACAAATTCTCCTAACCATTTTCTAATTTCTTTATCATTAATCCTTCATTTAAGTAATTTTATATATAACTTAGATTTCCCTAAAAACTGTACTATATCTTGTGAAAGAGAAATTTCTTTATTTTTATATAATCAGTCAAATAAATTATTTAAAATGCCATCAATATACTTTTCTTTATAAGTAATCTTAGAATTTAAAAGATCATATTTTTTTCCAAAAAAATCTATAATGAATAATAATTCTTGTTTATTTTCAAATTTAGTATTAATTTTGTCTGATTTAAAATACTCTTCAAAATTAAAGTTTTTTGATTCATTAATAACTTCATGATTAAAAACTAAATCTATTTCATTTAATAAATCATATATGTTTGCATATTCTTTAATATAATTTAAAAATTTTTTAATAACTTCAAATAAATTTATACATTCTTCACTATTAAAAATCTTACTAAATTCAATATACTTTATTCCATAAAGTTTAGAATCTAATGGTGGCTTCTTGTCACATTTAACGTATTTAGTGGACAATACCACTGGAACATTAACTTTACACTTATCACAACAATCACATTTATTTTTTTGTTTTTCATAGTCATTAAATAATACAACAAAATTTTCATTCTCTCATGTTTTAACTTTTGCTTTTTCTAAAATAAAAGTCGCCAAACTATTGGCTACAAACTGATCTTCAAAACTATAACCTAAAAAAATAAATGTATAATTTTGATTTACTGCATCTTCTATTATTTTTTTAAATGATTCTGTAAAATTTTCAATAATTCAATTCTCAATAAAACTTTTATAAGTATCTATAAATTCTATTTTTTTACCTTTTTTATTCAAATTATTAACTTTATGTTCACTTGTTTCATTTGATTTTTCATTAATTCCAGTTATTGAACAATGAATTGGATATACTTTATCATTTAATTCTTCAATACTATTAATTCAATTTTTTATATATTGTTTAGGATTTTCTAATTTATTTCAAGCAAAAATATTATCATAATTTGTAGTAATTATTTTATCAAAATTATTATTTATTAATTCTAAAATTTCTTTTTTTTCACTATCAATTTCCTTTTTTTCTATATCAAGTTTACTACTATATTCTTCTATAAAAAAAAGCACTTGCACTGTCTTTTTTCTCTTTTGTATCTAATAAACTTTTTAAATTATCCAAAACTTTTGAAAGATCAAAGTTATTTTAAACCATACTCTTCAAATTCTTAAGTTCTTTTTTATAATAACCATCTAAATCTTGAAATTCATTCTCTTTTTTTTCAATAATAGAAATTAATAATTCTTTTCATAAAGGAAAACCAAAATTTGCAGAAAAACCTGCTCCTAAAAATAATATTGTTTTCTTTTCAATTATTTTTGAACTAATAAACTTAATGTTTTCTTCTACATTTTTGTCTAAATAATCTTTTGAATCTGCCATTTAATTTTGCATCTTTCTATTATAGATTAATTTAAATTTAACATAAAAAAGTAGTTATTACTACCTTTTTAATTAAACAACATAATTAACATTTTTCGCTGATTTATCGCTTTCAATAATTTTTTTAGCATCTGCTAATTTAATGGCTACCATTTTCGTAATTCCTTGATTTTGCATAGTTGTACCATATAATACATCACAATTTTCCATTGTACCTGGACGATGAGTAACAATAATAAATTGCGTATATTGTGAAAAACTACGAACATATCTAGCAAAACGTTCTAAATTAGCTGGATCCAATGGCGCTTCAACCTCATCTAATATTGTCAATGGCAATGGCTTGACTTTTAAAATAGCAAATAATACCGCTAATGCAACTAATGATTTTTCACCACCTGATAATAAGTTTAAATTACTAATTCTTTTACCAGGAGGATTAGCAAGCACTTCCACACCTGTATTTAAAATATCATCAGGTGATGTATATCGTAAACTACAAGCTCCTCCACCAAATAAAGTTTGAAATGTTTCGGGCAATACCATATTAATAGCTTTGATTGTTTCATCAAATTGCGTTACCATAACATTATCCATTTCATCAATGGCTGTTAACAACGATTGTGATGCTAATTGCAATTCATCATGTTTAGTTTTTAAACGTAAATAACGTTCATTTTCATTTTCAAATTCTTCAATAGCATTAATATTTACAAATCCTAAATCTTCAATCTCACTACGTAATTGTTGTACCAAATTACGTGCTTGTTGTTCATCTGCTAATGGTTCACTATAATGTTCTCTAGCATATTCATAAGTTAAATTATAAGTTTCAACTAAACGTCTTAAATGTTGTTCTACTTTTGACTCCATTTTTACTTGCTCAAGTTTTTGATTATTTAATTTATCACTAGTCATAAAATGTTCTTGATTTAAACTATATAATTCATTTTCTAAAGTTTGCATTTGTTCTAATAATTGATGTTTCTGTTTACGAATTAATTGTAATTGACTTTTTATTGTCGCTTGATCATATTTAGAATTTTCATATTGAATAAAAATATCATTTAATTGATTTGTAGTATCAATATCTAATTTTTTACCAGTCAATGTTTGATATTGAGTAGTTAATAATTGTGATTGATTAGTGATATCACTAATTTCACTAATCAATTTATTTATTGTTAAAGTAATTGTCAACTTTTGACCTTGATAATTATTTAATTCGCTTTCAATACTTGTTCTTTGGACATTTATATTAACTAATTGTTGTTCTAATGATTTAATTTCTTCTTTTAATTCAGAAACTATTAACTTTTCTTTAAAAACATTAATACTATTTTGATGTTGATAACCTCCAACAATAGCACCTCCAGCTTTAATTAATTGACCATCTAAAGTTACACATTGATATTTAGCAGCAATTAATTGTGAAATAACTCTTGCGCTTTCTAAGTCTTCACAAATAATAGTACGACCTAAAAGAAAATTAATAATTGGCTGAATTCTATTATCAACTGCTGTAACTAAATGATGAGCAAAACTTAAATAACCCGATTTGCTATTAACAATAATTTCATCTTCTTTAGTCGCTGTTCGAACTTGAATTGAATTTAAAGGTAAAAAAGTGGCAATTCCCGCTTTATTTTGTTTTAAAAATTCAACAGCCTTGGTTGCATCTTTGTTAGTCGCCGTAACAATGTTTTTTAAAGTATTACCCAATACTTTAACAATCGCTTCACTATAAAGATCGGGCACCGAAATTAAATCACTCACTACTCCAATGATGCCATATAGTTTATCTTTATTATTTAAAATTGTTTGAACACCCAAATATTTTTGATTTTGTCGTTGTTGATAATTAATTACCGATTCTAATTGTGCTTTTTTTTCGCCTAAACCACGATGAATATTATTTTGTCCTAAAATTAAATCTTGATGTTGAACATTTAGTTCTTCAAATAAATTATTAATTTTATCAAAGTTTTCTTGTTCTTTTTTTTGTAAAAAAGTTTTTTGTTCAATAATAGTAAGCAAAGTTTCAATTTCATTTTTTAATTTTTCAACTTCTGTTTGATCTTTTATTTCATTTTGTTTTGTTTTCATTAATGATTTTTGTTGTTCTAAAACTTGCAATAAACTATTAACATTAGATAAATTCATTTCTAAACTATTAATGTTTTTATCTAAATCATAACTTTTATTTTTTAAAAATTTTAATTGTTGTTCATTCTTACTAATATTTAAATTAAGTTGTTGTTGTAAAATTTCATTATCATTTATACTGACTGTTGTAAGTTTTAATTGATTATGATATGTCTCCAAATCTTTAACAATAATAGTAATTTCATATTTTTTTAAATTATCACGTAATTCAACATAAGTTTTAGCTTTCTGTGCTTGTTTTGCTAATGGTTCAATTTTTCTACTTATTTCACTAATAATATCATTAACTCGAACTAAATTTTCATTAGTACGCTCTAATTTACGTAATGACTCTTCTTTCCTCTTTTTGTATTTTGAAACACCCGCAGCCTCTTCAAATAAAGTTCTTCTTTCTTCTGGTTTAGAATCAGCAAATTTTGAAACATTACCTTGACTAATAATTGCAAGTGAACCTTTAGCTAAACCTGTACCCATAATAATTTCTTGTACATCTTTTAAACGAACACGAGCTTTATTAATGTAATATTCATTTTCTGAACTATTACGAAAAGTTTTTCTAGTAATTTGTACTTCATTAAAATCAACTTTAAATATTTTATTAGTATTATCAAAAACTAAAGTAACTTGAGCACTATTTAATGGTTGTTTACCTTTAGCACCATTAAAAATTATATCTTCACTATTTTCACCACGTAATGATTTAACTGATTGTTCACCTAAAACTCAACGAATAGCATCATTAATATTAGACTTTCCAGAACCATTAGGACCAACAATACCTACAATATTAGTATCAAATTCTATTGTTAAAGGCTCTGCAAATGACTTAAAACCATATGCTTCAATTCTTTTTAAGAATGCCATCTTACCTCACCTATTTTAAAATATATACTTATATTTTACCATGAATCAGTTTAATATTTATTGTTAAGATTTAGCAGAAATATTACTTTATTCGCATTATTATTTGTTCTTTAATTGTTTTATAATAAAATTTATTAATTCACAAATAAAATAATGTAGTACTAATAATAGTACTAATAATTAATATTATAACTAAGATACTATTAATTCATAATGGAATTCCAATAATTGAATAATTAAAGTTGAGAATATTATAAGGATAAATAAAATTTTTAACATCATTTGTTTGTAAAATGCTGGCTCTAATATAAATATAAGTTAGATAAATAATTGGATAAATAACTACTAATATAAATTGTTTTTTAATATTGATATTAAATTTATTTTTTTTAAAAGTTAAAATTAAAAAAGTAATCATCAATATTGGTGATACTAAATGATCTAAAAAGGAACAAAATAAAGATAAATTATTCAATTTTCAAAATCAATTAAGTTCTAAATCTAACTTTGAAACACTATCAATAAATATCCCCACTCAAAAAATAAGGACAGTAATAGTTATGTATATTGTTAAATTAATTTGACTATAAATATTAGTGAATCTATTTGTCTGCTCTTTTTGATGATAAATTAAAGAAAATAAAAATCAAATATTAACAATAAATATTGTTTGAGAAGACCAAAATGATAACATTATATCAAAGTTTTGTAATACTATAGAATTATAAAAATTATCTTTATTAGTACTATTAACATATCAAAATTCAGTAAATACAGAAAAGATGATAGTCAATATTGATAAAATAAAAATGAATATACAACTTAATAATTTATATAAAAATCTTCAATCTTTAATTTTTTGCTTATATAATAAAAACACAAATTATTCCTCTTCGAAAAACAAAATCATATTTAATAAATATAATAATAACAATTTTTTTGCTAATTTAACAAAAAATAAGTATTAATTAAATTTTGACATGAATATTTTAATAAGAAGCAAGCGAAGTTGAAGATAAATTTCTACTAGAATCACTTTCTTTACTTTGTTCGAATTCAACAAAATTGTTTTCTAAAATTGGTAAAAATTCTAAATCACATTGCTCCTTTATACCATTAAAACTCATAATTGGACTATTTTTTTAGGTAGCACATTTTTTAATTGTGTCTCTAGTTGTGCAATTTTTTCTTCTTTTTCTTCAAGAATTTTTTTTAAATGTTCTATTTCAGTATCTTTTTTTTCAAAATCAGATTTAAAAGCAGTAGTTATTGCTTCAACTGCATCTCAATCTTCATCTTTGCTTTCTTCTCATTCTTTTTCAATTTCTGCTTTAATTTTTGGAATTGAATCTTCTATATATGTATCAATATATTTAATAATCATTTCAAATAATAAAGAACTTTCATCTTTAGTTCCTACATTTTCATTATTATCAATTGTCTTTCAACTATCAATAACTTTTAATCTTTCAATAGGAAAAAATTCTTTTAATGATGTTACAAGTGACTGATATTGTTCTTCAATTTTTTGAAATATTTCATTAAGTTTTGCTTGAAAAAATTCTTTTTGTTTATTATTTGTTAATTGAGGATGTCAATATCGAGTGAAAATTTCCCAAAAATATTTATAAAAAAATAAATTATTTTGGAAAGTTACAGTGTTAAATAAATATAAACACGAATTCCAAATAAACGTTAAAAATTTAGCTTTAAATTTTGATTTGCGAACTTTTTTTTGTATAATTTAATTAAGTTTAATATAAGTTTTTAACTCATTGCTTTAATTTCAAAGTAAATGAGTTTTTATTTTGAAAGGATGAAAAAATGAATAAAAATTTACAAGAAGAATATGAATGAATTAATAGAGAATTGAAAAAAATAATTATTAATAAAAATCAATTTACTCCAGAAATTATTAGTAATAGAGTTAATTTAGCTCAAACTACTATTGTTGATATTAATGAAAATTTAAAAAAACAAAAGATTAGCAAATTTAAAAAAATTAGTTATTCAATATTGAAAATATTTACTTTTGGAAAAATTGATAAAAATAAAATAATTAAAGAAAAAAATGATTTTTTTATAAAAATATCAAAAGAACTTTTTGGAAATATTAAAAAAGTAAAAGAATTATATATAAGAAAATCAAATAGTGAAATAAATATAGATGTTAATAAAATTAATAATGTAACTTTAAATAATTTATTAATAAATCCGACTAAATCAAACTTACCACAAATGTAAAAACGAGAGATTGCAATTACAATTTCTTTTATATTTAAAATCAATTTTAGAACACCAAATTTGCTCATACGCAAACGTTTTAAAATTTTATATGGTTTAGTATTTATAAAATTAAATATCTTATAAAATAGATTTTTAATTTTAATTAAGAATTATTGATATCCATATCTTCAAGGATGATTTTTATTGGGTATATAAACTTTTTTAGTTTTTATTAAATTTTCTTTTATAATTGGTTTTTGTGCTATTTCTTTTAGTTCATACATTTGATTATTGTAACTAAGATATAATTCATTAATAAATGATTTAAGTACAATTACATCAGTTCTAGGTTGTATGTATTGAACTTTGTTATTTTTATAAGGAAAATACTTTTTACCATAATATGTTATGGTTGAACCACTATCTGTTTTTCTTTTAGAAAATCTTGAAAGATAAATATTGATTTCTTCCTGTGTAGGAGCTTTAACCATAGCAGATTTAGTATCATCAATAGGAAAGACAAATTGTTTATTAAAAGTACTTATGTATGTTTTAAGAAATTTGTTAGCTTCTTCTAAATTTCTAATTTTATTAAGTCGTAATTCACTAATTAAACGACTTTGAAGTGTTCCAAATAAGCGTTCAACGCGACCTTTAGCTTGCGGAATTGAAGTTCTGATTATTTCAACACCTAAATCATTACAGGACTTTTGAAATTGAGTATAAGTGTCATTTTCTGTATTTATTTTTCCTGCATCAACTTTTTTCTTATATCCAAAAACTGTTCTATTATCGGTATAAAATGTTTTTGGTATGCCATAATTAGTTAAAATTTGATAAAAAATATTATAATAACCATCTAATGTTTCTTGATGATCAAATCATAGTCCAACAATATTTCCTGTAGCATCATCAATTGCAGCATGTAAAAATGATTTTGGTTTATCGTTACCAAATCAATGATGATTACTGGCGTCCATTTGAATTAATTCACCAAAATTTGTTCTTCGATTTCTTGTTGGATGTAAGTTATTTTTTTTATTTTTATGTCTTTTTGGTGAAGTAATTTTTTCTTTAATTAATATAGTATAAAGTGTGCTATATGAAATCTTAATTTTTTCTTCATTAATTAATTTCTCATGAAAATGTTGAAAATTAAAATTATAATATTTTGTTTTATACAAGTTTATAATCTTAATTTTGATTTCAAAATTTGTTGCCTTATTAGAAATTTTATTACGAGATTTATGAATAAAATCAACTTTACCTTCTCTATTAAAAATTTGAATTAATTGGTTAATTCTTCTAATAGTTAGATTAAGTTTATTCTTGGCTTGATGTTTAGATAATTTATTAATAATAATATCATTTATAATTTTGTATTTATATTTTTCTTTCATAGTCATACTTCTTTCCATATTTATCACCAAGTATATTTAACTTCACTTTTGGGAAATTTTTACTCGATAACTAATAGGAAATTATCACTAAATAATGACATATTTGTTAATTGAGGAGTTTCATTTTCAATAGTTTTAATATTCTTTAATACTTCTATTTTTTTAAAAATTTTGCTTACTTCCTTTTCACTTAAGAAATTATCTTCAACTAATGTAAATTTAGTGTATAAATTACAAAATTTTCTAGATAAAAAATAATATTTTTCCTCTTCAATTAATTTTTTAAGCAAAATTTTTCTACCTTCTTTATTTAATATTTGAAAATTAGCTTCTTCACTATCAGGAATTGCTAATACCAAATGATTATCATTTTCTGTTTTTAAATAAATAAAATTTGATCATGGTAACTTATATTGTAAATTATCATTTTTATATTCAATTTTAATAATTAATCCTGGTTGTAAAATATTATTGATCATATTGTTTAATTTATATTTTTCGCGATCTCATTCATTATTTTTAAATCATAAAATAAATTCATAAAGTGAAATTGTAAAAAACTTAATAAATTCAATAATTTTTTGATGATAATTTTTAATATTATCTTTCATTAAATTTGTATTATTAATAATTCCCTGTTTAGTTTCTTCTAATTGAAGCGTTTTTTGTTTTTCTTCTTCTTCAATAGCTTCTTTTTGCTTTTTTTACTTTCTGTTATTTTTTCTTTTGTAATAGTTCTAATGTTTTCAATTTGCTGTTTTAACTCTGCTAGCACTTTTTTATCATTATCTAAACTTACATTTTCTAAAGTTCTTGACAAATTTTCATATGTTGTTCTTTCTGTTTTATTAATATTTTCTAATGCTGCTATTTTTTTATTAATAACTTCAATCGATTTACTTTCTTCTTCAACTAATTGTTCACAATGTCTATCAAACTGTAATGTAATTTCTTTTATTCTTTCAGAAGTACTTTTTGTTAATTTTACTGCTTCTGTTATGTATTTCATTATGAAATTTTTTGCTAAGTCACTTTTATATGAATCACTTATTTTTTTTAATATAGTAAATTCATTATTGATAGCACCACATATTCTATTAATATTTCATTCTAAACTATCTGCTGCAAATTGTTCAGTACTATTAAGAATAAGAAATTGATAATAATAATCCATTATCCTAGAATCTTCAATATTATTAATAAAATTTTTTAATTCATTTATACTTTTTGCTATCTTTTTTTGAAAACTATTATAATAACTTTCATTATTATAATCTTCTAAATCAATTAAAAATTGTTTTCTTTTCATCACATTACTAACTAATGCCACTTGTTCACTACATTCTTTAACTTTTTCTAGATTTCTTTTATGATTTAAAATAAATTCTTGATAATTTTCACCAATAATTTTAAATTTTTTAATATTTTTTTCAAAATTAATAAAAACGTTACACAACTCAGCAATTTTTTCTTTTCACTCTACCAATAAAAACTGTTCTAGATTTTCTTCTTGTATAATTTGTTTTCAAAAATTAATCGCATTATTGGGAAGTTTTAATTCAGGAAAAAAGTAATCAAAATTAATTCGCGCTTGTTCTTGTTTAAATTTTATAATTTCAAAATATTGTTCTGGAAATGCTTCTTTAGTTATATTTTTTAATTCAGTAATTAAATTATGTTCTTCATTAAAAATTTGCCGTTCTTTTTCAATTCATTGTCATGAATTTTTTAAATTTTCTAATAAAAGTTCATCAAATACTAAAAACTTTTTATTATTATAAAGAGAAAATAACTCTTGATAAAGATGATGAACAATATTTAAAAAGCAAAATAATGAATCTGCTTTAATTAAACTATTAAAAATATAGTAACGTCATCACTATTAACTGTTTTTATTAATTGTTTACAATACTTTCTTTCTATTTTTGCACTTGTAATCTTAGAAATTATTTCTTTTCTAAAATGCTTAATATTTTTTTGCTTTTTATTATCAGAACCTATTTCTTGACTTTCTGTAGGCACTTCTTTACATCCTTTCAAATAAAAAACCCATTTATTTTATTAAAAATAAAACAATGGGCTTGAAAAACATATTTTTTTAATTTTTTTATTTTAAATTTTCATTAAAATAAGCAAAGGAACAATTCTAAAATAAATTAGTTATAATTTATTTGAAAAAGTTAATTAACAATTTCTAAAATCTCTTGTTAATTACCTATAATAATGCATATAGTTTATCTCTAATATTTGAGATAACTATTGCTAAATAATAGCATGTATAAAACGTATTGCAAATAATATACAAAAATCATACTTTATATTACATTAATTTTACTAATTAAAATGATAAATAAAACCAGATTCAATTAACTTTAACATTTTTATTATGAAATAAATTTTATTTTGTAAATAAAATATTTTATAATAAAAATACTATTTATATATAGAATAGGGGTTACATAAATCCACTATTATAAATAGTACTACTTAAAGGGGGAGGAAATTATGAGCAAATTATTAACATCAACACCAAAAAAAGATGGTTTTTTTGCCCCAATTGAATCAATAGAAAATAAAGGCACATGAATGATTTGACCGCTTATGAAAGATGATTGACAAAAAGAATGTCAACCAGCACGAACTGTTTTTGCAAAAATAGCCAACTCAATCAATAAACATGAACCAGTAAAAATTATTATTAATAAAAGTAATTGAAATGAAACTCGCAAACTATTAGATCCAACTATCAAATTAATCGATATCAAATATCAAGATAGTTGAGCGCGTGATATGGGACCAATTTATTTAATAAATAAAAAAGGACAACGAAGAGCTGTTCACTTTCACTTCACTGCATGAGGCATGAAAAATGAACCAAGTGTTAATCCACCAGGTTGAAATTGAAATTATGAAATTGATAATAAAGTTGGAATTGAAATGACTAAAAATAGTAACATTGATTATTATCAAGAACCAATTGTATTAGAAGGCGGAAGCATTCATCAAGATGATGAAGGAACAATTTATACTACAAAAGAATGTTTATTAAACCCTAATCGAAATCCTGATTTAACAAAAGAAGAGATTGAAGAACATTTAAAACAATATTTAAATGCACAAAAAATAATATGAATTCCTCGTGGTGTTTATAATGATGAAACAAGTGCTCATGTTGATAATCTACTACATATCATTACACCTGGTCATGTTGTTTTAACATGAACTGATGATAAAAATGATCCTCAATATGAGCGTAGTTTAGAAACTTTAACGTTTCTTACAAATAGTACAGATGCTAAAGGACGAAAAATAAAAGTAACTAAATTACATCAACCAGCACCATTATTTATAACTAAGTCAGAGGCAGAAAATCGTGAAAAAAGTCCTCGTTTTGCTAATCGTACCGAAGGATTTCACATGCCAGCTAGTTATGTTAATTTCTATATTACAAATAAAACAATCATTATTCCTGCTTTTAATGACCCAATATGGGATAAAAACGCAATTAATGTTTTACAAAATTGTTTTCCTAATCATAAAATTAATTCATTCTATACACGTGAAGTACTATTAGGTGGTGGCAATATTCACTGTATAACACAACAAGAATTATAAAAATAACAAATAAGCAAATTAAAACAATAAATCCCTTCTAATTTAGAAGGGATTTTTATTCTAAAATTAATGTAAGAATAATTTAAAAAATAAATAATTTTATTTCTTTATTATTAGAAAGAAATAAAAACCTATTTGTTCAAGATTAACTTAATTCATTTTTAAATTCATAAATATGAATATCAGTTTTATCAACAACAAAACCAATAACATACGAAATACCACAAAGAAAATCTATAATTCTTCTTCGATCATTTTCAACAGTTGTTGTTAAATTAACTTTAATTGGTTTTTGTAAAATCATAGCATTAGCAATTGATTCAATTTCTTGATAATTTTTAGGAGCAAATTCTTGTATTTGTTCTTGAAAACTGGTTTTATAATTACTATTTTCATCATTGTCTTTATATTTTTTACTTCTTCATCCCATAATTAATTAAACTCTCTTTCGTCTTCGTAAAAATGATGGTAAATCATCATCTGCTTCCATTGCTGCTTCTTGGACTAAATTTTGTTGTTCTTCTTCTTTTTTCTTTGTTTGTTCTTTAATTTCTTCGCTTAAATATTGAGTCTTATTAGTAATAAATTCATGATTATCAACTTTTGAACTATAAACAAAATTATTAGCATTAGCACTTTCTTCATCAAAACCAGTGGCAATAACTGTTACAATCATTTCATCATTTAAATTTTCATTAACAGCGACACCAAAAATGATATTAACATCATTACCCGCAGCATCACGAACTAAATCAACAGCAATATTAGCATCAGTTAATGTCATTGTTGTTCCACCAGTAACATTAACAATAGCATTTTTAGCACCCTTAATTGTCACATCATCAAGTAAAGGAGAAGAAATAGCTTTTGTTGCGGCTTGTTTAGCTTTATGTTCACCCTTTGACATTCCAATACCAAATAAGGCATTACCTTTATTTTCAATAATAGTACGAACATCAGCAAAATCTAAATTTATTAAAGCAGGAACAGCAATTAAGTCAGTAATAGTCTGTACACCTTGACGTAAAATATTATCTGCTTCTTTAAACGAATCTTTAAGAGGAATATTACCAATTACTTGTAATAATTTATCATTAGAAATAATAATAATTGCATCAACTTGTTTCTTTAAATTTTCAATTCCAACTACGGCATGAGCATTACGATTACGTCCTTCAAATTTAAATGGTTTAGTAACAATAGCAATTGTTAAAGCACCACATTCTTTAGCAATTCTTGCAACAATTGATGCGGCACCAGTACCAGTACCACCACCCATACCAGCAGCAATAAAAACCATATCTGCACCATCTAAAGCACGTTTAATCTCTGCTTCACTTTCAATTGCGGCTTGTTTACCAATTTCGGGATTAGCTCCCGCTCCAAGTCCCTTTGATAATTCTTTGCCCAAAATAATTTTATTTTCAGCTGGAGATGCATTAACTACTTGTGCATCAGTATTAGCAACATAAAAATCAACACCTTGTACCTCTGCTTCAATCATTCTATTAATAGCATTATTACCAGCACCACCAATACCAATTACCCGAATTGATGCTATTGGTTTAAATTGTGAATTATTATGTTCCATTTTATTTTCCTCCTGATTAATCAAATTGTCTTCTTCTATTTACTACCATCATTATACTGATAATTTGGTTGAAAGGGGGAATTATAATGCTTATTATCATGATTATTAGAATGCGTATAATGATTTAATTTTGATACAATTTCTGGTTTATGTATTGATGAAATATAATTATTACTAAAAACATTTACTAAATGTTGGTAGTGAGTATTACCGATTAAAGTAGTTCACTGATAACTATATGCACCAGGAGTTTGGCTAAGCATATATTTTACTTCTTTTAGTTTGCTATTATTTTTAAAATAGTTGGCAAAACCACATAAACCAATAGTAATTCCCGTAAAAATAATTTCCATATCTGAACTATTATTATCACTAACTTCATCAAGAAAATATTCAATACAAGCAATAATTTCATTAATTTGTTTTTTAACTGTTGCTTGTAAATCAGTTTTTGTTAAACGAACAATAGATTTTGTCTGCTCATCAACATACTTATCAACAACAACATCGCATAAATAATTACTACTTATATTAATAATTTTTTGTAAATATCTTTCAGTTTTATCATAACCACAATGCATTTGCTTCATTAATGATTGAATTATTTGATTTCAACCAATTTTAATATTTGTTGTTGCAAATAATACTGAATTACTAAAAACACTAATCTTAGTACTATTAATATTTCAATCAACTAAAACTGTATTACGATTAAAATCAGTATTTTTAATATTACATACTAATGCAAATTGATCTAAAGTAACCGTTAACAATTCTGTTTCGGCATTAGTTAATACTTCGAGGTGAGAATTATATAAACTTTTAGGTAATGAATAAACTAAAGCATCAACATGCATAACTTGTCCTTTTTTAGCAATTGGTAATTGTTCATTACCAATTGCATGATCAACTTTAAAATTGTATGGTTTAGTTAAACAAATAATTTCACTATTATCAATAGTAATGTTTTTAGCCATTTCAATCACTTTACTACAATCTTCATCAGTAATAATGTGGTTAGCATCTTTAAAATCAAGTGATGCTTGTGATTGATAAATTTTTAAATTATTTGAAGGTAAAGTTAAGGCAATACGTTGTACTTTTATATTTAAAGTATTATTAATTTTATTAATAATTTGCCTTAATAACTTACCTGTAGCAATTGAATTAATAATTACACCATTTTCAGAAAACTGTTCAGTATCAACAGTTTCTTTATATAAAACCTGAATTTGATTATTAACATAATTATTAACCATAACTTTTAAACTAAAGTCTTCAATTTGACATACAACATATAATTCTTGAAAATTCATATTGTTCACCTCCAAACATTTTTATGAATCAATATAAGTAATAACTCTTAACTTTGCACTTCGTGCTCTTGGATTTTTATTTATTTCATCAGGCTTTGGTGTAATTGGTTTTTTAATTATTAATTGATATTTTGTTTTTCAATTATTATGAACTGGTAATTTAGCATATAATTGCGCTTGTGGATCAATTAAAACTTCATTAAAAGTTTGTTTAACAATACGATCTTCTAAAGAATGAAAACTAATAACAACAATTCTACCATTAGAATTTAATAATTTCAAAGATTGTTTTAAAGAAGATTTTAATGTTTCTAACTCGTTATTAACAGCAATTCTTAATGCTTGAAAAGTCTTTTTGGCAGGATGATGATGCTTATTTAATACTCTTACTGGTAATGATTTTTTAATAATCGTAACCAATTGTAAAGTGGTATCAATTGGTTGAAAAGTTCTTGTTTTAATAATATTTTTAGCAATACTACTAGCAAATACTTCTTCACCATAATTTTTAATGATTGTTTTTAATTGCTCATAATTATAATTATTAACAATATCTCACGCATTTAATTTTTGACTTTGATCCATACGCATATCTAACTTAGCATCTTTCATATAACTAAATCCTCTAATATCTTCATCAACTTGTGGTGATGATATACCTAAATCATATAATATACCATCAACTTTAGTAATATTTCTTTTTAAAAGCTCAGATTGAATATTAGCAAAATTACTTTTAATTATTTCATATTTATCTTTAAAATCTTTTAAAATAATTTTACTATTATCAATGGCCATTTGATCTTGATCAAAAGCATATAGTTTGCCAGAGGTAAGTTTTGATAGTATAACTTTACTATGACCTGCTCGTCCTAATGTACAATCGACATAAATACCATCAGGTTTAATATTTAAGAAATCAATTGCTTCTGTTAACATTACAGAAATGTGTCTTGCATTGATATTATTCATAATTTTTATATCTCATCTAGAGCTGCTGCCGCTGACTCAAATTTATCCTTGGTATCTTGATTAAAACTATTTCAATTAGTTTCTGATCAAATCTCAATTTTATTGGATAGTCCAATCATAATTACTTTTTGTTTAATATCAGCTAGTGTCAATAATGAATGTGGAATATTAATGCGACCTTTACTATCAATAGTTAATTCTTCTGAATTAGCAAATACTTGTCTTGCCAAAATTCTGGCTTCTTTCTGACCTTCAGATTGTGATAAGATTTTATCTTGTCATTTAATAAATTCAATTTCGTTACGAATAACTAAACAGCCTTCAAAACCTTTAGAAACAATAACAATCTCATTGTTATGAAAATAACTTCTAAACTTAGAAGGAATTATCATTCGTTTCTTTTCATCTAATGTTGACAATGATTGTCCTAGTAGCATAATATCACCCACACTTTCCCACTATTACCCATATTATATAACCTTTGGCATATAATTGCAATTGATTACTTTAAATGTATGACTAATCAGTAAAATAAAAGAGCATACAATAATAAAAATAAAAACTCATTTACTTTAAAAAAATAAAGAAATGAGTTAAAACTTTTTAAACTTACCGTTTGTCAATATTATATGCTTTTATAAAAAACAAATATAATATTTTATTATACTATTCTAAATTTTATTATAGTTAATTACTTAGAAATTAAATACTTTTGATCAAATTAAATAGTGTTATTAATAAAAAAGTTTTTAAATTTAGGTAATTTATTAGAATCAGAAATTGCTGAACCAACAGCAAAATGAGTGTGATCTAGTACATTGGATACATCTCACTTTGAAAGATCTTGATCAAATAATACTGAGCCAGCAAACATACCAGTCATAATTCTTACATTGGATACATCTCAAGTTGATAAATCTTGATTAAATGCTAAAGTATTGGCAAATGTACCAACCATATCTTCTACACTAGATACATCTCAAGCTGATAAATCTTGATTAAATAAAAAACAACCAGTAAACATACCACTCATACTTCTTACATTAGATACATTTCACTTTGAAAGATCTTGATTAAATTTTAAACTACCATTAAACATAACAAGCATATCTGTGACATTAGATACATCTCAATTTGAAATATTACCATTAAATGAAGTAGCACCAGCAAATACACTCAACATACTTGTTACTCTAGATACATCTCAAGTTGATAAATCTTGATTAAATTGTGAAGCACCCAAAAACATAAAATTTAAAGAAGTTATTTCTGGTGGTAATTTGTCAGGTACTTCTTTAATTGTTTTTGGCATTCTAACAACTTGAATTTCACCTTGTTGGTTTTTATAAAAACCAATTTGAGTAATTTTAGTAGTTTTTATATTTGATAAATCTCTTTTATTAGTTGTTTGTTCTTTTCCATCTTTATCAATGTAAATTGTATCTTGTTGTGTTTTTTTATCTAAAAGTTCAATTTTTTGTGGAGTTTTATTTAAAACAGTATTTAAAGTTCCAATAGATGTTCCAAATGCTAAAACACTTAGTGCAGTAATCAATGTTTTCATATTGAAAACCTCCCTTTTTATTTTATTCAATAACTTTTTATTAAATCTATAAGTTATTTATATCTTAGAATGCTTTTTAAGATAATGCAATAACAAATATTTATACTCCCACAAAACACTACTTTTAGCATAACGTTAACAAATCAAGCAATAAAAATCACTAGCAACAATAAAGATGCTAGTGATTTTTTATTATTAAATTTTAAAAATCTATTCAAATAAATTTAACAAAAAACTATTACTAATTAGCAACAAAAACTGAATTAACAGAGTTTAATGAAGATGAATCATTATCAATATTTGTTTCATTACATCTTGTCTTAAACTCTTCATCATTAATTAATAAAGTACCATTTTCTTCATTATCCAATATGCTCTGATTTTCATTATTAATTTCAAAATCAATAGCATTTCAAAATTTATTTATTAATCAATTAGTAGTTCCAGAAACTCCATCAAGTGTAACAAAAATTGGATCAATAATTTTTGAATCAAGACCAGGTGTTCAAAATAATGATCCTCCTCCAATAACTGCAGCAAAAGGACATAATAAATTAAAACCATCTTCAATTGACTTTAATATTTTATTAGTTGTTGAATCTTTATTAGTAAAATAAATACGTGTAAGTGTTGTTGTTCCAGCCAAAACACCAGAAATAGCAGATATTTCAAAACTAATAAATGGTAGTAAATTAGGAATTGTTAAATCTCAATTACTTGCTTTAGTAAATATTGTTTTAATAAAATTAACATCTAATGTTGTAACTATATATGAGGTATTTGTTAATATTTTTCAAACTTCTATTAATGTTGCTACTTTTTTACTATCTGGTAAAAATGTAAATACTGTCCCAAAAACACCCCTATTTAAAGCATTTGCTAAATTTAATCATTGTGAAACTTGACGAGCATTATGTAATAATTTAGTAGTTGCACCAGGACTACCAGCACCAATAGCATTTAAAGCAATAGTAATAATTTTTTTATACTGTTCTTGATTATTTATCTTTTAATTACTCTTCTTTCTAAGTTAAAATTTCTCTAATTAAACAACAAAAAAACCTATTTAGGTAATAATACTAAACAGGCTTAATGATTTAAGCACATATTTCTTGTCTGTTCATATACATTATAAAATCAAAACATTTAAAAAACAATATTCAAAATAAAGAAAATAGAAAAATATTAAGTAATGTAAACAACAATCTTTACATTACTTTTTTTCTTCAATGGTATTTAAAATATTGATTAAATTCCTGCGGTTGTTGCAAGTGTTAAAACACTTAATCTTGTTAATAATGATTTCATAATTAGTCCCCTTTATTTTCCCCAATAACTTTTTCTTAAATCTATAAGTTATCTATATTTTAAATTGTTTAAAGAAAAAATGCAATAACCGTCTTGTATATTAAGATACTTTTTAAATTAAAATATCTAATTATTGAAGAAAATTATTAAAAATTATTGACTAATATGAAATAACTTTATTTTAAAGATTTTACTTGTAAGAAAATTAGCATTTTTAAATGTAATATCATAACTTTTATTATCTAAATTATTTTTAATTTTATAACTTAAAACTGCACTAACACTACCATCATCATGTTTAAATGTATTCATTGCAATATCACTTAAAGTAAAATAACTATTATTGTTAATATCAAAATATTTACTATACATATCTTTATATAAATTTTCTTGGTCCTTTAACATATTATCAAGAATACCATTATGATGTGTTTTATCAACTATTATATTTAGTAAGGAATTTAAACTACTAGTAGAAGTATTTAATCAATTAGAAAAGTTTGCAAAAACACTATCTTGTTTAAAATTAGTTTCACCACCAAATTGAACACCTAATAATTGTAATATTTCTTTAGTTTTACTAATATTATCTGTTGTTGGATGATTAATAATATATTTAAGATTATTTAAAGCATTAATAAAATCTTTACTATCGAAAGTTAAATCTAAATATTTTACTAAATCTTTTAAATCAATTAATGGATTTGTTGTTAAATATTTATTAGTAAACTCAAATATTTTATTAATTGTGTCACTAATTAGAACATTTTTAATTGCTGATTCTAAACTATTAACAACTTGTTGAGGAATATCATTAATAGCTGAAATAAAAGAAAATTTCTTTTGAATCTCAGGTAATGTTCAATATGAATCAGTTCATGCAAAGGTAGCTTTCGCAATAATATCTTCACCAAAAGGTCCGGTCATTAAATTGGTAACTAATTTAAGCATATTATCTTTTGAAGATATTAATTCTTGAAAAATAGTTAATACTTTTTTTAGTTGAACTGTATTATTTTTAAGTAGTGTTTTATCATCTCAAGTAATACTATCAATGCCAAAAGTTGGATTAGTTAATTTTAATACTTCGCTTTTAACCATTGGTATTATTGTTTTTATTAAATAAGGTCATGCCACTGGATTTGTTAAAATCTTATTAAGAGTTTCACTAAATGTAGCATTAAAATTATCAGAATTAAAACCAATAGGTCCAGCACCTCATAAAGCATATTTAATATTATCGCTAATCATTTCACCAATATATTTTCCTGATATTGACTTAAACATATAATTAAAATTAACACCAGCTATATATTCATAAAATTGATTTCAATTTCAATTTTTTGCTTCATCTTTAACATAGTATCACTTTTCATGACTTGGAATATTTCAAGCTTGAGCAAATGTCGCTTTCTTTGACATATAATCTTGCATTTTTTCAAAAGTAGTATTACCACTAAAATTATCTTCTTGATCTCAATCTGCTAATAATTCATCAATAGTATTAGTTATAATTAGAATATAATTAGTATAAGATAAGTAATCATTAATATTTGGTATTAAATTTTTAATATTTTTTAACATTCCATCAATCATATTAACAGTATCATCATTAGATAAAATAGAATTATTTAAATAATTTTTAACCATTTGCAATATGTCACGATAACTACTATAGCTATTAATATTATTGGCGATAGTGTCAACTTTAGATTGATTAATACCATTACGTTGAAATAAAGACTGAATAGTATTAATACTATTACCATCTAAGTTGCTAGTTCAATCATTAATAAAATCATTTCCATTATTCTTACCTGTAAGATTATCAATTTGAATAGAAGGGGCTTGATTATACATATTATTTAATAAATTATTAGTATTAAAACCTTTATTTTTACCAATTAATAACGATTTACCAACAATAGAGGTTTCATTAGCATACTTAGTTGCTGTTTTAGTATCAACATTGTTGTTAGCAAAATTATTAATACTAATATTGTTTGTATCAATTGTGAATGCTAAAAGCGACATACTAGAACTTAATAAAAGGCTGGTAGTAAAAAATAAATTTAATTTTCGTCTCATATTTTACACTCCATTTATAATGATTTTCTTATTATTATAAACTATTACAAAATAATGTACAGTAAATTTTATTTTTAAAAAAATATCTACTAATAAGTTAAATTAGTAGATACTTAATACATTTTAATTATGAATTTAATTAGATATTCCGTTTTTGTTAAGTTAGGACTAATAACTAGTAAAGGAATATTTATAAATTTATGAGAAAGTATGTTTATTATGTTTTTTTGGTATAGAAACATTAGTTTTTGGTGTAGAAGCATTAGTTTGTGTTTTATTAAAAACATGTGTTGGTTTAACTGAATGATTATTCTCTTGAGTAAAATGAGAATGTTTTTTGTGTTGATGTAATTTATTATTACATTTATTAAACAAATGTTTAATCAAATGTAAGGGATTTACTATACAGTGATGATGATGACATAAAATATCAACAATATTAGTTAATAAATAATTAACATTTTTATTAGCTTCCAAATTATATTGGATAGGTTTTTCTAAAATGCTATAAAAGGTAGGAATAATATTATTATAATTAGCGATATCTCTTTCCTGTAAATATGTTAACATTTCCAAAACTTTTTTATTATTTACTAAATCATTATTACTTTTAAACTTTCTATTCTTGATAATGCTATGATAAGAATTTGGAACACATAAACAATATTTTATTTTCCTTGATGATTTTATTTTCTTTTTTCTTAATTTCAGAAAAAATATTATTATAAAACCAATTAAAAAAATAATACTCATGATAATAATTAAAATAACTATTAACTTCATATATTGCTCCCTAATTTTATTTTTAATTAATAAGTATTAATTTAACATTTTATTTTATAAAATAAAATACTTTTTATTAAAAATAATAACGTTTAGCAGAACCTATCTTTCTTTCAACTAAACTAAATAAGATAAAGATAAAAATAAATCTTAAAATTTCAATACCAAGTAAAATAAATAATATAATTACTGAATGATTATTAAAATTAAGAATATTATTATCATATTCATCAGGTCTTGGTAGGTTAGGACTAAAATAAAGTACTACTAAAGTTAAAGCAAAAGATAAAGTAGCAATAATCGCATTTAAGGGTACTATTACTAGACCAGCACTTATTTTTTTGATAGTATCTACTTTTAAATTTTTACTTTTATTGCACAATTTAAAAAGATAGTAGTAAATAAAATAAAAAGAAACAATAAATAAAATATTAGCAATATTATCAAAGAAAATTTGAATTGGTGGATGATCACTATCTGCTAATAAATGTAATCAAGGTTCGATAATACCAATTGCTAATGTATAATATAAACCAATAATTGGTAAAGCAAAAGCAATAATTAATGAATCAAAAATTCTTAATGGTAAAATTACTCCCATAAACTGAATAGGTATTTCAATTAATGAAGAAGCAACAGCTAATCCCAATAAAATTCCTGTCAAAGTAATATTAAAAATTTGTTGTTTTGAATTAATCTTTATTTTTTTCTTTGTTTTTATATCTACTTTTTCTTTTTCTTGGTCAACACTTTTAACTCTCATTATAACTTCTCCTTTTTAAAATAGGTATTTAATTAAATAAATACTTATTTATAAAAATTATAAATTACTTTTAATTAAAAAACAAGACATTTATTAAATTTTTATAAAAACTATTAATACTACTCTAATTTAGAAAATTAATTAACAATGAAAATATCATAATAATAATTTGATAAATAATTTTTATTACAATAAAAATAACAAAAACTAAAAAAATAAATTATAATATTAATCATTAATTTAAATAGTGTTAAATCCTTATATAGATATTTTTTCTGTATTAGGATTTTTATTAAATTAATATTGAAAAAGAAAAGGAAGATTAAAAGATGGCAAAAAAATATACACTCGAAATAAAAGAAAAAGTATTACAATATTTACAAGATGGTAAAAGTTATGATGAAATCAAAAAAGAAACTGGCATTTCAAAAACAACAATTAGAATTTGAAAACAAAAAGCAAGAAAGAATGAACTTAAAACAAAACATTCAGTCAACTCAACTCCAAAAGATATATTAGAAGAAGCTATCAATATTGCGGAAATAAATTGTGATAATAATGAGAATCAAAATTATAAAGAAGAATTTTTAAATCAACAACAAGCAATAAATTTATTATCAGTAAATATTAACAAACAAATAGAAAACAACTATTTTGATAATTCAGAAGAAGATAGTGATTCAGAACGATTAGTAATTGATGAAGATTATAAAGAAGAAGTAAATATTTGAAGACCTTGAGAAGAATCAGAAATAAAACAAAATAATGAAGAATCTTTAGTAATAGAAATAAAAAAAGATCAATTAAAATATATTATTTAAATATTAAAATGTTGTACTAAAATTTGTACTGGCCTAACTAATAATAAATATAAAAACAAAACTGAAGTAAATTTAATTAAATTAAATGGTACAAATACAATTCAAATCTTATCTTTAAGATCACCAGCACCATACATGTCTAAAATAAAAGCTCAATTATAAAAAGCACTAATTAATGATACTAAAATACAAGTAATAACAATTGTTGGTATTTCAATAATCATTAATCGTTTTCAAGAATTATTAGATTGCGTTTTTCAAAATGGTAATTGCTTAAATAATAATTTAAAACTACTATATAATAACAATAAAGTAATAGTATTTAACATATAAGCAAATTCACCAATTGGTTCAGCATTACCAGAAGGAAAATGAGGTAAGATTAAACTTAGTCAAGGAACAATAATGGCAATTAACAAACTATAAGGAAGTTTAATAATTAACAATGCAATTAAATTAATAGTATTACCAAAATCAATTTTTAAAAAAGGTAAAAAAATAGGTGGTGTTTCTAATAAGGTCATTAATGTCGTAACTGCTAATAAACTACTAACTAATGCTATTCTATGAGTAGTTAGTTTTAAAGAATTATTCATATTACTTTTAAATTGTTGTCACTTTTTCTCATATTTTAAACTCATCTTTTACTCCTTAAAATACATTTATTATTTTAATTATATATAAAAAAACGTTTATTTATTATATAATAAAATTAATTTTTAAAAGGAGATGAAGTATTAATGAATAAAAGCGAAAATAACATTGTGCAAATGGTAGTTGAAATTCCCAAAGGATCAAGTAATAAATATGAATATGATTGAAAATCTAAAACTATGATATTAGATCGTGTTCTTTATGGTGCTAATTTTTATCCCGGTGAATATGGATATATTCCTGAAACTTTAGATTACGATGGTGATCCTTTAGATATTATTAGTTTAATTACTTATCCAACTTTCCCTGGTTGCTTAGTAGAAGTTAGAATTTTAGGAATGATTAAAATGATTGACGGTGGTGAAGTTGATACTAAATTATTTGGTGTTGTTAATTCTGATCCACGCTTTAATGAGTATCAAGATCTAAAAGATGTACCACAACATTTACGTGATGAAATTGTTAATTTCTTTCTACAATATAAAGAATTACAAAAAAAGAAAGTCATAATTGAAGGTTGAGGTAACTTAAAAGAAACATTAACTGAACTTACAACATGTAAAAATATGTTTAAACAATATCAAAATGAAATGAATAATTTACCAAAAGCACAATTAGTGTCATTATTAAACAAAAAATAAAGAAAAAATTTAATATATTAAAAATATATTAAATCATTTATCATTAAATACAACTAAATAAAATTAAATAGATGAACAACTGTTCATAAAAGGGAATTAAGTAATCTTAAGCTGCCCCAGCAACTGTGATACTGATAAAAGTTACATAATCCATTGAAATCAAAGATTTTGAGAAGGGTAACAAGTAAAATGAAGTTAAGCCAGTAGACCTATCTATTTAATACTACTAAACTAATCTCTGGGTGCAGATAACAGTTATATAATTTTAATTGATGTTTTATCTCCGATTAGTATAACTAAACCACCTTTATGAGGTGGTTTTAAATTTAAAAAATAAAGAAAGCCGAGAACAAATATGAGTAACCATGTCCAAAAATTAATTCGTATCTTGATTATTCCTTCATATGCAGCACTGGTCTTTGCTTTAAAAGAAGTACTAGCAATATTACCAAATATTGAAGTTGTAACTTTCCTATTAGCATTTTCAGCATTAGTTTTTCCATTATATATGTCAATTACTATTCCTTTAATTTTTGCTTCATTAGAAATTCTACTTTACGGTGGTAATAGTTGAATATTTTTATATTTTAGTATATGACCAATATTGGTAATAATAATTTGAATATTTCATCATTTAATTAAAAAGCATTGATGAATTTTTGTAATTATTACAAGTTTATGAGGTTTTACTTTTGGTACATTTGATGCTCTAATTCATTTAATATTATTTGGTAAATCCAGTTTTTATCTTTACTGATTATCTGGATTAAGTTTTGATGCTATTCATGGCATTGGTAACTTTATGTTTAGTAGTTTTCTGTATAAACCAATTATCAGTATTTGAAATAAATATTTACAATATTATATTATTATTGATAATAATATTATTGAAGAACGCAATGATGAACAAACATCAAATAATGAAATATTAGTTGAACCATAAAACTAAATTTATATTTAAATCATTAACTATTCATATAATATTATTTATATCATTAAACTGATAATGAAAAGTGTTTATTTCAATCTCTTATTGAATCTTTTTCTTCTAAATTAAATGAATTTATATATTTTTTCAAATCATCTTCTTTTGCAAATAATTCTTTAAGATCTTCTTGTAATAAGTTTTGCTCATTAATTAATATTTGCATATTAGTTTTTACTATATCATATTTTTCTTTTAAATTTTCTTTTTCCCTATTGGTTTTTATAAATTCATTTTTATTTTCACATAGTTCTTTTTCTGTTATTTTATTTCAATCATAAAAATCTAAAGTAATACATTTAATATAAAAATTAATTCTTGGATTTATTTTCTTTGTATTTAAATTAATAATAGATTTTCTTAATTTAAAACTTTTTGACTGTAAAGTTAAAAGTTCTTTTTCTAATTTCTTTAATTCTATTTTAAAATCAAGTATTTTTGGTAATAACTCAATATAATATTTTTTTATTTTTTGATCAATTTCTTTTTCAAATATCTTAAATTTTTGCTTAGCTAAAATTTCTCTTTTTGTTTACTTTGAAATGTTTCTTGTTCTGGTTGTTGTTTTTTTAAATTTTCTTGAGTTTTTGACTGATTATTTTCTAAATTATTTTTAATTATTGCGTGACACTCAATTTCTCTAGAGTAATTTTTAATCATATTTTTTATGTTTAACTAAAACATTACGCGCTTCACTTAATTTTTGAAAATTAATAGTTGCTTCTGGATTATTAGTATTTTTATCTGGATGTAATTTTAAAGATAAACGTCTAAAAGATGCATTAATTTCGGGAATTGTTGCACCAATAGATAAACCTAATAATTCATAATATTGTTCCATTTTTAGTTTTTTTTCCTTTTTAATAAGCATTACTATATTCATAAATAATGATTATATTTATGGTAAGTTTGTACACGATCATTTACTGCTGTTTGACTAGTTAATTCTAAAGCATTAATTTCTTGAACAAATTTAGAACAAGAAAATTCTTTATCTGGTGAAGTGTTTTTTATACTATTTTTTTTATCATTAATATTTTTTCATAATTCAGTTAATTTAATTAAATTATTTAACTCATCATTTATTTTTTTTCTTTCTAAACTAATATTTTCAAATATTATTTTTAAATCTGTTCGTTCATTAGTTTTTTCTTGTATTTCCTTTTTATTTTTATTTAGTTTTTTTTCTATTCTTTTATTTGTATTAACAGAACCACAACTAAGCATTCAAAAAATAAAATTTTTAAAATTGCCGATTTTTTGCTTTTCCAAAGAAACATTTTCTTCTAATAAACTAGTTATTTTAAAAGTAGCATCAGTAATTACATCAATATAATTTGATAATATTATGGTTCTTTTTTCAACTTCTTTATCTAATACTTTAATTTTTTCATTAAATACTTGAATTTGTTCAATTGATAATGATTTAATATCATCTTCGGTAAGTAATTGAATTTGCTCATCTGTAAATATTTTAATTTGTAAATCTTGTTTATCCTTATCCTTATCTAATGGCATATTTTACTCCTTATTTAATAAACATTTTTGTTAAGTTGTATTTTAACTTCATTAATCATTTTTTCTAATTGATTAATTGCTTCTATTTGTTCTGCAATTCCTTTTTTAGTTTCCTTAGAAACAGAAACTGTTTCTGCTTCATTTTGTAATTTTATTAATTTATCTTTTTCTTTTTGTAATTTTTCTTGTCCAATTTCTATTTTTGATTTTAACTCATTACTAGATGTTTGTGTTTTACTTTCTTGCTGTTCCATAAGTTGATCTCCTTTTTAACATAAAAACCCATTTGCTTTAAAATTAAAACAATGGGTTTAAAAACATTATAAATCATTATATGCCTTTCTAAGTGAAAATCAATTAAAAACATAATAAACTTCCTTTTTTAAATTTTTACTAGAATAAAATTTTTATTAACTAATATCTTTACTCCATAAATGCTCATAACTTATATTTTCTAAAATTTAATAATCAAGTAATAATATAAGCACTAATATAAACAATAATATTAATACCAAAAGCTAATAAAAAATATCATCAACGAAAAATAATTGGATAAATAACATGACTAAAAGTAATTAACTGCTGTGCTAAAATATTAATCAATATTGGGGTAATAAAAATACTAAAAACTGAAAAAATTAAAATTAAAGGGACAACGATTATAATAAAATTGTAAGATACTTCCATAGTATTATATCCCAATACTTTTAAAATATTAATCAATATTCAATTATCACGAACTAAAATATTAGTAACCAAAGTCATAATCATCAAAGTCATAATCATCAAGTTCCTAGGGGCGTTGCCCCTAGTTGCTTCGCAACCTACCCCAGTGGGATAAACCCCACGGTTCCACCAACCAAGGTTCTGGTTGGAACCAACCATTAATATTGCTTTACTACATTTTATATTCATATTTATTTAAAAATAAAAAAATTCCCATCTGAATAGGAAAAGAATAAATTACCCTACATACTTAACCTGAATTTTAATTTAATCGAACAGAGGTATGCCTCTCTTTCTTTTAATAAAATCATATAAATATATAAATACATTACGTAAAAATATTAAATTGTCTTTAATAAAACTATTATGTTTAAACAATTGTAATAATTAAAAAAACAAAAAAGTAAATATTTAATTATCCTTCAGATGAAATTGTTTAAACAATTGTAATAGTTAAATATTTACTCTTAATAACCCTTTACTACTATTAACTCGTTACATTAACGCAATTATTAAGCAAATAAATACCTACATACATAATAACATAAAAAAGAAAAAAATGTAACTATGCTTTCATCTGAAAAAAAACATAATTACAAATAACATTATATATATATATATATATATATACAAGTATTATAATTAAAATTTAATTTAACTTTTTATTACCAAAAATTATTTTTTCAACCTTATCACCAAATACTTTATCTAACCAAGTTGAAACATCTTTATCTTTATGAATTAAATAGCCAATTTCACTAGTCCGTAAATAATGCTTATGTGATAAAGCACTTAAATATACATACCGTTCATAATCTTCATATTCTTTAAAATAATCATTTACAACAGTACTTTCAATAATACCACCAGTTAAAATAGTATTACCATCACTATCTTTTGGAGTTTTAAAATAAAACACATTTGTAGCATTAAAACTTGCTTTAATTATATCTTGAATTGTTATTTTCTTAATACCACGAATTACAATAGGATTTTTACAATTACGACTAAAAGCATAAGCCTTTACACCTACATCCGCTTGATTTAAAGACTTAACATCATCAAATGCTTTTGTAACATATTTTCCTAAATATTTAATAACAAATTCATTAGTTCCTTTTTTAACTACTTTTAAATCACTAAAACCATGAGTTCATCATTCTAATAACATACTTTTATGTACTTTTCTATTAAAAACTATATGAAAATGAACTGCTCCACGAGATTGATATTCATAAACATAAAAATACTTTAATTCACCTAAATATTTTAAACGTTTAGGATCATTTCATCATTTTTTTAATTTGCTAAATTGTAAAGGTAAGTGCAACTAAATTATTTTTCTATCCAAATATTCGATTGGTGAAAGATAATTTAGTATTTTTCTTGGTCTTTGGTTTAAAGACAATATAAATTTATGAACTTCATTTTTATTAGTTTTTGAAAAAATAAATTTTTTAGGAAATTTTTCTCTAATTAAACCATTAGTATTTTCATTAGTACCTCTTTGTCAAGGTGAATATGGATTGGCAAAATAAATTTTTATATCTAAATTTTTTTCAAGTTGTTGTCAATTTGAAAATTCTTTGCCACGATCAAAAGTAATAGTTTTAACAATGTTTTTAGGAAGAATTGATAAATAATAACTAACATTTTTATTAATAACTTTAGTAGTTCTGTTTTTAACTAATATTGCTAAAGTAAATCGTGATACTCTTTCAACTAAAGTTATTAAACATGATTTGCTTTTACCTCGTGATGATACTATAGTATCTCCTTCTCAATGACCAAGTGTTATACGATCATTAACATTTATATCTCGTTCTTTAATTGATTTACCATTAAACTTGCCACGATTTTCTTTAGATTTTCGTTTTTTACCTTTTCTTCTTAAATTTTTACTAGTAACTTTATCAAGCATTCCAAAATAAATTCAAGTATAAATTGTTTTAAAACTAATAACTCACTCTTTATGAAAATTTTTAATTCTGCCATAAATTTGTTCAGGTGATCAACCTAATAGTAATTTTTGTTGTACATATTTTACTAAATTCTTATTTTTAAACTTATGAAAACTAATATGTGATTGTTTTCGATTTTCAGCTTTATTTTGTGCAATTAATGAAAAATAATGATTATTATCTTTATTTCTATTAATTTCTCGAATAATAGTACTAATACTTCGATTAAGATTTTTAGCTATTTCACTAATTTTAAATTTAAATTTCAATTGATTCTCAATATAAATCCTTTCATCTATGCCAAGATGTTTATAACTCATATAAAAACTCCTTACTTTTTTCTAAACTAAATTTAGCATTATGAAATTTTTATATGAGAATTTTTTGCAATTTTATTTACTTGCACTTACAAGTATAACTCAGCATTTAATAAAAAATAAGCCAATATCTTTTTTAGCCTTTTTAATATCTTGCATATTATCTTTATAGGTTAAAGTAACAAAACTCATTATTTTACTATCATAAAAATTATGCAATGCTTTTTGAATTAAATTATTTTTTGCACGAACAGTACTATTTCTCAATTTTTGTTTACTACCAACATAAGATTTACCTTTTTTATTTCCAATATTACTCAAAAATGAAATTGGTAACACTATATTTTTCACATAACAAGCATAAAAAACCTTTTTAATATAAAAATCTTGTTGCATAACAAAAAAAACTACCTTTCAGATGAAGCATAAATGCTTAAATAGTTAATTATTAATTAATACAAAAATATAATAGCACATAATTATATAAAATATAACTATAAACAAAATAAAAGAAAAACGTTACTTAATTGATAATATAATACTACAAATTGCAAAAAAACCAATAAGTAATTGAATACTTATTTCATTATTTTCTAATGCTGCTTTTTCATTACCAATTGGAACAATACCACTCAAAGAACTAACAAAACCACTAGAATTAATGTAGTTAGTATTCAAAATTTTAGTTAAATCAAGATTATAATTATTTTCAGTATTAATAAAAGTTAAGTAATGTCGTAACTCATTATCATTAAATTTACTCATTTTGGCATTATTAATTAATAATCCTGTATTTTCATTAATAGCACTATTTAAAAGTGATTGTGATACTAATAATGTTGATATTCCTAAATTCCTAAAGCCATCATAAATAATACCAATTAAATATTTTTTATTACCATTAAAATCAAAATATGGATATAAAATAGCTTTACCAATATTGTTACCATTACCAGTACTAGTATTGGATGCTGGGCATTAGATGCTACAATCGGTAAAAAGGTAACATTTGGGGCATTAATACTAGTAATATGCAATTGTTTTTTTATATTGTTAACATTTTTAGTAAATTCTTTATCTAATCAAAAATCAGAAGTGTTCATTGTATCACTGTTCATATTAATAAAATTTTTAAATTTACTATTAATTAAATTAGGTTTAATAAAATTATTACTATTTGCATTAATACCATAGATAGTTTGTCTTATTGTAACTTCATTACTAAAGCATGAATCATTAAAAGTTTGAGTTACACTATCATAAGTATTACCAATAGCATTATTATGACTAAAATCCAAATCATAAGAATCTTCAATATTCAATTTAATAAAAGGTAACTCATTTTGTTCTTGATAAGGAATAATACCAAAGCTAATTAATAAATCATTATTATTACCACTTTCATTTGTTAAATAATTAATAATATTTATTTGTTTTGTTCACTGTTTTTTAAATGTTTGTGGTAATAAATTTCATGTTGTCGATTTTTCAAAATTTTTACGCATCTTTAATAAATCGCTACCCAAAAAATATTTATTCAACAATGTCAATTAATAATGGCCTAAACGATGATTATAAATTATTATTGCCTTATTATTTTGAATTAAAGTCAAATCCTATTCATTCTACATCTGATAAAGTTTGAGAATTTAAAGATGTAAAAGTGATATTAAAATCTGAATATTTTGAATTTACAGATATTAATAACATTAAATTAAAAAATAATGACATTAGTCAAAATGAATTATTTAAACTTGATGATAATCAATTCAACTGATTATCTATTACAAACGAATTAGAAAGTAATAACATACCTTCATTAATTCCAGCAGATTGAACATTAGGTAATGGTGAATATGGAAAATACTTTACAAGGGCACTTATTAATAAAAATAAAATTAAAAATGCTTTGAATTTATATGGTTCAAATAAATCTCAATTATTTTCTAAATTAGACTTTTATGAAGAAATTTCACAAATTGACAATGATAATGAATTTGAATTGCAAATTAAAAATCCGATTAATAACTTAAATCGGATTGAAATCAGTGGAATATTTGGTGCCGGAAATTATGATTTAATTTTAATAACTGATAAAAGTATTGATATCACTTTAAACAATATTAGTTTATTTGAAAAATATAATGAAAATATTTCCTATATTAATTTAGAAATTTAGATTATTTATTAAAATATCCATCAGGATATGTACCATCTCATTCTATGGCATCATCTGTAAATTTATTAATTGCAAAATATAAATCCATTATATCTTTACTATGATTTTTTCTTTCTCATATTGTTGAAGTACCAAAAATAATTTGTTTATTGTGGTCTAAATAATGCTTAACATTAGTACCTACATTATGGGTAAGCACTCCCCCCATGATTAATCCTATTGTTCCAGTTGTAGCACCAGTTAGTGCTAATGCTAATGTTATTTTACTTAAATTTGTTTTGATTCATGTTTTCATGTTAAATAACTCCTTTTTTTAATTTGTTAGTTTTTTATTTTTTCTATAACTTTTAAATTCTTTTTGTAATTTTTGTACTAAATTATAATTTTTAGTAAATTCTCTTGTAAAAACTTTATGTTCATTTTTTTGACAATATTCCAAAGCATTTGAAAGTTTAAAAAATTTATCAAAGCAAATTTTTGAACACATTGCTCAACGATTTTTTTCTGTTTTAAAATTATTTTTATTAATTTTTACATTTTTAGTACAAAACTCACAATTTAAAATTACTAAATCTTTATCTTCAATTTCATTTTCGTTTTCATTTGTTATACAAATGTTTATATCTTCCGTATCTTTCATTTTTTTACTCCTTTTTTCCTTGATTTTACTTATAAATTGTACTATTTTTGATTATTTTTACAAGTATGCTTTTAAACGCAAAATAACGCCTAAATTAAAGGTGTTTATTTTGTGATACATATACTATTAATTATATGTAACTTGTTTATTATATTGTAAATATGAAAGTACTTTTTTTCACAGTAGCATTATTTTAGTAATAATTACGTTCTTATGTGGATTATTGTGAATAAAATAAAGAAAAATAGATTATTATTTTAATTTACCATATTTTAACACTTTAAATTTATGTAAATTAAAATTAATAATTGATGCAGAAACAGATTAGGAGAGTAAAAAATATGAGTTTTAATTATAAATGAAATTTTAGAGAACAAAGTGAAAAAATTGATAAATTAGTTTTAGAACATATAACAAAGAAATGAGAAAAATGAGATTGAAGAATAAAAAATACAAGAGACAAAAAGAAATATAAAATTGTTGATTATCAATATCGAACAAGAAAAATAATGTATGGATTAGTAACTTATAAAAGAAGAATTTATGAATATTTTGATGAACAATTAAAAAAATGAGTAAGAGTTTGTTTAGTTGATGAATGACTAGAATTACCTAAATATAAAAGAATTGGTGAAGATATTGAACAAACTATTATTGAATATTTTGCTGATGGAAAAAGATATCATGATATTTGTGCAATTTGTAAAAAAGCAGGTATTAGTGTTAGTACTGTTCATAGAGTTTTTAAAAATTTAGAAGTAATTGAAGCAAATCCAGTAAAAGTAAAATTAGAAAAAAATCAACCTATTTTTGTAGCGATTGATGATGGACATCAAAAGTTTTGAAATTTTAAACGTAAAGGTATAAAACACTCTATACGATTAATAGTAACATATACAGATAATATTAATCATAAAGTACAAAATAAAAGAGTAAAAGCAATTATTAGACCAACAAAAACAGCAATTGGAGTTAAAAAGACTGCTGAATTTGTTAAAGAGCATTGTCAAAAATTTTATGAAAATATTGAGCAAGCTAAAATTATTATTTGTGGTGATAGTGCAGGATGAATTAAAGAAGTTGCTGATTATTTAGGTGCACAGTTTGTTTTAGATAAATTTCATTTAATTAGAACATTATATCTTGGAATAATGGCCGGAAATAAAGGAAAGTATGTAAAAGAATATAATAATTGTAAAAATTTAATTAATAATGGTCAATATGAAAAATTAATTGATTATTTATATAACCAATTAGATAATCATAAAAAATTAAAGAAAAAATATTTTAAAAATAATAAACAAGGTATTGAAAATCAAGGTAAAAAATGAAATATTGGTTGCTTTACAGAAACTAATATTTGACATGTTTTAAAAGAAATGCTTGGTAATAGAACATATAATATTAGTATTTACATTAAAATGGTTATTTCTAAATGTAATAAAATAAATACAGAGATACAATTATTATAAATTAAAATTTAACTTTTTTTTAAAAAATCAAAATAGAATAAAACTTATTAAGGATACCTTAATAAGAATTTTTGTTGTGTATAAATATTAAATTTATTTTTTAATTTTTTAATAATGTTTAAAATTAAGTATTTTAGTTGAAATATGTTTTAAAAAATAGTAAGATAAATGTACAATTTCATAAAAATCCAAATTATTTCTTGTCTAAAATATAATAAGACTATATAGATTTAATTTATTCCGGATTTTTGACAATCTCCCAATTATTTTCAATATCTTCATAATGATAACTATTTAAATAATTAAAATTAATTCCTTCAAATTGTAATGATAACATATCATTAACTAAACGACTAGCTGCAATTGAAAATAGCATTAATGTGGCAGCAAAAATACTAACTATACTAATGATAACTAATTTACCAAAACTACGCATGCTAATAGTTATTGCCAATTTATTATGATAACTAATATCACCAATAACTTTAACACTAATAAAATTAAAAATTTTGCTAATATTTAAATGATGATATTTTTTAAAATTTTTACTACTAATTAAGTCAAGTGGTTTTTTTGTAAAAATAAATAAACTATAAAAAAACTAATAATTACTAATAACAATAAAGGAACAGTTACCACAATAATTGTCATATGCACATTTATATATCATCCATAGTTAATTAACGCTAAATACAAGTTATGACTATTAATAAGAATATGACTAATAAATACTGATATAAAAACACCAATAATAGCAAAAATAAATAAAAGTCAAATAATAGCTAAAACCAAAGAAATTGTTAATTGTCAATTTTTATAACCCAATGTTTTTAAAATTCCAATTAATTTATGATTATGATGAATCATCTTTCATACTACCATTAAAATAATAACACTAGTGACAGTAAAAATTAATGTTAAAAATATTATACCGACATTTTGTGTCAAATTAATTCGCTCATTTAAGAAAAAAATAGCATTTTCATTATAAGGTCTTCATAAATAATCATCATTTGTTAAAATACTAGCAACATTAGCAAAATTTATACCATTAGTAAGATTTTGATAATGGTGACCATATGCTAATTGATTATGTAATATATTATATAATCATGGATTTAAACTACGTTCAGGATAAACTGGATTAAAACTATTTTTTTGTTTATTTTTATCAATAAAACCCTTAAAATCATTATTGATATTAGTCATTGTATTACTATTAACAAAAGCAACTGTTTTATTTTTTGGATCCATCAATCCACTAATATTATTAGCAATAAAAGCACTATTACGACTAGTAACAAATCCTCTAACAGTAAAAGTACGATTAACAATATTATACTTATCACCAATTTTTAAATTATTATTATTAGCAAATTGTTCATAAATTAAAATTTCATTATCTTGTAATGGTAACTCTTCTAAACTTTGTTTATAATTACCTACTAAAATTGGTGGATCAATAATATTTTTAGGAACTGTTTGTGTAAATAGAAAAGATTTACCGGTCATTAATAAATCATTAACTAAAGTATATTGATTTCATTCAATATTTTGAAATAACATGCCATTAATAATTAAAAAATATAGTTGTGATTGCAAAGAAATATCAATTGTATTATATTCATGATTAGCGTATGATATTTTATGATAAATTTCATCTTGATAAATTTTTAATGCTTTATCATTTAAAATAAAATAGTTTACTTGATTAATATTTGTCTTTCCATCATAAACATAACTATTAATTAAATTACGCATTGCATTTTTATATTCTTCAGAAGAATTATAACCTTGATGATAATCATTAGGAACTAATAGTTTAAAATCAACATAATGATGATGATATTTAGTAGATATGTTATTTCCGATTTGTAAATAATTATTAGCATGAGAATCACTTAAATCACTACTACCATTAAAAATAAAACGATAAGTATCGCTATTAGCATTAACTAAAACAATTTGAAAAGTTGCATGATTTAATTTAAAAGTATCAATACTATCATCTTGTTTATAATATGACATATTTTCCAATCATAATCCTAAATGTGTTTTATAATAATTATATTCTTTTTCAAAACTATTTTTTTCAATTGGTAATTCATTTAATTCTTGAAAATTAGTATTTTGACTAATATCATTTAAATATTGATTTTTTACATATTGATCAGAAAATTGAATGCTTAAAAAAGTTATAATCATAATCATAACTAAAAAGCCTAACCCTAAAACTTGAATAATATTTTTTCTTTGTTCACGCAAATAATTGAAAAATATTTTTACCATATTCCACTAACCCCAGTTGATACTTCAAGTTAATTTTATCAATTTAAAAATATTTTTAAAATTAAAACATTTTAATGTGTAATTTTTTATTTTAAGCAGTAAACCAGATTATATATTATTTAGTTAATGTCATTAATTGTTTATTATTAACGTTTAACTTTCAAGTAATAATGTATGAGACTAAATAAATTAAAATATTTATACTAATCATCAATGCAAAATATCATCAACGAAAAACAATAGGAAATGCGATTTTTGCAAAAGTTGCTAATAAATTAGAAAGTACCATTACTAAAGAAGGAACAATAAAAACAGCAACCAAACTACTCATTACCAATGCAGGTATTATTACCAGAAAGAAATTATAAGAAACTTCTAATGCAGTATAACCTAAACTTCGTAAAATATTAATTAATATTAAATTATCACGAACACTAATATTAGTAACAATAACAATAATCATTAGTGATAATGTAACACTAAAAATACCAAAAAATGAAATTATTATTTGTAAACTATATTGATTATTCTTCATAATACTACGTAAATTACTAATATCATACACCAATGATAATGAAGTACTAATACCTTTACTTTCCAAATATCCTGAGTGTGAAATTTGTGCTAAATCAATATTATAATCATTTTTATTACTAATAATTGGTAAGTAATGTTTAAACTCATTATCAGTAAATTTGCTTAATTTACTATTAGCAAAATTATTTTCTAATAAATCACTTTTACTACCAAATAAAATCTCATTAAGTCAAAGTTTGGGCATTACTATTATTTTTGGATCTAATTTATTAATATAATCATAAGCAACACCAATTATATATTTTGTTTGATTATCTAATCCTTTATACCTATAAATAACACTATTATTAAGTTGTTCTCCACCATTATAAACATTAACAACCGAAGGTAAAGCAGAAGTAGCCATTGGAATAAATTGAACAGCACTACTATCTGGATTTTTAATTCCTAATTTTTGAATTAAATGATTACGAATATTAATAAATTGTTTATCTTGCCAATTATTAGAAACTTCCATATCAGTTAAATTTAATTTACTAAAAGTAGAGAAATCACTTATACTAAAATTTAGAGATAAAAAATCACTTAAACTATCATCAATACCATAAGCAGTTCTTGGTGCACTTCAATTTTTAAAAGATTCTTTTGATAAGGTTTGTGTATCATTATCAAAAACAGCACCACGCTGATTAGGAAGTAACAGATTAGCCTTATCAAGTTCTAATTGTGTGTATGGTACTTCATACTGTTCATCATAAGGAATTAAACCAAAACTTATCAATAAATCAGTATTGTTTTTACCATTATTATTGGTTAAATAATTAAATAATATTTTATTTTTTTCTAAAAAATTCTTAATTATTGATGGAATCTTTGATGGATTAGCATCAATTCATTGTTTTATTTTTAATAATTCACTACCCATAATATAACGATTTTGAACATTAATTACAATTGATTTATTAGGATTAAGAGGATCAAATTGTTTAATTGCCGCTAATAATTCTGGATATAATGAAATTTTACTTTTAATATTATCAACACTATTAAATTGATACATTAATTTATTTTCGTTATTAATAAAGTTAGTTTTAATATTATCATCAAATTGATAACCATTTTGATAATTAAAATTAGTTCCCGCAAATTGTGAACCTAACATATTATTAACTAAACCACTAGCAGCAAGCGCAAAGAATACTAATGTTGCAGCAAAAATACTAGTAAAACACATAATTAATGTTTTACCAAAACTACGTAGTGAAGTAGTAACGGCCAACTTATTACGATAACTAAATCTACCAATCACATATCTTGCAATAAAAGTAAAAGTTGAACTAATATTTATTTTATATTTTTGTTTTGAAATATTATTAGTAATTAAATCTAAGGGTTTATTTCTTAATAAGAATAATACCATTAAAAAACTAATGAAAGTTAAACTAATGATTGGAATAACAAGTAATAAAATAGCAGTAACAATATTAAAATACCAACCATAACTAATTAAGGCAACAGTACTAATATTAGTAATATAAATTAAATAATGCGCAACTGGAATCGAAATTAAAACACCAATAATAGCAAAAATAAATAAAGGAGCAATAATTGAAATTACTAATGATATACTTAATTGTCAACTTTTATATCCTGTTGCTTTTAAAATTCCAATTAATTTTTTATTACGATCAATCATTTTAAAAGTAATAATAAAAATAATAATAGTAGTCACAATAAAAATTAAAATTAAAAATAAACTAGAAATCTCTTCAATAACATTAATTCTATTATTAATGGAACTAAAAGATCATTCTTGCATACTAGTATAAAATCTAGGATTATTGATATTTAAAGGTGAAACTATTTTATTATATTCAATACCATTATTATAATATTTTGTACTTGCTATATCAGTAGGTGTTTTATAAGTTGCATGAAGATAATTATAAATTCATTCATTATTTATTTGTGAATCAATATTTTTAGCCAAGTCAGGATTAATACCTAAAAAAAAATCATCAATATTACTGCTAAATGCCTTTAAATCAGATTCAACTTTGTGCATCGTATTACCATTAGTAAAAGCAACAGTATTATTTTTTAAATCAAGTGAATTACCAAAATAACGACCAACAAATGCTGCTAATGAGCTTGTAGCATAACCACGAATAATAAACGTTTGTCCAGCAATTACATAATTTTGACCAATATGTAAATTATTTAGTTCAGCAAAATGTTTGTAAATTAAAATTTCATTATCTTGTAATGGTTTTTCTGTTAAACTTGGGCCACCATCTTTGACAATAATTGCTTTATTAACAATATATTCAGGTCCTGTTTCAATAAAAGCAAAATTTTTACTAGTAATTAATAAATCACGGACCATAACAGCATGTTGTCATTCAATATCTTTATATAACATTCCCATTGACATTATTTCATATAACTTAGCTTCATTTTTAATATCTATTTCACTATAGTTTCGATTAGCATATGGATACTCAGTTTTTCCTTTAAAATTATCATTATAAAACTGTAAAGCAGCTTCACTAGTAATCATAAAATTTGTTGCATTTTCTGGATGTAATGGATCATATAGATATTGATTTAGAATATTAGCATATTGTTCTATCGTTGCTTTATGAGTATCATAAGATGGATAATTAATAGGAATATTAATTTTAAAATCAATATATTTATGGCTAGTATCATTAAAAAAACTATCACCAATAGCAAAATATTCTTTACTATTAGCGAGTCCTCCATAAAAAGTAAAACGATATATATCAGGTCTAGTAGCATCTGGTATTGTTAACTGAAAAGTAGCTTTTGCCATCTTTTCTTTATCAATAGTATTATCTTTTTGATAATAATTAATATTATTTAAATAAGAACCATTTTTATCTTTTTCATTATATTTTCCATCAAAATTAACATATTCCACTGGTGAAAAAAATGTATATTGGTTAAATTCATTATGAGCAATATCGTTAACATATTGTTCAAATAAATAATTATTAGAAAAATTTAATGATAAAAAGGCAATAATCATAATCATTACTAAAAAACCTAAACCAAACATTTGTAATAAATTGTTTTTTTGTTCACGAATATAATTACGTAATAATTTAAACATGATTATCCCTTCTTATGATCACTTATTAATAAATTAGATTTTGACAGTTTTGCTAAAGCTGACTTTGCTGCTTCTTGCTCAGCTTTCTTTTTATTTGTTCCTACTCCTTTCCCCATTAGTATTTTATTATCTAAATACACATGAACAATAAAATAAGTAATATTATCTTTTTTAATTTGTTCCATAGTTTTATAATTAATAGGATCTCTTTTTTCTGCCTGTACTAATTCTTGTAATTTAGTTTTATAATCAATAATTGTTTCTAACTGATTAGTTTTAATTAATTCAAATAAAGTTAAATCTAAGATTTTTTTAACGGCACTATTTCCTAAATCAAGATATACTGCAGCAAGAAATGATTCAAAAACATCTGATAAAATACTTTCGCGTTGTTGCCCACCTGTATTTTTTTCACCATTTCCCAAAAATAAATAATCTTGTAATCCTAGAGCAATTGCCACTCCTGCCAATGTTTCTTGTCTAACTGCTTTACTACGTAAACTTGTTAATTGTCCCTCATCTTTATTTGGAAATAAGTGCCAAATGTAAGTTGAAATATTTTCCCCTAAAATCGAATCACCCAAAAATTCTAATCGCTCATATGAATAATCTAAATTATGTTCGTTTGAAAAAGAACGATGAGTAAACGCTTCACGATAATTACGATTAGATTTAATTTTTTCTAAAATACTCGATTTTAAAATATGTTCAATATTAATCATATTTTTCTCCTTAATACTTATTT
The DNA here is from genome assembly GCF_964019735.1 of Spiroplasma endosymbiont of Thecophora atra. Classification (NCBI taxonomy): domain Bacteria; kingdom Bacillati; phylum Mycoplasmatota; class Mollicutes; order Entomoplasmatales; family Spiroplasmataceae; genus Spiroplasma; species Spiroplasma endosymbiont of Thecophora atra. The sequence goes on along the minus strand of NZ_OZ026464.1, from coordinate 394,796 downwards.
ATAAATTATAATTCTTGAATTTGTTTAGCTATTTTATTAGTAACATCTTGCTCAATAGCACGAATTAAAAGTTTTAAAGTACTATAATAAGATTTTTTATCACTAGATCCATGTGCTTTAAAAGCAATGCCATTAATACCTATTAATTGAGCACCACCTGTATTCTTATAATCAAAAGTCTTTTTAATATTTTTAAAAATACCAATTGACATTAAACCTAAAAATTTAGTTCATAAATTTTTTTTATAACCATTTTTAATTAATGTAAATAATAATGATGCCATGCCTTCAACTGATTTTAAAACAATATTACCTGAATAACCATCACAAATAATAATATCAACATCACCACTTAAAACATTTCGTGGTTCAATATTACCGTGAAAATTTAAAAAACTTAACTTTTCATTTTTTTGTGTTAATTGTTTTAGTTTAGCATATGTTGCTTTAGTTACTTCTGGACCTTTGCTTTCTTCAATGCCAATATTTAATAAACCAATTTTAGGACGTGAAATATTTTGAATAGTTTGACAATAAATATGAGCCATTAATGCAAAATTAATTAATTCATCAACAGTGTTTTCAATATTTGCTCCAACATCCAATAATACTACTTGTCGATCTTTTATTAAAGTAGGCATAATTGGCATGAATGCCGGACGTTTAATGCCTTTGATTTCGCCTAATAAAAAATGACAAGCACCAAGATAGGCAGCAGTTGAACCCGAAGTTAGAATCCCATCTGCTTTTTTATTTTTAACTAACTGAATGGCTTGATTCATAGAAGAATCAGTCATTCTAATACCAGCGAGTGGACCATCATTCATAGTTATTACTTGGGTTGTTGCTAGTATTGTTATTCTTGATGATAATGGCTTATTTTTTAATAAAATCTGCAAGTTTCCATTAATTTGTTTTTCATCACCAACTAAACAAATTTCAACGTTTTTGAATTCTTTAATAACTTCTAACGCTGCAGCAATAGCGGGCAAACTACCATGGTCTGAACCCATTACATCAAAAGCAATTTTCATAGTTCCTCCTAAAAACAAAAAATAATTTAAGAAACCTTAAATAATATTATATTATATTATTGATAATTTAATTATACGTTAATTTTTTTAATTCCTTAAGATTAACAATCCAACTAATACTGCATTTATTTATTTTAAATATGAATATTTCATTATTTGCTAGTAAAAAGTTAAAAAACAATTTATCTCTAATTATTTTGATATTAATTTTCTAAATAATTGTTTTTATTTACACCAGTTTTTTTTAAAGACCAAAACCCTTTTATTTATTTTATTAATAAAAAAAACTTTAAAAGCAAAAAACTAATATAAATATAAAAATATCTTATCATAATTTTACTAAAATCAAAAATAATCAAAGAATTAAAAAAATATTAAAACATTTAATAGTGTTTATTTTTATTTATAAAATAAACACTATTAAATTGATTATTATTCATAAAAAATAAAAATAAAGTTAATTAAAAATAATTTATGTCATTATTTAGTGATAATTTCCTATTAGTTATCGAGTAAAAATTTTCCAAAAGTGAAGTTAAATATACTTGGTGATAAATATGGAAAGAAGTATGACTATGAAAGAAAAATATAAATACAAAATTATAAATGATATTATTATTAATAAATTATCTAAACATCAAGCCAAGAATAAACTTAATCTAACTATTAGAAGAATTAACCAATTAATTCAAATTTTTAATAGAGAAGGTAAAGTTGATTTTATTCATAAATCTCGTAATAAAATTTCTAATAAGGCAACAAATTTTGAAATCAAAATTAAGATTATAAACTTGTATAAAACAAAATATTATAATTTTAATTTTCAACATTTTCATGAGAAATTAATTAATGAAGAAAAAATTAAGATTTCATATAGCACACTTTATACTATATTAATTAAAGAAAAAATTACTTCACCAAAAAGACATAAAAATAAAAAAAATAACTTACATCCAACAAGAAATCGAAGAACAAATTTTGGTGAATTAATTCAAATGGACGCCAGTAATCATCATTGATTTGGTAACGATAAACCAAAATCATTTTTACATGCTGCAATTGATGATGCTACAGGAAATATTGTTGGACTATGATTTGATCATCAAGAAACATTAGATGGTTATTATAATATTTTTTATCAAATTTTAACTAATTATGGAATACCAAAAACATTTTATACCGATAATAGAACAGTTTTTGGATATAAGAAAAAAGTTGATGCAGGAAAAATAAATACAGAAAATGACACTTATACTCAATTTCAAAAGTCCTATAATGATTTAGGTGTTGAAATAATCAGAACTTCAATTCCGCAAGCTAAAGGTCGCGTTGAACGCTTATTTGGAACACTTCAAAGTCGTTTAATTAGTGAATTACGACTTAATAAAATTAGAAATTTAGAAGAAGCTAACAAATTTCTTAAAACATACATAAGTACTTTTAATAAACAATTTGCCTTTCCTATTGATGATACTAAATCTGCTATGGTTAAAGCTCCTACACAGGAAGAAATCAATATTTATCTTTCAAGATTTTCTAAAAGAAAAACAGATAGTGGTTCAACCATAACATATTATGGTAAAAAGTATTTTCCTTATAAAAATAACAAAGTTCAATACATACAACCTAGAACTGATGTAATTGTACTTAAATCATTTATTAATGAATTATATCTTAGTTACAATAATCAAATGTATGAACTAAAAGAAATAGCACAAAAACCAATTATAAAAGAAAATTTAATAAAAACTAAAAAAGTTTATATACCCAATAAAAATCATCCTTGAAGATATGGATATCAATAATTCTGAATTAAAATTAAAAATCTATTTTATAAGATATTTAATTTTATAAATACTAAACCATATAAAATTTTAAAACGTTTGCGTATGAGCAAATTTGGTGTTCTAAAATTGATTTTAAATATAAAAGAAATTGTAATTGCAATCTCTCGTTTTTACATTTGTGGTAAGTTTGATTTAGTCGGATTTATTAATAAATTATTTAAAGTTACATTATTAATTTTATTAACATCTATATTTATTTCACTATTTGATTTTCTTATATATAATTCTTTTACTTTTTTAATATTTCCAAAAAGTTCTTTTGATATTTTTATAAAAAAATCATTTTTTTCTTTAATTATTTTATTTTTATCAATTTTTCCAAAAGTAAATATTTTCAATATTGAATAACTAATTTTTTTAAATTTGCTAATCTTTTGTTTTTTTAAATTTTCATTAATATCAACAATAGTAGTTTGAGCTAAATTAACTCTATTACTAATAATTTCTGGAGTAAATTGATTTTTATCAATAATTATTTTTTTCAATTCTCTATTAATTCATTCATATTCTTCTTGTAAATTTTTATTCATTTTTTCATCCTTTCAAAATAAAAACTCATTTACTTTGAAATTAAAGCAATGAGTTAAAAACTTATATTAAACTTAATTAAATTATACAAAAAAAAGTTCGCAAATCAAAATTTAAAGCTAAATTTTTAACGTTTATTTGGAATTCGTGTTTATATTTATTTAACACTGTAACTTTCCAAAATAATTTATTTTTTTATAAATATTTTTGGGAAATTTTCACTCGATATTGACATAAAAATAATTTTTATTGTATTTTATTTTGCTAAATTGTAAAGGTAAGTGCAACTAAATTATTTTTCTATCCAAATATTCGATTGGTGAAAGATAATTTAGTATTTTTCTTGGTCTTTGGTTTAAAGACAATATAAATTTATGAACTTCATTTTTATTAGTTTTTGAAAAAATAAATTTTTTAGGAAATTTTTCTCTAATTAAACCATTAGTATTTTCATTAGTACCTCTTTGTCAAGGTGAATATGGATTGGCAAAATAAATTTTTATATCTAAATTTTTTTCAAGTTGTTGTCAATTTGAAAATTCTTTGCCACGATCAAAAGTAATAGTTTTAACAATGTTTTTAGGAAGAATTGATAAATAATAACTAACATTTTTATTAATAACTTTAGTAGTTCTGTTTTTAACTAATATTGCTAAAGTAAATCGTGATACTCTTTCAACTAAAGTTATTAAACATGATTTGCTTTTACCTCGTGATGATACTATAGTATCTCCTTCTCAATGACCAAGTGTTATACGATCATTAACATTTATATCTCGTTCTTTAATTGATTTACCATTAAACTTGCCACGATTTTCTTTAGATTTTCGTTTTTTACCTTTTCTTCTTAAATTTTTACTAGTAACTTTATCAAGCATTCCAAAATAAATTCAAGTATAAATTGTTTTAAAACTAATAACTCACTCTTTATGAAAATTTTTAATTCTGCCATAAATTTGTTCAGGTGATCAACCTAATAGTAATTTTTGTTGTACATATTTTACTAAATTCTTATTTTTAAACTTATGAAAACTAATATGTGATTGTTTTCGATTTTCAGCTTTATTTTGTGCAATTAATGAAAAATAATGATTATTATCTTTATTTCTATTAATTTCTCGAATAATAGTACTAATACTTCGATTAAGATTTTTAGCTATTTCACTAATTTTAAATTTAAATTTCAATTGATTCTCAATATAAATCCTTTCATCTATGCCAAGATGTTTATAACTCATATAAAAACTCCTTACTTTTTTCTAAACTAAATTTAGCATTATGAAATTTTTATATGAGAATTTTTTGCAATTTTATTTACTTGCACTTACAAGTATAACTCAGCAAATAATGTTTTTAATGAATTTGAATTGCTAAATGTTGATTCCATGACGTATAGTGAACAAATCCAAAATAAAAGAATTTTAAATACCGGAACGATTTACTATGACAATAGAAATAAAAAATTTAGGGGTGGTGGTAATTCCTATCCTGAACATGGAAAAATTAATTTAATTGGTGATATAGAAGAAATATATCAATATCAAGGAATAGATACACCAACTGAATTTATAACAGAAGAAAGTACTGAACATGATTATTACACAAAACTAGAAACTAATAATTTATTAGATAAAAAGCAAAATATCAATGATGATGCTTTACAAACAGTTTCTAAACAAATCGTTCCTGCAATTAATGAAATCAATAATAAAATTCCTAATTTATCTGATTATTATAAAAAAGAAGAAGTAGATAAAAAATTAGACAATAAAATGGATAAAGACCAATTCAAATATGCTTTTTCTATAAATACTATTGGTACTGAAATTCCTAATTTAGAAACTACTGATAAAACTGTTGCTGGTGCTATTAATAAATTAAAAGAAAAAATAAAAGATAAAAAATTTTCAAATGATTATTTTAAATATAATACTGAAACAAATGAAATTGCATTAAATGATGAAGAAAATTCATTACTTTGTAAAGATTTATTAGAAAATAATGAATATAAATTATTAAAAACTCAAAATAAAAAATTATTACAAGCCATTAATGAAATATTAGAAAAACAACCACAACCCAGTCCAAGTGGTTCAAATTGAAAAGAAGTAGGTAAAGTCGTAGTAGATAAAAATAATATTACACATATAGAATATATATTTAAAGATAAAACACATTATAGAATATATTATAGTTTTGGTGATTATACTAGTAAAGAAAATAATAAAAATTATAGTTGACGCTGAGTTATACTTGTAAGTGCAAGTAAATAAAATTGCAAAAAATTCTCATATAAAAATTTCATAATGCTAAATTTAGTTTAGAAAAAAGTAAGGAGTTTTTATATGAGTTATAAACATCTTGGCATAGATGAAAGGATTTATATTGAGAATCAATTGAAATTTAAATTTAAAATTAGTGAAATAGCTAAAAATCTTAATCGAAGTATTAGTACTATTATTCGAGAAATTAATAGAAATAAAGATAATAATCATTATTTTTCATTAATTGCACAAAATAAAGCTGAAAATCGAAAACAATCACATATTAGTTTTCATAAGTTTAAAAATAAGAATTTAGTAAAATATGTACAACAAAAATTACTATTAGGTTGATCACCTGAACAAATTTATGGCAGAATTAAAAATTTTCATAAAGAGTGAGTTATTAGTTTTAAAACAATTTATACTTGAATTTATTTTGGAATGCTTGATAAAGTTACTAGTAAAAATTTAAGAAGAAAAGGTAAAAAACGAAAATCTAAAGAAAATCGTGGCAAGTTTAATGGTAAATCAATTAAAGAACGAGATATAAATGTTAATGATCGTATAACACTTGGTCATTGAGAAGGAGATACTATAGTATCATCACGAGGTAAAAGCAAATCATGTTTAATAACTTTAGTTGAAAGAGTATCACGATTTACTTTAGCAATATTAGTTAAAAACAGAACTACTAAAGTTATTAATAAAAATGTTAGTTATTATTTATCAATTCTTCCTAAAAACATTGTTAAAACTATTACTTTTGATCGTGGCAAAGAATTTTCAAATTGACAACAACTTGAAAAAAATTTAGATATAAAAATTTATTTTGCCAATCCATATTCACCTTGACAAAGAGGTACTAATGAAAATACTAATGGTTTAATTAGAGAAAAATTTCCTAAAAAATTTATTTTTTCAAAAACTAATAAAAATGAAGTTCATAAATTTATATTGTCTTTAAACCAAAGACCAAGAAAAATACTAAATTATCTTTCACCAATCGAATATTTGGATAGAAAAATAATTTAGTTGCACTTACCTTTACAATTTAGCTGACAAATAATTAATTTTTATTATCAATTAGATACAAATGTTTTAAAAAGTAGTTTATGAATATCAAATAATAATGTTAATGCGGATACTGAAATTAATATTTATAATAATAGAATAATGTGGGGTATGGGTAGAGATTATATTTTTAAAAAATTAGAAGAATTACAGGAATAATATTATGTTTTTTAAAATTATAAAAATTATTTTAGGTTTAATTGGAGTAATTCTATCATCTGCAACTGCTGGCTTAATTATATTTATTATTGTCAAAATTATATTAAAAATTAATCAAATATTTTAAAGAAAGGTGGTAAATATTATGTTAGGTAGATTTTTTAGAAGAGATAAAACAAATACTAGTGATAATCAAAATGAAAAAGTAAAATTTTTAACTAATAAACACAAAAGTACGCATGCTTCAATTTTAAATTATTTTGGTTTTAATGATTTTAATCATGAGACATATTTTACTGATTTTGTGGCAGAAAATAATGCTAATTTATATAATGCTCCATTAGAAATAAATAATGAAACTATTAAACAATACTTAATTCAACAAGAATTTTACAGAAAAAATTGAAATTCTATTTTTAAATTAAGTAAATTAGGAATTAGTGGTTATTTAATTTATATTGCTAATGATGACTTATATTTTCAAGTAGTAGATATTCAACAAAGAGTTTATGATATTACTGGTAAATTAATTCAATGTACTATTTTTTATGATAGTTATCAACAAAATGCGCAAACTGTAAGATTATTTGAAGTTTATACGTTAAACAATGAACAAGTAACAATTAATCGTGCAATTTATAGTATTAATGATAATAAAAAACAATTTCCATTAGATTTTAAATCATTCATTAATAACCCTAATTTAGCACAAGAACAAACACTAAATATTAAGTATATACCAATAGCAATTATGCGAAATAAAGCAAATGAATTAGCAGATTGTGATAAAGTAATGGATAAAATTAAAGCATTAGATGTTATTTATGAACAAATTGTTTTAGATACTATTTTAAACTCACCAAAGTTTATTTTTAGTCAAACTTATGGTAATGTTCAATCAAGATTAGAAGAAGCAGTAAGAACATTAGTTACTAAAAACTACATATTTAAAAGTGGTGGAGATAATAATGAACAAAACGAAAATATCAATATGACAAATAGTAATTTTAAAGGTAAAAATTTAACTGATATATATGATTGAAATGTTAATGAAATATTTAAACGTTGTGGTATTCATATACCAAGTCAAAAGAAATCAGCACAACAATCAGTTCCCGAAAGTACAGCAGTAAATATTTCAACTATTAATTATATTGAACAAAAATTATGACAATTTAATATTGATATTCTTAAATTTATTCAAATATTAGTACGTTTAGATAAAGACTTATTAAATAGTAAAACATTTAATATTAATGATGAACAAGAAATTAATAATTTAACAGTTAAGTTAAAATTATTTAATCCAGAAAATAACCAATTAATAGGAGAGAACAATGGAAAACAACAACAAACCACAAACGAAGTTTCCACAGAAACAAACTAAACTTAATCAAGCAGAAGTAGAAAATGATTATTTAATTGATAATATTCCTTATGACTTTACTAATATGATGCGCGCTACTAGTGACCCAGATATTAATAGAGCATATGATGAATTTAAACTAAGAACTTTATATATTTATGAAATTGAACGTTTATTTAAAAATAATGAAAATAATAGTTTAAGATTTTCAGCAAATACTATTAAAATAGGTTTTATTGATATTGAAAAAGTATTAAAAACTACTGCTGTTGAAACATCAGACTTTACTATGCAATTAAATCAAAGAGCAAGTACTAATATTAATGATAATACTATTGAATATAGTATGACTGATATTAAAAATTTAATATTTCAAGAAATAAATTTATTAAATCAATTTAAATTGTATGCTGTGTCTATTAATGAACCATTAACTGAAAATAATATTGATAATTTATATATTATTAATAATTATTCACAACCTTATCAAAACCCAAAAACAAGAAGTACTAAAAGTATTACTATTATTAAAATTAAAGATTTTAAAACAAGAGATGGTTATCCAATCATTATTAAATTACAAAAACCATTAGATAAAGATACAAAAGTTATTGGTTTAAAAATTAAAGCCCCTAGAAGCATGATTTTTGGCAATATAAAGGTACTTGGTGAAGTTGATAATATGGAAGTATACCCAAAGTTATTTGTTAAAGATAAGATAGCATTTCCGCTATTATCAATGCCTATTGAAACTCAACCAAAAGTTAGAATATTACAACAATGATTTAGTGAACAAATCTTACCTTGAAATTTAGCAAAACAATTTATTGGACAAGAAAAATCAGTTTTAGATTTAATTAAAATTAGTAGTGGTTCTGTAACAAGAAGAGAAGTTATTAAAAATGCAAGAGTAACTCATGCTTGATTAGGATATGAGTTTAGTAATGTTTTAGGTGGTAAATGACCATTAAAAAGTCAAAAAGAATTAAAGGATAAAGAAGTTTGAGATTTTGTGGGTGAAAGTCAATTTTATCAATATGTTGCAACTAATAATAGATTTGATGACATTGAAATTGAAATTAAAGATGCACCAACTAATGATAGTTTACAACAATTATTATTAGATATGCTAAGTTACACATATAACTACAATAGAAATTTTGATGGTGCTACCTATAAAGATAATGGTAAACCGGATAATAAAATTGCAAAGTTAAAAGAAAAATTTGAAGGACAAAAACCTGATGATGTTATTACTAATTTATTTAAACAATGAAAATTAGATTATCCAGATTATATTAATTTAGAACAAGTTAACATTTTTAAACAAATATTTATTATGTTATCAAATAATATTTATTCTAGTATGTCTATTAATAAAGGTTTAAATGATGATAATAAAATTTTGTTACCATACTATTTTGAATTAAAATCAAGTCCAATACATCCTAGTGAAAATGATACTTGACAATTTAAAGACGTAAAAGTTATATTAAAATCTGCATATTTTGATTTTATAGATATAAATAATATTAAATTAAAAAATAATGATATTAGTCAAAATGAATTATTTAAACTTGATGATAATCAATTTAATTGATTATCTATTACAAACGAATTAGAAAGTAATAATATACCTTCATTAATTCCTGCTGACTGAACATTAGGTAATGGTGAATATGGAAAATACTTTACAAGAGCAATTATTGATAAAAGTAAAATTAAAAATGCTTTAAATTTATACGGTTCAAATAAATCTCAATTATTTTCTAAATTAGAATTTTATAAAGAAATTGCACAAATTGATAATACTAGTGAATTTGAATTACAAATAGAAAATCCGATTAATAATTTAAATCGGATTGAAATTAGCGGTATATTTGGTGCTGGTAATTATGATTTTATTTTAATTACTGATAAACAAGAAATAAACTTACAAAATATTAATTTATTTGATAAATATAATGAAAATATTTCTTATATAAATTTAGAAATTTAATTATCAAAATATCCTTCAGGATAAACACCATCCCATTTTATGTCATCACTATTTTCTGGTCTAATGTCAAAATGTAATTCTATTTTATGTTTATCATTTGTTTTATGTGACCATATAGTTGTTCCAGCCCCCCCAGTAAACATTATACTGATGTCCTAAATAATATTGTAAATCATTAGTTTTATGATGTGATATTGAACCAATTATTAAACCAGTTACTCCACTTACTGCACCAGTTAGTGCTAATGCTAATGTTATTTTACTTAAATTTGTTTTTATTCATGTTTTCATATTAAATTACTCCTTTTTTCCTTGATTTTATTTATAAATTGTACTATTTTTGATTATTTTTACAAGTATGCTTTTAAATGCAAAATAACGCCTAAATTAAAGTCGTTTATTTTGTGATACCTATACTATTAACTATATTTAAATTGTTTATTATATGGCAAATGTGAAGATGCTTTTTTTCACAGTAGCATTATTTTTACCCCTAATTACATTTTTATATGGATACAGTGCATAAAATAAAGCATCATATGGGTCTTGGTACATATTTTTGTCTGGAATGTTAGTTTTGGTTTGGTCATAACGTAATTCTTCTAAACATTGAGTAGTCTTTGGTAAATCATTTTTATTTGCATAAAAGTTTCCATAACTCATAATGTTTCTCATTCAAACTACTCTATTAGTTAATCCTGCTTCTTGATTTAAATTTGAAGCATGTTTAATAGCAGTTTGTGTGATTAAAATAGTATTATGTTCATCTATTAATTTTTGATTTAATCAATCAATGGCAGTTCGTGCTTTATCATCATAAAAATAAATTGCTTGTTCAAAATTTTCAAAATTATCAATTAATCCTAAAATTTCATTAACATAAGCATTAATTTTTTCATTTTCATTTATAAAATGATTTGGAGTAACTACTAATTCACAAATAATATAAGCATCATAATAACCAGTATTATTATATTCTTTAAAACCCACTACTATAAATACAGTATGGTCTTTATGACCAGTTGCTCAATCCACACCAACTGAATAAAAATCAAATTTATACATATCTTTTTTTGAATTATAAAATTCTTTTAAATCATATGGTTGTCAGCACTTTACAGTTTTTTGAAATGGGAAAATTGTTGCATCACTATCTAAAAATTCAAAACCATAAAAAACAGTATTAAATTCATCAGGATTACTTTTTTTCATTTCTAATAATGTTCTTTTTTGAATATCTGGTAATTTATTTCAAAATGGTTGAATAGTAAATCTTAAAACAAATAAACCTAAACCACTAAACATATCTTGATTTTCATAATAAATTTTGCCATTTTTTTTAAGATTTTCCATCACTTTATCATTTAATGGTAAAAATGGCGTACAGTATTTTAAATAAAATGGATGATATTTATCATAAGGATTACATGTAAAAGTAATAAAGAAACTTTTATAAAAAAAGCGAGTAATCTTTTTTCCAAAATTAGGACTATATATATTTTTATCAATAAACGTTCAACTTCATTCTTTAATAGGTTCTTTTGATACTTTAATACGATTACTTCTAAACATAGAGTTTTGTAAACGTTCATATCGATATGTTAATTGCTTTTCAGTTAATGTTTCTTTTTCTTCTGCCATAATAATTTCATCTGTTCTTGAACCTAAAAAACTTGAACCACCTGCTTCTTTTCCAAAAATCTTATTACCATTAGTATAACCAATAAAGTCAATTTGTTGATTATTAGGAAAAATAATACAACCACCATCCTTAGTTATTTTTCATTTAATACCATGTGGATTATTAGGTAATAAATTAATATTATATTCATCTAATAAAACTTGACAAACATTCATTAAAGCGCCAATTGTAGTTTCACTATGAGTATTTTCATAGCGTCTTACTTCTTGAACACTACTATCACTAAAATTACAACATATAAATAAATCAAATGCTAAGCAGTTTCATGTTTTTCTTGTTCCACGTGCTGTTGGTATAAAACGATAAAAACAATTAGTAGTAAAATATTCTGCTCATTCATCACCAACAAATGCTTTAAAAATATCTCAACTAAAACCATAATTATTATCACTAAAATTAAGATTATATTTTTTATTCAGTTGTGCATAACTACTAATAAAAGCCATATTTTACTCCCTAATTTTTATAAACAATACAATTAAATTATTAACAAACAAAATTTTGAAAGGAACATTAAAAATGTTAAAACTACCATTCGTAAATCATTTTGATTGAGACAAACACTATTTTAATCAAGATGAATTAAATTTACAACAAACAGAAGAATTATTTAAAGAAATAGATGATTATTTATGAAGTACATGTAATAAATCTGAATATAAATCATATAGATTTAGAAAAAGAAAATTAAAAACAAAAAAAGGTTTATTAAATTATAAACGACGTATTTGTATACATTATAACCCAAAAACACAAAAAAAGGAATTTGTTTCATTGCTAGATAACTATCTTGGTGTTAAAAAGTATAGTAAATTAGCACCAGATGTTATTAAACAAATTTTAAAATATTTTGCTGATGATAAAAAGTATCGTGATGTTTGTGATACTTTTATTGAAGATTTAATAAGTAATAGTACAGTTTGCAGAACATATCAAAAATTTGAATTACCAAAAGTTAATATTCCTAAAATAGTATTACAACCAAATCAAACTTTATATATAAATATTGATGATGGTCATAGAAAATTTAAGTTTAATGAAAAACACAATACTAAAAATTGTAAAAAATGTTCTATGAGATTAATAGTATTTTGTACTGGTAAAAAGAAAAATGGAAAATTAATTAATAAAAGAGCGGCATGTAAAATAAGAGTATCAAAAACAGAAATTGGTGCTGAAAAAACTGCAAAATTAATTGAAAAATATGGTAATTTATTTTTTGAAAATTTTGAACAAGCAAATTTAGTAGTTTGTGGAGATAGCGCAAAATGAATTAGAAAAACTGCTACAATTTTAAATGCTAAATTTATTTTAGATAAATTCCATGCTTTTCATGTTTTATTTCTTGGTATAATGGCTGGAAGAAGAAAAAATAAAATTGCTAAATTACACTATCAAAATGCAATAAATTTATTTGAAAAAGGTCAATATTATGAATTAATTGATTTTTTACAATCATTAACTTTGCAATATAAAAAATTAAAAGTTGGTTATTTTATTAATGCAAAAGATGGTGTATTAAACCAAGCACTAGTTGAAAATATTGGTTGCTTTACTGAAACAAATATTAAACAAATTTTAAAGCATATGATTGGTGATAGAACCTATAACATTGATATGTATACAAAAATGGTTAATTTTAAATGCTATCAAATAAATACAGTAATACAATTATTATAATTAAAAATTCCTAAATTAGGGATTTGCCTAAGAGACCACGTACTTTACATACGCTTAGTAATCATAACGGTATACGGTTTATCTTAAAGGACTTTATTACATTATAACATATTAAAAACTTATTAAAATTAATTTTAATAAGAATTTTTGAGTTATAAAATTAAGTATTATTATTGACTAATATTTTTCAAGTGTTAAGATTAACATACAATTGCATATTGAAGTCAAAATTATTCTCGTCTAACTTTATAATTTTAAGACAAATTTGAATATTATTGACAACATCGGTACGCTCCCAAAAAATTTAATAATATTCCAAAATCTACAGATTTTGAATATCATCCAAATTTTAAAAAAGAAATTGAAAAAATTAGTGACTTTAATTGTTTAAAGAAGCCTATTGATAATAGTATAATAAAAGAATTAACATCTTCGGCAAACAAAGTGATTGATAATTTAAATAAATTAAAAAAAACAAATTTAGATACTTTAGAATGAAAAGAAAGAATAAATTATTCATTATTTGATTTATTTTTAGAATCAGTAACATGACTAATGGCACATTCTATAATGACAGGTGCAATAGCAAATGCTATACAAGAAAACTTTAAAATAAGTGATTGAATTAAATATTTTACTAAACCAAATATTATATTAGCAAATACAATCACTTATTTTTCTATACGACCAGTTAATTATATATTTAAATGAGGATTAGAAACATTAAAAATTAAAACTAATATTTGTCCTCAAATAATTTCAAACTGAATTACAAAACAATCAAATTGTGGAAAATTTTCAATGGCAATTTTGTTATTTTTTTTCAATGCTGTTTTTACTAATATTACTAAAACAACAACACTACTTACTAAATATGAAGTTACAAAATCTCATGATCTACTTGAATTAAAATTAAAAAAATGAGAAACATGATTATTTTTTTTCTTAGCAACAGGTTCTCAAATGATTTCTCTTTCTATTTCAAATTTTTATAAAATCTTTAGTTTTGAAACTTTAATAAAAAAAATTAGATATTTTCATAAAACAAACATAAGTTTACTAGAAGAAAAATTAATAGAATTAGAAAATAATAGTAATATTCCAATTTTTAATAAATCAGAAGTAATAAAAATGCAAGATAGTATAAATGAAGTAAATAAGGCTTATAAAGTAATATATTCAAATATAAAAAAATTCAAGACAAAAGATAATAAATAGCACTGATTATGATTCAGATCAATTTCCATTATCAAACAAAAAAATGACTTTATTTGTTTAATTCATAATATAACTTAAAAATATATTTTTTTTTAAAAAATATTTATACTAATTTATGGATATTTTTAAAAAAAAGAAAAAAATAATCCAAAATTTAACATTAGAAAAGAGGATCTTTTTATTATGGATAAAGATAAGGAAATTGAAAAGTTAAGAAAACAAGATTCAGAAAATAAAAAACAATTTGAAGAAGAAAGATTAAAAAAAGAATTGAAGAAGCTGAAAAAGAAAGAAAAAGAATTGCAGAAGAAAAAAACAATATAAAAAAGATAAAAATTTATAGACATAATACATTTTTATTATACTTACAATATAAAAAATATTTTTTTATAAAATTAATATATTAGCTAAATTGTAAAGGTAAGTGCAACTAAATTATTTTTCTATCCAAATATTCGATTGGTGAAAGATAATTTAGTATTTTTCTTGGTCTTTGGTTTAAAGACAATATAAATTTATGAACTTCATTTTTATTAGTTTTTGAAAAAATAAATTTTTTAGGAAATTTTTCTCTAATTAAACCATTAGTATTTTCATTAGTACCTCTTTGTCAAGGTGAATATGGATTGGCAAAATAAATTTTTATATCTAAATTTTTTTCAAGTTGTTGTCAATTTGAAAATTCTTTGCCACGATCAAAAGTAATAGTTTTAACAATGTTTTTAGGAAGAATTGATAAATAATAACTAACATTTTTATTAATAACTTTAGTAGTTCTGTTTTTAACTAATATTGCTAAAGTAAATCGTGATACTCTTTCAACTAAAGTTATTAAACATGATTTGCTTTTACCTCGTGATGATACTATAGTATCTCCTTCTCAATGACCAAGTGTTATACGATCATTAACATTTATATCTCGTTCTTTAATTGATTTACCATTAAACTTGCCACGATTTTCTTTAGATTTTCGTTTTTTACCTTTTCTTCTTAAATTTTTACTAGTAACTTTATCAAGCATTCCAAAATAAATTCAAGTATAAATTGTTTTAAAACTAATAACTCACTCTTTATGAAAATTTTTAATTCTGCCATAAATTTGTTCAGGTGATCAACCTAATAGTAATTTTTGTTGTACATATTTTACTAAATTCTTATTTTTAAACTTATGAAAACTAATATGTGATTGTTTTCGATTTTCAGCTTTATTTTGTGCAATTAATGAAAAATAATGATTATTATCTTTATTTCTATTAATTTCTCGAATAATAGTACTAATACTTCGATTAAGATTTTTAGCTATTTCACTAATTTTAAATTTAAATTTCAATTGATTCTCAATATAAATCCTTTCATCTATGCCAAGATGTTTATAACTCATATAAAAACTCCTTACTTTTTTCTAAACTAAATTTAGCATTATGAAATTTTTATATGAGAATTTTTTGCAATTTTATTTACTTGCACTTACAAGTATAACTCAGCATTATTAAAATTAAAAAAAATATTAAGTATAATAAATTTATGAAATATTTAGGCATTGATTTAGGTAGTAAAACATTAGGACTTGCTCGTGGTGAAGGAAAAATTGCTTTTTCTTGAAAAACTATTCGTTTCCCAGAGCATGATTTTAATAATGCTATTATCCAACTCCAAAATGTTATTAAAGAATATGATGCTGATATTCTTGTTTTTGGTTATCCTTTAAACATGGATAGCACAGTCGGCCCCAGCGCAAAAATTGTTTTAAATTTTATTGATAAATTTAAATTAACACAAAATAATGATAAACTAAATATTGTTTTACAAGATGAAAGAAGAACTACCTATTCTTCGCAGCAAATATTAATTAAATCTAATGTTTCTTCAAATAAAAGAAAACAAGTTAAAGATCAATTGGCTGCTGCTATTATTTTACAATCATACTTTGATAAAATAACTCAATCTTAAATTTTAGGAGATAAATGTGAAATATAAAAAAATTAATTTAATCGCTATCGCTGGCGGCAGTGCTTCAGGAAAAACAACAGTAGCAGAAAAAATTGCTGAAGCTTGTAATAAAAAAAATGTCATTTTTGTACAAATGGATAATTATTATCATGACCTTAGTAATTTAAAAGTTGAAGAAAGAAAAAAAACTAATTTTGATCACCCTAATGCTATTGATATGAAATTATTAATTCATGATTTAGAACAATTATTACTCGGCAATGCTATTGAAGAGCCTATTTATGATTTTAAAATCAATAGTCGCAGTAAAAACACTGAGATTATTGGTCCGGGTGATGTTATCATTCTGGATGGTATTTTTGCTTTAGAAAATCCTATTATTCGTGAATTATCTACTATCAAAATTTTTGTTGATACTGATAGTGATACTAGACTACTAAGAAGAATTAAACGAGATGTTAGTTTTAGAAATCGTACTCTTGACAGTGTTTTACAACAATATGCATTAACTGTTAAACCTATGCATGATGCTTTTGTTGAGCCAACTAAACGTTATGCTGATATTATTATTCCTTTTGATTTTCATAATACTGTAGCTATTGATATTATTGCTACTAAAATTAAAGCAATTATTAAATAATTGCTTTAAGCTTTAATTTTTAGAATAACAAAGAAGATTATCAACTTAAATAATCAATTTTGTCTTCATTTAGAAGAGATAAAATATTAAATTTTTGTATTTGCATTACTTGCTCATAAACACTATTTTTTATTTCATATTTTTTTCTATACTATCAATATTTAAAACTTCAATTACTGTATTTCCATTTTCATGTGTTACTAAACCAAGTTCATTATTTAATTTAAATAATGTTTGAACATTAATTGATAAATCTAATACATAATTTACTTTATTACTATCTAAATCACTATAATATAATTTTGCTTTTTTACTTGCTAAATTTAAACTATAAAAATATATTTTACTATTTATTTCTGTTATTCACATTGTATCGTTAATGTTAAAAAAATCATCTCCAATTATTGGTTTGGCTTCAGATTGACCTTTTTTTATAATTAACACACTATAACTTATAGGTTTATTTATAAATCTATAAATAGCAAGATAAATATTTTCATTTTTATCAATAAATATAGAATTAACTATTAGATTGTTTGGTAAATTTATTTTTTCAGTAATTTCAGTATTAATATTATATTTATAAAAGCCATCAAAAGTTGATACATAAATATTATTTTTCAAATAAATAATATCAGTTACCATACCTGAAACTAATGGCATAGTTTTAGATTGATTTTTATTATTAAGAATTAGTGCTCCACCAGCAGAAGTTAAATAAATATTACCTTTAATATCAATTATCATGTGAAAAGAACCTACTTTGAATTCTTTATTTTCTCAATAAATTTCATTATCTCTGGTACTGATATTATATTTTCAAATTTTTTGTCCAGGTGTATGAAGATCAGAACTATCAAAAGTTGTATAATACAAATTACCATTGTCATCCTGTGTTTGTTTTACATTTTTTGTTGATATTATATTTTTATAATTGAAGTTAGTATCTTGATAATTATCATATATTTTTTTCATTATATTATCCCCTTCATTCTTTTTTTAAAATAGTTATTTTTATTATTTCTTCTTTTAAGTACATATCAATAATTCTAGTAACTAAAATGAACAAACGATATCATATGCTTACTAGAACTTACTATAAAAGAAAAATAATTAGTAGTATTTTTTATTATCCATTATATTTTTATATTTCACATTATCTAGGTTAAACCTTGTTTACTTTAAAAATTAAAGTATCGGTCAAAAAATTCTATAAATTTTATAAAAATAATTATATTTATTTATTTTCTATAAGTCAAATTTTAATAAAAATACAAATATAAATAATCAATAATAGTCATCAATATTTCTTCAATCAATTGTTGCAATTTGATATTAATGTAGCAAAAATGATAAAATAACACGTTGGAGTGGTGAAATATGAAAAGAAAACTAAATTATAAAAAAATATTAATTACAACTGGTGTATTAGCTGTCGTTGCTACAAAAAGCACAAAATCAGAACCAAAAAAAGAATTAAGTTCTATCATTACTAAGTTAGAAGTTGACGGTAACAAATTTAATACCGAAAAAACAGTTCTTGATGAAATCATTAAACAAAACAAAGATGTAACTGCTAATGATGTTGAAATTAAAAACTTCAAAGCAGCATCAGAAGGAACTGCTGGTTCAGCAGAACTACATGTTAAAGCCGACAGTAAATATACAGGAAAAGTTAACATTACAATTACTGCAAAAGACAAAATCGCTTTAGACAGTAAAATTACTAACAAAGAAGTTGACGGTAACAAATTTAATACCGAAAAAACAGTTCTTGATAAAATCATTAAACAAAACAAAGATGTAACTGCTAATGATGTTGAAATTAAAAACTTCAAAGCAGCATCAGAAGGAACTGCTGGTTCAGCAGAACTACATGCTAAAGCCGACAGTAAATATACAGGAAAAGTTAACATTACAATTACAAAAATTGATACTGAAGAAGAAAAATTAGAAAAAATTATTAAAAAAATAAAAGTAGCTGCTGATAAAGAAAGATATGGCAAGGAATATGTTGAGGCATATAAGGAATATTTTGCATTTCTTCAAAAATCTATCGAAGCAAAATTTAAAATAGATCCTTGAATTATAGATGTAAAACCTACAGAAACAAATAAAAAAGAAATTTTTACAAAATTGGAAAATTATATTAGACAAATTAGAATATCACATTATAAAATTGGATTAATGGAACAAGGAATTTATTTTCATTTTAAACCAGAACAAATGATAATTACTGATAATCAAGAATTAAAACTTCATAATTTGTGAGTATTTTTACATAATTATGATGAAAACAAACATTTACCAAATTCTTTTTTTAATATAAATACAACTATTAAATACCAAGTAAAATAAATTTAAAATATACTAAAAGTAACCAAATATTTGGTTATTTTTTATTAATATAACAAATCAATAAATATAAAATTGATAATACTAATTAATTAGTATTTGCATTAGTACTTTCTTTTAATAATTGTTGATCTCCTGTTTTTGAACTATTAATTATTGGTTTAATAAATGATTCAAAAACAAGATTAGGATTTGTAAATAATTGATCTTGATTATTTAATTCAAAAATAGATTTTTCTAATATTTCATTTTTTTGATGTGCTGGTAGTTTAATTATATCTTCAATAAAAATATCAATTATAGCATTTTGTGTTTCTTCATTAATTTCTTTATCAGACAACTGATTTTTAAGTTTCAATCTAGCATTAATTAAAAAATCAGCACTTTCCTCTCTTGGAAATAAAATACTTTCTTGAGAACTATTATTACTTGAATTAACTTCAAATGAAGGCGTCACTACTTTTGTAGTTTCTTCCTCATTCCTTTTTGCTGGTGTTTGATTAGTAACATTTGAAAAATATTGATAATGTCGAGCTTGATAGTATAACTTCACCTCATTATTAGCAATTACATTATCTGGTTCAAATCTTTCCCTACTTGCAACATCAAAATCTTCATTAATTCTAATAATATCACAATTTAAAATATTACAAATCGCTTCAATTTCAACAGAACCTGTTATTTCACCATTTTTTCTCATTTGTTCTAAAGTTTTTCTTATTTGTGTATCTTCACTATTATTAGGATACAATTCTTTATTTTTTTTATTGATTTCACTATCTAATAACATTGATCTAAAGTTAGCTTTATTATCTGGCCGTTTTGTATCTAAATTTATTTCAATATAATCACAAATACGATTACGAAAGACTTTAACTAATTTTTCATTTTCTTTATCAGTAAAATTAAAATCAACAAAATTAAAAATTCGTTCTCAACCGATTTCTATACCAAAAAGTGATTTATATCTTTTTTTAAATTGGTTTTTATTAGTTTTAACTTGTTCTAAATATGAAACAATTACTGCTCATAATAAACAATTGCCATCTCTTTGTACATCTTTAATTGCCATGGTAATGTGTGCTCCTTTAAAAGAAAAATAGTTACTTTAAAATAAAATAATAAACTAAAATTTTAAATAAATATATTGGGATTTTAGTGCTCGTTGCTTTGCAATTCATCGCAAAATTGGTAATAAATATTACTACTTATAATATAACAAAAAAACAAAAAAATAATAGCAAATCATTATTAAAATATTATATATAAATATTTTATAATTTAATTTTATTTAATAAAAAATATATTATAATACTTTCCTAACAAATAAAATTAACCTATAAATAAAATATAAGGAGATTTTTAGAAATGAAAATTCAGAAACTTAAAAAAATAAATTTAATAATACTATCACTATTGATTTTAACTATTTTGGTTATATTTACATCTTTAACCTTAATAGATTTTTTTAACATAAAAAATGATATAAAATATATTCCTTCTTTCTATAATTATTGTCGAAAGCAAGAAATAATAACAAAAGAAAATAGTTTTAATTTAATAAAAGAACATGGTTTAATTTATATGTTAACTAATAATAAATTATATTTTTGTAAACATTAGCTCTTCCAAAATATTGTTGAAAACTATAATCTTAAATCATTAGTACAACTAAAAATTGGAATTGTTTTTGCTATAATTTTAAGTCCAATTTTATTATTTATAACTATATTACTAATCTTTTTAAATATTTATTTAAAAATAAAAAAAGTAGATAATAACTTTTGAGATGCTATTGAAAATTGTGAAATTATTAATAATTATTATGTTCATTAATTTTTTATTTATTATTAGAAATTAAAGTAAGAAATTTAAAAACTATTGATTATATTTATTATTTAATATAGTAAGCATAGATAAAATTATATGCTTACTATAAATTTTTAATTACTCTTGATAAAATTAACTGAATATTATCATTATAAATTTCTACCTTTCCTTCCATTAAAATTACTTTATTAACTTGTAAATATTCTTGGTATATTTGATATAACTTTTCAAAAACCGTTACTTCAATAACATTACTATCATTTTGCATTTCAAAGAAAGCCATTAATTTTTTAGTTTTAGTTTTAATTACTCTAATATTATTGATAACTCCATATACTCTAACATGTTGATCAACATAATTATTAATATATGCTAAATCAATAGCTTTATTATGAGGATCTAATTGTTCTTTTCATAGTAATTTAGGATTATATTTTAAATAAAGTCCTAATGCACGATGTTCATTAATACTATTATTATTTCAATCATCTTCTCTTTGTAACATAATTGGTTTAGCAATTAAATTAAAATTTAATGATAATTCGTCACTAGTTTCATCTTTTACCTGCACCATATTGGCATATTCTAATGCAGCATCCAAGTTTAATAATAACATTGTTCGATTTGATTGAATATCATCTAAAGCACCAGCGGCAATTAAATGTTCAATGTTTTTACGATTCAAACCAATAAATATTGCTCGAGCACAAAAATTAAAAAAATCTTGAAAAAATCCATTACTAGTACGTTCTTTAATAAGATTACTACAACTACCTTGACTCATTTGCTTAATTGCTTGTAAACTATAACGAATAGCTTTTTTAGCATCATCAATTAAAAAATCAATGCCAGAAAATTGAATTGATGGTGGTAAAACTTTAATTTGATATTTTTGACATTCATTCAAATATTGTAACATTTTTTGATCATTACCAATAACACTACTTAATAACGATACCATAAATGCCAATGGATAATTTGCTTTTAAATAAACTAAATAATAACTAATTAATGAATAAGCAACAGCATGAGATCGATTAAATCCATAACTAGCAAATTTTTCAATATCTTCTCATATTTTCTTAACAACTCTTGATGAATAACCTCTATTAACAGCACTTTTAATAAATAAGTTTGCTTGTTCTTTCATAACTGTAGTATCTTTTTTACTAATTGCACGACGAATTAAATCAGCTTTTCCTAATGAATAACCAGCAACTTTCTGTAAAATTAATAATATTTGTTCTTGATAAATAATAATGCCATAAGTTGATGCTAAATAAGGTTTTAAATCTTCATGAATATACGTAACTTTTTGTTTTCCTAATTTACGATTAATATAATCTTGAATGTACTCTTGTGGTCCAGGACGAAATAAAGAAGAACTAGCAATAATATCTTCTAAGCTATCAACTTTCATTTTAATTAAAATTTGACGCATTCCTGAAGATTCCAATTGAAAAATACCGGTTGTATCACCATTTTTAATAATGCTAAAACTTTTTTCATCATTTAAAGGAATTTGAGATAATTTTAAATTTAAAAAATAATGTTTACTTACTTGTTGTAAAATATTTTGCAAAATAGTTAAATTACGTAATCCTAAAATATCCATTTTTATCAAACCAAGAGCTTCTAGGGTTTGCATTGGAAATTGCGTTTGATAAATACCTTGAAATCCTAATTGTAATGGAATAGCAGTAACTAATGGTGCACTTGTAATAACGATTCCTGCTGCATGAGTACTAGTTTGTCGTGGAAAACCAAGAATTTCTTTGGTTAAAGTAAACAATAAAGGATACTTATTTGCATATCATGCTAATTTTGGTGATTGTTTAATAGCCATATCTATTTCAAAATTATATTGAATTGGTATTAATTTTGTCATTTCATTAATATCTTCAATATTAACTTGAAAAACTCTTCCCAAATCACGAATTGCCATTTTACTAGCAATTGTTTGAAAAGTAACAATATATGCAACATGTTCTTTGCCATATTTTTGATGAATATATTTAATAACTTCATCTCTTCTTGTATCTTCAAAATCGATATCAATGTCTGGTAATGATATTCGTTCTGGATTTAAAAATCTTTCAAAAATTAAATTATAAGCAATAGGATCAACACCAGTAATTCCTAAAACATATGCCACTAAACTACCAGCAACACTTCCTCTACCTGGTCCAACCATTATATTCTTGCTTTTTGCAAATTTAACATAATCATTAACAATTAAAAAATAATCAGCAAAACCCATTTCATTAATTACTTGTAATTCATATAAAACTCTTTTAACGTATGTTTCAGGAATTTCACGACTTTGAAAATGCGCTTCTAATCCCTGCTTACATAATTCTTGCAAATATAAATTACTAGTAAGATTATTAGGGCAAGTAAATTTTGGTAAACTTAATTCTGCACTATTTGGCTTATTTTTAGGAAATTTTAAATTACATAATCAAATAACCTTTTCAATGTTTTCAATAATTTCATTTGGATAATGTTGCATTAAATCTTGTTTAGTTTTATATAAAAACTCATTACTTTTTGATAAATCTTCTGATTTTAATGTTTTTTGTTCTTTAATAGCTTGTAAAATTTGATAAATACGATGTTGTTTTTCATCTAAATATAAAACCAAATCAATTGGAATAATATTAGATGTAATCGATTTTAATAAAGTAATATTATCCATATCACTAGGTACTAAACCAAAATAAACTAGTTCATGACCTGTTGAATTTAAAATATCATAATTATTTTTAATATATCTAATATTTTTGTTATTAGCATGAATAATAACTAAAACTTCACGTGTTTGATTAAGATATTTTTTTACATCATTAGTAGTAACAATATTATTATTAGTACTAATAATAGT
Organism: Spiroplasma endosymbiont of Thecophora atra; assembly: GCF_964019735.1. Classification (NCBI taxonomy): domain Bacteria; kingdom Bacillati; phylum Mycoplasmatota; class Mollicutes; order Entomoplasmatales; family Spiroplasmataceae; genus Spiroplasma; species Spiroplasma endosymbiont of Thecophora atra. The sequence continues at coordinate 370,269 of NZ_OZ026464.1, read as the reverse complement.
AGAAAGCTCTATTAATCTTTGATAACCAGCATATGAAGTTGCCATAATAGTTAATTCAACTTTATCAGTAGTACTTTCTCAAACGCAATTTAAACCAATTAATGGTTTAATTTCATTCTCTATACATAAATTACAAAATTCATAAGCACCATACATTATATTTTTATCTACTAAAGATAGAACTTTTAAATTATTTTTTTTAGCAAATTCAATATAATCACTTATTTTAATAGTTGATGAAAGAAATGAATAATTAGAACGAACATTTAAATTAACTATATATTTCATACTATCCCCTACAATTCTTGAATGACTTATATTACAAGTTAATTTTAACATCATTTTATCTTGCTAGGTTATTCTTAAGTTATTGTTTTCAATACAAAACTATTTAAAACACTTAAAATAAACTTTTTTAGAAATAAAATTTATATTAAAAAAGAAAAAATAAACATTATTTTTTTCAATAATTAATAATAAATAACTTGGAAAAATTATAATATATTTTTTGCATATTAAAACCAATAATATGATAAAATCTGCATAAACTTAATATAAGTTTTCAACTTATTACTTCATTTTAAAGTAAGTGAGTTTGTTATTTTTAATCAAATAAGGAGAAAAAAATGGACATTCAAAATATTAATTTAATAAAAGCTGCTAAAAATGGTGATCTACAAGTAATTAAAAAAAAATTAAAAAGGGTGGCAATGTTAATTATATATGCGATGATATAACCGCTTTAATATGAGCAGCGCAAAATGGTCATTTAGATGTAGTTAATATCTTAATAGATAATGATGTTAATATTTATCATGTAGTTAAAAATAGACCTGATCCTTGAATATTAAATAATATTAATGGACAAATAATTATAGCCAAATATTTAAAAACAAATGGTTATTATAACTATGCTAATCTTTTACTAGATACTATTGAAAATGGTGATACAGCTTTAACAATAGCTGCTAAAAACAAACACCCAAAAATAGTTGAAAGATTAGCCTATGAAATTTATGAACAAGAAATAAAACAACGATATAAATTTGGATTACCTACTATTCTTAATGTTACAACCAATAAAAATAATTTTGAAGTTAAATCTCTTCAAGAATTAGCAAATGAAGTACAAAAAATAACAACCAATATTGATTTTAGAGAACCAAATCCATATCAAAAATTACAAATAAATTTAAAACTTGCTCAATTAGAAATTGATAAGAAAAAAATAAATGAAATCAATAAAAGAATTGAAAAAACAAAATTATTAGTAAATGAAATAAATGCAATCGATTTACAAAATCAACCTTCAACAAGTAATCAAAATACTTATTGTAATATTTTATAGTTTACTATTAAAAAATAACAAAAAGAGTGAAACTTCACTCTTTTTTTATATTTAAAGTAAATAAACTGCAATTTATTAAAACTATTAAATTATTAATAATTTTATTTATATTTTTTCAATATCTTTAAAACTATTTATTAAAATTTGTTCTCAATCAATTATTTGCTTTAAATCATTTTCTAAAAGTTCACATTCTTTAATCTTTGGTTGTGTAACAGGGTTTTTGGGAACAAATAATGAACAACAATCAGCGAATGGTAAAATTGATGTTTCATAAGTACCAATTTTTTTAGCAAGATTAATAATATCAACTTTATCTTCGGCAATTAAACTACGCAAAATTGGTAAATTGCTAACAATATTAATAACATTAATACTTGCTAATGTTTGTGAAGCAACCTGACCAATTGCTTCACCAGTTGCTAATGCTTGAATTTTATATTTTTCTGCAAATAAACTAGCAATTCTAATAAACATTCTACGCATTAAAGTAATACGATAACTTTCTTTCTTAATATGACTTAATTCATTTTGCAAGTTAGTAAAATTGCAAATATATAAATTTTTACTACCAGCATTATAAGGTGCTAAAATTTGAACTAAAGTTTCTACTTTTTTTAATGCTGTTGGTAAAGTAAAAGGTGGAGTAGCAAAATGTAAATATTGAACTTGTAATCCTCGTTTCATTAATTTATATGCTGCTACAGGGGAATCAATACCACCGCTCAATAATAATAACACTTTCCCTGAACTACCTACTGGAAATCCACCAGCACCAATAATTTTATTTGCAAATAAATAAATATCATCGTTATTAACTTTGATATTTATTTTTAAATCAGGATTAGTAACATTAACTTTTAAATCTGTTTTCTTTAAAATTATAGAAGCTATAATTTTAACTATTTGTTCTGAATTTAATCAAAAACTCTTATCACTACGACTAACAAAAAGTTTAAATGTTTTAAAATTTGTTAGATCTTGACTTAAAATTAATGATATTACTTTTTCTGATAATATTTCCATATTTTTAGCAATTCTAAAAGCAGGTGATAATGAACTAATACCAAATATTATCACCAAAATATTAATAACATCATTCATTACATCAAGAGATAAATTGGTTAGTTCCATCCGATCATGAAAATGAATAATATTTATTTGTTTATAATCACTAAGAGCATACTTAATATTTATTTTTAATTGTTTAATAAAATCAATCCGATTTTTACTTTTAGTTGTTAATTCACCATAACGAATAATAATAATAATAATTGGTACCATTTAATTTTCCTCTTTTTTAAAATTTATTCCATTAATTCCAATAATAATGTTAATGCTTTTTGATTATGATTATTAGTGATATTATTTTCAATTTCATTAAATTTACTATTAAGTTGCTGATTAATTGAACGATGACGATTAGCATAAACAAGAGTTAAATGTGATAATTTATGAATAGTAATTTCCATTTTTAATTCAGTATAAAGATGAAAAATTTTATTTTGTAAATCATTAAATTTACTAAAAGAAGAATTATCATAATTTCCATTTTTAAAATTTAAAATAGTATCATTTATTAAATATTGTAAATCACTAAACTTTTCTTTATAAATTTCATTTAAATAATAAAAATTAATATTATTTAAAATATTATCAATTTGTAACATCATTGAATTGATTTTATCAACATAAGTTTTAAATTTAATTTTTGCTTTATTTTGTTCATTCAACAATTTATTATACTCTTTTAAACTATTAAAAACAACAATACTATTTTCAAATAACGCCGCTAATAACATCACTAATGTTTGATAACTAGTATTTTTTATTGATTTTTGATGTTCTATGATTAATAAATTATCAAAATGATTAACAGTAGCAAGTTGTTTATTAATAATAGTTTCTAAGTTAGTTATTTTGCTATTTTCTATCATTTTAGAATTAATTTTATTTGAAAGAGCAATTTCATTTTTAATAGCTTCAAATATTTCATTAAAATTAAAACTCATAACTAAAAATTTTTCATAATTTTGTTTAAAAATATTATAAAATATTTGTTCTTTATCAATTTTATTACTAAAAGTGGCAATTAATTTTAATATTTCTTGAGTGTTAACCTTAACTTTTTTGTATTGTAAATTATTAATTTGTTTATTAATAAAACTTAACTTTTCATCAACGTTTGCTACTAATTGTTCATATTGTAAAAGTAAAGTATTATTTATTTTTATCATTTGATATTTATTTTTTAAGGCAGCCATTTTCTGTTTAATTTCATATGTTATAATATAACGAAGTGTTGGTAAATTATCTAAAATTTCTGCCAATGTTACAACAGCAATCGCAATCTCACTTAAAATAGTAATAATTTGACTAACATTAATAGCATTAATATTTGTTTCTAATTCTTTAAACATATCATTAATTATCTTAATAACTTCATCTAATTGTTCTCGATTAAGATCGTTTTGTAAATTAATCTTGATCATTTGATCTTGTAAATAATTAAAATTTTGTTTAAAAAATAATTGATATTCTCGTAATAATTGATCAATACTAATAAAATAATCTATTTCAATTGTTAATAACTGCAACTGATTTTTTAAATTATTACTCTTATTATGCATTCTATACATTAATTTATATCTTTTTCATAATTCTTTATTATTTTGTAATTTTAAAATTTGAATATAATTTTTAAAAACCTTATTTAAATCTTTTTTTAAAAAAAGATTATAACGACTAATTCAAATTCCTAAAATAGAACTATATTGTTCATTTGCTTGTACCATTTGATTAATACGATTTAATCTTTCTTTAATATTAATATTTTGAATATATTGCAAATTTTTATAAACCATAAATTGTTTATTTTTATACGAACTAAAAATTACTAATAAACTTGTTAAAACAATAACAGTAAAAATTAATAAACTAATAATAGTTATTATAATAATTTGTGCACTAGTTAATTTATAAATTTTTATTAACATTAACATAGTTTTTTCTCCTTTCCTTATATTTTAAATATATTAAAAGATATTAATCTTTTATTTTATTATTACTTCTAAAATATTTAATAATATCAACTAAACCTAAAAATAACATTTGTGGTTCATAAATATAAGAAAAATCAAAATAAGATTTTAAAATTGGTACACTACCTCCTGTTAAAATTACAGGTAAACTAATATTTGTTTCATTTTGAATCCTAACAACAATACTATTAATCATTGCACTAAAACCATAACCATAACCAATTGATAAAGCATGATTAGTATTTTTACCTAACATTGATTGATAATGTTGCATTTCAAAATCGACAAGTAAAGCAGCATTATCAATCAATGCATCTTTACTTGTACTAAATCCAGGTCCAATAATAACGCCAACCAAAACATCATTAACAACAATACTATAGGTAGTAGCAGTTCCCAAACTAACAACTATCGCATTGTGATACTTAGTATAAGCAGCATATGATAATGCTATCAAATCACTACCTAATTGGCGATTTTCTAAATTAAGTTTTAAAGGTAAAAAACTTAGCAAATTAAAATCAACAATTAACGGTTTTAAATTATATGTAAAAACAATTAATTTTTCTATTATTATTAAAAAATTTGGAACAACACAACTAATAACAGCTTCTTCAAAATGTAATTGTTTATTTAATTTAAATGCTTTTTTCAATTGATCAATTGCAGTTTTACTTTTGGTTTCTATTACTGCTCATTGTTCAATAATTTCACTATCATTAATCATAGCAATCTTAATTAATGTATTACCAATATCTACTAATAACAAACTTTTCATTATTATACTTGTTGAACCATTTCTTTAGTTGAAGCTAATTCATCATATAGTGTACGAACAAGATTATTTAAGTTTTCAACTTGTAAAAACTTACCACTACGAGCTATTGAAACAGAACCATTAGTTTCACTGACAATAACTGATACTGCATCGGTTTGCTCTGATATTCCAATAGCAGCACGATGACGTGAACCAAATTGACTAGATATTTTTTTATTAGTTAGTGGAAAATAAGTAGAGGCACATTCAATACGACCTAAACGAATAATAACTGCACCATCATGCAATGGTGAACCTTTAATAAAAATAGACTGTAATAGTTGTGAAGTAACTTCACCATCAATTTTTACTCCCAAATCAGTATATTCATTTAATGAAACATTCCTTTCAATAGTAATTAGTGCTCCAATTTTTTCTTCTGCTAATTTAATCACTGCTTCTGCTAAAACACTTGCTAACATTCTTTTTTCTGAAGTTGCTAGTAGTTTCATATGAGATTTATTTCTTGTTGTTCATCAAACTTTTTTACCACGAATAAAAGTATTCATAACTATTAAAATAAGAATTGTCATTAATAAAGAAATGGTTATTCCAAATAAAACCGCTATTTCAGCAATAACTGTTCCAATATCTGCTGAAATTACAGTCGAAATAATATTTAACGGTAATACACTCATATTAAATACCACCATTCCTTTATTTTTTGATTCCACTACTTTAATTATAAAGTAAAAAAATTATTTTTGATATTATTAGTATAACAACTTATCATAATTTACAAAATACTCCTTTTAAATTTATTTTTAAAAGGAGTATTAATATTACTAATAATTTTAGATTTTACCTTATATAAGTTTATAAAATTATTATTTGTTAATTATCTTTATTTACTATAAATTTGGTACAGTTTTATGAACATTATTTTTATTTACTACCGATAATATTGGTAAATTCTCATTTACTTCTGCTTTTATTGAAAAATCGTTATCACTATCTTTACTATTTTCTCTTGAAGATAATTTATTTTGTAATTTTTCAATTAATTTTAGTGAATTTGATAGTTTTTCCTGTAATCATACTGATGCTACTGATATATCTGTGATTGTTACTGTTGCGGATTCTGTTTTTAATTTTTCTAATTTTTCTGATGCATTTGATAATTGTTCTTCTAATTTTTTTAAAGATTCTACTAATTCTTTTAATATTTCATCTTCTCATAGTTTTTCTTTTAATGTTTGTAATACTTTTAATGCTGTTAATACTTTTGTTTCTAATGTTTTTATATCTTGTAGTTTAATATTTTCTGTCTCATCTTTTAATTTTTCTTTTGCTTTATTTTTTGTTTTACTGGTTTTGATTGATTCTATTCCTTCATATATTACTTTCCCTAACCTAACTAGTGTTTTCAGTAAGATTGCAATTGATTTAGCGTCCATATTTTATTCACCTTTTTCTAATTAAATAAAAAATCTACTACTTTAAAATTAAAATAATAGGTTTAAAAACTTATATTAAGTTTATAAAATTATTGTAATATAGTTTTTTATAATATTATATTTTTATACAAATTAACATCGTTAAATGTTTTTAATATTTAATTCTAAACTATCAAATCAAAAACTAATTAATATTATTTTTAATAATATCTGTTATTTCTTTAACAGCAATATCTAAGTCATCATTAATAACAATATAATCATATTCATGTTGAACTTTAAATTCTTCTTTTGCTTTATTTAACCTTTTCTCAATAATTGCTTCTGACTCACTAGCACGCATACGAATTCTTTGTTCTAATTCTTGATAAGAAGGAGGCATAATAAAAATACTCATAATATCATTGCGATGTTCATAATTTTTTAAAACTTGACTAGCACCATCAACCTCAATTTCTAAAATAACATTATAACCTTGATTTTGCAAATTTAAAACATAACTCTTACTAGTACCATAGTAATTACCAATAAAATTTGTATATTCTAAAAAATCATTACCTTTAACATGATTTAAAAAAGTTGATACATCAACAAAAAAATAATTAATGCCATCTTGTTCTTTATTACGTGGTTTTCTTGTTGTCATCGAAACTGAATATGCTAAATTTAATGATTTATCAGCAAATAATTTAGCAATAATTGCACCCTTACCAACACCACTTGGTCCAGAAAGAATAATTAATTTTCCTTTTTTTTGTGCCATTTAGATTCTACTTTCTACTTTTCATAAAATTGAATTATTTTAATATATATTTTACCGTATTTTTTATTAGATACTACTTTAAAATGGAAATTTAATTGTAAATTTTCAAGTGGTACATTTGTTTCTAAAACAATTAAAGCATTATTAGCAAGTAAATTATTTTTATAAAAGAAATCAATAATTCACTGTTGACAAGTAATATTTACAAACGGTGGATCAATAAAAACAATATCACACTGTTGTACTAGTGTTTTACTAAAAACTTGATAATCCAAATTACTTAATTTAACTTGTTCTTGTAAATTACAAGCAAAACAATTTTGATTAATAATATTACAAGCAGCTTTGTTAATATCATTTGCAAAAGCAAATTTTGCCCCTCGTGATAAACTTTCAAGAATTAAATTACCACTTCCAGCAAATAAATCAACAACAATTTTATCTTCAAAACTACAATAATTTAACATAATATTAAAAATATTTTCTTTAATTCGATTTAATGTTGGCCGTGTTGATAAACCATCTAAAGTAATTATTTTTTTTCCTTTTAATTTTCCAGCAATAATTTTCATGTTTTCTCCAAAATTTAGTTTATAATAATTTTATCATTAAATTTGATAAAAGCAAATTAGTTTAATTTATTATTTATTACAAACTGATGAAAGGATCTGCAATGTTAAACAAATTACAAAACGAAGTACCATCAGCATCTTGAATTACTGAAGATACAAAACCTAGTTTATTAAAACCTTGTGCTGATGTTATTTTACCCTTAACACCTAAAGATGAAAATATTATGAAACGTATGATTGATTGAGTAAAAGCATCACAAGATAAAGAATTTAATGCTAACAACATTTTAACCGAAGCTATTGGTATTGCTGCACCACAAATTGGAGAAAATATAAAAATGTATTATATTTTATTACCAATTCCTGATAAAAATGAAAAGATTATTTACTATGAACATGCATTAATAAATCCAAAAATCATTGGTAAAAGCGAACAAATAGCTTATTTAAAAAAAGGTGAAGGTTGTTTAAGTGTAACTAATCACCCTCATGAAGGTTTAGTTCCACGTAATTATAAAATCAATGTTACAGGTTATGACTATTTAAAAAAGAAGAAAGTAACTTTAACTGTTAGAGGTTATGAAGCAATTGTTTTTCAACATGAGCAAGACCATTTAGAAGGAAAACTCTTTTATCATCACATTAATAAGGATAATCCTTGACTTAATGATGATAAATGGATTATGATATAAAGTAGAATGATAAACTTAAGTTTTTAAATTGTTTTATTATAGTTAAATATAATATACCAAATAAGTAATAAGTAAAAACATGATTAAATTCATTACATTTTTTTATGTTATGTTTTATGTTATTTTCTTATAATTTTAAAATGAATGAAGGAGAAAAAATATGAGTGATACATCGACAAAAAATACTATACCAGTTAAAAAGTTCGTCACGAAAATCTTTGCGCTTGGTGGGCTAGAAGAAGTTGGAAAAAATACTTATGTAATTGAACAAGATAATGAAATTATTATTATTGATGCTGGAGTAAAATTTGCTGATGCTTCTATGCCAGGAATTGAAGCAGTAATTCCTGATTATAGCTATCTAAAAGAAAATAAACATAAAATTAAAGGAATATTTATTACTCATGGTCATGAAGATCATATTGGTGGTATACCATACTTATTAAAAGACATTAGTGATATTCCGGCTATCTACGCTCCTAATTTAGCAGTAGCTTTAATTCGTCATAAAATTAAAGACAAAGGGATAAAATCAAAAATAAAAATAAATATTGTTGATGGTAATAGTAAAATTAAAACTAACAGATTTATTATTAGTTTCTTTGCTGTTAATCATTCAATTCCTGATGCATATGGAATTTGTGTAGAAAATTCAAATGGAACTGTTGTAACAACAGGTGATTATAAATTCGATTGAACACCTTTAGGTCATAAAGCAGACATTGATAAAATGGCACAAATGGGTCAAAAAGGAGTAACATTATTTTTAGCAGATTCAACCAATGCTGAAGTACCCGGTTATACAATGACAGAAATGCTTGTTGTTAAAAGAATTAGTGAAATATTTGCTAAAGCGAAGGGCAGAATTTTAATTTCTACTTTTGCTTCTAATGTACACCGTTTACAACAAATTATTGAAGTTGCAACAAAACATAATAGAAAAGTTATTGTTGTTGGAAGAAGTTTAGAAAGAATAGTTAATGTTATTCGTCAAATGGGACATTTAAAAGTTCGCGATAGTTCATTTATTAAAGCAGAAGAAGCTAAAAAATATGATAATAATCAAATTGTTATTATTTGTACGGGTTCCCAAGGTGAACCAATGGCAGCATTATCAAGAATTGCTAATCGCGAACATCGTCAAATAAAAATTATACCCGGTGATACAGTAATATTCTCTTCATCGGCAATTCCCGGTAACCGTGCTGACGTTGAAAGAGTAGTTAATAAACTAACACGACTTAGTGCGATTGTTGAAGAAAATTCACCATTAAATTGATTACATACTTCTGGTCATGCTTCACAAGAAGAACAAAAACTAATGTTAAATTTAATTAAACCATCATACTTTATGCCAATGCATGGTGATTATAGAATGTTAAAAGTTCATAAAGAAACAGCTGTATCAATTGGAATCCCTGAAGAAAATATATTTATTTGTGCTAACGGTGATCCAATTATTATGGATAATGGTAAATGTTCTTTAAGTGATAAACGCATTGCTGCTGATCCTATTTATGTTGATGGTGGTAAAGATATGTCAGGAGTAACAACTGCTGCAGTAATCCGTGATAGACAAATTCTTTCTAAAGATGGTTTAATTGCAATTGTTGTTTCTATTGATTCACAAAATAATAAATTATTAGCACCACCAACGTTTATTTCTCGCGGTTCTTTCTATGTTCGCGATGCAGCACCTTTAGTATCTGAAGCAATATCATTATTAACAAAATCTATTAATGAAGTATTAAAAAGCGAAAGACCTACTTTTGCCACAATAAAAAATGCTATCAAATCAACATTAGCACCTTATATATTTAAAAAGAAAAGAAGAAACCCTTTAATTATTCCTGTTATATTAAATAAAAAATAGTTTTAAAAACTATTTTTTATTTTTTTGATATATTTTTTTATCTGTCAATGATTATATTTGGTTGCAAATAATAAAGCAGTATTGCCATTTACATCTACATCATCAATATTAGCATTATGTGCTAATAAAGTTTTAACTATATCCAAATATCCATTTTTAGTAGCAACAATTAAAGCGGTTTCTTCAATTATATTTTCATGATTAACATTAGCGCCATTTTTGATTAAAGTATTAACTACTTCTAAATGACCTTTTTCAGCAGCTCACATTAAAGCACTCAAACCATCAATAGTTACATGATTAACATTAGCGCCATTTTTGATTAAAGTATTAACTACTTCTAAATGACCTTTTTCAGCAGCTCACATTAAAGGCGTATAACCAAACATATTTTTTCTATTAACATTAGGATAATTTGTTAATAAGGCATTAGCTATTTCTAAATAATTAGATTTAATTGCTAATATTAAAGCAGTATTACCATTTATAGAGACATGATTAATATTAGCGCCATTTACTAGTAAATCATTAACTATTTCTGTATATCCATTTTTAGCAGCCACTAACAAAGCAGTTTCGCCATATCGATTTTCATGATTAACATTAACATTAAGTGTTAATAAAGTTTTAACTATTTCCAAATTTCCATTTTCAGTACTTAAAATTAAAGCAGTATTACCAAATTGATCCTCACAACTAACATTAGCATTATGTTCTAATAACAGATTAACTATTTTTGTATAATTTTTTTTAGCAGCTAAGATTAAAGCAGTATTACCATTTACAGATATGTAATTAATATTAGCATTATGTTCTAATAAAACATTAACTATTTCTAGATAACCTTTTTCAGCGGCCCACATTAAAGACGTATAACCAGTTCTATCAATATAATCAATATTAATATCATATTTTAATATTTTATTAACTACATCTAACTTTTTATTTTTAATAGCTTCTATCATTTTTGCTTCTTTGTTATTAATATTTATATTTATTCCAAATATTTCTCTAACTCACTCAAACATATTCTTTTCCTTTCATTGTTTTTTTAAAAACAATGTATTTAAAATATTATTCTTTAAAATTTACCTTCATTATATATTTTTTTCTCCATTTTACAATGTTTAATACCAGCGTCCAAAAATATTTCAGACCAAACTTTATAACCCAAATTTTTATAAAAATTTAGTGCTTGAATTTGGGCATAAAGAGATATAACTTTAAATTGATTTTTAATTGCAACTTTTTCCATAAATTCCATTAATTTTTTACCAATACCCAATCTACGATATTCTTGCAATATACACATTCTTTCAATCTTTACAATATCTTCAACTTTTCGCATTCTACTAGTAGCTATTGGTTTATCATTATCATCAAAAACTAAAAAGTGAATCGATACATCTTCAAATTGATCAATTTCTTCTTCAAAAGGAACCTTTTGCTCATTAACAAAAACTTTTTTTCTAATCAAAAATGCTTGTTCTAATATTTCAATATTATTAACTATTTCAATTTTCATGTTTTCTCCTTAAATATAAATAATATTTTAAATTAATTATATAATTAATTTTTAAATTTAATTTAACAATTAGTAAATTTTACCAATTAATAAGTGAATTTTTAATTAGTGCTATAATTTAAGTAAGCGATTTTAAAAAATATTTTTTTTGGGGGAGGGAATAAATTTTGGAAGTACAAAAAATTCAATTTAAAAAATTACGACCGCATAATTTTTTGGGAGGGCAATATTTTGTTTTATTATTTTTTTGAATAATATTTATTACATTACTAATTACTGCATTAGTCTTATTTTTAAATGAAAGAACAAGAATTGATAAAGAAAATAATGTTAAAGAACTACTAGAACAAATTGCTAACGCAAAACAAGAAAGTGACAAAACTCCTTTCTATAAAAATTAATGACTATTTATTATCCATTAATTGATTTTTCATTAATGTCATTTATTTTTACTCAACATGATGATGCACCAATAAGTGACTGAGGAAGTGCATGAACACAACGTTTAAATAGTATTAATACTGCTTATTCATATATCTTTATTACAATTTTAATCGCTTTAATTGCTTTACTTTTTTATATTAGCTGAGTTATACTTGTAAGTGCAAGTAAATAAAATTGCAAAAAATTCTCATATAAAAATTTCATAATGCTAAATTTAGTTTAGAAAAAAGTAAGGAGTTTTTATATGAGTTATAAACATCTTGGCATAGATGAAAGGATTTATATTGAGAATCAATTGAAATTTAAATTTAAAATTAGTGAAATAGCTAAAAATCTTAATCGAAGTATTAGTACTATTATTCGAGAAATTAATAGAAATAAAGATAATAATCATTATTTTTCATTAATTGCACAAAATAAAGCTGAAAATCGAAAACAATCACATATTAGTTTTCATAAGTTTAAAAATAAGAATTTAGTAAAATATGTACAACAAAAATTACTATTAGGTTGATCACCTGAACAAATTTATGGCAGAATTAAAAATTTTCATAAAGAGTGAGTTATTAGTTTTAAAACAATTTATACTTGAATTTATTTTGGAATGCTTGATAAAGTTACTAGTAAAAATTTAAGAAGAAAAGGTAAAAAACGAAAATCTAAAGAAAATCGTGGCAAGTTTAATGGTAAATCAATTAAAGAACGAGATATAAATGTTAATGATCGTATAACACTTGGTCATTGAGAAGGAGATACTATAGTATCATCACGAGGTAAAAGCAAATCATGTTTAATAACTTTAGTTGAAAGAGTATCACGATTTACTTTAGCAATATTAGTTAAAAACAGAACTACTAAAGTTATTAATAAAAATGTTAGTTATTATTTATCAATTCTTCCTAAAAACATTGTTAAAACTATTACTTTTGATCGTGGCAAAGAATTTTCAAATTGACAACAACTTGAAAAAAATTTAGATATAAAAATTTATTTTGCCAATCCATATTCACCTTGACAAAGAGGTACTAATGAAAATACTAATGGTTTAATTAGAGAAAAATTTCCTAAAAAATTTATTTTTTCAAAAACTAATAAAAATGAAGTTCATAAATTTATATTGTCTTTAAACCAAAGACCAAGAAAAATACTAAATTATCTTTCACCAATCGAATATTTGGATAGAAAAATAATTTAGTTGCACTTACCTTTACAATTTAGCATTATTATAATCATTAAACTTTATCGTCGTCGAGCATTTCAAAGAAAATATGGTTTAACAACTCAATTTGCAAATGATTATCCAATTTATGATATTAAAATGTATCTAGGTTTTACAGTTAATTTAGCTATTGTTTTTAGTTTTTTCAATTTTCTAACAACTATCATTGTATTAATTTATGGTATTAACTTCTTATTTCTTTTGATATATTTTAAAAATTAAAACAAAAATATTAATTATGCATAAATGATGAAAAACACCAAACTTTGCTTTATTTTTATCTGTTATTTTATTCCAAAATGGTTATACTTTATTAAAATCAATATTTGCTCAAAAGTTTAATGTTAACTTAGACTTAATTTTATCAATTATTTTACCAATTGGAACAATTACCATCTTTATTACCTTATTAATCAAAAATATGCTTAATTCACAAGTTACAGCAGTAAAAAATGCTATTAAAACAATTGGTGCTAAAATTAGTGCTTTTCAAATTTTCTATTATACACAAAAAGAAAAATCTTTAGAAGACTACATGTTTGTTAGTCAGTTGCCAACACTTGTTCGTATACCATTACAAAATAATAGCATTAACACCAAACAAGCAGTAATGCTAATGGCAACTATTGATGAAACAATAATATTTTTTAAAAAACACTTTCATAAACCAAAAGAATTAAACTATATGCTTTTTCACTTATTTAATAGAATAACTGATATTGAAGAAATTGAAGAAATCAAAAATAATATTCTTAAAATAGAAAAAAATAATTTATCAAAATTTAACAAAAAAGTTTTAAAAATAGTTAATACCATAGAAAATAATAAAATTTGTTATAATTGAGTAGAGTAATTATGATATGAGGAAAGGAAGTTATATACATGTGACCATTTAAAAAAAGGGATAAAACCGGAGAAGCAAAAGATCAAAAAAAATGTGATGGTTGTGGGAAAATGAAAAGTTCATCTGAATGTACTAAAGCAGCAGATGGTAAATGTTTGTGTAAAGATTGTGCTAAATAAATATATTAAATAAGTGTGTCATTAACACACTTATTTAATATATTTAGAAAGGAAGGATATAATGAAATGATTCAATAAAAAAAACAAAAAAACTGATGATGAACCTTTAACAAAAACCGTAAAATGTTTTAATTGCGAAATGATGTTTGAACCTTTTGACATTCTTGATACAAAAGAAGGGAAATCTTTATGTAAAAAATGTTTCATTAAAGAAGAAGAAAAATAAATTAATGATGTGTTTAGCAAAACACATTTTTTATTATTTAAAATAAAATAAATAACTATTTTCACAATATTTTATTATAATTACTATGATAAATTAAATTAATTAAAAGGAGAAAAAATGAACATTTTTATAGAAATATTGGGGTATCTTGTAGCCATTTGTATTCCTTTGCCATTCTTACCACAAACTATTAAACTAATTAAAACAAGAAATACTTCAGGTCTTTCTATTTTTTCATATAATATCTATCAACTGGGAGGTCTTATTTTTTTAATATTTGGCATACTTCGTAATGATATTCCCATGATTACTTGTCAAACTATTACTGCTATACTAAATTTCATAATAATTGGGATTATTGTTAACAATTTAATTAAACAAAAAAATAAGGAGGAAAAAAATGTCTAATATTCAATTGATATTATTGGATATATAGGTGCCTTTTTTATTTCGGTTGCCTTTTTACCACAAACTATTAAACTAATTAAAACTAAAAACACAAAAGGTTTATCGTTAATTTCTTATAGCATATATCAAATAGGATTAACTTCATTCATAATTTATGCTAGTTTAATTAAAAACATTCCCTTACTAGCAGCAAATGCCTTTGGCACAGTTATTAATATCATATTATTAACATTAATAATTTATAATTTATACTATAATAATAAAGATAAAAAGAACAATTTAACTTCCAAAAAATAAAATTTTTATTAACATAATACTTGCACAAGAATGGAGAAAAAAATGGAACATATTAATCTATTAGGAACTTTTATTTTTATTATCATTGGTTATTTAATTGGCTCAATCTCACCTTCAATTATTATTAGTAAAATAAAATTTAAAACCGATGTTAGAGATTATTACTCTAAAAATGCTGGTGCTACTAATTCAACACGAGTTATGGGTGGTAAATGAGGAGCTATTATTTTAATTATTGATGGTTTTAAGCCCGCTATTCCTATTTTAATTGCATACGGTTTAACCTTTATCAATATTACTAATCCTAATTATGAAACAATGTTTAAACAAGCATATATTTATCCAACTGGTCTTGCTGCAATTATTGGTCACTGTTGACCACTATTTTATGGTTTTCGTGGTGGTAAAGGAGCTGCATCTTCATTAGGAGTACTATTAATGATTAATCCTATTTATTGCGTTATCACAATTGCTAGTTGATGATTTATTTTATATTTAAGTAGAATGTCATCTTTATCTTCAATGTTAATGATGATACTTGCTTTTATCTTATCATGAATACCGAATATGCGACTGCATGCTTTTCTTTCCCAACAAGACACTCAATACTATATTGTTAATATAATTATGGCTCTAATTTGAATATTAATTATTATTCGTCATTGAGATAATTGTAAAAGAATTCTTAATCATACTGAACGTAAAGTGACTATTTTTGATAAAAAAAATAAAAAAGCAAATGAAGAAAAAAAATAAAAAATCATCTCTTTATACAAAATTAATAAAAATATTTTTTTAAAAAATGCTTGTTTTATGTTTAAAATTAATGTATTATTATAATCGTGTTGACTTAACATTGTTAATATTCTCTCCGATATTAGCTTTGCTTAAGCCGAATTATATTTAAAGGAGAGTTGTCAAATATGGAACAAATTAAACAAGATGAATTGATTAAAAAATTTCGCTTAAATGCCAAAGATACTGGTTCTTCTGCAGTTCAAATTATTAATTTAACAAAAAGAATTTTAGAATTAACAGCCCATCTACAAGTACAAAAAAAAGATATTACTGCAAAACGAAGTTTGTTAAAAATGGTAGCAAGCAGAAAACGCTTCTTAAAATACTTTAAAAAACAAGATGTTGCTACATACAATAAATTATTAACAGCACTATCACTAAAAGATAACTAATATTAAATCAGTATTTACTTATTAATACTGACTTTTTTATATACATCTAAATAATATTAAACATAGAAATAGATTTACAAATGATTTAAACGATAATAAAATTAATACTAAAAGTGTTATAATATAATTATAATTTAATATATGTTTCTAACCCATTTATTTTTCACTAAAATAAATGGGTTTTTGATTTCAAAAAGGAGGAACAAAATAATGAATGATAAAGATATTAATGGTGAAAAAATAATATCAGTTATTTTAAATTCTGTCACTTCATATCAAAATATTACATATTTTAATTATTGGGATTATATAATTAAAAAAGAAAAAATTAGTTCTGAAATAAAAAAAGAGATCAATAATTTAATAGAAAAAATGCTAATCTAAATTATACAAACGAAAATGGTGATAGTCCTTTAATAGTAGCAAGTCACTATTATCAACTTATAGATTCCATTAAAATTTTAATAGAAAATGGCGCTAATATCAACCACGCAAACCAAGCCTTGCATTTAGCTGCTAAAAATGGACTAGCACAAATAGTTAATACTTTACTAATAAATAATGCAAATATTCATTTCATAAATCAAAATGGTGATACGGCTTTGACAATCATTATTAATGATAGTTTATTTTATGATAAAAACATAAAAAATATATTAGAAAACATATTTTATCAAGAATATGAAGAATATATTACAAATAAGGCGAAAGTAGAAATTATTAAATACAGGCCAGAATTTTCAAATAATGAGTTATTTCATGATATTAAAGATAATATATTAATACATTTAAATACAAATAATTCAGTAAAAAATATAAAAGAAAATTTAATATTAATTGGATTAAAAATCGATAAGAAAAAAATTTTTTAAAAATTGAACAAAGAATAAAGAAAATATTTAAATGTAACATTAATAAATTAAATACTAATCAAGAAAAAGAAAAAAATGACAGAAAAAAATTAAACAAGAATTAAAAGAAGAAAATTATCCACAAAATAAGCCATCAACAAGCGGATATATAAAACATTAAATTTATCACAAATATAATGAATAAAAATAGTTACCATTATGGTAACTATTTTACAATTTATATTTAATAAAATTATCGTTTTTTAGTAGTACTTTGTTGACGTTTCATTGCTTGCATTACTGATTTAATTTGAGATTCAGTAGGTTTACGTCCCATTTGTAAATACATTGCACGAATCATATTTTCATTAATAGGAGGATTTTTCTGTAATTGTTTTTCGAAAATCTTCTTAGTAACAATAAAACCAACTAATCCACCAATTAACGCACTAGCAATGCCAATGATTAATACTGCTCACCAAACCATCATTATTAATTTCTCCTTACTTACTGTTTAAAAACTTATTAATTTTATCACACACTTGATTTGATGTAAAGCCATATTTTTCTAGTACTACCTTATCAGGAGCAGAAATACCAAAAGTACTTACGCCAATAACAAAGCCATTACCTGCAACATATTTATATCAACTATCTTTAGAACCCATTTCAATAGCAACTTTTATAATATCATTAGGTAAAATTTTATTTTGATATGTTTTATCTTGTTTATCAAAAATAAAAGTAGAAGGCATTGAAACTACACGAACATTAAGTTTTTGATCGTTTCATAGTTGTTCTTGACTAGCAATAGCCAACGAAACTTCACTACCGGTAGCAATAATAATTAAATCTAAAGCTTTACTACTCTTCTCTTTACTAATAATATAAGCACCTTTTTGAACTGCCTCAATATTACTATTTGCAAGTTGTGGTAAATTTTGTCTAGTAATAATAATAGCACTAGGGTTAGTTTTGCTAGATAATACCATTAAATATGCACCAATTGTTTCTTTTGTATCAGCGGGGCGAATTACATTAAAATTAGGAATAGTTCTTAACATTGTTAGTTGTTCAACTGGTTCATGGGTAGGACCATCTTCGCCAACTGCGATACTATCATGACTAAAAATAAACAAAGATGGAATTGACATTAAAGCTGCTAATCGTAATGCAGGCTTTAGATAATCACTAAACACAAGAAAAGTAGAACCAAAAGGAATTGTGCCTTGATGTAACGTCATACCGTTAACAATAGCGCCCATTGCAAATTCTCTTACTCCATAATGAATATGTCTTCCTGAATGATCAAGAGGTAAAAAGTCTTTATCTGTTACTAATGCTTTAGTTGAGCCAGCTAAATCAGCACTACCACCAATTAATGTTGGACAATGAGCTGATAAAAGTTTTAAAATATTACCAGAGTCTACTCTTGTTGCTTGTGGATTTATTCCAATAATTGAAGTTCAATCAATTTTATTTAATTGATAATCTTCATTAAAAATTTCATTTTTCAATGCTGATTTAATTTCATTATACAATTTTGGATATAATTTTGCATATTTTTCAACTTTTTGATTTCAAACTAATTCTATTTTAGAACCATGATTAAGTGCTGTTTGTGTGAAGTAAGTACTTACTTCTTTTGGAACAGTAAATTCAGGATATTCTCAGTTTAAATTTTTAGCAACTGTTTTAATATCTTCCATTAAAGGAGAGCCATGAACACTGGGTGTTCCTTGTTTACTAGCCCCATAACCAATTATAGTTTTAATTTCAATTAAAGTTGGTTTATCACTAAGTTTTGCTTTTTTAATAGCTTCAGAAATAAGTTTATCATCTTCACCATCTTCAACTTTTAAATAATTTCACTCTAATGCTTGAAGACGCATTTTTAAATTTTCTGAATATACTAATTTAACAGATGAATTTAATTGAACATCATTTGAATCATATAAAATAATTAGTTTATTTAATTTAAAATGTCCAGCAAAACTAAGTGCTTCTTGCGCAATACCTTCTTGTAAATCACCATCACCACAAATTGCATATGTATAATGATCAATAATATTAAGATCTTTTTGATTATATTTAGCACCAAGAAAACTCTCAGTAAGCGCCATTCCAACAGCATTAGCGATACCCTGACCTAATGGTCCAGTAGCCGTCTCTACTCCATAGTCTAAATGATATTCGGGATGACCAGGTGTATTACTATTTAATTGACGGAATTGTTTTATATCATTGATTGTATATTTATAACCAGCATGATGTAATATTGAATATAATAAAGCACTACCATGACCTGCTGATAAAACAAATCGATCACGATTAAATCATTTTGGATTTTTTGGATTAAAAGATAAATGATTTTTGAATAAAGAAAAAGTCATTGGTGAAGCACCTAAAACAATACCAGGATGGCCACTTTTAGCAGCATTAACTGCTTGTACTCCTAACATACGAATTGAATTAATAGTTAATTTATCTAAATTAATTTTATTTTCCATAATTTCTCCTTAAATTTTTAATAGTTATTATTTAATATAATATTAACAATATTCTTAATAAAATAGGTAATTTTTTAAAAATAATTAAAAAAGTATAAATAATAATGACAAAAATATAATTTTATTTTAACTAATTTGAATCTTTGAACAAATTAAAAAAGAAAAGATCACCCCAAGATAAAAAAATAATATTTCATCTTAAATAAGATAACTCTTTTCTTAATATTTTACATTTGTGATGTTCTTGGTTTATTTAAATTTGTTAATGGTGCGTTTGTTGAGTCATTGTTTACTTGTTGTTTATTAAAAGCTTTTCCAGATGATTTTGAAAATAATGTCGGATTTGTTTTTGGCTTTTTACTACATGATTCTGATATTTTTTTCATTTTTTACTAATTTCTAATTCAATTTTCTTATTTTTATTAATTTTTCCAAAAGTTACTAATTTAATAAATAAATTTAAAAATTTATTTATTTTTTGTTGTTCTAAAACTTTAATTTCTTCTATTTCAGATTTTTTGATTACTTGCATTAAATTTGATTGTCTTTTTAATGATAAAGCCTCTAATGCAATCGCTCTATCAATATTTTCTCTTTCTTTCTCAGATACTTCTTCTGATTGTAATGTTTTATAAGGTTCATCAACAACTACAAAACCAAATTCATCATCTTCATTGGTTACTTGTAAATCTAAACTACTTTCATAAAGAGATGGTGAAATGGTTGGTTCGGAAATTATTGCCTTTTCTTGATGATTATTATTTGTATGTTGAATTTGACGTTGAACAATCTTACTTCCTTTGGGTCTTACTCCTTGTTTTAGTATTTCCTCTTCAGTAACTAATTTTACTTCTGTCTCTACTTTAAATGTTTGTGATGAGGGCATTGATGTTTCTTTAAATTCTTTTATTATTATGTCAGATTGTTTTTCTTTTTCTAACGATAATTTTTTTGCCAGTTCCACTTGTTCTTCTTCTTCTGATAATCTCATGATTTCATCAATAAGACCTGGTTCAATTGCAAGTTGTTCCATTTGTTCAAGTGTGAATGTTCTCATTTGTTCCATTGTAAATACTGGTGTTTATTTTTTATCAATCGCTTCTCTTTGCTCTTTTGTCAATGAACGAATTTGTTGTGTTGTGAATGCAAATGTTGGCGATAATTTTAATTTTCTAATATAAGTTTCAGCTGCCATTATTTTTTCTTCCTTTCTAAAAATAAAAAAACCCATTTATTTTAAAATTAAAATAAGCGGATTAAAAAACTTTATATTCTTTTGTAGAATATTATCATAATAATAATATTTTTCCAATAAATTCGTATTATTTTTTTCATTGAGTTATAAATAAATATTATAACTTAAAAAAGGACTTATTTAATATGCAAATTATTAATATTGAAACATATTGTAAAGTACGTTTAATACACATTATTTATTTAAGTTTTTTAGTTTTTGCTAATTTCAAATAAAATGTTTATAATTAAATCAACACTTTTTAATGACTAAAGTGTTATAAAATATATATTTATTAATTTTTTAAATAATTATTTAAAAAATAGAGGTATAACATTATGAATAAATATTTAATTTTTTTAAGTATGATACCACCTTTAACTTTTTTAGGAAACAATATTAATAATATAAATATTGAAAATACTGTACTAATAAATCAATTAGAAGAAAATAATGCTTCATTCAATAACCAATTTAACTATTTAAGCAATAGTGAGTGAATTACTAATCAATCAATAACAGATCATAAATTTTATAGTTATGATACATTATCTTTAGCAAAATACACTTTTCCTAAAGCAAGGAATACTTTTTTAGTAGATAACTATGGTAACCTAGTTTATAACCCTAATATAAATATTCCAGATAAAGATAAAGTAAATATTGAAAATACAAAACAAGAAATGAACAGCCACAAAAAAGTAACTATTATTAAAGATAATTATAATCCATATAGTAAAAGTGAATATTCTGATTCATACTTTACTGGTTATAATAATTGAAAATATATTCAACAAGGTGATATTGAAAAACATATTGATATTTCTAATCAAGCAGGTGCTGATAAAGTTGAACATAGCAATAATCTAAATGAAACACTAGGTTTATATTATATTGCTAAAGCAACACATGATAATAAAATTAGTAAGACAATAGCTAATAACTTAGCAATGTATTTTATTAATCAAACTAGTTTAAAAGGGCAAATTAATAATCAATTAACTAGTAACATTGTTAATTTAATTATTGATAATCAAAATGTTTATAATTTTTTGAATAAATCACCACTAACATTAACTACTAAAAACTATTCATTAAATTGAATTTTTGATAAAAGTAATAATCTAGTTGCTATTTATTATAATAATTGAAAAAACACTAATAATATTATTAATGATAAAATAAATTATTCTTTTTCAGATTGACATAATGGAACATCAATCGCTACTGATAATTCTAATGTTTATAATATTCTTAAGTGAAGCAATTATGCGAGAGACTGAAATACCTTCAGTAATATGTATCCAACTTTTTGTTTTATTAATTCATATTTCAAAGTATCAACTTCAACAGGAATTGAAAGTAGTCCAACACTATCAACTAATACTGCAAAAATTGAACAATATAAAAACCCTGGTAATGCTAATGTTCTTTTTATTGCTTATATTAATACTAAAGATGGTGGAGGATGAGGAACAGAAATTGCTCTTAACTTAGATCTTTGACATGATAATGATAATATTTACTTTCAATGGTATTGTTTTTTAACTTCTTCATTTGGTCGTATGACATATGTTAACATTGCATTAAACAACATAAATTTTGATAACATAATGAACAATTAATGACCTTTATTTACAATTTTTAATTAATAAACAAAATTAATAATAAGGACAAAGTTTATTTTGTCCTTATTATGATTATAAAGATATATTTTTTATTATTAGCTGAGTTATACTTGTAAGTGCAAGTAAATAAAATTGCAAAAAATTCTCATATAAAAATTTCATAATGCTAAATTTAGTTTAGAAAAAAGTAAGGAGTTTTTATATGAGTTATAAACATCTTGGCATAGATGAAAGGATTTATATTGAGAATCAATTGAAATTTAAATTTAAAATTAGTGAAATAGCTAAAAATCTTAATCGAAGTATTAGTACTATTATTCGAGAAATTAATAGAAATAAAGATAATAATCATTATTTTTCATTAATTGCACAAAATAAAGCTGAAAATCGAAAACAATCACATATTAGTTTTCATAAGTTTAAAAATAAGAATTTAGTAAAATATGTACAACAAAAATTACTATTAGGTTGATCACCTGAACAAATTTATGGCAGAATTAAAAATTTTCATAAAGAGTGAGTTATTAGTTTTAAAACAATTTATACTTGAATTTATTTTGGAATGCTTGATAAAGTTACTAGTAAAAATTTAAGAAGAAAAGGTAAAAAACGAAAATCTAAAGAAAATCGTGGCAAGTTTAATGGTAAATCAATTAAAGAACGAGATATAAATGTTAATGATCGTATAACACTTGGTCATTGAGAAGGAGATACTATAGTATCATCACGAGGTAAAAGCAAATCATGTTTAATAACTTTAGTTGAAAGAGTATCACGATTTACTTTAGCAATATTAGTTAAAAACAGAACTACTAAAGTTATTAATAAAAATGTTAGTTATTATTTATCAATTCTTCCTAAAAACATTGTTAAAACTATTACTTTTGATCGTGGCAAAGAATTTTCAAATTGACAACAACTTGAAAAAAATTTAGATATAAAAATTTATTTTGCCAATCCATATTCACCTTGACAAAGAGGTACTAATGAAAATACTAATGGTTTAATTAGAGAAAAATTTCCTAAAAAATTTATTTTTTCAAAAACTAATAAAAATGAAGTTCATAAATTTATATTGTCTTTAAACCAAAGACCAAGAAAAATACTAAATTATCTTTCACCAATCGAATATTTGGATAGAAAAATAATTTAGTTGCACTTACCTTTACAATTTAGCATTATAATAATTTAAGTAAATCTATTCGAAAAAATTTATCTAATTTTTCTCATCCAAGATCACGATTTTGTTCAGGAGTCATTATTCAACGACCAAAAGCTTCTGGAAATAAGTCAATATATGATGTTCTTCCATATCAACTTCTAACAATACCATAACTTAAAAGTTTTTGATAAGATTTATTATTAATCTTAGTTCCTTTTGCTAATGATGAAATCATATATTTTCTTGCATCAAAATTATTATTTTGTTTATTACGAATTAAAGAATCCAAAATATGACCATATTCATGTACCATAACTTCCATTCCATACTTTATATCTCTAAAAATATCTGTATCAAGTATTATTTTAGTATTACACATATTATTATTACAAGAACCAAAATATGCTTCTCCTGACATATTTATTTTTAGACTGTTCTCACAATTTTTGATCTAATTCAATTTTTTCTAACATTTTAAAAATATTATTTTTTCCATATAATTGAGCTAAAATATTATAAAAACGACATATTGCTGTTTTTAATTCATCAATGTTTGCATTTATATGATAATTACTAATTGTTTTAATAAATGATTCAAAATCAATTTTGCCATCAAATAAAAGATGATGATCATTAAATTGTTTTTTTAAATCTTCAAAATCTTCTAAATTATCATTATTATTTTCCAACTTTTTAAAAGCATTATTTGATTCTTCATTTGCTTTAAATTTAACTTGTTCATTTAAAATATTAATAAAATCATTTACAGCAGGTAAATTTTTAAATTCATTATCATTTAAAATATCATTTTTTCCAAATAAAATTTCTTGATGATGTTGATAAGAATAAGTAGGAACTTGTTTATCTCTTATATTCAAATCAGGAACAATATAATCTAACGTTACAAAAAATCTATTAGGACTATACTTAAGCTTTACTGTTCCAATATAAATATCTTCATTTATTGAAGTAATTATTGCTTGATTTTGGTTATTAACAATTTTAATTTCCAAACTAATTACATCTATATTATATTTATTACTAAAAATATCTATAATTTCTTTTTTTACTTTTTCATCATCATTTATAGCAGTTATGTTTTATCCAATATAAATTTTACCTAAATTTCTTTTTCCTTTAGGAAAAATTATTTCTAAGTTTTTTTTCTTTTCAATTTCAATTTCTTCTTCAATATTTTCTTCCATTTCAGAATTATATAAAATACCAGTAGTTGCACCACTAATTAAAACCGCAGAACTAATTATTCCGGCAATAATTTTTGAATTTTTATTTTTTTTAGACATATAATACTCCTCCATATTTTGATTTCAGAAATAAGTTCTTTATATTCTTGCCTTTGATATCAATAGATATAGACTAGTATTGTTTTTATTTATAATTTGTTTTATTAACAATTAAGATGAAAATTGTTTTAGAAATCTAAAACAATCAGTAAAAATTTTTAAAATTAGTTGATAAGGGCTATTGATAATAATATAAATTTTATTAATAATCAAAAAATTATTGATTAGCACACTCTGGGCATTTCATAATTTTTCTTGCTGTTTTTGAGTTTGAAGCTAAATCATTACCATTAATTTCTTTATTACAACTTGAACAATGTAATACTTTTCTTTTTTTCATATCTCAATCTCCTTTATCTTTTTTTATTAATGCTTAAAATTATAGCATCATTAATAAAAAATGCTTTTTTGATGAAAACAAAAAGGTAGTTATGCCACTCATCAATTAATAATTTTTATAAAATTTGATAATTAATAACTATTATAATATTTTTTTCTTATTATTTATGTTGAAAATAAACTCTAAAAATATTATTAATTATTTATTAAAAATTGGTTTAATACTATTTTCAACCAATATTTTAAGTTATTAATAATTATTTTATGACTTATTTACTATTAAATATTCATAAAATAGAGCCAAACGCCATGATAATATGTGGTAAAGCATTAATATAAGTTCATGTTGACTTATAATCTACATCTTTGCCAACAAATAAACCAATAACTATTATAACTGAAAGAAATGATATAAATAGTGCTCATAGTCTTGATCATAATCCAGGTTTAACTGAAAATGGTATTAGAATATAAATAATACCTATTATAACTAATGTAGCTCCATTTTCATTTCAACCATAGAAACTATAAGTTATAACTCCCGCTGCATACAATAAACTAAAAACAATAATTCATACAGCACCAATTAGCATTAATATTTTAGGTAAAGTTAATAACTTAAGACTTTTCATTTTTTTCCTCCTTAAATATTTTTTACATTAATTGTGATTTTAGTATTTTTTTAATATTATTAATATCATCAATTGTAACATTTTCTTTTGTCCTATTAATTAAAAACCCTTTTTCACGAATATATTTTGGAATAATATGAACATGATAATGAAACACTTCTTGAAATGCTTCGCTACCATTATTAGTTAAAATATTAAATCCTTTAATTTCGGGAATAGTTTTTATTAGCAAATTAACAATTTTATGAGTTGTGATACTAACATCACTCACTATTTTGGGTGTAGTATCAATAAAAGTTTCAAAATGTTGCTTTGGAATTACTAGAATGTGTCCTTTAGTTACGGGATTGATATCCATGAATGCTGCTGTATTTGTATCTTCAAAAATTAAGTTATTTGTATCTTTAATAATTGTACAAAAAATGCATACTTTATTTGTCATATATTTCACCTCAACTTACTTTATAAGTATAACTTAAAATATTAAGTATTATTATGGATAAAACTCTTTTACCTTATTTCAAAATCCTTCTTCATATATATTATTTTTTGGAATATATGTTGGAAATAAATTTTGAGCAGCGATTTTAAAGTTTTCAGTTGCTGGTGAATCTTTACTTGCAGAGTCACTAGCAGATATAGAATATAACATTTGTCAAAATATATTTCATTTTGTTTCTTGGGTAATAGTGCTTTCGTTACTATCACCCCTTATATACTTAGAAAAACCTGTCTTAAGACTAGCATTAGGACTCATATTTCATGAATGAATTAAATTACTAATTTCTGGAATTCAGCCTTGATTTTTATTATTTAAAAAACTAAAATCTAAATTTTGTAAAAGATTTAGGAAATAAATAGGAGCAGAGTAAGTAAATGTAGCAATATTATTATTTGTAGTATAGTGTAATCCACCATTAGTTACTCAACTTGCAGCTTCTTGGGTAGTAGTAGCAGTACTTAAGAAACCATTAACACCAAAGTTAGGATCAATTTCACTAATGGTTGATGCATTACCACTTGTTAATTGATTAAAAAAAGCAGAATTTAAAGTTTCTTTTCCTGAACCATTATCTTTAACAATTGATTCTCATGTCGGAAGTTTAGAAGGAGTATTATTTCAATCTCTATCAATTTTTTGCGCATTTGCTAAATCAGTAGTAAAATTTCAAGTTGCATTATAATTACTTTTATGTCAACCAGTAGTATCTTGTAATTGACTTATGTAAAGGTTATTTGTTTGGGTTGAAATTATAGGTTTACCTGCTTCATTATCTTTAATATCAACAATATTGTCTAAAATATAAGACATTGTAAATAAAGTTTGATTTAATTCTGGTAAAATTTGATATTGATAATATTGTTGATAACGAAAACGTAATCATCATTGGAAACGTTTTAAATATTTTGAATAAGTTGGAATATCAGTACCAGAAAGACCTTTTTGTGTTTTATTAATACCAGCACTACTATTTCATTTTTTAGCATCATTTGGTAATAATTTACCAATTTCATTACTATAATTGTCATCTGGATGTTTAGCAATGGCAGCTAATTGTTCATCAAAAGCAGCATCTTTATCACCATAATCTTTATATAAACTATCAGGAGTAAATATTTGATCAGGATCATTAACTTTATCAGTATCTTTATTTTTTTCTTTATAAAATTCTACATTTTGATAATTAAATTTACTTGTACCATCCTGATGTCAACTTTGATTTTGAAATAATAACTCATTATTATCTGCTGCTGATACTTTATCTAATGAATTAGCTGTATTAATACCACTTAAGTACTTTTGAGTTAATAAATTTAATCCTAAATCATCTTTAAGTTTTATAAAAGCTTTATTGGCTTCTCCCATTGTAGTAGTACCATCTGCATTTTTTGTGTCTTCACTATAATGAAGTTTCTTATGAAAAAATTCATAAAATTTTTGCTGAGCAATTGTTCCTTCAACATCTTTTAAAATAAAATCAAGACCTTGTGAATAAGTATTCTTAAACTGAGCAGAAATCGTTTCATTAAAGTTTACTCCTAAAAAATTAAATAATACACGATTTTTATAATCATCAGGAATTTTACCACTAGGTAAATTACTCATATCACGTTCATTATCACAAGCAACTAATAATAATACAGGGCCAGATAAAAGAGTAACTGAAGTTAATAATGGTAAAATCTTTTTTATCTTTTTCATTTTTTATACCTCCCATCTAAGAACTAATGATACTTGGATCATATCATCATAATGTTCGTTTCCCAACAACATCTAGATAATTAGCAATATTAGTATCCATACGAGCAACTGGTGCATCTTGTGTAAAGCCATCTCATGTATTATTAGTTTTTATAATATTATCCTTAAATGTTGCATTAATATTAATACCTTGTCTATTGTTTCAACGATTTTCTTTAGTTTTATCAAATCAACTTTTCATTTTTTCAACAAAGTCATTAATTTTCTTATCAGTTGGATCAAGAGGACTTGAACCAAATATATCCTGTAAATTTCAATGAATTAAACTTGAGTTATTATTAAAGTATAAATTATAATCTCATCAAGTTGCATCACCAAGGCTACCAGTACCTCCAGTAAAGGCTGTTAATGCATCATTTAAATTAAAAGTAGGAGTTGTATTTGGAGTATATTTTTGTAGTAAAAAACCAGTTTGTAAATAATCAAGATAAGGAGAATCAGATAATCCACCTGGACGCTCAGATAACGGTGCTAAGTCTTTTCACTGATAAGTATCTTTTCTATGATTTTTAAATGTTTTAATTATATTATAAGTTGATTCATCGCTTTTAGGTTTGTCTTGCTGTTGATATGTGATACCTGGCGTTTGAATAAAATGAATACCACCAGTATCAATAAAAATACCAACTCCAGGTCCATTATTAACTGCAGCATCAGGAAGTTGTGGTCCTTTTATATCTTTCATATAAACTAAATCATTATATTGACTAGTACCATCTTTACCTTTATCTTTAATACTATCGCGGTCTATATAAGGAATTAAGTCATCTAAACCCTTTTCCTTGTCAGTTGGTGAAATAAATTGTGTTAATTTATATGGTTGAATACCATCAACATTTTTACCAACACCTTCAGCACTAGTTACATAACGATATAAGTAATAATAAAAAGGACTATTCTCTTGTGAAGATTTAGTAATATCCATTAATCCTAAATCACCAGTTTTACTAACATCAGTAGTAGCGGCCCCTTTTTCTTCGGTGAATGTTTGATCGAAACCATTGGTTCTAATATTGTTTAAAATTTCATTAATTTTAGTTTTATTTTGAGAAAACTGAGAGGCACTAATCTTTTCTTGTAAAGGTTTAGCAGTAGAATCAAAAGGAATAACAATTTGACGAGTTCAAATTAATTCTTGATTTCTTAACATTACTTTAGCTATTTTAGATTGATTATCACTTAATAAGTCATCAATAGTATTGTATGAATCTGTTTCATAATTACTATCATTCTTATCATCACTAGTTTTTACGACAGGAAGACTAATATTAACACCAGTTCATGTTTTAGCAATTTTGACATTATCGTTTAATTTTGTAATAACATCTGATTCTGAATTATTAGCATTAGCAACAATTCAAACTTTGCTAGAATATTTACCAGGAGCGATACTACCTGCTTTACCATTAATGTATTCTTGTACACTATCATAAGTACCATTTGGATTGTTTACTTGTTCTCATAAATCCTTTAATCAAATATTAATTTCATTTTGATTGTAGTATTTATAATCCTTATAATTACTAGTAACATAACTACGTTGAATAATACCTAAAGCACTCTTTTTTAAAATATTATCAATGTAAGTATTAACATCATCATCGCCCAATACTTTCTTTCATTGTTTTTCTCATGAACGACCATATTTTGCTTGTAATGATTTTATTTTATTTTCCATTTCAGATTGAGCTGCTGTCAAAGCAGCAAGATAATCATCTTTATATTCTGGAGTATTTTTTAAAATTGAAAGATTAATATATTGATTAATATCAGTATATAATGTTTTACCTCATCCACTATTGGGATTATTTAATAAGTAATTAAAAAAGGTGTCAGTCGTAGTACTTGTATCTATAAAAGCACTATTTCAGTCGAAAACATTAGTTGTGCCTCTTTCATTTGAATTATTACAAGCTATAATAGACATAGTTGATGTTGATGATAACGTGAAAGCTGCAACTAAGGCAAGAATATTGCGCACTTTATTCACTCCTTTTAATTAAATCTATAGCAAAAAAAGATTTTTTAATTTATTTTACTAAGATATTTTAACATAAAATTTATATTTAAGGGATAGTTTTTTCTAATTAATTTTAAAATGAAATAATTAATTACCAATTATTTATTTTAAAAAATTTAAAATATTATTTTTTTTAAATATTATTACTTTATAGTGCACAAATAATATTTTATTCATTTTTTAATTTTAAGAAAATTAGCACAAAATTAAGTGTATAATCATTAGTATAAGTATATTATATTTGGTGTAATGATATAGGAGTAAATATGAATAAAAAAATAAACATTAATGATAATACCTTTAAAACTGATTTTCCCTTTTTTAAAAATAATCCTGATTTAGTTTATTTAGATACAGCCGCTTCTTCACTAAAACCACAAATAGTTATTGATGCTGTTAGCGATTATTATGAAAAATATTGTATTAATCCACATAGTCAAGATTATCAACTTGCTGTTAAGGGAAATGATATATTTGAAGATACTAGAAAAACAATTAGTAAATTTATTAATAGTAACGAAAACGAAATAGTTTTTTGTCCTTCAGCAACTTTTGCTTATAATCAAATTGCTTTTGGCTTAGAAAAATATTTACAAGAAAATGATGAAATTTTATTAACCACTTTAGAACATAGCTCATTACTCTTACCATTTTATCGTTTGATACAAACTAAAAAAATTAAAATAAAATTTATTGAAACAAATAAACAAGGAGTCATTACTGTTGAAAGTTTAAAAAAAGTTTTAACACCTAAAACCAGAATAGTTGCTTTTGCAAATATTAATAAT
Source organism: Spiroplasma endosymbiont of Thecophora atra (assembly GCF_964019735.1). Classification (NCBI taxonomy): domain Bacteria; kingdom Bacillati; phylum Mycoplasmatota; class Mollicutes; order Entomoplasmatales; family Spiroplasmataceae; genus Spiroplasma; species Spiroplasma endosymbiont of Thecophora atra. The sequence continues at coordinate 338,703 of NZ_OZ026464.1, read as the reverse complement.
TCTTTAGCAATAGAAAATGATACTGAAACATTAACTAATTTTATTAAAGAATATGGTAAAAAAAATGTTAAAAGTGATAATTGAATTTTTAAAAATATTTTAGTAATAATAGATGGTGCACAATCAATAGGACATATAAAAACTGATGTTAAAAATTGAAATATTGATTTTTTTGGATTTTCTGGTCATAAAGTTTTTGGTCCAACTGGAATCGGTGTCTTTTGAGGAAAAAACAAATGATTAAATATACTAGATCCACTAATATTGGGCGGGGGCATGAATGGTGATATTTATGAAAATGGTAAATTTAACTTATTAGATAGTCCTTATCGTTTTGAAGGTGGAACACAAAATATTGCAGGTGTATTTGGACTGGGTGCAGCTATTAAGTATTTATTAAACATTGGTATTGAAAATATTAGAAATCATGAAATTTTACTAAAAAAATACGCAATTGAACAATTAACAGCACATTTAGGAAATAATATTGAAATTTATAATATTGATGGCAATAGTAGTAACATAATATTTAATATTAAAAAAGTATTTGCACAAGATGTTGCTAATTTTTTAGGAACACAAAATATATGCATACGCAGTGGAACTTATTGTGCTAAATTATTACCTAATATAATTAACACCGAAGTAACAATTCGTCTTAGTTTTTACATATATAATTGTAAAAAAGATATTGACTTATTAGTAATAGCTTTAAAAAAAGGGATTAATGAAGGAGGAGATTTTTTAAATGAATTCTTTTAATAACAATCAAGACTATTATCGCAAACTAATTGTTGAACACTATAGTAATCCAAAAAATAAAGGTTTTAAAAATTTACCAAATAGTTTGACATATCATCAAAACAATGAATCATGTGTTGATAATTTTCATGTTGAAATTTCTATTAAAAATAAAGTTATTAATAGCGCACGCTTTACTGGAATTGGGTGTGCTATTTCAACTGCAGCAACCGATCTTTTTTGTATTTTAATTGAAGGTAAAAGAATATCACAAATAAAAGAAATTATTATTAATTATCAAGCAATGTTATCAGAAAAGCAATTTAATGATAAAATAATTGAAAATATGATTGCTTTTAAAAATGTACCAAGACAGCGTAATCGAATTAAATGTGCCCTTATTGGTATTAATGGTATTAATAAAATAATTGAGAAAGAATGTGAAAAAAATGGAAATGGAAATTAAGGATAAAATTAGTTTAAGAACCATTTATTTAAAAAAATTAAAAAATGTTTCTAAAAATAATTATCAAAAGTGAAATAAAATTATTTTCAATAAATTTAATGAATCACATTATTTTAAACAAAATAATGTATTTGCTCTTTATAATTCCTTACCATATGAAGTAGAAACTAAAGAAATTATTGAATTATTATGAAAAAATCTAAAACAAGTTTGTTTACCAAGAATGAATGGTGAACATTTGAAATTTTACTTTATTAATAGTTGAAACGATATCGTATTTGATAATGATTTTAAAATTGGACAACCAAGTTTAAATTGCCAAAAAGTTATAGGAAGTCAAATTGATTGTATATTAGTACCATTGATTGCCTTTGATAAAGATTATTACCGTATTGGTTATGGTAAAGGTTTTTACGACCGTTATTTATCTAAAAATAAATTTAACTTTAGTAAAATAGGACTTGGTTTTGCTATTCAAAAAATTCCTTATATAATTAATCACGATAATTGAGATATACCATTAGATTATATTTTTACTAATTAATATTTTAATCTAAAATTAAATACACTAATCAATAAATAAAAGATAGTTTAATTAATCAAATTATCTTTTTTTATTTTTATTGTATATTCATTTTTTCAATTATAGACTTAAATTAAGATTTACTTATAATAATTATTTTAAAAAGACTAAAACTACTCATTAGTTTAGTTTATACACACTTGAATTTTATAAAAACTGAATTAATTAAAATTATTTTATATTTTTTATCAAAATGAATTCAAAATTTAAAAAACAACAAATAATATTTTTAGTAAATCTTAATACTAAAAAATAAATATTTCTAAAAAAATAATGAAAAAATACATAGGAGGCAAATAAACATGCGTTTATATAACTTAACGTGTGCTACACTTTTAAGCTCATTATCTTTATTAACTATTAATTCAAAGCATTGTTATTTAAATAAAGAAGAACGAGCTATAGAACAAGTTGATAATTTATACGTTATTGGTGATAGTTTATCAGATAATGGTGCACTTGTTGGAGCTGGAACACAATTTTTTAAAGGTAATAAAATCCTTCCAAAAATTCAAGAAATTAAAATTGAGGAACCTTATCATAATAATCAGTTTTGTAATGGTCCAAATGCAGTTAGTATTGTAGCAAATTATTTTCATAAACCTTTAACACCAGCATGGAAATTTCAAAAAATACCATTTGTTGGCAAAACTTATCAACAAATTGGCGAAAATTATGCTATTGGTGCTGCTAGATTAGGATATAGTATTTATCCAGGTGGATTTTTTGTTAGTAAATTTTCAGCACAAGCACAAGTTACTTCTCTACTTTCACAACATAAAAATATTAATGATCATGATTGAGTACTATATGTAATGGGCGCTAATGATCTTTTAGCAGTAATGCAAGATACAACTTCTCCTTTCTTAACATGAAAACTTTATTTAGATTCTGCAATCCTTAATGAAAAAATATCACTAATGCGACTACTTAAACATCATGTAGCGAATATTGTTGTTACTGATGTTCCAGATATTAGTGAAACTCCTGCTTATAATAATGATCCTATCCTAGAAACAAAAGCAACAGCAGCTTTTAAATATTTTCATTCACAATGAAAAGCAATGATAAAAACTTTAAAAGAAGATTACCCAAAACAAATTAATGATTTTGAACTTTCATCAGTTGTTAAACAAACATTAAATGATTTAGGTAAAAGGGGAATGAATATTAAAGAAGGAGCTAGTGATATTAGTTTTTATGAATCATTTTTAAAAGATGGGATTTTACAACCCAAATTAAATCCGGGTGTAACTTTAGAAACAGTTAATAACTACTTTTTTGTCGATACTGTTCATCCAACTGAAATACCATCAAAAGTAATTGGTATGCAGTTAGCTCATTTTATTACTAATAAAATTAAACAAAATTTAAATGATTAACAAAAAAATAAAAAATAACAAATAGGAGGTACAAATTATATTTATAAAAGCAATGGAAATTATGAAGCATTTGCACAAACTAAACCAGCACAAGAAATAGAAGATAAAAAAGCATTTTTAGTAGGAGCAGGATTAGCTTCTTTAGCCGCTGCTACATTTTTAATCAGAGATGCAAAAATGAATTCAGAAAATATCCATATTTTTGAAGAATTAAGTATTGCTGGTGGTAGTTTAGATGGGATTTTAAATCCAGATAAGGGTTTCATTATTCGTGGTGGACGAGAAATGGAAAACCATTTTGAATGTCTATGAGATTTATTTCGTTCTATTCCATCTTTAGAAATTGAAGGGGCTTCAGTTTTAGATGAATTTTACTGATTAAATAAAGAAGATCCAAATTATTCTAAGTGTCGACTTATTCATCAACAAGGGAAAAGAACAGAAGATGATGGTAAGTTTACTTTAAATGAAGAGGCTTGTAAAAAAATAATTGAATTATTTTTAACAAAAGAAGTAAATCTAAGTAATAAAACAATCGAAGAAATATTTCCAGAAGATTTTTTTAAATCAAATTTTTGATGATATTGATCATCAAAAATTTGCTTTTGAAAAATGACATAGTGCTATGGAAATGAGAAGATATATTATGAGATTCATTCATCATCTTGGTGGATTACCAGATTTATCAGCACTTAAATTTACCAAATACAATCAATACGAATCACTTGTTTTACCATTAATTTCTCACTTAGAAGAACAAGGTGTTGTTTTTCACTATGAAACAACAGTAAAAAATATTATAATTTTAGAAAATGAACATAATGAAAAAATTGCAAAAAAAATCATTTTTCAAAAAAAGAATAAAAAACAACAAATAATATTAAAAGAAAATGATTTCGTTTTTGTAACTAATGGCAGTATTACTGAAAGTACAACATACGGCGATCATAATACTCCAGCACCAATTAGTGAACAACTCCAATTAAGTGGAAGTTGAGAATTATGAGAAAATTTGGCAAAGCAAAGTGAAGATTTTGGAAAACCAGAAAAATTTTATGCAAATTTACCAAAAGAAAGTTGATTTATCTCAGCAACATTAACAACTCTAGATAAAAAAATGGCACCTTATATTGAAAAAATTAGTAAAAGAGATCCATATGCTAAAAAAGTTGTAACTGGTGGAATTGTTACAGCTATAGATTCCAGTTGAATTTTAAGTTATACCTTAAATCGTCAACCACACTTTAAAAGCCAATCAGATGATCAATTAGTTGTTTGAATCTATGGATTACTTTCAAATAAGGAAGGAGATTATATTAAAAAAAGTATTACTGAATGTTCTGGCATGGAAATAGCTCAAGAGTGATTATATCATATTGGTGTTCCTGAAGAAGAAATCTTTGAACTTGCTAAAAACTCATGTAATGTGGTACCAGTTTATATGCCATTTATTACCTCATATTTTATGCCAAGAGAAATTGGTGATCGTCCTTTAGTAGTTCCAGAAGGTTCAAAAAATTTAGCATTTATTGGTAATTTTAGTGAAACTGAAGATGATACAGTTTTTACAACCGAATATTCAGTGAGAACTGCTATGGAAGCCGTCTATAAATTATTAAACGTTGATAGAGGAATACCAGAAGTTTTTGCTTCAGCATATGATATTAGAGTACTATTGAATTCAACTTATATTTTATGAGATAAAAAAATTAATGATATACAAGTTCCTCTCATCTTAAAAATTTTCCGTAGAGGTGCATTAAAAAAAATCAAGGGAACTTTTCTAGAAGAATTACTTGAAAAATCTGGATTACTATAATAAATTCCAATATTTTTAATAATATTTATAAAATAAAAATATTTATTTTAAATTACCGTTTTAAGTATAAAATAAAGAAAAATATTAAAAAAAATTAGTGATATTATTACAAATAACATTCATTTCTTTAAAAACAAACAAGTTGCTAACAAATTTAATATTCTAATAATCTTTAAATTTAAAATCAATTAATAATTTCTCATTCTAATGTTTAGAAATTCATAAAATTAATATTATTAATTTTAACTTCAAGATTAAATATAATGTTATAATATTTTTATGTATTATTAAATTATACAAAAGAAAGAGGAATTAACTTATTATGAGTACAATTATTAAAAATGAAGAAAATGAATCAAATGTTCAACAATTTCAAGTTGGTGATATTATTACCGTAACTCCAACTGGAATAAAGGAATTTGGAGTTTTTTGTAAGTGTCCAAATGGATTTTCTGGTTTAATTCACATTAGTCGTATTACCCCTAAATTTGTTAAAAATGTTAGTGATTATTTTACAATTGGTACATCAGTTAAAGCAGAAATAACAGGTATTGATCATACTAAACAACAATTAAGTTTAAGTACAAAAGAACAAGGATTAGTGGCAAAGAATAATTCTTCAATTGAAGAAAATGGTAAAGGATTTGCACCAATAAGAGAAACTGTTGATAATTGATTTAAAAAAGAAGAAAATAATTAAAATACTATTTTTCTTCCAAATAATAAAAAATATTGCCATTAAATAGCAATATTTTTTATTTTTTTCTTGCAATCTAAAATTTTTACAACTATATTTTTATTATAAATATTAAATAGTATTATTACGAATTAATATTTTAATTTTAAATACTATAAGGAGATTATAGAATAGTGATAAAAACTAATTTAAAGTTTACTAATTTAGATATGAAAGAATTATCAACTTTATATCAAGAAAAAGTAACGGCGATTAACGCCGAACTGGAAAGTAATGCTAAAAATGAAGATGGGTGATTAGGATGAATTGATTTTCCATTTGCATACCAAAAAGATATTACTTTTCAAGAGTCTTGAAAGCGAATGAAAACTCTAGCATTGAAACTACAAAAAGAAATACAAGTTTTAGTAGTAATTGGTATTGGTGGATCATATTTAGGTGCTAGAGCAGGAATTGATATGGTGCAAGGTTTATTTAATAATACTGCTCCTGTTAAAGTAATTTATATGGGTAATACTATGAGTTCAACTTATGTTCACCAAGTTTTATTATATTTAAAAGATAAAGAATTTGCCATTAATGTTATTTCTAAATCAGGAACTACTACTGAACCAGCAATTGCCTTTCGTTTGTTAAAAGAACTATTAATTAAACAAAAGAAAAATAAGAATATTGTTAATAACAGAATTATCGCTACTACTGATAAAACAAGAGGAGTACTCCATGATTTGGCAAAAGAAGAAGGATATGAAAGCTTTGTTATCCCCGATAATATCGGTGGTAGATACTCTGTTTTAACTCCTGTTGGTATTTTTCCGATGATGGTAGCAGGAATTAACTGTGAAGAAATTATTGCTGGTGCACAATTAGCAGCAAAAGAATGTAAAAGTGATAAAATTGATGTTAATAATGCTTATTTATATGCAGTTTCTCGCTATCATTTACATAAAACTAATAATAAAGCAGTTGAAATTTTAGTAAGCTATGAATTACAAATGCAAATGTTATGTGAATGATGAAAACAATTATTTGGTGAATCAGAAGGTAAGGATGGCAAAGGATTATTACCAGCTAGTGTTATTTTTTCAACTGATTTACATTCAATGGGCCAATTTATTCAAGAAGGTTCAAAAATGTTTTTTGAAACAGTAATAAAAATCAAAAAACCTAATGAAGATATCAAAATTCCACTTGATAAAGAAAACAATGATCAATTAAACTATTTAACAAAACATTCTTTACATAAAATTAATAATATTGCCTTACAAGGAACTATTGAAGCTCATAGTGATGAAATAGTAGGAAAAACTCCAAATATTTTATTAGAATGGGATACAATGGATAGCAAAATGTTTGGTTATGCTAGTTATTTCTTTATGAAGGCTTGTGCTGTTAGTGCAAAATTATTAGGTGTTGACCCATTTAACCAACCTGGTGTTGAAGTATACAAAAAGAAAATGTTTACATTATTAGGTAAAAAATAATTTCCTAATAATAAATTTAATAAAACATTAAAATATAGTTATATAAAAACCATTCTGAAAAGAATGGTTTTTATATAATTTACTTAGTTGTTTTTCACTTATTAATTTACAATATTATATTATGACATTTTTTTGCAAATAATAATCTAAATAAATGTAATTATAAGTTAAGTTGTATTTTAAATGATGGTAAATGATATATACCAGTACTAGTTGATGGTGCATTTATAAAATCAAATTGATTTATTTCATTTACCATTTTTTGTTCTTGTTCTTTAATTAAAAAACTTTCTACTATATGCTTAGTTATTTGTTCTTGAATAGAATATTGTGCTTTTTCTTCAGAAAAACCTTGATTAATACATTCAATAAAAATGAAAGATAATTTTTCATTTATTTCATTATTCTTAATAATCTCTTGATAACATCATTAAATTCATTATTTAATAATTTTATATTTAATATTGATAAATCTTCATAACTCATATTTATAAAATTTAAATTAAATTCAAATTTTTCAAAAATATTTATTATTAATTGTTGATTTTCAAGTTCTTGATACTCACTTTCTGATTGGATTACTTTACTAGCCATCTTTTAATCTTCCTTTTCTAATATTTTAATTTAATAAAACCTAATATAGAATAATTTCTATTCTAAATATAAAAATTATTAAATAATATGGATAAAATTTATTATTTATATAAATTTATTTTATTTAAAACTCTACTTTAATTAAATAACATCCTTAACAATAGTAATGCCATTTTTAAGCATTGAATATCATGCATATTGATTTAAAATATGAGCTGGATGCTCTGGTTGATCATAAGTATTTGTCATTGTCATTGGAACAATAACATTTACTTCTTTATTGTGCTGATTAAATCAAGTTTTACAACTAATAGCAAATTGATAAATACAAATATCAGTACAACAACCAACAATAATAATGTTATCCCATTGTAAATTTGGCTTAAAATCAAAAGCAAAAAAACCATTAGTACTATTTTTTTTAATAATCTTAATATTGTCAAATTTTAATTCTTCTACTAACTCTGATTCAATAGTATTTTCCAAACAATGACTAGGAAAAGTATGGAATTCGGGACTATGTTCATTATGAGCATCATTAAAAGCAATAACTTTGGTTTCATTAGTATTTACTTTTGCTAATAAATTTTTAATTGGTTTAATAATTGAATTAATATTAGGTGAAAATAAATTTCCTTTTTTAGCAAAGCCATTAACCATATCAACAATAAATATAATATTATGACCTTTTAAAGTTTTAAAATCTAAATTAACTGTTTTATCCAAAGTTTTATTTATCATTTCAATAAATGAATCATTATTTTTCATTATTCACCTCTATTTTTTAAAAATTAATCGTTTAATAATAAATCAAATTATACTACAGCCAGAACAAATTGGCATTAAGAAAATAGTAAAAATAATTCCTACTTTTAAAAAGAAAATATCTACTGTTATTCCTTGACTACTTTGATAGGTTAAACTATCAATTACACCATTTATATAAATAAAATTAAATCCATTAAAAATATCTATTTTAATACTTAATAACATAATTAACCCTAATAATAAAAATATAAAACCAGAAAAAAATAAAATAGTAATTATTTTTTCATCAAGAGGTAATTTTTTTCATCAATTTTTAGTTATCATTATTATCACCTATTTTTTTTAATTATATCATTGTTATATTAATGCTATAAAATAAATAAAAAAATTCTTACTTTAATGTGAAAAATAAGAATTTTTTAAAATTAATAAATTGCTATTTTTACTTTTTTACTACTTTTAAATAACAACTGTATCCAAAAATAATAATACTTGTAAACAATAAGATTGGAGTAGCAATAACCGATAAGATTAATCCTATTTGTAACTGTGCTGCTGTACCTGTTAAAGTTGCAGTTCCACCTAATGCAGCAACTACAATTTTTAATTTATCAAAATAATCAGTTAATGACATAGTAACACCAAAATTAGTTATACTACCCTTAATAAAATCTCCAATAGTTCAAGGATGAGAATTTCTTAAAATTCAAAACCCATCATGACTTTCGGCCACTTTAGCTCCTAGAGGTTTAACTGTTCAAGATACTGTTCCAATTAAAATTAATCCTAAAATCATTACTATTAACATAGTTATAAATACGTAAAAACTAATTTTATCTAACTTTGATAATTTTTTTCAAATTTTTTGCATAAATTTTCCCTTTTTTTTAATATAAATATGGCTCAAAAAAATTATAGCAAACTCTAAAAAAATATTATATTTAAAATATATAAAAACTGAAAATAGGTATAAAATAGTAATATTTAACATAAAATTACTTTTTTTGGTTTTTTCTCTTAAGTTTTGTTTTAAAAAATAATTAAAAATAAAATAATTTTACATTATCTTTAAAAAATAATTGTAAATGTGAAAAATATCTATTATAATGATTAAGGTTTTTTAAGAATAAATAATTCTAATAAAACAAAAAATAAGGAGTATTAGCTCAGCTGGGAGAGCAATTGCCTTACAAGCAATAGGTCGGCGGTTCAAGTCCGTCATACTCCACCATTTACCTGCTGATGTGGCTCAATCCGGCAGAGCAACGGTTTTGTAAACCGTAGGTTGCAGGTTCGATTCCTGTCATCAGCACCATTATTATTTATGGAGGGGTAGCAAAGTGGCCAACTGCACCTGGCTGTAAACCAGATCTCTTCGAGTTCGGGGGTTCGACTCCCTCCCCCTCCACCATATTACTTATTGGGGTGTAGCCAAGCGGTAAGGCAACGGCCTTTGACGCCGTCATGCGTTGGTTCAAATCCAACCACCTCAGCCATATATTTTATTAATTTGTCCTCGTAGCTCAGCGGTAGAGCACTCGGCTTTTAACCGAGGTGTCGCAAGTTCGATCCTTGCCGGGGACACCATTTGATGCCCAGGTGGTGAAATGGCAGACACGTCGGGCTTAAGATCCGATGACTTTTACAGGTTGTGCGAGTTCGAGTCTCGCTCTGGGCACCATTTTATATATTTATTAATGACGAGGAAGTATTCCTCATTTTTTATAAATAAGTAAACTATATTTTGCCCAGATGGCGAAATGGCAGACGCAGTAGACTCAAAATCTACCGAGAAATCATGCGGGTTCGAGTCCCGCTCTGGGCACCACCAATATTAAATTATTAGTATAAAAAGGTATTCTTAAAAGAATACCTTTTTATTTTTATAACATTAAATATTATTAAACTGATAATCGACGTTCTGAAGATGGTTGTTTAATTGGCAAACGTTCTTCAGAATTTAATGTTGCTATATTAAGTGGTTTAGGATCAGGTATTTCAACAACATGAGAAGTTGACATGACTGATTGTGTTTCTTCTCCATTATTAATTTTTTCTGGATTAAAAGATTTATTTAATAATGAAGTATTATCATCACTATCTTCAGAACTTGATGATGATGGCGAAGATGTACTGCTAGAAACATTTTCATAAGTATCTTCTTCATCAAAATTATTAACATCCGCACATCAATTTTCATATAATTCCATTCCAGTATTTATTAATAAACCAGTACCAACTGTTGCAAGACCAGCTATTGTTTCTCAAAAAGCAATTGATCTTTTTTTATAAAATGGTTGATCATCATCATTATTATTTGGATTACTTAATTCATGATATGCAAAAAGACTAACACCAGTAATTGCACTAGCAATAGTTATTGGTGCTAATAAACTTGCTGCTGTATTACCTATTTTTTGTCATATATTACGTTGTTGATTTATTACATTTTCTTCATTATTAGGTGCACAACATTCTGATATTTTTTTAGCGATTGTCACTATGTGATTTAAACTTGAAGCTGCTGCTGCTGTAATAAAAGCATATGTAACAGGTAATATATCTGGATTGGGTGTTGGTCAGTTAAGTCAAGCTACTACTAGTGGTAATAATGGTGCTGTTGCAAAATTTACTCCTGTTAATAAATTATTAATCCTTACATTATTAATATTTCGATATCTTAATATTAAATTAGTTAACGAAATTTTTGAATTAACTGTGCCTTCCACCATAAAACATAATGCTGGTACTAGTGATAATACTCCATCTTGATATAATAAATAGTTACCCCCGTTACCATTGAATTACCAATAGTAAGTAATACATCTCTTATAGTAGTTATTAGTTGATATTAAATCATTTGGTAATAATTGTTCTGTAGAAGAATAACTTCTTGCTGGTGATGAATCCATATTTTTCATCCTTTCTAAAAAATAATTTAAAGTAATAAAATTAATATAAAAACACCCATATTAAGAATTACAATCCTTAAATATGAGCTAAACTCTAGTCTTTATTTATTACTTCTTGTATTATAACCCTATATTAAATAAATGAAAGTAATATAATCATTAATATTAAAATTATGAAAAATAATTTTAAAAACTTAAATAATTAAATTAATAACACTAAAAAATAAATTTTTATTATTTCCTTATATAAGGAAAAGTTTTATTTTTTATTAATCTTTTTTAAAATTTACTCAAAACCCTTATTTTTTTCTTATTATTTATTTTTAATAATATCATTTTATTTAATAAAATAAAATTTTGATTTTCTATATATTTTTCAATACACATTATTAATAAATAACATCGCAAAATTTTATTTACTGAAATTGGTTTTAATAAAATATTTTTTTTGTATAATTAACTATTATAAAGGAGGTCATTTATTAATATGAAAAAACAACGCTTAAATATCTCAAAATTAGGATTCTTACTTTCAGTAATGGGTTCGGCAGTAGGATTAGGTGGTATTTGAGGATTTCCAACTCAAATCTATAACCATCATGGTGCTTTTCTAATACCTTTTTTAATATGTATGGTAATTTGTGCAATACCAGTTTTATTTATTGAAATGACAATTGGTAATAAATATCGCAAAAATCATATTGAATTTTTTAGTGAGGTTGGAGGTAAAAAGGGTGCTTTTTTTTCTTGATTGCATTCAACAACCGTTATTTTACTAAGTACTTATTATAGTGTTTTAATAGGATGAACTTTAATTAATATTATTATTAGTTTTACTTCTAATTTAAATAAAGGTTCTTATTTTTATCATAATATTTTACAACAAACAAATGATCAAGATATTAGCAATTTAAATAGCCTAGGTAACTTAAATTGAATGATTTTACTTGCAACAATTGGTGTATGAATTATTTTGGGTATTATTCTATTAGGTGGTGTTGAAAAAGGAATTGAAAAAGCCAATAAAATTATGATTCCATTTTTATTTTTAATGATTATTATTTTAGCAATTTATACTAGTACATTATCGGGTGCTAAACTTGGATTAAATGTAATGTTTGATTTAGATGCTAAAGAATTATTAAATCCTGGATTATGAAAAGATGCTTTTGGTCAATCATTCTTTATGTTATCAACATGTACAGGAACCATTTATATTTATGCAGCTCATGCTCCCAAAAAACAAGATAGTACTAATCAAGCTTTTGTAGTAGCCTTTGGTACTAGCGTTATTGGTATATTAACAACAATTATTGTTTTTAATTCAATAGGTGCAATTGCTCAAAATCAAGGTAAAACTGATATTAAAGATGTATTTCAAGCAGGTCCTGCTTTGATTTTCCAAGTAATACCACAATTATTTGCTATTATTAATAATCAAGTTCCTATTTTAGGAAATATTTTAGCAATATTATTTTTTGTTACACTTTTCTTTGCGGGTATGTCCTCACTAATTGGTCAAGTTGAATCAATGGTAAATGGTCTAGAATATGAAATTCATTTAAAGCGCAAACAAGCATTAGCAATATCATTATTAGGAGCAATGGCAGTATCAGTATTATTTACCTTTAGTAATTCACCAGCGCTGTTTAATGGGCTAGCAATCTGAGTAGCACAAATTTGATTACTAATAATTGGGTTTATTTTATTAATTGGTATTAGTCCATATGGCTGAAAACTATATGATACATTAAAATTATATAATAATGAAAATTCATGAATGAAATGAACAAAAGGATATAAAATAGTAATTTTAATTATCGCACCAATTTTAATTTTAATTAATATTGCTACTGGTATCTATGATTTTATTATTAATATTCTCAATGCTAATTTTGTCTATGGTACAGTTGGTCTAACACTTGGTGTTGGATTAGTTTTACTTTTAACTTTTATCTTAACTTATCATAAAAATATTCATAATGGTTTTAATAAATTATTTAAAATAAAAACAAAAACTGAAAGAGGTTAAAAAACATGGATGTTGGAGCAATTATTTTAATGGTAATTTCTTTAGTAAGTATTATTGGTCTTTTTATTTTCTTTGTCATAATGGATTTTAAAAGTCATAAAAAACAAAAAAGAAAAGAAAATAACAAAGAATAATATTTTTTAAAATATTTTAGTATACTTATGATAAAGTATTATAATTAGGTTTTTTTGTAATCTGGCATCAAAATGCCAGATTACAAAACTTATTATTAAATGGTGAGTGAAATGGAAAAAAATAAATTAAAACAAATTTTATTAATTAGCAAAATAACTTTAACAATTGCTTCTTTATTTTTATTTTTAGTTTGACTAATGTTTATGACTAATAATTTTTTTCCTAAATCTCAAAACTCATTTGTTGCCAAAATTATGAATACTTCAATTCAAATTATGATTTGACCAATTACTAGTATAATTCTATTTATTTTTATTATGCCAATATGAGTTACTAATAAAAAACAAATTTTATTAGTATTTTTAATATTGTCACTAATTATCACAATATTGTGTTCAACTTTTCTTTTCAGTTTAAATATTAATAAATTCTGAATTATATGATTAATTGCTCATTTTTTTGCTATAGCTTCAATTATTTTTGTATTTTTTTCTTTAAAGAAAAACTTCTTTTATTTAAAAAGAAAAAAAATAAACATATTGAAAAAAAGATTAAAAAATAATTTTTTTTAACTTGTTTATCAAAAGTAGTTGACTTTAATTTTAGTAATATGATATAAATACATGGTGGTTAACATAACTGCGGGTGTCGTATAATGGTATTATTACAGCCTTCCAAGCTGAAGACGTGGGTTCGATTCCCATCACCCGCTCCATTATAAAAAAATAAAAGCCGTAATTAATACGCCTTTTTTTATTTTATAATGGTTTATATTTTAGGACCTTTTTTAGTTTGTAGTACTACTGCTGTTTCTTCATCACTAGAATTACTGCAAGCACATTTATTAACTATTTCTGCTCATGAATTTACTGGATACATAACTAAATACATTCCATTAGTTCTTTCTGGTAATGATTCTAAATATTTTATTTTATTATTTGTGCATTCTTCTAAATTAATTTTCATTAGTTATCCCCTACTTCTTTTAAAATTCGACTATTAAAAGCATCTGCTAAGAACTTATAAACTTTTACTTCAGAAATATTTTTTAAATCATAACAATTAATGATATCAGTTAATTTTAAAATCACATCATGATATTTTATAAAATAAGTTTTATTTTCAACATTTGCTCACTTTTCCAAATTCATTGCATAATAAATTATTCCATCTCTATAAAATTGTGATTTCATATTTCTCACTCCTTTAAACGATATAATAAAACAAAAAACCTAATTTAAATACAAAAATTTAAACGAGGTCTATAAAAAAACCAAAATATTTTGTTCCAAAGTTCCTTTAAAACTTTAATACAATTGTAACTCATTTACAAGAAATTCCAAGTAAAATCAATAAAAAAATTAATAACTTAAAATTAATATAAAGAGATAAATAAAGATTGCATTTGCAATCTTTATTTATAATTGTCCTGAAATTGTTTTTAAAACAAAATTTTTTATATTCACTGATTGAAACTTCAGTTTTATTTATTAAATCACTCACTTGTTTTTGTCATTTTTTAACTAAGTTTTTCATCTCTACATAGTCAGGTGTAACAATAGAAACAAAAATAATTATTTGTTTCATAATTTGTAACTCAGCCTCACAATGTTTCTTATTGACTAATCTGGCGTCTCAAGCATAAGCAAGAACTGTTCTATTGCTTACTGCTACTTTAATTAATTTGTTTTAGTTTTATCTTTAGGAATTTCTTTTAATCTTTTTTTCCTTTTCTTTAAAACTTTAATTTAATAAAAATCCTAACATAGAAATATATCTATATTAGGACTGAACAATTATTAAATTATGAATATATAATAACATAAAAAATAATACTTTTGATGAAAATTATAATTAACACTTATATAAGTATTAATATTTAATTTCCTATACATGTATTTTTTATAAATAATTAAATTATAAAACTTCTAAGGAAATAACTATTTCTAATTAAACAATAGTTATCTAATACAAGAATAAATAAAAAATATCTATATTAAATATAGATACTATGATATAATTTTTCTAAAATTAATATAAGTTTTTACCTATTTACTTTTATTTTAAAGTAAATAGGTTTTTAATTTGCTGAGTTATACTTGTAAGTGCAAGTAAATAAAATTGCAAAAAATTCTCATATAAAAATTTCATAATGCTAAATTTAGTTTAGAAAAAAGTAAGGAGTTTTTATATGAGTTATAAACATCTTGGCATAGATGAAAGGATTTATATTGAGAATCAATTGAAATTTAAATTTAAAATTAGTGAAATAGCTAAAAATCTTAATCGAAGTATTAGTACTATTATTCGAGAAATTAATAGAAATAAAGATAATAATCATTATTTTTCATTAATTGCACAAAATAAAGCTGAAAATCGAAAACAATCACATATTAGTTTTCATAAGTTTAAAAATAAGAATTTAGTAAAATATGTACAACAAAAATTACTATTAGGTTGATCACCTGAACAAATTTATGGCAGAATTAAAAATTTTCATAAAGAGTGAGTTATTAGTTTTAAAACAATTTATACTTGAATTTATTTTGGAATGCTTGATAAAGTTACTAGTAAAAATTTAAGAAGAAAAGGTAAAAAACGAAAATCTAAAGAAAATCGTGGCAAGTTTAATGGTAAATCAATTAAAGAACGAGATATAAATGTTAATGATCGTATAACACTTGGTCATTGAGAAGGAGATACTATAGTATCATCACGAGGTAAAAGCAAATCATGTTTAATAACTTTAGTTGAAAGAGTATCACGATTTACTTTAGCAATATTAGTTAAAAACAGAACTACTAAAGTTATTAATAAAAATGTTAGTTATTATTTATCAATTCTTCCTAAAAACATTGTTAAAACTATTACTTTTGATCGTGGCAAAGAATTTTCAAATTGACAACAACTTGAAAAAAATTTAGATATAAAAATTTATTTTGCCAATCCATATTCACCTTGACAAAGAGGTACTAATGAAAATACTAATGGTTTAATTAGAGAAAAATTTCCTAAAAAATTTATTTTTTCAAAAACTAATAAAAATGAAGTTCATAAATTTATATTGTCTTTAAACCAAAGACCAAGAAAAATACTAAATTATCTTTCACCAATCGAATATTTGGATAGAAAAATAATTTAGTTGCACTTACCTTTACAATTTAGCATTTAAAAAAGGAGATATTTAAAAGTGCTATATAGTAAAAAAACAGAAAATCTTATAACAGAAAAAGAAAAACAAGTTTTTAAAGAAAAAACAACAACAAATTCAAGAAAAATTAAACCACAATTACCAATAACAACATCTCTTGCTGAAATATTACTAAATAATAATGAAAAGCTTGTTGGTACTATTACTAGTGATCAGTATCTTAATAAAGATAACAAACAAGTACCATTATATAAAGTAATTAAAACTTCAGAACCAAATAAAAAAATAAACATTAAAGCAATAAATTCTATTAAAAACGACAAACAACCAATAACAATTCTAAATAAAACCAATTCACAATCAATATAAAAATAAAATAAAATTATTAAAGATTAAAATTGAAATTTTTAATAATTTTATTTTTTATTATTTAATTAAAAGTTTATGTTTAGATTAACTACTAAAATTTATTTTCTTCTTATTTTATAGTATGATTTACCTATAAACTTAATTTTTTATTATAAAGGAGAAATAATAATGAATGTACTAAAAACATATGAGATTTGAAAAAAGCAAAACTTACCACAACACTTAAAAAAACAATTAACTACAATGTCTAAAAGTGAAATTGAAGATGCTTTTACTACAACTTTAGAATTTGGTACAGCTGGCATGCGTGGTATTACTGGAGTTGGTACCGGCAGAATTAATGAAATTATTATTATGAAAGCAACTGTCGCATTTATTCAATATTTAAAATCTGCTTTTTCTGAAAAAGACTTACTTCGTGGTGTTATTATTGCTCATGATAATCGTCACTTTTCAGCAGAATTTACAATGTTAACAGCAAAAACTTTAGCCAAACATAAAATTCCTGTTTTTTTATTTAAAAATAATGATTTAAGACCAACACCAGTACTTTCATATAGTATTAGAAAAGTTAATGCTCTTGCTGGAATTGTTATTACGGCCAGTCATAATCCTCCTGAATATAATGGTTATAAAATTTATGATCAATATGGCTGTCAATTTCTTCCTAATGTTACCAATATAATTAGCAATAAAATGGAACAATTGCCTGATGATTTTCAATTAACATTCGATTATGATACTAACCTAATTAAAGAAGTGCCTTCAACAGTAGAAGATAATTATCGTGATGATATTAAAAATTTACAGTTTTATCCACAAGTTAAAAATCGTAACTTTAAAATTGTATTTTCTAATCTACACGGTACTAGTCGTGAATGAGTTAAACCAATTTTAGAACAATGCGGTTATGAAATTATTTTAGTAACAGAGCAAGCTAACTATGATCCTGATTTTAAAGGTGTGGTGTCACCCAATCCCGAAGTAAAACCAACATTTGATTTAGCAATTAAACACGCTAAAAAACATGATGCACCATTAATTATTTTAAATGATCCTGATGCTGATCGCATTGGTATTGCTGTAAAACATAATAATGATTATGTATTATTAACAGGTAATGAAACAGCACCAATTTTATTAGAATATTTATTAAGCCATTATCAACTTAATAAAACAATGCCAAAAAATCCCGTTATGTACAATACATTTGTTACTTCCAATTTATCTGACATGATTGCTAAATCATACGGATGTCAAGTCATTAAAACGTTAACTGGCTTTAAATGAATTGGTGCAGAAATGCTAAAAGAAAAAGCACGTAACATTAACTTTGTTTTTGGTTTTGAAGAAGCATATGGTTATGTTATTAAAGATATTAATCGTGACAAAGATGGTATTCAATCAGCAATAGTAGCAGCAGAAGCGGCTTGATATTATCAAAATTCACAAAAAACATTAGTTGATGTTTTAGAAAATATTTATCAAAAATTTGGATATTATTACTGTTATACTGTTAATCTTATTTTAAAAGGAAAAACAGGACAAAATACTATTAATAATATGTTAGAAACATTAAGAACTAGTAAAATACCAACGCTTAATAATATTAAAACAATTAAAGTTGAAGATTATCAAACTGGTTTACATGGAATGCCATCGCAAAATTTACTAAAATTTTACTTCAGTGATGGTTCATGATTTGCTGTTAGACCTAGTGGAACTGAGCCAAAAATTAAATTCTATTTTGTTTGTGTTGATAAAACCATTAATGATGCACAATTAAAAATGAGAAAAATGTATGAAGAATTAGCTATCAAACATCTAAATATCAAAGATATAAAATGATAGAAAGGAACTAAAAAATGACTGTAATTAAAGATATTAAACCTAATAATGTTTTAAGTTTAGTAGTAATTATTAATCGAGTAATTCAAGGTGTTGCTTCTAACAATACTAATTATTTAAACTTACAATTACAAGATAAAACTGGGACAATTTCAGCAAGAATTTGAGACGTAAGCAAAGAAACTATTGAACAATTAACAATAGGACAAGTAATTAAAATTGAAGCAAATAGCATTAATTATAATAATGAAATACAACTAAAAATTAATAATTGAACTATTATTACTAATCCTAGTGAATATTATGATTTATTACTTACACAAGCACCAATTAATATTATTGAAGCATGAACTGAAATTAGTCAAACAATAAAGGAATTTAAAAATCCAATTTTAAAAAAAGTATTAATCCAATGTTTTAATAAAAAAAATATTGATGATTATAAAAAATGACCAGCAGCAGTTAAAATGCATCATGCTGTTCAAAGCGGTTTATTATGACACTCAGTAACAATGCTAAGAATGGCAAAACAAGTAGTAGCACTTTATAATGATCGTAATATTAATAGTGAACTATTATATGCAGGAATCATTATGCATGATTATGGAAAAATGGTTGAATTAAATAATAATCCTATTAGTTCATATACACTATCAGGTAAAATGATTGGTCATATTTCATTAGGTGCAATGCAAGTTACACTTGCTTGTAAGGAATTAAATATTAACTTAGAGGAAGAAATCGTAGTTTTATTACAGCATCTAATATTATCTAGTCATGGTAAATATGAATATGGCTCACCTGTCTTACCAAAAACAATAGAAGCTGAAATTTTACATCATTTAGATAACTTAGATGCAAAAATCTATGCAATTGATGAAGCATTGGTTAATATTAATGTTGGTGAATCAACTGCTCGTATTGCAAGTATTGAAAATAGAATGTTTTATAAACATCAAAATTTAAAAGAAAAAAAATAAAAATGTTACTTGAATTTTTTTCAGATTTAAAATACAAATTCCCTTTTTAATTTAAAAGGGAATTTGTATTTTAAAGTAATTTTTCAATTAATTTTAGTTAAGTTTCCATTGAATAAAATTAAGTTATATTTATTCAAATAGGAAAGAAATAACCATCTTCTTCTTTTACACTACCATAAAAAATTATTATTAATGCTGGTTTCTTTGTTTCTTTATTTTCAAATCAATTATTAGAAACCGGCTTTTCATTTAGATCATAAATTTCATTTTTATTTGTAAGTTTATTAAAATCAATTTTTTCCTTATACATACCTTCTAATATTGACTTAGTAAGATATTCAAATTTTTTTTGGATTTTTTTTAAACTATCTGTAACATTTGCAATTGCCTGCTGTTTATCTGATGTAGCAGGAGTTGAAGGATTTTCTGGTGCAAATTTGGCTACTGGTTTAGTTTTCTCTGCAAAATAATTTTGCATATCAATATCTGAAATAATTGTTTGTTTAGTTATATCAATCATTGTTGAACCTTGATAATTTGGATCATTTGAATTACTACTTATTTTGACAACTATTTTAGATACTTTTTCAAGTTCTTGTTTATTGTTTGTTATTTCTTGATTATTTTCGTTATAAAATTGAAGTTGATAACCAGCAGCTAATGGTGTTGACTTAAATTCATCAAAACTATTTATATTACTAATTAATTCTTTATAACTTTTACTTGGATTAGCAATAATGTCTAAACCAGTTAATTGAGTAATAGTACTTAAATCAGTTTTATCAGATTGTTCTTTTATATTTATTTTAATTGGTGCTGTTGAACCTTGATAATTCAAATCATTACTATTGCTAGTAATAACTATATATAAATCACCAACTTTTTCTAATTTAGTAGTTATATCATTTTTAGCTTCTTTATCACTAAAATATTTAATTACAGGGTTAACTAACTTTGGATTTAAGTTTTTAACTTCTGTTGTATTATTTATTAATGTATCTAATTTTTTATTACTTTTATTAACATCTATAGTAATATTTGTTGTTAATTTAGTAATTTTATCTTTTAATTCTGTTTTTTGTGTTGTGTTATTATTACAAGCAACAACTGATAATGATATTGGTGTTGACATTGTTAAGATCGATAATAATTTTACTAAGTTTTTCATTTTTTACCTCGCTTAAAAATAATAAGTTAATTTAAAAACCAATAAAGATTTTGAATTAATAATATATGAAAACCAAATATTTTACAATATAACTTTAATATGCAAAAATACTTGTAAATTAAGAAATTTTTTAAAAAATTTCTTTTCTTTTTTTATATATTTTAAAATTATTTTTTAATTAAAAATGATAATTTTCTATTACTAGTAAAGAAAATATGATATTATATTATTAAAATTTAATATAAGTTTTTAACCTATTTACTTTATTTCAAAATAAATAGGTTTTTTGTTTTAATTTAGAAAAGGAAGATAAAGAAATTCCTAAAAATAAATTTTTAACAGCTATTGAAGAAGGTGACTTACAAACAGTTAAAACTTTACTATTTGATTCTGATAACAATAAGTTCGATATGGAGGGTGACTTAATAACAGCTGCTGATTATGGTCACATTGAAATAGTTAGATTTTTAATCCAAAATAATACTGATATCAATCATATAAATAGTACAAAAGATACTGCTTTAACACTAGCTGCTGAACAAGGTCACACAGAAATAGTTAATCTTTTAATAACAAACGGCGCTAACGTTAATCATATAAATAGTACAAAAGATACTGCTTTAACACTAGCTGCTGAACAAGGTCACACAGAAATAGTTAATCTTTTAATAACAAACGGCGCTAACGTTAATCATAAAACAAAATTTGGCAATACTGCTTTAACAAAGGCCGCCAAAAATGGCCATTTAAATGTAGTTGATTTATTAATAGCCAATGATGCTGACATTAATCAAATAAATTTACGTGGTGAAACTGCTTTAATAAGAGCACAAAAACAAAAACATACAAAAGTAGAAAAAATTTTAACAAAACAATGTTCTTTAGAATCTAATAAAAATGAAATCAATGCAACTAATTATAATAATAAACCATCAATAAAGGTTACTGTTTTTTTGTACTAAAAGAACAGTAACCTTTATTAAATGTTTAAGCTTATCTATTATAAAACTTTTTATTATTTATGCAATATTTTTAATATTATTAATTAATTTATAATTAATAGGATTATTAAAATTATTATCTTCGTGCACACATTTTCCAACATGAATATCATTAATACTGTTTTTTAATAAAACATTAACATTTTCTAAATTAACTCCACCACCAGCAAGAATTTTTATTGGTAAATTTAATTTCTTTAATTCTTTAAATTTATTAATATTATTCACAATATTATCTTGACCACCAGACGTTAAAACTGTAGTAACACCTAATTTTACTAATTGTTCTAAAGCTTGTTTTTTATTAAAAATTTCATCAAAAGCACGATGAAAAGTTATTTTTAAAGGCTTTGCTAATTTAATAATTTCACTCATTCTTTCAACATCAATATTATTATCTTTAGTTAAAATACCACAAACAATACCTGATGCATGAGTTGTTTTAATAAATTCAATATCTCTTTTAAAGATTTTAAAATCATTATCAGTAACATTAAAACCATTATTATTATTATTTCTAACCATAACCATTACTGGTTTCAATGAAATTTTACATGCTTCAGCAATCAATTCATAACTTGGAGTATAACCACCAAATTCCATAGCAGTACAAAGTTCAACTTGATCAGCTAAAGAATTATTAATTTTTTCTATATCTTTTAAAGATGTAGCTATTACTTCTAAAAACATAAAATATTTCTCCCCATCTTATTTTTTTGGTAAATAAGTTTTCAATAAACTAACTTTATCTAATTTCTCTCAAGGTAATTGTAAATCATTTCTACCAAAATGACCATAAGTTGATAATTGTTGATAATTTTGTTTCAATAACTCTAATTTATCAATCATAGCACTAGCAGAACAATCAAAGACTTGATAAATTATTTCTGTTAATTTTGCCTCTGTTAAACCGGAAATAATAGTTTGATGAGTATTAACAAATATTGCAATTGGTTCAGGAGTTCCAATTGCATAAGCTAATTGTACTTCACAAATCTTTGCTAAGTTAGCAGCAACAATATTTTTAGCAATATACCTAGCATAATAAGCACCCGTTCTATCAACTTTAGTGGGATCTTTTCCTGAAAAAGCTCCCCCACCATGACAAGCAGCTCCACCATAAGTATCAACCATTAATTTTCTTCCTGTTAAACCAGTATCACCGGCAGGTCCACCAATTACAAATTTACCGGTTGGATTAATTAAATATTTAAAATCAAGATTTAAATGATATTTATTAGCAATATATTGCATAATTTCTGTATGAATAAACGTTTTAAATTGTTTTTCATCATAATTTGCTTGATGTTGAATGCTCATTAAAATAGTATGTATTTTTAAATTTTTAGGGTCTTCTTGATCAATAGTAACTTGCGCTTTCATATCAAGAAGTGCATACTTAAATTTTTTTTCCTTTCGTAATTTTGTAGCTCGTTTAATTAATTCATGTGCTAAAACAATTGCTAATGGCATATATTCTGATGTTTGCTGACATGCATAACCAAACATTATTCCTTGATCACCAGCACCAATTTGATGATTTTTTAATTCAACACCTTGTAAAATATCAGGTGATTGTTCATGAATTAACACTTTAATTTCACAAGTAAAACCATTGAATCCAATTTCATCATTTATATAACCAATTTCAGTAATAACTTTTCGCGCAATTGCTTGATAATCAACTTGAGCGTGACTATGAACTTCACCGCCAATTAAAACAAAATTTGTAGTAATAAAAACCTCACATGCTACTTTGGCATGTGGATCTTGTTTTAAAAAAGCATCCAAAATTGCATCAGCAATTTGATCGCAAATCTTATCAGGATGACCAGGAGCAACAGACTCACTAGTAAAAAGAGGATGGGTAATATTAGGTATTAATTTCATATTTTTTAACCTTTCTCAAGTAAAATATTTTTTGTAATTCATGGCATAATTTCATTATCAAATATATCTTTAATATTAGGTTCATTAATTAAAGCATGTTTACCATCAAAAATAAAAACATAACTATGATGTTTCTTCCAATATTTTTTATTAATTTTAAGTTGATGAAAATCACTAAATACATCATCAGCGCTTTGCAAGATTAACGTTGGAAGTTTTGAATTACTAATTTCCATTATACTTTTTTTATTAATTTTTTTAAATTGTAGTAAAAAACGTAATGATCAATTTTGACGATTACTATATCTTTGATTTATATTAGTAATATGAGCATTATTACTAGAAATATCTTGATTTTCAACATAGATTGGCATTTGAATATTAGAATTAAAAATAAAAGCAAAACAAAAACAAATAATAAAACTTAATGAAAATTGATAAAGATTTTTTTTAGTCACTAAATTACTAGTAATTAATGCTGATACTTGTGAATTATTTTTAACAGCATGACTAGCAATAGCTGCGCCTAATGATTCACCAAAAACAATAATTTTTTGATTGGGATATTTAGATTTTACTGCACTTATTATATCTTTTAAATCATTAATATCAGTACCTAATGATTTAAATTTTCAATCTTGTCCATTTTTACCATTACCTCTTCGATCATAAGTAATCAAAGATAGTTGTGATTTTTTACAAAAAGAACTTAGTAATTTAAAATCATCTTTTTGACCTTGCAAGCCATGAGCACCAATAATAATGACTGTACTTTTATCAACCATTTGCTTAAATAATTTTACTTCATAACCATCACGTAAAATAATTACCTTTTCTCGTATTTCAGCAGCTTGTTGTACATGAACATTGTCTTTAATTTTTGCCATTAATAAAATTCTTAAAATTACTAATATACTAATCCCAATTAAAATCGAATATAAACCATTTTGTTCAGTAAAAAAATTAGCATTGTTTCATATCATGTTAAAGTTAGTCCCTTCCTATATTTGTAATTATTCGTAAATTTTAAAATTAGGTGCTTGTGGATGAATAAAAATACGTTCAATTTTTTGTGCTTTATTTGTTTCATCATTAATAGTTAATAAAACAGCTGAAAATTGACCTTCACCATCTGCTGGACTAAATTTTGCCGGCATACTTTTTTTATCACGAATAATAACTTCTTCAGCTTTAGCACCAATAATAGAATAAAACGGACCTGTCATTCCAACATCACTAATAAAAGCGGTACCTTTTGGTAATAAACGATTATCTGCTGTTTGAACATGAGTATGAGTTCCTACCACACAAGTAACTTGACCATCAAAATTTCAAGCAAAAGATAACTTTTCCGCTGTTGCTTCAGCATGAAAATCAATAATATGAATGTCACTTTTTTCTTCACTATTTTGTTTATCAATCGTAATAAGTTGTTCAAGAGCAAAATAAGGATTATCAGATTTATCCATGAAAGTACGACCAATTAAGTTTGTTACACGCACTTTTTTATTACCAACTTTAACTAAAATTGTACCATTACCTGGATGATAAGGATTATAATTTAAAGGACGCAATAAATCGGGAGTTGTATTAATATACTTAGCAACATCAGGATGACCAAAAATATGATTACCGGTAGTAATAATATCAATACCAGCATTTTTTAATTCATCATAGTGTTTTTTACATAATGATTTACCATGCGTAGTATTTTCACCATTCGCAACTACTAAATCAATCTTAAATTGATTTTCATATTCCTTTTTTATTTTAGGAATTCAATATTTAACCATTTGTCTACCAACAATACTGTAAATATCACCAATTATTAAAATTTTCATTAATTTCCACCTGCTTTATTCTATTTTATCAATTTCTTGTAAAACTTTAATAAAATTATACTTTTCCGTATATTTTTCATATATTACTTGTCGTTGTTTATATTTTTCATAAAGATGCAACTTACTTTCATATTTATTTAATAAAATAATAACTTTTTGTAGACTATCATGAACAGCCGTTCGTGATACTTTTTGTAAATCAGCGATTTCTTGTAAAGATAAATTCTCAATAAAGTAATTTGTAAAATATTGTTTTTGTTTTGCTGTTAATAATGTATTATAAAAAGCAAATAAACTATAATATAAAACTTGTTTTTCTAAACTATTCATTTTCATACTCCACAAACAAATCACTTGTTAAACTAAAAATATACTTATCTAAATCAAACTCTTCCAAGTCATTAATACCTTCACCAAAACCCATTAATTTAACAGGAATATCTAATTCTTCCTTAATAGCAAGAATAATACCACCTTTAGCAGTGCCATCCATTTTTGTTAAAATAATGCCAGTCAAAGAAACAATTTTCATAAATTCTTGCGCTTGATTAATACCGTTTTGTCCAGTTGTACCATCAATTACTAACAATGTTTCATTAGCTTCATGTCCTAATTTCTGAGTAATAATTTTATTAATCTTTTTTAACTCCTGCATCAAATTAACTTTATTTTCTAATCTTCCTGCCGTATCAACAATAATAACATCACAACCTTCAGATTTAGCTGCTTCAACTCCAGCATAAACAACACTAGCTGGATCTTGCTTTGGTGTTCCTAAATAACAAGGAATGCCAATTCTTTCTGCTCAAATTTGTAATTGTTCAACTGCACCAGCACGAAAAGTATCAGCAGCAACTAGAATTGGTTTTTTACCTTGTGTCTTTAATTTAGCTGCTAATTTAGCTGCTGATGTTGTCTTACCATTACCATTAACACCAACAACTAAAAATAACGAAATATTATTACTACTAAAATTTAATCTTGTAGAAACCAACTGACCATCAGTATAAATAACAAACATTTTATCAATAATAATATCATTAATATCTTTTGGTTTTGTTAATTTTTGGATTTTGGCTTCATGACGAATTTCATCAGTAATAGTTTCTGCCATTTTGTATCCAACATCTGCTAAAATTAATACTTCAGTTAATTCTTCAAAATATTGTTCATCAAGTTGATGATAACGCGCTGCTAATGCTTTAATTTTAGATGCAAATAATGTTCTTGACTTTTTAAGGCCCTGATCATATTTAGTTGTCTTTTGACCAAATAATTTTGTCTTTAAATTTTTAAAAAATGCCATATTTTCACCTACATTGTTTATTATACCAATAAATAACTAGTTATTTATGACATTAATACTTTAATTTTATTAAAATATTAATAGTACGATTTAAAAGTTTTATTTAATAAGTAATTTATTATATTTTAATTTAATAATAAATCCAAAAAATATCAATCAATTTTTCTTGATTTTAACTAAAAATAAAAGATTGCTTTTGCAATCTTTTTAACTTGTTTTATTAAATACATGATGAATTTGATGGTTTATATCCACTTGTTGAAGGTTGATTTTGTAAATCCATTGCATTTATTTTTTTAGTTTTATTAAAACTTAATCGGTTGATTTTTTCTTCAAATACATGTTTCTCATTATTAGCAATTTCTTTTTCTAATAATAAATTTTAAAGTTGATCAGTTTTAATTAAAATATCCTTATTTATATCTTTGTTCTTATTAACACAACCAAAAGTAAAAATAATAATAATATAATTTAACACTGAATTTATTTTTTTCTGTTCAAAACGTGCAATATCTCTTTCAATATTGGTAATTTTTTTAGTTATATTTAATAAATTTTTTTGATTTTGTTTTATTTTTAATTTTTTCATTTTTTTAAAAAAAATTCAGAAACTTTCTTATCTTTTGAAAAATCTTTGGCAAAAGATAAACTATCATTACCCATTTTATCTTTCTCAATAAAATTAGCACCTTTTTCAACTAATAAATTAATAAATTTTAAATCAGCATTACCCATTATAGCATAATGTAAAGGAGTATTATCTCTATTATTTTTGGCATTTATATTAGCACCATATTTAATTAATAGATCTGCAGTTTCTAAAAAATTATGAAAACATGCATAATGTAAAGGAGTATTACCAGAATTATCTTTTTCATTTATATTTAAATTATTTACTTTATTAGTAAGAAAATAAATAACTACCTTATTATTACCATTTTTTAAAAAGTGCTGAGTTATACTTGTAAGTGCAAGTAAATAAAATTGCAAAAAATTCTCATATAAAAATTTCATAATGCTAAATTTAGTTTAGAAAAAAGTAAGGAGTTTTTATATGAGTTATAAACATCTTGGCATAGATGAAAGGATTTATATTGAGAATCAATTGAAATTTAAATTTAAAATTAGTGAAATAGCTAAAAATCTTAATCGAAGTATTAGTACTATTATTCGAGAAATTAATAGAAATAAAGATAATAATCATTATTTTTCATTAATTGCACAAAATAAAGCTGAAAATCGAAAACAATCACATATTAGTTTTCATAAGTTTAAAAATAAGAATTTAGTAAAATATGTACAACAAAAATTACTATTAGGTTGATCACCTGAACAAATTTATGGCAGAATTAAAAATTTTCATAAAGAGTGAGTTATTAGTTTTAAAACAATTTATACTTGAATTTATTTTGGAATGCTTGATAAAGTTACTAGTAAAAATTTAAGAAGAAAAGGTAAAAAACGAAAATCTAAAGAAAATCGTGGCAAGTTTAATGGTAAATCAATTAAAGAACGAGATATAAATGTTAATGATCGTATAACACTTGGTCATTGAGAAGGAGATACTATAGTATCATCACGAGGTAAAAGCAAATCATGTTTAATAACTTTAGTTGAAAGAGTATCACGATTTACTTTAGCAATATTAGTTAAAAACAGAACTACTAAAGTTATTAATAAAAATGTTAGTTATTATTTATCAATTCTTCCTAAAAACATTGTTAAAACTATTACTTTTGATCGTGGCAAAGAATTTTCAAATTGACAACAACTTGAAAAAAATTTAGATATAAAAATTTATTTTGCCAATCCATATTCACCTTGACAAAGAGGTACTAATGAAAATACTAATGGTTTAATTAGAGAAAAATTTCCTAAAAAATTTATTTTTTCAAAAACTAATAAAAATGAAGTTCATAAATTTATATTGTCTTTAAACCAAAGACCAAGAAAAATACTAAATTATCTTTCACCAATCGAATATTTGGATAGAAAAATAATTTAGTTGCACTTACCTTTACAATTTAGCAAGTAAATAAAAAGTTTTTGATCAAAAACTTTTCTTAAGTTTTCATCTGTTAATATTCTTTTTGCTTCATTCAATTCTTGCATTTTAAGTTTTGATTGAGGATTATTATTTTTATCTGGATGAGTTTTTAGAGCAGTCTGTTTGAATTTTTTTTAATTTCTGCTACTGATGCTGTTGGTAATACATTTAATATATCATAATAATTAAAAATTAATGATTCATCTTTCAAAATTCTTTTTTTCTCCTTTCAAATTAAAAAACCCATTTACTTTAAAAATAAAGTAATGAGTTAAAAACAATATTTAGTTTTCAAATAAAGTATACATATTTGACTATTAATTTGGTAAATTTAAATATTTAAATTTACCAAACATTCTTTAGTGAACTTTATTTTATTCATCAGATTTTAATAATTCAATTAAATTCATTTTATTTAATTCATGATTATTAATAATAAATGTTGATATATATATACCACCAATTATGATAAAACTTACTGGTAATATTCATCATGTTATTGTAAATGGTAAAGCCACACCAACAAAACTAATAAGAATATTAATTAAACCATAAATAGCAAGGTAACCTAGGGCAAACCCTACAATATAACCAAGTAATGCTCAAGGTGTAAAAATACCTAAAGTAAAAGAATTAATTTCTAAATTAGTATATCCTTCTGCTTTCATATGAGCCATAAAACGACGAAATTGATCGGTAAATAAATCAGTAATCATAATAACAATTAATATTGAACAAATAATCGTTGTCACAATAAATAAAGCACTAGCACTGAAAGCAATATCTGATATTTTAGTAAGCATTGCTTGTTGTCTTGATAATAAATAATTTTTTTTAACCATTGGTATATTTTGATTACCACTTAAACTAGTGGTTGCATAAATAGTATAATCATCTAAATTTGATTTAAAACTCATTCTTCCAATTAAATCAAAAACATTAGCATTAGCACTTAACTTACCATTAAATCATTGAAATACATCCGTTCCTGAATAATAAGGATTATCATCAATATAACTATAACCCATAATTTCATTAGCTCATTTTTGATCAACATAGGCTTTAGGAGTATCATAAGAATCTTGAATTCCCACAACTTGATATGTATGAAGTGGATTATCATTACCCGTAATATTTTTTCATCATGTTGGCATGTTATTTTTAATATCTGCTTGTAAACTATCAGCATTAATATTATTTTCTTTAGTTAAAATATTATTATTAACCATTCCCATAAATCATTCTGCTGGGCGGTTTAATAAAATACTTAATGGATCTTTAGGATCAAATCCATTATATGGCTTTACCAAATCATATGAAAAAGGTCTAATTCATTTACCTGTTGAATCGGAAATACGTGATAAATCAAAATCAATAGTTTTAGCATTATCAGCTATTGGAATTTTACCAGTTTTAGCACTACCACTAATATCAGAAGGCAATTTTAATCAAATATCATTAACATTATTTCAAGTACTAGGTTCATTATTTATAATTGGTTGTCCTTTTTCATTATACATACCATTATACCTAGTACCATGGATATCCCTATATTCTTTACTATTATCAGATAATTTTATTTTTTGATCACCACGATAATTTCATTTTGTTCCACTTTTTGATCAGATGCCACCATTTGTAGTATAAGAATCTGTTGGTGGTGTTTCACCGTAATATCAATTTTCTTTTGGTAAAGGAATACTTTTACCATCAATATTTTTATAACATAAAGTATTAACTTGTGGTACACCACTAAATTGTGAACCAACATCTAATCCAAATTTAGATTGAAAAGCACGATTGATAACCATTGGAATAGCATTAGCATTAGCATTATATTTTAAAGCTTTAACTTCATCATTTTTTAATACTAACATTGCAGTATTGGGATTAATCCCAATAACATCCATTAGTTCTTTTTTAGCAATTTTTGTACTTTCATCAACACCAACTTTAAACTGTGTTACTAATTCTTCATCTGGTCCATTAATATCGCCATTATTAGTAGTTTTTGGATTAAAAGCAATAGAATTATGACCAATACTAAAATAATCATAAGGATCTTCTTTAATATTAGGTCTTGGCAAACTATCAATACTCTGACGAACAAAGCCCGGTAATACTTGCTTTAAAATTTCTTTAATTGCCTCTGGACCAGGTGGCACTCCAGGATTGGAAACTTGCAAAATATTAGGTAATTGACCACTTGCAAAATTAACAATATTATATGAAAATATTTTTGATGGTGTATTATCTTCTTTACTTAAATCAGTTATTAACTGATTACTAAAAGCTTTGCCACCTAATCAACTATATGATCAAACTAAATCATTAAGATCTAATGTCCCTGTTGATTGTTCTTGATAATAAGAGGACATTTTTTTTATAAACTCTGCTCTTTCAGATTCAGGAAAAGATGAATCAAAAGTAAAAATATCAGCAAAATTATTAGTTAATTTTTCTTTTTTAAACAATAATGGATTATATCATCCAACACGTGCCTTTTTCTCATCATAAACAATTTTATCTTCAGGTCAAGGCATAGCACCATAAGTTGGATAATACTTCTCACCACTTGGTCGATTAAAAAAATCTCATGAATATAATCCATATTTACTCATCGGCATATTCGGCATTGGTGTTTGATACTCATAATAATTTTTATATTTTTGAGTTTTGAAATAATTAACTTTTAAGCTATTAATAGTGGCAGGAACTAGTGTTGTTGCTACAATTGAAAGTGAAGCTAAAGTAATAACTCCCGAAGTAACTAAAATCTTTTTTCAACTAGTTTTTGACAATGATAATAAAAAACGAAGACGAAAATTATTTTGTAAAAACTTGCTAGTTCTATTTTTAGGAACACCTAAAGCTAAATCACTATCTTTTTTAATTAAAAATAAAGGATCACGTTTTAAAAGACGAAAGGCAGTTAATAAAGTAACAATTGTAATAAAACCAATAATTAAAACAATTGAAATAAATAATGGAACAACATCAAAGTTAAAAACATTATATGGTAAAACAAATAAAGTATTAAAAATCTCAGTTAAATATACCTGAATTACAAGACCAACAATTCAGCCAATTGGAATTGCAATTAATAGCGTTAATAATGGATATGCCAAATAAGAAATCGTAATTTGTCATGTTTTATAACCTATTGATTTTAAAATACCCATTGAAACTTGTCCATGTTGGATTGCCTTTTTAACAATTAAAGTGGTGATAAAAATAACAACCGCTAGTAAAAATAATACTCCTGCTATTGCTGCAAATAAAAATCCAATTATTGCTGAATTAAATATCTTTTCTTTACTATTATAAAGCGAAAACTGACTATTACTACTTGTAACTACAGGATTTGGATTAATAAGGTATGTAGAAGATGATTGTGGTGTTGAATCTGTATTACCATATTTCTCAACTAAATACTTATTATAATCATATTGATTTAAATCACTAACACCATTATCACTAAATATTGTTTTTTGAAAAAAATCATTAAATAAATCAACATCAAATTCATGAATACTATTTTTAGGAATATTATTTCATTTTGTAAAATACATTAAAGTATTATCGGTTTTATCTGCTGTCTTATATCAATTTCCATCATTTCATGCTGAAGGTGTAACATAAGCAATAAATTCAGTTCTTGTATTAGGAATTGGATCTAAGTCACTAATCGTTGGATAAATATCATAAGCATCACCACCAATACCACTAACAATAAAGTCAGTACCATTAATATTAATATGATCGCCTGGTTTATACGCTTTATTACTTTTATTTTTTCTTGCATATTGTGGCGTAATAACTATTTCATTTTTACTTGTTGGTGCAACACCTTCAAATACTTTTAGATTAGTATGATTTAAAGCATTAGGTAAACCAATATCAATAATTTTAGTATTAATTTGAGTATTATTAATTACTCCAGCACTGGCAGTAAATTGATTACGAACATATAAATCACGCATTTGTAATGCTGCAACCGCACGAATTAAATATGTAGAAAATGCATCTCTTTCAGTGCCATCACTAATCACATTATAGTTAAAAGGTGAATGATAACCAATAGAAGTATTAGTAAAATTAGTATAAATATTACTATCTGATTCTGTTACAGAAAAATTACGATAAATTCTCATTCATTGACCATTCATACCATAATCATTATCTAATCTTGGATCAGGTTCAGTTTCCTTAACTACTTTAATAAAAAGTTCATTTCTTTCTGTTGGATCTTGCAAATTAACACTATCAGGAATAGTAGCATCATTAGAAGAAGATCTAAAATTTATTTTATTTTCTAAAATTCAAGTGGTAACTTTATCATTATCAGTTTCCTTTAATATCGGATCTGTTGAATGTTTTGTAATCCATTCCTTAATAAAAGTATTAATAGATTGAAGAATATTGGGTGCTGTTTTTTTTAAAAAAACATCACGATATAAATCATCTGTTGCTGTTTTAAAATGGTTTTTTAAATTTTCATTAGCAGCATTTTTTGATTTTAATAATAATTGACCATAGATGCTTGCTTTAACATTATTATTATTCAAATTAAAAACTAAAGGATTATCCGGATTTGTTCATCTTATATCATTAAACCCAGTAATATTGCCTGTATTATCACGAGTATAATCAATAGTTAAGTTATCTTTAGTGATTGGTAGTATTTCTTGATCTGTACCTATTTTTGTATCATCAAAATAAAGCGCTTTAGTACTTTTACTATTAGTTCCATCTTGAACATAAAATCGACCTAACTTTAAACTAAAAGCTTGATTAGCAATTTGTTTAATACCTTGTGACACTGGTGAATAAGGTAAAACAGCATCAAACTTAAGATCATTTAATCCTAATTGATTACTTCCTTCAATCATTCTAACGTATGATATTCAACTTCCAGTAACCAACGAAGTTGCAAAAGCAGTAAGTAATAGTAAAATAACTAATTGTAATTTACTTTTTCATGTAGCAACTAAAGTCTGCTTTAATAGTAACGCATTCTTAAATAAACTTTTTTTTGATTTCTTATTAGTAGATACCATTTTTTTATTATTCGCTTTTTCGCGTTTATTTAACCTTGCCATTACAGTTCTCCCTAATTCCTGAAATTAAAATTTTGCATTTAATTTTAATTATTAAGTTCACATATGGATTAATAATATCACACTTATACAAAATTAATATATAGGATAATTTTAAAATAAATAATAGATAGTTTTTATAATGTTTAATTTTTCTCTGTTTGATATATTACCATATTTAAATTGTTTATTTAAATAAATTTTAAAATTAAAATAACTAATGATACAATTTGTAAGAAATGAATTTAATTATTTTCAGAGTTAAATATATTAAATTTTAGTAAAATAAAATTGACAAAAATAACACTTTATTTAAGGAGAACTGCTATGAAAAAAGTATTTACCAAGTTAGGAATTATCTTAATAGCAAGTGCCACTATTTTACCTCTATCGGCTTGTACCTTTAATTTTTATGTTAACCGTGTAACTAATAGTATCGCTAAAAGTTTTGCTGACCAAACTTCTGCTTTAATTAAAAGTATGGTTATGTCAAAAGAGTTAGGTGCTGATACTAGTAGTACTAATGATGATATTATGGGAAAAATTAAAATTAATAGTATTAATAATTTAACTAAAAATACTAGTTTAAATAATTGAGGTGATTTACAAACACGTTGAGGGAAAAATGGAAAAATTGATGTAAATAACTTTGATCCTGATAATTTTTTTAAAGCTTCTGGAACAGGTGAATTAACTAAAACCATCAATAGTAAAAAGCAAGTTAATGATGTTTTTTCATCACTTGATTATATTAGAACTATATCAATTATGGCTAACCCGCAATTAGAAAATATAGTTGTAGGTGCTG
Organism: Spiroplasma endosymbiont of Thecophora atra; assembly: GCF_964019735.1. Classification (NCBI taxonomy): domain Bacteria; kingdom Bacillati; phylum Mycoplasmatota; class Mollicutes; order Entomoplasmatales; family Spiroplasmataceae; genus Spiroplasma; species Spiroplasma endosymbiont of Thecophora atra. Next base: position 303,582 of record NZ_OZ026464.1, on the reverse strand, counting down.
GTATGAACCCCATTTCTAGTTTTTTAAAATCATTACAAGGTGACTTAAGCAGTTTACCAGCTGGATTACAATTAGTTGCTAATTTAATTAATAACTATGGTTCTAATTTTTTAAATCCGCTAACTAGAATATTTGGTAATTTAGTCAATGGCAGTTGATCTGATCAACAAACTTCTACACCCACTGATGAAGAAACATTAACTAAGTTTATGAATAATTGAAAAGATGATAGTGGTCAACCTTATAGCGCTTGAAATGATGATGGAAAATGAAAAATAAGTCCAAGTTTTGGTCAATTTCCTGGTCATAAAGTTGAAAATTGAAAATCAAAACAAGATTATGATTTATATCATGGTGGCACTTTAATTAATTACTTGTTTTGAAAAATGAGTGAAGACAATAAAATTTTTGGTAAAGATGGTAAAACTCCAAGGTATTTAGGTAATATTCTTTCAGAATATATAACTGTTAATGGTATAAATCCACCGGATGTTCAATCTGATGATAAAGGATTTTTTGCTGATATTGAAAAATACTTTCCCTATCTTTTAACTAACCCACTTTATATCTTAACAATTATTGAAGCAATTATTCCGGTTATTAAAAAATGAATATTAGATATGCCCGATATTACTGAAGGTGTTAAAAACTTAACAATTGGTAATGATTATCCATCAAAGCCAAGTGCTGGTAGCTATAATTTACTTGACATTATCAATACTATAAAATCTTTAATTAACCAACCAGAAAAATTAAAACAAATACTTCTAACCGTATTTGGTAAAACTACAGCAGAAACTCGTGGTTTCGATACATTTCTTTATGATGTTAAACTTAATTTAAAAGTTAAAATTGGTCCTTTACCTATATCAGCAAATTTAACCTTAGGCGGGCTTATTGGTGATAGTGCATATGATCCTAGTCCATTAATTGATACCATTATCAAAGCAATTAATACAGATAGTGTTAAAAACATTATTACTAGTATTACTGATCTAATTACCAAAATTTCAGAACAATACCCAGGTAATGAAGGTATTAATATTGATCTACAAGATTTAGAGAATTTTTTATTTAATAATACTACTGGTCTCTTAATAATTCTTAAAAATGATACTATTGTTACTCTAAAAAACATAATTAATAAAAGTGATGTAACAGCAACCGATGTCGAAGAATTATATAAATCATTAGGTGGACACATTAATAAAGATGATCCAGAATATCCAACTTTTACTCAGGGTTCAATACTTGATATTTTACAAAAAACTATGCTTGAACCAAACAGTCAACTAAATAATATCTTAAATTTATTACTTGGTACTACTGATGAAAGTCATAAATTAGGAATTAAAAATATTATTACTGCTAATAATAATCAATGAATTAAAGATAACTATGAAGTTTATTTTGATGCTGATAACACAACCGGCATTAATAAAAAAATAGGTAATACTTCTAATATTACTATGACTAAAACTACCATCAATAATATCGAAACAATTAATTTAAAATATGATTTTACATATAAAATTAAAAACACTACATATCATTTTATTATCACTGCTATTGATATTGAAAATTTAATTGATTTTCAAGGTATACGTACTTTTAAATTTAAAAGTATTACTTTAGTAAAATAAAAAACTAATTTTAATGTATTATTTACTAGATATTTAATAAAAAAATAATAGTTATCATAATAATAATTATTTTTAACTATAAAATATATGACTATATACTATACAATTTTAATTTTAATGCTATACTTAATTAAGTGCTTATTAATCTCATTATATCAGATATTATTATCAGATTTATCAATTAGGCGCCAGAAAGAAGAGGCATTGTTAATGGAAAACAATCAAACAATAGAAGCATTATTAGAAGAAATTAAAGTTTTAAAAGAAACAGTAATTACTATTAATGCAAGTTTAACAACACTTGTAAAAATCACAGAAGAACGTGAAAAACGTTTTGTTGAACGTGGAGCAAGAACACAAGGGGATAGAAATTCTTCTGATCGTGGAAACTTTAGACCACGTTCTGACCGTGGTGATTCTAGTTGAGGAAACAGTGGTGGATTTAGCAGACGAGACCGTGACGACCGTAATCGTAAAGGATAATTTAAACAAATAAAAAAAACTTATAACTAAGATTTAGTTATAAGTTTTTTTTATTTGTTTAAATGTATAAATTAAATATTAAAAATAACTATTTTAATTTCACTAATTTGTTAATTTTTCAAAATCTAAAACCCCATCAACTCAACTATTATTAAAATTAGTATCATGAGTTGTCAATAATACAGTGCCTTCAAATTCTTGCAATGCTTTTAATAAAGACTCTTTAGCTAAAACATCAATATGATTAGTTGGCTCATCTAAAATTAATAAGTTATAAGGTTTTAATGCCAATGCTGCTAATCTAACCTTAGTTTGTTCACCACCAGAAAGTAAGTTCATTGGTTTCATTACTAAATTACTACGCAAACCAAAACTTGCTAAAATTCTTCTAATCTCAACATCATTTAATTTAATATCTAACTCTTTTAAATAATTAAATGGAGTAGTACTAGTCATTACTTCAGTTTGATGAAAATACGCTACTTGCATTCGATCATCTAAATTAATATTTCCAGCAAGTGCTGGAATATTACCAGCTAACGTTTGCAAGAAAGTAGTTTTACCAATTCCATTATACCCTTTAACAACTCACTTACTACCAGTCTTAATAACAAAAGTAAGCGGCTTAATTAATGGTTTATGATAACCTATTTCAAGGTTTTTAGCTTGGACAGCAATTGAACTTGTTGTTTTATAATACTTAAAATAAAACTTTGGAGGAGACTGGATTTGCTGTTTTTCTAAAACATTAATTTTGGATAATTGTTTTCTTCTTGATTCAGCACTTTTAGCAGTCGAAGCACGTGCTGCATTTTTACTAATATAAGTTTCTAATTTTTCAATTAATTTCTTTTGATTTGAATATGCTGATTCATATTGACGATGATGTAAACTTTTTTGTTCTAAAAAACTTTCAAAATTACCAACATAACGAGTAATCATATAATTATCAATATCAAAAATAATATTACATGTTGTATTAATAAAATTACGATCATGTGACACCAATAAAAATGCACTAGGGTAATTTTGTAAAAACTTAGTTAATCAATTAATTTGTTCAATATCCAAAAAATTAGTTGGTTCATCAAGTAATAAAAAATCATCTTCATTTAATAATAATTTTGCTAATAACACTTTTGCTCTTTGACCACCACTTAAACTACCTAAAGTTTGTTCTAAAAGTTGTAAATTAATACCCAATCCATCAACTAAACGACCAATTTTTTTACTAATAGTATCAAATCCTTGGTGTGTCAATTCATCTTGAATTTTCATTGCTTTCGTTAATAACTCTTCACTATAATTATTAGCCATTTCTGTATATAAGTTTTCCATTTGTTGTTCGCGTTCAAAAAGTTTTTGATAACTTTCACGCAAATATTGTAAAACTGTTAATTCTAAATTAACCTCTTGATGTTGATCCAAATACCCAATTTTAATTTTAGGATGAATATTTAAATTAATATGATCTGCAGATACTGTTCCATTAATAATATTTAATAATGTTGTTTTACCAACACCATTCATACCAATTAATGCCACATGTTCACCTTTATTAATTTGTAAAGTGGCGTTTTTATATAAAACTTTTCCACCATTAGCATGTGTTAAATTCTCAATTGTGACAATACTCATCTTATACCTCATTAATATTTTTTAATTACTTAGTAATAATAACATGAATATTAACCATAAAATAAGAGAAAAGAGAAAATAGTATTAATTTTATAGATTAAAATTTTATTATTTTCAACAAAATTGTTAACTTATTAATTATATTGAAATAAACATTTTACTTTATTTCAAGTATTAGTTGAAATTGGAATATTATTAATACTCTTTGCATCAAATTTTTCTTGAGTTTGATGAGACAATTTTCTATTTTTAATTATATTAATATTTTGTTCAAAACTTGGTCTAATTTCATCAAAAGGTATGTTTTTTTGAGAACTTAAATAGTTTTTTAAAACTCTAGAATTGATATTATGAAAATCTATTTCTTTTAAGTCTTCCATTTCTAGTTTTTTTGCTTTTTTTAATTCTACCAAGTTTCACATTTTTTTTAATAAAGGTTTAATTCCATATTCTTTTAGTAACTGAACGCCTAATACTGCTACAATTGCTAAAACTATACATCAACCTATAGGCAGAGCAGTAAATGTTGCTATTCCCAAAGCTGCAGGAGTTCATCAACAAAGAGCCATTGCAAAGGGAATTTTAAGAGCAAGAACAGAAATAATTCCCGAAACAAACCCAAAAAGATAAGTTTCAAGGGTAAAAATAGAAAATTTTCCAACTCACCTACCTAATTTACCTAAAATATTTTTACTTTCTTTAATCTTTTCATCATTATTAATGACACCATTAATATTTTCTTTATTTTTAAAATCCAAAATAGATTTTTTTCTAATAACTACTTGATTATCATTTTCATTTTTTATGAATTGACTTTCTTCTAAAAGTTCTTTTTTACAAAAATAAACTCTATATTGTTCTATTATTTTTTATTCAACATCAGTTTCTTTATTATTAATATATACTATCTTTTCTCATATCTCATCATTACTAAAATAAATTCTCGTCACAATGCAAGGACCATTATCTTTATCTTTTATTTTCTCAAAAAAATATTCATAAATTATAATATCCTTATTAATTTCTGTTTTATATACAAAATCATTTTCTGATTTTATTTTATATGTTATTAATTCTCTCTGTATTTTCTCTTTATTTTGATGTAAAGGTTCATCTCTAGTAATTCATCGACTTTTTTTACAATATCACTTATGGCTTTTGCTAATATCTGTTTCATTTTTTTCTCCTTATTTGATTAAAAAATAAAAAACCCATTTACTTTAAAATAATAAAGTAATAGGTTTAAATAAAAACTCATATACACACCAAACATCTTGTTATATTTTATATAATTTTTAAAACAAATTTATTTTTTCAAACTAGATCCCGCTTTGTTTTGTTTTTGTTGTTTTTTTTCTTCTTCTTTTTCTCTTTTTCATCTTTCTCTAGTTTCATTCACATCATTAATTTCCCATTTAGCAACTTTGCTTAAATCTGTTGGGCCATTAGGTTCTGTTTTTCATGGGTTTGACATTTTTTAATTTTCTCCTTACTTTAAACTTGAATATTTTTTCTCCATTTTAAATATTAAATATCCGACATCATTATATATCTTTTTTATTTTATTACTTTTATTAGTGTTTAAAAATTTCATAATATGTAAAAATTTTTACTAAAAATAAACACTCCATTAATGTACTAAGATTTTTTATAAAATTAAGATAAGTAAGGTAAAATTATTGCAATTTTTCCAAAAATATTTATCAAAAAAATCAAAAACTTATATAGAGTATGAATATATTTTTGAAAAAAAACTGAAAATATAAATTATTTCTAAAAATAATAACAAATTTCCTTGCAATTTAAATATTATTTGTTATTATTCTTATAAGGATTTAGATAGCCTAGGTCCTTTAAAATTAAGGTAATATGTCAAAACATTATTCAATTATAATATTTTTAAATATAAAAATTTAAAATTAATCTAAAACCCCTAATTTAAACTCTATAACCCCAATAACCTTAAATTTTATTTATAAATAACCCCCCCTTTTTTTTTATAAATGACATATTATCTTAGCAATAATTCTTGTGTAGACAAGAGCTGAAAAGCTCTTGTTTTTTATATATAAAAAAGAAAAAATGAATTTAAAAATTAAAAATTGAATGTTATAATAAAACTTAAGGATCTATTTATAAATATCCTTAATATTTAAATAATTAAGTTACAGAACTCTAATCACTATAAATATAATAATTCTCTTAAAATTAACCCTAAAACCTTATATTTATAATGTTTTCTACACAATTAAATCTGTAACTTAATTATTGTTCGATAGCAAGAAAAAAATCTTGTTTTTTTTATATGCTAATTTTTTAATTTTATATGAAGTTATACTTACTTATTGTTATAATAATTTTATGAAATTAGGTGAATAAATGAAAAAAGCATTAATTATTGATGGTAATAATTTATTATTTAAAGCATATTATGCTACTGCATACCAAGGAGTTAATCTACATTCGCTACAGGGTATTCCAACTAATGCCGTCTATGCTTTTATTAGAATGCTGACTAAGTACTTAAAATCTAACAACTATGCTAGTGTTTTTGTTGCATTTGATGCTGGTCGTAAAACATTTCGTCATGAAACTTTAGCAACATATAAAGGAAAAAGAAGTGAAACTCCGGTTGAGTTAATTGAACAATTTAATTTAGTTAAAATATTTTTAGACTTAGCACAAATTCCTTGGGGACAAATAAATAATTATGAAGCTGATGATATTATTGGCAGCATTGTTAAAAATAAAGTTGCTAGTAATTATCAAATTGATATTATGAGTAGTGATAAAGATTTATTACAACTATTAGATAACAATATTAAAATTCTTAATCCACAAAAAGGGATGAGTGATTTAAAGGTTATTACTATTTCTACATTTCAATCAGAATATGAATTATTACCTTATCAAGTTACCGATTTAAAGGGATTAATGGGTGATAGTTCTGATAATTTACCTGGCATTAAAGGAATTGGTCAAAAAACTGCTATTAGTTTATTAAAAGAATATGACACATTAGAAAACATTATTGAAAATGTAGAACAATTAAAACCAAATGTTAGTAAACTAATTAAACTTAACTTTAATAATGGTATTATTTGTAAACAACTAGCACAACTTAATTTAAATACACCAATTACTGGTAATTTAGAAACGTTTAATTATAATGTTGAAAATTTAAATAATGAAAAGTTACAAGACTTTTACAAACAATATAATATGAACTCTTTATTAACACAAGACACTAATCCTAAAACTAATAAAAATAGTACATCTCACGTTCAAATTATAAATAAGTGAAGTCAAGAATGAAATTGTGATTCAAATTACTTATGATTAGAAATTTTTGGTGATAATTATAATTGTGATAATATTATTGGTTTTGGTATTAAAAATAAAAAAGGAACATTTTATATTAATAAAATCAATGCAATTAATTGTTCTAATTTTCAACATTTCTTACAAAATAAAAAACTACAAAAAATAACTTGAGATTTAAAAAAGGTTATTATCGCAGGACTACGTTTAAAATTAATAATAAATAATATTATTTTTGACCATATGTTAGCTGCTTACCTTCTTTATGCTAATGAAAAAATATTACCAGAAAACATTGCTGTTATGCTTAATGTCAATGTTAAAGATAATTTAAGCGCTGATGATTTCTATGGCAAAGGTATTAAAAAAAATATTCCCAATGATGAAAAAGAAATAGCTATTTTTTTAGAAAAAAAATTAAATTTTTTAACAGATTCTCATCTCATTCTTATAAAAAAATTAAAAGATACTAATAACTGAAATTTATATCAAGAGATTGAACTACCTGCTGCTTTTGTATTAGTAAATATGGAGTGTAATGGTGTTAACATTGATCAAAAAAAATTAAAACTACTAACTGATAAAACTTTACTAAAAATCCAAGATTTAGAATTACAAATTAAAAAAGAAAGTAATAGTAATTTAAATCCAAATTCACCAAAACAAATTAGTGAATACTTATTTAAAGAATTAAAATTACCTAATTATAAAAAAGGTAGTACTGCTTTTGAAGTTTTAATTAGTTTAAAAAATCAACATCCAATCATCGATATTCTTTTAGAATATCGTAAATTACAAAAATTATATTCCACTTACTTACTTGGTTTACAAAAATATATTTTTGATGATGGTAAAATTCATAGCATTTATAATCAAGTGCAAACCAGTACTGGCAGGTTATCTTCATTAGATCCTAATATGCAAAATATTAGTATTCGCGATAAAAAGCAAAGAGAAGTTCGCAAAATCTTTATTCCAAGCAAACCACATACTAAAATACTATCCTGTGATTATTCGCAAATTGAATTAAGAATATTAGCTCATATTAGTGAAGATGAAAATTTAATTAAAGCTTTTCAGCAAAAGCATGATATTCATCGCGAAACTGCAAGTAAAATATTAAATATACCTTTAGCAGAAGTTACTAACGAACAAAGACAAAATGCAAAAGCTATTAATTTTGGCATTGTTTATGGCATTTCTAGTTTTGGTTTATCACAACAAATAGGAATTAAAGTTGAAGATGCTAAAATATTTATTAATAAATATTTTTCGGTTTTTCCAAAAATTAAAAGTTATATTAATAATATAATTGATTTTTGTGAAAAAAATCGATACGTTCAAACAATTTTTAATCGTAGAAGAGAAGTAATGGAAATTACAAATAAAAATAAGGTGATTCAAAATTTTGGTAAACGAATAGCAATGAACATGCCAATTCAAGGTAGTGCTGCTGATATTTTAAAATTAGCAATGAATAAAATTTATGAAGAAATAAAAAAACAAAATATTGATGCAATATTAATTGCACAAATTCATGATGAATTAATTTTTGAAGTTGAAGATAATAAAGTTAATGATGTTATTACTAAAATTACTAAAATTATGTCTAATGTTACTAAATTAAAAGTTCCCTTATTAATTAATACTAGTATTGGTGATAACTGATTTGAATTAAAATAAATTTTTAAAAATTTATTAATATTTAAAATAAATTAGTTTATTATATTTTATTGGAAGGAAAATAAAAATGCCAGAATTACCCGAAGTTGAAACTGTTCGCAAAACTTTACAACCACTTTTAACTAATCATAAAATTATTGGTGTTAGAATTCTTTTAAATAAAATTATCAAAACACCAAGTATTGAACAATTCACAAAACAAATTATTGGACAAACAATAAATGATGTTCAAAGAGTTGGTAAATTATTAATATTTATATTAGATGATTATGTATTATTAAGTCATTTACGAATGGAAGGAAAATATTATTTTCAACAAAATAATCAATCAATAAATTGAAAACATGTCTTATTAATATTAGAATTAGACAATAAATACGAATTAAGATATCATGACACAAGACAGTTTGGAACCTTTCATTTACAAACTAAAAATGAATATCAAAAAATAAAACCTTATATTAATATTGGTCCAGAACCTTTTAATAAAAATGTTACTGCTGAATATTTAAAAAATAAATGAAAAAATAAAAGTCAAAGTATTAAAGCAACATTATTAGAACAAAATGTTATGAGTGGTTTAGGAAATATTTATGCAGATGAAGTATTATTTTATGCTAGTATCCATCCGCAAAGTATTACTAAAAACTTAACACTTAAACAATTACAAGAAATCATTAATAAAGCAAAATTTGTGCTTAATAAATCAATAAAACTTGGTGGATCAACAATTAGTAGTTATACTTCAAGCCTTGGTGTAACAGGTTACTATCAACAAGAATTACAAGTTCATACTAGAGCAAAAATGCCTTGTTTTAAATGCCATACTATTATCAAAAAAATAAAAATAAACCTTCGCGGAACTTACTTTTGTAATCACTGTCAAATTAAATATTAACTGTGGAAAACTCAAAAGTATATATTAATAAAGAATATTTTTAATAAAAAAAAGTGGAATAAATGTGGATAAGTATGTGTTTTAATCATTTCACTTTATTTATATTCTTTATGTGCATATAATTATCATACCATGAAAGAAATGGATAGTAAAAAGAAAGTTAGGAAATGAATATGAACAGAACAATAAATGATATTGATATTTTTAAGTTGAACCAATCAGAATATATTAGTAACGAAGATTACCAAATTTTATTTATGTTATATCAACCAATAATTGGTATTGAAGCAATAAATTTATATTTAACTTTAGTTCAAGAAAAGTTATTAACAAAACGTATTAATCTTGATTTCAATCACGGACGAATTAAATCTTTATTAAAAATAACTTCCACTCAATTACTTGTTGCTTTCCAACAACTTGAATCTGTTAACCTTATTAATACTTACTACTATTCTTTAAAATCTACTTACATTTATCAATTGTGTTCTCCCTTATCTGCTGATGATTTTTTTGCTAATACCCATTTAAACTCAGAACTACTTAAACAATTAGGAACTTTAAATTATGAAAGACAAAAATTTTATTTTTTGAAAAATGATATTGAAATTACAGAAAATTATGTTAATATTACTCAACAGGAAAATACTATCCCTCAATCTTTAAAATTAAAAACAGCACTTAATAATATTTATGCTAAACAAGAACAAACATCAATCTCTAGACCAATTTATTCATTTCAAAATAAAAATCAAATTAACACTATGAAAGTCAATTTAAATTCTAATGGTAATACAATTATATCTAGAGATAATTCTAATGTTATTAATACCACATTAAATTTAATGCAACAAAAATTACCTGAAGAATATTTAAAAAATTTAACTGGTAAAATACCAACTGATAAATTAAAAACAACATTAGAAATATTAACTAATAACTTTCAATTAAATAATGCTGTAATTAACTGCTTAATTGAATATGTTTGATTTAAAAATAATAAACGTTTAGAACCAAACTATATTATTAAAATTGCTGAAACCTTTCAAGAAAATCAAATTAATACTATTGATGATGCTTTATCTCATTTAAAACTTGCTTATGCTCGTAGCAAAAAAAATCCACAGCAACAATTTCAACAAGAATCATTATGATCTACTACAGAACAATCAACAACAAATAATTTCAATAAAAAATTAATTAAAAAATATAAGGTTGATAATATTAATAAAAAAGATATAACATTAACTCAAGAAGAAATAAAGAATATTTTAAAGGAATTTGATGCCCATTAATTTAATTATTAAAAGACACTATTATTAAGTAAGGAAATGATTATCATGAAACTTAAAGCGACAACTATCTTAAAAGAAAACATTAACAATGCTGAACTTCATGACTTTATTAAAAAAAACAACTTAACTAACAGCAAACTAGAACCATATGTTGAATTATTAAAAACTTATATTGATAGCTACAATTTATGTAAAAAACGAGAAAATCTTAGCAAATGTCTACAAAATGTTAAAGGATATCGTTATAAACTAGTAATGTTACCTAATCAAAAAATAAGTTTAGTACTAACCGATTGTCTTCATTCTATTAATAGATCTGTCCAACAACAAGTACATAATAATTTTTTAATTAAATACTATGATGATAAACTTTTATCACTTTCATGAAGTAAAAATTTTAATGTCTCAACTAATGCAAGAAAAGAAATCATCCAGTATTTACATCAATCTTTAAAACACAAAAGTTATCAAGGTTTATACTTATATGGTGACACAGGTAGTGGCAAAACTTTTATTTTTATCTTATTTGCAAATAAATTAATTCAAAAAAATCAAACTGTTTGTTTTATTGTATGACCTGAATTTGTTATGGACATTAAAAAAAGTTTTAAAAATGATACTGATACTAATCAGCAAATTGAACAATTAAAATCATGTGACTTATTATTTATTGATGATTTAGGCGGTGAAACCGTTAGCGCTTGAGAGCGTGATGAATTATTATTTAGTATTCTTAATGCACGAATTTTACCATTAAAAACTACATTTATTAATTCTAACTATAGCATTAGTGAACTATATCAACATTATTATTTAAAAAATAGTAAATCAGAAGAAATTAAAGTTAAACGCTTATTAGAACGTATTCAAACTTTAACTATACCAATTGAATTAACTGTTGAAGAATCACAAACTACAATTGAAAATATTAATATTGACAATATTAATAATGAAATAGAATATATACCAATATAAAATATAGTATTTTTCATAAAAAAAGGGCGGTTGTCAAATTTACGAAATAATTAATTATCATATTAGTAACTTATTTCCAATATTACCATTTAAAAATGATGATAGACAAATTAAATTCTCTTTTACCCTTAAATTTAAATTTATATTCGACGTATTTTAAAAAATATACATTTAAAAGATAAAATAAAAATTATTAACAAGGAAAAAGACAAGAAATAATCTTGTCTTTTTTTGTAATTGTAAAATTTTAAAATTTTTATTATTAACATCCTTTAAATATCTACTACACGCAGTGACCAAGTAGGAGAAGTTAATAATTAATAACCGTCTTTAACGCTATTATCAACACGTGTTAGGGAACTAAAAAAGTGAACTACAACACAGTTGTTAAAAATAGTAGCTAGTATGTGGACTTGCATGGATAAATAAAAAGTGGAGTGATACCTAATAAAATATACTAACCATTAATGGTAATTCTTGGGGTGGGAGCGAATTGGAAACTAGTATATATAGACCTGTTGTAGGGACCTATTGTATTAATTCTATTCTTTATTTAACCAACCTTGCCACTCCCCAGTGAGCAAGTGTTGGTTTTATTTTTTATTTTTTTTGAAAAATTTTTTTGGGCGAGAAAATAAATTTAAAACTTGTAAAAAAAATTAAGCGGTGCCGGTTCAATTAAAATATTAATTTGTTCAACACAAATTAAATAAATATTGAATCGAATGCCTCAATGTTTTTTAAAATTTCATAATTTATTTTTGAGCCCAGTTTTCATGGAATGAATAAAACGAATAGTAGTATTATTAATAATCTAAAAATCAAAATATATGTTCTTTATGCTAGAAGCAACAGAACATATTAGGAAAGGATTATTATGCAAATATAATTTAAAAAAGAACAAATTGTTAAAGATAGACCACAATCTATTCTTATTGATTATGGTGAATATAAATTACAATGTCCAAAATGAATGGTTAAAAATAATAGTTTTATTGCTGATGATAAATATACATATTGAGTTTTTAATTTAGAAAATATTAAAAGAGAATTAAGTGGTAATGAATTAATAAAATTATTAGAACCATATATTAAAGACCAAAAAATAACTGTTAATAAACCAACTGCTCCAAAACAATATTATCTTAATGATATAAAACTTGAACCATTAAAATTTTATGAACAGCATAATAGTTGATTTATCGGTGAAATAACAGATAACAAAACTAAAATTACTAATCCTTGTTTTAAATATAACATTACGTGAGAAGAAAACAGAAAAGGTTTTAAAATAAATAATCCATATAAACATGATGATTTACCAATTAATTATATAGTTACTTCTTATAAGGAAATTTCAACTCATAATGAAAAAGTATTTTTGTTGAACATGTAAACAAAATAAATTAGATTATTTATTCTTTAATACTAATGATATAAAAACAAGAAAATATTTTTTAAGAGATAAAAATGGTAAAGCAATTTGTTATGACTGTATTTTAAATATTAGGTTAAGTAGGAGGTATAAATATGGATAAAGAAAAATTAATTAGTTGATTAAATTTAATTTTAGATAGTGATATAGAACAATATAATAAAGAAAAAGACATATATTATTTAAATAAATTAAAAGGTTCAATTGATATTATTAAAATTTTAATTAATAAAATACAATGCAGAGAATTTGATTAATATGCAATATGAATTAATTATTGGGATTGACCCCGCTGGTATTGGTAATAATGGAATTGTTATATATTCAAATGAAACTAATAATATTATTTTTAATGAAACATTTAAAACTAAAACAGTTTTAGAAAGTAAAAATATGTATAAAGAATATTTTCAATTAATTCAAAAACAATTTATTAATCAAAAAATATTAATTATTGTAGAAAATTTCTTTTTAAGTTCAAAACAATTATTAACTAATCCATTAGCAACACCTAAAATTATTGGTGCATTAATGGTATTAGTAGAAGATGTTATGAATTGAGATTATTTAGAAAGTGAACCAAAAAATAAAACAAAAATAGAAAATTATAAAGGAAATATAAAATTAACAAAACATGAACAAGATGCATATAAACATATTCAATACTATTTAAGGAATTCTAAAAATGAAAGATAAAGAAAATTATGTCAAATTAAAAGTAAAACTGAGTAACACTATTGAAGCAAAATATTACGAAAAAGGTAATAAAGAATTATATTATAGTGTTCGTGGTCAATGAAATGGTTTAAACTATGTTACTTTAATTTTTAACAACCCAAAATTTTATAGACGCTGTATTTTATTAAACAAAAATGATGAAATTTTAGTAACTGGTCAAATTTTTAATACTTTAAATATTCCTAAAAATCGTGCATTTTGTTCAATTAATGTTAAATGATTTAAAAAATGAAAAGAGTAAAAAATGATATTATGAAAAATTTTATTAATAGTACCAATATTAATAACAAGTATAACACTAATAATATTTTTAATATTTATTATTAAAGAATTAAAAAATGAATATAAAGTTTTAAAATTATTAAATTCAATTGCAAAAAAATTAGAAAAAAAATAATCAAATAAGGAGAATAAATAATGAATAGATGTACATGAACTGAAACAATAACATTTGAAAAATTTATTCATGAACCATATTATGATGAAATTAAAAATGAACAAAGACAAAGACAATGTGAAAATATGACAGATGAGCAATTTGATGAATATGGAAGAGCATATTGTAAAGAACATAGAATTAAAGTTGATGAAATTAATAAATCAAGACATAAAAATTGTATTAATAAAGAAAAATTAATTAAAGATTTAGAAGAACGAATAACATGACTTACAAATGAAATATCTAATGTTAAATATTTTAAACAAATAGAATTTTATATATGAGAAAAAATATGTTTAAAAGATTTTTTAATTAAAGCTAAATTGTAAAGGTAAGTGCAACTAAATTATTTTTCTATCCAAATATTCGATTGGTGAAAGATAATTTAGTATTTTTCTTGGTCTTTGGTTTAAAGACAATATAAATTTATGAACTTCATTTTTATTAGTTTTTGAAAAAATAAATTTTTTAGGAAATTTTTCTCTAATTAAACCATTAGTATTTTCATTAGTACCTCTTTGTCAAGGTGAATATGGATTGGCAAAATAAATTTTTATATCTAAATTTTTTTCAAGTTGTTGTCAATTTGAAAATTCTTTGCCACGATCAAAAGTAATAGTTTTAACAATGTTTTTAGGAAGAATTGATAAATAATAACTAACATTTTTATTAATAACTTTAGTAGTTCTGTTTTTAACTAATATTGCTAAAGTAAATCGTGATACTCTTTCAACTAAAGTTATTAAACATGATTTGCTTTTACCTCGTGATGATACTATAGTATCTCCTTCTCAATGACCAAGTGTTATACGATCATTAACATTTATATCTCGTTCTTTAATTGATTTACCATTAAACTTGCCACGATTTTCTTTAGATTTTCGTTTTTTACCTTTTCTTCTTAAATTTTTACTAGTAACTTTATCAAGCATTCCAAAATAAATTCAAGTATAAATTGTTTTAAAACTAATAACTCACTCTTTATGAAAATTTTTAATTCTGCCATAAATTTGTTCAGGTGATCAACCTAATAGTAATTTTTGTTGTACATATTTTACTAAATTCTTATTTTTAAACTTATGAAAACTAATATGTGATTGTTTTCGATTTTCAGCTTTATTTTGTGCAATTAATGAAAAATAATGATTATTATCTTTATTTCTATTAATTTCTCGAATAATAGTACTAATACTTCGATTAAGATTTTTAGCTATTTCACTAATTTTAAATTTAAATTTCAATTGATTCTCAATATAAATCCTTTCATCTATGCCAAGATGTTTATAACTCATATAAAAACTCCTTACTTTTTTCTAAACTAAATTTAGCATTATGAAATTTTTATATGAGAATTTTTTGCAATTTTATTTACTTGCACTTACAAGTATAACTCAGCTAAAATAAAAAACAAAAATATTGAAATTGGTGAATTTGATTATGAATAAAGAAAAATTAATTATTTCTATGAAAGAAAGAATAGATTTATTAAATAATTCATTAATAGAATATTCATCCAAACTTTATGAGTTAGAAAACTGAATTATAAGACTTGAAAGAGGTGAATTTGACTAATGATAATATTACCTACTTTGTTTGAAAATAAAGATGAAATTGAAATATTATCACCATTTCCAAAAGAAATTCATACAAGTAATGATATTAGAGCAATTATTTTAAGACAATACCCAAATGTTAAATCCAAACACATAATTGTTTCTGACCCAGAAAGTAATGTTGCATTAATAGTTGGTGATAATGATTTTTATCAAGGTTGAATTAAAGTAACAGTTAAAAAATTAGAAATTAAAGGAGAATAGAAAATGCCAAGTATAGAAAATCAATCAAATTATACTTTAACTAAATTAATTAGAACTGGAATAAGTCCAATTTGTGCAATGATTGGTACAAGTGCTTATTATGGTCAAGTAATAGATAATCCATTATTAGGTTCAATTAATAGTTTATTATTTGGTAAAAAATTAGGTTTAGATATTTGAAATTTAAATCAAAGACCAAATACAAAAACTAAATTAATTAATAGTAGTAAAAAAATACTATTAGGTTTAGGAATAATTGGTTTAGCAAATTATAGTAAATGAACTGAAAATAATATTAATCCTATTATTCCAAGAACACCAACTCCAATAACTACTACAACTACAACTGAGGGTCCTCCATGATTATTATTAAATAAGCAAGAAAATCAGTCATTAATGGATTGAGATACTTATATTTCATTAAATGCTTATGGTATATCAAATCTTATTAATGGATTAACGGAGTTAGTACCTAATAAATTTGAAACAATAAGAAAGATTTATAATATGGCTACTGGTGGATGTTTAATATCAAGTGGTATTGCTATGGGTATTAATAATGATTTTAATAATGCTTATGCAGTACCTACCATAATTGCTGGTGCAAGTGAAATTATCCATAATTTAATACCTATGGAAACTACAAATCATAATGAAGAAATGCAAAAAACATCATTTAATGATGAAACTGCAAGATTAATTAATGACAATAGATTTACTATTAATAGTGAAACTGCAAGTCAATATTATGGTAGTGATAATATGAGCGAAGTACCATTAAATAATGATAATGCTTCATTAAATTGAGATTACAATTACATGAGTTTATAAGGGAGGTGAAAAGCAATGAATAAAGAAAAAATTATTGAATATTATAATAATGAAATTCAGACATATAAAGAAAGATTGGAACAATTAAATAAAGAAATATCTGTATTAGTAAAAATTATAAGTAATTCACAGTCAATGATTGAAAGAATTAATGGTGGTCAATTTGATGAATAATTAAAAATTAAAAATAAATAGTTGAAAGGAAAATATTGAAATGAAAGAATTTTTACATGAATTAATAATTATTGGAACAAGTGTTGGAACATTAATTTGCAGAGAAATTATTGTTTTATTAAAAAGATTTATCACAACTCCAAAACATGTTAGAGCAAATAACAAAATTATAAAACATCAAAAAAAATTAGCAAAATTAAATGAAAAAATTAATAAAGGAGAAAAATAATATGACAAAAATTGAATTTAATGAAAAATATAGAAAACAAGATATCAGTATTGATAGAGATTTTGATTTACATATTGATAATTGTTTTAAATTTTCTGATATCAATACATTAGAAAATGCTGTTAATGATTATAAAAAACTAATAAGTGAAATGCCACAATTAGTTAAAGATTGATTACTGGGATAAGATTAGGAGAATGTTAAATGTTAGAAAATGAAGATAATATTCAACAAACAACTGAACCTTTAACTGAAAATAATGCTCAACAAGAAATAGAAAATAAAGTTAATGAAGCAGAAAATAAGTTAAATAAACTTAATCAAGAAATTAAAGAAAAAGAAATGATTAATATATTTAAAAAATATCAAGTTAAAACTGAATTTTATGATTATTTAAAATTTAAAACTAATAATTTAGAAAATTCAAAAATTGAAGAAACTATTAAAAAAATGATTAAAGAACAACCAGTATTTAAAGAAACAATTAATACAGGTGGCAATAAACAAATAATTATTAATAATAAACCAAATGATAAAGAAAATTTTTTAATTAATTATAAAAAGAAAAATTATTTATAAATGAAAGGAAGAAATAAAATGTCAGTACCATTTAATCAAAATTTAGACAATACAGAGAGATTAGTAGAAGCACCAGAATTTATAGAGTTTTTTAAAATTTCAAATAGTCCATGGGCAAACTTTTTCCCTACTGAAATTGTTGACTCAGTAAATATTGAGTTTATTGTTAAAAAACCAAAAAAACCAGAAGTTAAAATTATTGCTTGAGATGATAAAAGTAAAAGATATGAATTACCATATGTTGATACAGATAAAATTAGTAAAAAAATAACTAAAAAATATCTTGCAGGAGAAATTATTACAGATGTAGATTTAAAAGCAAATAATGGTCAAAATTTATTAGATAGTATGCAATATGAAGTTGCTAATGACTTAGCAGATTATTTAGCAAATAATGATACAAATGTAATTGCAAAATATGCAACTAAAATAGACATTACTGATAAAACACCATTAGGATATTTAAAATCAATGTTAGATGCTTGAAATACTTTATTTCAATTTAGAAATATTGCAAATAGTAAATTTTTTATTACTAATGGTCTTTATGATAGTTTAGTTTATTTAGCAGATAATAAAGGTTTAATTACTGATAATCAGTTGGCACAACAATTACGTTTAAATGGAAATAATTTATATGTAAAAGGTGTATTATGTGAAATCGTTCTTGATGACTATATGGTTTTTACTAATGATAAAAATGAACAACAATTAATGACCTTTATTTTAGCAACACCAAGAGCAATGAAAAGATACATGATAGAAAATACAGTTATTTATGTAGATTTTATTAAAGATGATAAAGCAGGAAGAGCATATAAAGTTGCTGGTGAAGTTGTTGGAGAAGCAATACCATATATTTCTAATAATGAAACAACATCAAGATGAATGTTATGTGGAGTTATTAAAACAGAAAAAACTGATTTAAAAACTAAAATTACAAGTTTAACAATTGATATTACTGCAAATGTTAATAACAATAATAGTGAATTAAATACACAAATAAAAAGTACTAATGAACTTAAATCATTAAATCCAAATTTAACAAATCCAACTATTAAATATTTTAGTGATGCACAAGGAAAAACTAATGTAAGTAATCAAAAAGAAAAAGCCGGTGACTTATATATAACTATTACTGCAAATGTTAATGACTTAAATTATAAAGGAACAACAAATCAAATTAAAATAACTCTTAAATAAAGGAAATTAATACCATGCCAATAGGTACAACTAATACAGCAATACTTTTAAACATAAATAAACCCAAACATACTAGAATAAGTAAACAACAAGAAAATAAAAGTTTTTGATGAGAAATTTTAGAAATGATTGGTGTACAAGTAATAGCAGTAGCACTTGCTCCTTTTACTGGTGGATTAAGTGAAAGCGTAGCCCTTGGATTAGGTGTAAGTGATTTTATTGCAAGTGCCATTAATTTTGGTATTTATGCTACAACTGATTTTACTATTAATCAAGTTTATGATTATTTAAAAGGAAATGTAACAAAATGAAATACTTTCTTTAATATACTAACTGCATTTGCTGGACTTAATAAAATTAGTCGTGGTTATCGTACTACTAAATTTATTAAACTAACACAAAAAACTAAAACATTAGAACAAATTGGCGTTAAAGAAGCAAAAAATTTACAAGAAATTATTAGTCAAGTAAGTGGAAAAGAAATTTTAACAGATAAAATTATTGGTAATAAACGTTATTTAATGAATTATAGTTTTACTCCTAATCGTGAAACAGTATTACGAGATTTAGGTTATGTTGCTGAAAGACAATATAAGAATAATTTTCAAAAACTAGAAACACAAAAGTTAAAAGAACACTTATTATTACAAAATACATTAATAAAATTAAGTCCACAATTAACTCCTAAATTTAAAATTAAAGATATTGAAAAAGCAAATAACTTTTTAAAAAAATTTAATACTGATTTAAAAAAAGTACTATCTATGAATCAACATGATTGATTAAATTTAGTTCATACAATACATACAGAAAATAGATATGGAAAAACTTTAATTTTAGATTTACAAAAAATTCGTGCTAATGCTATTAAATTTAATTTTAAAAAAAGTTCAATACATAAGATTGTTTTAAATGCAAATAAAATTTTTAAATATTTGGATATTAGATTTTATTTAAAAAAGGTTTAAATAAATTTTGAAAAAATACACAATATTTTGAAAAAATACGAGAAAGTGCTGAGTTATACTTGTAAGTGCAAGTAAATAAAATTGCAAAAAATTCTCATATAAAAATTTCATAATGCTAAATTTAGTTTAGAAAAAAGTAAGGAGTTTTTATATGAGTTATAAACATCTTGGCATAGATGAAAGGATTTATATTGAGAATCAATTGAAATTTAAATTTAAAATTAGTGAAATAGCTAAAAATCTTAATCGAAGTATTAGTACTATTATTCGAGAAATTAATAGAAATAAAGATAATAATCATTATTTTTCATTAATTGCACAAAATAAAGCTGAAAATCGAAAACAATCACATATTAGTTTTCATAAGTTTAAAAATAAGAATTTAGTAAAATATGTACAACAAAAATTACTATTAGGTTGATCACCTGAACAAATTTATGGCAGAATTAAAAATTTTCATAAAGAGTGAGTTATTAGTTTTAAAACAATTTATACTTGAATTTATTTTGGAATGCTTGATAAAGTTACTAGTAAAAATTTAAGAAGAAAAGGTAAAAAACGAAAATCTAAAGAAAATCGTGGCAAGTTTAATGGTAAATCAATTAAAGAACGAGATATAAATGTTAATGATCGTATAACACTTGGTCATTGAGAAGGAGATACTATAGTATCATCACGAGGTAAAAGCAAATCATGTTTAATAACTTTAGTTGAAAGAGTATCACGATTTACTTTAGCAATATTAGTTAAAAACAGAACTACTAAAGTTATTAATAAAAATGTTAGTTATTATTTATCAATTCTTCCTAAAAACATTGTTAAAACTATTACTTTTGATCGTGGCAAAGAATTTTCAAATTGACAACAACTTGAAAAAAATTTAGATATAAAAATTTATTTTGCCAATCCATATTCACCTTGACAAAGAGGTACTAATGAAAATACTAATGGTTTAATTAGAGAAAAATTTCCTAAAAAATTTATTTTTTCAAAAACTAATAAAAATGAAGTTCATAAATTTATATTGTCTTTAAACCAAAGACCAAGAAAAATACTAAATTATCTTTCACCAATCGAATATTTGGATAGAAAAATAATTTAGTTGCACTTACCTTTACAATTTAGCAGTATATATAAATTACAAGAAAAATTTGAAAAGTTAGAAAAACAAGCATTTGAAAAGATTAATAAATTAAAACAAAAAGCAACTGATTTATTTACTAGTGCAGAAAAAAGAGCAATTAAACATGCACAATTAATTCCATTAAATTCACAAGTATTTATGGGTTGTAAAATTCAACCTTTATCATTAGATAAATGTGCAATTACTATTTATCATCGCAATCCTAAATATAAACCAATTACAGTTGTTGATAGTATTCTTAAAGCAAAAACTTTTGTTACTCAAATACATCCATTTCATTGATATCGTTGATATAGTGGTTGATACATTGGTTATGGTATTAATCGTAATAAATGATTAAAAGCAATAGCATTTGCTCCACCAGTGGTACAACAAGTAATTAGAGATAGTTTTAAAGTATATAGAGAAATATTTAGAATAATAAGAACTTATCATAAAGTAGTAAATGTTATTAATAATCCTATTGAAAATATTAATAAATCATTTAAAAGTGTTGGTTTAAAATTTTCAGTTAATACTTTATTTGGCACTGGACTATTACATCATTTAGAAAAATTTGCATATAGTCAAGTTATAAAAAAAGGTAAGAAAAAGTTACAAAAAGAAATTATCCATATATCACATAGAAAAACTAAAACAAAAACTAAGCATTATAAAAAAGCATTTTTTAAGGAATGATAAATTATGATTAATAAACTTTGAACTGATGTCAGTCTTGAAAATTATAATAACTGATATCCATTAACTGGAAAAATTACAGAAACCCCACAGCAATATATACAGACATGACCTAATGTTAATGATTGATTTAAAACTTTTGCTATTCGTGCTCAAAATGATATTAATGCTTATCTTGATTTTATTTTATCTAAATTTCCTTTTGATAGTTTTAAAGATGAATTAATTAAAGAAACATTAAGAGATATGGTTTATGTAATGGTTGAACATTGAGTATTTAATCGTACACCAATTGAATTTAATGTTGATGCTACTATTCAATTTAATAATGGTAGTCAATTTAGTGCAAGTAGTATTCCTACGATTAATGTTTGAGATTTAGCACCTAGTAGAATGAAAATATGAGCAAGATTAACAAAATTAAAACAAATATTTTCAAGTTATAATGATGATGAAATAGATATTGAAAAAATTGACTTAAAAGCATTTTATACTAGAAATCAAGTTGATGAATTAATTGAACAACAAAAAGAATTTACATTATCAAAACAAATTAAATTATATGATGATTTAGTTGATGATAATGAAAATGAAATATACAGAGGTCCTGTTAGTAAATTTGTTAATAAAGGTTATATTGCAACAGATTATGATAAAGAAACTGAAACAATGATTTTAGATTGACCAGATGAAATTGGAACATTACCACAAGAAGCATTACAAAATAATCCACAAATTGGTGATTATACACATGCACCAACTTGTGATTTTTCTGCTAAACAACAAAAACGAATTACTACAAATGAAAATACTATTAAATTATTAGAAACTAAAGTTGATAATAATATCAAATTATTAGAAAATAAAATTGAGATTAATAAACAAAATATTGATGATATTAAAAATAACTGATTTAATATTGAAACTAGTCCATTATGAAAAGAAATATCAAATGAACTTTCAACTGATAATTTAAATAAAGAAATATTAGTAATATGAGGTTATATTTATGAAAGTGATATTTATAAATATAAATATACTAGAAAATCTATATTTAAATTAGATAAACAATCTGCAATAAAATCATATACTCTATTAGATACTTTTTATTCAGATGAAATTAATAATATTAGATTATATTTAACTTGCATTAATTATAAAATTCGTGCAAGTGCTACACCTGGAACATATTACTCAGGATTTATTTCTAAAATATATCAATATATTGGAAAAGGTACACCAACTGAATTTATAGCAGAAGAAACTTCTGGACATGATTATTATACAAAACAAGAAACTAATGAATTGTTGGATAAAAAGCAAAATATTGATGATGAGAATTTACAAACAGTTGTTAAACAAATTGTTCCAGCAATTAATGAAAATAAACTAAATATTGATAAAAAACAAGATAAATTAATTGCTGGTGAAAATATTAAGATTGATGAAAATAATAAAATTAGTGCTACTGGTGGTAAAGTAGATTTATCTGATTATTATAAAAAAGAAGAAGTAGATAAAAAATTAGAAGATACAAAAGCACAATTTCCGATTGCATTTAAAATAAATGCTCTAAGTCAAGAAATTCCTAATTTAGAAACTGAACATAAAACTATTGTTGATGCTATTAATGAAATTATCAAAAAACAGCCACAACCAATTCCAATTCCTCCAAGTGGTTCAAATTGAAAAGAAGTAGGAGAAGTTATAACAGATAAAAATAATAATAATCAAAATTATATAAAATATATATTTAAAGATAAAACACATTATAGAATATATATAAGTTATGGTGATTATACAACTAAAGAAAATAATAAAAATTAATTATTTGTCAACTATAATTTTTATTATCAATTAGATACAAGCGTTGTAAAAAGTAGTTTATGAATAGCAAATAATAACAATAACCAACAAACTGAAATTAATATTTATAACAATAGAATAATGTGGGGTATGGGTAGAGATTATATTTTTAAAAAATTAGAAGAATTACAGGAATAATATTATGTTTTTTAAAATTATAAAAATTATTTTAGGTTTAATAGGAATAATTTTATCATCAGCAACAGCAGGTTTAATTATATTTATCATTGTAAAAATCATATTAAAAATTAATCAAATATTTTAAGAAAGGTGGTGAATATTATGTTAGGTAAATTTTTTAGAAAAGATAAAAGCAATATTAATGATAATCAAAGTGAAAAATTAAAATTTTTAACTAATAAAAATAAAAGTACACATGCTTCTATTTTAAATTATTTTGGTTTTAATGATTTTAACCATGAAACTTATTTTACTGCTTTTGTAGCAGAAAATAATGCTAATTTATATAATGCTCCATTAGAAATTAATAATGAAACCATTAAACAATATTTAATTCAACAAGAATTTTATAGAAAAAATTGAAATTCTATTTTTAAATTAAGTAAATTAGGAATTAGTGGTTATTTAATTTATATTGCAAATGATAATTTATATTTTCAAGTAGTTGACATACAACAAAGAGTTTATGATATTACTGGTAAATTAATTCAATGTACTATTTTTTATGATAATTATGAACAAAATGCACAAACTGTAAGATTATTTGAAGTTTATACATTAAACAATGAACAAGTAACAATTAATCGTGCAATTTATAGTATTAATGATACTAAAAAACAAAATAAATTAGATTTTAAATCATACATTAATAATCCTAATTTAGTACAAGAACAAATACTAAATATTAATTATATACCAATAGCAATTATGAGAAATAAAGCAAATGAACAAGCAGATTGTGAAAAAGTAATGGATAAAATTAAAGCACTAGATGTTATTTATGAACAAATTGTTTTAGATACTATTTTAAACTCACCTAAATTTATATTTAGTCAAACTTATGGTAATGTTCAATCAGCATTAGAAGAAGCAGTAAGAACTTTGGTTACTAAAAACTACATATTTAAAAGTGGTGGAGATAATAATGAACAAAACGAAAATATCAATATGACAAATAGTAATTTTAAAGGTAAAAATTTAACTGATATATATGATTGAAATGTTAATGAAATATTTAAACGTTGTGGTATTCATATACCAAGTCAAAAGAAATCAGCACAACAATCAGTACCCGAAAGTACAGCAGTTAATATTTCAACCATTAATTATATTGAACAAAAATTATGACAATTTAATATTGATATTCTTAAATTTATTCAAATATTAGTACTTTTAGATAAAGACTTATTAAATAGTAAAACATTTAATATTAATGATGACCAAGAAATTAATAACTTAACAGTTAAATTAAAATTATTTAATCCCGAAAATAACCAATTAATAGGAGAGAACAATGGAAAACAACAACAAACCACAAACGAAGTTTCCACAGAAACAAACTAAAATTAATCAAGCAGAAGTAGAAAATGATTATTTAATTGATAATATTCCCTATGACTTTACTAATATGATGAGAGCTACTAGTGACCCAGATATTAATAGAGCATACGATGAATTTAAAAAAAGAACTATATATATTTATGAAATTGAACGTTTATTTAAAAATAATGAAAATAATAGTTTAAGATTTTCAGCAAATACTATTAAAATTGGTTTTATTGATATTGATAAAGTATTAAAAACTATTGCTGTTGAAACATCAGACTTTACTATGCAATTAAATCAAAGAGCTAGCACAAATATTAATGATAATACAATTGAATATAGTATGACTGATATTAAAAATTTAATTTTTCAAGAAATAAATTTATTAAATCAATTTAAATTATATGCAGTTAGTATAAATGAACCATTAACTGAAAATAATATTGATAATTTATATATCATTAATAATTATTCACAACCTTATCAAAATCCAAAAACTAGAAGCACTAAAAGTATTACTATTATTAAAATTAAAGATTTTAAAACAAGAGATGGTTATCCAATCATTATTAAATTACAAAAACCATTAGATAAAGATACCAAAGTAATTGGTTTAAAAATTAAAGCCCCTAGAAGCATGATTTTTGGCAATATAAAGGTACTTGGTGAAGTTGACAATATGGAAGTATACCCAAAGTTATTTGTTAAAGATAAGATAGCATTTCCACTATTATCAATGCCTATCGAAACTCAACCAAAAGTTAGAATATTACAACAATGATTTAGTGAACAAATATTACCTTGAAATTTAGCAAAACAATTTATAGGACAAGAAAAATCAGTTTTAGATTTAATTAAAATTAGTAGTGGTACTGTAACAAGAAAAGAAGTTATTAATAATGCAAGAGTAACTGATACTTGACTAGGTTGAGAAATGGGTGCTGTTTGAGATGGTAATTGACCATTAAAACACGAAATACATTTAGAAGATAAAAAAGTTTTATCTTATAGTAATGAAGGATGATATGTTTATCTTGCAACCAATAATAGATTTAAAAGTATAGCAATTGAAATACAAGATGCGCCAACAATTGATAGTTTACAACAACTTTTATTAGATATGCTAAGTTATACATATAATTATAATAGAAATTTTAATGGTGCAGAATATGATGATAAAGGTAAAGCAAAAAATAAAATAGCAGAATTACGTGATACATTTTCTGGACAAAAACCGGATGAAATAATTACTAACTTATTTAAACAATGAGAGTTTGAATATCCAAATTATATAACTTTACTACAAATGCTAAATTGTAAAGGTAAGTGCAACTAAATTATTTTTCTATCCAAATATTCGATTGGTGAAAGATAATTTAGTATTTTTCTTGGTCTTTGGTTTAAAGACAATATAAATTTATGAACTTCATTTTTATTAGTTTTTGAAAAAATAAATTTTTTAGGAAATTTTTCTCTAATTAAACCATTAGTATTTTCATTAGTACCTCTTTGTCAAGGTGAATATGGATTGGCAAAATAAATTTTTATATCTAAATTTTTTTCAAGTTGTTGTCAATTTGAAAATTCTTTGCCACGATCAAAAGTAATAGTTTTAACAATGTTTTTAGGAAGAATTGATAAATAATAACTAACATTTTTATTAATAACTTTAGTAGTTCTGTTTTTAACTAATATTGCTAAAGTAAATCGTGATACTCTTTCAACTAAAGTTATTAAACATGATTTGCTTTTACCTCGTGATGATACTATAGTATCTCCTTCTCAATGACCAAGTGTTATACGATCATTAACATTTATATCTCGTTCTTTAATTGATTTACCATTAAACTTGCCACGATTTTCTTTAGATTTTCGTTTTTTACCTTTTCTTCTTAAATTTTTACTAGTAACTTTATCAAGCATTCCAAAATAAATTCAAGTATAAATTGTTTTAAAACTAATAACTCACTCTTTATGAAAATTTTTAATTCTGCCATAAATTTGTTCAGGTGATCAACCTAATAGTAATTTTTGTTGTACATATTTTACTAAATTCTTATTTTTAAACTTATGAAAACTAATATGTGATTGTTTTCGATTTTCAGCTTTATTTTGTGCAATTAATGAAAAATAATGATTATTATCTTTATTTCTATTAATTTCTCGAATAATAGTACTAATACTTCGATTAAGATTTTTAGCTATTTCACTAATTTTAAATTTAAATTTCAATTGATTCTCAATATAAATCCTTTCATCTATGCCAAGATGTTTATAACTCATATAAAAACTCCTTACTTTTTTCTAAACTAAATTTAGCATTATGAAATTTTTATATGAGAATTTTTTGCAATTTTATTTACTTGCACTTACAAGTATAACTCAGCAAATACAAATATTTAAACAAGTATTTATTATGTTATCAAAATATATTTATTCATCATTATCAATTAATAAAGGATTAAACGATGATAATAAAATATTATTACCTTATTATTTCAAATTAAAATCAAGTCCTATAAAACCAAGTGATAAAGAAATTTGAAAATTCAAAGATGTAAAAGTAGTGTTAAAATCTGAGTATTTTGACTTTACAGATATTAATAATATTAAATTAAAAAATAATGATATTAGCCAAAATGAATTATTTAAATTAGATGATAATCAATTTAATTGATTATCTATAACTAATGAACTTGAAAGCAATAATATTCCGTCATTAATTCCTGCTGATTGAACATTAAGTAATGGTGAATATGGTAAATATTTTACAAAAACAATTATTAATAAAGATAAAATTAAAGATATATTAAATTTATATGGTTCAAATAAATCTCAATTATTTTCAAAACTAGAATTTTATAAAGAAATTTCACAAATTGATAATATTAATGAATTTGAATTACAAATTGAAAATCCGATTAATAATTTAAATCGGATTGAAATTAGTGGTATATTTGGTGCTGGTAATTATGATTTAATTTTAAAAACTGATAAACAAGAAATAAACTTAAATAATATTAATTTATTTGATAAATATAATGAAAATATTTCATATATAAATATTGAAATTTAATTATCAAAATATCCATCAGGATATTGACCATTTCATTTTATATCATCTTTAAATGTTGGCTTAATACCAAAATATAAATCTATTTTATTTTCATCATATAAATTTTTAGTTTCTCATATTGTTGTTCCAGCCCCCCCAGTAGACTGTATAGTCATGTCCTAAATATGATTTATAATTATAAATTTTATAATATGACATTATACTTAATAAAAGTGCAGTTATAACAGCAGTTCATAATATTATTTTTTATAATTTGTTTTAATTCATTTTTTAAAATTATTTATTTCTTTTCCTTTTTCTTCTTTTTTATTTTCTACATCTTTTATTAGTTCTTTGCTATCTTGCATTTTAATTCTCCTTTTTTCCTTGATTTTACTTATTAAATTGTACTATTTTTGATTATTTTTACAAGTATGCTTTTAAATACAAAATAACGCCTAAATTAAAGGCGTTTATTTTATGAGACCTATACTATTAATTATATATAACTTGTTTATTATATTTTAAATATGAAAGTGGTTTTTTAAATAATTTTTATTTTATTTAAAATTACACTTATATATGTATATAATAAACAAGTAAATTATTTTTTTAAAAATATTTACAATAAATTTAGAATTTTTTAAAATAGTTAGGAGAAGTAAATGTGAATTTTAATTATAAATGAAATTTTAGAGAACAATATGCTAAAATTGATAAATTAGTTTTAGAACATATAACAAAGAAATGAGAAAAACGAGATTGAAGAATATTTAAAACAAGAGATAAAAAGAAATATAAAATAGTTGATTATCAATATCGAACAAGAAAAATAATGTATGGATTAGTAACTTATAAAAGAAGAATTTATGAATATTTTGATGAAAAATTACAAAAATGAGTTCGTGTTTGTTTAGTTGATGAATGACTAGAATTACCTAAATATAAAAGAATTGGTGAAGATGTTGAACAAACTATTATTGAATATTTTGCTGATGGAAAAAGATATCATGATATTTGTGCTATTTGTAAAAAAACAGGTATTAGTGTTAGTACTGTTCATAGAGTTTTTAAAAATTTAGAAGTAATTGAAGCAAATCCAGTAAAAGTAAAATTAGAAAAAAATCAACCTATTTTTGTAGCAATTGATGATGGACATCGAAAGTTTTGAGATTTTAAACGTAAAGATATAAAACACTCTATGTAATAACAACATATACAGATAATATTAATCATAAAGTACAAAATAAAAGAGTAAAAGCAATTATTAGACCAACAAGAACAGCAATTGGAGTTAAAAAAACTGCTGAATTTGTTAAAGAACATTGTCAAAAATTTTATGAAAATGTTGAACAAGCAAAAATAATTATTTGTGGAGATAGTGCTGGATGAATTAAAGAAGTTGCTGATTATCTTGGTGCTGAGTTTGTTTTAGATAAATTCCATTTAATTAGAACATTATATCTTGGTATAATGGCGGGAAATAAAGGAAAATATTGAAGTGAATATAATAATTGTAAAGATTTCATTAATAATGGTCAATATGAACAATTAATTGATTATTTATATAAAGAATTAGATAATCATAAAAAGTTAAAAAAACAATATTTTAAAAATAATAAACAAGGTATTGAAAATCAAGGTGCAAAGTGAAATATAGGTTGTTTTACTGAAACAAATATTTGACATGTTTTAAAAGAAATGATTGTTAATAAAACATATAGTATTTTTATTTATATAAAAATGGTTATTTTTAAATGTAATCAAATAAATTTAAAAACATAATTTTACTTATTTTAAAATAAAAAATTAAAAAAACTTATTAAATTAAAAGTTAATAAGAATTTTTGTTATATATTTATGTTAATTAAATTATTAAAATATTTTTATAATTTATAAAATTGAGTATTTTAATTGTAATATTTTTAAATTAGTAGTAAGATAAATTTACAATTTCATAAAAATCCAAATTATTTCTTGTCTAAAATATAATAAGACTAAAACGATTTAATTTATTCCGGATTTTTGACAATCTCCCACATAAAATAATGAAAACTATAATTAAAATAAAGGAAATAATTTACTAATAAAATAAATGTTTTATAAATAAATCCATATTTTATGACAAATATTAACAATATTTGTTTATAATATACCTAGTCATTAATCAATATAAAAAACAAACACACAAAAGGAGTGACTTAATAATGGCAATTAAAATTGCAATTAATGGATTTGGGCGCATTGGCCGCCTTGCCTTCCGTCAATTATTTGACAAAAAAGAAATTGATATTGTTGCTATCAATGATTTAGGAAATGTAGAAGCCCTAGCATATCTATTACAATATGATTCAGCACATAGAACTTGAAAACACGGAAAAATCAAAGCAGACAAATCAAAAAATACTATTAATGTTGATGGTAAAATAATTAAAGTTTGTCAAGAAAAAGACCCAAAAGCATTACCATGAAAAGCCAATGCTGTTGATATCGTAATTGAAGCAACTGGACGTTTTACAACAAAAGAATTAGCACAAGCACATATTGATGCTGGAGCTAAAAAAGTTGTGATTTCAGCACCAGCTAAGGGAGACTTAAAAACTATTGTTTATAATGTTAACCATGATATTCTAAAAAGTACTGATAATATTATTTCTGGTGCTTCATGTACTACTAATTGTCTTGCTCCTGTTGTTCATGCTCTAGAATCAGAATTTGGAATTATTAAAGGATGAATGACAACAGTTCATGCTGCAACCAATGACCAACGTTTACTAGACTTAGAACATTCAGATTTCAGAAGAGGACGTAGTGCTATGTCTAATATTGTTCCTGCAGCTACAGGTGCTGCTACAGCTATTGGTTTAGTTATCCCTTCTGTTAAAGGAAAACTAGATGGTTCAGCAATGCGGGTTCCAATCATTACTGGTTCAATTGTTGATTTAACAATTGAATTAAAGAAAAATGTTACTGTTGAACAAGTTAATGCAGCAATGAAAAAACATAGTAGCGAATCATTTGCTTATAATGAAGATCCAATTGTTTCAACTGATATTATTGGTTCAAGTTTTGGTTCAATTTTTGATGCAACATTAACAAAAGTTATTGAAGTTGAAGGCAAACAAATTGTTAAAGTTTTTGCTTGATATGATAATGAAATTTCATATGTATCACAATTAGTAAGAACAGTAATACACTTAGCAAAGCTAAAATAATTTTTAAATAGTTTAATTAAAATATTAAACTACAAAAATGCATCTTACCAATTACAAGATGCATTTTTATTAATCGTTTTAAAAATATATTAAAATTATAATATGAAAAAAGGAGATGAAAATTATATGAATAAAAAAACATTAAAGGATCTTGATTTTAAAAATAAAAAAGTTATTGTTCGTTTTGACTTCAATGTACCATTAGAAAATAATAAAATTACCGATGATACAAGAATAAAAGCAAGCATCGAAACTATTAAGTATTTACAAAATCAAGATGCAAAAATAATCATGTTATCACATCTTGGAAGAATTAAATCTGAAGCTGATAAAGCGAAGAATACTTTAGCGCCTGTTGCAAAAAGACTAAGTGAAATCTTAAAAGAAAATGTAATATTCATTAATGAAACTCGTGGTACAAATCTTGAAACAGCTATTAATAATCTTAAAAACAAAGAATTACTTTTAATAGAAAATACTCGTTTTGAAGATTTAAATGGTAATAAAGAATCTACTAATAATCCCGAATTAGGTAAATATTGAGCACATTTAGGTGATGTATTTGTTAATGATGCTTTTGGTACTGCACACCGTGCTCATGCATCTAATGTTGGTATTGCTACTAATATCAAAAATAGTTGTGTTGGTTTATTAATTGAAAAAGAATTAACAATGCTTAATAAAATCACCGTTAATCCAGAACATCCTTTTATAGCAGTACTTGGTGGTGCTAAAGTATCAGATAAAATTGATGTTATCAAACAATTATTAACAAAAGCTGATAAAGTTCTTGTTGGTGGTGGTATGGCTTATACTTTTATGAAAGCATTGAATTATAAAATTGGTGATTCATTATTAGAAAAAGATAAAATTGATATTGCTAAAGAAATTATTGAATTAGGAAAAGAAAAATTAATACTACCTATTGACTTTGTAATTGCTCCGGAATTTAAGGACATCAAAGGTAAAATTACTACTAATGAAAATATTGATGATGGATATGAAGGAATGGATATTGGTCCAAAAACAATTAAATTATTTGAAAATACTTTAATTAATGCTAAAACTGTTTTTTGAAATGGACCATTAGGAGTTTTTGAAATGAGTAACTTTGTTAATGGAACAAAAAATATTTGTAAAACTATTTCACAATTAAAAGGTGCATTTACACTAATTGGCGGTGGTGATAGTGCAGGAGCATCAGTTAAATTTGGATATGAAAATAAATTTAGCCACATTTCAACTGGTGGAGGTGCTTCATTAGAATATCTAGAAGGTAAGGATTTACCTGGTATTAATGCTATAGAAAATAAATAGTGAAAATATATGATTACTCAAGATCAAACAACAAGTGTTTTTATTCTTATTAGTTTATTTTTAATTGCGATGGTTTTAATATTTCAATTATTCCAATTTATTTTTTGATTAATTATTATTTTAAAAAGTGCTGAGTTATACTTGTAAGTGCAAGTAAATAAAATTGCAAAAAATTCTCATATAAAAATTTCATAATGCTAAATTTAGTTTAGAAAAAAGTAAGGAGTTTTTATATGAGTTATAAACATCTTGGCATAGATGAAAGGATTTATATTGAGAATCAATTGAAATTTAAATTTAAAATTAGTGAAATAGCTAAAAATCTTAATCGAAGTATTAGTACTATTATTCGAGAAATTAATAGAAATAAAGATAATAATCATTATTTTTCATTAATTGCACAAAATAAAGCTGAAAATCGAAAACAATCACATATTAGTTTTCATAAGTTTAAAAATAAGAATTTAGTAAAATATGTACAACAAAAATTACTATTAGGTTGATCACCTGAACAAATTTATGGCAGAATTAAAAATTTTCATAAAGAGTGAGTTATTAGTTTTAAAACAATTTATACTTGAATTTATTTTGGAATGCTTGATAAAGTTACTAGTAAAAATTTAAGAAGAAAAGGTAAAAAACGAAAATCTAAAGAAAATCGTGGCAAGTTTAATGGTAAATCAATTAAAGAACGAGATATAAATGTTAATGATCGTATAACACTTGGTCATTGAGAAGGAGATACTATAGTATCATCACGAGGTAAAAGCAAATCATGTTTAATAACTTTAGTTGAAAGAGTATCACGATTTACTTTAGCAATATTAGTTAAAAACAGAACTACTAAAGTTATTAATAAAAATGTTAGTTATTATTTATCAATTCTTCCTAAAAACATTGTTAAAACTATTACTTTTGATCGTGGCAAAGAATTTTCAAATTGACAACAACTTGAAAAAAATTTAGATATAAAAATTTATTTTGCCAATCCATATTCACCTTGACAAAGAGGTACTAATGAAAATACTAATGGTTTAATTAGAGAAAAATTTCCTAAAAAATTTATTTTTTCAAAAACTAATAAAAATGAAGTTCATAAATTTATATTGTCTTTAAACCAAAGACCAAGAAAAATACTAAATTATCTTTCACCAATCGAATATTTGGATAGAAAAATAATTTAGTTGCACTTACCTTTACAATTTAGCATATAAAGAATTAGATAATCATAAAAAGTTAAAAAAACAATATTTTAAAAATAATAAAAAAGGTATTGTTAATCAAGGTGCAAAATGAAATATTGGTTGTTTTACTGAAACAAATATTTGACATGTTTTAAAAGAAATGATTGTTAATAGAACATATAGTATTTTTATTTATATAAAAATGGTTATTTTTAAATGTAATCAAATAAATTTAAAAACATAATTTTACTTATTTTAAAATAAAAAATTAAAAAAACTTATTAAATTAAAAGTTAATAAGAATTTTTGTTATATATTTATGTTAATTAAATTATTAAAATATTTTTATAATTTATAAAATTGAGTATTTTAATTGTAATATTTTTAAATTAGTAGTAAGATAAATTTACAATTTCATAAAAATCCAAATTATTTCTTGTCTAACATAATAATAAGACTACAACGATTTAATTTATTCCGGATTTTTGACAATCTACCAAAAAAGTTTTCGAAAAAAATTTAAAAAAAATTTTGTAAAAAATTTATCTATAATAGCTGCCGGTATTGCTACAGTAGTAACATTAGCGGCTGGTGGAATTGATGGCTTTCAATGTTCTGATTTAGGAATAGCAGCTAGTGCAGGCACATCTGGTGCTATGATGGGTGCAGTTATTAAAGCTACGATTAAACAAAATAAACAAGAGAAAGTAGAACTAGAAGATGAGAATAATGAAAAATCAAGTATTCTTCAGAGAAAATTAGAAGAATTACAATTAGAAACAGTAAGAGCAAAAATTGTTAAAAAACAATTAGAAAGAACTAAAGTTGAACTTGAATTAGTTAAAGTAAGAGAAGAATTAGCAAAACTTAATAACATAACTAGTTTAAATATTACTTCATCACCGATCCCTCAAGAATTTAATTTAACAACAGTAGTAAATGTAGAAAGAAGTAATAATTGTTCATTATCAATTCATAAAAAATAAGTACATATATATAAAAATGTAAATAAACAATTGAAAAGGATAAAAGATATGGAAACGCAATTACAAAATTTAAATAATTGTAATAATGAAACTGTTGTTATTGCAAAAAAACTTTAGATAAAGAAAATAAAAAATTTTATTGAAAAACTGGTATTCAAGCTGTTATAAGTACTGCTGCTATTACTGGCTTGTTTGTAAGTGGTGTTGGGTTAGTAGCAATATCTATTTTTTCTGGAAGTGTAATAATTGGTAATACACTTTCAATTTGAGCAGAAAGAAAAAGAAGAAAAAATGTCAAAAAATTTTTTCAAGAATGAAATAAAAAATTAAATAAGGAATTAGAAATTAGTAAAATAAGATCAGAAATACAAAAAGAAAGATTAGAAACAGAAAGATTGGAAGCAGAAAATTTAATTAAGCAAGAAGAACTTGAACAATTAAAGTTAGAAATAAATGAAAAAGAATTAATTATTTTAACTAAACAAATAGAATATAAAAAAATAGAATTAGAAAAAAGGAAGATAGAAGCAGAAAATTTGATTAGGGAAAAAGAACTTTAACAATTAAGTCTAGAAAGAAGTAGGGTACAACAAGATATTTTAACTAAGCAGTTAGACCTTGCAAAATTAGAAATGACTACCACGTTAGAAGCAGATAAAAGATTAGTACAATCTCAATTAAATAGTACATTAAAAGTAGAAAGTTTATTTGATATTTTAGAAAAAAAATAGATTAGCAAAAAAAGAGAGTAGAAGGAAATTTTTTGAAGATCAATCATTAGATGAAAGATTAAATATTGAAAAAATTAATAAATCAGAATCACAAAATCAACAATCTTTAACAAAAAATTATTCGCAAGAAAGTTGCAAATTTAAAGTTTATTAAAAATATTATGATACATTTTTATTAAGTTAAATCTAAATTTTAATTTTCAAGAAGTATTTTTATAAAGGTTATATTTTCATTTATATTTCATAATTGTCGTTAAACATGTTAATCATCATTTATGATAGAATTTAATATATGAGATTTTAGAGTTGTGAGGTTTTAGTATGGAAGTGTCAGCAGAGAATTATAGAAACATTAATTCTCATAATCGTTGAGGAATTATTGTTAGTTCGGGGTTAATGGCAATAACTTTGATTATAAGTTGAGTATTATGACTTATACTTTATCGTACTAATGTTAACGAAATTTTAACAATTTTAACTGAAGTAATTAATAGTAAAGGCATTACATTTACTCTTACTTTTCAGATTTTAACAATTTTTACTTTAATTTTTTCGGTTATTACTCTAGTGTTTATTACAATTCCATTTATTTTTTTAAATAAATATGGAGTAATAACTTTAGTATGAGCATTAATAGTAGTAGTAATTTCGCTTGTCTTACTTATTGGTTCAGGATTATTAATAAGTTATGGTTATAAAAAAATTTATAGTTATGTTATGGACAAAAAAAATATTAATGTTTTATTTTTTATTTTGCCTTCAGGCTTTGCATTAATTTGTAGTTTCTTTTTAGTACTTTTTTCTTTATGATTAATAATGGCTAATCTAAGAAATAAATCAAAAAAAGCATTATCATTGACAAATAATAATGCTTTATCAGCAACAGAAATATCCGCGAGTGTTGAACAAAATTCTCTTTTTGGTGAACAAACTATTGGACCATCATTTACAGATCGATTTTTTAATGAACACGATAAATCAACACAAGGTATAAATATAGTTATTAATAATACTGGTGGAGGTGCACTTCCACAATCAAAATTACTTGATTATCAAGTAACTAGTAATCCGAATCCTGTTCAAACTAATAACAGTAGTAATGTTGTTAATAGCGAAGTAACTTGAACACCACAACAAATTGAAGAAGTATGAAATAAAGGAGAAATTATTGATGATTATAATCCACAGTTATATCGAAAAGACTATGCAGGTGCGCTAATGTTTAGGAATAACTTTATTAGTAATGTTAAACTTGATGATGATCCTAAAAGTTATAATTGAACTATTATACATCAACGACCTTTATTTCATGGAGGCACTTCTGATATTAGTAATTTACAACCAATGAATAATACTAATGCTATTACTAAAGGTAATAATTATCCACGTTGAAAAACAGCTATTGCTTTTAATGGAAAACAAAATTTTTTAAAACAAAAATCATGAAAAGATAAAAAATAGAGTATTAATCATTAATTTAATTGAAGATTATATTGAGCATATTATAAATATAATTGGTATTTTGCTTAGTTGTTAATAATTTAAATTTAATTACACTATTATCTTTTAAAATTTATTTGTTTATGGGAAAATGTATATAATAATTAAAAGATAGGAGCAATTAATCATGCAAGTTATTGTCCATGGAAAAAATATTAATATTACTTATGAAATTAAAAATGCTGTTGATAAAAATTTTAATTATTTACAAGAAAAGTATTCTAAATATATTAAAAAAGATATGATTGCTAAAGTTGGTATTGAAAGAAATAGTAATCATATATATAATATTTCCGTTCATATTCAGTTATTAAATAATAATTTTTTACAGTGTTTAGTAGAAAATCACGATCTTTATGTTGGCATTAATAAAACATTGGTTCCGTTGGAAAAACAATTAAGTCGTTTAAAAACGGTTGCTGATAAAACTGGTGCTGAAAGCGTTGGTCAATTTATAACTAAAGAAATTCTTGATGATAATAGTGAAGTTATTATTGACGTAACAGAAAATAAAGATTAAAGAAAACGTTTATGAAAGTATACAATTATTAGCATTAGTTTTTTTATGTAAATATGATGCATTATATTTTTCATTTTCTGCATCTTGTGCTTTTTTTTGTAAATTTTCTTCTGGTGTTATTTTTAAATTTCGGTTATAAATATTTGTATCCATTTTGTTTATTATTAAAATGGCATATTCAAGACTTTTTTTTATTTCTTTAATTAATTGTATATTTAAATTATCTTGATAGTTTTTTGTTGAAATATGTTTCTTTTTTTTGTTATCTCTAATTCTAAAATGTTTGATATAGTTATAGTAATAAAAAATATAATAGAGATTTTTAAAAGTATTAATAATTTTTTTTGCATATTTTTCAATAAAAAAATTACTAATATCACTATTAGTTGCGTTATCTTTTATACAAATTTTATAAATAGAAAAAACCATTATCAATATATAATATCTTTATCTTTAAGATTATTATTGTCTTGATATATTATATTAGGTATAATGTAAGAGACTATAAAAATTATAAGAGATTTTATTTTATATAAATTTAATTTATTATTAATATAATAGGGGTGATTATGTGGAAAAAGATAAAGATATTATGAACATTATTAAAAAAGCATTATCAGAAAGTATTTTATCTGTACCAGGTGTTACCAATATTTATGAAAAAGATAATAATTATGGAATTAAAGTTAACAAGTCTGATTTAGGTTGAATTATTGATATTAATATAGTTTGTTTTTTTAATAATAATATTTGAAATATTATGAATCAAACTCAGAAAAATTTAAAATATATTGTTGAAAAGATTATTAAACATCAAGACTATATAGTACTTAACATTTTTGTTCATGATTTAATTGAAGAATAAAAGAAAATATAAGGTGAAATTAAATGAAAAAAATTGATATTAAAACCTTAAAAGTTATGCTTATTAGCGGTGCTAATAATCTTTATAATCATCATTTTGAAGTTGATAAATTAAATGTTTTCCCCGTACCTGATGGTGATACTGGAACAAATATGAATTTAACAATGATGAATGGTATAAAAGAATTAAATGGCAAAGAATATGATAGTTTAAAAACATTTGCTACTACTTTTTCTCGTGGTTTAATGATGGGTGCGCGTGGTAATTCTGGAGTTATTTTATCTCAAATTTTTCGTGGTTTTTTTCAAACTATAAAAACAAAAGATTTAAAAAATGATTTCATTAGTAATGAGGATTTATTAAAATCTTGAAAAAGTGCACAAGATTATGCATATCGTGCAGTTATGAAACCAGTAGAAGGTACTATTCTTACTATTATTAAAGATGGTGCTAGTTATATTAATGAATTAGAAATAACAGGCAAAGATTCGCTTTATATTTTTGAAAAATTACTAGAAGGAATGAATGAATCGTTAAAAAGAACACCTGATTTATTGCCAATTTTAAAAAAAGTAGGAGTTGTTGATTCGGGTGGTGCTGGTTTAGTTTATATTGTTGAAGGTATGGTGTATGGTTTAAAGCATGGTAAAGCTATTTCACCAAAGAAAAAATTAGAACAACAAGATACAGCAAAATTAGAAATGGTTTTAAATCAAGAAAACTTTGGTTATTGTTCAGAAGTTATTGTAAAACTAAATAAAGTTAGTAAGTTAGATTTTAATTTAAGCAAAACACGAACTGATTTAGAAACAATGGATGGTCAATCAATAGTTTTAGTAGATGATGAAGATTTAATTAAAGTTCATGTTCATACTTTAAAACCGGGTCAAATTTTAAATTATTTTCAGAAATTTGGTGAAATTTTAAAAGTAAAAATTGAAAATATGACGGAACAGGCAAAAGCACATACACAAACTATTAAACCAATTCGTAAATTAAATAATAAATTTGCTTTAATTGCTGCTGTTCCCGGTAGAGGAATTGAAACCTTTTTTAGAGATGAATTAAAGGTTAATAATATTATTATGTATTCAAAAAGAATTAATCCATCAACAGATGACTTTTTAAAGGCAATTGAAATTGTCGATGCAAAAAATGTTTTTATTTTACCAAATGATAGTAATTTATTTTTAGCAGCAGAACAAGCAAGAAAATTAGAAAAAAAATCAAAAGTTTTTGTATTACCTGCTAAAAATATTGCTCAAGGTATGCGTGCTGCTTTAAATTTTAATCCTGAATTAAGTGCAAAAGAAAATAATAAAAATATGTGAAGTGAAATTAAATATGCTGCTTTTGGTTATATAACAGTTGCTGATCGTGATGTTGAAATAGATGGTATTAAAATTGGAAAAAAACACTTTTTTTCTGCTGTTAGTTTTCGTAATAAAGATGGTAAAGAAAAAATTATTGCTTCAAATGAAAATTTATTTAATGTAATTAAAGTATTGTTTACTAAATTAATTTGAGATGGTGCAGAAATAATTACTATTTTTAAAGGTAAAGGTTATTCAAAAGATCAAATTAATTTTATGAAAAAAATTTTAGATGAAGATTATGATATTGAATATGAAATTGTTGATGGTGATCAAGAAGTTTATAACTTTCTTTTCGTGGTGGAATAATACTATGTTATAATATTGTAGACTCTATTCAAATAGTTAGAAAGGAGAAGATTATGACTAATTTATTATTATCCTCAGTTAATCCAAATGATCCAAAGACTTGATCAACTAGTTTAATTGTTTTAGCAAGCTTAGTGGCTATTGTTGGTATAATTTTGTTTGTTGTTACTATGATTTGATTTTTCACTTGAATTAAGTATTCTTGATTCCATCGTGAAAATAGTGCTAATTTAACTGGTGGCGAGTTATTTCAAAAATATTTAAAAACATATGGTATTAATGCAAAAAGAATAAAATTTAAGGGATTTGGTAATATTAATAGTATTACTGTTGAACCTAGGTTTTTTTATTTAAGGCCATATTTATTTAATAATGGTAATTTTACTTTAAGATTATTACCATGAACTTATCACCGTCGTTCTATTTATACTTTAGCAATGGCAATGGAAAGTACTTGGGCAGTAAGTAGTTCAAATAGTAGTCGTTTTAATACTTTTTGATGAGATTTTTCTCGTAAAATAACATTATTTTTTGTTTTAATTCCTTTTGCACTTGCTATTCTATTTGCTCTTTCACCTGCTAATTCTTGAATTACTTTATCAGCAGCGAGCGCCAATATACTTTCAATTGTTTTATCAATTTTAGGTAGTATTTTATTAATTCTTTTTTCTTCAATGCAAATGATTTTTTATGCTAAATCAAGAAAAGAAATTTGTCAAAATCTTGTTGGTATTTTAAATGAAAAAGAAATACGTGCTATTAGTTGAATTTTCCAAATTAAGTTTATTTATTACTTGATTCGTATGATTTATGAAATATTACAACTTATTTTACGTATTGTGATGTATACACAGCAAAATGAGAAATAATAAAAATTTGTACCTATAATTTAGGTACAAATTTTAAATTTAAAATTATATTAAGTTTTATTGATAAAACATTATTTTCAAAACTTTTATAAAATATTCTATTTTAGTAAGTTTTAAAGTTTTGTTTTTTTAATTTTACATTTAATTACTAAACCAATATTTTTCATTTTCATTTATTATTGTATATTTAAAATTTTATTTTGATAGTTTTAAATTTTAAATATACAATAAAATACACTTATTAATTTAATATATATATATATTCATTAGTAATTTTTTGTATATGTATTGCAAAAATATAAAAAAAGGTTTTAAATGTTAACTATGAGAGAGAAAAAAGAATATTTTAAGTTAAGGAGAATACTGAATGCAAAGTAAGTCTGCTATTAATATATATTCAAAAATTAATAAATTAAAAATAGTTTTATTACTTGCTAAAATTTTTATCAGAAATGGTATTGGAGTATTTTATATTAAAAAGTTTGTTGTAACGAGTATTATCCAAGATAAAAAAATATGTTCTTACTTAATCAATCAAATTTTGAAAGAATGGAATTCTAAAAAAGAATATATTATTTCACTAGAAAAATATTTAAAACAACTTTCAGTTTAACAATTTATTAACAAAATAATTACTTGCTGTTAATAAATTTGAGTTAAAAATTAAATATAATAATACATATCCATGTTTATGAAATTACTAATTCTGAATTGTCATGTGGCCAGAGTGTTGCCCATATTGTATATCAATGTTAAATTAAATAAAGATATTAGGAACTGAAAGGAAGAAAACATATCATGGCTATTAATTTAAAAGGCAGAAATTTTATTTGTTTATTAGATTTTACTTCAGAAGAAATTTATTACTTATTAGAATTAGCTGCTACTTTAAAAATTGCAAAACAAAAAGGAATAGAAAAACAGCCGTTAAAAGGCTATAGTGTTGCTTTATTATATCGAAAAGATTCATTACGAACAAGAA
This sequence comes from Spiroplasma endosymbiont of Thecophora atra, assembly GCF_964019735.1. Lineage (NCBI taxonomy): Bacteria > Bacillati > Mycoplasmatota > Mollicutes > Entomoplasmatales > Spiroplasmataceae > Spiroplasma > Spiroplasma endosymbiont of Thecophora atra. The sequence continues at coordinate 261,133 of NZ_OZ026464.1, read as the reverse complement.
GCGCGTTTGAAGTTGCTGCTTGTGATTTAGGAATGCATTCAACATATTTTGATCCAACTAGTAGTAAATTAGGAATTAAAGAATCAATTGTTGATACCGCTAAATTTCTTGGTAGAATTTATAATGGTATTCAATTTCGTGGATATAAACAAACTGATGTTGAAGAATTAGCTGAAAATGCCGGTGTTCCAATATGAAATGGCTTAACTGATTTATATCATCCAACACAAATGCTAGCCGATATTATGACAATTCAAGAGTGTAAAAAAAATAAAGATGTTAAAGGTATTAAATTTGTTTATTTTGGAGATGCTCGTTTTAATATGGCTAATAGTTATATGATTATTAGTGCAAAATTAGGAATCAATTTAGTAATCTGTGCTAATAAAAATTTATGACCATATCCTCAACTATTAAAACAATGTCAAGAAATTGCTCAAGAAACGGGTGGCTCTATTATTTTAACAGAAGATTATAAAACAGCAAGTAAAGATGCTGACGTAGTTGCTACTGATGTTTGAACATCTGTATCTGAAGATAAAGTTTTATTAAAACAACGAATTAAAGAATTAATGCCATATCAAGTTAATAATGAAAAAATGAAAATTGCAAAATCAGATGTTATATTTTTACATTCTTTACCAAGTTTTCATGATGGTAATACACAAATTACTCAAGATATTGTTAAACAATATGGTGGAACAGGTGAATTAGAAGTTACTGATGAAGTATTTCGATCTTCTGCATCAAAGGTATTTCAACAATCAGAAAATTGTTTACATACTATTAAAGCTGTAATGTTAGCAACTTTGAAAGGATAATATATGAGATTATATTAAAAATGAAAAGAAGTTTTAATTATTTTATTATTTAATAAACTTATTTCCATTAATTAGTTTTTATTATTTTTATTTTAGAATATTAAATATATTAATTAATTGTTTATTAAAATATTAATGTTAGTTTTTATGTTAAGATATTAGTAATTAATTTTATTAACTCAAATTAAAAAATAGGAGTAAATTATGATAAGACAAGAAGGAATATCAGAAGATAGTAGACAACAATTAATATATAATTATTAAGGATTAAATATATGAAAAAAAGTGAGTATTATTGGTAGTGGATTTTTGCTTAGTACAATACCAGGAATTGGTATAACATATTTATGTAATGAAAAAATTGTTAAAGCACTTGGTAGTAATGAAAATAAATTTTCATTACCAATTCGAATGCTAATGGGTGCTGTTACTAGTTCATTATTAGTATTATTTATTATGGGACCATTTGTACACAAAAAATTATTTCCTGAATGATATGAGAAGAGAGCAGAAGCAAGGTATATAAATAAAACTATTAGTGAAATTGAAAATTTAAGAAATGATTTTGTAAATATAAATAATAACTGAAATGAAAATAGTACAGTTAGCTTAATAGAAATATTAACAAAATTGAACAATAAAAAAGAAGAATTACAAAATAAAGAAAAACCATTAATTTTTCAATGAGAATTGGAAAGAATGGTAGATAACTTAATTATTGATGTTAATAATCAATTAATTAGATTTGATCCTATTTCAATTAGAGCAATTAATGATATGTTGGATAATTGAGATAATAATTCAGAATTGAATGATAGTAGTCAATCTTTAATTTATTTAAAAGTTTTTATATGTTATATACTACTTTTTGTGCTAGTTTATTTTTTACTATTTGTGAGTTTTCAGAATTAAGAAACTCATATTTTTTTTCATCTTTTATTTCTTCTATTTCTTCAGGACTTTGTTCTTTAGTGTTTGTACTAGTATCAATAATAAAAGAACTTAAATTTTGTTGTGATTGGGTTGGTGTGCTATCATAGTAAATATCAGAAAGTAGCGTGAACGTGTCTGCTTGTTGATCTTCAAATTCTAAAAGACTTGTAGTATCACTTTTTTGATTATTTATTATGAAAAGACTTGTATATATATTTTCGATTTGTTCAGTTAATTTAATTTTTATTAAAACATTATTGTTATTTTTTAATGATACTGTGCTTATTAAGTCTGTTCCTTTTAATAGTGCTTGTTCTTGATTAAGTTGCAAACCATTTAATAATGGTATTGATTTTCCATATTTTTCTTTAGTTTTTGTTATTCGTTGCTCATAGATTTTCTTATATTTTTTCAAAAATATTATTGTTTCATTTTTTGTTTTAAAATAATATTTATTAGAATTATTTTCAAGATTATGTTGTGAGAGATAGTAAGAAGTTAAGTCTATATCTTGTGCATATATTGTAATTTCAATAAAATTAATTTTAAAATTTTCAATTTTTTCTATAAGTAAATTTATTCTATCAATAAAAACTAAATTTTCTTTTATTTTATTTATTTTTTTCTTAGTTTTTCTTTGTTTAATTTCCATAAATAATTTTTTTAACATGCTAAATTGTAAAGGTAAGTGCAACTAAATTATTTTTCTATCCAAATATTCGATTGGTGAAAGATAATTTAGTATTTTTCTTGGTCTTTGGTTTAAAGACAATATAAATTTATGAACTTCATTTTTATTAGTTTTTGAAAAAATAAATTTTTTAGGAAATTTTTCTCTAATTAAACCATTAGTATTTTCATTAGTACCTCTTTGTCAAGGTGAATATGGATTGGCAAAATAAATTTTTATATCTAAATTTTTTTCAAGTTGTTGTCAATTTGAAAATTCTTTGCCACGATCAAAAGTAATAGTTTTAACAATGTTTTTAGGAAGAATTGATAAATAATAACTAACATTTTTATTAATAACTTTAGTAGTTCTGTTTTTAACTAATATTGCTAAAGTAAATCGTGATACTCTTTCAACTAAAGTTATTAAACATGATTTGCTTTTACCTCGTGATGATACTATAGTATCTCCTTCTCAATGACCAAGTGTTATACGATCATTAACATTTATATCTCGTTCTTTAATTGATTTACCATTAAACTTGCCACGATTTTCTTTAGATTTTCGTTTTTTACCTTTTCTTCTTAAATTTTTACTAGTAACTTTATCAAGCATTCCAAAATAAATTCAAGTATAAATTGTTTTAAAACTAATAACTCACTCTTTATGAAAATTTTTAATTCTGCCATAAATTTGTTCAGGTGATCAACCTAATAGTAATTTTTGTTGTACATATTTTACTAAATTCTTATTTTTAAACTTATGAAAACTAATATGTGATTGTTTTCGATTTTCAGCTTTATTTTGTGCAATTAATGAAAAATAATGATTATTATCTTTATTTCTATTAATTTCTCGAATAATAGTACTAATACTTCGATTAAGATTTTTAGCTATTTCACTAATTTTAAATTTAAATTTCAATTGATTCTCAATATAAATCCTTTCATCTATGCCAAGATGTTTATAACTCATATAAAAACTCCTTACTTTTTTCTAAACTAAATTTAGCATTATGAAATTTTTATATGAGAATTTTTTGCAATTTTATTTACTTGCACTTACAAGTATAACTCAGCAAATTAAATTTAATATCATTAGCACGAATTTTTTGTAAATCTAAAATTAAAGTTTTTCCATATCTATTTTCTGTATATATTGTATGAACTAAATTTAATCAATCATGTTGATTCATAGATAGTACTTTTTTTAAATCAGTATTAAATTTTTTTAAAAAGTTATTTGCTTTTTCAATATCTTTAATTTTAAATTTAGGAGTTAATTGTGGACTTAATTTTATTAATGTATTTTGTAATAATAAGTGTTCTTTTAACTTTTGTGTTTCTAGTTTTTGAAAATTATTCTTATATTGTCTTTCAGCAACATAACCTAAATCTCGTAATACTGTTTCACGATTAGGAGTAAAACTATAATTCATTAAATAACGTTTATTACCAATAATTTTATCTGTTAAAATTTCTTTTCCACTTACTTGACTAATAATTTCTTGTAAATTTTTTGCTTCTTTAACGCCAATTTGTTCTAATGTTTTAGTTTTTTGTGTTAGTTTAATAAATTTAGTAGTACGATAACCACGACTAATTTTATTAAGTCCAGCAAATGCAGGTAGTATATTAAAGAAAGTATTTCATTTTGTTACATTTCCTTTTAAATAATCATAAACTTGATTAATAGTAAAATCAGTTGTAGCATAAATACCAAAATTAATGGCACTTGCAATAAAATCACTTGCACCTAATCCAAGGGCTACGCTTTCACTTAATCCACCAGTAAAAGGAGCAAGTGCTACTGCTATTACTTGTACACCAATCATTTCTAAAATTTCTCATCAAAAACTTTTATTTTCTTGTTGTTTACTTATTCTAGTATGTTTGGGTTTATTTATGTTTAAAAGTATTGCTGTATTAGTTGTACCTATTGGCATGGTATTAATTTCCTTTATTTAAGAGTTATTTTAATTTGATTTGTTGTTCCTTTATAATTTAAGTCATTAACATTTGCAGTAATAGTTATATATAAGTCATCGGCTTTTTGTTTTTGATTACTTACATTAGTTTTTCCTTGTGCATCACTAAAATATTTAATAGTTGAATTTGTTAAATTTGGATTTAATGATTTAAGTTCATTAGTACTTTTTATTTGTGTATTTAATTCACTATTATTGTTATTAACATTTGCAGTAATATCAATTGTTAAACTTGTAATTTTAGTTTTTAAATCAGTTTTTTCTGTTTTAATAACTCCACATAACATTCATCTTGATGTTGTTTCATTATTAGAAATATATGGTATTGCTTCTCCAACAACTTCACCAGCAACTTTATATGCTCTTCCTGCTTTATCATCTTTAATAAAATCTACATAAATAACTGTATTTTCTATCATGTATCTTTTCATTGCTCTTGGTGTTGCTAAAATAAAGGTCATTAATTGTTGTTCATTTTTATCATTAGTAAAAACCATATAGTCATCAAGAACGATTTCACATAATACACCTTTTACATATAAATTATTTCCATTTAAACGTAATTGTTGTGCCAACTGATTATCAGTAATTAAACCTTTATTATCTGCTAAATAAACTAAACTATCATAAAGACCATTAGTAATAAAAAATTTACTATTTGCAATATTTCTAAATTGAAACAAAGTATTTCAAGCAGATAACATTGATTTTAAATAGCCTACTGGTGTTGTATCTTCAATATCGATTTTAGTAGCAAATTTTGCAATTGCTTGTGTATCATCAATTGCCAATTTATCTGCTAAATCATTTGCAACTTCATATTGCATACTATCTAATAAATTTTGACCATTATTTGCTTTTAAATCTACATCTGTAATAATTTCTCCTGCAAGATATTTTTTAGTTATTTTTTTACTAATTTTATCTGTATCAACATATGGTAATTCATATCTTTTACTTTTATCATCTCAAGGAATAATTTTTACTTCTGGTTTTTTTGGTTTTTTAACAATAAACTCAATATTTACTGAGTCAACAATTTCAGTAGGGAAAAAGTTTGCCCATGGACTATTTGAAATTTTAAAAAACTCTATAAATTCTGGTGCTTCTACTAATCTCTCTGTATTGTCTAAATTTTGATTAAATGGTACTGACATTTTATTTCTTCCTTTCATTTATAAATAATTTTTCTTTTTATAATTAATTAAAAAATTTTCTTTATCATTTGGTTTATTATTAATAATTATTTGTTTATTGCCACCTGTATTAATTGTTTCTTTAAATACTGGTTGTTCTTTAATCATTTTTTTAATAGTTTCTTCAATTTTTGAATTTTCTAAATTATTAGTTTTAAATTGCTGAGTTATACTTGTAAGTGCAAGTAAATAAAATTGCAAAAAATTCTCATATAAAAATTTCATAATGCTAAATTTAGTTTAGAAAAAAGTAAGGAGTTTTTATATGAGTTATAAACATCTTGGCATAGATGAAAGGATTTATATTGAGAATCAATTGAAATTTAAATTTAAAATTAGTGAAATAGCTAAAAATCTTAATCGAAGTATTAGTACTATTATTCGAGAAATTAATAGAAATAAAGATAATAATCATTATTTTTCATTAATTGCACAAAATAAAGCTGAAAATCGAAAACAATCACATATTAGTTTTCATAAGTTTAAAAATAAGAATTTAGTAAAATATGTACAACAAAAATTACTATTAGGTTGATCACCTGAACAAATTTATGGCAGAATTAAAAATTTTCATAAAGAGTGAGTTATTAGTTTTAAAACAATTTATACTTGAATTTATTTTGGAATGCTTGATAAAGTTACTAGTAAAAATTTAAGAAGAAAAGGTAAAAAACGAAAATCTAAAGAAAATCGTGGCAAGTTTAATGGTAAATCAATTAAAGAACGAGATATAAATGTTAATGATCGTATAACACTTGGTCATTGAGAAGGAGATACTATAGTATCATCACGAGGTAAAAGCAAATCATGTTTAATAACTTTAGTTGAAAGAGTATCACGATTTACTTTAGCAATATTAGTTAAAAACAGAACTACTAAAGTTATTAATAAAAATGTTAGTTATTATTTATCAATTCTTCCTAAAAACATTGTTAAAACTATTACTTTTGATCGTGGCAAAGAATTTTCAAATTGACAACAACTTGAAAAAAATTTAGATATAAAAATTTATTTTGCCAATCCATATTCACCTTGACAAAGAGGTACTAATGAAAATACTAATGGTTTAATTAGAGAAAAATTTCCTAAAAAATTTATTTTTTCAAAAACTAATAAAAATGAAGTTCATAAATTTATATTGTCTTTAAACCAAAGACCAAGAAAAATACTAAATTATCTTTCACCAATCGAATATTTGGATAGAAAAATAATTTAGTTGCACTTACCTTTACAATTTAGCAATTTTAAATAATCATAAAATTCAGTTTTAACTTGATATTTTTTAAATATATTAATCATTTCTTTTTCTTTAATTTCTTGATTAAGTTTATTTAACTTATTTTCTGCTTCATTAACTTTATTTTCTATTTCTTGTTGAGCATTATTTTCAGTTAAAGGTTCAGTTGTTTGTTGAACATTATTTTCATTTTCTAACATTTAACATTCTCCTAATCTTATCCCAGTAATCAATCTTTAACTAATTGTGGCATTTCACTTATTAGTTTTTTATAATCATTAACAGCATTTTCTAATGTATTGATATCAGAAAATTTAAAACAATTATCAATATGTAAATCAAAATCTCTATCAATACTGATATCTTGTTTTCTATATTTTTCATTAAATTCAATTTTTGTCATATTATTTTTCTCCTTTATTAATTTTTTTCATTTAATTTTGCTAATTTTTTTTGATGTTTTATAATTTTGTTATTTGCTCTAACATGTTTTGGAGTTGTGATAAATCTTTTTAATAAAACAATAATTTCTCTGCAAATTAATGTTCCAACACTTGTTCCAATAATTATTAATTCATGTAAAAATTCTTTCATTTCAATATTTTCCTTTCAACTATTTATTTTTAATTTTTAATTATTCATCAAATTGACCACCATTAATTCTTTCAATCATTGACTGTGAATTACTTATAATTTTTACTAATACAGATATTTCTTTATTTAATTGTTCCATTCTCTCTTTATATGTCTGAATTTCATTATTATAATATTCAATAATTTTTTCTTTATTCATTGCTTTTCACCTCCCTTATAAACTCATGTGATTGTAATCTCAATTTAATGAAGCATTATCATTATTTAATGGTACTTCGCTCATATTATCACTACCATAATATTGACTTGCAGTTTCACTATTAATAGTAAATCTATTGTCATTAATTAATCTTGCAGTTTCATCATTAAATGATGTTTCTTACATTTCTTCATTATGATTTGTAGTTTCCATAGGTATTAAATTATGGATAATTTCACTTGCACCAGCAATTATGGTAGGTACTGCATAAGCATTATTAAAATCATTATTAATACCCATAGCACCACCACTTGATATTAAACATCCACCAGTAGCCATATTACAAATCTTTCTTATTGTTTCAAATTTATTAGGTACTAACTCCGTTAATCCATTAATAAGATTTGATATACCATAAGCATTTAATGAAATATAAGTATCTCAATCCATTAATGACTGATTTTCTTGCTTATTTAATAATAATCATGGAGGACCCTCAGTTGTAGTTGTAGTAGTTATTGGAGTTGGTGTTCTTGGAATAATAGGATTAATATTATTTTCAGTTCATTTACTATAATTTGCTAAACCAATTATTCCTAAACCTAATAGTATTTTTTTACTACTATTAATTAATTTAGTTTTTGTATTTGGTCTTTGATTTAAATTTCAAATATCTAAACCTAATTTTTTACCAAATAATAAACTATTAATTGAACCTAATAATGGATTATCTATTACTTGACCATAATAAGCACTTGTACCAATCATTGCAGAAATTGGACTTATTCCAGTTCTAATTAATTTAGTTAAAGTATAATTTGATTGATTTTCTATACTTGGCATTTTCTATTCTCCTTTAATTTCTAATTTTTTAACTGTTACTTTAATTCAACCTTGATAAAAATCATTATCACCAACTATTAATGCAACATTACTTTCTGGGTCAGAAACAATTATGTGTTTGGATTTAACATTTGGGTATTGTCTTAAAATAATTGCTCTAATATCATTACTTGTATGAATTTCTTTTGGAAATGGTGATAATATTTCAATTTCATCTTTATTTTCAAACAAAGTAGGTAATATTATCATTAGTCAAATTCACCTCTTTCAAGTCTTATAATTCAGTTTTCTAACTCATAAAGTTTGGATGAATATTCTATTAATGAATTATTTAATAAATCTATTCTTTCTTTCATAGAAATAATTAATTTTTCTTTATTCATAATCAAATTCACCAATTTCAATATTTTTGTTTTTTATTTTAATTAAAAAATCTTTTAAACATATTTTTTCTCATATATAAAATTCTATTTGTTTAAAATATTTAACATTAGATATTTCATTTGTAAGTCATGTTATTCGTTCTTCTAAATCTTTAATTAATTTTTCTTTATTAATACAATTTTTATGTCTTGATTTATTAATTTCATCAACTTTAATTCTATTTTCTTTACAATATGCTCTTCCATATTCATCAAATTGCTCATCTGTCATATTTTCACATTGTCTTTGTCTTTGTTCATTTTTAATTTCATCATAATATGGTTCATGAATAAATTTTTCAAATGTTATTGTTTCAGTTCATGTACATCTATTCATTATTTATTCTCCTTATTTGATTATTTTTTTTCTAAATTTTTTGCAATTGAATTTAATAATTTTAAAACTTTATATTCATTTTTTAATTCTTTAATAATAAATATTAAAAATATTATTAGTGTTATACTTGTTATTAATATTGGTACTATTAATAAAATTTTTCATAATATCATTTTTTACTCTTTTCATTTTTTAAATCATTTAACATTAATTGAACAAAATGCACGATTTTTAGGAATATTTAAAGTATTAAAAATTTGACCAGTTACTAAAATTTCATCATTTTTGTTTAATAAAATACAGCGTCTATAAAATTTTGGGTTGTTAAAAATTAAAGTAACATAGTTTAAACCATTTCATTGACCACGAACACTATAATATAATTCTTTATTAACTTTTTCGTAATATTTTGCTTCAATAGTGTTACTCAGTTTTACTTTTAATTTGACATAATTTTCTTTATCTTTCATTTTTAGAATTCCTTAAATAGTATTGAATATGTTTATATGCATCTTGTTCATGTTTTGTTAATTTTATATTTCCTTTATAATTTTCTATTTTAGTTTTATTTTTTGGTTCACTTTCTAAATAATCTCAATTCATAACATCTTCTACTAATACCATTAATGCACCAATAATTTTAGGTGTTGCTAATGGATTAGTTAATAATTGTTTTGAACTTAAAAAGAAATTTTCTACAATAATTAATATTTTTTGATTAATAAATTGTTTTTGAATTAATTGAAAATATTCTTTATACATATTTTTACTTTCTAAAACTGTTTTAGTTTTAAATATTTCATTAAAAATAATATTATTAGTTTCATTTGAATATATAACAATTCCATTATTACCAATACCAGCGGGGTCAATCCCAATAATTAATTCATATTGCATATTAATCAAATTCTCTGCATTGTATTTTATTAATTAAAATTTTAATAATATCAATTGAACCTTTTAATTTATTTAAATAATATATGTCTTTTTCTTTATTATATTGTTCTATATCACTATCTAAAATTAAATTTAATCAACTAATTAATTTTTCTTTATCCATATTTATACCTCCTACTTAACCTAATATTTAAAATACAGTCATAACAAATTGCTTTACCATTTTTATCTCTTAAAAAATATTTTCTTGTTTTTATATCATTAGTATTAAAGAATAAATAATCTAATTTATTTTGTTTACATGTTCAACAAAAATACTTTTTCATTATGATTTGAAATTTCCTTATAAGAAGTAACTATATAATTAATTGGTAAATCATCATGTTTATATGGATTATTTATTTTAAAACCTTTTCTGTTTTCTTCTCACGTAATGTTATATTTAAAACAAGGATTAGTAATTTTAGTTTTGTTATCTGTTATTTCACCGATAAATCAACTATTATGCTGTTCATAAAATTTTAATGGTTCAAGTTTTATATCATTAAGATAATATTCTTTTGGAGCAGTTGGTTTATTAACAGTTATTTTTTGGTCTTTAATATATGGTTCTAATAATTTTATTAATTCATTACCACTTAATTCTCTTTTAATATTTTCTAAATTAAAAACTCAATATGTATATTTATCATCAGCAATAAAACTATTATTTTTAACCATTCATTTTGGACATTGTAATTTATATTCACCATAATCAATAAGAATAGATTGTGGTCTATCTTTAACAATTTGTTCTTTTTTAAATTATATTTGCATAATAATCCTTTCCTAATATGTTCTGTTGCTTCTAGCATAAAGAACATATATTTTGATTTTTAGATTATTAATAATACTACTATTCGTTTTATTCATTCCATGAAAACTGGGCTCAAAAATAAATTATGAAATTTTAAAAAAATAAAAAATAAAACCAACACTTGCTCACTGGGGAGTGGCAAGGTTGGTTAAATAAAGAATAGAATTAATACAATAGGTCCCTACAACAGGTCTATATATACTAGTTTCCAATTCGCTCCCACCCCAAGAATTACCATTAATGGTTAGTATATTTTATTAGGTATCACTCCACTTTTTATTTATCCATGCAAGTCCACATACTAGCTACTATTTTTAACAACTGTGTTGTAGTTCACTTTTTTAGTTCCCTAACACGTGTTGATAATAGCGTTAAAGACGGTTATTAATTATTAACTTCTCCTACTTGGTCACTGCGTGTAGTAGATATTTAAAGGATGTTAATAATAAAAATTTTAAAATTTTACAATTACAAAAAAAGACAAGATTATTTCTTGTCTTTTTCCTTGTTAATAATTTTTATTTTATCTTTTAAATGTATATTTTTTAAAATACGTCGAATATAAATTTAAATTTAAGGGTAAAAGAGAATTTAATTTGTCTATCATCATTTTTAAATGGTAATTTTGGAAATAAGTTACTAATATGATAATTAATTATTTCGTAACTTTGACAACCGCCCCAGCAAGAAAAAGAAACAATTGTCGAAGTCAATGAACAAATGGTTGAACAATTTGAATCAGAAATATTTCAACTTAATGAAAAAATTTGTGATTTGGAAAATCAATTATTATCTAACAGTAGTGATGAAGGTTTTAATTCAAAATCCACATCAACAGATTCTTTAAATTCAGATATTTCAGTACCTCTAAAAATGCAACCAAAACTACAAATATCTAACCCCATTAATAAACAAAAAGAAAAGAACATCCCTTGAGAACAAACACTACGTAAATATGAAAATGATATTCCAACAAAAAATTATAAGCAAAGAATAAAGCCAAGTAATTCAAGAATAGTAAAATTTTAAAAATTAAACATATTTAAATAAACGCCTTTTATGGCGTTTATTTAAATTATATATTAAAGAAATTTTCAATCTTTAAAAATTAGCAATATCAACTTTATCTTTTGCTTTTGGTATATCAATTACTGGTGGAGATTCTGGATATACTTTATTCATACTACTTGCTAAATTTCTTACTCATTTACCACGATGATAAATAAATAAAGCAATAATCATCTTAAGAACATCACAAGAACGCATAATAGCATAAATATAAACAATATCTAAAGGACTATACTGTACCTCAATAAATAAAATTAATATTGAAAAACACCAAGTAAAACAACTATCAACAAGTAAAACAGTAATTGCTAAGCCACCAGCACGAAATGCATAAATACAAGTATACAAAATAGTATAAGCACTAAAAACTATAGCATCAACACGCATCATTCAACTAGAAATTCGTAAGGCTTCTGTTGTTGCATTAAATAATAATTGTGGTAAAAAAAATGAAGATAAAACTAATAAGCCAGCAAAAAATAATGATACAAAAAAGCCTAACCTAATTAAATGTTTAGCATTATATTTAGCACCAATCAAATCATCGGCACCTAAACGATTGGCAATTAACACCGAAGAAGCAATACCAAATCCAATATATAAAGTATAGAACATGGTATTAATCGTGGAAGCAATTGCCGAACCACTTAATGCTTCAAAGCTTCATTGCGAAATTAATCTAATAATCATTGTCGTAGCAACTGCAAATAATAAATCATTTAACATTAATGGCCATGTTTTAATTATAATTTTTTTAAATAAATCACCCCTAATCTTAAACATTTTCAAAACTTTTGGTTGAAATTCATATTTCTTTCATATAATAAAACCACTAATTAATGCCAACTGAGCAATTCTCGCTGTTAAAGTAGCAACTGCTGAACCTCGTGCTCCAATTCCTGTAACTGCACCAATACCATTAATTAATAATAAATTTAATAAAAAGTTAATAAATACTGAAACAAAAGTTAATATTAATGGAATATAACCACGTTTTGTTTCGCGAAATACTGAAACAAAAGCAAAGTTTATTCCTAATAATGGATAAGAAAAAACAATTCATTGATTATAATCAATACCTTGTGCTGTTGCTAAAGATGCTGAATGAAATTCATAATAACGTAAAATAATTTGTACAAATTGGGGATCATTTTTATCAATATTATGAATATTCATAAAATCAATAAGTGAATTTTCACTAAAAGGATGATTATAATTTAAAATGTCCTTTAACTCATTAATATCATTAAGAGTTAATCCTTTAGCAGCACATAATTGATTAAATTTATCCAATGCACTACTAGGACTAGTAGTATAAGAAATTAAATATTCGCCTACTGTATAAGATAAAATAATAACTATTACTCCAATTAAAAATCCAAAAATAATTCTCATTCTTACTGTTTGTCTTAAAGAACCATATCTTCCAGCTCCATAAAATTGAGCACCAAAAATACTAACACCGTTGATAAAACCTCCCATAACGGCATAAATAATAACAAAAATTTGATTAGAAGCAGTAACTCCCGAAACAGCAATTTGTCCTGCTGAATATTGCAAATGATAAAAATGTTCTAAACCATTATCTTTTCATCAACTTCAATTATCTCAAAGTCCTAATGAATTAAAAATATCCCTAATATGATTATTCATTGGCTTTAAATCACTAATAAAACTATCCTTTAATTCTCCAACCATAATATTATCTAGTAAATTCATTGATGCTGATAATATTTGTTGCAATACTGCTGGAATAATAATCATTAATGCTAATAAATATCATTTTTTAGTAGCAAAAAAATTACTAATTTTATGTGGATTTGCTCTATTATTAATTTTAAATCCACTAATTTTCATAATTTCACCCTTATCATTAATTTGCTCTATATTATAATAATAATTTTACATCATTTAAATAATGAGGTTTGAAATTTAATATATAAAAAATACTAAACTACTAAGTAAAATCTCTACGATTAAATACTAATCATGAAGAACAAAATAAACCAATACCAATCAAAACATAGACAGTCAATAAAACTGGAAAATTAAGAATTTTACTATTAGTTGCTTTATTGGTATCAACTTGATAATTTGTGTTAACTTTATTAAAACTAACTAAATAAGGATCTGCTGTCATAGCATACTCCCCTGGATAAGAAAAGATTGAACCTTGTTTAGTCGATATTCCATCTCAAATATATTTTAATTGATAAAAAATATTTAAATAACGCATTGCTTTAACTTGTGATGTCTTAGTATTAAGAGCATCATATTGTGATTGAGAAAGAGATGTATTTAAATTCGTAATCATAAGATTTACTGAATAATCAACATCATTGCTACCAACACCATTTGATCTTTTGAGATCAAGGTTATCAAGTCCAACTTTTTTACCTGTCATTAATTCTTCAAAACTTTGTTCTTTTCATTGACGAAAAGCATTACTAATATTGTAAATATGAGTAACTAAGTCTTTAGGAGCATCAGTAGTTGGTGGAGTAATAGTACTACCATTCTTAATTGCTAATACTATTGTTTGTTCTTTTTGATAATCATAATTATTTGGATACTTAACTTCTTTAATATATGTATCGTAAATACTAAACATAGCCTTTTGAATAGATTCAATAGTAGTTGTTGGGTGTTTTCTATATACATCATTAATTCAATCAATATCAGTTTTATCTAATTTAGCTTTTACATTATTATAAACTGCTAATGACTGTGAAACAACATAATATGTAGGATCAAATGTTACTAAACCATTAATTAATGTCGCAAAAATATTGAATAAAGCAGCCATTCCAATCATAATTGCAACTAAAGCCTTAGCATTTAAAATTAATGAAAATAAAATAGCAATTGAAGAAATAATTAAATCAAAAATAATAGCAACACCAAATAAAATTCATAAATAAGGAAATACCGCACTATAAATAGTTGAACTACCAATGCCAGGAATAGTAATGACAAAACTAGCAATAAAAATAGATAAAAATAAATATAAAATAATTACCACTTGTAAAGATAATAACTTTTCAGTCCAAATTTTAGTTCTACTAACTGGTTTTGATACTAAAATCAATAAAGTACCATCATCAATTTCATCACGAAAAACTTGTGTTGCTTTAACTGAAATAAATACAAAAATCATAATTGATAAAAGTACCGAGAATGATAATACTTTTCATTGTGGTACATAAAAATTTAATGCTTGATCATAAGTTAATTGTTTTATTGCTTCAGAACCCACAAATAACGAAATTAAAGACCAAGATAAAGCAAGAAAAATTAAAGTTATAATAAAAATAATTCAAGTTGAAGGAGTAGCAATCATCTTTTTAAAAGTATAACGAAATATTGGCATTATTTTTCTCCCTTCTTATTTTTATCATTGGCTTCCATAACAATTCGTTCATACATTGTTTGTAAATCAACAGTATATGGTTTTAAATAAGTAATGATAATATTAGCATTTAAAGCAATTGCTAATACTGCTGCAACTTGTGCCTCAGTTTTAATATTTACCAATAAACGATTTTCATTAACATCTACTAAAAATTTTTTATCTATTAATAACTTCATTAATTTATTATTATCATTATTAGAACTTATTTCATATAATGAATCAGTTTTATTAACCAATCCTGTATAAACAACTTTACTATAATTTAAAACAGTAACTTCATCAGCTAAATTTTGTAATTCAGATAAAATATGTGATGAAATAAAAACAGTTTTACCTTGCTCACGAAGTTTTCTTAAATCATTAAACAATTCTGTTCTCGCTGTTGGATCAAGATTAGCGGCTGGTTCATCTAAAATTAAGACATCTGGATTATTTAATAGTGATTGTGCTAATAACACCTTTTTCTTCATACCCGAAGAATAAGCATTAGGATTACGTTTTTTAAACTTTCATAAATCTAATTCCTTTAAAATCATTTCTGTCTTTTCCTTAGCAACTTTATATTTCAAACCGCTAATTTGTCCCATTGAAATTAAATAATCATAAGTAGTAATTCGTTTAGGAAATCTTGCAGCTTCTGGAATATAACCAACTTGTTTTTTTGCTTCAACTGTTCATGAACGCTTACCATGAATAATTAAATCACCGTGTGTTTCAACCATAGCGCTAATTAAACATTTAATAGTAGTGGTTTTGCCTGATCCATTTGGACCAATAAAACCATGAATAGTACCTTTTTTAACTTTAATAATAGCATTATCAACAGCTTTAATTTTTTTAAACTGTTTAGTAAAATCACGAATTAAAATTGCATATTGAGCATCTTCAGGATTAACTATTACATTACGGTTATAATGATTACGTCAGTTTTTAAAATATGATTTAATAAAATTTAGAAATTTATGTTTTTCTTTTGATTTAGCATTAACATCATCTTCAACTAAAGAACTATTAATAACTGGTTTTAATATTTCTTGTTTTTTCATACTCATTCTCCTAACTACTTAAATATAATAATTACTATATGATTAATATACTTAATACTGATATATTATATATTAATTTATAATTCAAAAATAAAAAAATTAATAATATAAAAAATACTAAAAAAGAATAACAATTACTAAAAACCTATCACTAATTAAAATATCTGATTAATGATAGGTTTTTAATATAACTTTTTATATTCTTAATAAATCAATTGATTTATATCTTTATTATAATTTCAATTTGATTTAAATAATAAAAAAAATAAACAAAACTGTTTATTTCATAATTTCACATATAATGGTGGGACTAAATGGACTTGAACCATCGACCTCACGCTTATCAAGCGTGCGCTCTAACCAGCTGAGCTATAGTCCCAAAAAGAGCAACAGAGATATTATATATTTGTTCAAGCACGATTGCAATATATAATAACAATATTTTATTTAATTTTTATTTAATATTCTTATAATAAAAATTTATATTTTTAAAAGTAAAAAAAATTTTTGTATAATTTATTCATACAAGGTTTTTTATTAAGAGGGGATTGAGAATGACAAAGATTAAAATACATATCTTAAAAATTGAAAAATGAAATCAAAATTTAGGAAAAGAAGCAACACTAAATGATGATGATATAAAAGATATAAATGAGAATGAGAATATAGAAAAAATTAATGATGATATTATTGCAAAATCACCTACGTTTTCATAATCATATTTTTATTGTATATTTATTAAAATTTTTTAATAAAAAATACTAAATATTAATTAAGTAAAATGATATAATTTATATATAATTTACTTGTTAAATTATATAAGTTTGAGAGGTAAAAAAATGA
Source organism: Spiroplasma endosymbiont of Thecophora atra (assembly GCF_964019735.1). Classification (NCBI taxonomy): domain Bacteria; kingdom Bacillati; phylum Mycoplasmatota; class Mollicutes; order Entomoplasmatales; family Spiroplasmataceae; genus Spiroplasma; species Spiroplasma endosymbiont of Thecophora atra. The sequence goes on along the minus strand of NZ_OZ026464.1, from coordinate 243,772 downwards.
ATGGCAATAAAAATGAAATGAAAATAAAACTCAAAGAAATTTATTTATTAAAATATAAAACAAATCAAAGTGATGACATAAAATATAAAGCATTTGAAACATTACAATTAGCAACACTATTTCATCTAAGTTTTAAAGAAATAGTAACAAAATTTGGATACCCTAATCGCGAAATTATTCACTATGAAATTATTGTAATACCATTTAATTTAGATGCAAGTAGAATATTGAATCAAATTAATAAATCAAAATAATATTAAGAAAATATTCAAATATTTTCTTAATATTATTTGCAATCACGGTTTTAATTATAATTACTGGTCTATACTTAATTTGATTTAGTAACTTTTATTTTAAATTCAATAATAATGAACAATGCCATTCAAATTTTAAAGATGGATATACAATGTTAAAACATTTTGGTTTAAGTTATAGTATTAGCACTTCAGCAAGTTCTTTCTGTAATTTAAGTCATTTTCCTGATAATTACTATCCTTGAATTCAATTACAAATTGGAGTTATTTTTTGTATAATTATCACTCCAATCTTACTATATACAGTATTTCTATTCATAGTAATTATTTTTGTTTTTAAAATAAGAGAAAAAAATAATAATTTTTGAGATGCAATCGAAAATTGTAAAATAATTAATAATTACTATGTTCATTAATTTTTATTAATATACTTTATCTTATTAATATTTTAAAAATGAAACTTAATTTTGCTAAGGTTTGTTTTAACTAAATATTCTATAAACATTATAATGTTTTTTATTTTTTTAATAATTTTATTTTATTCTTTTAAAAAATAACTTCCCTTGATAATTTTGATTAGTTTTATCATTATAATTTTTGCTTCCAATATATAAATTATTATCTACAGGTAATAAACTCACTACAACACCATAATCTTTATTTCAACCAAATACTTCAGTAAAAGTAATACCACCATCAGATGACTTATATAATCCACCTTTAAAAAATTTATTATCAATAACTTGAACTCTACTTCCAACATATAAATCATTATTAACAACAGCTAAACTTCAAATCTCACCATAATTTTTATTATTTTTTCAACCAATAGTTTCTGTTATTTTTTCTCCTTTAAGAGAAAGTTTAAATAGTCTACTTTCATATAGTTGATTTCTACTTCCAACATATAAATTATTACCAAAAACTATTAAACTCCAAACTTCACCATTATTTTGATTTCATTTTTTTAACAATTCTAATATTCCATTAGGTTTAAATATTAATAAATTTCCAGTATATGTACCAGTTTTAGTACCAATATACAAATCATTATCAATAACCGCTAAACTTCTAACTTCACCATATGTTTCAATTCAATCCTTAATTTCTGATACTTTTCTATTAGATTCAATCATAAATAACTTACCATAACAATCAGAAGTTCTTGTTCCAACATATACATTATTGCCCATAACTACTAAACTATAAACTTCTCCTGTTATTTCTGATATTTGTGTCAAAATATTTTGTTCAGGAGAATATCTAAAAAGTCCATTAGCAAAAGTTGCTACATAAACAGTTCCATCATTAGTAACAACTAAACTAGAAATATAACCATTAATACCAGTAATTGGTGTTATTATTTTATCTTTTGTATTACTTGCATTATCTTTAATTTTATATACACCATTACTAGTTCCGACATATAAATCATTTTTTATATTTAATAAAGTTGATATTGCACCATAAGATTCAGGTCAATTAAAAATATTTAATTTTTCTTGATATACCCCCTCATTTTGAACTAATATTTCAGAAATTGCTATAATACCCCCGATTAATCCACCAGCCAAAACTGTCCCACCAACCATTCCTACAATAACTCTTTTCTTTTTCTTCTAATTTCTTTTGGCATAAATTAAAATCTCTCCTTAATTTTATTAAATTTTTGTAAATTAATTTTACATTATTCTTAAAACAAATTATTGATATTCTTATTTTACACATATATAGTGTTTATAATAAAAACACCTCCAATTTATCTAAAGAAATACAAATTAAAAAAAGAAAGTTATTTAAATAAAAAAATAAATTATAAGCAAAAATAATATATAAAATTCTAGTAATACTATAAAAATAATAAAAAAAGAGTCTGAGACTCTTTTTTTATTATATTAACGTTTTGAAAATTGTGGTGCTTTTCTGGCTGCTTTTAAACCATATTTTTTACGTTCTTTCTTACGTGCATCACGAGTTAATAATCCAAATTGTCTTAATAATGTTCGATAATCTTCTGACACCTTAACTAAAACATTAGATAAAGCTAAACGTGCTGCACCAGCTTGACCAGTTCTTCCACCACCTTCAACTTTGATATTAATTTCAAAGTTTTCTAACGTATTAGTTACTTTTAAAGGTAATAACATATCTTGAACTAAGATTTCTTGTTCTAAATATTTTAAAGGCTCAAAACCATTAATTAATATTTTTGATTGACCAGTATTTTTTAAATGAACACGGGCAGTTGACGTTTTACGTCCGCCTGAACTTGAATAAGTTACGGGTTTATTAGATGTTGTCATAAAAGTCTACTCCTCTTGGCCTAATATTAAAACTTCGGGGTTTTGGGCTTGATGTTGATGTTGATCATGGTTATAAACATGAAGATGTGTAAATTGCTTACGACCTAAGGTAGTATTTGGTAGCATACCTTTAATCGCTATTTCTACTAATTCAGAAGCATCTTTAGCAATCATACTTTGTGCATTACGTACACGTAATCCACCAGGATATTGTGAATGGTTATAATACTTCTTATCTTGTAATTTATTACCTGTTAATTTAATTTTGTTTGCATTAATAATAATGATATAATCTCCACAATCTAAATGTGGTGTAAATGAAGGTTTATTTTTACCACGCAATATCATTGCAACTTTAGTTGCAAGACGTCCTAAAATTAAACCACTGGCATCAATAACATATCACTTTTTTTCAATGTTACTGAAATTCATTGTTGTTTGACGCATTTTTTTCTCCTTACAGTGTAATTTTTACCGGGACTACATTGCTTAAAGCATTAATAATTATATAGAAACTTATTTAAAAAAACAAGTATTATCAAAGATTTAATAATTATTTTTACACAAAATTATCGATTACAAAATAAATAATTAAAAGTTATAACTAACTCTTATAAAAATATTTATTTTTTAAAAATATAGTATTATTTTCTAAAAAATAATTACATTAAACATTTTTTTATTATATATTATTTTTTTCAATTATAAACTTAAATTAAAAAATATATACCAAAATATATCATTATTTAAACAATAAATTAAAAACTAAAAATAAATTAAAAGGAGAATAAATAACTATGAAAAATTTAATAAAACTAATGACAACATGTTCTTTATTAATGACAAACATAATCTCAACATTAAGTAATGCAAATCATAATACAAGTAATTTTCAAAATAATTTTTATACTTTAGGAGACAGTTTATCAGATGTAGGAGCATTGGTTGGTGCAGGAAGTCAATTTTTTCAAAATATTCCCCTCCCAGAGGAACTTATGAAATCTCATGATGTACAATTAAAACCTCCTTATTATCAAAATCGATCTTGATGTAATGGCCCTGTTGCAACCGAATTAATTAGTAAAAAATTAAAACAAAAAGTTACAGCTGGATGAGACTTTATAGCATTAAATGGTCAACATTTTTCACAAATAGGTACTAACTACGCTGTTGGTGGAACATTTATAGAAAAAGTTTATGGTCTTGAAGGTTTATTTTTAAATAAATTTTCACTTGATGAGCAAATAAAATCATTAATAAAACAACATAGTGATTTTTATAATGATGATTTAGTTTTTATAAACATTGGAACTAATGATTTAATGTGAATAATTGATCATAACATTACTGATATTGATAATGCTATTAATAAAATTATTAATAAACTTGATGAAGATTTAACAGAATTAATTAATAAAAATATTAAAAAAATAGTTATAACAAATATTGCTGATATGGGATTAATTCCTAACTATAAAGAAACTATTAATCAACAACCAATGACAAATCTTGTAAATAAATTTAACTTAAAATTAACTGAAGAAATTAAAAAAGCAAATAAAAACTTTGAAAAAACAAATATTAAAGAGTATGATGTTTTTTCAAAATTTAATAAACTATTTGAACAATTCAAAAATAGAGGAAGTCAATACCAAGATTCAAATGCTACTAAAATTGATATAAATACTCTTAGAAAAAATGGAATATTACAACCTCAATATGTTTCTGGTGCAAACTCACAAAATATTGATAATTACTTTTTTTTAGATCAATTTCATCCAACAAAATGAGTTCAAGAACAAATTGCTAATGATTTATACAAATTTTTATACAAATTTTTATACAAATTTAATAATAAAAATCTATTTGAAGTAGATTATCGTCCTGCTGCACATGATTGAATAAAAGTAAAAATTAGTTATGATAACTTTTTACATATCCAAAATATCTATAATACTGAAAAACAAGAAAATTTTAAAAAATAATTGTTTAAAATTATCAATAAATTTACAAAAGAAGACGATACTGGATTGGGTGGTAGTATAAGTCAAGATGATATTTATACAACAATAAAAGTTATTATTGATCATTTTCAAGAAATAAATAATTTTTTTAAAAGACTACCAGAAGATCAAGGAATAAGGCTTGTTACAAATAGAATTGGTTCATGAGATAAAAATGATAGTATGGGTGTTTTTAGTCAATAAATAAAAAATGGTATTAAAAATAAATAATTAAAAAATTTTAATCAAGTTTACTCATAATAATTAACATTAAATATTTTTTATTGTATATTAATTTTTTCACATATAAACTTTAATTAAGATTTATCAAAACTATATTGCTTATCTTTAATATCATAATTATGAACTTAAATAAAAATATTATTATAAATTAAAAGTAAATATTTTTAAATAAATCTTAAGATAATAATAAAAAACTATATAAATTCATAAATATAAGTTTAAAAGCTGAGTTATACTTGTAAGTGCAAGTAAATAAAATTGCAAAAAATTCTCATATAAAAATTTCATAATGCTAAATTTAGTTTAGAAAAAAGTAAGGAGTTTTTATATGAGTTATAAACATCTTGGCATAGATGAAAGGATTTATATTGAGAATCAATTGAAATTTAAATTTAAAATTAGTGAAATAGCTAAAAATCTTAATCGAAGTATTAGTACTATTATTCGAGAAATTAATAGAAATAAAGATAATAATCATTATTTTTCATTAATTGCACAAAATAAAGCTGAAAATCGAAAACAATCACATATTAGTTTTCATAAGTTTAAAAATAAGAATTTAGTAAAATATGTACAACAAAAATTACTATTAGGTTGATCACCTGAACAAATTTATGGCAGAATTAAAAATTTTCATAAAGAGTGAGTTATTAGTTTTAAAACAATTTATACTTGAATTTATTTTGGAATGCTTGATAAAGTTACTAGTAAAAATTTAAGAAGAAAAGGTAAAAAACGAAAATCTAAAGAAAATCGTGGCAAGTTTAATGGTAAATCAATTAAAGAACGAGATATAAATGTTAATGATCGTATAACACTTGGTCATTGAGAAGGAGATACTATAGTATCATCACGAGGTAAAAGCAAATCATGTTTAATAACTTTAGTTGAAAGAGTATCACGATTTACTTTAGCAATATTAGTTAAAAACAGAACTACTAAAGTTATTAATAAAAATGTTAGTTATTATTTATCAATTCTTCCTAAAAACATTGTTAAAACTATTACTTTTGATCGTGGCAAAGAATTTTCAAATTGACAACAACTTGAAAAAAATTTAGATATAAAAATTTATTTTGCCAATCCATATTCACCTTGACAAAGAGGTACTAATGAAAATACTAATGGTTTAATTAGAGAAAAATTTCCTAAAAAATTTATTTTTTCAAAAACTAATAAAAATGAAGTTCATAAATTTATATTGTCTTTAAACCAAAGACCAAGAAAAATACTAAATTATCTTTCACCAATCGAATATTTGGATAGAAAAATAATTTAGTTGCACTTACCTTTACAATTTAGCAAAATAATAAGTCTATCAATTATATTTATCTAAAAAATATTAAAAGTAATAAAAAGGGGGGTTTTATTAATGAGAACATTATTAAAAACATATAAAATACTACAAAATACAATTTACGTTGATAGTAATGGAGAAGAGCAAACAACTAGTAAAATAGACTTATCAGATATAAAAACTACTGAAATTGTTCAAATTGGATTTTATGAAAATAAAATTGGAGAAATTCAAGTTGTTAAAATGCTAAGAATAATTGAAAAAGTACCTGACAAACTACCATCAGAAATAACATCATTGCAAGAAATGTTTTCTGGTACCTCAAAATTCAACCAAGACATTTCAAACTGAGACACTTCAAAAGTGACAAATATGACATCAATGTTTTCTCTTACACAATCATTCAATCAAAATATTTCAAAATGAAATGTTTCAAATGTAACAACTATGCATAATATGTTTGGTGGTGCTTCAAAATTCAATCAAGATCTTTCAAACTGAAATACTTCTAATGTAACAAATATTAGTTACATGTTTTACTATGCAAAATACTTTAATGGAAATATTTCAAAATGAAATACTTCTAAAGTAACAGATATGAGTTACATGTTTTGTAATGCTCTTGAATTTGATAAAGATCTTTCAAAATGAAATGTAGAAAAAGTAATAGACATGCGTAGTATGTTTGCTGGTGCCGAAAAATTTAATCAAGATCTTTCAGATTGAGATACTTCTAATGTAAAAGATATGAATTTTATGTTCTATGATGCAAAAAAATTTAATCAAGATCTTTCGCTTTAAAAAGTAGAAAAAGTAATAGAATATATTGATTTTTTCTGGAATTCAGGAGTAACTGATATCAAAAAATGCCAAAATTCAATAACTAACTTTTTAAGTTAAATCCTAAATTTTATTATATAAATTTAAATTATTTTTTAAAAAAAATAATAACTAAAATTTAATGATATTTAATTGTAAAAATAATATTTGACAAATAACATTACTTATCCTATAATTAACAAGCATTCACGAAAGCAGCAAATAAGTATTATTAAGTTGCAAATAGTTTACCCTCAAAGATTATTCTTTTTATTAGTAGAATTTTCTATTAATCTTAATAGTAACCAGTGCTGTTCTGGCGAATTGTAAACTATCTTAATGAGAACTTATTAAAGTCTCTTTGTGTTTGTATACATTCCAAGGAGGTTTTTATTATGTCAAGATATACTGGTCCAGTTTTTAGAAAATCAAGAAGATTAAACTTCTCAATTCTTGAATCTGGTAAAGAATTTGCAAAAGGAAAAAAGCGAACATTCGCTCCTGGACAACACGGTCAAAAAAGAATTAAACTTTCTAACTATGGATTACAATTACAAGAAAAACAAAAAATTCGTTTCACTTATGGTTTAAATGCTCGTCAAATGAAAAATTTATTTGATGAATCAAAAAAAACTCATGGTGTTACTGGTACTAACTTGTTGGTATTCTTAGAATCAAGATTAGATAATATTGTTTTTCGTTTAGGTTTATCTTTAACAAGAAAAGGTGCTCGTCAATTAGTAAATCATGGTCATGTTTTAGTTAATGGTAAAAAAGTTAATATTCCTTCATATCGTGTTAAAATAGGAGATAAAATTACTATTACTGAAAAAGCACAAAAAAATGCAAAAATTATTGAAGCATTAAGCGCTAATGCTTCAACATTACCATTTATTGAATTCAATAAAAAAACATTTATTGGTACATATGTACGTCATCCACTACGTGACGAACTAAATACTGATATTAATGAAGCATTAGTTGTTGAATCATATGGACGTGCTTAAAATTAATAATTAATTTAAAATCTGTTATCAATTGATAACAGATTTATTTTTTAGATGGTAAATGTCAATAAAAGCATTTATCATTTTTTTGTTTTTGAAAAAATAAAATATAAATTAATTATCTATCAATCAATTTCCTTAAAACAAAACTAACAATTAATTTTTCTCCTACTACTATGTCAATTAAATTAAATGATATAATGTTAATTAGAGATGAGGAAAGGAAAAATAAAAAGAAATATTTAATTTTATGAATAGCTATAATTCCTTTAATTTTTAGTAGCGTATTTTCATTTTTTACTAAAAATTATTATGACAATATTTTACTAATATCAATACTAACGATATCTTATTTAATTTATATAGGTTTTTTAATCGTTAGTACTTATGGATTTATTAAGATAAAAGACAAAAAAGAAATTAATAATAAACAAGTAGAAAATACTATTGATTTAATAAAAAATAAAATATTGTAAAAGTTACCCTTTGGGGTAACTTTTACATGTTCTCTATAAATAATGATCTTAATATAAGTTCATACTATATAGCATTAAGAAAATTATTTGAACCATTACTATTATTAGGAATATGTTCTTGATTTGCTGCATCGATAAAATTTTGTTGTCTTATTGGACCATTTTCTAAAATTTGATTAATTCTTGTTTGCAAATCAGGATTATTAGGTTCTTTATATTTATTAGCGTTTTTCCAAATGCCAGAATTATTTTCTTCAATTCTATTTCTTATTTCTAATATACTTTTCTCTATATTTCTTAATTTCATAATTTTTCTACTTTCATCTTCATCTTTAATAGCCGTTGATGCTGCAGAAATTAGCTTAGTAATATCACTATAAGTTGACATATAAAAAGGAGTACCAGCAATAATATAACCTGCATTTTTTTCTGCATTATAAATTTTCTCTTCAACTTTTAAATAATTAATGATAATATTAATATTTTCGTTGATACTTTCTTCTTTTGCATTTGGACCATTTTCTAAAATTTGATTAATTCTTGTTTGCAAATCAGGATTATTAGGTTCTTTATATTTATTAGCGTTTTTTTCATCTTGAATTTGGTGCTTCAATTTCTTCTTTTCTAGTAACTAATTCTTTATATATTTCTTCTAATTTTTTAAACTTTTCTAATTCATCAACATTATTAAGAACATTTACTATTTCTTTTTCTTTTAATAGTTGGATATTAATTCGATGTTGAAGTGACATATAAAAAGGAGTATAGGAAACAGAATATCCTGCTTTACTTTCTGCATTATAAATTTTCTCTTCAACTTCTATATAGTCATTAATATTATTAATTAATTTACCTATATTTATTCTGAAATTATCAATCATATTTTTCTTATATTCTTTAGGTGTGTTTTCTAATGTTTTTCTTAATAAATCATCTAACATATTCTTTATCTTCCTTTGCTTATTAAAATTAACTTAATAAAAATCCTAATATAGATATTTTCTATATTAGGAAAGAACATTTATTAAATTACTAAGTAATAATATCATATTTTTTTTAAAACACAAAGAAAAAATACTACTCTGTCATTATTTAGTGATAATTTCCTATTAGTTATCGAGTAAAAATTTCCCAAAAGTGAAGTTAAATATACTTGGTGATAAATATGGAAAGAAGTATGACTATGAAATAAAAATATAAATACAAAATTATAAATGATATTATTATTAATAAATTATCTAAACATCAAGCCAAGAATAAACTTAATCTAACTATTAGAAGAATTAACCAATTAATTCAAATTTTTAATAGAGAAGGTAAAGTTGATTTTATTCATAAATCTCGTAATAAAATTTCTAATAAGGCAACAAATTTTGAAATCAAAATTAAGATTATAAACTTGTATAAAACAAAATATTATAATTTTAATTTTCAACATTTTCATGAGAAATTAATTAATGAAGAAAAAATTAAGATTTCATATAACACACTTTATACTATATTAATTAAAAAAAAATTACTTCACCAAAAAGACATAAAAATAAAAAAAATAACTTACATCCAACAAGAAATCGAAGAACAAATTTTGGTGAATTAATTCAAATGGACGCCAGTAATCATCATTGATTTGGTAACGATAAACCAAAATAATTTTTACATGCTGCAATTGATGATGCTACAGGAAATATTGTTGGACTATGATTTGATCATCAAGAAACATTAGATGGTTATTATAATATTTTTTATCAAATTTTAACTAATTATGGAATACCAAAAACATTTTATACCGATAATAGAACAGTTTTTGGATATAAGAAAAAAGTTGATGCAGGAAAAATAAATACAGAAAATGACACTTATACTCAATTTCAAAAGTCCTGTAATGATTTAGATGTTGTGAAATAATCAGAACTTCAATTCCGCAAGCTAAAGGTCGCGTTGAACGCTTATTTGGAACACTTCAAAGTCGTTTAATTAGTGAATTACGACTTAATAAAATTAGAAATTTAGAAGAAGCTAACAAATTTCTTAAAACATACATAAGTACTTTTAATAAACAATTTGCCTTTCCTATTGATGATACTAAATCTGCTATGGCTAAAGCTCCTACACAGGAAGAAATCAATATTTATCTTTCAAGATTTTCTAAAAGAAAAACAGATAGTGGTTCAACCATAACATATTATGGTAAAAAGTATTTTCCTTATAAAAATAACAAAGTTCAATACATACAACCTAGAACTGATGTAATTGTACTTAAATCATTTATTAATGAATTATATCTTAGTTACAATAATCAAATGTATGAACTAAAAGAAATAGCACAAAAACCAATTATAAAAGAAAATTTAATAAAAACTAAAAAAGTTTATATACCCAATAAAAATCATCCTTGAAGATATGGATATCAATAATTCTTAATTAAAATTAAAAATCTATTTTATAAGATATTTAATTTTATAAATACTAAACCATATAAAATTTTAAAACGTTTGCGTATGAGCAAATTTGGTGTTCTAAAATTGATTTTAAATATAAAAGAAATTGTAATTGCAATCTCTCGTTTTTATATTTGTGGTAAGTTTGATTTAGTCGGATTTATTAATAAATTATTTAAAGTTACATTATTGCTAAATTGTAAAGGTAAGTGCAACTAAATTATTTTTCTATCCAAATATTCGATTGGTGAAAGATAATTTAGTATTTTTCTTGGTCTTTGGTTTAAAGACAATATAAATTTATGAACTTCATTTTTATTAGTTTTTGAAAAAATAAATTTTTTAGGAAATTTTTCTCTAATTAAACCATTAGTATTTTCATTAGTACCTCTTTGTCAAGGTGAATATGGATTGGCAAAATAAATTTTTATATCTAAATTTTTTTCAAGTTGTTGTCAATTTGAAAATTCTTTGCCACGATCAAAAGTAATAGTTTTAACAATGTTTTTAGGAAGAATTGATAAATAATAACTAACATTTTTATTAATAACTTTAGTAGTTCTGTTTTTAACTAATATTGCTAAAGTAAATCGTGATACTCTTTCAACTAAAGTTATTAAACATGATTTGCTTTTACCTCGTGATGATACTATAGTATCTCCTTCTCAATGACCAAGTGTTATACGATCATTAACATTTATATCTCGTTCTTTAATTGATTTACCATTAAACTTGCCACGATTTTCTTTAGATTTTCGTTTTTTACCTTTTCTTCTTAAATTTTTACTAGTAACTTTATCAAGCATTCCAAAATAAATTCAAGTATAAATTGTTTTAAAACTAATAACTCACTCTTTATGAAAATTTTTAATTCTGCCATAAATTTGTTCAGGTGATCAACCTAATAGTAATTTTTGTTGTACATATTTTACTAAATTCTTATTTTTAAACTTATGAAAACTAATATGTGATTGTTTTCGATTTTCAGCTTTATTTTGTGCAATTAATGAAAAATAATGATTATTATCTTTATTTCTATTAATTTCTCGAATAATAGTACTAATACTTCGATTAAGATTTTTAGCTATTTCACTAATTTTAAATTTAAATTTCAATTGATTCTCAATATAAATCCTTTCATCTATGCCAAGATGTTTATAACTCATATAAAAACTCCTTACTTTTTTCTAAACTAAATTTAGCATTATGAAATTTTTATATGAGAATTTTTTGCAATTTTATTTACTTGCACTTACAAGTATAACTCAGCTCATATAAAAACTCCTTACTTTTTTCTAAACTAAATTTAGCATTATGAAATTTTTATATGAGAATTTTTTGCAATTTTATTTACTTGCACTTACAAGTATAACTCAGCAAATATTTTTGGGAAATTTTCACTCGATATTGACAAGAAAAAATACTACTCCAGTTATAAATAAAATTAAATCCCTCAACTATTTTTTTATAAAAATATTGAAATAGAAAAAAATATTTTTTTATTTTTTTTAAAACGGATTATAAATATTTTTTAAATTTTGAATAATATGTTCTCTCACTATTACATCTTTAATTGAATTAGTAAAAGCAGAAATTTTAGGCTTTAAAAGATTATAACGACCCATATTTTGTGGAAGTGTAGTATCTATTATTGGCATATCTTTTAAATTATCATCGAATATTTGTACTACTTCCGAATATAAATTAAGTATATTAGCATAAGCATTAAAAACTGATACCATATAATTAACATCTAAAAAATTATCAACTCCATGTTGTTGCAAGAGATCTATAATTATTTTTTTATTAGCAATGATATCACCTGTTGATTCCATCTCTTTTAGAGCATTAGCAATTTTATCAGTTTCATCTACTCTTAATATACCTATCATTTTTAACTTTTCAACAGTACTGTAACATTCCTCATAAGTTGTATTATTTTTTAATTCATTTATACTTTGTTTTAATGTTTCACTATTTTGATATAAATCAATAACAGTGTTAATGTCTGTTACATTAACATTTAAAAAAGGAAGATTATTATCAATACTACTAAATATTTTATGAGTAACAGAAGTTGTCGGTATTTCATTTTTAATAACACCATAACTTAATGATTTATTACCGAAAACACTAGTACCCATCATAATAATTACGATACTACCTAAAATACTCATTCTAATAAAATTAATTAAAATTCCAGCTGTAGCATTTATTGCTTTGTGTTCAATTTTATTTTTATTAAAAAGTACAAAATATAAAATAATATAGATTATTCAAAATAAAATATTAATGCCAATAATTCAAACAATAGCATATATCAAAAATCCAATATTATCAGTTAATAAATTCTTAAATAAAGCAAAACTACCACTAAGGTCACTAAACCATGGTGATACCATATTTTTAAAAGAATTTATTAACATTGGTTTAAATGCCAACATTAAACCAATACTAAGTAAATTACCAGCACTAATAAATATTAATGCTCTTCCCCCAATAAAAAAACCAGTAACAATAGCAAAAATAATAATAACAAAAATAATAATATCCCATAATAATGGAGAAACATTAATAAATATCATATTTAAATACCCTTCCTTATTTATGAACAACTATAAAATAATGACGCTTACCTTTTTTTATAACTGTTACTTGATTATTAATTGCGTTTTTTTTACTAATAAGAAAATTTATATTGGTAATTCTTTCACCATTAACAACAATTGAACCTTGCATAATTAGTTCTCTTGCTATTCTTTTTGAATTACAAATTTGATTATTAACTAAAAAATCAATTATTTGTTCATTATGATTAAGATTAAAATGTGGTACATCTTTTAAAACCTGTAAAATCTCAGATGATTTCATTTGATGAATCCGATCGTGGAAAAAAGCATTAGTAATATTAATAGCACTAAAATATCCATTTAATTTATGAATAAATACTGTTAATAAAGCTGCTAAAATCTTTTGTCCATAATGTTGCTTAACATCACTATTATGAATTACTAAAATTTTTGCTATTTGTTCTTCACTAAATAAAGTTAAAGAATTAAAAAAAGTAGGCAAATCTTTATCTTCTTGATTAAATAAAAATTGATATAACTCATAAGGTGAAGTTTTTTCACTATTTAAAAATATAGCACCTTTTTCGCTTTTACCAAATTTTTCACCATTAGATTTAGTTAATAAATTAATAGTAATACCAGCAGCATGATGTTCATCACCTTTTTGTTTTCTAATTAAATCTAAACCGACAGTAATATTTCCTCATTGATCACTACCACCAGATTGAATATAACATTGCTCTTTTTCATATAAATGATAAAAATCATACGCTTGTAATACCATATAAGAAAATTCAGTATAAGAAATTCCAGAATTTAAACGATTAGCAATCATTTCTTTGCCTAACATTTGATTAACATTAAAATGCTTACCAATATCACGCAAAAAAGTTGTAATTGTTAGTGGACCTAATCATGTTTGATTATTAATAATTTTAATTGGCTTAATTTTATTGTTTAATGTTCCCAATGGTAATTTTAAAAATGTAATTCAAGTTTCTACATAACTATCACAATAATTTAACAATTGTTTAAAAGAAAGATTATTTAAATCACTTTTCATAGTAACTCACTTTTGATCAAAATTACAAATTTCATATAAAGTTTTTAATAATGATGCTGATAATCCTAATTCTTCTCAAGGTAAGGGCAATGTTTTTAAAATACTACTTAAAGTCTGTTGATATTGATTATTTGGATTAATACTTTTAATAATCATTTCTAATGTTTCATATTCTTTATCATTTAATAAATTACATGTTTTAATTAATTCTAATGATGTTAAATTATCAATATTTTCATAACTTAATAATGTCACTAACTGCTCTTTTATTTTTCTAACATTAGTTTGTAACACATTTTCATCTAATAAATTACGTTCTTTATTTTTACCACTTGGATCACCGATCATTGCCGTTGTACCACCAATAACAGCAATTGGTTGAAAACCAAATATAGCAAAACGATGCAATAAAATAATTTGTAGTAAATTACCTAAATGTAATGAATCATTACTTGGATCAAAACCACAATATATTCCTTTTCCTAATTTTCCTGCATTAATTACTTTATCTATGCTACTAATATCTTTTAAGATATTACGTCATTTTAATTCGTCAATAATATTGGAATTTATTATATTATTCATAGCATCTCCTATTTATTTTCATCTAAAATATCATCAACTAACAAATCAATAGTTGTAATAACTGTATCGTTATTATTACTTGCATTATTGTAATTAATAGATGTAGTTTCTTTAAATATTTTATCGCGAAATTCTAGATAGCGCGATGGTAAACTATCATATATTTGTTGTTGTTCTCTATTTTTTTTAATTTGTGCAATTCTAGTATTATCAAGATTACTAGAATTATTATACGCTACTTCTTTTTCACGAAAAATATTTTCTTTAGTTTTTTTATCAACATATTGCTCAATAGTGCTAGAACTGCTATCGGCTTTTTTAATATTAATTGGAATCGTAGTTATTTTTTGATGATTAAGACCAAATATAGGTGAAATAATACTACTTAATTGATAAGGTTCTTTTTTAGCGTTATCAACATTAGTAGTAACATTTTCAATTTCAACTTCTGTATTTTCTATTGTCATAATAACTCCTTAATGATAATCAATAATTAAATTATAACATTTTAATGATTAATTATTCCTAATATAAGGTGAATAAATTTCATAATCTTCATTAAGATAAAATAATTACTAGTGAATATCAATTAATTTTATAAAAAGTACTAATAACTTTTCTCAAATTTATTTTTAATAAAAAATAAAATAATAAAAAAGTAGTACTTGTTTATAAAGTACTACTAAAAGTGTATTAAATTGATTTTATTCAACACTAAATGTGTCATATAAATTTGAAGTATCAATATTATCAAACCCTACAGCAAAAAACTCACTAATAGATGAATCCAACCCATTAATTATTTTTAAGATTGCAACTAAAGATACGTTTCTTGTTCCTCTTTCAGCATCAGAAATATAATTACGATGTAGGCCGCTTGCTTCTCCAAGTTTCTCTTGTGAAAATTTTCTACCTTTTTGATTACGTAAAGTTTTCATTCGTTTTCCAAAAGCATTCAATAAATTTTGACGACCTTTGCTTAAAATTTCTTTCTTTTTCATTGTATGGCCTCCTCTTATACTTTTATTATTAACTTACAATGTTTCTTGATACTTTTTCTTAATTTCGCGAATTAAATGATTAACCCCAGACTTAGTAATGACAAAACCGGTTTCTTGATAGTAAAGTTCACCCAATTCTGAAAGTGATGCTTCAGGATTTTTTAATCTTAAATTTGAAATAATTTGAGCTTTTAATGACAACGCTTTGAAAAGTTTTTTATCTTTTAAAACAGAAATCATTATAACTTGCTGGTCTCCAGCATTTAAAATTTTTTGTTGATTAAAAATATCAATATTATTAAAACGATTAATATTATTAAATAATTCTCGTGAAATACGTTTATCTTCAAAAGCGAAAACTGCTTGTGGACAATCAATTATTTTTAAAAAGTCAGAAATTACATTAGATTTTTTTAGATAAAGCACCGTTTTATTACGACGTTTTATTGTTTTAAAGTTTAATTTAAAAGTTTGTAATAAAATATTTTTAATTTTTTTAGCCAACATATCATTATGAAATTGTAATTCCAAATGGTAGTTAGGTGTTGAAGGAGAATTGATACTGCCAACTACAAGGAAGATTCCTGCGATATACGCTCTTATACAATGCTCTTTTATTATATGCTGGTGCATAGCTTCTTTCTCAATAAAAAGATATTTATCTTGAAGCATTAAATCATTAATAATAAAATCAATTTTATTATTAATACGAATATTATACACCTTTGGACGCTCAAATTTATTTAAAACATCCACCATAACTATCAATTTTACGTCTTTATATTGATTTTTTAAAAATTTATATATTAACCTAGTGGTTTTGTTATGAAAACTATGAATAATAATCTCATTATTTATTTTATCTGAATTTGTAATCTTACCATTAATAAGCGAATATGCTGATAGCAAAGATTTCTGACAACAATTTTTAAAACTTTTTTGACAGATTTCATCTTTTACACTTGTTGTAAATGATATCATTACTATCACCTCAATTGTACACTTTATTCATTAAAATTATCAATAAAATTTATTAAATATTGTGCTGCAATCGCTCCATCGTTAACAGCAGTTACTATTTGTCTTAAATTTTTAGCAATTACATCACCAGCTGCATATAATCCCGGGATTTTAGTTTGACACTTATCATTAACTATAATATAACCATTGCTATCGTAAATATCTAAATCTTTAACAAATTTTGTAACAGGATCAGAACCAATATAAGGAAATAAGGCATCAGTAGTAATTTCACTAATTTCCTTAGTCTTAATATTTTGAATTTCTAATTTACCTACTTTTTTCTTATCCTCAGTACCTAATACTTTTAATACAACATGATCAGTTATTAAATTAATATTTTCATTATTTTTAACTTTATTAACGGTTTTATCATCAGCACGAAATTGATCACGACGATGAATAAGATTAACTTTATTAGTAAATCTTGTTAAATATAAAGATTCTTCACAAGCAGCATAACCACCACCAACTACACTAATAATTTTATTCTTAAATAAAGCACCATCACAAACAGCACAATAAGAAACACCACGATTAGAATATTCCTCTTCACCAGGAACACCAATTTTACGTTCTAATGAACCAGTAGCTATAATTACTCCTTTAGCAATAAGAATATCACCACTACTTAAAAGGACTGTTTTAATTTTATGATTTTCACTATCTGTAATTTTAATAACTTCATCAGTAACAAATTCAACTTGTAGTTTCTCAACTTGCTTTTGCATTTTTTCTGATAATTCAGGCCCTAAAATATAATCATAACCTGGATAATTTTCAATTTCAGAAGTTTTAATCATTTTTCCACCAACAATATATTTTTCAATAATCACAGTTTTAAGATTTGCTCTTTGTGCATAAATAGCAGCTGTCATTCCTGCTGGACCACCACCAATAACTACTAAATCATAATCATATTTATTTTCTTTATTAGTATGATTTTTCATATAATCATTCTCCTTTACGAAATCTTGATGGTGCAATAATTTGTGCAAATATTACTAAAATAACACCTAAAATAATTCACATTCCAGAAACTATCATTGAAGTTGAAACATTGGCTATTTTCATAATGTCTCTATTATCACGAAGTGGTTCTAAAATCATTCTAATAATACCATAAAAGACAAAGTATAAACTACCTGATACTCCTGCATATGTTACTCGATAATTATTAGGATTATACATAGTATTTAAAGATTTAGAATGTGGTTGCATATTATATTTAATCTTTAAATATCATTTTTTTATCTTTGATTTAACTTTTGAATGTTTTTTAACATCTTTTCAAGGTATTTTTTCAACACTTTTAACACTATTCTTATTGGGTGTAAAATCAAAATATGCTTGTTTTCAACTTTCATATTTAAATTTACGATATCCATGAATTTTTTTAATAACTGTTCAAGGTTTTAAAAAATCTTTTACAACAATTGGATTAGTCTTTAAAGGCAAAATAAATTGCGAAGAATCTAATTTTCATGGTTTTTTATTAAATATTTGTCCTGTTTTTGGTACAAAAAACGTTAAAAAGAATCAACCAAATAATGAAGATAATGACTCATATAAAAATAAAGGTTGACGATAAACAGCAACAGGATCTGGTTTATCACTATTAAAACCATAATGTAAATGATTATTTATTCATGTTGGTAATCAACTGAAAGGATGACCAACATCAGTTCCTAGTAATTCTTGATTAAAAAAATTACCTCATCTACCAATTGCTTGACCTAATAAAATATTTGGAACAATACAATCAATAAAAACTCACATTGAAATTTGTAACTGCTTTGAAGTACGATAAAAAATAAAGAATCCTACTATCATTCCAACTGTAACGCCTCCTTCAATTGCCATACCACCTCTTCAAACGGCAACTACATCAAGTGCATTTTCAATTGTGCTAGTATTATTAAGAACATATCATGCTCTTGCTCCTATTAATCCTGCTAATGCAATAACTAATGTTCCTCATTCTAAAGTTTTAGTTGGAATATTACGACAATATAATTTTATTCATGAAGCAATGACAGCAGTTAAAAACCCTACTGCCATTAATACCGAATAAATATGAATTCCCGTTCCCGGAATATCGGTAATTAAACTATTGTATCCATCATCATTAATCATATTTTTTTCCTTTTTGATAATTTAATAATTAAATTATTTCTTTTTTGTTAAATTTCTAATTATTTGTTTTTGAAAACTAGCAGTAGCGTCTTGACTTTCATCTTTTAATTTTAAACTAATAACTGCTGCTTCAATTAAATCAGCTAAATTTCTTCCTGGACTAACAGGAATAATTATTTTAGGCACTTTAATTTCAAAAAAAACATCAAAGTTATTATGATCACCAAGTCGATCAACTTTAGTTCAACCATCATTTTCAATTCTAATTAAATTAATAATTAAATTTACTTGACTCTCATGCATTATAACATGATATCAATACATTTTGGTAATATCTAGGATACCTATTCCTCTAATTTAAATTAAATTTTTAATAATCGGATTAACTTTTCCTACAATTTTATTATTGACTTTTAAAATATCAATACTATCATCACCAACAAATAAGTGCCCATTACGTAATAAATCTAATGTTGTTTCTGATTTACCAATACCACTTTCACCTGTAATTAGGACACCATAACCAAAAATATTTACTAAAGTACCATGTAAACGTTTAGATTCAGATAAACGTTCAACAATATACGTAGAAACTGTTGCTGCAAATTCAGAAGTAAAAAATAATACTTCAATAATTGGAACTGTTGAATTAATTGATTTAGCACAGTCACATAATTCTTTTTTAAATTTAAAATTAGGTGTTACAAAAATAGCAGGAATATGATCTTCTAAAATATTACTAAAATGGTTCTTAAATTCTGTTTTTGGTAAAGAGGAAATATATTCGCTTTCTTTACTGCTTAATAAAATTATACGACGACTACGTGAGATTTGTTTAGTTTTAAATCCTGTTAACTCTAAACCACCACGATTAGTACCAATATTAGTAATAATTCTTTTTTCAATTGGAATTTTGGGATTAATATATAAAATTGTTAAATTAAATTTTGTTACTATTTCGCCAACACTAAGATTTTCCATACTTAATTTCCTGCCTTTTATAATTAAAATTTTTGATTAATTTTAAACATAATATAATTATATATAATATATCAACAGAAAGTTTATTATTAACAAAAATATACATAAGTTTCTAAAAACATTAAAAAAACTATTGAATAATATAATAAAAAATTACTAAACATTTCATTATCAAATAAAAATTATTATGATATAATTCTTTAAAAATTGTTAAAAATTAAAATATTAGAAATTAGTGTTAACTTTTTATGAATAGCAACTATATTCCTTTTCAATTAGTATTAAAAAATATTATCTCATCATCTATCAATCAAAATTTAAATCATATTTATGAAACTATTGATAAAAATAAGAATGAAAAAATACTGGTGATTTAGTTTCTGAAAAATGAGATTATCATTTTATTAATTATTTAGGACAACTAAGTCCAAATGGAAGTGGCACGCCTCCACAATTACCACCAAGAAATAAAATATAAATAAATATTACTAGTTAATATTATCTAAAATTTGAATAATAGTTTTAACTATCTTTGCAGCATTTTTTTCATTCTTAAGAACATGTAAATAATCTTTTAAATATTTAAAATTTTCTATATCATTTTCTATTTTTATAAATATTTCTTTAGCAGCATAACCAGTTGAAGCTATAGGAATTATTATTTTATTTTTATTTCTAGCAATTTCAAATTCATTTAATACACCTTTTGATAAAACAATATTATTATTTTTATCCATTTTATTACCAAAAATAAATAGTACAATGTCTGCTTTATCTATTAACTGATTACGATATTCTGGTCAACTTTTTTTAAGTTGTTGCGGAAATGGTCATACATCAAGAATATTATCCAAAACAATACTATTTTCTTTAGCATACTTAACAGCACCACTTACTATTTCATCACCAACGCCGATTCCAAATGCATTTATTATTTTCTTATTTTCTTTACATAAGAAATTTGATAAATCAAATACAAATTTTTTACTTTTCTTTATAGTACCAAATTCTTCATATTTATTAGCTATACCCGAAATAAAAATATTTCTCTTCAAATTATTATTAGTTGCAGAATTAAATATTTCTGCTTTTGAATCGCAATAATTGTTTAATAATAATGTTTTAAAATTAATGTTTTTAAAACAATTGTGACTTATAGAATTGAATAACTCACCATAAATTGTCAGAGAAAAAGAATCGTTTGAAAACCGTAATTCTGTTTCAGGAATAAATTTACTATATAAACTATTTTCTCCTATTGTTCCATCGCCAACACCATAATATTTATCATTAATATCCAAATTAAGTGCAGTTAAATCAATTGCATAATAATATCATACTTTAGTGCTTATTTTTGAAGCATAATGAGTACCTAAAAAGTAAATAGGTGTATCTTTTGTTAAAAAAATACCAGTTTCTTCTCTCATTTCATTATAAACTGTTTCCAAAGGATTATTATTTTCCACTCCACCAGTAATTGAACTATATTTACCCAGCTTATTTTTATTAAATAAAGGATTACTCTCACATGTTTGCATAAAATAACGACTACCATCATCTTTAATTATAAATGGTAATATTGCAACACCTTTGTTATTACATCAAGGTTCTTCAACACCATGCATAAAGTCTACTTTAATTAATTTAACTCATTCTTTTTTCATATTTATTTTTTCCTTTATAATAAAATTATAACTCTTATAAATAAATATTTCTAATTAATTCTTATTATTATTTATTAATTTAATTAATTCTTGAGCGATAATATTATGTGCTCATTTATTAGGATGAATGCTATCAAAAAAGAAATAATTATTAATATTTTCTTCATTAACACCTTCATTGAAATGAGGAACAATAATACCATTATTAATTATTTCACTAAAATCAGTAGTAACTGCTGCATCAATAATATTGTTATTAATATTCAAGCTTTTAAACTTATTAATAGCATTTGTTATCGCTGCAAACATATCATATTTAATAATATTTTTTTTATTTTTATTTAATTCTTCAATAACACTATCTAACATTTTATTAAAATTAGTAGTTAAATTTAAAATACGTTCCTTATCTTTTTCTTTATTTTTAAATAAAGGGATAATACTCATATTAGGAACATTACATAATAAAATACGTTGAGCACCCTTATTTATCAATTTAGTTAAAGCATTTTTTATTAACTCAACTGCTTTATTAATAATTTCTTCTTGGTCGTTTAATAATAATTGTTTAAAAGCATATAAAATATCATTACCACCAAACTCTACTAAAATTATATCATTACTATTAATATGATGCTGACTAATTAAAGCATCTACTTGATGAATAATATCAAAATGATTAATAACAAAACTTTCTACTGTTAATTCTTTTTTTCTACTAGCTAAAGCTCCACTAACTGCATAATTATTACCAATTTGCTCATCAGCAAATAAAAAAAGGTCAAATCTTCAAGCAGAAGTTAAATTTATATGCAAATAATCGGCAATAATTTGTGCTGCCACAGGACCATTAGAAAAAGAATTTTTATAAAATGGTGGCAACATTTTAACTATTTTAGATATCTTTAAATGCTTAAAAAGAGCTGTAAAACCACTTACTAATGCTCCTGTGTCTGATAAACTATTTCCCAGAACATAAAAGTTACCTTTTATTTTTTCATTATTATTCATAACTTCTCCTTTATTTATTTTAATTTTTAATTATTTTTTTCTAAATTTATTTTTGAAAGATTATCAAATAATTTATCAGCTGTTTTTTTATTATAACAAACAAAATAAAAAATTATTATATCCTTCAATCAAATTAATGCATCTTTTATATCTTCTTTTTTAAGTTTATTTATTTTTTCAACTTTAGTTGGTTTTTTATGTTTTAATAATCCTGTATCATTATATAAAATTCAAATTCTATCTGTAAATTTATTACCAAAATATTTTATAAAATCTTCTTTACTATTTTCTAAATATTCGTGATAAATCCTAATCAGATTACTTTTTAATTGCTCTATTTCATTATTTTCAATGCTTAAGTCTAATAAAATATCTTTAATATTTTTTTCTATAGAAATTTTTTCTAGCAAACCAATAGTTTTATCTTTAATTATATGATAAATCTTTCAAGTAGCATGTTCTTGATTTAGATTCTTAAATTCAATAAATGCATAACCTAATAATTTTATTAATTTATTTATTTCATTATTTACTTTTTTATATTTATAAGTTACATTTGTATAATCTAAAACATAATTTCCAACATTACTATTTAAAAATAATTGTACCGTATTAAAAATATTATAAAAAAATTCTAAACTATGTAATAATAACTGCTTATGTTTATTAGAATCTAGTAATAACTTTACATTTACATCTAATATATTTTCATATTCTGGATTTTGTTTTAATAAAATTTTAAAATTTGAACAATCAAATATTTTATCAGAAGCCAAATTAAATGCATCTTCAATATTATAATAATGTTGATACTTTAAACGATCTCTATTATTTTCATAATAACAAGTAATAATTTCAGTAATATTATCTTTTACAATTTCTAATTGAGATTTTATTTTAATATCTTTATTTTCTAATTTTTTTCAAATACTACTTAACATTCATAATTACTCCTGACTTAAAACTTGTTTATTACTTTTAAACAAATTAACATATTTTTTTAAAATTTTAATACTAAAATTTATCTTAATATTTATTATATTTTAATAATTTTATAAAAATTAATTATTTAAATAAAATAAATAAATAATTGTATTATTTTAACTTTGTGATATTACTGAAAATAATTATCTTAATTTAAATAATAGAATTTCCTCTTTGTTTATAATCTTTAATAATATTAATAGTAATTAATGTTGCCATTAAACAAGTAATACAACTAATAATATTTAAAACAACAGCAACAATAGTAATTTGATATGAAAAAACTTTATTATCATTAAATTGAGGTAAAAGCACAATAACACTAATAATTTCGCAACTTGTTCCAATAATACCTAAACAAAAACTAATAAAATCAAGCGAAATACTAAATTGATCTTTTCGATATAATTTCATATTTTGTTTTATCAAAGTTTTCTTTAATCTAATTAAACGGAACATTAAGAAAAAAGGTAGAAAAGCTAAAGTAAAACTAGTAATATCAAAAAAAATTGCAACAACAGTTATTCAAAGTGATGCTTTATCATTATCTCAAAAAGGTTGTAATGCTAAAATACTTAGAATTCCCAAAAAAATACCTATTAAACCAGTTCCAAAACTTATTAAATCCATTTTAAGAATTTTTTTATTAAAATTTAAAAAATATACTCTTTTTTCCAAAGTGACAAATCCTTTCATGTCTATATATAAGTAAGATTTTATCATATAAATGAAAATAATTTTCTCCAATTTTAGATTACAAATAAAAAGAATAACTATAGTTGTGTTATTAATCTATTATTTGTTGAAATTTCAGTATTTTGTACATTAATTGAATTTATTTCCTTAACAAGAGAGACAATATTTTCTTTAAATAAATTAAGTCTTTGTCTTTTTTTTCTAATTTTTATTTCAACTTTATTCAAACTTTTTTTGATATTACAAATTTTTAATCCAATTTTATAAAGTTGCTCTTTTTGATTATTTAAAACAACTTTTTCACATTCTATTCTATTAACTAATCTTATTTCAAAATTATAATAACCAAAAGTTAAAAACTTAACTAATTTACTTTTAAATTTAAAAATCTTACTTGTTTTTTGTTTTTGAAAAACTTCTAATTTTTTAAGACTATTATTATGAAAATTTAAAATAATTTCTTGTTGATTATTAATTTTATATAATTTCTCTTTTAATTCTCATTTTTTACTACTTAATTTACAATTTAATTCTATTTTTAATGCTGTAATTTTATCAATGAGTTTATCCTTTTCCTTCTGTTTTTGTTCCTCTCATATTAAAGTAAATTCAAGTAATTCAAACTCTAGTTCTTTATCTCATGGGAAAAAATTTTCTTTTTCAAACTTAAAAGAAAGAAATTCAAGTTCTTTTCTTTCATCATTAATTACTTCGTCTTTTACTTTCACTAAAAATTTTTGCATTCATTGATACTGTTTTTCCATTATTTTTAAATTTTTTTTAAAAAAATCTTTTTCAAAAAAAATAAATCAATATTCTAAGTATTGTATATTAGAAGAAGTACTAAAAACTTCTTTTAACTTTATTATATTACTTTTAACATTTTGTATAGTTGAATTTATAAGTATTTCTTTTAAATTTGGTACTACTTCTAAAGACATTTTATTTCTCCACTTCTTTTGTTAAAATTCAAGAATACTACAGAAAATATTTTAATTATTTTCTATTCAAATCGCGATTAATAACTTCTTTTAAATATTGTCCAGTATAAGACTTAGGATTTGTTATTACTTGTTCTGGTGTTCCTGTAGCAATGATTTCACCACCAAATTTACCACCCTCAGGTCCTAGATCAATAATGTAATCAGCAACTTTAATAACTTCTAAGTTATGTTCAATTACAACAACAGTATCACCATGATTAACGATTTTATTTAAAACTTCAATTAACCTTTTAATATCATCAACGTGTAAACCAGTAGTTGGTTCATCTAAAATATACATAGTTTTGCCAGTAGCACGTTTTTGTAATTCTTTAGCTAGCTTCACTCTTTGTGCTTCACCACCAGATAATTCAGTAGCAGGTTGCCCTAATTTTACGTATCCTAATCCCACTTCTTGTATCATTGCTAATTTTTTATGGATTTTTGGATGATTAGCAAAAAAAGTTAATGCTAAATCAACAGGTAGTTCTAGTACATCATAAATATTTTTACCTTTATATTTAACTTGTAATGTTTCACTATTATAACGTTTTCCTTCACAAATTTCGCAAGTTACATAAACATCTGGTAAAAAATGCATCGCAATTTTAATAACACCATCGCCAGAACAACGTTCACATCTTCCTCCTGGTACATTAAATGAAAATCTACCTTTAGCATATCCTCTAATTTTTGCTTCTGGTGTTTGTGTAAATAAATCACGAATATCATCAAAAACTGAAGTATAAGTAGCCGGATTACTCCTTGGTGTTCTGCCAATTGGTTCTTGCGAAATAGCAACAATTTTATCAATAAATTCAATCCCTTTTATTGCTTTATGTTTTCCTAGTCGTTGTCCCTTTAAACCCAAATACTTTTGAATACTAGTATATAAAATATCATTAACAAGCGTTGATTTACCACTTCCTGAAACACCAGTAACACAAATAAATTTACCTAAAGGTAATTTAACATTTATTTTACGTAAATTATTAGCTTGTGCTTCTTGAATTTCAATAACTTTACCATTACCACTTCTTCTTGATTTAGGTAACGCAATAAATTTTTCACCATTTAAATATTTTCCAGTAATTGAATTAGGATTATTAGCAACTTGCTGTGGTGTACCTTCAGCAATTACTTCACCACCATAAATTCCGGCTTTTGGACCAATATCAATTAATCAATCTGCTGCTCACATTGTATCTTCATCGTGTTCTACTACTAATAATGTATTATCAAGATCTCGCATTTGTTTTAAAGTTTCAATTAACTTAACATTATCACGTTGATGTAAACCAATTGAAGGTTCATCAAGAACATACAATACTCCCGTTAATTGTGAACCAATTTGAGTTGCTAATCGAATTCGTTGTGATTCACCACCAGATAAAGTTTGTGCCATTCGTGATAAGTTTAAATAACCTAAACCAACATTAGTTAAAAAACTTAAACGATTAATGATTTCTACTAATATTAATTTAGCAATTTCTTGTTGATAAGCTAATAATTTAATATTTAACATAAATGTTAAACTTTCTTCGATGTCTAAATTAGTATAATGACTAATATTCATTTCTTTATTATTTTCATCTTTAATTTTAACTGCCAATGCAAATTCATTTAATCTTGTTCCTTGACAAGTTAAACAAGTGCGTTCACTCATAAATTTACGATAATAATCACGGGCAAAATCACTAGTTGTTTCTAAAAAACGTCTTTCAATTAAAGTGGCAATGCCTTCAATATAATCATGATTAGGATATTTACGACCATTTGCCGAAATAATACTGAAAGTAATGGCTTCATCACTACCACGCATAATATAATTAAGTTGTGTTTTTGTTAAATTTTTTAATGGCTGATTCAAATCAATTAAATAATGATAACAAAGAACTTTTAATTTTTGTCATTCTAAATTACTAGTACCAACTAAGTTTTTATAATACTCAATGCCACCATCATTAATTGATAGTTTTAAATCTGGCATTAATAATTCTTCGTCAACTTCTAATTTTACTCCCAAGCCTTTACAATCAAAACACGCTCCACTTGGTGCATTAAAAGAAAATAAACGCGGTTCTAAACTGGGAATTGAAAATCCACAAATTTTACAAGCATATTTTTGAGAAAATAATCACGTTTCATTTGTTTGCGATAAAATAACCTTTGCTAAACCATTACTATGATTTAAAGCAACTTCTAAAGCATCATGAATTCGTGAAATAGTATTATCATCATTGGTAAATTTAATACGATCAATAACAATATCAATATCATGACGTAATGATTTATTCAATTCAATTGGTTCATCTAAACTATATATTTTATTATTAATTTTAACTCGCAAAAAATTTTCTTGTTTTAATTTTGCTAATAAATCTTGATGACTACCTTTTTTAGCATTAATAACTGGTGCTAAAATTTCAATATTAGTATTATCTTCTAACGTTTTAATTTTATTAACCATTTCTTTTAAAGTTTGCGTGCTAATTGGACCATGACCCTTATTACAATAAGGAGTTCCAATTCGTGCATAAAGTAAACGCAAATAATCATAAATTTCAGTAACAGTACCAACAGTACTGCGAGGATTATTACTTGTAGTTTTTTGATCAATAGAAATTGCTGGTGCTAAACCATCAATAGCATCAACATCAGGTTTTTCACTGTTTCCTAAAAATTGACGAGCATAGGCTGAAAGTGATTCAACATATCTTCGCCTTCCTTCTGCATAAATTGTATTAAAAGCTAATGATGATTTACCACTTCCTGAGACACCAGTAATAACTACTAACTTATACTTTGGAATTTTAATATTAACATTTTTTAAATTATGTTCACGTGCACCTTTAACAGTAATATATTTTTGATTATCTGTCATTTATTCCTCCACTTATATGCTCTTTCTAATTAATTATATACTATATATAGTTAACTTTAATAGCATTATTGCTAATTAATATTAAAGAATATCAATTATAATTAGTTTAAAATATTATCTAAATCAATATTTAAAATTTTAAAATTATTTATTGCAAAAGAAAGTATATAAAAACTTAAATTACAAAAAAATGAACAATATATATTCAAAAATGAAATACAGCAATTGCTCATTTTATAATAAAATTTAAAAATTAGAATTAATTATTACTAAAAAATGTTATATTCCAATTATTTTTTATTAGAAAAAATAATTGGAATAATTTTATTTACTTAAATTATATAAATTTATCCATTAACTTTATTTATATTATTTTTTTCTTTCTTTTTTATTAACTTTAACTACTACTATTTTCTCCTTGATATTGTCAAAGTTCAGCAAATATTCCAGCAGCTAAATTATTCTCGGTATTAGATATGCCTTTTCCAGTATCAGCAGTTGTTTTAGTTCGCAAAAGATCATTATAACTACCTAAGAATGGTACATATTTAGAACCTAATGATCCTGAAGTTCTTTCATTAATAAAAGCTAGTTTTGCTGAAGCAGGAGTGGTTCATACCTGACCATTATTTAAAAATGTATGATTATGCTTTCCAACACTTCCTGATGTTTGTCCTTCTTTATCACTCTGAACTATTGTTAAACCTTTAGCAAGATCTACTTTTACTCAACCTTCTGGCATTTTTGATCCAACAGGCATTCATTTATATTCACCAGGAATTCATTGTCCTTTACTTTCATCTGATTTTTTATTTTTTTCTTGACAATTTTTTAATTGTTCTTCTAGTTCTTCTCTTTTTTCTTTACATTCTTTTAAATCTTCTTCTAATTTTTTATTTTTTTCTTTACATTCTTTTAAATCTTCTTCTAATTTTTTATTTTTTTCTTTACATTCTTTTGCTAAATTGTAAAGGTAAGTGCAACTAAATTATTTTTCTATCCAAATATTCGATTGGTGAAAGATAATTTAGTATTTTTCTTGGTCTTTGGTTTAAAGACAATATAAATTTATGAACTTCATTTTTATTAGTTTTTGAAAAAATAAATTTTTTAGGAAATTTTTCTCTAATTAAACCATTAGTATTTTCATTAGTACCTCTTTGTCAAGGTGAATATGGATTGGCAAAATAAATTTTTATATCTAAATTTTTTTCAAGTTGTTGTCAATTTGAAAATTCTTTGCCACGATCAAAAGTAATAGTTTTAACAATGTTTTTAGGAAGAATTGATAAATAATAACTAACATTTTTATTAATAACTTTAGTAGTTCTGTTTTTAACTAATATTGCTAAAGTAAATCGTGATACTCTTTCAACTAAAGTTATTAAACATGATTTGCTTTTACCTCGTGATGATACTATAGTATCTCCTTCTCAATGACCAAGTGTTATACGATCATTAACATTTATATCTCGTTCTTTAATTGATTTACCATTAAACTTGCCACGATTTTCTTTAGATTTTCGTTTTTTACCTTTTCTTCTTAAATTTTTACTAGTAACTTTATCAAGCATTCCAAAATAAATTCAAGTATAAATTGTTTTAAAACTAATAACTCACTCTTTATGAAAATTTTTAATTCTGCCATAAATTTGTTCAGGTGATCAACCTAATAGTAATTTTTGTTGTACATATTTTACTAAATTCTTATTTTTAAACTTATGAAAACTAATATGTGATTGTTTTCGATTTTCAGCTTTATTTTGTGCAATTAATGAAAAATAATGATTATTATCTTTATTTCTATTAATTTCTCGAATAATAGTACTAATACTTCGATTAAGATTTTTAGCTATTTCACTAATTTTAAATTTAAATTTCAATTGATTCTCAATATAAATCCTTTCATCTATGCCAAGATGTTTATAACTCATATAAAAACTCCTTACTTTTTTCTAAACTAAATTTAGCATTATGAAATTTTTATATGAGAATTTTTTGCAATTTTATTTACTTGCACTTACAAGTATAACTCAGCTTTTAAATCTTCTTCTAATTTTTTAACTTTATCTTCAAGACCTTCTAATTTTTTATTTTTTTCTCTACATGCTTTTAATTGTTCTTCTAATTCATCAATTTTATCTTCTAGTTCTTTAATTTTTTTTGATTTATCTAATGATTCTTTTACTGATTTTGCATAAAGACTACTTATTTCTTCTAATTCATTAGCTGTTTCTTGTAATTTTTTATTTAATTTTTCCATTTTTGCTTGACAGTCGCTATCATCAACATTAACAGTAGTAACACTTTCTCAACTATCTTCTTCTACTGTCTTATTTTTTTCATTTATCATTTTTAAGTATCCTCCTTTTTATTAAAATTCTCGTATACTATTTTTATTAATAATGAAAATTATTGAAAATATTATTTTGTTTCAATTTTAAATAAGATTTATTTAAAGATAATTTTAAATAAATCTCACTTAAAGTTTACAACTGAAAAAATTACTATACAATAAACTTTCCTAGAAAGCAATTATTAATAAAATTAAATATTAAAAATTATTATTAAAATTGAAAAACAATTAAGTTGCTGAGTTATACTTGTAAGTGCAAGTAAATAAAATTGCAAAAAATTCTCATATAAAAATTTCATAATGCTAAATTTAGTTTAGAAAAAAGTAAGGAGTTTTTATATGAGTTATAAACATCTTGGCATAGATGAAAGGATTTATATTGAGAATCAATTGAAATTTAAATTTAAAATTAGTGAAATAGCTAAAAATCTTAATCGAAGTATTAGTACTATTATTCGAGAAATTAATAGAAATAAAGATAATAATCATTATTTTTCATTAATTGCACAAAATAAAGCTGAAAATCGAAAACAATCACATATTAGTTTTCATAAGTTTAAAAATAAGAATTTAGTAAAATATGTACAACAAAAATTACTATTAGGTTGATCACCTGAACAAATTTATGGCAGAATTAAAAATTTTCATAAAGAGTGAGTTATTAGTTTTAAAACAATTTATACTTGAATTTATTTTGGAATGCTTGATAAAGTTACTAGTAAAAATTTAAGAAGAAAAGGTAAAAAACGAAAATCTAAAGAAAATCGTGGCAAGTTTAATGGTAAATCAATTAAAGAACGAGATATAAATGTTAATGATCGTATAACACTTGGTCATTGAGAAGGAGATACTATAGTATCATCACGAGGTAAAAGCAAATCATGTTTAATAACTTTAGTTGAAAGAGTATCACGATTTACTTTAGCAATATTAGTTAAAAACAGAACTACTAAAGTTATTAATAAAAATGTTAGTTATTATTTATCAATTCTTCCTAAAAACATTGTTAAAACTATTACTTTTGATCGTGGCAAAGAATTTTCAAATTGACAACAACTTGAAAAAAATTTAGATATAAAAATTTATTTTGCCAATCCATATTCACCTTGACAAAGAGGTACTAATGAAAATACTAATGGTTTAATTAGAGAAAAATTTCCTAAAAAATTTATTTTTTCAAAAACTAATAAAAATGAAGTTCATAAATTTATATTGTCTTTAAACCAAAGACCAAGAAAAATACTAAATTATCTTTCACCAATCGAATATTTGGATAGAAAAATAATTTAGTTGCACTTACCTTTACAATTTAGCAGTTATAAAAAATTATTAATTTAATTATTTTAAAATAATTAAATTAACATACATTAATATTTTAAACATTTGATAAGATAGTGTAAAATAATTAGTAGTTTAGTAGTTTAGTAGTTTAGAAAAGGCTTAAAAAATGACAGTAATCAACACATCTGTGAATCAAAAAATTTTATTAACTGGTTATAAAAGATTTTGTTATTCTTTTAGCAAAATTTTATTAGTTATTCTATTATTTCCTTTTGTTTATTTTTATTCAAAAAAATATCAAAAACAATTTTTAGAATTTTGCTTTTCTTATCAAAAAGAAGGTAAATTTAAAATAAATAACGAACAAACAGTTGATATTAATAGTTTTAATTATCATCAATATGATTGTCAAATTAAAAATCTTAATAAATATGGCTATCCAATTGATTGAAAAAAAGAAAATTATCAAGAATTTACCATTAAAAATGATAATAATCAAAACATTAGTTGTCTAACTGTCATTCAAAAAAAGAAAAGTGATAAATGAGTTATTGGTTTTCATGGTTGAACAGAAAATAAATATTTAGCATTAAGATTAGTCTCATGATTTTATGAAGAAGGATACAATATTTTAACTTTTGATAGTGTTGCTCACGGTAAAACTGATGGCCAATATAGTGACATTGGTCTTACTTGTGCTGAAAATATTAACTGTTTAATTAATTGAATAAAAGATAATTATCAAATTAGCAGTATTGGTTTAATTGGTAATAGTATGAGTGCATCAACAATTAATTATTATTTATTTAATTATAAAGTAACCAATTTAATTAACTGGGCAATTACTGATTGTGGATTCTCTAATCTACTTGTTCAATTTCGTTACGTCATGCAATATCGCTATAAAAAACCTTGATGATTAATTAGTAATAGTTTAACAAAAAGATATCAAAAATTTACAAATACAAATATTTTAGAATATGATTTATTAAAAAAAAGCAAAACAGGTTTTCAAGTTCCTACTTTATTAATTCACGGTAAAAAAGATAATTTTGTCCCATTTTTCATGGCTAATGTCATTCATAATTATCAAGTTAAACTCCATTATAAAAATTATGATTATTTATTTTTGGAAAATATTGGTCATATTGAAACCTTACCAAATGCTTATCAAACTTATATTAATAAAATAAAAAGTTTTATCAATACATACGAAATAAAAAAATAGAGATAGGAAAAAGACATGAAATTAAAAAAGAAGTATTCGTTTTGAGTAATATTAATGATGGCAATTTCTGCCACAGTTGGATCATCAGTACTAATTTCATTTGGACAAGTAGCATTTCAAAGTGGATTTAATCCGATTTTAATGATATGTGCCTGAATTTTAGGTGGTATTTTAATTTTGCCAGAAATGTTATTACTAGCAGAAACTGCTATTTCTTTTCCGGGAAATGGAAGTGCTTATTATTGATTAAAAAAAGCAAATTGAATGGCTTGTTCGTTTTGATTGGGATGGATTTTAGTTTTAATGGTTAGTGCTACTGCCGTTGCTTCTGCTACTTTAGCATTAGGTAATATTATCGGTACTTTAGCTCATATTACTAACCAATGGTTGATAAAATTATTTGGAATTTTAATTTTATTTGCATTAGCTATAGTCCAAATATTTATTAAAAATAGTTCTGGAAAAACACAAATTATTTTTACAATTTTAAAAGGATTACCAATTACTTTTGTTTTATTTATTGCTATGATTTATGGAAATACAGATAGTTTTAATAGTGAAATAGTTCAAAAAGATTTATCAAAAATTTTTCTTGCAACTTATGTTTTATTACCAGCTACAACAATGACACTATTTGCCTATTCAGGAATTGAAGCAATAACTTATGTTACTGAAGAAGTAGAAAATCCAAGAAAAAATGTACTTTGAGTTTTAATTATTGCAACAGGACTAATTATTTTTTTATATTTAATACTATTAATTGCTTTGTTAACTATTAATGAACCACTTTTATGATTAGATGAAAATAAAGGATTTAGTAACGTTTGATATTATGCTATTATCAATAATCCTAATATTCCTCGCGTTTTAGCTTATATTTTTTCAGGACTAGCAATTTTATTATTTGTTGGTTCACTAAATGCATTTCTGCTTTATCAATCACGTTTAATTTTTAAAATGAGTGAAGAAAAAGATTTGTTTAAATTTTTTCAAAAAACAACTAAAAGAACTAATATGCCATGAGCTGCTATGCTACTATTAATATTTGCTACTTTAATTTATATTTTATGAAATCAATTGTATGAAGTAACTAATTACTTTATTATTGCTATTAGTTTTTTAAAATTAATTGTTAATTCAGTCATTATCTTTTTAAGGCGCAAACATCCAGACTATCAAAAGATTTTTAATAATTTTTGATTTTATTTTTTCATTATTATTGGTTATTTAGGAGCAATAATTGCTATTGTTGGATCATTTTTAGCAATGTATTATTATGGTACACAAAATAATAATATGTGAGCATTATGAAATTCACTAATTTTAATTGCTGTTATGTTAGCAGGATATCCTGTTTACTATATTAAAAATTATGTAGTTAAAATTGTTAACAATTTTAAAAATCAAAAAAAAGATAATCAATCATAAAAAAATAATCTTATACCTTATTTACTTTCTTGTGCTAATAAAAAATTTTTAATATGGGCACCATAAAGATAATTAACAATATTCTTATTTTTATTAACAACTCGATGACAAGGAACAATAATTGCTAATGGATTTTTACTTAAAGCCGAACCCACTGCCCTACTTGCTTTTGGATAACCTATTTTTTGCGCTAATTCTTGATAAGTTAAAGTTGTCCCAAATTGAATAGTACAAGTTTTACTCCATACTAATTCTTGAAAAGGAGTTCCTTTTAAAGCTATTGGTAAGTTAAAATCATTTAATTTTTTATCAAAATACATTGCTAGTTGTTTTAAACAATTAACTACCACTATATTACTACTATCCTTAGCAACTTGACGAGTATTAACGAAACTAACTTTTACTACTTGTTCTGCAACTACTATGATTTCAATTAAACCTATTTTAGTAGTTAAATAACCATATTTTTTCATATTTTTTATTACCCCTTTATTTTATTTAAACTATTACTTTCTTTTACAAGTTTTTGTAATATTTTATTATCAAAATTTTGTTTTAACAAATCTGAATTTTCAATAATCTTTTCAATAGATCAATCTCATCACTTTATATTTTGTAATTTTTGAACTATTTTTTTAGAAAAACGATATTTTATAATTTTAGCAGGATTACCACCAACAATAGCATAAGGAGGCACATTTTTTGTAACTACACTTTTAGCTGCAATTACTGTCCCATTACCAATAGTTACCCCTCTTAAGATTGTCACATCATGACCAATTCAAACATCATTTTCTATCACTGTTGGTGATTTAATCGGAAATTTATCTAATTTATCTTTTTCTGTAACTTCTGATAAATTTAATGATTTATAAAATAATGGTAAAGGAAATGTTGAAACTGCACAATAATTATGATTGCCACCATTCATTATAAATAAAACACCTTGTGCAATTGAACAAAATTTACCAATAATTAATTCATCATTTATCATATTTGGAAAATGATAAATTATATTTTTATTTTCAAAATCAATAGCTGCTTGCTCACCATTAAAATCATGATAATAAGTATAATCACCAATAAAAATTTTAGGTTTAGTAATATAATTTTTTATTAAAAATATTGTTGGTATATGAGGATTAATTTTAGTATTTGGACTTATCAAAATACCTTTTTGTGCTTTATCGGTCAACTTATTTTACTCCTTTATTTTTCACTTTCAATACTCAAAATTAAATCACGAAGTGAAGCTGCCTTTTCAAAATTTAAATCTTTAGCTGCTTGTAACATTTCAACTCTTAAATCAGCAATTATCTTTGTTTTAGCAGCTATTTTTGTTTTACCTTTACTTGAATTTAAAATTTTTAAATCAACATCTAATTCTCTAGTACTTACGATTTCACTCAACGGTTTTTTAACAGTAACTGGTACTATATTATGTTTTTTATTATAAGCAAGTTGAATTTCTCTTCTTCTTTGCGTTTCTTCAATTGCTTGTGTCATTGCCTCTGTCTTAATATCTCCATATAGTATAACATGACCATTAACATTTCGTGCTGCGCGACCAATAGTTTGGATTAATGATTTAGTATTACGTAAAAAACCAGATTTATCAGCATCCAAAATACAGATTAATGATACTTCTGGTACGTCTAATCCTTCACGTAATAAATTAATACCAACAATAACATCAAAAACACCTTTTCTTAAATCTAACAAAACTTTAGTACGTTCTAATGTTTTTAATTCATTATGAATATAAGCAACTTTAATTTTTTGTTCTTGTAAAAAATTTGATAATTCTTCTGCCATTCTAATTGTTAAAGTAGTAATAAATACTCTTTCATTATTTTTTGTTCGTAATTTTATTTGATTAATAATATCTTCCATTTGATTTTTAGTTGGTTTAATTTCAATTGTTGGATCTAATAAACCTGTGGGACGAATAATTTGTTGAACTGGTACATTAAAAGGCTCAACTTCATTTTTAATTAATGCTAATTCATAATCAGCAGGAGTTGCTGAAGTATAAATAACTTGCTTTAACTTATTAGAAAATTCATTAAAATTTAAAGGACGATTATCCAAAGCACTAGGTAAACGAAAGCCATATTTTACTAATGTTTCTTTTCTGCTACGATCAGTATTATACATTCCTCTAATTTGCGGTAATGTCATATGAGATTCATCAATAATTGTTAAAAAATCATCTGGAAAAAAATCAATTAAAGTATATGGTGCTGAACCCACTTCTCTATTTTCTAAATGACGAGAATAATTTTCAATACCACTACAAATACCAAATTCTTTTAAGGATTCTAGATCATGTTCTGTTCTTTGTTCTAATCTTTGCGCTTCTACTAACATATTATTTTTTCTTAGTTGTGCTAATGTTATTTTTAACTCTTCAGTAATTTTAATAATTGCCTGATCAACACGATTTTTACTAGTAATATAATTTTGCGCAGGAAAAATTGTAATAAAGGAAAAACGCTCTAAAACATTAGCGCCTAATGTATCAATACGTGCTATTTCTTCAATTTCATCACCAAATAAACTAATTCTTAAATAAAATTGATCATTTCAAGATGGAGCTAACTTTATTAAATCACCTTTTGCACTAAAACTACCCGGTTCTAATGTAATATCATTACGTACATATCCATTTTTAATTAGTCTTAATAATAAATCTTTTCTATTAATTTTTTGTCCTTTTCTCAATTCAAAAAAGTTATCTTTATATGCTGTTGGTTCTTGTTCACCATAAATTGCTGCTACCGATGCCACAACAATAACATCTTTACTAATAGATAAACCATTTAAAGTACTTAATCTTAACATTTCAATTTCTTGATTTTGTTTAGAATTTTTATCAATATAAGTATCGGTTTTTGGTAAATATGCCTCAGGTTGATAAAAATCAAAATATGAGACAAAATATTCAACGCGATTTTCAGGAAAAAAAGTTTTCAATTCTCCATATAATTGCATAGCTAATGTTTTATTATGTACTAAAATTAAAGTTGGTTTTTGCACTTGCGCAATAACATTGGCCATTGTAAAAGTTTTACCCGTACCAGTGGCTCCCAATAATACTTGGTATTTAATATTATTTTTAATAGCTACTACTAATTTTCTAATTGCTTCGGGTTGATCACCTGTTGGTTTATAAGGTGCTTTTAATTTAAACATAACTTTATATTCCTTTAAAACTTCTATATACAATACCATATTATTTTAAATAAAATAATAATAAAACTTTTATATAATTAAAATTATTATAAAACAATATAAATACTATACTTATTTTTTAATTTTTATAAGTATAAAAAATTATAATAAATTTCTTAAAAAATTTAAAGTTTAGTATCAAATAAATCCAATGTTTAAAATTGAGTTATTATCTTTTATATTTTATTTTACTTAAAATATAGTAAAATTTTAGCCAGATAATTAAAATAATTTTTATATAAAGTAAAGAAACTAAATAAGGGGGGATGATTATGAAAACACTATTAACAACAGTAAGTCTTTTAACATTTGCAACAACCACAGGAAACTTAAATTCTATTTTAAGCACCGAAATTAAAACTACAAATATTTTAAATAATGAACCAATAAAATATGATGGTGAAAATAAAATTTCTATTGTCTGAAAAGAAAATTGAAAAAGTCCTGCAACATTAGTGTATATAAAAAGTAGTACTTTAGATAGTTGATTTAAACTTTTTTCTTTAAATGACCTTGAAAAATTAAGAGAAAAAATATAATATGATACCATAAAATTTCCTTATCAAGGAAATAATTGACCAAAACCTAATATATATAAATTATCAAAAATATTAATGAATGTTCTTAATTATTTAACTAGTGTACGTGGATACAATACATACGGAGTTGAACTATGTTACTATTTTGGAAATTTGTTTAATAAAAAACCACAATTTTCACCAAATACTCACGATAAAAATATAATAGAAAAATATTATAAATTTTTATGACATGATACTTTAAAAATTGCAATAAGTCGATATGAATGACAAAAAATTTTAAATACTAATAAAAATAAAACTGAAATTTTTAATATTATTTCTAGATTTCCCGAATGAGATGCAAGTGGTTGAAAAGGTTATATTTCAAACGAAGATTTATATACTTTATCTGAAAAAATTATTGAGAATTTTAATCAATTAAAAACTAAATTCGAAAATAGTAATACAGGATGAAAAGTAGTCACTAACACTACTGGCTCATGAACAGAACTTGAACAAGAATAAAATATACTCACAAAAAAATAATGAAAAGAAAGAGAGAAAAAATATAATGTTTAAAAAATTTAAAGAAATTTTCAAAAAGAAAAAATGACATTGTGATTATTGTAAAGAAAATTATCCTCTACTTTGTCCAATCAAAGGATTAGAAAAAGATGGAGAAGATTTTGAAAAAAAACCAAAAGATTAATTTTATACTTTAAATAAAAATAGGCATTTGCCTATTTTTATTTTTTTCTGTTTATAAATTGATATAAATTAATAAATTCTTTACTAATTTCAATCATCATTTGTGTTGTTAACAAATGATCTTCAGAATGCATAAACAATACTGAAAAAAGTAATTGATAACCTTTACCTTCTTCAACAATGACGCTCATATGTGATTGCAAAGCTTTAGTAATATTATCATTTGCTTCATCAATCATTTTTAATGCTGTTTCAAATTGTGCTTCCTTAGCGAGAGTAATTGCTTCTATTGCTAAAAATTTTGCTTTTCCAGCAGAAGAAATTATTTCAAGTGAAATTTTTTCAAAATCAATATTACTACTTTTCTCTTTTTCTTTAATGCTCATAGTATTATTTTTTAATTTCTAATAAACTCATTGCTAATTCTAACGTTTCTTTACCTTGAACCATCGCATAAACTGCTGCTGGAATAACATTAAGAGCAGCATTTCCAATAATATTAGTAAAATCATTTTTCATATAACTTACTTGTGGTCCTAATAAAACAACATCCCATTTTTCACCTTTAGCAAAAGATGCTTTTGCTTCAGTAGCACCTAATGCTTTCACTTCATAATCTAAATTTAACTCTTTAATATACTCTTTCATATTTGCTTCTAGTCTTAAAGTGCTCATACCAGCTGAACACGTAAGTAATATCTTTATCATCTATTTTCCTCCTAATAAACAAAAATCAAATATACATAACTAAGAATATTATACATTGATATTTTTAAATTTGAATTTTAATGGTTTTAAAAAAATATAACTTTTAACTAAAGATTAAAAATATATTACTAATATATATTGTAACTTTGATAACTATTGTGTAAAATTCATAATACTATCTAAAAATAAAGGCACTGATTATCTGAAAGGCAAAAAGAAAAAAAACATAACTACATGAGGATTTATTATGTCAGTACTAGGTGCTGCTGTAGGATTAGGAAGTATTTGGGGATTTCCAAATCAAATGAATAAACATGGTGGTATCTTTTTAATTCCATTCTTTATTGCACTAATTGTCTGTGCTTTACCAATTTTAT
This sequence comes from Spiroplasma endosymbiont of Thecophora atra, assembly GCF_964019735.1. Classification (NCBI taxonomy): domain Bacteria; kingdom Bacillati; phylum Mycoplasmatota; class Mollicutes; order Entomoplasmatales; family Spiroplasmataceae; genus Spiroplasma; species Spiroplasma endosymbiont of Thecophora atra. The sequence goes on along the minus strand of NZ_OZ026464.1, from coordinate 203,513 downwards.
TAATTGAAATCAATTTAGGTAATAAATATCGTAAAAATCATGTTGAAATTTTTAAAGATTTAGCAAAAACTCCCGGGACTTTCTTTGGATTTTTACAAACTGCAGTTGTTTGAATAATGGGTGTATTTTATAGTGTTCTTGTCGCTTGATCATTATTGGCAATAGTTATGTCTTTTCTTCCTGGTTTAAATCAACAAGGATTTTTCTTAAATAAATTAATTGGTCAAACTTCCAACGATGTACCACAAAGTTTTAGTCAATTGGGTAATATTAGTATTTGAGTTTTAATTAGTTTAATTATGGTTTGAATTATTACTGGTGTTATTTTGTTGGGTGGCGTTGTTAAAGGGATTGATTTAGCAAATAAAATTTTTATTCCTAGTCTATTTATCATGATTTTAATGATGATGATTTACGTTTTAACTTTGCTTGGTGCTCTAGATGGTTTAAAAACAATGTTTAGTTTTAATAGTGAAAAAATATTAACTAGTAGCATTTGAACTGATGCTTTTGGACAAGCCTTCTTTATGCTTTCAACTTGTACAGGTGTTATTATTATTTTTTCAAGTCATGCGCCAATTGGTACTAGTAATACTAATAAAGGTTTAATTATTATGGTTGGTACTGTTATTGTTGCTTTATTAACAACATGTACTGTTTTTGGAGGAATTGGTGCAATTGCATATAATCAGCATAAAACTATTGATGAAGTATTTATTTCGGGTCCAACTTTAATTTTTCAAGTTTTTCCACAAGTTTTTGCAATCATTACTGAGCAAACACATCTTCCATTTTTAAGTCACACTTTAGCTTTCCTTTTCTTTTTATCAGTATTTTTTGCTGGTATATCTTCATTAATAGCAATAGCTGAAGCCGTTGTTAATCCTCTAATTAGTTATTATGGTATTAAACGTTATCAAGCATTATTAATAATGATTATTAGTAGTTTTATGCTTGGTTTAATATTCTGCTTTAATAATAGTAGTCCTTTAATTGATGGGCTCGCAATATGAGTTACTGGTATTTGACAAATGATTATTGGTATTTGTGAATTAATTGGTGTTATCCTTATTTGAAAATGTTATGATAGTTTAAAAGAATTTAATAATCAATATTCATGAGTTAAATGAAATAAAGGTTTCAAATATTTATGTTTAATCCTTATTCCAACAATTATTTTAATTAACTTGGTCTTTGCTTTATATCAATTAATTAATAATATAATTAGTAATTCTTTTATATTTCTAACTATTGGCTTGACGCTAGGAGCTATTACTGTTTTATTATTTACTTTAATTTTTACTTTCTGAAATAATATTAAAATCTATTTTATAAAAATTAATAATACACTATTTAAACAAAAAACAAAAACTGAAATTATTAAAGTCGACACTGAATAAAAATTAATATAACTGCTAATTTAAATAGATAATTTTTCATTAAACAGTCATATTAAAATGTCTTATATAATAAAATATGCTATATAAAATCCAAGCACAATAATAATTAAAATGAATTCAATAATAAAATATTTTATTATTTACTCAGTTATAAGATAAGAATACAACAAAGTCATTATTTAATCCAATAATATTATTAATAAAGTTATTTAGGTAACTTTATTTTATTCATTATCAATTTCTTTGTTTTCTATTAAAATAATATTATTAGTAACTTCTTCATTATCAATTTCAATAATATTTTTTTTATCTAATTTATAATATTTATTAATAATACGTTGTATTTGTTTAATCTTATTTTCAGATCTATTAATATATGATTTATTAAGCGTATATTTATTATATCTCAAATCTATTATTGCAGTCTTTACCTCATTTTTCATTTGTTGATATAAATTACCATTTTTAAAAACATAATTTATATCATTTTTATTCAATAAAAAATATTTTATTTCTTTTTCAATTGCATTATTAACTGTATCTACTCTAGAACTACTATCAATTGAAGTAACTACACAAACTATAATAACTCCTATAACAATAACTATTATAGGCAAACCTATAATCATAAACATTAAATCATTATTATTCATTTCAGTATTATACATTTTTTAATTCACTTTCAATCTTTAATTTTTACTTTTCTCTTTTAATTTATTTTTTATTCTTTTTCAAGATTTAAACTATGGATATTGTTTATTATATATAACCATATAATCAATTAAAGTACTAATAATATTTAAAAAATTGTCAATATAATTATCACTACTAAACACATACAAAATAAAATTACTCAAATATCATTTTTTACTCCTTATATTAATAATATTTTAATTTATATATATTGTATATTTTTTAAAAAAATAATTAAAAATTACTAATAGTTCACATCATAATAATATTTATTAAAATGGTTAGTAAGTAGTAACAAACACCCCTATATATGATATTATTTTTATACAATCACTCAACCAATAAATTTAAAATAGAAAAGTTAGGAGTTTAAAATTATGAAAGATTTTAAAAATATTAAAATTAAACAAATTAAAAATAGTAATAATAATAAAATTGGTATCTTATTAGGTACTCTAATTTTATTGTTATTAATAACTTTTAGTTTATTACGACTACTACCAATTGGTAAATTTTTAGACGACTTTATATTTTCTTTTTTATTTGGATGAAGCAAATATTTAATTTATATATTATTATATATATCTTTAATTCCACTTTGTTTTAATTATTATTTTAAATTTAAAGCTTCATTTGTTTGAACAATAATTACTACTATTATATGCTGCGTTTGAACAATTGAAACTATTACTATTATTAGTCGTTATGATAATATTTGATTTAACAATAAATTTCATATTAATTTAATTAATGATTATTATCAATCTTGATGAAATTCAACTATTTTTAATAACTATCACGGATTTTTCAAATCACCTATTTCCTTTAATAATTGAACTATTGATAGTTTCTTTCCTTCTTATCTTGTTGGTGGATTAATTGGTAATACCATACTAGAATTTTTAGGTTACACAACTTTTTTTGTTAATTTTATATTAAATATATTAATGATTATTATTTGTTTTAGTTGATTATTTTTTAACCGTCCCTTAATTTTATTTATCACTATTTCAAATCATATCAAAGAAACAATTTTAGATTTTAAAGTTAAGCGAAAAGATCAAAAAATTAATAAATTAGAAAAAGCAAAAGAAAAACAAAAAAAACTTACTTTGACACAAAATAATACTATCAAAATCAATAATCTAAAAAAAGAACTAAAAATAAATAAACAACAAGCAAAAAACAATAATAAGCAATCTAAATTAGAAACTAAACAATTTACAAAAGAAAATTTAGCAAACAATAAAGTAAAAAACGAAAAAATAAACTTTGATATAGAAACCAATAAGGAATTATTACAAGAGCTGAGTTATACTTGTAAGTGCAAGTAAATAAAATTGCAAAAAATTCTCATATAAAAATTTCATAATGCTAAATTTAGTTTAGAAAAAAGTAAGGAGTTTTTATATGAGTTATAAACATCTTGGCATAGATGAAAGGATTTATATTGAGAATCAATTGAAATTTAAATTTAAAATTAGTGAAATAGCTAAAAATCTTAATCGAAGTATTAGTACTATTATTCGAGAAATTAATAGAAATAAAGATAATAATCATTATTTTTCATTAATTGCACAAAATAAAGCTGAAAATCGAAAACAATCACATATTAGTTTTCATAAGTTTAAAAATAAGAATTTAGTAAAATATGTACAACAAAAATTACTATTAGGTTGATCACCTGAACAAATTTATGGCAGAATTAAAAATTTTCATAAAGAGTGAGTTATTAGTTTTAAAACAATTTATACTTGAATTTATTTTGGAATGCTTGATAAAGTTACTAGTAAAAATTTAAGAAGAAAAGGTAAAAAACGAAAATCTAAAGAAAATCGTGGCAAGTTTAATGGTAAATCAATTAAAGAACGAGATATAAATGTTAATGATCGTATAACACTTGGTCATTGAGAAGGAGATACTATAGTATCATCACGAGGTAAAAGCAAATCATGTTTAATAACTTTAGTTGAAAGAGTATCACGATTTACTTTAGCAATATTAGTTAAAAACAGAACTACTAAAGTTATTAATAAAAATGTTAGTTATTATTTATCAATTCTTCCTAAAAACATTGTTAAAACTATTACTTTTGATCGTGGCAAAGAATTTTCAAATTGACAACAACTTGAAAAAAATTTAGATATAAAAATTTATTTTGCCAATCCATATTCACCTTGACAAAGAGGTACTAATGAAAATACTAATGGTTTAATTAGAGAAAAATTTCCTAAAAAATTTATTTTTTCAAAAACTAATAAAAATGAAGTTCATAAATTTATATTGTCTTTAAACCAAAGACCAAGAAAAATACTAAATTATCTTTCACCAATCGAATATTTGGATAGAAAAATAATTTAGTTGCACTTACCTTTACAATTTAGCAAGAAAATAACAAAATTAATAATCAAAAATTAGAAAATAATGAAACAAAAATTAAAGAGCAAAACAAAATTATTAATCAAAATGAAAAACAAAATAACAATCAAGAAAAAACAAAATTTTTTCTTCCTGAACAAACTATAATTAATCAAAAATATATTTTACCAACATTAAAATTAACTAAAAATCAGATAATCTAATAAAAAAGCAAGAAGAAAATGAAAAATATGCTTTAGAAAATAAAGAAAAAATTAATCAGTTATTTAAAGAATTTTCTGTTCAAGGAAAAGTAAATGATTTTACTATTGGTACAACAGTAACAAAATACGAGGTTTCAATCACTTCAGGAATGAAAATTAACAAAATTACTAACTTAGAAGAAGAACTAAAACTAGTTTTAGCAAATAATAATATTAGAATCGAAGCACCAATAGCTGGTAAATCAATGATTGGAATTGAAGTTAGTAATAAAAATATTGTTCCAATTAATATGCAAGAACAATTTGAAAATATAAGCGAAAAATATAAAAATAAAAAATTATTAATTAGTATTGGTAGAAATACTACTGGTGATTACATCTTTCATTCATTAAAAGAAATGCCCCACTTATTAATTGCTGGTAGTACTGGTTCAGGAAAATCCGTTTTTATTAATGATTTACTAATTTTTTTGCTCTTACAATACAAACCTCATGAAATAAAACTAATATTAATCGATCCTAAATGAGTAGAATTAGCAATTTATAATGATATCCCACATTTAATTATTCCAGTAATTAAAGAAGCAAACAAAACACCAGCAGCATTACAAGTAGTAATTTTAGAAATGATGCGTCGATACCAACTATTTGCAAAAAATGGAAATCGTGATATTGAAAGTTATAATAAAAAAATAAGTCAAGAAATTGATAAATTACCTTATTATATTATTGTTATTGATGAATTAGCAGATTTAATGGTACAAGCAAGCAAGCAAATTGAAAAAGGAATCATGCGAATTACACAAATGGGTCGAGCGGCAGGAATTCATTTAGTAATAGCAACACAAAGACCATCAGTAGATGTAATTACTGGCGTAATTAAAAATAATATTCCAGCAAGAATTGCTTTTAAAGTTGCATCTTGAATTGATTCAAAAACAATCCTTGATACTGCTGGAGCAGAAAAATTATTAGGTAAAGGCGATATGTTATTTTTAGCTCCAGGACAAAATAATATCAATCGCTTACAAGCACCATGAATTAGTGATGAAGATGTTTCGAAATTAATAAAGTTTATTAAAGAACAATCTTCGGTTAAATATGATAATAATTTTATTGAAAAAATAAAAGAAATTAAAGATTCAAAAAAATAAAATAAGTTTTCTGTTAATTAACAGAAAACTTATTTTCATATTCCAAATGTAAAATAATTATTTTATTATTGAGGTAATTTTATATCTTCATAAATGGGAAATTTATTTAAAAGTATATCAACTTTTTTTCTTAATTCATGTAAACCATCATCATTAATACCCTTAGATAATTTTCAAGCACTAATAATAATCTTTCCTAATTCAATAAACTGCTCTTCTTTAAAACCTCTCGTTGTCATTGCTGGACTACCAAAACGAACACCACTAGTAATAACAGCTGGTAAAGGATCAAAGGGAACACCATTCTTATTAGCAACAATATTAATCTTTTCTAAAATATCAACAGCTTCTTTACCATTTAAACCATTAATATTAGTAACATTAACAGTTAATAAATGATTATCAGTTCCACCCGCCACTACATGAAATTTTGCATCAAGAAAAGTTTTTGCTAATGCTTGCGCATTTTTAATTACTTGCATTTGATAAGTTTTAAATTCTGGTGTTAATGCTTCATAAAAAGCTTGTGCTTTTGCTGCAATAATATGTTCCAATGGTCCACCTTGATTACCAGGAAATACCGCACTATCAATTTTCTTTTTTAATTCTTCAGTGCAAAGAATAGCACCACCACGTGGTCCTCTTAATGTTTTATGAGTTGTTGTTGTTGTAATATCAGCATAACAAATAGGATTTTGATGTAATCCAGCAGCAATTAATCCAGCAATATGCGCCATATCAACCATTAAATATGCTCCAACAGTATCAGCAATTTTACGAAACTTTGATCAATCAATAAGTCTTGAATAAGCACTAGCTCCTGCTACAATAATTTTTGGTTTACATTCTTTAGCAATTTTTAAAATTTCATCATAATCTAAATATTCATCCTTTTTACTTACACCATAATTAACACCGTGATAAATTTTACCAGAAAAATTAATTTTATAACCATGAGTTAAATGACCACCGGCATCAAGTTCCATACCAAGAATAGTATCACCTGGACGTAATATAGCAGCATATGCTTCAGCATTAGCTTGACTACCAGAATGAGGTTGTACATTAGCATGAAAATTACCTTTTTTACATTGACCTGGTTTATGACTACAATTAAATAATTGTTTAAAACGCTCTATTGCCAAATTTTCAATTTTATCAACATTTTCGCAACCATTATAATATCTTCTGCCCGGATAACCTTCTGCATACTTATTAGTTAATATTGTTCCAGCGAGTGTAAGTACAGCTGGTGATACATAGTTTTCTGAAGCTATTAATTCAATATGATTTTGTTGACGTTGTCATTCATCTTTCACAATTTTTTTTAATTCTGGGTCAAGACCTTTATTAAAAGATTTATCCATTTTTAAACATCCTCTCTTTAATAATTTAATAGTAAAATTATTTTAGTTTTGCAACTCTTAATTGATGTCTTTTTTCATCACTTGTTTTAGTATTTAAAAATAATTTCACAAGTTCTACTGCTTTATAATCAGAAATAATTCTAGCACCTACTGCTAAAACATTAGCGTCATTATGAAGTCTTGCCAATCTTACTGTTTCTTCCTCATAGCAAAGAGCACAACGAACACCATTAATACGATTGGTAGCAATACTAATACCAATACCAGTACCACAAATTACAATACCAAAATCTGCTTTTTTACTAACAATAGCATTTGCAACATTAAAACCAAAATTAGGATAATCAACAGGTTCACTGCTATTTGTTCCTAAATCTAAAATTTGATAGCCTTCTGTATGTAAAAATTTAATAATTGGTTGTTTAAATTCATAAGCGGTATGATCATTACCAATAGCAATTACTAAACCATTAGTTTTCAACTTTATCACTTCCTTAGTTTAAATATTAGTTTTATTATACCTATTAATTTTAAAATTAATATATTTTCTTTTTAAAATAATTTTTATTACAAAAAAAATATTTTTTTCCTATAATAATCAATTTTAATCATTATTGCTATTAATAAATATGTTAAAATACTGCTAAAAGAAAGGTGAGATTCTTATTATGAAAATTAAAAAAATGATCGGAAATAAGTATGCATTAATTATTGAAAAAGATGAAATGATTATTAAAACTTTAGAGCAATTTGCTATTAAAGAAAACATAGGAATGGCACAATTCCAAATGATTGGTGCTATTACTAATGTCACTTTAGGCTACATTCCTAAAAAAAGTACTGATTATGTAAAAAAAACTTTTCTTGAACAATATGAATTGTTATCAACAATTGGAACAATCATTTGAGATGAAAAAGATAGAAATAAACCAATTATTCATTGTCATACTACTTTTGGTGATGATAATTTTAACGTAATTGGTGGTCATATGTTAGACGCGAAAGTTGCTATTAAGGCCGAAATAATAATTGATATTTTAAGTAATGAAAAAATATCACAAGTTATTGATAATAAAAGTAATTTTCATATTTGAAATTTATCTTAATTTAAGGAAAATTATTTAAAAATGGTCATATTAGTAATAATATGACAATTTTTTTAAGATTTTCCTAATGAACCAAATTCTGTTAATAATTCTTTAGCTTTAAGTTTAATTGCTTCCATTCCTGGCTTAAAAATTTTTCTAGGATCAAACCCTTTATCTTCATTAAGTTTTCCTTCCGTAACATATTTTTCAATAGCTGCGGCGAATACTTCTTGTAATTCAGTATTAACATTAATTTTACTAATTCCTAAATTAATAGCTTTTTTAACCTGATCTTTTGGAATTCCAGAACCACCATGTAATACCATTGGCTTATTTGAAACTACTGATAAATTTTTTAACACATCAAAATTTAAACCATCTCAATTTTTAGGATACTTTCCATGAATATTATTTATTCCGGCTGCTAAAAAGTCAATTCCTAAAGCTGCTAATGATTTACAATCTTCCTCACTAGCAATCTCACCACTACCAATAACTCCATCTTCTTCACCACCAATAGTACCTGCTTCTGCTTCAACAGATGCATTTTTTTTCTTAGCATAAGTAACTACTTCTTTGGTACCTTTTATATTTTCATTAAAATCTAAATGAGAACCATCAAACATAACTGAACTAAAACCAGCATCTAATGCTTTCTTACAAGAATCTACTGATTGACCATGATCTAAATGTAATGCCACTGGAATAGTAATATTTAAATCATTCAATAACGCTAAAGTCATACTAACAACTGTGTTAAATCCACCCATGTATTTAATAGCACCTTCTGAAACACCTAAAATAACAGATGATTTAGTTTCTTGTGCAACTTCAAGAATAGATCTTGTTCATTCTAAATTATTAATATTAAAGTGAGCAATGGCATATTTATCTGCTTTTGCTTTATCAATCATATTTTTTGCACTAACAAATTTATTCATTTCTTTTCCTTCTTTCTTAAAATATTATAACCTTATATTATATATTTTCATAAAAAATCTAGTTGCATATATATTTTGAGAATATACAATTCATAAAAATTATAACAATTTTAAAATTAAATTTTCTTACTTAATCATTATTTTTTAATAATACTTTTAATTAATCCTAAAAATAAAGGATTTGGTTTATTAATTCTTGATGTGAATTCAGGATGAAACTGACTTGCAATAAAGAATGGATGTACTTCTTTTGGTAACTCAATCACTTCTACCAAATCTTCTTTATTATATATACCACTAAAAATTAATCCATTTTTTGCAAGTAATGTTTTATAACTATTATTAAATTCATAACGATGACGATGACGTTCAATAATAATAGTTTGTTTATAAAGAGATTTTGCTAATGAATCATTAATTAAAGTGGTTGGATAATTACCCAATCTTAAAGTTCCCCCAATTTGATCATTTTTATTTTTACCACGTAATAAATCAAAAATAGGATTTTTAGTTTTTTCATTAAATTCAGTAGAATTAGCATCTTGTAAATTACATACATTACGAGCATATTCAATACAAGCTAACTGCATACCTAAACATAATCCCAAGAAAGGAACTTTATTAACTCGAGTATAATTAATTGCATTGATTTTGCCTTCAACACCACGATTACCAAAGCCACCAGGAACAATTATTGCTTGGAAAGGGGAAAGCATAGAATTAATGTTTTTACTATCTAAACTTTCGGCGTTAATAATTTTATAATTAACTTTAGTATTAAGACTATAACCTGCAATTTTCAATGATTCAATTACTGATAAGTAAGCATCACTTAAATTCGAATACTTTGCCACAATACCAACAGTAACTTCTTGATTAATATTATCTAACTTTTTAACAATTACATGTCATTCTGACATATCTGGTTTAGTTTTATTTAACTTTAATAATTCTGAAACTACTTCATCAATTTTTTGTTGTTCTAAAGATAATGGCACTTTATAAATATTATCACAATCAGGAATTGCTAAAACATGACTGCGTTTAATATTACAAAATAAAGATAATTTATCAAAAATATGATCAGGTGGCATAGTTTCACTACGACAAACCAAAATATCAGGTTGAATACCTAATGATAATATTTCTTTTACTGAATGTTGACTGGGTTTCGTTTTAAATTCACCAACCGAATATAAATAAGGAATTAATGTAGTGTGAATAACAATAACATTTTCATGACCTTTTTCGTTTTTAACTTGTCTAATGGCTTCAATAAAAGCTAATGATTCAATATCACCAACTGTTCCACCAATTTCGGTAATAATAACATCAGCCTTACTATTAATTGCGGAATTAAAAATATGTTTTTTAATTTCATCAGTAACATGAGGTACAACTTGTACAGTTTTCCCTTCATAAAAACCATCACGTTCCTTTTTTAAAACAGTTTGGTATACTTTTCCGGCAGTAATATTGGAATCTCTAGTCAGATTTTCATCAATAAAACGTTCATAATGACCTAAATCTAAATCAGTTTCAGCACCATCACTAGTTACATATACTTCACCGTGTTGATAAGGACTCATAGTACCTGGGTCAACATTAATATAAGGGTCAAATTTTTGCATAAAAATCTTAATATTTTTTTGCTTTAATATACACCCAAGCGATGCTGCTGTAATTCCTTTACCTAAAGATGATACAACACCACCAGTAATAAATATATACTTTGAATTCATTAGTTTTCTCCTAAATATTAATTAATAATATCATTATTATTCATCATCATAACTATCTTCTAATGGTTTAATACTAATGGTATCTAAATCATCATCTTCATCTTCTACGTCTTCACTTAAATCTATAGTTTCATCATTATCTGTAACTGTTTCAGTACTATCAATTTCGTCTTTTGTATTACTTGGAATTTCTACTCTTGTCATATGTTCTTTAATTTCCTCTAATGAGACTTCATTACGTGGATATCAAAGTTTATCATTTTTTAAGAAAAAATTGGTATTTAAAATAATTCCAGTATAAAGTTCACCAGCAATTTTTTCTTCATCTTCTTTAGAAATATTACATTGTTTTTTAACATGTGTTCAAATTTCATTAAAACTGCTTTTTTTCTTTTTGCATAAAAAACTATATGCTACTTCTACTAATGTTTGTTTGTTTTGCATTTCTTAATCACCTTCTAAATTGTATATTATAAATAATAAAAAATATATTTTTTACATCTTTTTAGGCGCATCCACACCAATTAAATTTAAAGCATTGGCCATTATTTGTTTTATTGCTAAAACTAATGTTAATCGTTGAATTGTTAATTGTTGATCTTCACTAATAACTTTATGTTTATTATAATAAGAATGAAATAACTTAGCTAATTTCTGAATATAATTTGTAAGTAAATGCGGTTGATGCTGTTTTTCAATTTTTTGCAAAATAATTATATATTCATCTAATGTAATCAATACTTCTTTTTCCTTTTGTTCTGTTAATAAATTAATACTATTTGCAATTTCAAATTTTGGATAATTCTCTATAATTTGATTTATACGTGCATGAACATATTGTGCATAATAAACAGGATTTTCGTTAGATTGTTGTTTAGCAAGTGCTAAATCAATATCAAGATGTGATTCAACTGATCTTGATACTAAAAAATAACGTAAAGCATCCTTTCCAATTAAATCTATCATATGTCTTAAAGTTATTGATGTTCCTGCTCTTTTTGACATTTTTTGTTCTTTGCCATTATCAATAACCTTTACCATTTGCATACATAAAATATCAAGTTTAGTGGCATCATTATTAAGCATATATAATCCTGCTTTAATTCGTGGAATATAGCCATAATGATCTGCTCCTCAAATATTAATTAACACATCACTACGTTGAAATTTAATATGATGATAAGCTAAGTCAGGAAGCATATATGTATAAGTTTTGTCTTTCTTAACAATTACACGATCTTTATCATCTTCAAATAAAGTAGTTTTTAAAAAAATAGCACCATCAAGTTGATAAGTATTGCCTTGCATTTCAAATTGTTTGATTAAATTAGAAATAATATTTTCTTTATATAAAAATGATTCAGAAAATCAAATATTAATTTTAACTTTAAATTTTTTTAAATCTTTTTTAATTTCTGAAAGCATATAATTAATACCAAATTCTTTAAAAATTAAAGAAGAGGTTTCATCAAAAGGTTTATTTGCAAATTTATTACCATTTAATTTCAAAAATGATTGTGCAGCAGTTAAAATTTCAGAACCACGATAACTTTCTTTTGGTAATTCAACAGCATTACCACAAAGATTTTGATAATTTATGAAAATTGAATTGGCCAAAACATTAATTTGATTACCAGCATCATTAATATAGTATTCTCTAACTATATTATATCCTCTATGTTCTAATATATTAGCTAAACTATCACCAATAGCCGCATTTCTTGCATGTCCTAAATGTAAAAGTCCGGTTGGATTGGCACTAATAAATTCAATATTATAAGTAATATTTTTTTTATTAGATTGACCATATAATGATTTCTCATTAATAATTTTCATTAATAACAAACTAAATACTTCAACATTAATATTAATATTAATAAAACCAGGAGTAATATAATCAATTTTTTTAATTAATGGGTGTTTCTGATGAATATTTTTAACTATAATTTCAGCAATGTCTAATGGTTTTTGTTTATATTTTTTTGCTAATATCATTGCTATTGATGTAGAATAATCACCTAAGTCATTATTTTTATTAATTTCAATAACAACTTGATTCAATTCTATTTCATAATTTGCAAATGCTACTGCATCAAGAATAATAGTAGTGAGTTCATTAATAACATAACTGTCCACAGTTCAGACCCCTTTCAATATCTAAAATATTATACTCATAAATTTAATTTATATCATATAAAAAAATAAAAATAAATACTTTTTTATAAAAGTTGCTCAATTGTATCATTAACATACTGTATAAATCCAATTCTGATTAAAAATTCCAAAATAGCAACATCATTGTAATTTAAATCAATTAATTCTTGATAGTTACCAAAAATTTGATTATCCAGTACATTTCTTAATTTATCATTAATTTTTTTTGGATCATCTTCGATCTTAATTCCTGAAACTTTAACTAATTCTAAATCAATTTTTTTTTGCATTTTAACTTTAGTATTATCATCTTTATATAATTCTATTAATTTTAAATATAATTCTTGTAATAAACTTAAAGCCTTGACAAAATTACTTAGTAATTCTTGTTCATTAATTATATACGAATTTAAATTATGAAAATAATTATGATTTATCTCAGCTTCATATCTTGCTGCTTGACCACCAGGATTAATTTGTTCAAAATAACGCAAACGTTCTCTTAAATTTAATAATATTTTACTCATTTCCTCACTTTCAACTCTTGTAGTACTAATTAATTTAAGCAATCTTATTAAATTATGAAAATTAAATTTTTTCTTACTAGCTGAAGGTTCAACTTGAATATATTTTCTTAAACAATGCTTTAGTTTTAATTCTAACGATTGATATACTGAAAAAAGAGTAATATGAAAATTATCATATCCAATCCCTTTTTTAATATTTAAAATAGCGTTAACTGCATACATATTAGCGCGATCATTATCATTACCCAAAACATTAGTTAAATGCAACGTTCTTGGAAACTTATTAATCATTGTAAGTAATGTTTCTTTAAATTTAATTTTTAACGTATTATCTTTAAATTTAATTTGATTTATTTTAACTGATTTTAAATCATTATATTCATTACCTATTATAAGGTAGGCAAAAATAGAAAAATAAACTATTACTTTTTCTTTAAAATTTATTCAAGTAAAATTTAAAGTTTTAATAGCATTTTCAATTTTTTCTTTATTAATTAATACGCCCAATATCACTATTACTTCTTGCGTTGCTAAGTGATACTCATGTGAATTTAAGTAAAAATCTCCTGGCGTTAAATCTAAAATATTTGGATACTCAAAAACTTTATTAATTGATTTTAAAATTTTCATAATTACCTCATTTTATAACAGTTTTAAATTTCTATTTCTTTTTTAAAAAATAAATTGTATTTGGTGCTTTAATTGGATCTTGCAAAATTTGTGAGATTTTTTCTAAAGTAATATACTCTTCGTTTTTTGTTTTAATAATAATTGGATCTTTTTTAAAATAATAAAGTACATTTTTTAAATCTTGTTTAACCCCAATAACATTAGTGTTATTTTGACTTGTTAATAACAACAATTCATTTTCTCAGTTAAAACAAAATAAAATTACTTTTGATATTTTTACTAACTCATTATCGTTTTCAAAATTAATAATATCTTGCATTAACTTAATTAAAGTAGCATCTGTTCAATTTAAATATGTTTGTATTTCAACGCTTTTTCCCTCAAAAATAGCAATAAAATCATGAATATTGACTTTAAATGAATAAGTTTTATCAAAATATAATTCAGTTATTCTTGAAAATAATTTTTGTAAATTAAGATCAAAAAGAATTCCACTTTTATGATAATAAACTTGAGAATACATATGGAACCTTGTGATTAAATAATTTTCAATAGCAGAAATTGCCTTGTATGAAAAAACTAAACCCTCTTTAATATCAATTATCATATTTGTAATAATTCAATCAATATCAATACTTCCATAACCAACTCCTGTAAAATATCCATCACGCATTAAATAATCAATACGATCACAATCTAATTGCGATGATACCAATTGAATTTGATATTTAGGATAATTTTTATAATCCTTCTTAAGGATACCAATAATAGCATTAATATTAATATTAAATTGTTTTAAAATCATGTTAATTTCAGTACTATTATCATTAATAATAGCACAAGTATAATCTTCATGAGTAAAATTTTCTTTTTTATTAACATTAAGGTTTATGATTTTTTCAAAAGTGTGTGAAAAAGGACCATGTCCTAAATCATGTAATAAACCAGCAATTTTAATGTTTATTTTTTCCTCTTTAGTTAATAAAGAAGAACCTTCAACTTCACTAAGAACACGATTTAATATATGATAAACACCGATACTATGAACATATCTAGTATAAGTTGCATTAGGAAAAGCAATTTGGACACCACCAAGTTGATTAATTCATCTTAATCTTTGAAATTCTTTACAAGATATTAACACCTGAATAACGGGTTCGCTGATATTAATATTTTTGTGTATAGCGTCACGAATAAAAGTTACTTTATAATTATTGCTTGACATAAATTTTAACCTCTCATTAATATCTTATAAATTTTAGGTATTATTAATTTTTTATTTTAATAGTAACATAATATAAAATTTTTCTTCTATTTTAATAATTATTTTGAGTGAAAAGAACAATTTTATAATTTTTATTTATAACAAAAGTAAATATTATATTTTCTATATAAGTAATAATAATTATTTTTCTTTAATATTTAAAATTTAATTTCACATTATTAATAATGGTAGCATAACCTAATAGTTTAATGGTGCTAACTAAATCAGGTCCATGCATTTGTCCTGTCGTAATAATTCTAATTGGCATAAATAATAATTTGCCGTTAACATTAGTTTCTTTTTTAACTTCATTAATAATGTTTTTAATATTATCACTAGTTCAATTTTTACAATCAATAATCTTTTTAATAAATGTTGTACAAACTAAGTTACATTCATTATCATTCAAAAAAGTCTTTGCTTCTATATTTACCTTAAAATTATTTTTAAAAAATAAACTTACCAATTCATTAATTTGACTACCATATTCTAACTGTGATTGATAAATTAATAATACTTCTTTTCATCATTCAATAGTTTTGCTATTTCAATTATATTTTTCTTTAATAAAAGGTGTTACTAAAGCTAAGTATTGTTCAACATTTAATCTTTTAATATAATAATTATTCATTCACACTAATTTTTCTGGATCAAACATGCTTGGTGCTTTACTTAAATATTTTGGGGTAAATAATTTAATTAATTGTTCTTTAGTATAAATTTCTTTTTCTTCATGCGAACTTCATCCTAATAAAGCAATAAAATTAAAAATTGCTTCTGGTAAATATCCTTCTTTACGATATTGATGAATAAATTGGATAATGCTACCATCACGTTTTGATAATTTTTTACGTTTATTATTAACAATTAATGTTAAGTGGGCAAAAATTGGCATTTTCCAATTAAAATACTCATAAATAACTAATTGTTTTGGTGTATTTGACAAATGTTCTTCACCACGAAAAACATGACTTATTTCCATTAAATGATCATCAATAACAACAGCGAAATTATAAGTGGCCACTCCATTTGATTTAATAATAATGTAATCTCCTAAGTCTACTGAATTAAATTCAACATTACCACGAACTAAATCTTTAATTTTATAACTTTTATTAGTGGTAATTTTAACTCTAATAGCATATGAAATTTTATTTTGTAAATTTTCTTCAATTACAGACTGCTCTAATTTTGAACATGTTCCATCATACTGGAAAGCTAAAATATTTTTATCTGCTTGTTTCTTACGCATTTCTTCTAGATATTGAGGTGTACAAAAACAATAATATGCTTTTTTTTCTTTTATTAGTATTAATGCATGTTGAATATATATATTTAAACGTTCAGTTTGTTTATAAGGACCATATTTACCTGGTAAATCAATAGTTTCATCAGGAATTATTCCCATTCAACGTAAATTATCTAATTGTGAACTAATTCCATCTTCAATATTGCGTTCTAAATCAGTATCTTCAATTCTAACTATAAAATCTCCTTTGTTATTTTTTGCAAATAAATAATTAAATAATGCTGTTCTAGCACCACCAATATGTAAATACCCAGTAGGACTAGGTGCATATCGTACACGAATTTTCATATTTTCACCATCTTTATTAAATTTAAGATTTTTTAATCTTACTAACTTTTTTTTCTACTTTATTAGTCTTTTTTTTAGAATTTAATTTTTTTTATTATTTTTTTACGATTAGTTTTAGATTATAATTTTTCATTTACTTCTTCATCAAGAAAAATTGTAATAGTCTGTGTATCATTTGGATCAAATTCATTAGAACTTGGTAATGGTTGTTTTAATTCTGGTTCAAATTCAATTGCTTGTTCAATACGTTGACGATAAAAGTGATATGTTTGAACATTAATTAAATTTAATTTAAGTAATAAAATAACTGCTGCAACAAGTAATGCAAAATAAAAACCAAAAATTGATCAAACAATTGTTGAAGAAACTCAATTTCGATAATAAAAACTTGGTGTTTCAATTGTTCCACCCCTATTAGGTATTATTTGTGCACTATCATTACTTCATTCACAATAAAGCAATTGACCAGAAAAACTTATTAAAAATCCAACAACAAAAATTATAAAGTTTACAACTAAAAATACAAATTTAAAACGAGGAGATTTTTCAAGAAAAACTCTTGCCGTAAAAATACAACTTATCAACCCAAAACTACTTACAATCAAACCTATTACTGGTAAATAATAAACTGTAGTATAACTTGAAGGATTAAAACTTGGTGAAGGTTCTGCAATTTGAAAACCATAATAATATAAATCTTTTAAAACTGTATTTTTTGACAAAGCAATTAAAAAAAATAATTCATAAATAATAAATGTGCTTAATAATAAATAAAAACTAATAAACCACCAATTACGAATTCTCATAAATCTGTCCCCCTTATTTAATATTCAAAGTTTTTTTACTAAATCCCTTTTCTTGTTTTTTAATTTTTTTTAATTCTTGTTTTCTAATTCGTCTTTGTTTTTTTTCCATACTTCTAGTAGTATAAATTTCATAATCTGAGTTCATAAATGTAAACTTTCTACGCATAATTCAAAAAAATAGTTGTGTAATCAAAATTAAAAAAAGACTAAAAATAATAAATATTCTTGCAATAATTGGATTAATTCAATGATAATTTTCATTATATAATATTCCAGATTGTGAAATATAAGTTAATTGTACTTCTGAACTTAACATTACACTAAGAATTAATAATCAAAAAGCAGTATAAAACATTCTACTGCTATACTTTGAAGAGACAATACTTACTCTAGGAGCAAATATTAATAAAATCATACTTACAGTAATTGCAATTAAACAAACAATTGGTACATAAAATAAATTCAAAATAGGATAATTAAAATCAGTAAGTTTTACATTATATAATTTATATTTTGATACATTAATAGCAGCAAATAATAAAAAAATAAAAACTGATAAAAAAAGAACTATTGATATTGTCAAATAAACAAAATATGCATTTTTAGTTTTTTGTTCATATGGAATAAAACATGTTTCTTTGTTTTTAAGATTATCTAAATCTTTAATTTTCATTATTTTCACCTACTTTATTTTTCATTAGGTAATTCTTCAACTACTAAAATTAAAATAATCGCTGCTATTACTTCACATATTCATACAATTAATGAGATTAATGAAAAAAATAATAATACTGGTATTGATCAAAAAACTAGACTACCGCTTAACATTAATGTTGATAATATTAATGTTGAAATAGCAGTAATTCTAAATGAAGATTTCTTTTTAAGTTTCTTTGCTGGTATCATAAAACAAATAATACTGACTAAAATTGCAACTCCAACATATGATAATGATAAAGCTAATTGTAGTTTACTAAATTCAAACCCCATTTTTTGCCCAACAAATGTATTAACTATTAATAGTATTAAAAAAGCAATACTACCAATAATTTGCACAATTGGTGATCAAAAAAGTAAAGCTCTTGAAACTTTTATTTTATTAAGAACATCAAACTTTTTAGTTTTTTTATTTGGAACATAATTGTTTTCTTGAATGTCAGAATCAGGATTTTGTAAATTACTTTTTAACATAATAATTTTTTCCTTTCTTGCTAGTATATTTTCAAATTAATTATAACAAAACTATAACCTTTTTATAATTAATATTATCTTAAAACTAAACATTAAAAAGGAAATGACAAATATCACCATCTTCAACTATATAATTTTTACCTTCAACTCTCATTTTTCCCTTTTCCTGAACATTTTTTTCACTACCCAATAATTCTATATCTTGATAATTATAAACTTTAACTCTAATAAAACCTTTCATGAAATCTGTATGAATGATACCAGCACACTCTGGTGCTTTCATTCCTTTAATAAAAGTTCAAGCATGAACTTCTTTGGGTCCAACAGTAAAATAAGTACCTAAATTTAATAGTTTATAAGTTGCTAATACAATTTGATCAATTCCTGATTCAAAAATATTTAACTCTTTAAACATTTCTTTTTTTTCTTCTGCTTCTAATTCAGAAAGTTCACATTCTGTCTTAGCACAAACAACAATTACAGTAATATTTTTTTTGCTCATATATTGTTGTAATTGTTCAACATATTTATTAGTTTTAGTTATTAAATCTTTTTCATTAATATTAGCAATAACAATTATTGGTTTAGCAGTTAAAAAATTATAAGGTTTAATCATTAGTAATTCTTCTGAACTTAACTTTTGATTGCGAATAGCAATACCATTGTTTAATTCATTATTAATTTTTTCTAATAAAGCTACCTCAGCAATACCTTGTTTATCTCTAGTTATTTGCGATTTTTTACGAACTTTTTCTTTTCGTTTACTTATTACTTCTTGATCAGCTAACATTAATTCCAATTCAATAATTTCAAAATCATTAATTGGATCAATTTTATTTTCAACATGAGTAACATTAATATCATCAAAACAACGAATAACTTCGCATATTGCATCAACCGTTCTAATATTGGCAAGAAATTGATTACCTAATCCTTCACCTTTACTAGCGCCTTTGACAAGTCCAGCAATATCATGTAATTCTAAAATTGTTGGTACAACTTTTTGTGGATTAAAAATTTTTATTAAATTTAAAATTCTTGAATCATTGACTGGAACGCTACCAATATTTGGTTTTATAGTAGCGAAAGGATAATTTTCAATTAATACTTGTGAATTGGTTATGGCTTTAAATAATGTTGATTTACCTACATTAGGTAAACCAACGATACCAGCAGTTAACATATAATATACACCTGTTTCTTTTACTTATATGATTACATCGTATCATATAAATTATAAAGAAAAATATAAAATTAATTATCAATTAAGAAAAATTTAATTTTGGAGTTGATTTGGATGGTAATGGTACAGTATTTACTAAATTATTAGATTCATTAATAGTATTACCAGCAAGTTCTTCATCATCGCTTTCATCATCAAAAGGATTTGTACTAACTGGTTTAGGAGTAATCTGACCAGAACAAATGCCACTATCACTAGATGCTGTTCTAGTAAGACAATGATTAAATTCTTGACGAGATGATTCAGTACTACTTTCTAAATCACTATACTGTGGAAAACTATAACTATTAAGTTCTCTTAATATTTTATCGATATCAATAATAGAATAATCATTTTCTTCAAATTCATAAGAAAGTGAACTTATCGCACTATCAGTACTATTTGAACGTGATAATTTAGGTTTTTTTTCAATTATTCATTCATCTCAAGGCTCAGATGTTGGCAATAGTTCTGGTATACTTTGTCTTTGATAAGATACGCTTATTTTATCTATTGATGTTTTATTTTCATTTAAATTTGCAATTAAAGTTCCAAAATTTTTTATATTATTTTCTTTAATCACTTTGATATTTCTTTTTGTTTTTTTTCATGTTCACGATAATTTATTTATTATTTTTTGTCATCAACTAAGTTTTTTAAATTTTGTTTTTGATATTTCTACTAAAGATTTTTGACAGTGTTCAATATCAATAGTTTTAATATTGTAAAGTTTACTTAAAAATATTGTTTTATAATCATCAAAATCATCATAACCAGTATATATTTTTAAATTGTTTTTAATAATATTAAAGTTTTTATCTCAACATAAATATTTTTCAATACTTCAAGGTGCAACTTCATTCGCTTTCTCATAATATCTGATAAAAGTTAGATAGTCATTATAAAATCATGAATTTGCTATTTTTTGGTTACTTAATTCAGAAATTTTATTTTTAATAAAACTGATTTTTTTAACAAGTTGTTCGATATCTAACTTTAATTGTGCTAATATCTTTTGATTTTGTAGTTGAACATTTACAATTGTATGATTAGTTAACGTTTCTCATTCCTGTTTCTTAATTTGTAAAAGTTCAATAATGCTATCATGTAACTTAGTTAAATCATTAACTGCCGTTCTTATTTTACTATCAACTATTAAAACTGATTTTCTTATGGCGGCAACTTTTTCTTTTATTTCTAGTAGCCTGTTTTTTGCAATTAAACTATCTCTAAGAATTTTAAAATTAATGGCAGATGTTTCAGTTTTATAACTACCTATAAAATATTTTTTATTATAATAAAAAATATCAAATGTTACATTGGTGTTGTTTTTATTTTGATTTAAATTTTTAATATTTTCTTTACTGTTTTCACTAAAAACAAAATTTAAATTACCATTAGTAAGATTTTCTTTTAATTCTTGACTAATTTTTAAATTTTTTTCATATTGCATTTGACCTTTTTCAATTAATTGTTTATATTCTTCTATTTCTTGTTCAATAGTTACTAATAATTTTTCTTTAATTTTTTGCAAATTAATTTCTCATTCTCAATTATTGAAAAAATTTTGATTATTAACTTTAACAAAACTTAAAACTGAATTACTAATTTTTTTAAGTTTGTTCGATAACAATTCTACATGTTCTACTAATTCTTTATCTTTTCAAATTATATAATCATTTATTAACGATTGTAACTTCAAAATTTCTTGTCAATTTGGAAATGTAACTTCTTCTTTATTTAAAGTAAAATTGAATGTCCCACAATTATTAATCGTAATGTCTCTTATTTTATATTCTAATTGTTTTTTTGAATTTAAATATTGAATAATAACAGTAAAATCATCTTTATTTTTTGTTAAAACTTTAAATGAAACTGCTTGTTTTTCATTAATACCAGTAATATCGATTATACTATTAATTGAAATAATATCATCAACTTTTCAATTACCAGTTGCCAATCTTTGTTGATTTAATTTTTGTTTAATTCTTTGTCTTGAGACTTTGAATGTATCAGATAATTCTTCTTGAAAACCTTGTACTAATTGCTGATTTATTTTTAATACACTACTTATTTCGTAAATTTGACAACCGCCCAGTAACTTATAAAAGAAGAATTTATGAATATTTTGATGAAAAATTACAAAAATGAGTTCGTGTTTGTTTAGTTGATGAATGACTAGAATTACCTAAATATAAAAGAATTGGTGAAGATGTTGAACAAACTATTATTGAATATTTTGCTGACGGAAAAAGATATCATGATATTTGTGCTATTTGTAAAAAAGCAGGTATTAGTGTTAGCACTGTTCATAGAGTTTTTAAGAATTTAGAAGTAATTGAAGCAAATCCAGTAAAAGTAAAATTAGAAAAAAATCAACCTATTTTTGTAGCAATTGATGATGGACATCGAAAGTTTTGAGATTTTAAACGTAAAGGTATAAAACACTCTATGAGATTAATAACAACATATACAGATAATATTAATCACAAAGTACAAAATAAAAGAGTAAAAGCAATTATAAGACCAACAAGAACAGCAATTGGAGTTAAAAAGACTGTTGAATTTATTAAAGAACATTGTAAAAAATTTTATGAAAATGTTGAACAAGCAAAAATAATTATTTGTGGTGATAGTGCAGGGTGAATTAAAGATGTTGCAGATTATTTAGGTGCTGAGTTTATTTTAGATAAATTTCATTTAATTAGAAGATTATATCTTGGAATATTGGCTGGAAATAAAGGAAAATATTTAAAAGAATATAATCACTGTAAAAATTTAATTAATAATGGTAAATATGATGAATTAATTGACTATTTATATAATCAATTAGATAATCATAAAAAATTAAAGAAAAAATATTTTAAAAATAATAAACAAGGTATTGAAAATCAAGGTAAGAAATGAAATATTGGTTGTTATACTGAAACAAATATTTGACATGTTTTAAAAGAAATGCTTGGTAATAGAACATATAATATTTTAATTTATATTAAAATGGTTATTTTTAAATGTAATAAAATAAATTTAGAAACATAATTAATGAATGTAATAATTACTTATTATTTCACAATTTGCAATAGCATCTCAAAAATTATTATTTTTTATTTTTCTTTTTAAACCAATAATTAAGAATGTTAATGACAAAATTATAGAAATAAAAATTGGAACTACAATTGTAGAAAAAATAACTGCAATTTTTAACCATAATAAAGAATAATTATAAGAATTATGAATAATATAATAACTTCCAAAATTATTAAGGCAAATATTGTTATTAGTTAATATATAATATCAACTGTATTTACTTCATAAAGTAAAACCATTATATTCATATATTAAAGGTTCTGTATTTTTAACTAAATGATTACTTTTAATAGTTACTAGTTCTTTTCCATGAAATAAACCTAGTAATAATAATCCTGCAATAATAATTAAAATAGTTAAAATAAATAGTACTACAGTCAATAACTGTAATTTTTTAAGTGCTTTAATTTTCATTTTTAAATTCTCCTTAACTTTACTTCATAAGTTTAACATTTAACAAACTTAATTATAAGTATTTTAGTTGCAATATTTTTAAAAAAATTATATCATTTAAATACAATTTCATAAAAATCCAAATTATTTCTTGTCTAACATAATAATAAGACTACAACGATTTAATTTATTCCGGATTTTTGACAATCTCCCATTTTTCTTCTGCTTTGTCTTTATAATTTTTAATAACATTATTTTTTAATATTTGATTTTCTGATAAAAAATGTTCTTCTAACGCAAACTTAAGCCAAATTTCTTGCTTCTCATTAGGAAAATAAACATTCATTAACTAACTTAGTAAAATCTTTTTGTGATTCTCAAAATTTAATAGATATTTCTTCTAACTGTTGTTGATATTTTCTAATTTCTTCATTGTTTTTAGAGTTTAATATTTTTAATTTGATATCTTTAATATTGTTTATGGTTTCAGAAAAAATTCCTTCATAATTTGCATATGATAATAACGAAAAATAAGATTCTCCCATCCTTTTTGATGTATAAATAGGACTTGTCTTTGCTAAAAGTTTATTTTTTTCTATTTCTTTAAGTTCTTCTAAAAATTGTAATAAACTTCCAATAACAGCTTCTGGTTTATGTTGAAGTTCAAGAGGTAAATTTTTATGAATTTCAACAAATTCAGGAAAATTTTCATTAAATAAATTATCAATTTTATAATCAAAATCAGTAGCTACTAAATTATTATTTTTAGTGCTTCTAATAATATATCCTTTAACAGCTTCTCTATTATATAAAGATAAATTATGCACCTCATTAAAAACATTACTTATTATTAAATATTCTTTACTTTTTGTCAATAACCTTTTCTGTAAATAACTTAGCATTTGAACATTATTAACCAATTTTATCCTTGTTAGCAAATAATTTAATCGTTCTTGTTTAATCTTTTCATTTTTATGTAAAATTTTTTGCATTTCTGCAATTGCATTTTTTAATTTATTTTCTGTTTTTAAAAAAGCATTTTTTTTCTACATTTTTTTTGTAAATTGACTAGATCAGCAACCGCTTTGTTATCTTCAGCAATTAAATTAACAAAACTTACAATTTCTTGATCTAATTTTGCAATTTCTTGATCTAACATCTTAAAACCATTTGTTGTTTTTTCTGATTCTAAATTTAACAGTTTTAAAATAAAATGCATTGAAAATACACCATCATAAATGTTTACTAATAATTCTAACTTTGTTATTCATTTCGTTTCAATTTGGAATGTAGCAGAAGTAAAAGATTTACTTCAATTATTATCATCAATTTTATACATAAAATTAAATTTTATGTCAAAAATATTTGTTTGGTCACCAATTTTAATATCTTCTAATTTAATTTTAAATTTTGCTAACTCTTCTTTAGTAAAAATTGAGCCAGTTTTATTATTTAAATTATTTAATAATTCTGTTTGGGAAATTAATGAGGTGATATCATCAACATTAATATTTGTCTCTTGCGAATAAGCAGAAACGTTTATTACTTCATGCAATTGATTAATTTTTTGTATAAATAACTTTAATTTTCCTACCATTGTTAATAATTTAACAGAACTCGCTGTTGAAGAAACGCCAATTTTTTCTGCTGCTTGTTTAATAAGAGAAACATTTTCAATCATTGGTAATGTTCCTCTATTATGTTCTAATAAAATATTGGAAACTTTCTTTTTTAAAGAAAACAAATTTAAATCTTCAAAATTGTAAGTGGTTTCATTAGACACATAAAAATTACTTCTTTGAAAACAAACAGTATCATGAAAAGTATCATTATATTTTCTTAACTGACCTTTAGCATTTAATAAATAAATTTCTTCTACATCTAGAAAACGAGAAATGACTCTTCCAAATTTAGTTTCACTTTTTCAATCGATAAAATTGTTAGTCCGTTGTGATTTATCATCAACATAAGTATATTTAGTATCCAATTCTGCGGCAGTAAAAGCAGGAATTAATACTTTTTCTCCTTCCAATGTTTCACCAAATACGACAAATCTTGTACCTTGCGAAGCATTCTCTGTCTTAAAAATTAATGTTTTATTATTATTAAAAAAAATTTTAATTGTTGACCTTTTGTTATGTTGTTAAAATTAAATGTGTTTGGCATTATTTTCCTCCCTATTTTTTGTTTTTTATTAAATTTAATATTAATATAATAATTTCATTATTGTTATTTCAAATATTTAAAACAAAAAATACCAACTTGATTTGAAAATCAAGGTGGTATGTTATAACCTTTTAAAATTAAATAATATTAAAAGAAATTAACTTTTAATATTTAATATTTAATATCAAGGTTAAAAAACAAATCTTGTCGTCGATGGGGCATATTATATTTATATATATTATATTTATCAAATCTTGTCGTCGATGGGGCATATTACTATTTAATATCCGGGTCACTAGTAGCACTCATCATATTAGTAAAATCATAAGGAATATTATCAATTAAATAATCATTTTCTACTTCTGCTTGATTAAGTTTAGTTTGTTTCTGTTTCTGTGGAAACTTCGTTTGTGGTTTGTTGTTGTTTTCCATTGTTCTCTCCTATTAATTGGTTATTTTCAGAATTAAATAACTTTAATTTAACTGTTAAGTTATTAATTTCTTGTTCATCATTAATATTAAAGGTTTTACTATTTAATAAATCTTTGTCTAAACGTA
The DNA here is from genome assembly GCF_964019735.1 of Spiroplasma endosymbiont of Thecophora atra. Taxonomy (NCBI): domain Bacteria; kingdom Bacillati; phylum Mycoplasmatota; class Mollicutes; order Entomoplasmatales; family Spiroplasmataceae; genus Spiroplasma; species Spiroplasma endosymbiont of Thecophora atra. The sequence goes on along the minus strand of NZ_OZ026464.1, from coordinate 176,951 downwards.
TTAATATTTGAATAAATTTAAGAATATCAATATTAAATTGTCATAATTTTTGTTCAATATAATTAATAGTTGAAATATTTACTGCTGTACTTTCGGGAACTGATTGTTGTACAGATTTTTTTTGACTTGGAATATGAATACCACAACGTTTAAATATTTCATTAACATTTCAATCGTATATATCAGTTAAATTTTTACCTTTGAAATTACTATTTGTCATATTGATATTTTCGTTTTGTTCATTATTATCTCCACCACTTTTAAATATGTAGTTTTTAGTAACTAATGTTCTTACTGCTTCTTCTAATGTTGATTGAACATTACCATAAGTTTGACTAAAAATAAACTTTGGTGAGTTTAAAATAGTATCTAAAACAATTTGTTCATAAATAACATCTAATGCTTTAATTTTATCCATTACTTTATCACAATCTGCTAATTCATTTGCTTTATTTCGCATAATTGCTATTGGTATATACTTAATATTTAGTGTTTGTTCTTGTGCTAAATTAGGGTTATTAATGAATGATTTAAAATCTAATGGAAATTGTTTTTTATTATCATTAATACTATAAATTACACGATTAATTGTTACTTGTTCATTGTTTAACGTATAAACTTCAAATAATCTTACAGTTTGTGCATTTTGTTGATAACTATCATAAAAAATAGTACATTGAATTAATTTACCAGTAATATCATAAACTCTTTGTTGGATATCAACTACTTGAAAATATAAATTATCATTTGCAATATAAATTAAATAACCACTAATTCCTAATTTACTTAATTTAAAAATAGAATTTCAATTTTTTCTATAAAATTCTTGTTGAATTAAATATTGTTTAATAGTTTCATTATTAATATCTAATGGAGCATTATATAAATTAGCGTTATTTTCTGCTACAAAATCAGTAAAATAAGTTTCATGATTAAAATCATTAAAACCAAAATAACTTAAAATAGAAGCATGTGTACTTTTATTTTTATTACTTAAAAATTTTACTTTTTCATTTTGATTATCACTAATATTACTTCTATCTTTTCTAAAAAAACGACTTAGCATAAATAATATTCACCACCTTTCTAAAATATTTGATTAATTTTTAATACAATTTTTACAATAATAAATATAATTAAACCTGCAATAGCCGAAGATAATAAAACTCCAATTAAACTTAAAATAATTTTTATAATTTTTCAAATCATAATTTTATTCCTGTAATTCTTCTAATTTTCATACATTACCTTTTAAATTACCTTTTCCAGTATAAATAGTAATCAATTTTGCATGTTGAACTGATAAAATTACTATATTAGCACTATTATTAAAGGTTTGTATTTGTACACCAGCAATTTTTTATCAGTTATAATAAATTCTTGAATAGTATAAACTGGATTATATATACTTCAAGAATAATAAACTCTATAATGTTTATTCTCTTGAAAATCATAAGTAATTTGTCAATTATCTCATTTATTTTTTTCTCTTGTTCCTACTTCTTTTCAATTTGAACTACTTGGACTTGGTTGTGGTTGTTTTTCTAATATTTCATTAATTGCTTGTAATAATTTTTTATTTTGAGTTTTTAATAATTTATATTCATTATTTTCTAATAAATCCTTACAAAGTAATGAATTTTCTTCATCATTTAGTAAAATTTCATTTGTTTCAGTATTATATTTAAAATAATCATTTGAAAACTTTTTATCTTTTATTTTTTCTTTTAACTCATTAATAGCACCAACAATAGTTTTATCAGTAGTTTCTAAATTAGGAATTTCTTGACCAATAGCATTCATAGAAAAAGCAATTGGAAATAATGCTTTTGTATCTTCTAATTTTTTATCAACTTCTGGTTTTGTATAATAATTAGTTGGGTCAATTCCACCACCAGTAGCACTAATTTTATTATTTTCATCAATATTTATATTAGTACCAGCAAGGAATTTATTTTGTTTTTTATCTAATAAATTATTAGTTTCTAGTTTTGTATAATAATCACGTTCAGTACCTTCTTCCGATATAAATTCAGTTGGTGTTCCAGTTCCTTGATATTGATATATTTTAGAAATAAATCCTGAATAATATGTTCCGGGTGTAGCACTAGCGCGAATTTTATAATTACTGCAAGTTAAATATAATCTAATATTATTAGTTTTATCTGAATAAAAAGTATCTAATAGAGTATATGATTTTATTGCATATTCTTCATTTAATTTAAATATAGATTTTCTAGTATATTTATATTTATAAATATCACTCTCATAAATATAACCTCATGTTACTAATATTTCTTTATTTAAATTATCAGTTGAAAGTTCATTAGATATCTCTTTTCATAATGGACTAGTTTCAATATTAAATCAGTTATTTTTAATATCATCAATATTTTGTTTATTAATCTCAATTTTATTTTCTATTGATTTGATATTATTATCAACTTTAGTTTCTAATAATTTAATATTATTTTCATTTGTAGTAATTCGTTTTTGTTGTTTAGCAGAAAAATCACAAGTTGGTGCATGTGTATAATCACCAATTTGTGGATTATTTTGTAATGCTTCGGATGGTAATGTACCAATTTCATCAGGTCAATCTAAAATCATTGTTTCAGTTTCTTTATCATAATCAGTTGCAACATAACCTTTATTAATAAATTTACTAACAGGACCTCTATATATTTCATTTTCATTATCATCAACTAAATCATCATATAATTTAATTTGTTTTGATAATGTAAATTCTTTTTGTTGTTCGATTAATTCATCAACTTGATTTCTAGTATAAAATGCTTTTAAATCAATTTTTTCAACATCTATTTCATCATCATTATAATTTGATAATATTTGTTTTAATTCTGTTAGTCTTGCCCATATTTTCATTGTCCTTGGTGCTAAATCTCAAACATTAATTGTAGGAATACTATTTGCACTAAATTGACTACCATTATTAAACTGAATAGTAGCATCAACATTAAATTCAATTGGTGTACGATTAAATACTCAATGTTCAGCGGTTACATAAACCATATCTCTTAATGTTTCTTTAATTAATTCATCTTTAAAACTATCAAAAGGAAATTTAGATAAAATAAAACCAAGATAAGCATTAATATCATTTTGAGCACGAATAGCAAAAGTTTTAAATCAATCATTAACATTTGGTCATGTTTGTATATATTGCTGTGGTGTTTCTGTAATTTTTCCAGTTAATGGATATCAGTTATTATAATTTTCTAGACTGACACCAGTTCAAAGTTTATTAATCATAATTTATCATTCCTTAAAAAATGCTTTTTTATAATGTTTAGTTTTTGTTTTAGTTTTTCTATGTGATATATGAATAATTTCTTTTTGTAATTTTTTCTTACCTTTTTCTACAACTTGACTATATGCAAAATTTTCCAAATGATGTAATAATCCAGTACCAAATAAAGTATTAACTGAAAACTTTAAACCAACATTTTTAAATGATTTGTTAATATTTTCAATAGGATTATTAATAACATTTATTACTTTATGATAAGTTCTAATAGTTCTAAATATTTCTCTATATACTTTAAAACTATCTCTAATTATTTGTTGAATAACTGGCGGAGCAAATGCTATTGCTTTTAATCATTTATTACGATTAACACCCTAACCAATGTATCAACCACTATATCAACGATATCAATGAAATGGATGTATTTGAGTAACAAAAGTTTTTGCTTTAAGAATACTATCAACAACTGTAATTGGTTTATACTTAGGATTACGATGATAAATAGTAATTGCACATTTATCTAATGACAAAGGTTGAATTTTACAACCCATAAATACTGGTGAATTTAATGGAATTAATTGTGCGTGTTTAATTGCTCTTTTTTCTGCACTAGTAAATAAATCAGTTGCTTTTTCTTTTAATTTCTGAATTTTTTCAAATGCTTGTTTTTCTAACTCTTCAAGTTTTTCTTGTAATTTATATATACTTTCTCGTATTTTTTCAAAATATGGTGTATCTTTTCAAAATTTATTTAAACCTTTTTTTAAATAAAATCTAATATCAAAATATTTAAAAGTTTGATTTGTTTTTAAAACAAGTTGATGAATAACATTATTTTTAAAATTAAATTTAATAGCATTAGCACGAATTTTTTGTAAATCTAAAATTAAAGTTTTTCCATATCTATTTTCTGTATGTATTGTATGAACTAAATTTAATCAATCATGTTGATTCATTTTTAATACTTCTTTTAAATCAGTATTAAATTTTTTTAAAAAGTTATTTGCTTTTTCAATATCTTTAATTTTAAATTTAGGAGTTAATTGTGGACTTAGTTTTATTAATGTATTTTGTAATAATAAGTAATCTTTTAACTCTTGTGCTTCTAATTTTTGAAAATTATTTTTATATTGTCTTTCAGCAACATAACCTAAATCTCGTAATACTGTTTCACGATTAGGAGTAAAACTATAATTCATTAAATAACGTTTATTACCAATAATTTTATCTGTTAAAATTTCTTTTCCACTTACTTGACTAATAATTTCTTGTAAATTTTTTGCTTCTTTAATTCCCACTTGTTCTAATGTTTTAGTTTTTTGTGCTAGTTTAATAAATTTACTTGTACGATAACCACGACTAATTTTATTAAGTCCAGCAAATGCAGGAAGTATATTAAAGAAAGTATTTAATTTTGTTACATTTCCTTTTAAATAATCATAAACTTGATTAATAGTAAAATCAGTTAAAAACTCTACACCAACAGCACTAATACTAGCAACTAAATCACTTGCACCTAATCCAAGTGCAAAACTTTCACTTAATCCACCAGTAAAAGGAGCAAGTGCTACTGCTATAACTTGTGCACCAATCATTTCTAAAATTTCTCATCAAAAACTTTTGTTTTCTTGTTGGTTACTTGTTCTAGTATGTTTTGGTTTATTTATGTTTAAAAGTATTGCTGTACTAGTTGTACCGATTGGCATGATATTAATTTCCTTTATTTAAGAGTTATTTTAATTGGATTTGTTGAACCTTTATAATTTAAATCATTAACATTTGAAGAAATAACTATGTATAAGTCACCCGCTTTTTGTTTTTGATTACTTACATTAGTTTTTCCTTGTGCATCACTAAAATATTTAATAGTTGGATTTGTTAAATTAGGATTTAATGATTTAAGTTCATTAGTACCTTTTATTTGTGTATTTAATTCACTATTATTGTTATTAACATTTGCAGTAATATCAGTTGTTAAACTTGTAATTTTAGTTTTTAAATCATTTTTATCATTATTAACAATTGCACATAACATTCAGCGTGAAGTTGTTTCTTCATCTGTTATATAGGGTATTGATTCATCAGTTACTTCTCCACCAACTAAATATCTTCTTCCAACTTTACCATCAGCAATATCTTGAACATATACAACTGTATTTTGTAACATATATCTTTTCATTGCTCTTGGTGTTGCTAAAACAAAAGACATAATTTTAGTTTCATTATTATCAGTAAATGTCATATAATCATCCATTACAATTTGAGATAGTACACCTTTGATGTATAAATCATTTCCATTTAATCTTAATTGTTGAGCAATTTGATTATCAGTAATTAGACCTTTATTATTGGCTAAATAAACAATAGTATCATAAAGATTATTAGTAATAAAAAAACGACAATTATTACTATTTCTTAGTTGAAATAAAGTATTTCAAGCATCTAACATTGATTTTAAATATCCTAATGGTGTTTTATCAGTAATTTCTATTTTAGTTGCATATTTTGCAATTACATTTGTATCATTATTTGCTAAATAATCTGCTAAGTCATTAGCAACTTCATATTGCATTATATTTAATAAATTTTGTCCATTTTCAGCATTTAAATCAACATTAGCAATTATTTCACCCGCAACAGCTTCTTCTTTAATTTCTTTTAAAATTTTAACAGTTTCAGCATAACTAACATCTAATCCTTTGCTTTTATCATTTCATTTTAATACTTTAATTTCTGAATTTTTTGGTTTTTTAACTATAAATTCAATTTTTGTTGAATTAACCATTTCGATAGGAAAAAAACTTGCTCATGGTGAATTTGATTGTTTATAAAATTCTATAAACTCTGGTGCTTCTACTAATTTTTCGGTATTATCTAAATTTTTATTGAATTGTATTGCCATTTTTTGATTTCCTTTCTGTTATAAATTATTATTTTTTTTATAATCCAATAATGTACTTTTTATTGAATTTTGTTGATTTGTTATTATTGTTTGTTGTTTACCACCTGTATTAATTATTTCTTTAAATACTGGTTGTTCTTTAATAATTTTTTTAATAGTTTCTTCAATTTTTGAATTTTCTAAATTATTAGTTTTAAATTTTAAAAAATCATAAAATTCAGTTTTAACTTGATATTTTTTAAATATATTAATTATTTCTTTTTCTTTAATTTCTTGATTAAGTTTATTTAACTTATTTTTTGCTTCATTAACTTTATTTTCTATTTCTTGTTGAGCATTATTTTCAGTTAAAGGTTCAGTTGTTTGTTGAACATTATCTTCATTTTCTAACATTTACATCACCCTTTATTATTTATTTTCTTTATTAATTTTTTCATTTAATTTTGCTAATTTTTTTTGATGTTTTATAATTTTGTTATTTGCTCTAACATGTTTTGGAGTTGTGATAAATCTTTTTAATAAAACAATAATTTCTCTACAAATTAATGTTCCAACACTTGTTCCAATAATTATTAATTCATGTAAAAATTCTTTCATCTGAATATTTTCCTTTCAATTGTTTATTTTTAATTATTCATCAAATTGACCAGCATTAATTCTTTCAATCATTGATTGTGAATTACTTATAATTTCTACTAATACAGATATTTCTTTATTGAATTCTTCTATTCTTTCTTTATATGTTTTTATTTCCTGATTATAATATTCAATTATTTTTTCTTTATTCATAAATTATTCACCTCCTTTATAAACTCATGTGATTATAATCTCAATTTAATGAAGCATTATCATTATTTAATGGTACTTCGCTTATATTATCACTACCATATTGACTAGTTGTTTCACTATTAATAGTAAATCTATTGTCATTAATTAATCTTGCAGTTTCATCATGAAATGATGTTTCTTGCATTTCTTCATTATGATGTGTAATTTCCATAGGTAATAAATTATGAATAATTTCAGAAGCACCAGCAACAATAGTTGGAACTGCATAAGCATTATTAAAATCATTATTAATACCCATAGCAACACCACTTGATATTAAACAACCACCAGTAGCCATATTACAAATCTTTCTTATTGTTTCAAATTTATTAGGTATTAATTCAGTTAATCCACTAATAAGATTTGAAATACCATAAGCATTTAAACTAATATATGTATCTCAATCCATTAATGACTGATTTTCTTGTTTATTTAATAGTAATCATGGAGGACCTTCTGTTGTAGTTGTAGTAGTTATTGGAGTTGGTGTTGTTGGAATAATAGGATTAATATTATTTTCTGTTGATTTACTATAATTTGCTAAACCAATTGTTCCTAAACCTAGTAATATTTTTTTACTACTATTAATTAATTTAGTTTTAGTATTTGGTCTTTGATTTAAATTTCATATATCTAAACCTAATTTTTTACCAAATAATAAACTATTAATTGAACCTAATACTGGATTTGCAATTACTTGACCATAATAAGCACTTGTACCAATCATTGCACAAATTGGACTTATTCCAGTTCTAATTAATTTAGTTAAAGTATAATTTGATTGTGTATTTTCATTTGGCATTATTTAACTTCTCCGTTCATATTCAATAATTTTTCTAAAACATAATGATTTTTATCAAATTCTTTAATAAGTCATTTTTTTGTTTCTGACGGATTTTTAGTAACAAGAATTAATCTTTCTATCATATAAATTAATTCTTGTTTATCTGTTCTATCAAAAATTACTTTTAAAATTTCATCTAACATAATTTATTCTCCTTTGTTTGTTTTTATCAGTTCTCTTATAACTTCCAATAAGGAATCTACTACATAAGAATTTAATTCAAATTCATAATTTCTAATTTTAATTTTTTCCTTATGCATTTGTTTATGCTCCTTTAATTTTCTAATTTTTTAATTGTTACTTTAATTCAACCTTGATAAACATCATTATCACCAACTATTAATGCAACATTACTTTCTGGGTCCGAAACAATTATGTGTTTGGATTTAACATTTGGGTATTGTCTTAAAATAATTGCTCTAATATCATTACTTGTATGAATTGCTTTTGGAAATGGTGATAATATTTCAATTTCATCTTTATTTTCAAACAAAGTAGGTAATATTATCATTAGTCAAATTCACCTTTTTTTATTTTTTCAATTAATAAATTTAAAATATTTTTGTCAAAATCAGAGTTTGTATAATTAATTTTTTTAGTTCATTTAATTATATCTTTCATATATTTAAGTAATTTTTCTTTATTCATTATCAAAGTCTCCTAAATTTCCTCAACTTCTTCTATTTCATTTATTAACTGCTTCTAATCAACAACTATTACAGGTATTGGATAAAAAGTTTTCTTTTACTTTATTGCACATAGAACATTTATCTTCATATTTCATATTATTTCTCCTTATTTTCAATTTGATTAGCAATTTCATTTAATATTTTTAATACTTTATATTCATTTTTTAATTCTTTAATAATAAATATTAAAAATATTATTAGTGTTATACTTGTTATTAATATTGGTACTATTAATAAAAATTTTCATAATATCATTTTTTACTCTTTTCATTTTTTAAATCATTTAACATTTATTGAACAAAATGCACGATTTTTAGGAATGTTTAAAGTGTTAAAGATTTGACCAGTTACAATAATTTCATCATTTTTGTTTAATAAAATACAGCGTCTATAAAGTTTTGGGTTATTAAAAATTAAAGTAACGTAGTTTAATCCATTTCATTGACCACGAACACTATAATATAATTCTTTATTACCTTTTTCGTAATATTTTGCTTCAATAGTGTTACTCAGTTTTACTGTTAATTTGACATAATTTGCTTTATCTTTCATTTTTATAATTCCTTAAATAATATTGAATATGTTTATATGCAGCTTGTTCATGTTTTGTAAATTTTATATTTCCTTTATAATTTTCTATTTTAGTTTTATTTTTTGGTTCGCTTTCTTGAAAATCTCAATTCATAACGTCTTCTACTAATACCATTAATGTACCAATAATTTTAGGTGTTGCTAATGGATTAATTAATAATTGTTTTGAAGTTAAAAAGAAATTTTCTACAATAACTAATATTTTTTTATCAATAAATTTGTTTTTAGTTATTTGAAAATATATTTTATAAAAATCTTTACTTGCTAAATTGTAAAGGTAAGTGCAACTAAATTATTTTTCTATCCAAATATTCGATTGGTGAAAGATAATTTAGTATTTTTCTTGGTCTTTGGTTTAAAGACAATATAAATTTATGAACTTCATTTTTATTAGTTTTTGAAAAAATAAATTTTTTAGGAAATTTTTCTCTAATTAAACCATTAGTATTTTCATTAGTACCTCTTTGTCAAGGTGAATATGGATTGGCAAAATAAATTTTTATATCTAAATTTTTTTCAAGTTGTTGTCAATTTGAAAATTCTTTGCCACGATCAAAAGTAATAGTTTTAACAATGTTTTTAGGAAGAATTGATAAATAATAACTAACATTTTTATTAATAACTTTAGTAGTTCTGTTTTTAACTAATATTGCTAAAGTAAATCGTGATACTCTTTCAACTAAAGTTATTAAACATGATTTGCTTTTACCTCGTGATGATACTATAGTATCTCCTTCTCAATGACCAAGTGTTATACGATCATTAACATTTATATCTCGTTCTTTAATTGATTTACCATTAAACTTGCCACGATTTTCTTTAGATTTTCGTTTTTTACCTTTTCTTCTTAAATTTTTACTAGTAACTTTATCAAGCATTCCAAAATAAATTCAAGTATAAATTGTTTTAAAACTAATAACTCACTCTTTATGAAAATTTTTAATTCTGCCATAAATTTGTTCAGGTGATCAACCTAATAGTAATTTTTGTTGTACATATTTTACTAAATTCTTATTTTTAAACTTATGAAAACTAATATGTGATTGTTTTCGATTTTCAGCTTTATTTTGTGCAATTAATGAAAAATAATGATTATTATCTTTATTTCTATTAATTTCTCGAATAATAGTACTAATACTTCGATTAAGATTTTTAGCTATTTCACTAATTTTAAATTTAAATTTCAATTGATTCTCAATATAAATCCTTTCATCTATGCCAAGATGTTTATAACTCATATAAAAACTCCTTACTTTTTTCTAAACTAAATTTAGCATTATGAAATTTTTATATGAGAATTTTTTGCAATTTTATTTACTTGCACTTACAAGTATAACTCAGCACTTTCTAAAATAGTTATTGTTTTAAATGTTTTATTTAAAACAATAACTATTAGTTTCATTTGAATATATAACGATTCCATTATTACCAATTCCAGCAGGGTCAATTCCAATAATTAAGTCATATTGCATAATTAATCAAATTCACCATTTTGAATTTTTTCTTGTAATTTCATTATTAATTTAAGTTTTCAATTACTAATATTAATTTTAATTTCATCACTAATATCATCTTTAAGTAATTCCATAAATTCATTATCAAGATAATAAATTAATTTTTCTTTATCCATATTTATACCTCCTACTTAACCTAATATTTAAAATACAGTCATAACAAATCGCTTTACTATTTTTATCTCTTAAAAAATATTTTCTTGTTTTTATATCATTAGTATTAAAGAATAAATAATCTAATTTATTTTGTTTACATGTTCAACAAAAATACTTTTTCATTATGAGTTGAAATTTCCTTATAAGAAGTAACTAAATAATTAATTGGTAAATCATCATGTTTATATGGATTATTTATTTTAAAACCTTTTCTGTTTTCTTCTCACGTAATGTTATATTTAAAACAAGGATTAGTAATTTTAGTTTTGTTATCTGTTATTTCACCGATAAATCAACTATTATGCTGTTCATAAAATTTTAATGGTTCAAGTTTTATATCATTAAGATAATATTCTTTTGGAGCAGTTGGTTTATTAACAGTTATTTTTTGGTCTTTAATATATGGTTCTAATAATTTTATTAATTCATTACCACTTAATTATCTTTTAATATTTTCTAAATTAAAAACTCAATATGTGTAACTGTTATCAACAATAAAACAATTATTTTTAATCATTCATTTTGGAAGCGATAATTTATATTCAACATAATCAATAAGAATAGATTGTGGTTTATCTTTAACAATTTGTTCTTTTTTAAATTCTATTTGCATAATAATCCTTTCCTAATATGTTCTGTTGCTTCTAGCATAAAGAACATATATTTTGATTTTTAGATTATTAATAATACTACTATTCGTTTTATTAATTCCAGCAATTCTGGGCTCAAAAATAAATTATGAAATTTTAAAAAAAAATAAAAAATAAAACCAACACTTGCTCACTGGGGAGTGGCAAGGTTGGTTAAATAAAGAATAGAATTAATACAATAGGTCCCTACAACAGGTCTATATATACTAGTTTCCAATTCGCTCCCACCCCAAGAATTACCATTTAATGGTTAGTATATTTTATTAGGTATCACTCCACTTATTATTTATCCATGCAAGTCCACATGCTCTAGCTACTATTTTTAACAACTGTGTTGTAGTTCACTTTTTTAGTTCCCTAACACGTGTTGATAATAGCGTTAAAGAGGTTTATTAAAAATTTTAAAATTTTACAATTACAAAAAAAAGACAAGATTTTTATTCTCGTCTTTTGTCATTTATTTTTAATTTAAGGGTTTAAAAAAGAAAGGAGCTATTTTTAAAACTTTTTAGTTATCGACATCTTCGACACGCTCCCAATAATTTCTGATCATAATGGTGTAAATGATGAAATTTGCTTTTCGGTAAATCATGGAATTTGTTGTTCTGTAAATGATGAAATTTGCTTTTCGGTAAATCATGGAATTTGTTCTTTAGTAAAACATTGTATTTGTTCTTTTGTTAATGCTTTAATTTGTTGTTCTGTGAATGCTGATATTTGTCATTATGTAAATGTTTGGATTTGTTTTTGTGCAAAGTGTGAAATTTGTCATTCTGTAAATGACTCAATTTGTCATTCTATTAATGCTTTAATTTGTTTTTCTGTAAATCATGGAATTTGTTGTTGTGAATGCTGGTATTTGTCATTCTGTAAATCATGGAGTTTGTTGTTTGCTAATTTCTTTAATTTGTCATTTTCTAAATTCTGGTATTTGTGTTGTTGTATTGAATGCTTTGATTTGTTTTTTTCTAAAGTATGGAATTTGTATTTTTGTAAAAAATGGAATTTGCTTTATTGTAAATCAGGTAATCTGTGTTGAGGTAAATGTTTCAATTTGTTGTTTGCTAAAGTATGGAATTTGTATTGTTGCATTGAATGCTCGAATTTCTTTTTTAGTTAATTTTAAAATATTTAAAATATCATTTCCATTAATTGTGATTGGTGTAGGAACAAAATCTTTTGCTTTATCATTGTCTTTTCTTTCAAATATTATTGGTTTTCTTTTTTTTAAACTTTTTTCTTCAATATTTCTTTTGTCTGTTTCAGAAGTCCCTGACTCTTTATTTGAATCTTTACTATTTTTTCTTATAATTTTTCTAGAATTTTTCCTTGTTTTTTTTATCTTTCCTTTATTATCGTTTTTGGTAATCATTGTTTTATTTTTTAATTTAATATTTGTTTTTCCTTTTCCTCCTCTTTTTCCTTTTGCTCTCTTATTTCTATTGAGTAAAATTAATCCTTTTGTTCTTGTTTCTAGTTCTATTTGATTGTATATTAAATTTTTTATTGATGTTATGTCAAATGTATTGTTAGAATCTATTTCATTATCAATTGACATAGTATTAGTACATTGCACTTTATTGTTAAAAAATGGTCCGATTAATATTCATAATTTAAATCAATAATTTGGATTAAAATATTTCATAATTTTTGCTCTCCTTTGAAAGTAAATAATTTTTATTTACTTTCAAAATAAAACAATTTTTAAATTTTATTATTTTAAAATAAAAATATGATTGAATTAGTTCTCTTTTGTTATTAGATTATCAATTTAAGAAAACTTGAAATAGCGTTGTCAAGAAAGATGGACATTCAAAGTGAAATTTTATTAAGTTTTATAAATAATATTTGTAAATGTTAAATTGATAGCTATCAAGTTATTATTTAGTTTGCAATGAGTTTAATGTTGATTAATTTTTTAAAATATATTGCTGTTTATAATCATATTAGTACTTAATATACTAGTTAAAATTAGTATTACTAAATACTTAATTCTTTTTTATTTTCTTACTAGATTTAATCTATTTAATCTATTTAATCTGTCAAAATCTTTATTTTAAATTATAAAACTTTAAAATAATTTTTCATGAAATAACTTTTGGAAATTATTAAAGTTTTTCATATTTTTTAGGGAGTGTTTTTTAAATTCAAAATTTTGTGCATAAATTTTTTGTAAAACTAAGTATCAATAACGTTAATATTTAAAAGTAATAAAAAAGAGATTTAATAATTAAGTTTTTTGTTAAAAATTATCATATAATTAACAATGAACATTTATTATGGAGAAAAATATGAATAAGGATATGTATTTAATTAGAGCAGTAGAAATGGCAACAATTGCTGCTTATAAATTTATTGGTCGTAAAGATAAGAACGCTGTTGACTTTGCTGCTGTTGAAGCAATGACAATTATGTTAGATAATGTCCCTATTAAATGTCGTATTATCGTTGGTGAAGGTGAGTTAGATCAAGCCCCAATGTTATTTGTTAATCAAGAACTAGGAAAAGGAAAAACTTTAACTTATGATTTAGCAGTTGATCCAGTAGAAGGTACTTATCCTGCTGCTTATAATATTGCTGGTAGTATTGCTTGTTTAGCAGCAGCAACACCCAATACTATTTTAAAGTTACCAGAAATGTATATGGAAAAATTATTTGTTGGACCCGATTTACAAGATGCTATTAACAATGAAGATGATTTTATTACTAATATTAAAACTATGCAAAAAATGAAAAAACATAATGACTTAATTGGTATTATTTTAGATAAACCAAGACATCAAAAAATAATTGAAGAGTTGCATGATTTAGGTATTATTGTTCGTTTAATTGGTGATGGTGATGTGCTTGCTGCTATTGATGTTATTAACAAGGAAGCAGATTTTCTTTATGGTATTGGTGGTGCTCCTGAAGGGGCATTAATGGCAGCATTAGCATTAAGTGCTGGTGGCAATATTAAAACTAAGTTAATTTCCTATCAAACAATATGATCTACTGATAAAGATACTAAGATTCGTGTTAATATTGAAGATATTGCTATTAAAAAATATAAATTATCATATAATAAATATTATTTTGCTAAAGATTTAGTAAAAGATGAAAATGTCCGTTTTGTTGCTACAGGCTTAACAGTTGGTGGAAGTTTAAAAGTAATTAAATATTATTATGGTACATATTATTTAAATACTTTTTTTGTATCACATGGTGTTGTTAGAAATATGGAAGTTACTTATAGTGTTAGTCAGGTTAATAAACTATTGCCAAGTGTTGAAAAAATTATGAAAATATATAATAAATATGTTTAAAAATATTTAAAGGAGAAAATTATGAATGATATTGATCGTTTACCTGCCATCCCAGTTTTAGAAAGTCAACGTTTAAAACTACGTCCTATTACTTTAAATGATGCACAAGAATTATTTAATTATGCGAAGAATAAAAATATGACAAAATATGTACCGTGAAAAGCTCATAAAAGTATTAATGATAGTATTGGTTTTATTAATTCTTTATTACAAGAATATAAACAATTAAGTTCTTTAATGTGAGCAGTGCAATTAAAAGATGATAAAACTAATACGATGATTGGTACTTGTGGCTTTATTAGATATTTTGCTCACACTAAATGTTTGGAAATAGGTTATGCTTTTAATCCAAAAGAATGGGGTAAAGGTTATGCCAAAGAGGCATTGTTAACTGCTATTAAGTACGGATTTGAAAATACTGATAGTATTAGAATTGAAGGCAGTTGTGTTAAAGAGAACATTGCTTCAGCGAAAACGATGGAAAGTGTTGGTATGAAGTTTGAAGGAATTTCCCGTAGTAATTTTATTAAAGATGGTAAAGTTAGTGATTGTAAAATATTTAGTATTATTCGTAGTCAGTATTTTAAATAATATTTTAATATTATTTAAAGAGTAACTTTATAGAGTTTTTTTGTTAAAATAATTACAATTATTAATTTGTTATATTATTTAAAACAATATAAAATTCTTAGTAGGTGGAAATTATGAAAACTATAAAATTTATAGATTTATTTTCTGGCATTGGTGCATTTCATATTTCTATAAAGGATTTGTTTAAAGATAGTCAATGTGTAGCAGCATTTGAACAAATCCTTATTATTGACGTCAAAAACAAGCATATGAAGAACTAATTGCAGAAATCATATAAACATAATTTTTTTAATAATTCAGAAAATGAATCAATTTTTTTAAATGATATTGAAAGTGAACAAGTAATAGAAAAACTTACAAATAAGGATATTAGTTATAATTTTTTATGTGCTGGTTTTCCATGTCAACCCTTTTCAAAAGCGGGCTCTCAAACAGGCCTTAAGCATAAAGAAGGAAAATTATTTAAAAAAATTATAGAAATAATTAAAAAATATAATCAAAATCATTATAATAATGAAATAAAAATAGTTCTTTTAGAAAATGTGGCATATTTAGCTAAACATAATAATAGTGATACATGAACTACTATGAAAAAATCCTTAAAGGATTTGGGATATATTTTTTTTGATGAAAAAGATAAAGAACTAATATTAAATCCATTAAATATAGGAATACCTCAAAATAGACAGAGATTATTTTTAATGGCATTTCATGATTCTTATAAAACTTCTAATGAAAATTTTAAAAAATTGTTAAATAATTTATCATTTGATTTATTAAAATTAAAACATAGCAAGTTTTTTGGAGATAATGCATTAAACTATATAGAAAATGTTAATTTAGATTTAAAAGAAAGAACTATGAATATAATTTCTGAATTAGATACAAAAATATTAGATATTTGGCAAGAATTTTGTAATTTAACTAAGATAAAGTTTAAAACGTTGAGATTTCCTATATGATTAGATTTTTTTGAAATTGAAACTAAAATTTCAAATTCAGAAATTAATTCATTTTCAAAGTGAAAATATGAATTTTATGTTAAAAATCAAAAATTTTATTTTGAACATAAAAACAATATTGATTTATGATGACATAAGAATAAGGATATATTAAAAATAAAGAAAATTTATCAAAAGTTTGAGTGGAATATTGGAGGCAGTGGTCTTGATATTAAAGAATGTATTATTCAATTTAGGCATTCAGGCATTAGAATAAAGAAACCAAATTTTTTTCCTGCGCTTGTTAAAACGAATTGTAAACCAATAATTTGAGATAAAAAAATTAATAATTATAGATTTATAAGTATAAAAGAAGCTTTGCTTTTACAAAGTTTTGATTATAATAATTTTATATTTCCTGAAAATTTTTCAGAAAATGAACCTTTTAAAAGAATAGGAAATTCAATAAATGTAGATATTATAAAAGAAATCATTAATAAGTATAGAATATTAATTGAAAAAGTTATATAAAATTATAAAGGAGTTATTTAAGTAATTATGTTTAAATTTAATGATAAATTACCAGTTGATATAAGACCAACAACTAGTATTTACTCTACCTATTCAAGATTATCTTATACACTCTGGCATGCAATTGCTGAATTTGTTGATAATTCGACAGCAAGTTATTTTGAAAAAGAAAATATTTTAAAACAAGTTGAAAAAGATTATAAGTTAAAAGTCATAATTTTGTATCATAAAGATAATAAAAATAAAGAAAATCATTATTTAAAAATTATTGATAATGCTTATGGTATGGATTTGGAAAATTTTAAAAGAGCATTGCAAATAAATAAACCACCACAAAATAGAAATGGTAGAAATGAATTCGGTATGGGTTTAAAAACAGCTGCATGTTGATTTGGTAAAGAATAAGAATTAGTAAGTACAATGTATGGTAATAAGAGTGAATATTCTGCAATTTTAAATGTGGAAAAATTAGTAAATGAAAATTATGCAGAAATTATTAAAAAACATGTTGATAAAAGCACTCATTATACTATGTTGACTATTAGAAAGTTAAATAAATTTATTGTTACAACAAGACAAGAAAATAAAATAAAGGAACAAATTTCAAGTATATACAGAAGAGATTTAAATTATAAAAATATTGAAATCAAATTTGTAACGTCATACTATGATAAGGATAATGTTTTGATTTATACTGATGGTAAAAATAATTTTAAAAACTTTGAAGATATAGAATCATTAACATATGAATTACCAAAAGTTTTAGTAATTAAGAATAATGTGACGGATTTAGAAGAACGGTTTTATAAAGAATTTAATGAGGAAATTAATTTTAATAACATAAAATATAATCTTTCTGGTTTTATTGCTATTAGTGATAAATTTAGTAGACAAGAATCTGGTTTCTCTTTAATTAGAAGAGGAAGAGTTATTATTGGCGGTCGAGATACTAGTTATAGACCAAAAGATATTTTTGGTGATACTGGCAGTTTTACTTATAGAAGGTTATTTGATGAAATTAATTTAGATAATTGGCCGGTTAGTGAAACAAAAGATGCATTTGATTGAAATGATGGTTTAGAAGATGCCTTTATAAATAAAATAAAAAAAATATCAAGTCACTATAGAAAAACCGCTAAAGAGTATCGTGTGAAAGAAAAATCCTTTAATAATGTTAGTATGCAAAATTTAAATGTTCAAAAAGTAACCAGAACAGATAAACAAATTTTTAATATGTTAAATATTTCTAATAATAAAGTAGAATTTGAAAATTTTAAGAATATTAATTCGCTGAGTTATACTTGTAAGTGCAAGTAAATAAAATTGCAAAAAATTCTCATATAAAAATTTCATAATGCTAAATTTAGTTTAGAAAAAAGTAAGGAGTTTTTATATGAGTTATAAACATCTTGGCATAGATGAAAGGATTTATATTGAGAATCAATTGAAATTTAAATTTAAAATTAGTGAAATAGCTAAAAATCTTAATCGAAGTATTAGTACTATTATTCGAGAAATTAATAGAAATAAAGATAATAATCATTATTTTTCATTAATTGCACAAAATAAAGCTGAAAATCGAAAACAATCACATATTAGTTTTCATAAGTTTAAAAATAAGAATTTAGTAAAATATGTACAACAAAAATTACTATTAGGTTGATCACCTGAACAAATTTATGGCAGAATTAAAAATTTTCATAAAGAGTGAGTTATTAGTTTTAAAACAATTTATACTTGAATTTATTTTGGAATGCTTGATAAAGTTACTAGTAAAAATTTAAGAAGAAAAGGTAAAAAACGAAAATCTAAAGAAAATCGTGGCAAGTTTAATGGTAAATCAATTAAAGAACGAGATATAAATGTTAATGATCGTATAACACTTGGTCATTGAGAAGGAGATACTATAGTATCATCACGAGGTAAAAGCAAATCATGTTTAATAACTTTAGTTGAAAGAGTATCACGATTTACTTTAGCAATATTAGTTAAAAACAGAACTACTAAAGTTATTAATAAAAATGTTAGTTATTATTTATCAATTCTTCCTAAAAACATTGTTAAAACTATTACTTTTGATCGTGGCAAAGAATTTTCAAATTGA
This sequence comes from Spiroplasma endosymbiont of Thecophora atra, assembly GCF_964019735.1. Lineage (NCBI taxonomy): Bacteria > Bacillati > Mycoplasmatota > Mollicutes > Entomoplasmatales > Spiroplasmataceae > Spiroplasma > Spiroplasma endosymbiont of Thecophora atra. Next base: position 158,037 of record NZ_OZ026464.1, on the reverse strand, counting down.
CAACAACTTGAAAAAAATTTAGATATAAAAATTTATTTTGCCAATCCATATTCACCTTGACAAAGAGGTACTAATGAAAATACTAATGGTTTAATTAGAGAAAAATTTCCTAAAAAATTTATTTTTTCAAAAACTAATAAAAATGAAGTTCATAAATTTATATTGTCTTTAAACCAAAGACCAAGAAAAATACTAAATTATCTTTCACCAATCGAATATTTGGATAGAAAAATAATTTAGTTGCACTTACCTTTACAATTTAGCATTCTTTAAATGAAAATGATATCTTAACTAAGGTTGATATAAAAACAAACTATGAAGATAAAAATAGAATTTTAGATAATTTAATTACTTTAAAGAGTGAAAATGGTAAGAGTATTAATATTAATTTTAAACATGATATATCTATTAATCAAACAGAAAATTGAATAGATATTGTTCAAAATGAAAAAAATAATATTTATAATATTAAAATATATTTAGAACATCCATTTTTTAAACCTTATGTTGGAGAAGAAGATTTTTTATTATTGTTAAAACGGTTTATTATTGCATTAGCTGCTTCAATAATACAGTCAAAGTATATAAATCATTATAAACAAATAGACCCAGTTCAAATTTTTGAAATAATGAATTTATACTTAAAAAATGTATAAATCAATAACTTAATTAATTAAAGGAAATAGGATAATGGAAAATAATTTAGGAACATTTGATTTTATTAATGAAGATATTAAAGAAATTAATATTTCTGGTGAATATGTAAAAAAATTTAAAGAAATATATTATTCCAAAATAAAAGATATGGATGGCATAAATTCTATTTTAAATAATTCAATCAATATACTTTCAAAATGCATTGATAATTTAGGAATTCCAAATTCAAAAACAGGAGTAGTAGTAGGAAAGGTTCAATCTGGAAAAACTTCTAATTTTTTAGGACTATTATCACTTGCATTTGATAATAATTATAATTTGGGAGTTGTTATTGGGGGTAAAGATAAAGATTTATTACTTCAAAATGAAGATAGAATAAAAGAAGTTTTTGAGAGTGATGTAAGTAATAAAAATAAATGTAGAGTTATAACCTCTATAACTTATCCTTCAAATCAGTTGGAAGAATGAATGAAAAATAATACAAATAAAAAATTAATAATAACATGTTTAAAAAATAAAACTCATTTAGAAAAATTATATAAAATTTTTAATAAAAGTAGTTATTTACAAAATCAAAAGATAATGATTATAGATGATGAAGGTGATCAATATAGTTTAAATTCTAATTATAATACTAAAAAAATTGAACCTACAACTTTGTATAAGCAAATAATTAAATTAAAAGAACTATTAATATATCATTCTTATATTTCCATAACAGCAACTCCATATGCTAATTTATTAATTAGTAAATTTAATGACTTATCTCCTTCTTTTATAGTTACAATAAATCCAGGGAAAGGTTATACCGGTTTAGATTTATTTCATGGTGAAGAAAGTAGTAGTAAGTATATAAGAAAGTTACATGAACATGAAACTTAAAAGTTAGATGAAAAAGATGTTGATTCTACAGAAACAGAATCATTTGAAAAGGCATTATCAACTTTTTTTGTAGCTTCTGCTTTAAAACAGATATTATTTGATGATGAAGAAGATATTTCTGAAATGCTCGTTCATTCAGAAAGACAAAATAATCAGCAAAATAGAATTTTTGAAAATATTAATAAAAAATTAAAAATATATAAAGAAAATTTAAAATTAAAGTCAGAAAATAAAAATTTTTTAAATTTTCGCTATAAATCTTATTTAGAATTTATTAATTTAGGTTTTAAAGAATATTTTGATAGAGAATTAGATATTAATAATGTAAAGGATAATGAAATATTAGAGGTTATAAATTCAAGAGTTAATCAAACAGAAACTCAAATTAAAAATTCAACAAACAAAACTAATCGTAATACCTCTTCAAAACCATTAAATCCTAATATTATATATAGGAGCTGATTTGGTAGAAAGAGGAATAACGTTTCCTAATCTTTTAGTAACTTTTATAACTAGAAGAGCAAAAAATACTACAAATGCAGATACAGCTTTGCAAAGCGCAAGATGGTTTGGATATAGAGAAAAATTTTTACAATATATAAGGATATTTTGTAAAAATTCAATTGATGAAGATTTTAAAAAAATTTTAATTGCAGAAGAAGCATTATGATTTGAATTAAAAGAATGAGAAAAGAGTGATGATTGTTTAAAAGAATGAAAAATTAGAGCAATTAAATTGGATAAGGATATTAGACCTACGAGAAAAGGAGCAGCAAAAATAGAACAAACTTCTTTGGTTGCATGATGTGCGCAAAATGCCATTATTAAAAATAATGAATCTGAAGAAAAATTATATTTTGAATTATTAAATAAAGCAATTCCACAAAAATATGGATTAAATATAATTCATAAAGAAATTACTTTTAATAGTATAAAAGAATTTGAACTAGATTTTGAAAATATTTCAACTAAAATATTAGATAAATGTAAAATTAAGTATGAAGATTGAGAAGAATTAAAAGATAAGAATAGTTATCCTTTAAAAGTGATATTTATGAGACCAAATGATATAAATAATTTTAAAAGAAAACAATATGAAAATGGATATGTAAGTATTTTTGCTGGTAAAAGTGGAAATTATAAAGGTGATAGATATTTAACTAAATATCCAAATAACGAAAAACATATTTTATTAGAAATACATATGTTTGATATAATGAAGAATAATACTATTCTTGAAAAAAATGCTATTTTTTATGCTTTATACATACCGGAAGAGGAGTAATGCATTATGTTAACACCGAATAAAATTACTGAATTTAAAAAAATTACTGAAAAACTTAATAATAATTTAAAAAAAGTTATTAAGATTAAAGAAAATATATTTTTGGGTACAAATAACGGAAAAATTATGGTTATTTTTAATATTAATGAAAAAAATATTACTACTAAAATTCTAGTTAATAAAAATATAAAAATTTATTTTAATAAAAAAGTTGAAGTAAATTTTGAAGAAAAAAAACTATTTTTAATTCACTTATAATAGAGTTACTTTCCGAAGATAAAGAGTTATTAAATACTTTTCAATTATTTATTTTAAATTTAATTAATTATTATTCTGATATAAAAGAAAATATTGTTGATGAAGTAAATAAAATATGACAATTATTTGAACACACTAATATTTTTTATGATGAAAAAAAAGCAAATGGAATATTTGGTGAATTATTAACTATGTATTTTTTTAAAATTAAATTTAATATATCAATTATTGAATTTTGACATTCAAATTTTAATAATTTATTTGATTTTGAATTTAGATATAATTTAATTTTAGAGGTTAAATCAACTACAAATAGTTCTAGAATTCATAGTTTTAATCATGAACAAATATTTTCTACGCAAGAAACTAAAAAAGTTATATCATCAGTAATTTTAAGTAAAAGAGATAAAGGACTATCTTTATATGATTTTTCATTACAATTAAAAGAGATATTTAATGATTATGAATTTGCTTGTAAAGTAGATACTTTATTTTTTAAATTTGGAATAAGTGAGTTTAAAAAAGGCCCTTGTATTGATTTAGAAAAAACTATGTTAAATATAAAAATATACGACTCCCATTTTATACCGCAATTTCAAGAAATTCCAAGTGGTATAAAAAATTTAAAATATGATGTTAATTTAGAAAAAATACAATATTTAACAGAAAATACTGTTTTTAGTATTTTTAATAATTAAAAACTGATATATTTAAATTTAATTAATTATACAAGACAAAATTGACTTAAGATGTGAATATTAGGATTTGATACTAATAAAGATAATAAAAACATTAAGTTAGATGATAGACATGATTTAGAAACGTATAAAATTTTTATGAAAGAGTATTTATTACAAATTTCAAAAATATGTAATAAAGATACTTCAGTTATTTTAGTAGTTGGTGATGCAAATAATAGAAAAGTATGTAATTATTTTGATATTATGTGGGATAGTATTAAAATTGAAATTCCATTAAGATTAGAAGAAACTTATGAAGATTCAATAATTCAAAAGAAAAAAGTTACTAATTCTCTTGGAAGCAAAGCTGGTAAAGCAACAAGAATTGATAAAATATATGTTTTTAAATTAAAATAAATAAAAATTAATTAACAGTAACTTTGTGTTACTGTTTTTTTATAAAAGAAATTATTTTCACACATTATTAATGATTATTAACTATTATTTTCATCATTTAATAGTCATATATGTATGATTCTGACATTCATAAAAAAATATGTTATATTGTTATTAATTTAATAAATGTTCATTACTAATATAGATTTTCTGATTTATTTATATTAGTTTTTTTATTAAATTATTTAGTTAAATAAACATATTTTATTTTATAGATTAGAAAGAGAGAAATAAAAATGCCTAATAACAAAAAAGAAAAAAAATCTAATTTACCTTTACCTGAGTTAGAAATTAATAATAATGAACTAGAAAATAATATGAAAGCAGAATTTCCCAAGAAAGATAAAGATGTTACAAAAAATGTTGGTAAAACAGTTAAAAAAATCAAAAAAGAGAAGAACAAGAAAATCTAAATAATCGTTCTAATAGACAACCATTATCTGAATTAAATCCAAACATTAATAATTTTAATAATGATATGCTATCAGTTGCTAATAATTTAGAAACTAATGCAACACCCCTTTTACGTACTGAATCAGTAACAAGACTTTAAAAAAATATTTTATAGATTAGAAAGAGAGAAATAAAAAATGCCTGATTTTAAAAGATTGAATTCAAATGTGTCTTCATCATCTGAATTAGAAATTAATGATAATGAAAAAGTAAAGAAGTCTAGTGGAATACCATCACCAAAGAAAATTGCAAATAATGTTAAAAAACAATTTAAAAAAAATATGCCTATTATAGGACCTGTTGCAGTTGGTGGAGGATTACTATTAACATAGGAGCACTAGCAGCAACAGCATCAACTGCTGTTGTCGCTTCTATTGCTGATAGAAAACTAGAAACTAATAAAGCAAAAAAAGAAAGTAAACAAAAAAATGAAATATTTAAAGAAGAACAAATGGAATGTTTCAAATCAAAATTAGCAAGTCAAAAAGCACAATACGATTATGAAAGAAAAACATTTGAAGTGGGACTGGTTGAAAAAGAAGTAGAAAACAAAAAAATTAAAAATTGAATTAAAAATGTTAGATGATCATTTAGAAAAACTAAATAATAAATGTAATAGAGAACCATTGTCTGAATTAAATCCCAATATTAATCAGTTTAATAATAAAATAGTATTAGGTGCTAATAGTTTAGAAACAAATATAAATAATAGTGATAAAACAACATTAAGACCAAGTTTAGGTTAAAGGAAAGGTAGAAAAATTATGTTTGGATGATTAGATGATATTGCTAAAGGTATAGAAGATATTGGAAATGATATTTGTAAAGGTGTAGAAGATATTGGAAGAGGTATAGAAGATATTGGAAATGATATTGGTAAAGGATTAGAAGAAATTGGTAAAGGTGTAGATGATATTGGCTCAGATATTAGTGGCATTTGAAAAGATATTTCAAAAGGATTTGAGGATTTTACAAAAGACGTAGGAAATTTTTTTGAAAAAGGTTGACAAGGGATAGAATCATTTTTTAGTGATTTATTTGAAGGATTAGACTTTTTACTTTATGCTGTACCAATAGTTATTGGAGGAGCAATTGCTGCTGCAATAAGTATCAAAATTTATAAGTTAATAACTAAACTGTAAAAAGATAAACTAGTACGAATGAATCTTAAAGATGCACAACGTCAAAGAAAAATTAATAAAAAAATAGTCCTTTATTAGGAACACTTAGTGATAAAATTGTAAAAAGTAAAAATAAAATTAAAAAAAGAGAAGATAAACTGCAAGACACAGAAAATAAATTAAAAAATTTAAAAGCAAAAAATCAAAAATTAGAAGAAAAAGAACTTAATAAACAAGTTAAAATAGCTAAAAAGTTAAAAAAATTAATAATTTTCAAAATGAAGTAAATGATAGTGAACCATTAATTACTAGATATAATTCTTCACCTTCGTGTTCATTATAATATTTTTCTTATTTAAAAAAAGATTGCAACCGCAATCTTTTTTATTGTCAACAATATAATATTTTATTCATAATATTATTTTTATAAATTATATTAAGTTATTTGTTAAAGAATGATAATTAATTAATGAATTTTGCAAAAAATGAAGTTTTATAAGTAAAAATATAGTTACTCTAACTTATCAATGTTATAATTTATCAAAGGAATAACTAATATTAATTTATGAAAATTTAGATAGAAAGGTGCTATTGCCATTAATATGTTTTTTAAAAGTGTAAAATTCAAGAAGACAAATGATGATTTTGAAACAGATGATAATTCTGAATCAAAAGGTAATATAGAAGGAAAACAAGAAATAATTACACCTTTTAAACAGTATAAAAGTAAAGATAGTAAAAATCTTTTTGCTAAAAAAATGTTATTAAAAAGAAAACAATCAAAATTAAATAATAAGAAAAAATTTAGTGTTCATGATTGAGGGATTGATAATACTAATTATGTTTTTATTGATTTTGAAATTGCAAATTCGAATAAAACAAGTGCTTGTCAATTAATTATGATAAAAGTAACACAAGGTAAAATTGTCAAAACTTATAGTTCATTAATTAAACCACATCCCGAAGAATTTACTTTTTCTCATGTTCATGGAATTACAAGTGAAAGCGTATCTTTAATGTCAAACTTTAAAGAATTATGAGTAGACATCGTTACTTTTTTTACTGAAAATACTGTTGTTATTGCTCATCACGCTAACTTTAACATTAATATCTTAAGATCATTAATTAATCATTATGATTTAAAATGTCCTAATTTTTTTTACATTTGTTCAGTTAAGTTATTTAGAAGAACATATGATTATCCTAATAACCGTTTAAGTGCTCTTACTCATAGTAATCAAATTAAATTTGATCATCATGATCCATTGGCAGATGTTACCACTTTACATAAATTAATTAATATACATTTCAGTGAACATTACCATTTAAAAACTTTATATAATAATCTTAATATTAAAATGGGAAAATTATTTGGTGATTCTTTATCTTAATTAATATAAGATGTATTTTTATATATGCTAAATTGTAAAGGTAAGTGCAACTAAATTATTTTTCTATCCAAATATTCGATTGGTGAAAGATAATTTAGTATTTTTCTTGGTCTTTGGTTTAAAGACAATATAAATTTATGAACTTCATTTTTATTAGTTTTTGAAAAAATAAATTTTTTAGGAAATTTTTCTCTAATTAAACCATTAGTATTTTCATTAGTACCTCTTTGTCAAGGTGAATATGGATTGGCAAAATAAATTTTTATATCTAAATTTTTTTCAAGTTGTTGTCAATTTGAAAATTCTTTGCCACGATCAAAAGTAATAGTTTTAACAATGTTTTTAGGAAGAATTGATAAATAATAACTAACATTTTTATTAATAACTTTAGTAGTTCTGTTTTTAACTAATATTGCTAAAGTAAATCGTGATACTCTTTCAACTAAAGTTATTAAACATGATTTGCTTTTACCTCGTGATGATACTATAGTATCTCCTTCTCAATGACCAAGTGTTATACGATCATTAACATTTATATCTCGTTCTTTAATTGATTTACCATTAAACTTGCCACGATTTTCTTTAGATTTTCGTTTTTTACCTTTTCTTCTTAAATTTTTACTAGTAACTTTATCAAGCATTCCAAAATAAATTCAAGTATAAATTGTTTTAAAACTAATAACTCACTCTTTATGAAAATTTTTAATTCTGCCATAAATTTGTTCAGGTGATCAACCTAATAGTAATTTTTGTTGTACATATTTTACTAAATTCTTATTTTTAAACTTATGAAAACTAATATGTGATTGTTTTCGATTTTCAGCTTTATTTTGTGCAATTAATGAAAAATAATGATTATTATCTTTATTTCTATTAATTTCTCGAATAATAGTACTAATACTTCGATTAAGATTTTTAGCTATTTCACTAATTTTAAATTTAAATTTCAATTGATTCTCAATATAAATCCTTTCATCTATGCCAAGATGTTTATAACTCATATAAAAACTCCTTACTTTTTTCTAAACTAAATTTAGCATTATGAAATTTTTATATGAGAATTTTTTGCAATTTTATTTACTTGCACTTACAAGTATAACTCAGCATATAAAAATACTTTTTAAGTTTAAAGGTATAGTAAATAAAAATTTGCAAATTTAAAAATTAACATTATAATTATACTTATGTAGGGATATTAAGATAAATTATTTAAGTCAAATTGTATACAAAAGAGGTTACAGTTATGGAAAAAGAAATAGATGTTGCATATGTTTTATCACCATTGGATACAGTCACCAATGTTAATGACAAAAGTGTCTTTTCAATAAAAACACATCTTGTGCTAATAAATAAAATACTTAAAAGTAAGTAATTACTGGCTTTTAATTAGTATTAATGATTATTAATCAAAACAGTTGCTATTTTTAGGTGCAGCACTAATTCTTTAAATAATATTTATATCTTGTATAAAAGATAATGAATTATAATTGAGAAGATTATTAACTAAAATTCAATTTTATTTAATAAAAGTCTAAAAAGTACATGAATATTTTGCTTGTTTATGATAACATTACTAAAGAAATTAAAAATAAAATTTCTTATTTTTGATGTTATTAATTTTGATATGTAATATTTTATGAAATGGAGGTGAAATCAATGAAATATGAGTATGAAATTATTGTAATTGGTGCTGGTCATGCTGGTGTTGAAGCGGCATTATCTTCTGCACGAGCAGGTCATAAAACCGCTATTATTACTCTTGATAAAACTAAAATTGCATTAATGCCATGTAATCCTTCTATTGGTGGACCCGCCAAAGGAGTTGTGGTTCGTGAAATTGATGCACTTGGTGGCGAAATGGCTAAAGCAGCAGATGCTACTGCTTTGCAAATGAAACTATTAAATCATTCACGTGGTCCAGCAGTTTGAGCTATTCGTGCTCAATCTGATAAAATTGCTTATTCACAATATATGCAAAATGCAATAAATAAACAAGAAAATTTAACAATTTTAGAAGTTATGGTACAATCATTAATAATTGAAGAAAACACTGCTAAGGGTGTTATTTTAGAGAATGGCGAAAAAATTACTAGTGAAATTGTGATTTTAACTACTGGCACTTATATGACAGCTTTAACTTTACAAGGTCATAATAAGAAATCAGAAGGACCAGATGGTCAAAGAACAAGTAATGGTATTTCTGAACAATTAAAAATTGTAGGCTTTAATATGATACGTTTAAAAACAGGAACACCACCTCGTATTAAAAAAAATAGTATTGATTTTGACAAAACTAATATTGAACTAGGTAGTCATTTACCTTTAGCATTTTCACATGAAACTAAAAATTTTTTACCATTAGCAAAACAGTTACCTTGTTATTTACTTTATACAAATGATAAAACTCATACTATTATTAATAATAATTTAGATAAATCACCAATGTATAATGGTGAAGCACAAGGTACTGGACCACGTTATTGTCCAAGTATTGAGGATAAAGTAGTACGTTTTGCTGATAAGCCTCGTCATCAAATTTTCTTAGAGCCAGAATCACTTGCTTTGGATTCAATTTATGTCCAAGGTTTTTCAACATCGATGCCAATTGATGTGCAAGATAAAATGTTGAGAACATTACCTGGTTTAGAAAATTGTGAAGTATTAAAATGAGCATATGCTATTGAATATGATGCTTTTGAACCAACACAATTATGACCAACATTGGAAACTAAATTAATTAAAAACTTATTTAGTGCTGGTCAAATTAATGGTACTAGTGGTTATGAAGAAGCAGCGTGTCAAGGTTTAATGGCCGGAATTAACGCACATTTAAAAATAAAAAAAGAAAAACCATTAATTTTAAAGCGTGATGAAGCATATATCGGAGTTTTAATTGATGATTTAGTAACAAAAGGAACAGTTGAACCTTATCGTTTATTAACTTCTTTAGCTGAACATCGTTTATTATTACGAAATGATAATGCTCAAACAAGATTAATTAAATATGGTTATCAAGTTGGCTTAGTTAGTGAACAACGTTGATCACAATTTAATATTCAACAAAAATTAATGTCTAATATTGTTGAAAAATTAAAAACTATTAAAGTTAGTCCCAATTCAGAAGTTGCTAAGTATATTAATAATAATAATTTAGGTCCAATTCCCGATAATCATATTATTGCTTATGAATTATTAAAACGTCCAGGTGTCAAATTATCAATGTTTACTTCACAGTTACCTTTAATAAATGATTTACAATATCATCAATTAATGGAATTAGAAATTACAATTAAATATTCAGGATATATTAATCAACAACTAAAAATGGCGCAACAAACTAATAGTTTAGAAAAAAAACAAATTCCTGGTGATATTGATTATGATTTAGTAGAAAGTATTACTGGTGAAGCTAGAGAAAAATTAAAGCGTGTTAGACCATTAACAATTGGTCATGCTACAAGAATTTCTGGTGTTAGTCCTGCTGATATTCAAGTTTTATTATTTTTTTTAAAACGCAAATATCCAAATTTAAATATTTAATAAATTAGCGATTTTTTAATTAAGTTCGCTAATTTTATATATTAAATATTTTACTTGCATTTTAAAGTTTAAAGAAGATTTTAATTTGTGATGACCAAAAAAAATTAAACAGTAATAAAAATTGTAAATCTGAAACAATGACACAGATTTAAGGGGTGATAAATTTATGAATAATGAAAAACAAAAAGAGTATAAGAAAAAGTGAAAGCAAAAAAGAGAAAATATGATCAAGAAAAATATCAAAAAAATCAAGAAAAAATAAATCAATATAATCAAAGACCTGAAGTGAAAGCAAAAAATCAAGAATATGCTCAAAGACCCGAAGTGAAAGCAAGAAGGAAAAAATATTGGCAAAGACCCGAAGTGAAAGCAAGAAAGCAAAAATATGATCAAGCTTGATATCAAAAAAATAAAGATAAAAAACGAAAATATGAGCAAAGACCTGAAGTGAAAGCAAAAAAGAAAGAATATGCTCAAAGACCCGAAGTGAAAGCAAGAAGGAAAAAATATTGGCAAAGACCCGAAGTGAAAGCAAGAAAGCAAAAATATGATCAAGCTTGATATCAAAAAAATAAAGATAAAAAACGAAAATATGAGCAAAGACCTGAAGTGAAAGCAAAAAAGAAAATATATAATCAAAAATTATATCAAAAAAGGAAAAAAACAAAACAAGAATTACAATTTAATAATAATTATCAAAAAGAAGTAATGGTAAATGCAATCAACAAATTAGCTGATGAATATCCTCCTGCTGCACATGTTTTAAGTGAAAATCAAAAAATTTGAAAATCTTATTTATAAAATAAAAATAAATTAAAAAAATGAATTGATAAAAAATAAATCTAATTCTTTTTCATGTAAATCATATATAACAATTTTCTTTTCACTCAAAATAAAATTAAGTTGTGATATATAATTTTTATCAATTAATTTAATTAAAATACTATCAGTATCTTTATTATATTTAAATTGAAAATTATATAAACTTAAAAGTGATGATGCTACAAGATTATTGCTTGTTTTTAAAACAAAAATTTTACCAACTCCAAATTTATCAATTGGCCCAGTATAAATTAATTTACCATATTCAATAATAGTACAATTATCAATAATATCTTTTGTTTCATCAATCATATGAGTTGTTAATAAAATAGTTTTTCCTTCTTTTTTTAAATCTTGTAAAACAGAAGTAAAAAATTTTCTTGATTCTGAATCTAAATTAGCTCCTGGTTCATCTAAAATAACTAGGTTTGGATCATGTGCTAGGGCAACAATCAACATAATTCTATTTTTCATTCCTGAAGAAAATGAATTTAAAGATTTATTACGTGATTCTCATAAACCAAAATTTTTTAATAATCTTTCTAAATTTACTAGTAATTTACTTTCTGAAATTATTGTTGTTTTACCTAAAAATTTCAAAAAATTATAAGCACTTAATCCCTGAGGAAAATTTTCTATATTCAAAGAATAGCCTAAACTATTTTTTGAAAAAGTTGTTCCCGCTTTATAGCCATTAATGGTAATTAATCCTTCGTAATTACTTATTGGAATAGCACCAATAATTGATTTCAACAGTACTGATTTACCACTTCCTGAACGGCCAACTAAAGCATGAATAGTTCCTTCAAATACAGTAAAGCTAATATTATTTATGTGAAATTTCTTAAATTTTTTACTATAGTTTTGAACATTAATTAAAATTTTATTTTTATCATTTGTTGACATAAATACTCTCCTAACTAACTTATCCAATATTCTTTTTTAAGAAAAAACAAAATGATAAGAAAAATAAAACAATACACAACACACCGTAAAATAAACTAACAATCAAATTATTTTGTATGCTTGTAGTATTATTAACATCAATTTTATATTCGCTATTTAAATGAAAAGTAAAATCAGGATAACTAAATAAAGTATTTTTTTGAACATTAAAATCAATACTTGATAAAGCTAATGGTTTAAATCAAAAATTACCATAACATCCCATATAATTTGTTCACATTTGGTTTCAATGCTCAATAAAATTAAAATAGTTAATCAAAGTATATAAATTCATATTATTTTTAAATGCAATAAAATTTTCATCATTTAAAACTTTTTCTGATTTAACTTGATAATAAATTCATATTTGATTATAAATGTAATCTTCCACAGTTCTTAATAAAATATAAATTGGATTAAAAAAAAGATTATCATATTTGTTACGTAATGGACTGCTAAATTTAACATAATATCCACCATCTTTAAAAGCTCTTGTTCAATCATCACTAGTTAATGTTTTTTTATTACTACCTTCCTCAACATAAGATTTAGCAAGATCATATTCTAACAAATCAGGTATTTTTGATTTTTGTAAATAACAAAAATTATTAATTTCAAATTCATTATTATAATCTTCATATAATTGAAATAAATCTTTTTGAGTATCGTTATTAGATTCTTCAATTTTTTGTTTTAATTCTTTTAAATTAATAAAGTATTTATTAAAAACTAAAACTATTTTAACTGTTTTGCCATTAAAATCATTATGTCCATTTCAAACATCAATTTTACCTTCCATTTCACCACTATTAAATGAACTATTTAAAAGAAATCCTTCTTTTTTATAAAAATCTTGTCTTTTACTAATAACTTCCTTTTTATTAATATTTTGTAATTCATCAATTGTTAAACTATTATAAAAATCAGCAATATCTTTAGTTAAATTAGGATAACGAATTAATCCCATTTTATAATATTTATTAAATAACATTGCTTCTTTAATTTGTTTAACCAAATAAGGTCCAACACCTTCTTTAAAAGAAATTGGTAAATTTTCTGTTTTATTTAATATCAAAGAAGAAGGCAAACCACCCAAAAGGAATAAACTACAAAAAATAACAAATATTAAAAAAACCTTTTCTGATGAAAAAAACGCTAACATAGCTACCGATCCATTAGTTACTAAAATTGAGAAAAAAAGTAAAAAAAGAAATAATTTTAAAATAATTAAAATATAAAATTTAATATATATTATTTTTAGAATTACTCCTATGATGCCTCCAAAAACTAATAAAGTAATAATATTAGATACGATAAAAAATAATGAAGATAAAAATAACACGAAATATTGTGAAAGGATAATTACTTTTCTTGAATATGGCCTTGTTAGTATTAGAAGAAAAGAATTATCTTCAAATTGTGTACCAAATAACTTAATAGAATTCATTAAAGCAAAAATAAAAAGAAAAATGCTATACAAAATCATAATATAATATTGAAAAATAATGAAAAAAGTATTTGAACTTAATTTCAAAGTAAAAAAAACAATAGATATTGTTAAAGATATAAATATTGATAAAATAAATAAAAAAACTGTAATAAAAGAATAATAAACCTTAATAAAAATAAACTCTAATAATTTACCTAAATTTGCTTTTTCAACCATACCTCTCTTAAATAACCTCTCAATGTATTAGTTTATAATATTTTTATTTAAAAAAACAATTTTATTAATTTAGAAACAACAATATATACTAGCAATTATATAATCAATATTAAGCATAATATGAAAAATTTCTTAGTAGAATTTTACTATGTTTTATATAATAAATCTTGTTTTAATAGTATTAAATACAGTAAATGTTAAATTTTAAAACTAGTTATTATTTTAAAAAATAAAATAAGTAAAAACATAAAAAAACTTATAAAAAATCACTAAATATGATATTATTAGTGTTTATTATAAAACTTTAAAACATAATATAAAAAACAATTTTAGAATAATATAAAATGAAGTAAATATATTCAACAATTTAAATATGTCTTTAATTTGTTAAATTAAAAACATATTTTATCCAAGTTTGATTTTTATTACTAATGTCAATAATAGTTGTATTGAATATATTTAATTATATAAAAAGATTTATTTATGGGGGTATAAATTATGAAAAAATTATTAAGTATTTTGGGGGCAATAATTTTAAGTACTACTGCTACTACAAATATTATTGCTTGTGGTGGAAATAATGATGAACCAATACCAGAAGAGCATGGTAAAGAACAGAGTGATACTGATTTATTAAAAATAGCAGAAGAAAAAGTTAATAGTTTATTTGGGGATCTAATAAAAGAGAAAAAAAATATTTTAAGACCAGATAACTTTGCTAGTTCTGGACAAGAACTATTAAATCAAATTAATAATATTCCTGATAATCAAGAAATTACTAATCAAGATTTAACTAAACATTTTTATGACGTAATTAAAGAAAACATTAGTAATTTTGGTTCTGAACTAGGTAATGATTCTAATTTAAAATCATTATTTTCTGGTATTAATATTAATGAAATTTTAAAATTAAATACTGATAAATCAAAAATTACTAAAGTCGAATTTAATGAATGAAAAAATAATAATGCTTTTGGGATGGATGATTATAATAAAGAAAAGTATCAAATTGAATCTTGAAATCTTCTAAAATCAAGCCTAAAATTTGATTTAAAATGAAAAGATTTTGATGGTAATACATTAGATCGTGAATTAAGTATAGATTTTTTTGATATAAACTTTATTAATCAAAATGCTAATACTGAAGGCGTAATTGAAAAAGTAGCAAGTAAAATTGAAGATAATTTAAAAGATTATACTGTCGAAACTACCTTAGATTTAAAATGAAATATTTCAAAATGATGAAACAGTAATGAGTTAAAAGAAGACATTTTAGAAAAAATAAAAACAAAATTGGGAGCTAAGTTTATTGTTCGTGATCAAACGAAATTTCATAATTATCAATTGCCAAATAATAATAATAATTGAAGTGTCACTAAAGAAACACAAAATGATTTTCAAAGTATGGCACAAAAAGTATTTTTAAATCAATCAGGTTCTGATGTTAAATCAATTTTTACTAATAAAGCTAATTCATATGCACAAACCTTTGAAAATAAATTTGAAAATTGAAAATATAGAAACAAAATTATTTCAGATCTAGATAAAGTAAGTTTGTTTGGAGAATTTGAAATTAATAGTTGAACATATTATAATTTAACATTAGACCCTATTAAAATTCCTGTTGTCATCCGCGATACTATGTCAACACAAGATCGAATTAATAATACTGCTGATAAATTAGCCAAATTTTGTTCTAAAGATGGTATTTGAAACAATCGTCTTACTATCAGTAAGTTTGAAGGTGACTTTACAATGAAAATGAATAAAAATGATTTTAAAGCTTACGAAAATAATAATTTTAGTGATACTTTAAAATATTTAAAAGATAAAACTACTGATTTAGCAAAAAAGAATCGTTTTTTTCAAAATAATGATTCACTAGAATTAATTAATTGTCATGAATTAGGGCAAAAAGGTCTTAGATGACAAAACACGCAATTAAATTCTAAATTAAAAAATAATAAATATATTATAGATAATTTGTCTTTAGGTACTGTTGATATTTGAATGTATTTTAATGGTTATGTTTTATCTTTAGCATATTCTTTTGCTCCAACTTATGCGGTAATAGAGGGTGATAATAATAATGTTTGAAGTTAATATAATAATTTAAAAAAAATTATTAAACCTTAAAGATAGATAATACAAAAATTAGTAGTTTTTTAATTGAAAAATTACTAATTTTATATATTAAATATTTTTTTAAAATGAAATCTTTTTTGATTTTAATTTTTAAAATTTAGCATAGATTGCATTTATGATGAACAAAAATAAAAATTGTAAATATGTTCAAATTTAAGAGATGATAAGTTATCAATAATGAAAATCAAAAAATTGAAAATCTTATTTATAAAATAAAAAATTATATAAAAAGTATTAATTATATTAACGCTAAATTGTAAAGGTAAGTGCAACTAAATTATTTTTCTATCCAAATATTCGATTGGTGAAAGATAATTTAGTATTTTTCTTGGTCTTTGGTTTAAAGACAATATAAATTTATGAACTTCATTTTTATTAGTTTTTGAAAAAATAAATTTTTTAGGAAATTTTTCTCTAATTAAACCATTAGTATTTTCATTAGTACCTCTTTGTCAAGGTGAATATGGATTGGCAAAATAAATTTTTATATCTAAATTTTTTTCAAGTTGTTGTCAATTTGAAAATTCTTTGCCACGATCAAAAGTAATAGTTTTAACAATGTTTTTAGGAAGAATTGATAAATAATAACTAACATTTTTATTAATAACTTTAGTAGTTCTGTTTTTAACTAATATTGCTAAAGTAAATCGTGATACTCTTTCAACTAAAGTTATTAAACATGATTTGCTTTTACCTCGTGATGATACTATAGTATCTCCTTCTCAATGACCAAGTGTTATACGATCATTAACATTTATATCTCGTTCTTTAATTGATTTACCATTAAACTTGCCACGATTTTCTTTAGATTTTCGTTTTTTACCTTTTCTTCTTAAATTTTTACTAGTAACTTTATCAAGCATTCCAAAATAAATTCAAGTATAAATTGTTTTAAAACTAATAACTCACTCTTTATGAAAATTTTTAATTCTGCCATAAATTTGTTCAGGTGATCAACCTAATAGTAATTTTTGTTGTACATATTTTACTAAATTCTTATTTTTAAACTTATGAAAACTAATATGTGATTGTTTTCGATTTTCAGCTTTATTTTGTGCAATTAATGAAAAATAATGATTATTATCTTTATTTCTATTAATTTCTCGAATAATAGTACTAATACTTCGATTAAGATTTTTAGCTATTTCACTAATTTTAAATTTAAATTTCAATTGATTCTCAATATAAATCCTTTCATCTATGCCAAGATGTTTATAACTCATATAAAAACTCCTTACTTTTTTCTAAACTAAATTTAGCATTATGAAATTTTTATATGAGAATTTTTTGCAATTTTATTTACTTGCACTTACAAGTATAACTCAGCTAACTATAATTAATATGTTGATAACACAACATATTCATTAATTTTTTAAATTTAAAAACAATTAATTATTAAATAAAATTGATTAAGTAAAGGAGTAGTGAGATTTATGAATAATTCAACAGAACAATCAAGAAATGAAACAACACGTTTATTAGGAGCAAATATGACAAATACAAGTACAAATACAAGTTGTTTACAAAAAGATTTTGGTTGTTGTTGTATCACAATGTTATCATCAACATTACTTTCAACAATGGGCTTGGGTGTTGGTGCAATATATGGTTTAATAAAAAACAATGATGCTAGTAATCTCAATAGTGTCGGTGTAGGACTTTTTTTATTAGGTGCTATAACAGGTCTTAGATGTGGAGTTACAATTAGGAACTGGTTAATAAATAGAAATAATAATGAGCAACAAAATAATTTAAACATTGGTTATGATAATGGGGCGCATTAATTTAATAGATAGATTTAGAAATAACAAAGAACGATATAACTATCGTTCTTTTTTTGTTAAAAGATTAAAACTTCATAAAACTGTCGTAGAAGTCAAATAGTGAGTACGAAATGTAAATACTTCTATATCAGTATAAAAGAGCATTTAATGTTAAGCAAGTTAAAATGTTACACTGTATCGCTTAATGTAATTATAGATTAATTTGAATAGCCTTATTATGGCTCAGTAAATAACCCATTAATCTATATTAATAATTACATTTGTATTATTTAAAAAAATAGGGGGTTTATATATAAATACATACCTCATTAACAATATCATAACACAATAAATAAAATAAAGGAGAAAAATAAATATGAAATATATTTACTTATTAAAATATGAAGTTAATTATACAGGTCAAATAAAATATAAGGCTTTTTCAACTGTAGAAAATGCTACTAACTTTCATAGAAATTATAAACATCATTTATTCAAAGATGCTTATATTGAAAAATATGAAATATTAGTAATGGAATTAGACATAAATTTAAATAATAAGGAATTAAATAAAAAACTTAATTAATGAAAGGAATTAAAAATGGAAGAAGAAAAAGAAAATGAAGAATTACAAAATAAATTATTAAAAGAACAAATTGAATTAATTGAAGAACAAAAAGAATTTTATAAAAAATCATGAAAAAGTAAAATTATATTTTTAACAATTGGAATTATTATTATGATTTTAACATTAATAATTATTGCTTCTAAACATTAATTGAAAGGAAAAATATTTATGGAATATAGAGAATATAGAATGGTTGGTTCTTGTGATAAATATAGAAAACAATCTTCTTTTGGTAATAGATTATGTAATAAATGTTTTTGATTATTAATAGGTAGAAATAAATATGAGTAAATTAATTTTTAAAAAAGAAACACATCAATATTTTTTAGAAGATAAAGAATTAATATCAGTTTCTAGAATTATTGATAATTATTTAGGTTTTGGATATAGTCATATAGCCCGAGAAGTATTAAAAAATGCTTCAGTTCGTGGTAAATGAGTTCATAAACTTAATGAATTATATTTACAAAATATTAATGAAGAAAATATTATTAATAATTTATTAAAAAAATTAAAACCTTTAACAAATAATATAAATTATTCTTATTGTAAAAAATCACTTATATTTTTAAAAGAAAAATTTAAAGATAAAAATAATTATGAATTTATTATTGAAAAACCTATTACTGATAATTTAATTGCTGGAACTCCAGACTTAGTTTATTTAGATAAAAAAGAAAATAAATATTATTTAGTTGATTATAAAACATATGCTTGTATTGATGAAGATAAATTAAAAAGAATTAAATTACAATTAACTGCTTATTATTGTATGTTACTTGAGAATGGTATAACTCCATCTTATAAAACTTATGTTTATTTAACTAATAAAAATAGTCAACAAGAAATAAAAATAGAAATAACAAATGAATTAATAATTGAATGAATGAATGCAAAAACAAAATATTTTAAAGGAGAAGATAAAAATGAAAACATTTAATGAAATAAAAAACGAATTAACAATCAAACAAATTAAAGAAAATATTAAATATTTAAATGAATTATTAGAATATTCGCATGATGAAGTAATTGAATTTGAAATTAGAAAACAAATTAAATATGAATTAAGTTTATTAAAAACAAGGATAAATAAGTATGAATAAATGTAAATATTGTAATAAAAGAATTTGATTAAGTAAAAATTGATGTATGAAATGTTTAGAAAAAATAGTTGATGAAATAACAAGTAATAAGAAGGATGACAATCATGGATAAATCAATTTTAATTTTATTAAAACATATAGGCAAAATTAATAAAAAATTAGATGAAATTTTAGAAATATTAAATAAAAAAGGAGAATCAACTAATGAGTAATAATAAAAATGAATTAAAAATTCCTAATTTTATTAAAAGTAATAAAGAAGAATATGTAAAATTTAGAAATTATTATGAAATGATTATAAATTCTAGTAAAGATTTAAAAACTATGAATACACAAAGTTTAATTAATGCATTAATTAATTTATATAAGTTAAATCTTTCTATTAATCCAATTAAAAAAGAATTAGCATTAATACCTTATGGTGATGAATTACAAGTACAAATTCAAGAAGATGGTTGATTAACATTATTACAAAGAACTGGATTAGTAATTGATTTTCAAAGAGAAAAAATAACAACTGCACATAAATTTAATAAAGAAAATAATAAATGAGAAATTAATCCAGCATTAATTTTTGAAAGAAAAAGTATTAATACAATTGGTTATTATTGTTATATTTCTCTTTTAGATAAAAATGGTAAAATTAATAATTTTTATAAAGGAATGACTGTTGAAGAAATTAATCAACATAAAGATAAATATGGCAAAACTTATAATAAAAAAAGTCAAGAATGAAAATTAAATCATATATGAACTTCTGCTTTTGACCAAATGGCTTTAAAAACTGTTGTAAAAGCACTTATTCGAGAAATTAATAAAACACCAATTATTGTATTAAATAATCAAGATGATATTAATTTAGCACTTCAATTAGACCAAGGTGTAGTAATTGATGAAGAAACTATTGCTTATAAAGATAATAATGGTGATGAAGTTAAAATTATTAATTCAAATAATAATATTGATAATACTGATTTAAATTCTACCTTATCTAAATTAAAAGAATTAGAAAAAGAAGAAGAAATTATAGAAAATTTTGAAGTTTAATGAAAGGTAAATTTATCATGACATGTATGTGAACTGAATCATTAGAAACTTTAATAGAAAATAAAGTAGATAATATACAAATACAATGTGAAAATAAATCAGAAGAAAAACCAGATAAATATGGCAGAGTATACTGTTCTATTCATAGAAAAATAGTTGATGAAATTAATAAATCAAGACATAAAAATTGTATTAATAAAGAAAAATTAATTGAATATTTAATTGAACATGACACATTAGATATGGAATTAATAATTGAATATTTAGAAAGAGGTGTATTTGATAATGAATAAAGAAAAATTAATTATTTGATTAAATAAACAAATTAGTATTTGTTTATGTGATTCTTTAAAAGAAGCAGGTAAACTTACTGCTTATTATAAAGTACTTGAATTTATAGAAAATGGAGAATTTGATAATGATAATTTATAAATGTAATTATTGTAAAAAATTCATAATGGATGGTAATTGAATAAGAAATTATAGAAAAATTTTTTGATTCAAAAAAATAAAATGATATATGCATGAAATCTGCTTTATAGAATACGAAAATAAAGAACTAAATAAAGATAAGGAAAGTAAACAATAATTAATATTTAGGCATTTGACATATATCCTTTCTAACTCCTATTCCCTATTTTTTATTCTTGCTTAAAATATGTCAATGTAAGTCCTAACTATAACAGAGATTTTATCTCTATACAGAACGAAACTATAGAATTATTAAAATTTGGATAACATTATAATTCTATAGTCCACCGTTTATTTACGGTGCTGATGAGTTCATAAAAGGATGTGAAATAATGAGAAATATTAGAACTGAATGATTTTATAATGAAAAAAGTCCAAAAGAAATAAAATGTCCAACAGTTGGATTATTAAAAAATAAAGAAGATGCTTTATGTTATTTATTAGCATTAAATTTATATCGCTAAATTGTAAAGGTAAGTGCAACTAAATTATTTTTCTATCCAAATATTCGATTGGTGAAAGATAATTTAGTATTTTTCTTGGTCTTTGGTTTAAAGACAATATAAATTTATGAACTTCATTTTTATTAGTTTTTGAAAAAATAAATTTTTTAGGAAATTTTTCTCTAATTAAACCATTAGTATTTTCATTAGTACCTCTTTGTCAAGGTGAATATGGATTGGCAAAATAAATTTTTATATCTAAATTTTTTTCAAGTTGTTGTCAATTTGAAAATTCTTTGCCACGATCAAAAGTAATAGTTTTAACAATGTTTTTAGGAAGAATTGATAAATAATAACTAACATTTTTATTAATAACTTTAGTAGTTCTGTTTTTAACTAATATTGCTAAAGTAAATCGTGATACTCTTTCAACTAAAGTTATTAAACATGATTTGCTTTTACCTCGTGATGATACTATAGTATCTCCTTCTCAATGACCAAGTGTTATACGATCATTAACATTTATATCTCGTTCTTTAATTGATTTACCATTAAACTTGCCACGATTTTCTTTAGATTTTCGTTTTTTACCTTTTCTTCTTAAATTTTTACTAGTAACTTTATCAAGCATTCCAAAATAAATTCAAGTATAAATTGTTTTAAAACTAATAACTCACTCTTTATGAAAATTTTTAATTCTGCCATAAATTTGTTCAGGTGATCAACCTAATAGTAATTTTTGTTGTACATATTTTACTAAATTCTTATTTTTAAACTTATGAAAACTAATATGTGATTGTTTTCGATTTTCAGCTTTATTTTGTGCAATTAATGAAAAATAATGATTATTATCTTTATTTCTATTAATTTCTCGAATAATAGTACTAATACTTCGATTAAGATTTTTAGCTATTTCACTAATTTTAAATTTAAATTTCAATTGATTCTCAATATAAATCCTTTCATCTATGCCAAGATGTTTATAACTCATATAAAAACTCCTTACTTTTTTCTAAACTAAATTTAGCATTATGAAATTTTTATATGAGAATTTTTTGCAATTTTATTTACTTGCACTTACAAGTATAACTCAGCATCCAAAATTATATCCACAATATATTTATTATTCATGAATATTAGAAAATAATACTGGATATTTAATTATTTGTGGTAATAATCGAGATACAGTAGGAAATATGCAATTTAAATTTATAAAAGGAGAATAAAAAATGCCAAATACAGAAAATTCACAATCAAATTATACTTTATTAAAATTAATAAGAACTGGAATAAGTCCAATTTGTGCAATGATTGGTACAAGTGCTTATTATGGTCAACTTATAGGTAATCCAATATTAGGTAGTATTAATTCATTATTATTTAGCAAAAAATTAGGTATTGATATATGAAATTTAAATCAAATGCCAAGTTTAAAAAGTAAACTATTAAATTCAAGTAAAAAAATAGCATTAGGATTAGGAACAATTGGAATAGTTAATTATGCTAAATTTACTAACTCTTCAATTAATCCTAATCCAACAGAAAGTCCAATAACTACTACTGTTGACCCTTTTCCACCAGATTTATTATTAAGTACTACTAATAATAATGATAATCATTTAATGGATTGAGATACATTTATTAGTCTTAACTCATATGGTATTGCAAATTTAGTTGCTGGAATTACTGAATTAATACCAAGTAAATTTGAAACTATACGTAAAATAGCAAATATGGCTACTGGTGGTTGTTTGATTAGTAGTGGTGTTGCTATGGGTATTAATAATGATTTTAATAATGCTTATGCAGTTCCTACAATAGTTGCTGGTGCAAGTGAAATTATTCATAATTTATTACCAATTGATACAAATCATAATAATACAGAAATGCAAGAAACACCATTTAATAATGAAACTACAAGATTAATTAATGATAATAGATTTACTATTAATAGTGAAACTGCAAGTCAATATTATGGTAGTGATAATATGAGTGAAGTACCATTAAATTATGATAATGCTTCATTAAATTGAGATTATAATCATATGAGTTTATAAATAAATAAAAATGCCTTTAATAGGCATTTTTTACTATTAATAAATACTTTTTATTTCTGGTTGTTTATTAATAGAATTTAATTTACTTTGTAATTTATTAATTTTATTTTGTTTTTTAAGTGCTTTTTTATTAGGGTCTGTTAAAGATTTACCAAATGCAACTAATGCTTTTCCTAATTTAATTAAAACATAACCTCCATTAATACATAAATTAGCAACTATAATAATTGCTGTAGTATCCATATTAATCACCACCTTTCTAAAATATTTAATTAATTTTTAATACAATTTTTACTATAATAAATATAATTAAACCAGCAACAGCCGAAGATAATAACACTCCAATTAAACCTAAAATAATTTTTATAATTTTAAAAATCATAATCTTATTCCTGTAATTCTTCTAATTTTTTAAAAATATAATCTCTACCCATACCCCACATTATTCTATTGTTATAAACATTAATTTCAGTTTGTTGGTTATTATTATTATTTGCTATTCATAAACTACTTTTTACAACGCTTGTATCTAATTGATAATAAAAATTAATTATTTGTCAACTATAATTTTTATTATTTTCTTGACGTGTATAATCCCCATAACTTATATATATTCTATAATGTGTTTTATCTTTAAATATATATTTTATATAATTTTGATTATTATTATTTTTATCTGTTATAATTTCTCCTACTTCTTTTCAATTTGAACCACTTGGAGTTGGTTGTGGTTGTTTTTCTAATATTTCATTAATTGCTTGTAATAATTTTTTATTTTGAGTTTTTAATATTTGATATTCATTATTTTCTAATAAATCCTTACAAAGTAATGAATTTTCTTCATCATTTAATGAAACTTCATTTGTTTCAGTATTATATTTAAAATAATCATTTGAAAATTTTTTATCTTTTATTTTTTCTTTTAACTCATTAATACCACCAACAATAGTTTTATTAGTAGTTTCTAAATTAGGATTTTCAGTACTAAGAGCATTAATAGTAAAAGCATATGAAAATTTATCTATATCCACTTTATCTTCTAATTTTTTATCATTTTCTGATTTATTATAATAATTAGTTAAATTTGCACTAATGGTATTAGTTTCATCAATATTAATATTTGAACCAACAGTTAATTTATCTTGTTTTTTATCTAATAATTGATTAGTTTCTTGTTTATTATAATAGTTAGTTAAATCTGGAATTTTACTATCAACATATTCTTTAGTTGTAGCATCACTTAAAAATGTAGGGGTACCAACATCAATAATTCTTTTTCCATTAACATCAATACCTTTATAATCTTTTGACTTTATAAAATTAGGATTATCTTTATCAACTTCTCATAATGAATCAATATTACTATCAACATTAAATTTTAATTTAGGTATAGTATCACTAACATCTTGAATAGTAATACCAGTACCTTCAATTAATCCCATTTTTTGTAAAAATGTTTTATTACCAGAATCTCAAGTAATAACTCTTGTATCACTTTCATCAAATATACTAGGTGTATTAAAATTATCTGTATTACATGAAATAGGATTATTAATTGCTTTTCTTGGAGTATGTAAATTTGCTTGTTGTAATAAATTATATACTTCCATTAATACATAATCTGGTTCACTTGGTGGACTAATACTACTTGATAAACCATTACCACTAATAGATACTGAACTTCTTATAAATGCCATTCCATCAGTTAAATAATATATAGTCATTCTTGCTGTTGCTCTTTTAACTAATTGTTGTTGAGTTTCATTAAGATTTTTAAATCCTATTACTTCAATTTGATTACCAGTAATAGTATTAATTCTTTCACTTGAAATAGCAATTGCCATAATAGTAAAATCAGTTTTAGTATTATCAGTAGTAGTTTGGTCTGCATCTGGTATAAAACCATATATAGTTTTTAAATCATCTTTTGTAATATAATTTAAATTTACATTTCAATCAATATTATTTTTGTTTTCCATAATCTTTATACCTTCCATATCCTTGTACTGCTTGTGATTTATTAACCGTACTAATAACTGATTTATTAGGTTTAGTTACTGCTCTATTTAATTGACTAACATTTTTTCTAACAGTAGAATTCATTTCTTTTCTAGTTTTATTAACTCCACCTAAATACTCTCTAATAAAAACACTATTAGCACCCGTACCATAAGCACCCATAGATTTACACATATCAATTCAAGTTTCTCTTGAAACATTAAAATAATCATATGATTTACTTAAATTTGTTCTATATGTTAATGTAGCAATACCATACGTACCAGATTGTGCTTGTACTACGGGAGTTCATATACCACCTGCTAATGCACTACTAGAAAGATTTACATAAACTCCAATCATACTGTCATAATCTTCTTGTGTTAAAGAATTCATTATTATTTCTTTACCTTTATCCATTAATGACTTACCATTTAAATATTGTTTTTGAATATGTTGTAATTTAGCAATATTATTATTAGTAATATGTGTCATTATTTTTTTATGAATTACTGGTAAATTTGTTAATTTTTGTAAAACTTGTTGAAATTCAGCTAATTCTTTTTGAGATTTACCTTGTCCTAATACTTTTGACATTAATTGATTTTTTAATATTCCTGCTGGATTTTTTAAAAAACTATTAAATAATGAATTACTTTTTTTAAATTTTTCTATTAATTCAGCAGTTTGTATATCACTAACAGCAGTTTCTAATATCATTCTTAATAATAATATAATAGGCATTTAAATTACTTCTTTATTACTTCTTTGTAAAAGTTACTTGTAAAGAACCATCATATAAAGTTTTACCTTCAACATTTGCACTTGTTGCTGTTAAATTTAAAAAATTAGCATTACCTTTTTGATAATTAGGATTTTTAGTAATAACTGCTTTTTCTACTTCATCTGCAGTTGGAGTATCACCAGCCATAGTTATTTTTCCTAAATTAGTAAATTCAATTGCTGTGGCAATATCTATACTTGAAGTAACTGTAAATCCTTTAACTAAATCTGGACGTAATGCTTTACCTTCTGAAACTAAAAACTTATGAAAATTCTTAACATTACCATTTGTTTGTAAAACAAAAGTATTATCTTGACCACGATTAAATGGAAATGCTATTGATTCTTTATGAACTAATACAGCATCACATCCTAAAAAATTAAATGATTCTTGTTTATCAATAACTCCAGCAGGATAATTTCTTCCTAATCAAGGACATTCTATAATTTTAATACCACCAATTTCTACAATTTTACCATCTTTTAATGCTTGTGAAGCACTATCACTACCTAATGTAGTTGTTGATAATAATACTAATGGTTTAAAAAAACTAGATACTCATAATACATAATCTTCTTCATCTGTACCAATATATTCATCAGTAATTCTTGCTTTTAATGTTGCTAATGTATTTGATATTTTTAATCATAAAAGCATTCTATAATCATCTATTTTTGGATTACTTGGTAATGCAATATTAATAATTCCATTATCTTTGGCTGTTTTAACTGCTAATGCTAATAATTTTGCTACTAAATATATTTCTACTGATTTTGCTTTTGCATCAATTCAACTTGATGCTAAACTATCTGATACAAGAACATTACCATCCTCATATCTTGCACCTAATAACTTTAAATCTAATGTTTCTTCTTCAAAATTAATTTCTTTCTTTTTATTTAAAAGAATTTGAACTGTATTCACTGCTGTTAGAATATTGGCACCAGCACCTGCTGTATAATCTTCAGTAGGATTTCTTTTCGTAATATTATAAATAGCAGTACCAGCATCTAATTGTTCTCTATTTTCTACTGTTGCATTAATTAATGCTACTCTTTTTGATAATAAAACTTTTAAATTTTTAATATATTTTACTGATAAATCTAATTTACCAGTTGGATTACTTGGGTCATTAATTGTTGTTGATTGTGTTGTAATAATTGCCATTTTTATTCTCCTTTAATTTGTTTTAAATCATTTAATATTTCTTTTTGAAAATTAATTAATTTTTCTAAATCAATATTACTGGCTTTATATTCATTAATAATTTTTTCAATATTATAATCTTCTGGTAATTCCACTTTAGTAGTTCTAGTAATATTAAAAATATCAAAATAATCACTTTGAAGATTTTCATATTTTTCATTAAATTCAATTTTTGTCATATTTTTAACCTACCATTCCTATTTTTCTAGTATCTACTTCATCTTCTTTATTTTCTTTAAATTTATCTTTTACATCTAAAGAATTACTAATATTTGTATCTTTATTTTTATGCTGAGTTATACTTGTAAGTGCAAGTAAATAAAATTGCAAAAAATTCTCATATAAAAATTTCATAATGCTAAATTTAGTTTAGAAAAAAGTAAGGAGTTTTTATATGAGTTATAAACATCTTGGCATAGATGAAAGGATTTATATTGAGAATCAATTGAAATTTAAATTTAAAATTAGTGAAATAGCTAAAAATCTTAATCGAAGTATTAGTACTATTATTCGAGAAATTAATAGAAATAAAGATAATAATCATTATTTTTCATTAATTGCACAAAATAAAGCTGAAAATCGAAAACAATCACATATTAGTTTTCATAAGTTTAAAAATAAGAATTTAGTAAAATATGTACAACAAAAATTACTATTAGGTTGATCACCTGAACAAATTTATGGCAGAATTAAAAATTTTCATAAAGAGTGAGTTATTAGTTTTAAAACAATTTATACTTGAATTTATTTTGGAATGCTTGATAAAGTTACTAGTAAAAATTTAAGAAGAAAAGGTAAAAAACGAAAATCTAAAGAAAATCGTGGCAAGTTTAATGGTAAATCAATTAAAGAACGAGATATAAATGTTAATGATCGTATAACACTTGGTCATTGAGAAGGAGATACTATAGTATCATCACGAGGTAAAAGCAAATCATGTTTAATAACTTTAGTTGAAAGAGTATCACGATTTACTTTAGCAATATTAGTTAAAAACAGAACTACTAAAGTTATTAATAAAAATGTTAGTTATTATTTATCAATTCTTCCTAAAAACATTGTTAAAACTATTACTTTTGATCGTGGCAAAGAATTTTCAAATTGACAACAACTTGAAAAAAATTTAGATATAAAAATTTATTTTGCCAATCCATATTCACCTTGACAAAGAGGTACTAATGAAAATACTAATGGTTTAATTAGAGAAAAATTTCCTAAAAAATTTATTTTTTCAAAAACTAATAAAAATGAAGTTCATAAATTTATATTGTCTTTAAACCAAAGACCAAGAAAAATACTAAATTATCTTTCACCAATCGAATATTTGGATAGAAAAATAATTTAGTTGCACTTACCTTTACAATTTAGCTTATTAAATAAATGTGGAAAATCTTTATTTAATAATGATAATTCTTTATCAATATCTTCTTTATCTCCAAGATATCTTTTTAATAAATTAATATTTTCTTGTGATAAATCATATTTTTTATAACTTTCTGAATGTCTAATTTCTCTATCTTTATCAGTTTTTTCTTTATATAAAGCATTATATTTTTCTTCTAATTCTTTATATTTATCTTCTAAAGTTGGTTCTTTAGATTCTTCAGCTTCTTTCTCTTTTGATTCACTTTCTACTTGTTTTGATTCATTATCTTCGGGTTTTGATTCACTTTTTGGTTCTTTTGATTCATTTTCTTGTTCTTCATCTTTTTCTTTTTCTTCCATATTATTACCTTCCTTTTCTATATTTTCATTTAACATAATTACCACCACCTTTCTAAGTTGAACTTTTTGGATTAATTACTAATGATGTAGTCTGTAAGTTTCAATTAGCGTTAGTTTTTTCATATGAAGGTGGTCTTTGTGGAGGTATTGCTGAAAACGTAGTTATAAATTGATATTCAATAACAATTAAATTATCTTCTTGACTTTCATATGCTTTTGTTTTAAAAGTCATTATTTTAAATCATGTTGATGAAGATATTGTGTGACCACTACTTGGATTATCATTTGTTCATAATAAATCATTAATATATATATTATTTAATCTTTCTGCATTTGTTAAAGAAGCAATTTGACTATAATCTTCTTTATTATTAACATTAAATGTTCAATTATTATTACTATCATTATGATTTCCAGAATTATTATTATAAATAATATCCTTATCTTGGAAAAGAGCAGTATCATTTTGGTCATCTGGTAAATTACCAATATCATTTAAATTTATTTTAATAGGTGTAAATCAATTTTTAGAATTAGTTCAACTTTTTGTAGTTTCACCATCATAAGTTTCATATAACGCATTCATATTAAAATTAAAATTAAATGTTATACTTTCATAATCTTCTTTAAATTTATCAACATTATCATAACCATATTGATTTACATAAATACCAATACTATTATGAAATTTACCTTTAACATCTTCTAAAATATGCGGTCTCATTTGATATCTACTTTGATGAATATCTGTTTGAGTAGTACTAATAATACTATTTGTAATCCCATATTGACTTTGATTACTTAAATCAATAAATATAGGATGCGCTCTTTCTATTAATGGTGGTGGTTGTATTGCTTGTGGATAATTAAATGGTTGGTCAAATTTAAAAGTATTATTTGCTAAAATAAATGTATTTTGAATTAATCTACTATTATTACTTGCTTTACCAACGGTTTGATAAGTACCACTTCAAATACTAAAATTATCATTAACAGCACCACTTCTATTATCTGGCATACTATAAAATGTGATTTTAAAATTACTTTTACCTACAACTTTAATATCAATCATATCAATTGCTCATTTTAATATATTTTTATTAGTAAAATCTGATTCTTTTAATAAAGGATTAATATCATTATCTGGTGGTAATAAATATATTTGTGTTTTATCAGTTTTATCTAATTGAACTAAATTATCAGTTGTAAGATTATAACCAGTAGAACTAGTATTATCATTAATATTAAATTTTGACATTGATAAACTATCAGTTAAATTAAATGTAAATGATGTCATATGACTTGCTGTTCCAGCAACAGATTGAATAGCATCTGGAGTATCATTTCTAAATACATCGAATGGAATTAATGCTGGATTAGTACTTTGTGAACTATATAATAATGTTGTATAAAAATTATATAATTCAGCAGATATTAAACCATTTATATAAGGAAATTGAGGTATTAATAAATTACTTGATAATTTAGCACCAATATCTAAACCACCAACAAAAGCATTCATAAATGAACCAAATACTGGAATAGTATTAAGATTAATTTTAATAGTTTCTCTAACTGTTAATGGTATTTCACTAATAGGATTATAAATAAAATAATGTAATGCATTTATAGTATTTAATTGCTTAAATTTATTATTATTCATATTATAATGAGTATTACCAATAAATTTTTTATTATTTTTATTATAATATTGAAAATATGGATTACCAGCAGTTGCATAATTATAATCTTCTATTTCAGCACCATTTAAAAAATTATTATCTCAATAATTTACTAATCTATTAGAAACATCTAATTTATTAGTATTTTTAGTTTTTTCAACATTAGTTCTTAAATGACCTTCATAATGTTTTGTTGCACCATCATCATAATTTGGAGCAATTACTTTTTGTCAATCTTGATAACTATCTAAAACTGATTGTCCTTGAACAGTTAATACATAATTTGTTTCTGGTAATGCTTGAAAACTTACTGGGTCATATGTACTACATTGATATTCTCATGGAAATAATAATTTACTTGTATATTGTCTATATTTATGTTGTTTAGTATTTTCAGGATTATTATCAATCTCTCTACCTCATAATGCTATTGAAATAGGTTCTACTGAACCATAAAAAGATATTTGACAATGAGTAACTGGTAATAGAGTTAAATAATTTGAATCTAAAATAATATTATTATTTTCATCTAATGCTGGTAATGCTACTGGGTCAGCAGGTGCGCCTAATTGTACATATTGATTAATTGCTAATCCACTATGTGCTAATTTATCATTTAATGAACTAAAAGTACATTGAATATAAGCCAATTCTTTATTTTCATTATTATATGTTTTACTAGCAACTTCAAGAATATATCATTGTCTATCAACTTTAATTGATTTATCATTATTTATAACTTTATTAATTTCTGGAATCATATATAACTTATATAAATTTGAAACAATATTATTAATAAAATCAAAATTCTTTGGTTCATTTGGAATATTAATAACTACATTTTTAATTGCTTGTTCTTGAATAAAAGCATTATTTGGTGGTGTTGGTGAATAAGTAATACCTAATTGGTCTGATAATATATTCCCATAAAATACATCACCAACTTGTAATTGTTTATATGCTTCATCTGGATTATCTTTATTTTGAATAGGATAATAAGAATGGTCTCATACTGCTTGTATTGCTTCTCTTCCAGTAAAGATTTTACTAAATGAAGTATAATCATTAGGAATACTAGTTGGTGGTTTATAACCAGTTTCTGTTGAATTTATAGCACCTAAAATAATAGTAAAAGGACATACACGAAATTGTAAATCTTTATTTTGTGTAAAATCTTTTTCAATTTCACCAGTTGATTTTCAAACTGTTTTAATTAATTGATGATTTATTTTCGGTATCATTCCCATTTTTAATTTCTCCATCAATATCTTTTACTAATTTATTATCAAAATCAATTTCTTCTTTTCTCATTCTTCTATTTTCTTCAAGAATGTTCATTGCTTCTTCTTCACTAACACCTTCTTCTTGCACAAGAATACGTTTTCTATTAGTTAAATCTAATGCTAATTTTCTCTCATTAATTTCTAATGATTTTAATCTATCTATAATAGTATTTTCTTTAATTTCAAATGTTCATTTAGATTTATCACCATCTAAGCCCATTAATATAAAACATCTTTGAAATATTTCATTTCAATCACTTTGATTTAAAGTTCTTTTAATTCTTGTAGTTTCCATATCTCTACTATTAGTAATTAATACTTCTGCTTCAGTTTTTTGACTTGTAGTATCATTTACTGGGCTATATCCACTACCCTCAAATGCTTTATCAATAATAAATTGTATAAATGAAGAGTATTTATCTAATACTGGATTTCCTTGTATTATTGCAATTGGTGGTGTTCCACTAGTACTTCCCGGACTTCTTAAATTTGCTTGTAATACAAAATCACCAAATAATTCATTCATATCAATTGCAGTTGTAGTTTGATTTATTTCTTGTTGAGTAATATCAGCAAACACTCTTGTACGATTATATTTAAGTTCTTTTCAAATAATTTGAAACGTATGATTTAATAATTTTTGTAATCCTTTACAAGCAGTCATATCTGGATAATAATCACCAATAACTCCACCAAAGAAATTCTTTTTAGGTAAATTTTGCATAAATTTAACTGGAATAATACCTAAATTATGATTTTCTATTAAAGGTAATTGTAAATCTTTACTTATTTTTTCTTGTAATCCATCTAAAGTAACATAATCACTAGTAAAATATCTAATAATTTGATTTGGAGTATATGTTGTTTTAACATAAATACTTTGGTCATCATATTGTACTCTTGACCATGTTGATGCACTATATTCAGTTTCTAGTACTCTTGCCACTCTTGATTGAGCATATGGTTGAGCAAAATTTAATGATATTCTACCAGTTTTACTTTTATCAATTTGAACAATACTATAACCATAACCAGATTTAATATGACAATCTTGATAAAATAAACTATCAAAATTATTTCATTCTTTTAATTTTTCAATTGCTCTTTTATAATTATCATCTTCACTTGTTAAAGTATAACCATTACCCCATAATAATTTACTTGCATGATTTGCTATAATTTCTTGAAGATTTATCATACATCAATTAGGAGTTAATATTTCAGTATTATGATTATTCATATGTTATTTCCTTTCAAAATAAGGATTTATATTTGCACTTAAATTTCTAATATATGGTTCTATAGCATAATCAAAAGCATTTCTTAAATGGTCATTACCCGCTAATGGTATTTGTTTAATACTTTTAGGGTCTCATACAGCCAATCTAAATTCATCTAATAATGCTTGTGCATTCATACTAATATTTAAGCGTTCTGATGCCATTAAAGCCACATTCTTACCTATTCTAAACTCAAGTCTTAATTTCACACAATCTTTAAAATATAGTCATGAGTTAACTTGATATTTAATTGCTGTATCATTTAACATTTCAATAAATGTATAATTACTAAAATCACAATATACAGTTAAACCATATTCATATAACAAATTATTTTCTTTTGCTAATTTAATATAAAATTCAACTACTAATATTGCTAATTGTTTATTATCATAACGAATTAATTTATTTTCTATTTTTAAACAATCAATAACATTAACAAATTTAAAATTATAATCAAAACCTATTAATAAACATGCTAAAGCATCATCTTTAAACCCATAATCTAATCCAGCACTAAATCTATAACTTGGTTGTAATAATCTACTAATCTTATGAATTAAATGTGAATATATTCCACCAGATTCATAACCAACTAAACCATGACTTCTTACTCTTGCAGATATTGGGTCTAGAAGTTCTATTTCTAATAATTGTTGTTTATCACTATCTTTTAAATGAGTATTTAATTTTCAATTTTGATAATGATAAATAGTATTATCAATAATAGTAAATTGTTCAAATTCATTAATAATTTGTTTTTCATTTTGAGGACAAGCATTTATAGTTTTTTTAATAAATTCATTTAAAATACTTCAAGGATTACAACTTTCAATTTCTAATAATTGATTTGCACCTCTTATTGCATCTTTTAAATCTTGATAATCATTTTCAGTAATTTCATATCTTTCATCACTTCATATAATTACATAATCATATAAATAATTACTTGCTAATCCAGTTAATTTAACATTACTATTATCTTGTGAATGTAAATATTTACAAGTTATTTTACTACCATTAAATTCAATAGTTTTTTTAGTTTCACTAATAATAAAATTAATACTAGGATATGTTGCTCTAATAATTTGTTTTAATTCTTGTCAACTATCATTTAATTGTTTTGACATATTACGAATTAAATAAGCATGAATATTAATATTATCTAACATTAATAAAATACCAAGAAATTCAATATCACTAAATGTTTTTACCTGATTTAAGACTACCTAATTGTTTAATTTTAGTAATATTTAATGGTTGTTTTAAATACATTCTTTTAGCAATATCTAATAAATAACCAAAATTACTTAACATTTATTCTTACCTTTATTTTCTAAACTAATTGCTATAGGGGCTGTATTATCATTACTTTTTATATCAATTTTTGTAGATAAATGATATTCTTTCACAAATGCTCTTTCTAAATATCATGCAGTATTATTTGCATTTGCTTTTAAATATCTTTGTGTATTAATATGGCGTATTTGTAAATATGCTCAATTAATTTGTTGTAAAAAAGTATTTCTCTTTTTTTGTTTTCAACTATAAAGAGTATTTTCTGTAATATCTAAATAAACTAACATACCAATTTTAGTAGGTACTTCTTCAGTTTGTTTACAATGTTTAAAGTATTCTTCTAATGCTACCCTTAAAACTTTAGCATCATTAAAAATTGTTCTTATTTTTATTTTTTCTTCTTGCACATAAAAATCTCCTTTCATATGCTTTAAAAACACAAAAATTTATGATATAATTAATATAATCTTTAAGTTAAACTACCAAAAATAACTTATTAACTTTATTAATTATTCATATATTTATTTTTTTAATTTTTATAATATAATTATAACAAAAAATAGCATTATACTGCTATTTTTTTATTTTTTCTTCTAAATTTATTTTTTACAGTTAATCAGAATTTAAAATTAGGATGGTCTTTTTTATATATTTTATATGCTCAAAATAAACCAAAAAAATTCAAAGATATAAACATAAAAAATATACCCATTTTTTTTCTCTATGGCATAAATCATGTCCTTTACATGTAATTAACACCAAAAATACTATTCCAAACATTACTGAAAGTACTATTACATCTGCTAATCATTGCTCAATCATTTTTATTTTCCTTTTCTATTTATATTTTTCTTTATTGTACATTATTTTATTAAAAAAGAAAAGATAACTAATAAAAGTTATCTTTAAACGTTGCAATAGATTTGCTAGTTATTTCAATCGTTCTTTAAATATTATACTCTAAAACCAAACATTTTTCAACAATATTTTAACAAATTTGTTAAAATAGTTAGGATAAAAAAATAAATAGAAAGGTGTTAAAAAATGTTTAATTATAAAAATAATCTTGAATATGAAATTAATAGAATTATAACAAATCATGTTAATAAAATCCATGCTTTTGATGAATATTTTTTTCAAAATAGAGATAAAGATAGATATAAAGTTGCTAAAAAATGTAATCGTAGTATTATTTTTGAATTTGGTAAAATGATTTTTAATCAAAGAGTTTATTGAGATAAATTAAAGAAAAAATATTATTATCCAGTTTATGAAGAGTTTAATATTGAAAAAAGAGCAAAAATTATTAGTTGATTAAAAGAAGAAATAATATCATATATTGGAAGAAAGAAACATTATCAAGATATACAAGATATTTTAAAATACACTTATGTTTCAAAAGTAACAATTAGTAAAATTCATAAAAATGCAAAAGTGCAAGAAAAATTACCAGAACAAAAATTTAAAGTTAAAAATAGTGAATTTATTTATATTAATGCTGATGATTGTTATGTTCCTGTTTGAAATAAAAATCATAAAAGAGAAATGCAAAAAATTCGTAGTATTAGTTACAATACTGGTAAAAAACAAATAGATAAAAATAGAAATAAGTTATCAAATAAAATTTATACTTTTATGGGTGATTATAAATATAGTCCTAAAGAAGATTATTTACAAGCAAATCCAACAGTTGATTTTACTTGAAATGGATTAAAAAAATATTATGAATTTGAAAATGCTAAATTAGTAGTTTCTGGAGATGGTGCTGGATGAATATATAATTTAGCAAAATATTTAGGTGCTTATTATGTATTAGATAAATATCATGCTTTTTATTATTTATGAACTGCATATAAACCTGATAAAAGAAAAAATAAAGTTAATCCAGAAAATTTAAAAAACTTTTTAAAGTCTTGAAAATATTTTTGTAATGGTCAATATGATGAATTAATAGCATTTTTAATTGAAACAAAAGTAAATAAAGAAACTTTAAGGATTTTTGAAAATAATAAAGAAGGTATTATTAATCAACCTGCTGATTGAAATATTGGCTGTAGTGCTGAAAGTGATATTCAATATTTAGTTAAATCTCAAACAAAAGGTGCAAAAATATATGCTTATCCAACGTTAATTAATATGTTAATGGCTAGAGCCAATTATTTAAATAGTAGAAATTATATTAATAGTGCTTAAAATAATACAATTTAATATTTTTTAATTCTAATTTTAAGATTAGTATTTTTGTGTTATTTAAGTTAGAAAATCATAATTATATTTTTTAACATTTTTAAAATTTATGATATAATTTAATTAACAAATATTTAGATTTGCTAGTTTTATTGTTTGAAGTTAGAAAATCTATCCGTTATATTTATTCGTCCCATTGTTAGATAACTATCTTGGTGTTAAAAAATATAGTAAACTTGCACCAAATGTTATTAAACAAATTTTAAAATATTTTGCTGATGATAAAAAGTATCGTGATGTTTGTGATACTTTTATTGAAGGTTTAATAAGTAATAGTACAGTTTGCAGAACATATAAAAATTTGAATTACCAAAAGCTAATATTCCTAAAATAGTATTACAACCAAATCAAACATTATATATAAATATTGATGATGGACATCGAAAATTTAAGTTTAATGAAAAACACAATACTAAAAATTGTAAAAAATGTTCTATGAGATTAATAGTATTTTGTACTGGTAAAAAGAAAAATAGAAAATTAATTAATAAAAGAGCAGCATGTCAAATAAGAGTATCAAAAACAGAAATTGGTTCTGAAAAAACTGCAAAATTAATTGAAAAATATGGTAATTTATTTTTTGAAAATTTTGACCAAGCAAATTTAGTAGTTTGTGGAGATAGCACAAAATGAATTAGAAAAACTGCTGAAATTTTAAATGCTAAATTTATTTTAGATAAATTTCATGCTTTTCATGTTTTATTTCTTGGCATAATGGCTGGAAGAAGAAAAAATCAAATTGCTAAATTACACTATCAAAATGCAATAACTTTATTTGAAAAAGGTCAATATTATGAATTAATTGATTTTTTACAATCATTAAATTTGCAATATAAAAAATTAAAAGTTGGTTATTTTATTAATTCAAAAGATGGTGTATTAAACCAAGCACTAATTGAAAATATTGGTTGTTTTACTGAAACTAATATTAAACAAATTTTAAAAAAAATGATTGGTGATAGAACGTATAACATTGATATGTATACAAAAATGGTTAATTTTAAATGCTATCAAATAAATACAGCCATACAATTATTATAAATTAAAATCTAAATTCAAAAATAACTAAAAATATAATAAAACTTATTAAAGTTTACTTTAATAAGAATTTTTCAGTTATAAAGGTAAGTATTATTGTTGACTAATATTTAGTAAGTGTTAAGATTAACATACAATTGCATATTGAAGTCAAAATTATTCTCGTTTAACTTTATAATTTTAAGACAAATTTGAATATTATTGACAACATCGGTACGCTCCCTTTTATTTTCAATATCTTTATTTAATCCGACTGTCTCAGAAACGGGCAATCCTTGGTTTAATCACATTGATGGTAATTGGTGTTCTAATTGTTTTTCTTTTTTGTATATTTCTTCTTCTCAAATACTTTGTCTTCTAATTTGTTCTCTTGTAATATTTTTATTTTCTTTTAGACTATTATTTTTTAGTTTTTCATTTTCTTCAATTAGTTTTCTTTTTTTTAAAATTTCTTTTTTTATATTTTCTTGTTGTTGTTCAAGTTCTTGTTTTTCTTTTTTTTGATCTTGAAGCTGATTTTTTCAAAATAAAATATCTTTATATTCATCTAAAATTGTTACAGCATTATATTTAAAATTGTCGAAGTTAATATTGTTTTCTTTTTCTTGTTTTAATGACTCGATTTTACTTTTAAGTTGCTGATTTTCTTTTGTTAGTTTTTGAATTATTGATTGTGTTTGTGATATTTCTTCTGTATTTGAAATTGAAGTTGATGCTGGTGATACATAATTTTTGAATTTTGTTCATACTGTTCATATATCATTATTTGTTTCTTGTATATTTTCACTATCTGTTGAAATAATAGAAACTGTCTCTGAATTTTCTATATGACTTTTTGATGGGTTATCATTAATTATTACATCTGTTAATTGATTATTAGTATCATTTTTTACTGAATTTAAATGTTAAGCCACCATGTCTTTCTTTTTTTCTTCCTTTTTTATTTTTAAATGTAGAATTTGATTGGTTTAAAATATCTTTAATGTCTTGCTGTGCTATTATTTTTTGAAATATTTCTGATTTATTTTTGTCTGCCATTTTAATGCCTCCTTTTAACAAAAAATCCATTTACTTTCCTATAAAAGTAATTGGTTAAAATTTATATATACTATATAACAATTGTATATTATCAAATTTTATGTATTTTACAATTAATTAAGTTTTTATTAAAAATAAATTTAAAGTATGTAAAATTTATATAAATAAGTTAAAGTTAATAGTAAATGATTTATTTTTTTGTTTTTTAAAATCATTGAAAAATTAGAGTTTCAAATAAATGATCTAGCAAAAGATATAAATAAGAACGTAAATGGGACTAAAAATAAAATTAAAATTCCTCATCATTACATTTTAGAAATAACAAAAGAAAATAACTTTGAAAATAATAACAAACCAAATATTACTATTAATAAAATTAATTGTCATAAATCCTTTTTATTTATATTCTTTATTATTTTTTTAATAAACTGTTTAATTAATTTGCAATAAATTGATTGTTTGATATTAAACTAAAATTTCTTGTATAATTATAAATAAGTATTATTAGTAGGTGGTTTTTATGTTTCGACGTTTTCTATTATTCACTATAATTTTGCCAACAATAACTACTATTAGTAGTAGTATTTATGCTTGTACTTGAAATTTACAACCAACAGTTTTATTAATAACAAGTTATCAACAAGCACAAAATCAAAACATTTATGACCGACTTGTTTATCAAAAGTTACAAACTTTTTATGGTAAAGATCATGTAGTAACATTGTTTAGTTCTCAAGATGATAATTATTATGCATTAATGTTGAGAAACTTTTTATCTACATATAATATCAAAAAAGTTTATATTTTAAATCCTAGTTTTCAAAAGTATATTCCACATCATAGTGAAACTAGTAGTTATTCTACTAAAAACTTAATTAGAGTATTACAACAATTTCAGAATGTTAAATTTTATTTTTTTAATAATATTATTGCTGATACGGTTAAAGTCACTAATAATATTTATGATATTAGATATAATATTGATAACGTAACTAGTAGCCATTTAAATTATGGCAGTAAAATTGCTGAATATTTTGTTGAAAATGTTCAGGATGGAATAATAAATAAAAAATATAACTTTGATGTTGATGACAACGGTAAATTGATAGTTAGAATTGGTATTATTAATAATATTGGCATTGATTATGATCAAACTATTTTGAATCAATTTGCTGAGATAATTAATGGTATTGATAATCCCAAAATTACATATAAAATTATTTATGCTAATCATCATGATAGTTTTGTAACAAGTAATATTTATAGTGCTGATAGTGTTGCCGGTGTTGGTCAGATTGCCCAATCATTATATGAGACACATGGTGTTAATTTTATTATTAATACTAATTATTGATATAACAGTATTATTGCCTATACTGCTAGGTTAATATCTTCACGTCCAACCTATAGTAAAACTATTAGTTTTGTTGGATCGAATATTATTAATAATAATGACTATGTTTATGATAATATTAATTATTTAGCTTTTGGTTTTATGCCTGATTTGGAAATTATTGATGAAACATTTAAAGAAGAGATTAATCCTAATTTTAAAATTATACCTAGTGCTTCAGAAAGTAAAATCCAAACTTATGGTGTTAATAACATTGATTTTACTAATCAGTATGGAGATATATAATTATGGAAAAAACAATATTGAAGTTACAAAAAATTAGTAAATATTATGATACTCGTGTTATATTTGAAAATGTTAATTTAGAAATAACACAAGAAATTCATGCCATTGTTGGTAATAATAGCGTTGGTAAATCAACATTAATTAGAATGCTTGCTGGTTTTGAACAACCTTCTAAAGGAAAAATTGTTATTAATAGTTTAAGAAAAGGATATTATTTTCCTCGTGATCCTAGTGAAATGCTTTATTTTAGAATGGCTTATGCTGGTCAAGATGATTTTTTCTTAGACAATCTTACTGTTAAACAAAATATTATACTTGGTAATGAACCAACTATTGCTAAAATTTTTCCTAATTGAAAAGAAGCTGAATTTAAAATTAATAATTTAATGGAAAAATATAAAATTAAGCTTAATTTAAATAAGAGAGTATCAACACTTGCGATTGAAGAATTAAAAAAATTATCTTTACTTCGTGCTTTATTCAAAGAACCTAAAATATTGTTGTTAGATGAACCAACTGTTGGTTTATCTGATAGTCAAAAAGTAGAGTTTTGAATGATTTTTAAAACATTTCGTAATGAAGAAATAACGGTCCTTTTCACAACTAGAGATGAAGAATTTGCTAAAATGGTTGCTAACCGAGTATCTTGAATTGAAAACTTAAATATTGGTAAAACAAAAGTAATGAAATTAGAAGAAAATACTAAATTGTTTACAACTAATTATTGAGGTAAGATTTTTAATTATAAAAAACCAAAATCGATAAATTCAGTACCAATGCTTTATATTGATAATCTTTCTTTGAATAAACCCAATATTTCAAATTTTCATAAAATTGAATTTGCAATTCGCCCTGGTGAAATATATGGTATTTATGATTATGAAAACCTTTATAGCGAGGTTTTACTTGAAAGTATAGTACGTATGATTAAAACGCAAACAGGACGCATTTTTTTTCAAGAACAAGAAGTAACTTATTTTAAACCGCAAGAAATTAGTAATTTAGGAATTGATTGAATATCTGGACATTATAGTAATACTGCTATAATTCCTGATGCCACTTTATTTGAAAATTTTACCTTTTGAAATTATAATAAAGAAAAATATGTAACTAAATCCGGAGTTGTCAAAACAGCCGTTGTTAATAAAAAGGTACGAGAAATTATTAAAAAATATCAAATATTTAACGATAATAATATTTTTATTAAAATTAATAAATTATCAAAAGGAGAAATGCAGAAATTTGTATTAGCAAGAAGTATTGAAGAGCAACCACAATTATTAATTTTATCTAATCCAT
Organism: Spiroplasma endosymbiont of Thecophora atra; assembly: GCF_964019735.1. Lineage (NCBI taxonomy): Bacteria > Bacillati > Mycoplasmatota > Mollicutes > Entomoplasmatales > Spiroplasmataceae > Spiroplasma > Spiroplasma endosymbiont of Thecophora atra. The sequence goes on along the minus strand of NZ_OZ026464.1, from coordinate 115,706 downwards.
TTTCTGATTTAGATGAAAATTCTTCGTTATTAATTATTAAAAAGATAATAGAGTTACCCGAAAGTGGTTCAAGTATTTTAATTATTGATACTGATCCGTACTTATTACAATTATTGTGTCAACGAGTAGCAGTTATTTATCACAAACAATTTGTTTGTAAATTGGAAAATAAAAATGTTAAAGTTGAAATAATGAACAATCCAGCACTATGGAATGATTATCCTATTACAAATGAAATAATTGTTAAAACTGATAAAATGTATCAATTGCCACAAACAAAGTGAAGTTTGAAAAAGAAAAAAATAATTAGAACAATTAATTATTTGAAAAGACCATTTGTCAAAATTACTAGTTGAATTAATAAAAAAATGGAAAATATTAGGTCAAGGTTGGGTTAAAAGATGTTGGAAAATATTAAAAAATGAAATTTTTGATTAGTGGGTGCATTATTATTACTAATAACTCTATTTTTTGTTAGTTTATTAATGTTATGTTTACAAGTTAATCCATTATCATTTTGGAAAACTATTTTTATTAATCCTTTAACTAATTTAGTAAGTTTTAGTAATTTAATTGAAACATATAGTGTATTAATATTAACAGGATTAGCAGTAGCTATTACTTTTAAGTATCGTATTTATAACTTTGGAGTTAGTGGTCAAATGTTATTTAGTGCTATGATAACATATGTATTGGCAGTAGCTATTTTTAAAAGTGGTGGTTATAGTCAATGAATTACTCCTTTTCTTTTATTAATTGCAGTTTTAATTGGTGCTTTAGCTGGTTTAATTATTGCAATTTTAAAAACTTATTTTAAAATTCATGAAATTATTAGCACTATTTTATTTAATTTTATTGCTTGAGAAGGATATAAAGGTTTAATAGCCAGTAATGTTTATCATAACTTAAAAATTCCAACACAAATTACTAATCTTAGATTTTCATTAATTAGTGGACCTTTTAGCATTAGTAATTTATTTTCTGCTGGTATTATTATTGCTATTATTGCCTTATTAATCGCAATTATTATTTTTAATAATCGCACTCTTGGTTTTAAATTAAATGCAATTGCTAAAAACCCCGTTGCTGCAAAATATGCCAGATTAAATCCCCAATATCAGGGTTTAATAATTTTACCAATTTCAGGAGCGATAGCAGGAATTGCTGGTTATCTTTATTTTTTAGGAGTTAATAATAATTTACCTTCGCTTTCTGCTCCAATTCAAGAAGGATTTTATGGGATAGTAGTAGCTGCTTTAGCAGGATATACGCCAGGAGTTATTTTATTTTCATCATTTTTTATGAGTTTATTTATTAGTCCTATTGAAAATAATGCTTTTATGTATTTGAAAAATCTAGAAATTGCAATAATAGTATTATCAATAACCATTTACATTATTGGTATTTATTCTTTTATTTGGCATTACTTAACTCATTCTATTGCTATTAAAGAATATTTAATAAGACTAAAAAAGAAGTTAATATGAAAAAAAGAATTAATTAAGGATGAATAACAAAATGTTAAAATTGTTAATGTTGAATCAAAATCTTCAAAAATTTTTAAAAAAAATAAAATATTTAAAAGGAAAAGGATAAAAAAATAATTATGTTACTCTCATTTTCAACAATTTTAGTTAATACATTATTATTTGCTTGTCCATTATTGTTGTTATGTACAGGTGGAATTTTAAATACTAGAGCAGGAATTGTTAATTTTGGTTTTGATGGTATTATGTGTACTGGTGCTGCCACATATTGTATAATTGTTTCACAATTAAAAAATAATTTGGGTGTTGGAGTTGCAATTTTGGCATTTTTTATCACTATTATCATTGGAATTGTATTTGGCTTAATTCATAGTTTAGCAACCTTATTGTTTAGAACTAATCAATTTTTAGTATCAATGGTTATTAATTACTTTGGTTATGGATTAGCAGTAATTTTACCATTAACATTTACTGGAGAAATAAATTATTCATTAGCAAGTATTTATATTTATCAATTTTCTTGAATTGCAATTTTGGTAACCTTTTTAGCAATTTATATTTTTGCAGCTATTTTATTTTTGACTAAGCTTGGATTATACATTAGAGGAATTAGTGAAAATCCAACCGCAGTAGCTTTAAATTATATTCATGTTCGTCGTTCTCGATTTTATATTTCGCTATTTTCTAGTTCTTTAGCTTGTTTTTCAGGTGCTTTATTTGTTTATGTACTTCCAAGTACTTTTATTTATAGTAATAATTTTGCTGGTATTGGTTTTTTGGCAATTGCTTTATGAATGATGGCACACAGTAGATTTTTTTTAACTTCTATTATTTGTTTTATTTTTTCTTTTTTATATCAGTATATAAATGCTTCACAAACATTTATAGTTATTAGTAATAATATTCCAAGTTGATTATGAGGTATGTTTCCATATTTAATAGCATTAGTATCATTAATGATTTTTCGTCCTAATACAGAATTGGTAAAAAGTTGAGCGCAACCTTATGTTAAAGCAGGTAGAAAATGACAATAAAATTATATGCTAGCAATATTTTAAAACCTTTATCAAGTTTAATAAATATAAATGTTTTAAATGTTTTTTAATAAATTAAGTTTTTATTTTTATTGTGTATAATAAATTTATTAAACAATGAAAAAAGGGGAAATTTAAATTATGGTAAAAAACTTAAATGACAGTTTTGAGAAATTGGCTGAACAGAACAATGAGAGTTTAGAAAAAAATATTAAAAAAATAAAAACATTTAAAAATAATGAGAAGAAAATAATTAATAAAATTTCTAATATTAACTATCAAAAAATTAATGATGATGAAGAAATAAGTTTTAAATCTAAAAAAAATAAGTGTATAGTAATGTAAATTAGATTAAAACATTTATTTTTTAAGAAAATATTTTTTATAATTTGTATAATAATTTTTAAAAAAGAAAGATTGTTAAATACTAGTATTTATTAATAAATTGATTAGTTGTTATATTAAGATCTTGGTTTTCATATTTTGTTATTTCTTCATGCAAAGATTTTGATCATTTAATGTGTGAATTTAATGGTTTTATATTTTCTAATAATATAGATTCTTTATATTCTTGATTTGTACTGCTAATACTTTCTTTTTTTTCTGCTTCTTGTTGGTAAATTTTTTTTGTTAAATCTTTTTTAGATTTGCTTTTTTGTTCTTGATTTTGGTATTTATTAATTAATAATTTTAATATTTTTCTTTTTTCTAGACTTAATGCTCCCATTTTTCTTGGACTTAATGCGGGTATTTGTTCTTTTGTGAGTGCTTCTATTTGTTGATTTGTAAGTCAACTAATTTGTTCTCTTGTCAATCCTTCTATTTGTTCTGATGTTAGTGCTTGTATTTGTTCAATTGTGAGTGCTTGTATTTGTTCAATTGTAAGTGCATATATTTTTTTTGAAATAATTAGTGCTGAGATTTGTTATGTTGTGAAATATGGTATTTGTTCAATTGTAAATGCTGGTATTTGTTCTTTGGTAAAGGATTGAATTTGTTTTTCTGTAAAAACTTGTATTTGTTTTTTGGTAAATGATTGTATTTGCATTTTTGTGAAGTGTGGTATTTGTTGAATTGTTAGTGCTTCTATTTGTTCAATGGTGAATCAAGTAATTTGTTCGATTGTGAATGTTGCTATTTATTCAGATAAAAATGCTGCTATTTGTTCGCTTGTAAATTTTTCTATTTGTTCTGGTTCAAATTTTGGTATTTGTTCTGGTGCAAATGATTGTATTTGTTCTTGTGTTAGTGCTTGTATTTGTTTTTCTGTAAATACTCTATTTTGTCTTGGTGTTAGTGCTTGTATTTGTTCAATTGTAAATCAACTAATTTGTAAAATAGTCAATGAGGGTATTTGCTTTGGTGTTAGTGCCTGTATTTGTTGATTTGTAAATATTTGTATTTGTTCTTTGGTAAATTCTGGTATTTGTTCATAATCAATTCATTGAATTTGTTGTGTTGTGAAAGCTTGGATTTGTGAAACTTTGAATTTCTTAGTTCATTGTGATGTAAACATTCTAATTTTATTGTAGTTAAGTGAACTTATTTGTTTGGTTGTCAAAGCTTGTACTTGTGAGATTTTTAAATAATAAATTTGTGAATTTGTAAATCATTGGATTTGTTGTGTTGTGAAAGATTGGATTTGTCTTGATGTTAAGATAATAGTTTGTGAAGTTTTAAATGACGCTATTTGATTTTCTGTAAAAGATTGTATTTGTGAGACTGTAAATGCGGGTATTTGTTCTTTTGTGAGTGCTTGTATTTGTTCAATTGTAAATTTTGATATTTGTTCTATTGTAAATGATTGAATTTGTTCTTTTGTAAAAACTTGGATTTGTTTTGTTTTAAACATTTGTATTTGAATCGGTGTAAAAGTAGAAATTTGTTTTTCATTGAGTACTTGGATTTGTTGTGTTGTGAAAGCTTGGATTTGTGAAACTTTGAATTTCTTAGTTCATTGTGATGTAAACATTCTAATTTTATTGTAGTTAAGTGAACTTATTTGTTTGGTTGTCAAAGCTTGTACTTGTGAGATTTTTAAATAATAAATTTGTGAATTTGTAAATCATTGGATTTGTTGTGTTGTGAAAGATTGGATTTGTCTTGATGTTAAGATAATAGTTTGTGAAGTTTTAAATGACGCTATTTGATTTTCTGTAAAAGATTGTATTTGTGAGACTGTAAATGCGGGTATTTGTTCTTTTGTGAGTGCTTGTATTTGTTCAATTGTAAATTTTGATATTTGTTCTATTGTAAATGATTGAATTTGTTCTTTTGTAAAAACTTGGATTTGTTTTGTTTTAAACATTTGTATTTGAATCGGTGTAAAAGTAGAAATTTGTTTTTCATTGAGTACTTGGATTTGTTGTGTTGTGAAAGCTTGGATTTGTGAAACTTTGAATTTCTTAGTTCATTGTGATGTAAACATTCTAATTTTATTGTAGTTAAGTGAACTTATTTGTTTGGTTGTCAAAGCTTGTACTTGTGAGATTTTTAAATAATAAATTTGTGAATTTGTAAATCATTGGATTTGTTGTGTTGTGAAAGATTGGATTTGTCTTGATGTTAAGATAATAGTTTGTGAAGTTTTAAATGACGCTATTTGATTTTCTGTAAAAGATTGTATTTGTGAGACTGTAAATGCGGGTATTTGTTCTTTTGTGAGTGCTTGTATTTGTTCTATTGTAAATTTTGATATTTGTTCTATTGTAAATGATTGAATTTGTTCTTTTGTAAAAACTTGGATTTGTTCATAGTAAAATCATTTAATTTATTGTGATGTTAATACTGGTATTTGTTCGCTTGTGAGTGCTTGTATTTACATTTTTGTGAAGTGTGGTATTTGCTCTGCTGTAAATGGTTGTTTTCATGTAAAATTTTTTATTTGTTTTGTTGTAAAACTTGGTATTTGTTCTTTTGTGAAGTGTGGTATTTGTTCGCTTGTGAGTGCTTGTATTTGCATTTTTGTGAAGTGTGGTATTTGTTGAATTGTTAGTGCTTCTATTTGTTCAATGGTGAATCAAGTAATTTGTTCGATTGTGAATGTTGCTATTTATTCAGATAAAAATGCTGCTATTTGTTCGCTTGTAAATTTTTCTATTTGTTCTGGTTCAAATTTTGGTATTTGTTCTGGTGCAAATGATTGTATTTGTTCTTGTGTTAGTGCTTGTATTTGTTCTATTGTGAATGCCGGTATTCCTAAATTTGGAAACGCTGCTATTTGTTCTGCTGTAAATCAGGGTATTTGTTTTTTTGTAAATAAACTAATTTGTCATTCAGTCATTGCTTTAATTTGATGTGTTGTGAATGCGGGTATTTGTTCTTTTGTGAGTGCTTGTATTTGTTCTATTGTAAATTTTGATATTTGTTCTATTGTAAATGATTGAATTTGTTCTTTTGTAAAAACTTGGATTTGTTCATAGTAAAATCATTTAATTTATTGTGATGTTAATACTGGTATTTGTTTTATTGTGAGTGCTTGGATTTGATCATCATGAAATCATGAAATTTGAATTGGTGGTATTGCTGCTATTTGTTCTTTTGTGAAGTGTGGTATTTGCTCTGCTGTAAATGGTTGTTTTCATGTAAAATTTTTTATTTGTTTTGTTGTAAAACTTGGTATTTGTTCTTTTGTGAAGTGTGGTATTTGTTCGCTTGTGAGTGCTTGTATTTGCATTTTTGTGAAGTGTGGTTTATATGTATTGCTGAGTTATACTTGTAAGTGCAAGTAAATAAAATTGCAAAAAATTCTCATATAAAAATTTCATAATGCTAAATTTAGTTTAGAAAAAAGTAAGGAGTTTTTATATGAGTTATAAACATCTTGGCATAGATGAAAGGATTTATATTGAGAATCAATTGAAATTTAAATTTAAAATTAGTGAAATAGCTAAAAATCTTAATCGAAGTATTAGTACTATTATTCGAGAAATTAATAGAAATAAAGATAATAATCATTATTTTTCATTAATTGCACAAAATAAAGCTGAAAATCGAAAACAATCACATATTAGTTTTCATAAGTTTAAAAATAAGAATTTAGTAAAATATGTACAACAAAAATTACTATTAGGTTGATCACCTGAACAAATTTATGGCAGAATTAAAAATTTTCATAAAGAGTGAGTTATTAGTTTTAAAACAATTTATACTTGAATTTATTTTGGAATGCTTGATAAAGTTACTAGTAAAAATTTAAGAAGAAAAGGTAAAAAACGAAAATCTAAAGAAAATCGTGGCAAGTTTAATGGTAAATCAATTAAAGAACGAGATATAAATGTTAATGATCGTATAACACTTGGTCATTGAGAAGGAGATACTATAGTATCATCACGAGGTAAAAGCAAATCATGTTTAATAACTTTAGTTGAAAGAGTATCACGATTTACTTTAGCAATATTAGTTAAAAACAGAACTACTAAAGTTATTAATAAAAATGTTAGTTATTATTTATCAATTCTTCCTAAAAACATTGTTAAAACTATTACTTTTGATCGTGGCAAAGAATTTTCAAATTGACAACAACTTGAAAAAAATTTAGATATAAAAATTTATTTTGCCAATCCATATTCACCTTGACAAAGAGGTACTAATGAAAATACTAATGGTTTAATTAGAGAAAAATTTCCTAAAAAATTTATTTTTTCAAAAACTAATAAAAATGAAGTTCATAAATTTATATTGTCTTTAAACCAAAGACCAAGAAAAATACTAAATTATCTTTCACCAATCGAATATTTGGATAGAAAAATAATTTAGTTGCACTTACCTTTACAATTTAGCATTTATTGATTTATTAAATAAAACCTTTGATAATTCTTGTGATTTTAGAAAATTTTGATATATTTCTTCAAATTTGTTTTTATGTTCTTGGATAGGATTTGTTCAATTATTAATTTCTATAATAGTGTTTAATTAACTATTATTAATAGATTTTGTTAGTTCCTTTGAAAAATTAAGTAAAATTTTCATTTTTTTATTTTTCCTTTCAATGGTATCAATTAAAACATAAAAACTTATTTACTTTAAATTAAGCAATGAGTTAAAAAACTTTTATAATTTGTTTAATAATTCTTATTATATGTGTTAATTATATTTGAGTTTAAAGAAAATATAACGAAAATGATATTTTAAGCATTTTAAATTATTTAATTAATAATTAATTAAAAATAACATTAAATTTTGAAGGATAGTAGTTATGTGATAAAATTTCAAGTATATACTAAAAAAATATTATAATTAAATTATATTTAATTATTTAAAGCATTATATTTAAAGTAGACTATAAATAAAGTATTTTATTAAAAGATTGATTTAGGAGTAAGCAATGAATAAAGATTGAACTATAGGTTTAACTAATTTAACTTTAACACCAATAATGGAACAACAATTAAGTCGGTATTATAAAATTTTAATTGCTGAAAATAAAAAATATAACTTAACAACAATTATTGAAGAAGTAGAAGTTTATTATAAACATTTCTATGATGCTCTTTTAATTAGTAATAACATCACTTTGGATGATCAAAATATTTGTGATGTTGGTAGTGGTGCTGGTATACCAGGAATAATTTTAAAAATTTGTTTTCCCAAATTACAATTAACCATTATTGAATCAAATACAAAGAAATGTCAATTTCTAAAAACAGTAATTACTGAATTAAACTTAGAAAACGTTTATATAATTAATCAAAGAGCAGAAGCATTTGCTCATCAATATCGTGAAACATTTGATATTGTAACAGCAAGAGCATTAGCACCGCTAAATATTTTAAGTGAATTATGTTTAGGATTAGTAAAAGTTGAAGGATTATTTATTGCTTATAAGGGTCTTAAAGTTGAAGAAGAACTTGCGTTGGCACAAAATAGTATTAACACAATGGGTGCAAAGTTAATTAATCAATTTACTATTCAATTGCCAAACAACTATGGTCAAAGAACAATCCTTCATTTTCAAAAATATAAATTATGTGCTTTAAAATATCCAAGACCTTATCAACAAATTAAAAGTAAACCTTTGTAAATAATATTAATTAAAATTAGTGTTAAACTTAATTAGTAGGATAAAATATTAGTCTATTAATTTAGAAAGGTAATTATTATGGGCAAAATTATTGCAATTGCTAATCAAAAAGGTGGAGTTGGAAAAACAACTACTGCTACTAATCTTGCTGCAGGTTTAGGTATAAAAAATAAAAAAGTGTTACTTATTGATTTGGATCCACAAGGTAGTGCTACTATTTCAATGGGTTTTGCTGCTGATAAAGTTGAACAAGATATATATGATGTTTTAGTACATGATGTTCCATTGGAAAAAGTCATTAAAACTGAAGTTTGTCAAGGAGTAGATTTATTACCATCAACCATTTCTTTGGCGGGAGCCGAAATATTTTTATTAGAGCAATCTCGTAATAAAAGAAATATTTTATTAGAAAAATTAGAACCCGTAAAGGAAGTATATGATTTTATTATTATTGACTGTCCGCCTAGTTTAGGATTAGTTAATCGTAATGCTTTAGCTTCAGCTAATTCAGTTATTATTCCGTTACAAGCTGAGTTTTATGCATTAGGTGGTTTGGTACAATTATTATCTACTATTCGTTTAGTACAACAATTATTTAATCCCAATTTAGAAATTGAAGGCATTTTATTAACTATGGTTAATATTAGAACAACTTCTTCTGTTGAAGTTATCAAAGAAATTCAAAAAAATTTTAGAGAAAAAGTTTATAAAAATTATATTCCAAGAAATGTAACCCTAAGTGAAGCACCAAGTCATGGTAAAAATATTTTTAGTTATCGGCCACGTTGCAGTGGTGCTATTGCTTATCAAAGTTTAGTGAACGAGGTGTTAAATAATGTCTAATGATAAAAAAAATCGTATTTCTGCTAAAGGTTTAGCATCAATTTTTGGTGAAGGTTTAAATGATTTGATAACTAACATTGAAAGTTCACCAGAAATTGCTAAAACTTTTTCACAAACTATTTCTCTTGCTAAAATTATTCCTAATCCATATCAACCACGTGTAGTATTTAATGAACAAGAAATTAAAGAACTAAGTGATTCAATTAAAATTCATGGTTTAATTCAACCAATTATTGTTAAAAAAACGATAACAGATGGTGTTTTTCAATTAGTTGCTGGTGAACGTAGAACTAAAGCTGCAAAATTAGCAGGTTTAACAGAGATCTCTGCAGTAACTATTGAAGTAACAGATCAACAATTAATGGAATTTGCTTTGATTGAAAATATTCAACGTGTTGATTTGAATGCTTTTGAAGAAGCACAGGCATATCAAACTTTAATTAGTAAAATGAAATGAACTCAAGAACAACTCTCACAAAAAGTTAATAAATCACGTAGTCACATTGCTAATACTTTACGAATTTTGCAATTGCCAGTAGAGATTTTACAAATGCTTCAACGCAATGAATTAACAATGGGTCATGTTAAACCATTATTAAGTTTAGGTACTAATCTTAATTTAATGGTAACTATTGCTAAAAGGGCATATAGTGAACAATGAAGTGTTCGTAAGGTTGAAGATGTTATTAATATGCAACAATTAAGTTTAAATCAAAAACAAAATGATAAGAAAAAGTCAGATCTTCATTTAGTAGCATTAGAAAATACTTTATCAAGAACTTTAGATACTAAAGTAAAAATCAATAAAAAACAACTAATCATCAATTATAGTAATCACAAAGAATTAAATCGAATTTTAGAATTTTTAAAATTAATATAAATTTAAAATGAGTATAAATGTTTTAAAGCATTTATACTCATTTTTTATTTTGTAAATTTATTTTATGTTATTTCTCTAAAAGGAAATATTAATCCTGAATTAGTATAGATAATTAAGTTTGTAATAAAAACAAATAAGATAGACAAACCAATTGCAATTTTACTTATACCTAGTATGATTAATAATTTTTTTTGATATATCATGAGGATAAGTTAAAAATTTCTTTTCCATATTTTCCTCCTAAAAGTTATATTTATTTTTAAGCCTTACTTATTTATAATTATATACTATTGTAAAAGTTTTTATCATTATATTTGATGTTATAATGTTATTTAAAAAACATTGAAAGGAAAATTAAATATGCCAGAAAAAGATAAGAATACGTTATTTAAACGTATTATTTTTAGAAAATATAAAGATGAAATTAATTGAGTAAAAATGATTAATTATTTGTTTAAAGAAAGAAAAATTTTTGAAGAAGATGTAGCAATTTTAACCAAGTTATTTAATGAAAAAAATAATGATTGATTAAAAAAGTTTAATATTTCTGAGGAAGATGCAGTAATTTTAACTAAATTATTTAATCAAAAAATTAATAATTGATTAGAAAAAGAACAAATTTCTGAAGACAATGTATTGGATTTAACTGATTTGTTTAATGAAAAAATGAATATAAATGATGAAACTACTAAAGTTATTGAAATTGCTAAGTTACTTAAAAAGGCAGAAGATTTAAATAGGATACATGAAATATTAGATGAACTTCCTCCACGTTATTTTTCTGTTGCTAACTGAGAAGATACTGATGAAGAAGATATTGAAAATGAAAGTAAAATAATGATTGCAGAAAATAGCAGTTTAAATAAAGAAGAAACTGTATCTATTTCTAATAGTCAAAAAGCATTTTCTAAACAAGATATTATCGATAGTGGTATATGCTTAGATGATAGTTTATCTACTTCTGAATTAGTGAGATCATTTACTGTTATTTAATTGTAATAGTATTAATATAAATAAATTAAAAAAATTAATTATACTAAAATTAGTAATTAAATTAAATATTAAAGATATTGAAATAGTTTTTAATTGTATTTTTTTAAATAAATATAATATGCCCCATCGACGACAAGATTTGTTTTTTAACCTTGAATTTCAAGGTTATTTTTTTTTGGTATTTTTTTTGTTTTTTAAGCTAGCGCTTTTGCTGCGTTTGCTATGATACTTTTTAACGCTTTTTTTTCCATAGTTTTGTTCTATTTTGCGAGCTGCGTTTCCGTATGGATGTGAGAAGTATTTTCCTAGTATTTTTGCTGTGCGTCCTATTGTATTTCCTGCTTGGTGAATGAATGCGCCGGCTCCTTGGCCTCCAGCGCCAGCGTTGCCCGCAGGCGTACTCGCGCCGTCGCCTGCGGCGAGTATAGGATTTATTCCGGCGGCTTTCATGTCGGCCATACAGCGACGCATGGCCGTATTAGACATACGTTCTTCAAAGTCTCTGTTCATTTGATTTTGTACTCGCGCTGAACTGTTACCCGTTCCTAATATATCGTTTAATCAATCCATTATTTTTTACCTCCGAGTTTTATTATGATTATTATTAGTAGAATTATTATTGTTATTACTGTTATTATTATTAATCCTTTTGACATTGTTTTTTTCCTTTAGATTTTGTTTAAACCAGGTATACTGTATGTAGGCATTGGTCTTTCAATTTCGTTTTTAAAGAAAAAGTCGCATTGATATTGTGGTTCAGCATTTTCTCCTGTTGATTTGATTGCTAATGTTCTGTCTATATTACTTTGGTCTTCTTGAATTCATTCTGCACTTAATTTAGGTAATTTTTTATAGAAATCTCCATAGTGTCAGATGTCTAGTGGGTCTTTCGCTTTGCTTCTGAATTTTCCACTAACTCTGTTTGGTTTATATCTATATTCTGCTCATGGTTCTTGATATCCAAAAGTTTCGTTATCTTTGTCTGTTCCTTGGGCAAAGATTTCTTTATTTAATATTGGTTGTTCTCCAATGTTTGCGAAAATTGGGTCATAAAAGTCTTCTCTGTCCTTTCTATTTCACATTTTTTCTAAACCTTGTTGATATGTATGATTATATCTTATTGTGGCTATTCCAATGATATGACCATGTTCTGTGAATGATTTTTTGAATGAACGGTTTTCTAATCCGCTATGTCCATATGCTGCTAGATTGGCTTGTGGTGTTGTTGCGTCTGTTGAATTTGTTTGTGGTACTTGTTGTACTGTTAAAGGTTGATGTATTCCGCCTAGATATTCAGGTCTTTGTTGTCTTGCGTCTCCGCTATTTACTCCAAAGTGTGATTTAAGCATTTCAACGTATCTTGTTCCGCCACGTGCGTCTAGTTCTAATAATTGTTGCATTGTTATGGCTTCTCTTAGTTCATTAATTGTAATTGATGAAGCTTGTCTTAAATCTGCGTATAGATTTGTAGGTGCCATTTGCGCTGCTCCTGCTGGTGGTGATATGTTGTTTCCTTGTTCTACTATTCCTATATTTTGTGTGCTGTTTATATTTAGTGATGTTGTTCCAGTTCCTAATGCACTTCCTTTTTTTCCTCTCATATATAGTGGTTCTTCTGGTATTTCATTTCTGTTTGTTCCTGTTTTAACTGGTGCTAGTTCTCCTATTGGTATTGATATGGGTTGTCCTTTTTGTGGACTTGGTAATGCGCTTGTAAAGTAATCATGGTATTTACCGGCTTTTGCTGGTATTCCACCGCATTCTAAATCATTTATGTAGTTATTTCTGTTTGTTCCTTGTTTTGTTGCACTTCCTTTGTCTAGGTGTACTTCTTGTTGTAAATTTTGGTCTCTATATCATTCATTAAATATTAGTGTATATGCTCTGATTGGTAATGCTGATACTGATAGGTTTAGTATTCCTGTTGGTATTCCCATATAGTCTGCTATTGTTCCAATTTCTCATCCTTCGTTTGGTGCTGTTATTTGAGGTATTGTTGGTTTTGTTTGTACTGCTCATGCTCCGTCAGTATTTTCACCCATGAATTTTTTTCAATCATCTCAGATTAGACGGTTTGGAACGAAGTAATATGAAATGTCAATGTATGAGTTATCCATTACTGGTTTTATTAAAGTTGTTTGTCTGATGATTACTTTTGTTGTAAGTTTGAATGTGTCACCAGGTAATACTTCATCTACAAATATTGGTATTAAATCACTTGCATTCATTGTTGTTTTGTGTTCTTGATTTCTAAAAAATTTTGAGTGTTTGGGGTGAGAACTTATTGTGTTTTCGAAACTGTATATTAGTTTATTTTTTTTCATTTTCTAATTCTTCCTTTCTTGCTTTTTCATATATTTGTTTTGTTTTGTTTTCTTGTTCTTTTATTTTTTGTTTCATTGATTTGTTTTTCAAGATTTCTTATGTGTTCTTCAAAGTCTATTTTGTTTTCAGGTATTGTTGTTGTATCTATGTAATTGTTTTGATTGTTTCCTAGTTGGTCTATTTCGTCATTTTGGTATTTTGTTATCATTTCTTTTAAACTTGTTCCTATACCTGCTTCTTGTATTTCGTTATATATGTTTCTTTTACCTATTGGTTTAAGTTTTCATTCTTTTGTATGTTCGTTTTATATTCTTTGATATTCTGTAATTTCTTCTTCACCTGCTTTTGTTGGTGTTCTTTTGTTATTATATTGAGTGTGAAATTTCATTATTTTAACTCCTTAATTTTGTTTAATTTATTTTCTAGTTTTGATTGTTTTTTATTTATTTTGTTTAGTTTTTTAATGTTTTTTTTCATCATTTGATTTTGTGAAATATTTGTGTAATATTGTGCTTGCGATAGTGATTATGATTTGTAGTATTTCTTTTCATTGCATTTTGTGTTCTCCTTGTTTTCTTTTTTTATAAATATTTCAAAATTAAATGGGTTTCTTCAATATTCTTCTTTTTTCATTTTATTCTCCTTTTGTGAATTTAAAATTTGTATGTCCGATTGTTTCATAGTTGTTACCACAAATTGTTAGGTATCCAGTTTGTCCATTTTCTAATATGTAACTTTGTATTGTTTTGTTTGGTTGGAATTTTGGATATATGTTTAATGCTAATAGGTAACAGATTATGTCTGTTGTTTTTGTTAATAGTTGTATTGTTGGACATTTTATTGTTATTAGTTTGTGTTTATTATTATTAAATCATTCTATGTTTATATTTATTTTTTGATAGTCTTGCATTATGCTCTGTAACCTCCGCGTTTTATTGTTGGCATTGTGTTTGCTATTCTTGTTTTTCTTGCAGAGTTTTTGAAGTATCTTCTGTGTTTTCTAGTCATTTTGATGTGTTTGCGTCTCATTGTTTCACCTACTTTCAATATGGTAGAAAATAAAAAAATCAAGTGTTTGAAACACTTGACTTTGATTAATCATTTTCTTTGTATATAATGATTAAAGCAATATGGTTCGAGTTTTCGAGGCTTCATCCATATTGCGATATTTTAATTTCTGTTTTTTAATCTTAGCAGAATTTTATATATTTGTGTGATTTTACTTTTCGTTTCTTAATGGCTGAGAAATTTTTTTTAAGTTTTTGTGAAGACGTCTTTGTTTATTTCCCATGATTTCTGTTAGTAGTGTTTGTTGAGAATTTATTTCATTTTTTATGTTTTGTTCAAAAATTTCTCTTCTATGTTTTTTTATTTCTTCTAATAGTTCTGGATTGATTTCTTTTAGTTTTCTGTCATAATATTTGGGAGGTTTGAAGTTTCTGTCTTCTGTAGGTATGTAATCATATTTATAAATTGTTTCTCAGTTTTCTTCAAAAAATTTTAAACCGATACCTTTTGACATTGTTAGTTTTTCAGGTTCAATGTCATTTTTTTTATAGTCAATTTTGTCTAATTTTTTTAATGTATATCTTGCTGTATAACCTACGCTTTCATAAGTTGTTTTTCCTATTACATGCATTCCTTTATTTCATATTTTGTCAACAGTTTTTGATATGTAGTAGTTGTTTCCTTTTTTCTTTTTTAGAAATTCTGTATCTGTTAATGGTAAATTGAAGAAACATATGTGATAATGTGGTCTTTTTGTTTTTGTTCCGTATTCGCTTGAGGCTATGTATTTTATTCCTATGTGATTTTGTCTTTCAAAATGTTTTCTAAAAGATTTTATAAATCTTTTTAAGTCTTCTGATTTTAGTGTATTTTTTCCTTTTATGTTTTTTGGTATGTATTCTAATAGGGACGATAACAAAAACGGAGGATATAATTACTTTTTAAACATTTCTTTCAAATTATAGACAAGAAATAACTATAATTATATGCAATTGTAAATATATCTTACTACTAAATTAAATTAATTTCAATTAAAATACAAATATTGAAAAAATCAATAAAAAAATTAATATTTATACACAACAAAAATTCTTATTAACTTTTAATTTAATAAGTTTTTAAAATTTTAATAAAAAAAATTAATTAAGTTATGTTTTTAAATTTATTTGATTACATTTAAAAATAACCATTTTAATATAAATATTTATGTTATAAGTTCTATTACCAAGCATTTCTTTTAAAATATGTCAAATATTACCTTCTGTAAAACAACCTATATTTCACTTTGCACCTTGATTTTCAATACCTTGTTTATTATTTTTAAAATATTGTTTTTTTAATTTTTTATGGTTTTTTAATATTTCATTCATATATTTTATTAACTCAGCATATTGACCATTTTCAATAAAATTTCTACAAGTATTATATTCGTTTCAATATTTTCCTTTATTTCCAGCGATTATTCCAACATATAATTTTTTAACTAAATGAAATTTATCTAAAACAAATTGCGCACCTAAATAATCTGCTACATCTTTAATTCATCCTGCACTATCACCACAAATAATAATTTTTGTTTGGTCAAAATTTTCGAAAAATCTATTTCCTTGTTCTTTGATAAATTCAGCAGTTTTTTTAACACCAATTGCTGTTTTTGTTGGTCTTATTATTACATCTGCTCTTTTATTAACTAATTTATGATTAACATTATCTGTACAAAATAATACTAAACGCATTGAATATTTACCAGAATTGCGTTTAAATTTTCAAAATTTTCGATGTCCATCATCAATACTAATATAAATAAATTGATTTGGTTCTAATTTTATTTTTGGAACATTTAATTTATTAACTTGATATTCTTGAAATAATCTACTAATACTTGTTGTACTAAATTTTGTTTGCTTCATAGTATGTAAAATATCAACATATCTTTTTCCATCAGCAAAATGTTCAATAACATTATTTTTGATATCCTGACAAGTTCTTTTATATTTAGGTAATTCTAATTCTTCATCTAATAAACAAACTCTTACTCATTTTTTTAATTGTTCATCATAATATTTATAATCACGACATTTATAAGTAACAAGACCATTGATAGTATTTCTAGTTCTTTCTTTAATTTTAACTGGAATATATTTTCTATCTCTTTCTTTTAATATTCTTCAATCTGTTTTTTCTCATTGATTTTTTATATCATCTCTAAATGATTGATACATTCTTTTTGTTGCTTCTTTTAAAGTTCATAAATAATTAAAACTCATATTTTTTTTCCTAACTATTTTAAAAAATTCTAAATTTATTGTAAATAATTTAAAAAAATAATTTACTGCATATATTATATAAATATATAAGTGTAATTTTAACTAAAATAAAAAATTATTTAAAAAACCACTTTCATATTTAAAATATAATAAACAAGTTACATATAATTAATAGTATAGGTATTACAAAATAAAAACCTTTAATTTAGGCGTTTATTTTGCATTTAAAAGCATACTTGTAAAAATAATCAAAAATAGTACAATTTATAAGTAAAATCAAGGAAAAAAAGGAGAATTTAATATGAAAACATGAATAAAAACAAATTTAAGTAAAATAACATTAGCATTAGCATTAACTGGTACAACAACTGGAACAATAGGATTAATCATGGGGGTGCTTACCCATAATGTTAGTGGAGTTAAATATTTTTTAACTCCACATAAACAAGTTGAATGAGTTGTTCAAACTATTTGAACAACTAATCCTAATGATACTTTAAAAAAAGATTATAAATTTGAGTTATATTTTGCAGATGAACCATTAAGAAGAAAATTTGATATATCTTTTCAAAATTGATATTACACTACAGATATAATATGAAATGGTAAATATCCTAATGGATATTTTAATAAATAATTTATATTTCTAAGTTAATATAAGAAATATTTTCATTATATTTATCAAATAAATTAATATTTTGTAGGTTTATTTCTTGTTTATCGGTAATTAAAATTAAATCATAGTTACCAGCACCAAAAATACCACTTATTTCAATCCGATTTAAATTATTAATTGGATTTTCAATTAGTAATTCAAATTCATTAACATTTTCAATTTTAGAAATTTCTTTATAAAATTCTAATTTAGAAAATAATTTTGATTTATTTGAACCATATAAATTTAAAGCATTTTCAATTTTATTATTATGAATAATTAATTTTGTAAAATATTTTCCATATTCACCATTAGCTAATGTTCAATCAGCAGGAATTAATGAAGGTATATTATTACTTTCTAATTCATTTGTTATTGATAATCAATTAAATTGATTATCATCTAATTTAAATAATTCATTTTGACTAATATCATTATTTTTTAGTTTAATGTTATTAACATCAGTAAAATCAAAATATACAGATTTTAATATTACTTTTATATCCTTATACTGTCAAATATCATTTTCACTAGGTTGTATTGGACTTGATTGTAATTCAAAATAATATGGCAATAAAATTTTATTATCATCATTTAATCCTTTATTTATTGATAATGATGAATAAATATATTTTGATAACATAGTAAATATTTGTTTAAATATTTTAACTTGTGATAAATTAACATAATTTGGATAATCTAACTCTCATTGCCTAAATAAGTTGGTAATTACTTCATCGGGTTTTTGACCTTCAAATTTTTTTCTTAATTCTGCTATTTTATTTTTTGGTTTACCTTTATCATCATAATCTGCACCTTCGAAATTTCTATTATAGTTATATGTATAACTTAACATATCTAATAATAATTTTTGTAAACTATCAATTGTTGGTGCATCTTTTATTTCAATTTCTATACTTTTAAATCTATTATTGGTTGCAAGATAAACATATCATCCCTCATTATTAAAAGATAAAACTTTTTTATCTTCTAAATGTATTTCATGTTTTAATGGTCAATTACCATTTCAAATACCACCCATTTCTCAACCTAATCAAGTATCAGTTACTCTTGCATTATTAATTACTTCTTTTCTTGTTTCTTTACCCCCACTAATAGCAATTAAATCTAAAACTGATTTTTCTTGCCCAATAAATTGTTTTGCTAAATTTCAAGGTAAAATTTGTTCACTAAATCATTGTTGTAATATTCTAACTTTTGGTTGAGTTTCAATAGGCATTGATAACAACGGAAATGCTATCTTATCTTTAATAAATAACTTTGGGTATACTTCCATATTGTCAACTTCACCAAGTACCTTTATATTGCCAAAAATCATGCTTCTAGGGGCTTTAATTTTTAAACCAGTAACTTTTGTATCTTTATCTAATGGTTTTTGTAATTTAATTATGATTGGATAACCATCTCTTGTTTTAAAATCTTTAATTTTAATAATAGTTATACTTTTAGTACTTCTTGTTTTTGGATTTTGATAAGGTTGTGAATAATTATTAATAATATATAAATTATCAATATTATTTTCAGTTAAGGGTTCATTAATAGATACAGCATATAACTTAAATTGATTTAATAAATTTATTTCTTGAAAAATTAAATTTTTAATATCAGTCATACTATATTCAATTGTATTATCATTAATATTAGTACTTGCTCTTTGATTTAATTGCATAGTAAAGTCTGATGTTTCAACAGCAGTAGTTTTTAATACTTTCTCAATATCAATAAAACCAATTTTAATAGTATTTGCTGAAAATCTTAAACTATTATTTTCATTATTTTTAAATAAACGTTCAATTTCATAAATATAAATTGTTCTTTTTTTAAATTCATCATATGCTCTATTAATATCAGGGTCACTAGTAGCTCTCATCATATTAGTAAAGTCATAAGGAATATTATCAATTAAATAATCATTTTCTAATTCTGCTTGATTAAGTTTAGTTTGTTTCTGTGGAAATTTCGTTTGTGGTTTGTTGTTGTTTTCCATTGTTCTCTCCTATTAATTGGTTATTTTTGGGGTTAAATAATTTTAATTTAACAGTTAAATTATTAATTTCTTGTTCATCATTAATATTAAATGTTTTACTACTTAATAAGTCTTTATCTAAACGTACTAATATTTGAATAAATTTAAGAATATCAATATTAAATTGTCATAACTTTTGTTCAATATAATTAATAGTTGAAATATTTACAGCTGTACTTTCTGGAACTGATTGTTGTGCTGATTTCTTTTGACTTGGTATATGAATACCACAACGTTTAAATATTTCATTAACATTTCAATCGTATATATCAGTTAAATTTTTACCTTTAAAATTACTATTTGTCATATTAATATTTTCATTTTGTTCATTATTATCTCCACCACTTTTAAATATGTAATTTTTAGTAACCAAAGTTCTTACTGCGTCTTCTATTAAAGATTGAACATTGCCATAAGTTTGACTAAATATAAATTTAGGTGAATTTAAAATGGTATCTAAAACAATTTGTTCATAAATAACATCTAATGCTTTAATTTTATCCATTACTTTATTACAATCTGCTAGCTCATTTGCTTTATTTCTCATAATTGCTATTGGTATATAGTTAATATTTAGTGTTTGTTCTTGTGCTAAATTAGGATTATTAATATATAATTTAAAATCTAATGGAAATTGTTTTTTATTATCACTAATACTATAAATTGCACGATTAATTGTTACTTCTTCATTGTTTAATGTATAAACTTCAAATAGTCTTACTGTTTGTACATTTTGTTCATAGTTATCATAAAAAATAGTACATTGAATTAATTTACCAGTAATATCATAAACTCTTTGTTGAATATCTACTACTTGAAAATATAAGTCATCATTAGCAATATAAATTAAATAACCACTAATTCCTAATTTACTTAATTTAAAAATAGAATTTCAATTTTTTCTGTAAAATTCTTGTTGAATTAAGTATTGTTTAATAGTTTCATTATTTATTTCTAATGGAGCATTATATAAATTAGCATTATTTTCTGCCACAAAATCAGTAAAATATGTCTCATGATTAAAATCATTAAAACCAAAATAATTTAAAATTGAAGCATGCGTACTTTTGTGTTTATTAGTTAAAAATTTTACTTTTTCATTTTGATTATCACTAGTATTTATTTTATCTCTTCTAAAAAATCTACCTAACATAATATTTACCACCTTTCTTTAAAATATTTGATTAATTTTTAATATAATTTTGACAATAATAAATATAATTAAGCCAGCAGTTGCAGATGATAGAATTACTCCAATTAAACCTAAAATAATTTTTATAATTTTAAAAAACATAATATTATTCCTGTAATTCTTCTAATTTTTTAAAAATATAATCTCTACCCATACCCCACATTATTCTATTATTATAAATATTAATTTCAGTATCCGCATTAACATTATTATTTGATATTCATAAACTACTTTTTAAAACATTTGTATCTAATTGATAATAAAAATTAATTATTTGTCAACTATAATTTTTATTATTTTCTTTACTAGTATAATCACCAAAACTATAATATATTCTATAATGTGTTTTATCTTTAAATATATATTCTATATGTGTAATATTATTTTTATCTACTACGACTTTACCTACTTCTTTTCAATTTGAACCACTTGGACTGGGTTGTGGTTGTTTTTCTAATATTTCATTAATGGCTTGTAATAATTTTTTATTTTGAGTTTTTAATAATTTATATTCATTATTTTCTAATAAATCTTTACAAAGTAATGAATTTTCTTCATCATTTAATGCAATTTCATTTGTTTCAGTATTATATTTAAAATAATCATTTGAAAATTTTTTATCTTTTATTTTTTCTTTTAATTCATTAATAGCACCGACAATAGTTTTATCAGTAGTTTCTAAATTAGGAATTTCTGCACTAATAGTATTTATTTGAAATGCAATAGGAAATTGTGATTTTACATCTTCTAATTTTTTATCTACTTCTTCTTTTTTATAATAATCAGATAAATTAGGAATTTTATTATTGATTTCATTAATTGCAGGAACGATTTGTTTAGAAACTGTTTGTAAAGCATCATCATTGATATTTTGCTTTTTATCTAATAAATTATTAGTTTCTAGTTTTGTGTAATAATCATGTTCAGTACTTTCTTCTGTTATAAATTCAGTTGGTGTATCTATTCCTTGATATTGATATATTTCTTCTATATCACCAATTAAATTAATTTTTCCACGTTCAGGATAGGAATTACCACCACCCCTAAATTTTTTATTTCTATTGTCATAGTAAATCGTTCCGGTATTTAAAATTCTTTTATTTTGGATTTGTTCACTATACGTCATGGAATCAACATTTAGCAATTCAAATTCATTAAAAACATTATTTAAATAAATTTTAATTACTTTATAAAATTTCATAAAGTTATTTTCTGTTAAATATTGATAACTGATTTTAATAAAATATCATTTAAATATTTCTATATTATTATTTTCAACTTTTTTTCATAAAGGACTAGTTTCAATATTAAATCAATTATTTTTAACATCATTAATATTTTCATTTGCTTTAATTAATTCAGTATTTAATTTGGTAATTTCATTTTCATTAGTAGTAATTCGTTTTTGTTGTTTAGCAGAAAAATCACAAGTTGGTGCATGTGTATAATCACCAATTTGTGGATTATTTTGTAATGCTTCGGGGGGTAATGTACCAATTTCATCAGGTCAATCTAAAATCATTGTTTCAGTTTCTTTATCATAATCAGTTGCAACATAACCTTTATTAATAAATTTACTAACAGGACCTCTATATATTTCATTTTCATTATCATCAACTAAATCATCATATAATTTAATTTGTTTTAATAATGTAAATTCTTTTTGTTGTTCAATTAATTCATCAACTTGATTTCTAGTATAAAATGCTTTTAAGTCAATTTTTTCAACATCTATTTCATCATCATTATAACTTGAAAATATTTGTTTTAATTCTGTTAGTCTTGCCCATATTTTCATTCTACTAGGTGCTAAATCTCAAACATTAATTGTAGGAATACTACTTGCACTAAATTGATTACCATTATTAAATTGAATAGTAGCATCAACATTAAATTCAATTGGTGTACGATTAAATACTCAATGTTCTACCATTACATAAACCATATCTCTTAATGTTTCTTTAATTAATTCATCTTTAAAACTATCAAAAGGAAATTTAGATAAAATAAAATTAAGATAAGCATTAATATCATTTTGAGCACGAATAGCAAATGTTTTAAATCAATCATTAGCATTTGGTCATGTTTGTATATATTGCTGTGGCGTTTCTGTAATTTTTCCAGTTAATGGATATCAGTTATTATAATTTTCAAGACTGACATCAGTTCAAAGTTTATTAATCATAATTTATCATTCCTTAAAAAATGCTTGTTTATAATGATGAGTATGTTTTTTTGTTTTTTTATGTGTTATATGTTCAATTTCTTTTTGTATTTTATTTTTACCTTTTTTTAAATTTTTCTTACTTTTTGTTACAACTTGACTATATGCAAATTTTTCTAAATGATGTAATAATCCAGTACCAAATAAAGTATTAACACTAAATTTTAAACCAACATTTTTAAATGATTTGTTAATATTTTCAATAGGATTATTAATAATATTTACTACTTTATGATAAGTTCTAATAGTTCTAAATATTTCTCTATATACTTTAAAACTATCTCTAATTACTTGTTGTACCACTGGTGGAGCAAATGCTATTGCTTTTAATCATTTATTATGATTAACACCATAACCAATGTATCAACCACTATATCAACGATATCAATGGAATGGATGTATTTGAGTAACAAAAGTTTTTGCTTTAAGAATACTATCAACAACTGTAATTGATTTATATTTAGGATTGCGATGATAAATAGTAATTGCACATTTATTTAATGACAAAGGTTGAATTTTACAACCCATAAATACTGGTGAATTTAATGGAATTAATTGTGCGTGTTTAATTGCTCTTTTTTCTGCACTAGTAAATAAATTAGTTGCTTTTTCTTTTAATTTCTGAATTTTTTCAAATACTTGTTTTTCTAACTTTTCAAATTTTTCTTGTAATTTATATATACTTTCTCGTATTTTTTCAAAATATGGTGTATCTTTTCAAAATTTATTTAAACCTTTTTTTAAATAAAATCTAATATCAAAATATTTAAAAGTTTGATTTGCTTTTAAAACAAGTTGATGAATAACATTATTTTTAAAATTAAATTTAATAGCATTAGCACGAATTTTTTGTAAATCTAAAATTAAAGTTTTTCCATATCTATTTTCTGTATGTATTGTATGAACTAAATTTAATCAATCATGTTGATTCATTTTTAATACTTCTTTTAAATCAGTATTAAATTTTTTTAAAAAGTTATTTGCTTTTTCAATATCTTTAATTTTAAATTTAGGAGTTAATTGTGGACTTAGTTTTATTAATGTATTTTGTAATAATAAGTAATCTTTTAACTCTTGTGCTTCTAATTTTTGAAAATTATTTTTATATTGTCTTTCAGCAACATAACCTAAATCTCGTAATACTGTTTCACGATTAGGAGTAAAACTATAATTCATTAAATAACGTTTATTACCAATAATTTTATCTGTTAAAATTTCTTTTCCACTTACTTGACTAATAATTTCTTGTAAATTTTTTGCTTCTTTAATTCCCACTTGTTCTAATGTTTTAGTTTTTTGTGCTAGTTTAATAAATTTACTTGTACGATAACCACGACTAATTTTATTAAGTCCAGCAAATGCAGGAAGTATATTAAAGAAAGTATTTAATTTTGTTACATTTCCTTTTAAATAATCATAAACTTGATTAATAGTAAAATCAGTTAAAAACTCTACACCAACAGCACTAATACTAGCAACTAAATCACTTGCACCTAATCCAAGTGCAAAACTTTCACTTAATCCACCAGTAAAAGGAGCAAGTGCTACTGCTATAACTTGTACACCAATCATTTCTAAAATTTCTCATCAAAAACTTTTGTTTTCTTGTTGGTTACTTGTTCTAGTATGTTTTGGTTTATTTATGTTTAAAAGTATTGCTGTACTAGTTGTACCGATTGGCATAATATTAATTTCCTTTATTTAAGAGTTATTTTAATTGGATTTGTTGTTCCTTTATAATTTAAGTCATTAACATTAGCAGTAATGGTTATATATAAGTCACCTGCTTTTTGTTTTTGATTACTTACATTAGTTTTTCCTTGTGCATCACTAAAATATTTAATAGTTGGATTTGTTAAATTTGGATTTAATGATTTAAGTTCATTAGTACTTTTTATTTGTGTATTTAATTCACTATTATTGTTATTAACATTTGCAGTAATATCAGTTGTTAAACTTGTAATTTTAGTTTTTAAATCAGTTTTTTCTGTTTTAATAACTCCACATAACATTCAACGTGATGTTGTTTCATTATTAGAAATATATGGTATTGCTTCTCCAACAACTTCACCAGCAACTTTATATGCTCTTCCTGCTTTATCATCTTTAATAAAATCTACATAAATAACTGTATTTTCTATCATATATCTTTTCATCGCTCTTGGTGTTGCTAAAATAAAGGTCATTAATTGTTGTTCATTTTTATCATTAGTAAAAATCATATAATCATCAAGAACAATTTCACATAATACACCTTTTACATATAAATTATTTCCATTTAAACGTAATTGTTGTGCCAACTGATTATCGGTAATTAAACCTTTATTATCTGCTAAATAAACTAAACTATCATAAAGACCATTAGTAATAAAAAATTTACTATTTGCAATGTTTCTAAATTGAAACAAAGTATTTCAAGCAGATAACATTGATTTTAAATAGTCTACTGGTGTTGTATCTTCAATATCGATTTTAGTAGCAAATTTTGCAATTGCTTGTGTATCATCAATTGCCAATTTATCTGCTAAATCATTTGCAACTTCATATTGCATACTATCTAATAAATTTTGTCCATTATTTGCTTTTAAATCTACATCTGCAATAATTTCTCCTGCAAGATATTTTTTAGTTATTTTTTTACTAATTTTATCTGTATCAACATATGGTAATTCATATCTTTTACTTTTATCATCTCAAGCAATAATTTTTACTTCTGGTTTTTTTGGTTTTTTAACAATAAACTCAATATTTACTGAGTCAACAATTTCAGTAGGGAAAAAGTTTGCTCATGGACTATTTGAAATTTTAAAAAATTCTATAAATTCTGGCGCTTCTACTAATCTCTCTGTATTGTCTAAATTTTGATTAAATGGTACTGACATTTTATTTCTTCCTTTCGTTTATAAATAATTTTTCTTTTTATAATTAATTAAAAAATTTTCTTTATCATTTGTTTTATTATTAATAATTATTTGTTTATTTCCACCTGTATTAATTGTTTCTTTAAATACTGGTTGTTCTTTAATCATTTTTTTAATAGTTTCTTCAATTTTTGAATTTTCTAAATTATTAGTTTTAAATTTTAAATAATCATAAAATTCAGTTTTAACTTGATATTTTTTAAATATATTAATTATTTCTTTTTCTTTAATTTCTTGATTAAGTTTATTTAACTTATTTTCTGCTTCATTAACTTTATTTTCTATTTCTTGTTGAACATTATTTTCAGTTAAAGGTTCAGTTGTTTGTTGAACATTATCTTTATTTTCTAACATTTAACATTCTCCTAATCTTATCCCAATAATCAATCTTTAACTAATTGTGGTATTTCACTTATTAATTTTTTATAATCATTAACTGCATTTTCTAATGTATCAATATCAGAAAATTTAAAACAATTATCAATATGTAAATCAAAATTTCTATCAATACTAATATCTTGTTTTCTATATTTTTCATTAAATTCAATTTTTGTCATATTATTTTTCTCCTTTATTAATCTTTTCATTTAATTTTGCTAATTTTTTTTGATGTTTTATAATTTTGTTATTTGCTCTAACATGTTTTGGAGTTGTGATAAATCTTTTTAATAAAACAATAATTTCTCTGCAAATTAATGTTCCAACACTTGTTCCAATAATTATTAATTCATGTAAAAATTCTTTCATTTCAATATTTTCCTTTCAATTATTTATTTTTTAATTATTCATCAAATTGACCACCATTAATTCTTTCAATCATCGATTTTGAATTACTTATAATGCTTACTAATAAGGCAATTTCTTTATTTAATTGTTCCATTCTCTCTTTATATGTATGAATTTCATTATTATAATATTCAAGTAATTTTTCTTTATTCATAAATTATTCACCTCCTTTATAAACTCATGTGATTATAATCTCAATTTAGTGAAGCATTATCATGATTTAATGGAACTTCGCTCATATTATCACTACCATATTGACTAGTTCTTTCACTATTAATTGTGAAACTATTATCATTAATTAATCTTGCAGTTTCATTATTAAATGATGTTTCTTGCATTTCTTCAATATGATTAGTTGTTTCCATTGGTAATAAATTATGAATAATTTCACTTATTCCTGCAATAATAGTAGGTACTGCATAAGCATTATTAAAATCATTATTAATACCCATAGCAACTCCACTTGATATTAAACATCCACCAGTTGCCATATTACAAATCTTTCTTATTGTTTCAAATTTATTAGGTATTAACTCAGTTAATCCACTAATAAGATTTGATATACCATAAGCATTTAAACTAATATATGTATCTCAATCCATTAATGACTGATTTTCTTGTTTATTTAATAGTAATCATGGAGGACCTTCTGTTGTAGTTGTAGTAGTTATTGGAGTTGGTGTTGTAGGAATAATAGGACTAATATTATTTTCTGTTCATTTACTATAATTTGCTAAACCAATTGTTCCTAAACCTAATAATATTTTTTTACTACTATTAATTAATTTAGTTTTAGTATTTGGTCTTTGATTTAAATTTCATATATCTAAACCTAATTTTTTACCAAATAATAAACTATTAATTGAACCTAATACTGGATTTGCAATTACTTGACCATAATAAGCACTTGTACCAATCATTGCACAAATTGGACTTATACCAGTTCTAATTAACTTAGTTAAAGTATAATTTGATTGTGTATTTTCGTTTGGCATTTTAATCTCCTTTATTTACTTTTAACATTTCTCTTACAATATCTAATAAAGTATTTACTTGATATTCATATAATTCAAATTCATAATTTCTAATTTTAATTTTTTCCTTTTTCATTTTTTTATTCTCCTTTAATTTTCTAATTTTTTAATTGTTACTTTAATTCAACCTTGATAAACATCATTATTACCAACTATTAATGCAACATTACTTTCTGGGTCCGAAACAATTATGTGTTTGGATTTAACATTTGGGTATTGTCTTAAAATAATTGCTCTAATATCATTACTTGTATGAATTGCTTTTGGAAATGGTGATAATATTTCAATTTCATCTTTATTTTCAAACAAAGTAGGTAATATTATCATTAGTCAAATTCACCTTTTTCTATTTTTTCAATTAATAAATTTAAAATATTTTTGTCAAAATCAGAGTTTGTATAATTAATTTTTTTAGTTCATTTAATTATATCTTTCATATATTTAAGTAATTTTTCTTTATTCATTATCAAAGTCTCCTAAATTTCCTCAACTTCTTCTATTTCATTTATTAACTGCTTCTAATCAACAACTATTACAGGTATTGGATAAAAAGTTTTCTTTTACTTTATTGCACATAGAACATTTATCTTCATATTTCATATTATTTCTCCTTATTTTCAATTTGATTAGCAATTTCATTTAATATTTTTAATACTTTATATTCATTTTTTAATTCTTTAATAATAAATATTAAAAATATTATTAGTGTTATACTTGTTATTAATATTGGTACTATTAATAAAAATTTTCATAATATCATTTTTTACTCTTTTCATTTTTTAAATCATTTAACATTTATTGAACAAAATGCACGATTTTTAGGAATGTTTAAAGTGTTAAAGATTTGACCAGTTACAATAATTTCATCATTTTTGTTTAATAAAATACAGCGTCTATAAAGTTTTGGGTTATTAAAAATTAAAGTAACGTAGTTTAATCCATTTCATTGACCACGAACACTATAATATAATTCTTTATTACCTTTTTCGTAATATTTTGCTTCAATAGTGTTACTCAGTTTTACTGTTAATTTGACATAATTTGCTTTATCTTTCATTTTTATAATTCCTTAAATAATATTGAATATGTTTATATGCATCTTGTTCATGTTTTGTAAATTTTATATTTCCTTTATAATTTTCTATTTTAGTTTTATTTTTTGGTTCGTTTTCTTGAAAATCTCAATTCATAACGTCTTCTACTAATACCATTAATGCACCAATAATTTTAGGAGTTGCTAATGGATTAGTTAATAATTGTTTTGAAGTTAAAAAGAAATTTTCTACAATAACTAATATTTTTTTATCAATAAATTTGTTTTTAGTTATTTGAAAATATATTTTATAAAAATCTTTACTTTCTAAAATAGTTTTTGTTTTAAATGTTTTATTTAAAACAATACTATTAGTTTCATTTGAATATATAACGATTCCATTATTACCAATTCCAGCAGGGTCAATTCCAATAATTAAGTCATATTGCATTATTAATCAAAGTTTCCATTTTTAATTTTTTCTTGTAATCTCATTATTAATTTCATTTTTCAATTACTAATATTAATTTTAATTTCATCACTAATATCATCTTTAAGTAATTCCATAAATTCATTATCAAGATAATAAATTAATTTTTCTTTATCCATATTTATACCTCCTGCTTAACCTAATATTTAAGATACAGTCGTAACAAATTGTTTTACTATTTTTATCTCTTAAAAAATATTTTCTTGTTTTTATATCATTAGTATTAAAGAATAAATAATCTAATTTATTTTGTTTACATGTTCAACAAAAATACTTTTTCATTATGAGTTGAAATTTCCTTATAAGAAGTAACTATATAATTAATTGGTAAATCATCATGTTTATATGGATTATTTATTTTAAAACATTTTCTGTTTTCTTCTCATGTAATGTTATATTTAAAACAAGGATTAGTAATTTTAGTTTTGTTATCTGTTATTTCACCCATAAATCAACTATTATGCTGTTCATAAAATTTTAATGGTTCAAGTTTTATATCATTAAGATAATATTCTTTTGAAGCAGTTGGTTTATTAACAGTTATTTTTTGGTCTTTAATATATGGTTCTAATAATTTTATTAATTCATTACCACTTAATTCTCTTTTAATATTTTCTAAATTAAAAACTCAATATGTATATTTATCATCAGCAATAAAACTATTATTTTTAACCATTCATTTTGGACATTGTAATTTATATTCACCATAATCAATAAGAATAGCTTGTGGTTTATCTTTAACAATTTGTTCTTTTTTAAATTCTATTTGCATAATAATCCTTTCCTAATATGTTCTGTTGCTTATAGCATAAAGAACATATATTTTGATTTTTAGATTATTAATAATACTACTATTAGTTTTATTCATTTCAGAAATTCTGGGCTCAAAAATAAATTGTGAAATTTTAAAAAGAAATCGAGGCATTCGATTCAATATTTATTTAATTTGTGTTAAACAAATTAATATTTTAATTGAACCGGCACCGCTCAATTTTTTTTACAAGTTTGAAATTTATTTTCTCGCCCAAAAAAATTTTCAAAAAAAATAAAAAATAAAACCAACACTTGCTCACTGGGGGGTGGCAAGGTTGGTTAAATAAAGAATAGAATTAATACAATAGGTCCCTACAACAGGTCTATATATACTAGTTTCCAATTCGCTCCCACCCCAAGAATTACCATTAAATGGTTAGTATATTTTATTAGGTATCACTCCACTTTTTATTTATCCATGCAAGTCCACATGTTCTAGCTACTATTTTTAACAACTGTGTTGTAGTTCACTTTTTTAGTTCCCTAACACGTGTTGATAATAGCGTTAAAGAGGTTTATTAAAAATTTTAAAATTTTACAATTACAAAAAAAAGACAAGATTATTTCTTGTCTTTTTCCTTAATAATAACTTTGAGAATAATTTTTATTTTATTTAAATATATATTTTTTAAAATACGTCGAATATAAATTTAAGGGTAAAAGAGAATTTAATTTTTCTATCATCATTTTTAAATGGTAATATTGGAAAGAATTTATTTATCTAGTAATTCATCTTCCTACTTTTTTGGGAACCTCCCATATAGATTTGATAAATATAATTACGATGAATTTAAAAAAAGAACTATATATATTTATGAAATTGAACGTTTATTTAAAAATAATGAAAATAATAGTTTAAGATTTTCAGCAAATACTATTAAAATAGGTTTTATTGATATTGATAAAGTATTAAAAACTACTGCTACTGAAACATCAGACTTTACTATGCAATTAAATCAAAGACCAAGTACTAATATTAATGATAATACTATTGAATATAGTATGACTGATATTAAAAATTTAATTTTTCAAGAAATAAATTTATTAAATCAATTTAAGTTATATGCTGTATCTATTAATGAACCCTTAACTGAAAATAATATTGATAATTTATATATCATTAATAATTATTCACAACCTTATCAAAATCCAAAAACAAGAAGTACTAAAAGTATAACTATTATTAAAATTAAAGATTTTAAAACAAGAGATGGTTATCCAATCATTATTAAATTACAAAAACCATTAGACAAAGATACAAAAGTAATTGGTTTAAAAATTAAATCCCCTAGAAGCATGATTTTTGGCAATATAAAGGTACTTGGTGAAGTTGACAATATGGAAGTATACCCAAAGTTATTTGTCAAAGATAAGATAGCATTTCCCTTGTTATCAATGCCTATTGAAACTCAACCAAAAGTTAGAATATTACAACAATGATTTAGTGAACAAATTTTACCTTGAAATTTAGCAAAACAATTTATAGGACAAGAAAAATCAGTTTTAGATTTAATTAAAATTAGTACTGGTACTGTAACAAGAAAAGAAGTTATTAATAATGCAAGAGTAACTGATAATTGATTAAGTTGGGAAATGGGTGCTGTTTGAGATGGTAATTGACCATTAAAACATGAAATACATTTGGAAGATAAAAAAGTTTTATCTTATAGTAATGAAGGATGATATGTTTATCTTGCAACTAATAATAGATTTAAAAGTATAGCAATTGAAATACAAGATGCGCCAACAATTGATAGTTTACAACAGTTATTATTAGATATGTTAAGTTATACATATAACTATAATAGAAATTTTAATGGTGCTTTATACAATGACAAAGGAAAAGCAATAAATAAGATGGCAGAATTACGTGATACATTTTCAGGACAAAAACCCGATGAAATAATTACTAACTTATTTAAACAATGGGAGTTTGAATATCCAAATTATATAAAATTATTGCAAATTAAAGTATTTAAACAAGTATTTATTATGTTATCAAAATATATTTATTCATCATTATCAATAAATAAAGGATTAAATGATGATAATAAAATATTATTACCTTATTATTTTGAATTAAAATCAAGCCCAATAAAACCTACTAAAGATGATATTTGAAGATTTACAGATATAAAAGTAATATTAAAATCTGAATATTTTGATTTTACAGATATTAATAACATTAAGTTAAAAAATAATGATATTAGCCAAAATCAATTATTTAAATTAGATGATAATCAATTTAACTGATTATCTATAACTAATGAACTTGAAAGTAATAATATTCCGTCATTAATTCCTGCTGATTGAACATTAGGTAATGGAGAATATGGAAAGTATTTTACAAGAGCAATTATTAGTAACAATAAAATTGAAAATGCTTTAAATTTATACGGTTCAAATAAATCTCAATTATTTTCTAAATTAGAATTTTATAAAGAAATTTCACAAATTGATAATAATAATCAATTTGAATTACAAATTGAAAATCCGATTAATAACTTAAATCGGATTGAAATTAGTGGTATATTTGGTGCTGCTAATTATGAAATAATTTTAATAACTGATAAACAAGAAATAAATTTAAAAAATATTAATTTATTTGATAAATATAATGAAAATATTTCTTATATAAATATAGAAATTTAATTATCAAAATATCCATCTGGATAAATACCATCTCATTTTATGTCATAATCAAGAATTTGTTTAACACTAAAATATAAATTTATTTTATGTTCATCACTTGTTTCATGTGATCATATTGTTGTTCCAGCCCCCCCAGTAGACTGTATAATCATGTCCTAAATATGACTTATAATTATAAGTTTTATAATATGACATTATACTTAATAAAAGTGCAGCTATAACAGCAGTTCATAATATTATTTTTTTATAATTTATTTTAATTCATTTTTTAAAATTATTTAATTTTTTTCCTTTTTCTTCTTTTTCATTTTCTACATTTTTTATCATTTCTTTGCTATCTTGCATTTTAATTCTCCTTTTTTCCTTGATTTTACTTTTAAATTGTACTATTTTTGATTATTTTTACAAATATACTTTTAAATGCAAAATAACGCCTAAATTAAAGGCGTTTATTTTATGAGACCTATACTATTAATTATATTGAAATTGTTTATTATATAGCAAATGTGAAGATACTTTTTTTCACAGTAGCATTATTTTTACCTCTAATTACATTTTTATATGGATATAGTGCATAAAACAAAGCATCATATGGGTCTTGGTACATATTTTTGTCTGGAATGTTAGTTTTTGTTTCATCATAACGTAATTCTTCTAAACATTGAGTAGTTTTTGGTAAATCATCTTTATTAGCATAAAAGTTTCCATAACTCATAATATTTCTCATTCAAACCACTCTATTAGTTAATCCTGCTTCTTGATTTAAATTTGAAGCATGTTTAATAGCAGTTTGTGTTATTAAAATAGTATTATGTTCATCTATTAATTTTTGATTTAATCAATCCATTGCTGTTCTTGCTTTATCATCATAAAAATAAATTACTTGGTCAAAATTTTCAAAATTATCCATTAATCCTAAAATTTCATTAACATAAGCATTAATTTTTTCGTTTTCATTAATAAAATCGTTTGGAGTAACTACTAATTCACAAATAACATACGGGTCATAATAACCAGTATTATTATATTCTTTAAAACCAACTATCATAAATACAGTATGGTCTTTTGGTCCCGTAGCTCAATCAATACCAACACTATAAAAATCAAATTTATACATATCTTTTTCTTGATTATAAAATTGTTTTAAATTATATGATTGTCAATATTTTACTGTTTTTTGAAATGGAAAAATTGTTGCATCACTATCTAAAAATTCAAAACCATAATAAACAGTATTAAATTCATCAGGATTACTTTTTTTCATTTCTAATAATGTTCTTTTTTGAATTTCAGGTAATTTATTTCAAAATGGTTGAATAGTAAATCTTAAAACAAATAAACCTAAACCACTAAATATGTCTTGATTTTCATAGTAAACTTTACCAACTTTTTTAAGATTATTCATCACTTTATCATTTAATGGTAAAAACGACGTACAGTATTTTAAATAAAATGGATGATATTTATCATATGGATTACATGTAAAAGTAATAAAGAAACTTTTGTAAAAATAGCGAGTAATCTTTTGTCCAAATGTACTACTATATATATTTTTATCAATAAATGTTCAACTTCACTCTTTAATTGGTTCATTTGACACTTTAATTCTGTTGCTTCTAAACATAGAGTTTTGTAATCTTTCATATCGATATGTTAGTTGCTTTTCTGTTAAAGTTTCTTTTTCTTCAGCCATTATTATTTCATCTGTTCTTGAACCTAAAAAACTTGACCCACCCGCTTCTTTTCCAAAAATTTTATTACCATTAGCATAACCAATAAAATCAATTTGTTGATTATTAGGAAAAATGATACAACCACCATCCTTAGTTATTTTTCATTTAATACCATGTGGGTTATTAGGTAGTAAATTAATATCATATTTATCTAATAAAACTTGACAAACATTCATTAATGCACCAATTGTAGTTTCACTATGAGTATTTTCATATCTTCTTACTTCTTGGACACTACTATCACTAAAATTACAACATATAAATAAATCAAATGCTAAACAGTTTCAAGTTTTTCTTGTTCCACGTGCAGTTGGTACAAAACGATAAAAACAATTGGTAGTAAAAAATTCTGCTCATTCATCACCAACAAATTGTTTAAAAATATCTCAACTAAAACCATAATTATTATCACTAAAATTAAGACTATATTTTTTATTTAATTGTGCATAACTAGTGATAAAAGCCATATTTACTCCTTATTTTTTAAAAAAAAAATTAAACTTAAATTATTAACAAACAAAAATTAGAAAGGAACATTAAAAATGTTTATATTACCATTTACTAATAATTTTGATTGAGATAAACATGATTTTAATCAAGATGAATTAAGTTTAAAACAAACAGAAGAATTATTTTCCAAAATAGATGATTATTTATGAAGTATATGTGATAAATCTGAATATAAATCATATAGATTTAGAAAAAGAAAATTAAAAACAAAAAAGGGTTTACTAACTTATAAACGGCGTATTTATAAACATTATAACATAGAAAAACAAAAAACTGAATACGTATCCTTATTAGATAACTATCTTGGTG
This sequence comes from Spiroplasma endosymbiont of Thecophora atra, assembly GCF_964019735.1. Taxonomy (NCBI): domain Bacteria; kingdom Bacillati; phylum Mycoplasmatota; class Mollicutes; order Entomoplasmatales; family Spiroplasmataceae; genus Spiroplasma; species Spiroplasma endosymbiont of Thecophora atra. The sequence goes on along the minus strand of NZ_OZ026464.1, from coordinate 80,448 downwards.
TTAAAAAATATAGTAAGCTTGCACCAAATGTTATTAAACAAATTTTAAAATATTTTGCTGATGATAAAAAGTATCGTGATGTTTGTGATACTTTTATTGAAGGTTTAATAAGCAATAGTACAGTTTGTAGAACATATCAAAAATTTGAATTACCAAAAGCAAATATACCTAAAATAGTATTAGAAAAAAATCAAACTTTATATATAAATATTGATGATGGACATAGAAAATTTAAGTTTAATGAAAAACACAATACTAAAAATTGTAAAAAATGTTCTATGAGATTATTAGTATTTTGTACTGGTAAAAAGAAAAATGGAAAATTAATTAATAAAAGAGCAGTTTGTAAAATAAGAGTATCAAAAACAGAAATTGGTGCAGAAAAAACAGCTAAATTTATTCAAAAATATGGTAATTTATATTTTGAAAACTTTGAGCAAGCAAATTTAATAGTTTGTGGTGATAGTGCAAAATGAATTAGAAAAACTGCTACAATTTTAAATGCTAAATTTATTTTAGATAAATTTCATGCTTTTCATGTTTTATTTCTTGGAATAATGGCTGGAAGAAGAAAAAATAAAATCACTAAATTACACTATCAAAATGCAATAACTTTATTTAAAAAAGGTCAATATTATGAATTAATTGATTTTTTACAATCATTAACCTTACAATATAAAAAATTAAAAGTTGGTTATTTTATTAATGCAAAAGATGGTGTATTAAACCAAGCATTAGTTGAAAATATTGGTTGCTTTACTGAAACTAATATTAAACAAATTTTAAAACATATGATTGGTGATAGAACTTATAATATTGATATGTATACAAAAATGGTTAATTTTAAATGCTATCAAATAAATACTGCCATCCAGTTATTATAAATTAAGATTAAAGATTTTTAAAAAAAATGAAAAATAAAATAAAACTTATTAAAGTTTACTTTAATAAGAGTTTTTGTGTTATAAAAGTAAGTATTATTATTGACTAATATTTTTCAAGTGTTAAAATTAACATACAATTGCATATTGAAGTCAAAATTATTCTCGTCTAACTTTATAATTTTAAGACAAATTTGAATCTTATTGACAACATCGGTACGCTCCCATTTTATTTAAAAAATATATTAATGATGAAAAATCATGAGAAGAAATCAATGTTAAAAATAGAAGTATTTCAAAATTTATATAAAAAAATTAAATTATTAAATTTCTTTCCTTATTAATTTTAAATTCCAGATAATTTAATTATCTGGAAAATATGCATTATTTATAAGTTTAAAACTTTTGATTATATATTATTTGTAAATGCTATCTTTTGTTCAGAAAGTACTAGACCAACTGATACTTCTTGGTTTATTGATTCAACATCTGCTATTTGTAATACATTATTAGAATTTCCTATCAAACAATCTGAATTTATTGAATTTAATGTTATATCTAAAATATTAGATATTTCTTTTACCATTTTATATACAAAATCATTTTCTTTAAGAAATTCACTAGTTTGTTGAGATTCATAATCACTTATTTTTATATTTTGCTGTTTTTTATTTAAATCAAGAAATTCATTAAATTCAAAAAATAAATGTTTTAACTCTTGTAATTGATCTTTTTGTTGATAAATTTTTTCATATAATAAATCTAAATTTTTAATATAATTTTTAATATTATTATTTTGTACTCTAAATTTTATAAACATAAATTTATAATCTTTTTTATTTTTTTGTTCAAAATTATTAACTATTTTTTTACATATTTTTTGATTTAAATTATATTTTTTTTGATAATCATACATTAATGGAATAAACTTTTTAGGAATTTTAATTAATGTTGTAAAATCAATTAAAAACAAAAGATTTTGCGAACTATCATTTTCATTAGTACATAATAAAGCAAATTTTTTGTTTTCATTAAAAAGAAAATTCTTTTTACTGTTTTTTGCCATTTTATTTTGTAATTTTTTAAAAATCATTTGTTCTTCTTCATTACAATCTTCAAATAATAGTAATGGATTAAAATAAAGGTTTTTTGCTATTTTTTGATTCTTCCCTTCATTTAAACTATCATCTTTAATAAAAATTAGATAAGAATATGGACCTTTATATTCTTGTAAAAAATTATAATAATTAAGAGTCATTTTTACTATTGATCCTGATTCTAATTTTAATTCTTCAAAATCAAATAATTTGCATTTACCATTATTTTCATTATTGATATTAATAGTGATATCACTAGAAGTTGATGGTTGTAATTCTTGTTGAGCATTACTTTCTTTATAGTTATTAAACTGTTTTATACTTTTTAAAAGTTCACCATATTTATTTTCTCCAAAAAAAGTAGTGAAATTCTTGATAATAATTTTAAGTGCAGCATCATAATCAGCAACTATTGATATAGAATTTTCAATTTTAGAGTTTTTAATAAAAAAATATTCACCTAAAAATTTATCTACTTGTTCTTTTATTGTAATGAAAAACTTAAAATCTTCTTTTATTTTTTCATGAAAAGTTTTAAATTCATTAAATAAATTAATAATATCATTACTCTTTTTGGTTATATTCAATTTATTTTCAGTAAAACAACTATTCATTTTATTATTAATTTCACTTAATTTATCCCTTATTTCTTTTATATTTTTTTCAATTTTATCTTTAATTTTTTTTATATCAATTTCTAACTTTAATTGTTCTTGCGTTAATACTATTATTTCTTTTTCTTGGCTTTTAATACTAATTTCATTTTCTGAAATTTCTTTTTTTCAATTTGAAATTTCTGTTTCTAAAATATGAACTCTTTCTTTTGAATTTTTAACTTTATTATTATAATCGATTCATAATGCATCTCAATGCTTTTGTATGTTTGCATCACTTGAATTAACTTCAATTAAAGTTGATACTACTTCAACATATTTTATTTTTGTTCTCATAGTAGTTTGGAAATCTTCAATATTTTTTTGAGTTTCTTGAAAAGTATCTTTATCTATCTTTACGCTTTTTTCTTTAAACTCTTCTTTATCTTTTTGCAAAGCTTTAATTTCTTTTCTTATTTTTTTTAATTCTTTTTGATCTTTTGCTATTTTTTCATCCAATGTTTGATTTCTAAGTTGATTATTAGTCCTACTTTTTGTTAAATCTTCAATATTACTTTTTAAGTTTTTTAAATCATCTTCTTTATAAAATAAATCCTTTTCATATTTACTATTTTCTAATTCTTCTTCTGATAAAATATCTTGATATCTTTGTTTATAATTACGTTGTTCCTCAACACTTTCATTTATGAAAAATGTGAATTCTTTTTTAAAAATTTCTAAATTTTCTTTAAATTTTCTAATCTTATTTTCAATATCACCTATTGAAACATTTGTTGTCGCTATCTCTAGAATAATTTTAAACCTCTCTTTCTTTTCTTTCAAAAATAAAAAACCACTTGCTTTAAAACTAAAGCAATGGCCAAACGCTTTTATTTTTGTAATTACATTATATAGAAATTATAATTATAGTTAAGGAATATGCTTACTTATACTATTGAATATAATAAAGAAATTTTTATCTTTGATTCTTATTATTTTTAATGTTAAAATTATTCAAATTAAATATGTAAAATGCCTTTTATATATAAAATTATTAATAAGCAAAGTACGAAAAATTTATAGATTACATTTTATAAATAAAATAATATAAAATAATATTAGAAGGATATGGGCAAACAGATAGGGTTGATTTTTATGAACGCAAAAGAATTAATTGCAAGAGTATCAGTTAAAACTAAATTTAACATTCAAGATATTGAAATAGTTTTTAATTGTGTAATTGAAGAAATTAAAAATATTAACCAACTAGGTAAAGTAATTACTATTCCTAATTTTGGTACTTTTAAAATCAAAAAAGTAAAACCCTGTTTACGACGAAATAGTAAAAATAATGGACAACACGTAGTTAGCAAATACAAATATATTAAATTTATACCTTATAAAAAATACAAAAAATATATTCGTTGTAAACCAAAACCAACAATATTAAATAACATCGACTATTAAAGTGTATGACCTAAAATGTGAGGAAAACTAATGAAACAAAGTAGTATTAATAGAATAAAATTAAGACAAAAAGTTAATATAAATTCAATTGAAATGTTTAAAGCATGCTTGCAATATAATTCTCAATTTCAACCGAAAGTTAAAATTGAATTAGCAAAATGGCGAATGTATTTTGAATATTGAGAATACCTAGAAAAACATGAAAATATAATTCCTTTTTCAATTAAAACATCAATTGACAATTTAACATTATACGGTAATCTTTTAAAAAGTCCCCTTAAAAATGAAAATAATAATAAAACAATAATTTTATTACATGGAATAACTAATACAAGATTTTGAATATTTAAACAAGCTTTCATTTTTTTACGTGCTGGCTACAATGTTATTTGATATGATGCTCGTAACCATGGTGAAAGTGATGCATCACCAACAACTTTTGGTTTAAAAGAATCACAAGATTTACAAGACATTATTGAATACTGTTGTAAAACATATAAACAAGAAACTACTGCTTTAGGATTATATGGTTTTTCATTAGGTGGCGCAACAGTAGTAATGTGAAGCAATTTATATGCAAAACATAAAATTAATCAAAAAGTAAAATTCATTATTTCTGATTGTACATTTAGTCGCTTAGATCGTACGTATAGTGAAAAACTATACAATTATGCTTTCTTACCTACTAATTTAATGTTGAAATTAAGTCGTAAAAAAGCACAAAAAACATTTGGTGTCGATGGTTTACAAGAAATACAACCAATTAAATATTTAAAACTAATACCTGATATGCCAATGTTATTTCTTCATGGTCAAAATGATCACTTTATTAACTACACTAATGCTAACGAATTATTTCAAGAAAAAATTCGATATGAAATACCAAAAAAAAGTTCATTATACACTATCCTTGATGCTAACCACGGTCAAAGTTTTTTAATTGGTGATTTAGACCACACAGTTGTTAATGAATATAATTTAGTAACTGATAAAGGTATTAGTGACACTACTTTAGAATTTGTTCAAAAATGAATCAATACTTAAGATAAACACTATTAATTGATATTTTTATTAAATATATATTATAATTAATGAGAGTGGAGCGATGATAAAAATGAAAATTAAAGTTATTATTATTGGTGCTGGCGCGACTGGGATGGGAGTTGCGAGTAAATTATTACGTAGTGAAAAAAATAGTGATAAAAATTTTGATATCCATGTTTATCAAGAAAAAAACTATATTTCACTTGGTGCTTGTGGTATTCCTTATTATATTGCTAATGAATTTAAAGATAAAAAACTTTTAAATGATCGTACAAAAAAAGATTTTTCAGAAAAAACTAATAATAAAAATAAAATTAAAATTCATTTAAATCAAAATGTTATTAAAGTCGATACAGCAAAACAAGAAATTCATGTCAAAAAAACAACAGACGATAAAACTAAAGCAAAAGTTGTATCTTATCATGCCTTAGTTATTGCAACAGGAGCCAAACCAAAAATTCCGCCACCTTTTAGTCATGGTATTTTGCCACATAATGTTTATAATGTTTTTACTAAAGAAGATGCCATAAATCTAAAAAAAGCAATGAAAAATGCTAAAAAAATAGTTATTATTGGTGGTGGATTCATTGGCATGGAAATGGCAGAAGCATGCTTAAAACAAAAAAAAGATGTCACAATCGTTGAAATGAAAGATCGATTAATGGCAGACGTTGTTGATAAAGAATTTAGCCAATTAATTTATGATGAACTAACCAAAAAAAATATTAATCATAAAACTAAATCAAAAAACAATGCCACTATTTTACTAAACTATCAAGTTGAAGAACTAATGATGACTCATAATAATGTTAATGATTTGCGTTTAAGAAGTGTAAGTGATAAAAAAAATGGAAAAACAATACCTTGTGACTTAGTAATACTAGCAGTTGGTTTTGAACCAAATACGAATTTTTTACAAAATAGCAACATTGAATTAAATAAAAATAAAGCAATTATTATTAACGAATTCTGTCAAATTCCTTCTAAAGAAAATGTTACAAAAAAGTTTTCAAATATGTATAGTGGTGGTGATTGTGCACAAATATATAGTCAATTTGATAAATCATCAATATATGTTCCCTTGGCAACTAATGCTAATAAAATGGCACGTATTATTGCTGATAATATTAAAAACCCAGAACATAAATATCCAGGAACTTTAGGATCAAGTATTTTACGTGTTGGTAATTTAGAAATAACAAAAACTGGTAGTTTTGATACGATTGATAAAAATAAAATTGGTAGTGTTTATATTAAAGATTATGATCTACCAAGATACTTAAAACAATCTCGTCCTTTATACTTGAAACTATTTTATGATAAAACAAATTTCCAATTACTGGCAGCACAAATGGCAGGCTATAATCATGCCACATTAAGAATTAATGCTCTTGCTACTGCCATTTGAAATAAAATGGACATCCGTGATTTACAAAATTTAGATTTAGTTTATTCACCTCCTTTTGCTCGTACTAGTGATATTATTCATATAGCAAGCAGAAAAGTAACATCGTCATAACCTATAAAAAATAAAAAGAATGAGGTAGCAACTATGACAACTCTTAGTAATGACAATATTAACTTATTAAGAGACTTTGTTGGTATTTCACACTGACAAAGTCTAATCGGGATAATTGTCTTTTTTAGTATTATCCTAGCACTTTCTATTTTTATTAAAAAACTAAACTTAAATTTCCAATTCGTATTTTTACTGGAATGGGATTAGGACTAATTTTTGGTATTACTATCCAAGCTATTACTGGTTTTAATAGTCATAACATTACTTATCCTAACTTACCTGGAACACCAATAAAACCCAATCCTGACTATATACCCTGAATTGCAGAAATTGTACACTGAATTGAATTATTAAAAACTATTTTTATTATTGGTATTACTATGTTAACTATTCCATTAGTATTTTTAGCTATTGCTAGAATTACTAGTAAAAAAAATAGTAACTCAAAAACAATAACTAAAGTTTCAGGAGTTGGTATTACTATTTTATTAATAAATGTGGCTATTGCTTTTACTATTGCCTTTGGACTAGGAATTGCTTTTAAAATTGGCCAAAGTTTTAATTTAACTGATGGTGGTAGTTACGATAAAACTACTGCCAAAACAATTCCCGAAATTATCATTAGTTACGTTCCTAGCAACTTAATTGGTGTTTTTACTCAAACATTAATTATTCCAATCATTGTCCTTGGTGCTTTAATTGGATTTGCAATTAAAAAACTAACTAAGCATAATGAAGAACGAATGGACAAAGCAAGAAACACTTTAGAAACAATATGAAAAATTATTATTTCAATATTAATGATGTTTATTAAAATTATGCCATTTGCTGTTATGAGTATGCTAGCAACAGCAATTATTAATCAACCAATTGGTGCACTTGCTAATATTGGCATTATTATTGGAGTCACTTATTTAGCACTACTTATTACTTTCTTATGACATTTATTATCATTATATTTATTTGGTATTAATCCTTATCGTTGATTATTAAAAGCACAGAAACCAATTATTGCTGGTTTTACAACTCAGTCTTCTAATGCCGCTTTACCAATTGCTATGAATACCTTAAAAGAAGATTTAAAAGTGAAAGAAGAGGGTAGTGATACAGTAATGCCGCTTTCAACAACAATAGGTTTAAATGGCTGTGCTGGAGTGCAAGCTGGCATTATTTTATCTTTCTTATGATTTAGTTTTATCCTTCCTGGTAATTTCCCCAACTGAACAATTGCTATTTTATTTATTAATGGCTTAATTGTAACATTAGTTGCTTCATTAGGAATTGCGGGAGTACCAGGAACTGCTGCTGTTGTAACAGCTGGTGTTTTAGGTGGTCTTGGTTTTGGTAGCTATTATGCTGCTGTTTATGGTATTATTGGTGCTTTAGATGGTTTATTTGATATGGGCAGAACTGCAGTTAATATTTCTGGTGGTTTACAAGCTACTGTTATTGCTTCTCGCAATCAAGAATTAATTGAATATGAAAAACTTTTATTAAAAAAATACCCTTTTAGGGGTTTACACATTTTAACAAAGAAAGTTGGAGCCAAATTGTTAATTAGAACTGAAAAAAATGATAAGATTCAAGCATTAAAAAAAGATACTAAAGTTAAAATTGAAGCATTAAAAAAAGTAAAAAATAGTGAGAATGATATTAAATTTTTAAAAGAGCAGTTAAAAAAAGATATTAAAACAATTAAAAGTGGTAAAGATATCTAATTTCCAATTATTATCTAAATAAATTTTTAGTAATCTATTTCATAAAGATATCACAAAACTAAATATATAGTAGAAATTAAGTGAGGAAAATAACTAATTTTTTGATATGGACTAATAAAAATTAATTGATGCGCTAATACATTTCTACCTTCAATAATACCTTTTATTAAAGGACTCTTATCAAATCTTAATGTATAATCATTATCCTTTGATTAAAATCATTTTTTTCTTTATACATACCTTCTAATTGACTTAGTAAGATATTCATTTTTTTGAATTTTCTTTAAACTGCAATTGCCTGCTGTTTATCTGATGTTACTGGTTTAGTTTTCTCTGCAAAATAATTTTGCATATAAATATCTGAAATATTTGTTTGTTTAGTTATATCAATAATTATTGAACTTTGATAACTTTTATCATTAAAACTACTAATTATTTTTACACTTTATTTTAGAAATTTTTTGTCATTCTTATTTATTGCCGTGAATAATATTATATAATGGTATTTAAGTTTTATTTTATATAATTTATATGAAGGTAAATGAATTTAAAGGAGAAAAATAAAATGAAAAATTTATTAAAATTATTATCAATTTTAGCAATATCAACACCAATACCATTAACTGTAGTTGCTTGTGATACACCAGACTCAAAAAAAGATACAAAAATTGATATTTCAACAAAAATTCCTAATAATATAAATTTAGGTACATTAAAATTTAAAAAAAATATAAAATCTGAATTTTTAAATAAATTACAAGCAAAATTAGTAGCAATGTCAGGTTTAAAAACTATTACAAGTGATGACTATGATGTTTATATAAAAATTTTTGAAAAATATTTTTACTTTAAAGATTTATACTTTATTGATATTTTTAAACCAAATGATTTTTTAACTTTAAATTTAAATATTAAAATTGTTGCTAAAAATGGAGCCAAATTTAAAGGAGAAAAAAATAATATTACAATTAGTTATTGCTTATTACAATGATGAAATGATTTAAACGAAATTACTAATATTGATAGTCCAAGTCAAATTGAGGCTATTTACCCAAATGCTGTTACAAAAGAAGAAATAGAAAATGCATTAGATTCAATCATCAATAATTCTGTACAAAAAATATGTTATGGCGATATTGTCATCAAAAACCTTGATTATGTATATGATATAATAGATGAAGATTGTATTAATAGAATTACTACTATTGATTTATCAACTACTAGTAAGATAGTCAAAGTTAAAATTACTGCTCAATGAAATTCAATTGATTTTGTTGGAATGACTAATTTAATATCTGTCACTTTACCAAAAGCTATTAAAATTATTAACTAATGTAAATTTTAAATCAAACATGAAAGAAGTCTATTGAAAATACACAAAATTTAATAACATATAGTTGCTATCCAATATATAATTTTAACCCATTACTTTTATGCCAAAGTAAATGGGTTAATTGTTTAAAAAGGGTAATTAAAATAGAAGCAATTCAACAACATATTTAGTTTAATTTCAAAAATAAAATTTCCATTCTATTAGAGTGTTTTATAATTTAATTATAAAATAAAATCAAAATTTTTTTCAAAAACTATTATGCTGTTAATAAAAAATTACTTATTTTTTCAAAAACAACATTCATATTTAATTTCTTAGGTTTAAAAGAACCATTATTATTAATTTTCATAAACATTTCTTTATACCACAAAGAAAGTTGTTCATAAAAATCTTTATTTATTTTATCTTTATTTTTAATTGTCATCATCATAATTTCATATCAATTTAAATTACATTTATATGGCTGAAAACCTTTTAAATCTCATTGTATACAACATTCAATAATTAAAAAATCAGGAGTTGCAACAAATTCAAAATCATTGTATTTAGTATAACATTTAAATAATGAATTAACATAATGATTTCGTTTTTTCATTTCTAATTCTCATTTACATAAAAGTAAATTAAAATAGTTGCGTTCCAAATCTAAAAATGGTTGCATGGCCATATTTGTAATTTTTTTATTTAAACAATGATCATACATTAGTAGTTCTTTACGCAATGCAGTTAAACTCATATCTGGTGTATAACTAAATAATTCATACGGAATAATTCTCATTATTAATTTTCCATTCTATATTATTTAACTTTTACTTTATTTTGTTCTTTTTTAATTAATTTATTAACTAAAAGTCTAATTCCTTTATACACTTCTAATAATCACATTGATATTGTTGATAAAGCAATACAAAGTAATCAATCAACTACCCGAAAACCAGCACCAATACCAAAAGCATTGCTAACAACAGGTGTAAAAATAATAAAAGTATTAATAGCAAAAGCACTAATCGCCGCAACTCAAATATATTTATTTTTTCAAGTAATCTTATTAAAAATACTTGTATTAGCACCTGAAACAAAAGAAAATGCATAAAAAACAGGAACATTAGTCATTATAACAAAAACAAAACCTTCACTATTATTTTCACGTAAAATTTGAGGTAAAAAATGAAAAGCTAATAGTAATAAGGTACTTAATATTATACTAACAATACAAATAAATCCTCAACTACCAGTAAGAATTCTATTATTCCGTTTCGTTGGTTTTCTAAGCATTAAATCAGGGTTATTAGGTCCCATTGACATTGGAATTGCAATAACAGATTCAACAATTAAATTAATTCATAAAATTTGAATTGGTTGCAATAATTCATTTCATCCAAAAATAGCACCAATAACAATTGAAAATACTTGGGCCATATTAGTAATTAAAATAAAAATAACAATTCTTTTAATTTTACTGTAAATATTGCGTCCTTCTTCAATAGCATCAACAATAGTAGCAAAATTATCATCAGTTAATACTATTTGTGAAGATTCTTTAGCAACATCAGTTCCCATAATACCCATCGCTACTCCAATATCTGCCGCTTTTAAACTAGGAGCATCATTAACACCATCACCAGTCATCGAAACAACCTTATTATGACTCTGCAATGCTTTAACAATCTTAACTTTATGTTCAGGAGAAACACGAGCAAAAACTCGATATTGATTAATATTAGCATTAAATGATTCTTCTGGAATATCATCAATCGTATTACCACTAAGTGCTTGTGTTTTATTTTCAATGAAACCTAATTCTTGACCAATAGCAACAGCAGTATTTAAATGATCACCAGTAATCATAATTGTATCAATACCTGCTTTTTTAGTTTTAACTAAAGAATCTTTAACTTCGTTTCTTGGTGGATCAATCATTCCAACTAATCCTAAAAAAGTTAAATTACTTTCAATTTCACTAATATTACTATAATCTTTCGTATTATTAACAGTTTTATAACTTGCTCCCAAAACACGTAATGCTGAATTTGACATTTCTTCCATACTTGCAATTATTTCTTTTTTAATTTGTGCAGTTAATACTACCCTTTCATTATTAATAAGCGCATGAGTACAAATATTAATCATATTATCAACCGCACCTTTAACAAAAACATAAGTTTCTTTATCGTATTCATTAATTGTTGACATTAATTTACGATTGGAATCAAAAGGTATTTCATGAACTCGAGTATGTTTATCACTAAGTGCCTTTGTTGGAAACTTTAATGTTTCTGATCAATTAATAAGTGCTGCTTCCGTTGGATCACCAATAGTTTTATTTTTACTAACTTCACTATTATTACATAATACTAAACAATCTAAAAATAATTGTTCTTGCTTAGTTTTCTTTTTAAAGTCATTACTATCATTAACTGATTTTGTTAAATAATATTTTTTAACAGTCATTTTATTTTGTGTTAAAGTTCCGGTTTTATCAGAACAAATAATATCAACTTGACCTAATGTTTCAACAGCAGGTAAATGTTTAACAATAGCATGTTTTTTTGCCATTCTTGAACTTCCCAGTGATAATGAAACGGTAACAATAACTTGCAAACCTTCAGGTATTACTGCTATTGTTAAAGCAATTCCAAAAATTAAAGCATTAATAGCAGGTACTTTAATTAAGAAAAATTGTAATAAAAACATAGCTAAACCTAATAATAAAGCAAAAACCGAAATTATTCTAATTAAAAAAGACATTTGTCGCGTTAATGGTGATTTAGGTTTTTTTTCTTCTTGTAATAACTTAGTTATTTTTCCAATTTCAGAAGTTTTTGCTGTTGCATAAACTAAACCAAGACCACTACCTGTCGCAATAGAAGTAGACATAAAAACAAGATTAGTTCTTTCACCAATTGATAATTTTTCTTCAGTTAATGCTTCAGTAGTTTTACTAATTAAGGTTGATTCACCAGTTAAAAGTGATTCATTAGTACGTAAATTATAAGACTGAATAATACGCAGATCAGCAGGTACAAACATTCCCGCATCTAAATAAACCAAATCACCTACCACTAAATCTTTAGCATCAATATCGTATTTATTACCATTACGAATTACTACTGCTTGTGAAGAAACTAATTTCTTTAAAGAGTCCAAAGAAGCTGCAGCTTTTACTTCTTGATAAGTAGCCAAAGTAGCATCAACAATTACAATTAAAAAAACAACTAATGCTTCTTGTCATTGACCAATAACAGTAGCAATAATTGCTAATGCAATTAATACTAAAACAAATGGTTCAATAAAATGTGCTAAAACTATTTTTCAAATTGGTTTTTTTTTCGTAACTGGTAATTGATTAGGTCCTGTTTCTATTAGCAATTGAGCTGCGGCTTCTTCAGTTAAACCTGTAACAAAATTAGTATTTAATTTTTTTGCTAATTCCTTAGTTGAATCATTTCAAATCACAATTATTTAACCCCCTTTTTAAATTTAATCCATCATAATTCCTTTTCAAAATTTTTTATCATTAGATTGTGGCCCTAAAGCAGTTTGTGGTAATTTTTGAATTTTTAACATCTCTTCTTCTGTTAGTTGAAAACCCCCAATATCGGGATTACTAATAATTCGCTCTGGATTAGTTGATTTAGGAATAACTACTTGACCCAATTGTCAAGCTCATCTTAAAGCAATGTGACTAGTAGTAACCTTGTATTTATTTGCTAATTCTTGTAATAATGGTATTTCATCTGCTCTACCACCTAGCATTGTTCTTCATGAAGTAACAGCAATATTATTCTCGTAACAAAAATCTATTGTGTTTTTTTGATTAAAACCAGGATGTGTTTCAATTTGATTAATTGCTGGTTTTATTTTTATTTTTTTTAAAAAATCTTTCAATTGTGAACTATTAAAATTTGAAACACCAATTGCCCTAACTTTACCATATTCATAAAATTCTTCTAAGGCTCTTCAACATTCAAAACTTTGTTTAGTTGGTCAATGAATTAAACATAAATCTAAATAATCTAGTTTTAAACGATTCAGGATACCACGCAAAGCATCTTTAGTAAGTTCATATTCATGATTGTCATTTCAAATTTTAGAAGTAATAAATAAATCTTCCCTTTTAACTTCTGGATTTTCTGCTAAAAAATCTTTAATTGCATTCCCAATTATCTCCTCGTTTTTATAATATTCTGCAGTATCAATATGACGATAACCATTTTGCAAAGCACAAATTACTAAATTATAAATAGATTTACTATCAACCATTAAATATGTACCTAATCCAAATTGAGGAATTTTGACACCATTATTTAAAGTTATCGTTTTTTGTAAAATTTGTTCTTTTGTAAGTTTTAACATTTGTCTAATATCCTTTCAAACAAAATATTAATTATAACCCGCTGTAAAACGTTTTTTAATAAATTTTTGTTCTTTAATCTCATTAATAATAGCAATTGCTGCATCACCATAACTAATTTCACTTTTTCCTTCTTTATTAACAATTAAGTGATTGTTACCAATTTTAAATTTGTCTAAAGTTGGTAATTCTGGGTCATAGTATAAAGAAGGGCTAAAATATGTTCAATTAATGTCACTGCTACGATAAGTATCTAATGCTTGAACTTGTTGTTGTGCATGCTCTTTTCATGCTTCAGGAAATGCAATTGTTTCTACTAATATTTCATTCTTATCATTTAACAAACTACCAGCACCACCAACAATTAATAACCTTTTAATATTTTGACATTCATGCATGATAGTAATTAAGTTTTTAGCAACTTGCTGATGAATATTTTGGGGATTATCAATAGTAGGGCCGTAAGCACTAATTAAAATATCAACATCATTAACAACCGCTTTAATACTACTTTTATTAGTAAGATCAGCTTTTTTAATGGTCAATCGATTATCATTATTAAGAATTGGCATTTTAATAAGATTTCTAGTAATGGCAACAACTTGATATCCCTGTTTTAAAGCTTCTTTAGTTAAGGCAAGTCCTGATTTTCCTGATGCTCCAATAATTCCAATTTTCATAGTTAGTACTCCTTTTCAAACTTAATTTTAACGAAGAGTCAACAATATACTATAGTAATTATAACATAAGTACACCTTATATTAGGTATTAGTTTGGGTGTTAGTAAATCATAAAATTATGATTTTAATTTATAATATTGCTACTTTTACTTATAATTTTACAATTATATATAATAATTTAATTACAAAAATATTTTTAAAAAAGATAAAAAAATGATATTATTAATAATAATTTATTAAATGTTCATTACTAATATAGATATTTTTATCTATATTAGTTTTTTTAATTTGCTAAATTGTAAAGGTAAGTGCAACTAAATTATTTTTCTATCCAAATATTCGATTGGTGAAAGATAATTTAGTATTTTTCTTGGTCTTTGGTTTAAAGACAATATAAATTTATGAACTTCATTTTTATTAGTTTTTGAAAAAATAAATTTTTTAGGAAATTTTTCTCTAATTAAACCATTAGTATTTTCATTAGTACCTCTTTGTCAAGGTGAATATGGATTGGCAAAATAAATTTTTATATCTAAATTTTTTTCAAGTTGTTGTCAATTTGAAAATTCTTTGCCACGATCAAAAGTAATAGTTTTAACAATGTTTTTAGGAAGAATTGATAAATAATAACTAACATTTTTATTAATAACTTTAGTAGTTCTGTTTTTAACTAATATTGCTAAAGTAAATCGTGATACTCTTTCAACTAAAGTTATTAAACATGATTTGCTTTTACCTCGTGATGATACTATAGTATCTCCTTCTCAATGACCAAGTGTTATACGATCATTAACATTTATATCTCGTTCTTTAATTGATTTACCATTAAACTTGCCACGATTTTCTTTAGATTTTCGTTTTTTACCTTTTCTTCTTAAATTTTTACTAGTAACTTTATCAAGCATTCCAAAATAAATTCAAGTATAAATTGTTTTAAAACTAATAACTCACTCTTTATGAAAATTTTTAATTCTGCCATAAATTTGTTCAGGTGATCAACCTAATAGTAATTTTTGTTGTACATATTTTACTAAATTCTTATTTTTAAACTTATGAAAACTAATATGTGATTGTTTTCGATTTTCAGCTTTATTTTGTGCAATTAATGAAAAATAATGATTATTATCTTTATTTCTATTAATTTCTCGAATAATAGTACTAATACTTCGATTAAGATTTTTAGCTATTTCACTAATTTTAAATTTAAATTTCAATTGATTCTCAATATAAATCCTTTCATCTATGCCAAGATGTTTATAACTCATATAAAAACTCCTTACTTTTTTCTAAACTAAATTTAGCATTATGAAATTTTTATATGAGAATTTTTTGCAATTTTATTTACTTGCACTTACAAGTATAACTCAGCATTTTATTAAATTATTTTAAAAAAAATAAAGATAAATATTGAAATTTAAAATTTACTATATGTTTATTTTTAAAATAAAGTCTTTATTCAAAAAACAAAAAGATGAAGGAGAAAATATGTTATTTAAAGAAAATACAGAAAATTCAAATGTTACATTTTGTATTAAAAATCCTACTGTAAAATATGAATTTCAATTACATCAAGATAATAACCCATTAGAAATTGAAACACTAGAAAAAGTAACAGTAACTTGTCATCGCGATGATTATATTATTACAGGAGTTATTGGTGAACATTGAGTTGTTAACCAAAAAAATTTAAAACTACTTATATTCCGGTTATTAATAATATAAGTAAGGGGGAAGCTTGAGCAAATCCCGATTCTAAAATAAAAATAGTTAATCTTAATAAAGATAATAAAAGCGGAGAATTATCACTACCTTGGGATCCAAATGGTACTAAAAAAGAAGTAAAATATACTAAAGAAGATGTTTTAATTTGAGATGAAGATGGATATTGATATCCTTGCAAAAAATCAGTGTTTGAAAATACTTATTTAATTAGTCAATCTAAAACAGAACTTGAAAAACAATTTCAAAATTTACTTAAATTAACAAATAATAATGATAATTTAGAAACTCAAGATGTAAGTTCAAATAGTGAAACAAGATTGAATGTTAATGAAATTAATAATTTAATGCCTTTATCAACAAATACAACAATATATAATTCACAAATACCAAAAAATTTGAACTAAAAAAATAAAATTTAATAAAAAATATTAATTATTTAAATTAATATTTTTTATTTTCTTAATATTTATCACAAAAAGTATAAAGTAATGATAAGATTGCAGCGCCAATTAAAACATCATTTTGATTATGATTTGCTACTTGCGTAGTAAAACTAGGTAATAAACAAATATTATTAAAAAAATATTGATCAATAATTCTTCCAATATTATTATTTGTTAATGAAAATTGTTCTTTTAATATTTTACAATAATCATTATTATTTTTAATTAGTATTGAAGTTTTTTTACTAGCACCAACATCAAGATGTAAACCTTTTTTATATAAAGGTAAATTTAAAACTTGATCATTATTTCAAATATCATATAAATCAAAAATTTTATGTTTTTGAAAAAAATAACTAACTTTATTTTTGAATTTACTTTCATCATTATGATAACTCAAATAGTTTTTTAACATTAATATTTCAGTTCTGGCACCAAGTAAAATCAAAGATTTAATGTTATATTTTAATAACTTATTAGTTAAAAATTTAAAAAACTGTTGTTGATGTTTAACAAGTTTTAAATCTTCATTTAAAATATTTGGTTGTGGAATAACAGTTTTAACGAATAAATGTAACTTTTTATTTTGTAAATTACTAACACTTAAATCTTCTTTTTTATTAATAATTAATAATGCAATTGAAAAAATTTTTTCAAAATCATGAGCATACGAATTGTTCTTTTTTTTATGTAATAAATTACGAAAAGTCTCAAAATCAAAAATAAGAATTGGATATTCAATCTTATCTAAAAATTTACCAATAACATTAATATTTAATTCAATATCTAAGTTATTTATTTTTAATTTTTCCATTGCAATACCTTTTCTAATACATTTATTTGATAAGAGTACTGATTTCACTAACTTCATTTTTAATAATTTTAGTTTTTGATGGATAACCATAACCAGCAGACACTAAAATTGTAACATGATACTTATTAGGTTCAATAATCTTATTTGATTCTAAGTAAGTTAATAATTGTTGTTCATTAAAACCACCTAATACAACATTATCAATTTCATGAGCAGTTAATAATAATAAAAGGTTTTGTAATAAAATAAAAGTTTGACATTGTGCCCAATGATTTATTTGTGTTTTTTTGTCATGATCAAAGAAATTATTAAATGTTGATTTATAAATTTCGTATTGTGGTTTTGTTAAATTACGTCTTTTCATAACAGTATCAACAAATCATTGATTACTAGTATTGAAATTTTCACCACTATAACTTAATAAAATAAATAAATGTGAACAAGTACTAACTTGTTGTTGATTATTTATGATTGGTTGCAATTGTGCTTTAATTTTAGAATTACTAATAACTAAAATTTTTCATGGTTCTAAACCATATGAAGATGGGGTATGACGCACATAGTTAAGAATATCGTTAATTTTACTATCACTAATAACTTTACTAGGATCATAATTACGAATTGATTTACGATTTAAAATTAGACTTTCCAGTTCTTTAACATAAGGCATTGATTTGTCATCTCTTTTCTATAAATTAATTTTACTACTAAAATATTTTTAATCAAAAATCTTTATTCTCAAAAGAGAATAAAGATTTTTGATTAAATGTGATTATTCAATAACTTCAGTAACTTGTCCGGCTCCAACAGTTCTTCCACCTTCACGGATTGAGAATTGAGTACCTTTCTCAAGGGCAACTGGGTGAATTAATTCAACAGTAATAGTAACGTTATCACCTGGCATAATTAATTCCGATTTTTCACCTTTATTAATAAAGTTTCCCATACTTCCTGTAACATCAGTTGTACGAAAATAAAATTGTGGTCGATATCCCGGATTAAATGAAGTATGACGTCCACCTTCTTCTTTAGTTAGAATATAAACTTCACCTTTAAATTTAGTATGTGGAGTAACTGATCCTGGTTTAGCAATAACTTGTCCACGTTGAATATCTTCACGTTTAACTCCACGTAATAATACTCCAACGTTATCACCAGCTTGTGCTTCATCTAATAATTTTCTGAACATTTCAATACCAGTAACAACAACTTTTTTAAGACCTTTGTTAATACCAATAATATCAATTTCATCATTAACTTTTAAAGTTCCACGTTCAATTCTTCCAGTAGCTACTGTTCCACGTCCAGTAATAGTGAAAACATCTTCAACAGCTAATAATACTGGTTTATCAACTTCTCTTTTTGGTGTTGGGATTCATTCATCCATTGCTGTTAATAATTCTTTAATTTTTGCTTCTCATTCTTTTTTACCATCTAATGCTCCTCTTGCAGAACCACGAATAATTGGTGTATCATCACCTTCAAATTCATACTTAGTTAGTAATTCACGAATTTCCATTTCAACAAGTTCTAATACGTCATCGTCTACACTTTCCATATCACACTTATTTAAGAATACAACAATTTTTTTAACTCCAACTTGACGTGCCAATAGAATGTGTTCACGTGTTTGTGGCATTGGACCATCAGTTGCAGAAACAACTAACACTGAACCATCCATTTGAGCTGCACCTGTAATCATATTTTTAATGTAGTCAGCGTGACCTGGACAGTCAACGTGTGCATAGTGACGAGTTGGTGTTTCATATTCAACGTGAGCTGTATTAATAGTAATACCACGTGCTTTTTCTTCTGGAGCAGCATCGATAGAAGCATAGTCCTTAAACATACCTTTATATCCATCTGCTTCATGTTTTGAACAATAACTAGTAATTGCAGCAGTTAATGTTGTTTTTCCGTGATCAACGTGACCAATTGTTCCAACATTAACGTGCGGTTTTGTACGTTCAAATTTTTGTTTTGGGCCTGTTGATACAGGCTTTGATTTTTTTACTTCTTTTTCTGCCATTTTTGTTTCCTCCTTGGAAATAATTAATACTTATTTTTATTTAATTAAATTAAACACTAAGATAATTTTAAAGTAAAGTTATTATACTTTCAATTAAATTATTTTATTTTTTAGTAATTCTTCCTTTTTGATATTTACCAGCAACTGCTTCAGCAACTGATTTTGGTGCTTCTTCATAGTGTGAAAAAGACATTGTATATGTTCCGCGTCCTTGGGTCATTGAACGTAATTCAGTAGCATAACCAAACATTTCAGATAAAGGCACTTTAGCTTTAACAACTTTACTATTACCACGCATTTCATCTGCTTCGATAGTACCTCTTTTACCAGAAATTTTACCAACAATAGAACCATAATATTCATCTGGAATAATAACTTCAACATTCATAATTGGTTCTAATAATACTGGTTTTAATAAATCTTTATTATCTTGTAAAGATTTAGAAGCTGCAATATTAAAGGCACGTTCTGAAGAGTCAACAGGGTGGAATGAACCATCATATAATGTTGCTTTAACGTCAATAACTGGATATCCTGCAATTAAACCATTAGCTAATGATTCAATTAATCCTTCTTGTACTGGTTTAATGTATTCACGTGGCACTTTACCACCAACAATTTTATCAACAAACTCGAATCCTTTATCTGGATTTGGTTCAAATTTAATAATAACATGTCCATATTGGCCGCGACCACCTGATTGATGAATATATTTACCCTCAGCGCGTTCACAAACTGCTTTAATTGTTTCACGATAAGCAACTTGTGGATTTCCAATGTTAGTTGCTACTTTAAATTCACGTTTTAAACGATCAGTTAAGATGTCTAAATGCAGTTCTCCCATTCCTGAAATAATTGTCTGTCCTGTTTCTTTATCTGATGAAACACGGAATGTTGGATCTTCTTCTGCAAGTTTTTGTAAACCTAAACTCATTTTTTCTTGATCAGCTTTTGTTTTAGGTTCAAGCGCTAATGAAATAACTGGTTCTGGAAATACCATTTTTTCTAAAATAACTTCATGTTTTTCATCACATAATGTATCACCAGTAGTTGTATCTTTTAAACCAACAATAGCAGCAATGTCACCAGCATAAACCTTTTTAATTTCGGCACGACTATTGGCATGCATTTGTAAAATTCGACCAACACGCTCTTTTTTTTCTTTAGTTGAGTTTAATACATAACTACCAGATTCTAATGTTCCCGAATATACTCTAAAAAAAGTTAATCTTCCAACAAAAGGGTCAGTCATGATCTTAAATGCTAACGCTGAGAAAGGTTCTTCATCACTAGAATAACGTTCTACTTCTTTTAATGAAACAGGTAATATTCCTTTAATTGCAGGTACATCTAATGGTGAAGGCAAGTAATCAATAACTGCATCTAACATTAATTTAACACCTTTATTTTTAAAGGCACTACCACATAATACTGGGAAAAACTCAGCAGCAATTGTTGCTTTACGAATTACTGTCTTAATTTCAGCAACAGTTACTTCTCCTTCAGCATATTTCATAAAGAAATCATCATCAAAGTGAGAAAGTGCTTCTAATAATTCCTCACGTCTACTTGCAATAACATCTTTAAGTTCTTCAGGAATTGCAATTTCTTTATAATCCTCATTTGGTTTACCATCAAAATGGTATGCTTTCATCTCAATTATATCAATAATTCCATCAAAAGCATCTTCTGCACCAATTGGTCATTGAATTGCATGAGCATTAGCACCAAGACGATCTTTTAATGTTTGAATTGAATGAGCAAAGTCAGCCCCAATTTTATCCATTTTATTTGCAAAAACAATTCTTGGTACATTATACCTAGTTGCTTGATTTCAAACAGTTTCGGTTTGTGGTTCAACTCCAGTTTGCGCGTCTAATACAGCAACTGCTCCGTCTAAAACTCTTAATGAGCGTTCAACTTCAACAGTAAAATCAACGTGACCCGGAGTATCAATAATATTTATTCGATTATTTCTTCAAACAGCAGTTGTTGCAGCTGAAGTAATAGTAATACCACGTTCTTGTTCTTGTTCCATTCAGTCCATAGTTGCGGCACCTTCATGTACCTCACCAATTTTATGAATTTTACCAGTATGATATAAAACTCTTTCTGTTGTTGTAGTTTTACCAGCATCAATATGAGCCATAATTCCAATATTTCTAGTATTTGCTAGTGAATATTCTCGACCTGATTTTTCTGCCATTTTCTCTCTCCTTTATTATCATTTATAGTGAGCAAAGGCTTTATTAGCTTCAGCCATACGATGAATTTCATCACGTTTTTTAATTGATGAACCATTACCAGTAGCAGCATCCATAATCTCAGCTGCAAGTTTATCTTGCATACTATTACCATATCTTGCTTGTGAATAAGAAACTAATCAACGAATTGCTAAAGTTATCTTACGAGTAGCACTAACTTCAATAGGAACTTGATAGTTTGCACCACCAATTCTTCGAGTTTTAATTTCTAATTGTGGTGTAATATTAGCAATTGCCTTTTCAAATACTTCTAATGGTACTTGTTGGGTTTTTTCTCCAACAATTTTAAAAGAATTATAAACAATTTTTTGAGCTACACTTTTTTTACCATCAATCATAATGGCGTTAATTAATTGAGTAACAATTTTTGAATCATAAATTGGATCAGCAACTAATTCTCTTTTAATAGCTTGATTTTTACGCATTTAGTTTTACCTCCTTATTTCTTATCTTTTGGTTTTTTAGTTCCGTATTTAGAACGACCTTGATTACGATTTACTACTCCGGCAGTATCAGAATACCCACGAATAACATGGTATCTAACTCCAGGTAAATCTTTAACTCTCCCACCACGGATTCCAACAATAGCATGTTCTTGCAAATTATGACCTTCTCCAGAAATATAAGCAGTAACTTCCATACCGTTAGTTAAACGAGCACGAACAATTTTTCTTAAAGCTGAGTTAGGTTTTTTTGGTGTTCTTGTAGTAACTACAAGCGCTACACCTTTTTTTTGCGGACTGCTAATTGAAGAAGTTGTTTTTGTTAATGAATTATATGAAACATTTAACGCTGGTGATTTAGATTTGTATTTTTTATCTGTACGTCCTTTACGTAATAGTTGGTTCATTGTTGGCATTAATCGTTAGCCTCCTTTATGATTTTAAAGAATTAATTATATACACAATTCCTAGTGTATCAAAATTTAGTCCAATAAGTATAATACCAGTTTTTAATAGTAATAGTCAAATAAATTTTGAAAAATAATTAGAAAAAAATGACACAATTTAAATTGTGTCATTTTAATTATAATAAAATATTATATTTCTTATTCGTGTGCTGTTACACCAGTTAATTTAACAGCAACTGCAACATCTTTTGATTGCCCAAGTGTAACTTTAATATTAACTGTATTATCTCCTACAGTTAAATCTGTATCTTCTTTATCAAAAGTAAATGTTGCTTCACTAGCTTTATCTTCATCAGTAACTTTTTTAATTGCTGCTGTAATAATATCTTTAGCATCACTTTGTTTTTGTGAATCATTTAATGATTTACCATCAACACCTTTTTCTAAAGCTGCTTTAATATCAGTTGTAACTTCAATATCTGTCTTTTTATGTGCTGTTACACCAGTTAATTTAACAGCAACTGCAACATCTTTTGATTGCCCAAGTGTAACTTTAATATTAACTGTATTATCTCCTACAGTTAAATCTGTATCTTCTTTATCAAAAGTAAATGTTGCTTCACTAGCTTTATCTTCATCAGTAACTTTTTTAATTGCTGCTGTAATAATATCTTTAGCATCACTTTGTTTTTGTGAATCATTTAATGATTTACCATCAACACCTTTTTCTAAAGCTGCTTTAATATCAGTTGTAACTTCAATATCTGTCTTTTTATGTGCTGTTACACCAGTTAATTTAACAGCAACTGCAACATCTTTTGATTGCCCAAGTGTAACTTTAATATTAACTGTAATATCTCCTACAGTTAAATCTGTATCTTCTTTATCAAAAGTAAATGTTGCTTCACTAGCTTTATCTTCATCAGTAACTTTTTTAATTGCTGCTGTAATAATATCTTTAGCATCACTTTGTTTTTGTGAATCATTTAATGATTTACCATCAACACCTTTTTCTAAAGCTGCTTTAATATCAGTTGTAACTTCAACATCTGTCTTTTTATGTGCTAATGTAAATGTAATAGTTATTGAATCACCATTATAAATTTTACCATCAGGAGTAACTACTGCACTAGTAATTGGATCTCCCTCTTTTTCAGGAGTATTAACTTTAACTGTAATACCATTTAAATCAATGTTTTTATTTTCTGGAACTGCTTTAATAGCTTCTTTAAGTTCTTTCTCAGTTGGTTTAGTAATATCAACAACTGAAATTGGATCTAATTCTTTCTTTTTTAATACTGTATCTAAATTAACTACAGTTTGATCACCACAAGCTACAACTGAAGTAGTAGCTACTGTTGTTAGGGCTAATGCACCCATAAGTCTTAATAAATTTTTCATTTGCATATCTTAGTACCTCCGAAATAGTTATTTACTTATTTTTTGAATTTTAACATACAAGAAAATGAATGTAAAGATTTTTTGCTTTGCACATGTTAATTAACATATAAATTTATATATTCAAATCTTATTTTTTTACTAGTCTTTAATTTTCATTAAATAAGGTTTTTTTAAAAAATGTTATATAATAATAAGTATCATTTAAAGCATGTTTTTATAGCATACTTATGGTAATTGGTGAAGAAAGGGTTGAAAATTTTATGCAAAAAAGTCAGATAGCACGAGCTGTACAAAAAAAATTAGAATTATCAGAAAAAGAATACAAAGAAGTGTTAGAATTTATCTTAGATAAAATTGCTACTGCTTTAATTAAAGGAGAAAAAGTAACACTACGTAACTTTGGAACTTTTACTATTAAATACCGCAAAGCTCGACCGGGAGTAAATCCACAAAATTCAGAACCGATGGCTATTCCTAGAAAGCGAGTAGTTAAATTTAATTCTTGTAAAGCATTAAAAAAGAGAGTTAATGAAGGTAAATAAATATTTTATTTTAGAAATGACTTCAATCAAATATAGATTGTATATTCATTCCTTTTAATTTGTAAAATTAACAACCTTTTTTAATCTTAAATAATTAAAAAATACTCTGTTTTAAATGAGTATTTTTTACTTTCTTCATATATTAATATTAAGATATATTTTTATTAACTACTTTTTTTTCTGTTAAATTAGATATTTGCTTTTTTTATCTTTAGTTGTATGAATAAATGGTTTAGATTTTCAAAATGTATAAATTAATAATGGTAATAATATAAAAACAGCAAATAAATCAATAAAGCCAAGAAATAAATAAAAATAAAAACCATTATGAGAAACATGTGCAACATAATATCCTAAACCTAAACAAATAATTGGCATTATAATTGTTCGTTGTAAACTAGCAAATAATGACAATTTACCACGATTAATTGATTGATAGAAAATAACAGCAACATAATGTAGTGTAGCTAATGGATAAAAAGCAAACTGCATAATAATATAAACTTTAAAGAATCTTGCCATTTCTAAATCTACGCCAAAGAAATGCATCATATATTGCCCCGCTATTACTACTAATAATACTGAAGCAATTAGCAACAATAAAAGTAATAAAGTTAAACGTCACATCAATTGTCAAACACGACTAAAGTCCTTTGAACCATAAACATAGCCAATTAATGCTCTTGCTCCCTGCGTAATTCCAATAATAGGTGCATTAATTAAAATTAACCAAGGCATAATACCACCATATAATTGAACAAAAACCGGAATACCAGTACTTCCCCCACCATGATAGTCTGGAGGTGGTAATGTATTTAAAATTTTAGTAGTAACCATTGCCAAAATACTTTGGGCAATATTTTGTAATAAAGAAGTTGCACCAATTAATAAAATGCCCGTTACTATTACTCATTTAAGTTTTAAGTGTGCTACTTTAAATCTTAAATTATAGGCACTATATCAAATAATACCTATTGAAAATAAATTAATGCTTGCTCAAGCAATAATAGTTGCATATGCAGTGCCTTCCATTCCTAATTTACCAGGAATAACAAAAATAAAATCTAAAGATATATTTACTAAACAAGCCGCAACATTAATTAAAATTGTTCATAACATCATTCCTTCACTACGTAATAATGAAACTAAAAAATAAGCAAAAAAAAGTAATGGTGTAGCAAGAATTAAAATTTGCGAAAATCTAACTGCTTCTTTAATTATTATTTCCCTAATTATTGGATTACTTCCAACATCACTTCCAGCTTGAAATTCAATAATACTCTGACAACTAAAATACATAATGATCATAAGAACAATAGAAACTAAAAAAGATAATAAAAATCCATTTCCTAAATATTCTGACATTTGTTCTCGTTTATTTTGACCATATGCAATCGAAAACTTAATACCTGTTCCAGTTGCAACCATTAAGGCAAAGGAAACCATCATTGAAGAAGGAACAGCAGCATAAGTAGTAGCAATATTAATAATTTTTAATGCTTGTTCAGCAGTTATCATTATTCCTGAATTTTGATAATTATTATAACGATCAATAATACTTTGTCCACCTCATTGTGTAGCAATTCATTTATCAAAAATTTGATAAGTAGAAAAAATAATTACAGCAATTAAAGGTGGTGTGACCATAATAAAGATTGCTTTTCATGGATTTGCCGTGCTAAAAATAGCTTGTCTTTTCAACTTGTTTATTGAATTTCTTTCTGTTCGTTTATTGAGAGTAACTTTAGCAAGATTTTCTTTTTCCATAATATTATCCTTTCTAACAAAATTAATCTAATTAATATTATATTTTATAAAAGCTCATAGCTAAAATATCTATTGCTGTCACAAATAAAAAACATGTTTAGTATTTTAAAAAATGTTAGAAGAAAAAAATTAAAATATAAATTTTTATAAAAAATATAATTACATTATAACCTAATAATAAATAAATATTTAAAAATAATCTCTTTAATTTATTTTTATTTAAAAACTATCATTACTTTCAATTGAAAAAACAATTGGTATTTTATTAGTTTTTCACTTAGTTCCTGTATGAAAATCAGGAGTAATAATAACATAAACCATACCAACTTGTTGATAATAGTTATTAATTACATGTTTAGCAAATTTATCACTAAAATATTGAATTGTGAAATTACCAGTTAAAGGATCGCTCTTTAATTGATTAGAAGTATTAATAACATTCTTATTAATTTGTTGATATGTTAAATTAGGATTAACAATAATTGGATCCATTCCTGATAAATCATTAATTGTATTTAAATCAGAACGCTTATCTGTTAAAGTTACTTTCAAAATGGCTGTTGTTCCTGTTCAATAAGGATCATTAACATCTGCTGTAATTTTAACTCAAATATCACCAGCAACCTGTTCTTCATCATCTGCTGCTACTTTTCCTTCTTCATCACTAAAATAATTAACAGTAAAACCAACTGCTAACTTATTTTTTCAAATAAAGATGGTTGATTATAAAATGAGGAAAATCGTTAATAATTAAAAGATAATAATTATTTTATTATAAGAG
This sequence comes from Spiroplasma endosymbiont of Thecophora atra, assembly GCF_964019735.1. Classification (NCBI taxonomy): domain Bacteria; kingdom Bacillati; phylum Mycoplasmatota; class Mollicutes; order Entomoplasmatales; family Spiroplasmataceae; genus Spiroplasma; species Spiroplasma endosymbiont of Thecophora atra. The sequence continues at coordinate 53,149 of NZ_OZ026464.1, read as the reverse complement.
AAAAAGATTAATTATAATAATTTAATGAATAATTGCTTTCTTTTTTTCTATAGCAAATACTTTAAATTTAAATAGTTTTACATACTGTCTTGATAAAAAAGCACAAAAGAAAATTAAAATTAACATCTTAACAAATGAGTAAATTATAGTAACAAAAAAATTATTATTTACAAATTCCACTGCTCTTCTAGCAACATTTAATCCAAATATTAAGCGCAATAATAAACCTGTCATAAATTCAACACTAATTACTTTATTAAAAGCAATATGGAAAAATAAAATAAAAGTAGTACCATGAAATAAAAAGGCTAAAATTTTATTATAATTAATATTTAACATAATAAAAGGAATAAATAAAAATAAAGCTTGCAAAATTTCCATAATATCTCAATAAATTAAAGGAAAATAAAATATCATTCGACAACTAATAATAACAATAAATAAAGAAAAACTAAGTAATGACTAAACCACATTATCTTTTATCTTTTCTCAATTTATTCATCACTGAAAATTAAGACCAACTAAAAAAGCTAATAACCCAGGTATCAGTTGTAAAAATCCACCCTCACGAAATGATACATAAAATAAATCTCAATTAAAGTTATCATATCAATATAACTTACTAGTAAGTTGCAAGTTAATACTAAATATTAAAACTATTATTAAAAAAATACTAGTAATAACTAAAGTTATTATTTTAACAATATTTCAACTTTTATTACTTAAAGAAAAATGGTTAGTAACAACTTTTACTAATGCGCTACCACCAATAATAATTCATATCATTCATTTACCATAATCAAAAAATAATAATTTAAATCATAATCCTATCATATAACCTGTTGTTACATATCCTTCTTTAAAAGCAAAAAAATCTAAATACATAAAACTTGTAATTAAAGATAAAATCATAATAGCTAGTATTAATTTACTATACTCTTTTCAACTAAATTATTATTGGCACTTAAAAAACCAAATGATATCAATATAACAAATAACATTGGTGAGCAAAAATAAGCATTAAAAGCATATAAACTACCACCAATATTTAAAGTAACATTTTGTACATTATTTCAAACAATAAAAATAGTAGCAAGCACAATAAGTAATCTAATGCCATTATTTCGAAAGTTAATTTGTTTAAAATTGATAATATCCATTACTTAAACTCCTCACTATGATCATACATATTTGTCATATCAAAAAAAGGTGTTAAAATTGGCTGACCATCTCAAATTATTGGTCGTGAATTAATATCTAATAATCAAGCAATAGTAGCTGGAATATCATAAATTTTAATTTTATCTGGAATAATTCCGTATTTTGGAATACAATTTCCTGCAAAAAGCAAAGGAATTTTTTGTTCAGCATCAGAAGAATGACCATGATATTGTGAAACACCTCCATGATCAGAACTAATAATTAATAAGATATCTTCTCACATTTCTAAATCTTTTAAATTTTCAATAATATCTCCAATATATTTATCAGTCTGACTAATTGCTTGATAATATTCTTCACTATTTCATTCACGTGAATGACCTGCTAAATCAGGATTAACATAATAAAAAAATGAAAATAAAGGTTTATTAATTAATACATTTTTCGTATTTTCAAAAGTTTGTTTATCATTTTCTGTTGCACAATAATTACCATTATTACTAATTAAAGTTTTTATATTTTCTTGCCCTTTGGGCTGAAAATTAGCAATCATTTCACCTTCACTAGCATAACCAAATAAATTTTTTGAAGGACCATACTTATCAATAATAGAACTAAAAATACTTACTTGATCAGCTTTTACTTCAGCATGAACAGTATGATGAATATTTCACAAATCTTGATCAACAACACCATGCTTAATAGGATCTGTAGCAAACATAACACTTGCTCAATTTGCAGCAGAAGAAGTTGGTAAAACATCACGTGCTTCCAATGTATATGCACCATGATGCATTAAATAGTTCATATTTGGACTATAACCACTTTTTAATGCATAACTGGCCATACCGTCAATACCCACCATAACTACATGTTTAGGTTTTTTTGCTTTAGGAACCAATTGATTAGTTGGTTCATTTGTTAAATAATCGTTACTATGTGGTACATAATTTAAAATTGGATCGCGATAACTATCGTAACTAATAGTTATCATAATCCAAACTACTACTCACACAATATTTATTAGTAAAAAAACAATTATTTTTTTAGAATTAAACATCATAATACACCCTTTTTAATGAAATAATGATTATTAAATTTTACTATAAATAAATTTATGAAGTAATTATATATTAAATCCTTGACTTTCATCATCCTCTAACTAATAAACTAACTCCAAGAACAAAACATATTGGTACAATAATGATTAAAAAAATAATTGCAAAATAAACTTGTTCAAAAGGATGAGAAACATAAGTATTTTTAGCCGCTTCTATATCTAGTTGATCTCAATTATAAAACAAATTAATAATACCATAGTGTTTTAAACTTCAAAAACCGTTACCAAGAAAATTATTATAGTGATCATTAAAAATAGATGTTCCAAATAGTATTAAACTAATTATTAGAAAAAGCAAAGTTAAAATACATAAGAATAATCCTAGTTTTTGCTTTCAATCCCAAGATGTAACTTTTTTATATTCTACATTTTTATCCATATTTAACACTTACTAAACACTAAGAATATAATCAACGTTTAAAATAACCAAATATTAAAGATAAAACACTAACACCAAAAAAGATAGCAGTTAAAATTACTGTAAATACAATTCCGACAACTACTTGCGCAAGAGGATAAGTTAAAAGTTTATCACTAGTAGCATCTGTTCACATTTGATCATAGCCAGCTTTGCTTAAAAAACTATCAAGTCCTCATACAGAAATAACATGAAAGCCATTTCCGGCATATTGTGAAACACCTCCACTTGGGGCTTTAAAATTGGCTGTTGCAATTAAAATTAGTCCTAATGCTAAACAGAGCAAACTAATTACCAGTGAGGCAAAGCCAATTTTTATTCCTCAATTTTGTTTCTTAAAAAGATTTATAAGATTTTTCATTAAGGTTTCTCCTTTACTACCTAATTATTTTATTGTTTTACCAAAATAATGTATTAATTGGTATTATCACAATAAATAAATTATAGCGTAAAATTTTTTTAAATATTAAAAAAATTATGAATAAAAACATAAAAAAATCATTAGTACTTTTACTAATGATTTTTTCTATATTATTATATTATTCTTCAATTAATACTTTAATACCAGGGCCCATTGCTGTAGTAATACTTATATTTTTAATATAAGCACCCTTAACCGCTGCGGGTTTAACTTTTCTTAAAGTGTTAAGAATTGCTAAATAATTATCTTTTAACCCTTCTTGTGCAAATGATACTTTACCAAGAATAACATGAATATTACCTTGTTTATCAACACGATATTCAACTTTACCTTTACGAATATCAGCTATTGCTTTTTGAACATCCATTGTTACTGTTCCTAGTTTTGCTGTAGGCATTAACCCTTTTGGTCCTAATACTCTACCAATTTTTCCTAATTCACCCATCATTTCGAGTGTTGCAATAATAACATCAAAATCAAATCAACCTTTTTGAATTTTTTCAATCATTTCCTTACCACCAACAAAATCAGCTTGACTTTCCATTGCCTCTTTTTGTTTAGTAGTAGTTATTACTAAAACACGTTGTGTTTTTCCGGTCCCTGCTGGTAAAACAATAGAACCACGTAACATTTGATCAGCATGTCTTGGATCAACATTTAAACGAAATGCTGCTTCAACTGTTGCATCAAATTTTAATGATGAAGTTTGTTTAACTAATTCTAAAGCACGATCAATTGGATAAACTTTAGTGTTATCAACTAATTTTGCAACTGCAAGATATCTTTTACTTCTATTCATATTAAACACCTTGCTTTCCATCTTCAACAGTAATACCCATATTCTTGGCTGTTCCTGCAACAATTTTAATTGCATCTTCTAAAGAATAAGCATTTAAATCAGGTAATTTAATTTGAGCAATTTCTGTGATTTGAGCAATAGTAAGTGTTCCTACTTTTGTTAATTTAGCATTTGATGAACCTTTTGCAAGTTTCAATACTCTTTTTAAAAGAAATGTTGTTGGTGCAGTTTTTATTTTAAAGTCAAAAGTTTTATCTTTATATGCTGTAATAAAAACTGGAATTGGAACTGGATTAACATCATCTTTTTGATCTTTGGTTTTATCGTTAAATTCTCTACAAAAACGTGGCATATCAATACCGAATGATGCTAAACTAGCACCTGGTTTGGCACTACCAGCTGGTAATTGAATAATACCTTCACGATTAATATTTTTTTTATCTGCCATGAGCAACTCCTCCTAAATGGATTCTCACTGTGGTCCAAACGAATAAATCTTCCACAAGTTTAAACATAATTAAAGTCTATTTATATATATAAATAGTACTTTACAAATAATAACATCATTATAATTAGTAGTCAAATATATTTTAATTTTATTTTACATAAAAATTAAATAATTTAAACTAAACTTTAATTTTTTTACAACTATCATATTCTACTTTAATTTCGGTTTGACGACCAAACATATCAACAGAAACTGTTGCAACACCCTTATCTTCATCTAATTTAATAACTTGTCCTTCTCGGCCTTGTAAAGCACCAGAAGTAATATGAACAAAATCATTTAACTCAAAATCACGAATAATTTTTTTTGTCTCTTTAACTTTAGGTTGTGATGAATTTTTAGAATTACGATATAACATTTCATTAACTTCTTTAGTAGAAAGTGGAGTCGGTGGTACACCTTTACCACTAGAACCAATAAAACCATTAATCCCTGTTGTATTACGAATATCATATCAAGTATCTTCGGTTAAAATCATATGAACAAAAATATAACCAGGAAAAATATTTTTTTCAGTTATTTTTTTATCTTTATCTGGTATTGCTTCTTTAACAACCCTAACTTGAAAAATATTATCTTTTAAATTTAATTTTTTTTCAATTTTATTTTTCAAATCAGCAGCAACTTTATCTTCATGACCTTTGTTACAATTAACAATATATCATTGTGCTTGCTCAATTCGATGTTTATGTGTTTCTTCTAATGATGTAGTTTTCACTAAAGGGGTTTCTTTTTTTATTCTTTCGCTCATTTTTTGGCATCTCCATTTTTTACATTATTTTTAATAAAGGTAATACAAATAGTAATAACTGCTCAATTCCATAAAAGAATAGTGCTAAGACAGCAATAAATAATACTGTTGTAATAAATTTATTATTTAATTGTTTTCTTGGTGTTCAACGAGTTCTTCTAATTTCTCTTGATAAGTATAAGAAAAAATATTTATGATAAGTTCTCGCTTCTTTTTTATAATAAAAACGTTCTTCAGGCGTACGATTTTTACGTTCTTTTTCTCAAATTTCGCTAATATTAACCTTTTTATTTTTATCGGCTGTTCGTGGATCAAAACTTGGTTTTCCTTCAGAAGTTCTTTTTGTTCTTAAAGGTTTAATTTTACGTAAAATATTAAATTTACTTTTTAAAAGAGCCAATTTTTCAGGATTAATTTTTGGTTTTTCTTTTGATTTGTCTTCTGCACTCATGAAAATTTCTCCTAACGTGATTCCTTATGTAAAGTATGTTTTTGACAATGTTCACAATATTTTTTTAGTTCCATACGCTCTTTATATTTAATCTTATTTTTGTATGTATGATAATTACGATTTAAACACACAGTACAAATTAAAATTATTTTTTCGTTCATTAAATTCACCTAGAAAATTTAACCATTTTTAATTATATTATTATTTAAAATAAGTGTCAATTTTAAAATATTTTTATTTTAAAAACAAAGTTAAATTTTTAATCTTTCTTTAAAATTCATCATTTCTAAAATAATTGTACAAGAAAAAATAAAATAATAAATAAAAAATAATGTTTTTTTAAAAAAACATTATAATATAAAAAATAATTTTAATTAACTATTAATACTTCCTAAAAGTGGTTGTCTTTCATTGGGTTCTATAATAACTTCTGACATATCATTATTTGCATTTGTAACAAATTCCGGCTCAAACTCATAATCAGGAATTTTTAACTTTATTCTTTCCTGTTGACTATTATCTTCAATCTCTGTTACTAATTCTACCTTTTTATTTTCGGGAGTATAATTATCTATTCATTCTTTAAACATTGTTAATGTTGGTCTTCAATCTTTTATTTTTCCGAGTTTAACAAAACTAGGAATTGTTTTATCTGAATGTCTCATTTCAAACTTATCTCAATTATTTTTTTCTAAATACTCATATATTTCCTTTAAATCTTTATTACTCAAAATACCTTTATATAAAGAAAAACTTTTTGTAATGTGTTCTTTTCTTTCATTAATAATTTTAATAATAATTTCCTCTTTACTATTTGAAGTATTAGATTTACTCATTGTAGAAAAATATGTATGACTAACATCCATCATTGCTGAAATTGACATTAAATTTCCTCCCACAATATTACCATTTGTAAAATTAATGCCTGCAGTTGCAAAAGTAGTAAGTGATTTTAAGTATTCAATAGTTTTTGTTACTTTTTGAATTTTATATAAATCAAAACCTGATATTCCACTAAGCACTTTAACTAATCCATTTGTACCAGTAAATAATTTATTTAATGCAATAGAAATCATTTCTGGATTTAATTCATTACTTACAGCATCTTCTGTTAATTGTTCAGCAATTTCAGAATAAAGTCTTTCATTATTTGGTGGTAAAGTAGGAAAAGTGGGTAAATTTGGCTCGGTAGTTGTACTACCACCAGTTTCATTTAAATTATACGCTTGTCAAATAACTCAACCACCAAATGCAGCATATAATATATCAGCTACTCCACTTTTAATTAATTGGTAACGTTTTTCAATATTACTATACCTAGTAACAGACTTAAGTCCTGCTATTGTTAGTAGAACTCTTGTTGTCGTATTACTTCAATTTTGTGCACTTAATGCTCCTGCTCTAACTGGACCATGAAGATTATTCAACGCTTTTTGTACTTCTTTTCATGTTTCTTCTTTATTTATTTTCATTTTATTTATTCCTTTCATAGTTAAAGTAGTTTTAAATTAAATTTTTAATTTTATTGATAAGATGATACATAATTATTCATTAATAATATTGTCATTATTTAGTGATAATTTCCTATTAGTTATCGAGTAAAAATTTCCCAAAAGTGAAGTTAAATATACTTGGTGATAAATATGGAAAGAAGTATGACTATGAAAGAAAAATATAAATACAAAATTATAAATGATATTATTATTAATAAATTATCTAAACATCAAGCCAAGAATAAACTTAATCTAACTATTAGAAGAATTAACCAATTAATTCAAATTTTTAATAGAGAAGGTAAAGTTGATTTTATTCATAAATCTCGTAATAAAATTTCTAATAAGGCAACAAATTTTGAAATCAAAATTAAGATTATAAACTTGTATAAAACAAAATATTATAATTTTAATTTTCAACATTTTCATGAGAAATTAATTAATGAAGAAAAAATTAAGATTTCATATAGCACACTTTATACTATATTAATTAAAGAAAAAATTACTTCACCAAAAAGACATAAAAATAAAAAAAATAACTTACATCCAACAAGAAATCGAAGAACAAATTTTGGTAAATTAATTCAAATGGACGCCAGTAATCATCATTGATTTGGTAACGATAAACCAAAATCATTTTTACATGCTGCAATTGATGATGCTACAGGAAATATTGTTGGACTATGATTTGATCATCAAGAAACATTAGATGGTTATTATAATATTTTTTATCAAATTTTAACTAATTATGGAATACCAAAAACATTTTATACCGATAATAGAACAGTTTTTGGATATAAGAAAAAAGTTGATGCAGGAAAAATAAATACAGAAAATGACACTTATACTCAATTTCAAAAGTCCTGTAATGATTTAGGTGTTGAAATAATCAGAACTTCAATTCCGCAAGCTAAAGGTCGCGTTGAACGCTTATTTGGAACACTTCAAAGTCGTTTAATTAGTGAATTACGACTTAATAAAATTAGAAATTTAGAAGAAGCTAACAAATTTCTTAAAACATACATAAGTACTTTTAATAAACAATTTGCCTTTCCTATTGATGATACTAAATCTGCTATGGTTAAAGCTCCTACACAGGAAGAAATCAATATTTATCTTTCAAGATTTTCTAAAAGAAAAACAGATAGTGGTTCAACCATAACATATTATGGTAAAAAGTATTTTCCTTATAAAAATAACAAAGTTCAATACATACAACCTAGAACTGATGTAATTGTACTTAAATCATTTATTAATGAATTATATCTTAGTTACAATAATCAAATGTATGAACTAAAAGAAATAGCACAAAAACCAATTATAAAAGAAAATTTAATAAAAACTAAAAAAGTTTATATACCCAATAAAAATCATCCGTGAAGATATGGATATCAATAATTCTGAATTAAAATTAAAAATCTATTTTATAAGATATTTAATTTTATAAATACTAAACCATATAAAATTTTAAAACGTTTGCGTATGAGCAAATTTGGTGTTCTAAAATTGATTTTAAATATAAAAGAAATTATAATTGCAATCTCTCGTTTTTACATTTGTGGTAAGTTTGATTTAGTCGGATTTATTAATAAATTATTTAAAGTTACATTATTAATTTTATTAACATCTATATTTATTTCACTATTTGATTTTCTTATATATAATTCTTTTACTTTTTTAATATTTCCAAAAAGTTCTTTTGATATTTTTATAAAAAAATCATTTTTTTCTTTAATTATTTTATTTTTATCAATTTTTCCAAAAGTAAATATTTTCAATATTGAATAACTAATTTTTTTAAATTTGCTAATCTTTTGTTTTTTTAAATTTTCATTAATATCAACAATAGTAGTTTGAGCTAAATTAACTCTATTACTAATAATTTCTGGAGTAAATTGATTTTTATCAATAATTATTTTTTTCAATTCTCTATTAATTCATTCATATTCTTCTTGTAAATTTTTATTCATTTTTTCATCCTTTCAAAATAAAAACTCATTTACTTTGAAATTAAAGCAATGAGTTAAAAACTTATATTAAACTTAATTAAATTATACAAAAAAAAGTTCGCAAATCAAAATTTAAAGCTAAATTTTTAACGTTTATTTGGAATTCGTGTTTATATTTATTTAACACTGTAACTTTCCAAAATAATTTATTTTTTTATAAATATTTTTGGGAAATTTTCACTCGATATTGACAGACAAATTCCCCTACTATTTTTTGAATGAGATTGAGCAATATAATATAATCCCAATGTTTCACTTAAATTATCATAGTTCTTAATTGCATCAATAATACCTTTTGTTCCAGTTAATGATATATGAGTATTAGCACCACCAAATTGAATAAAAGTAAAATTACTTTTAGACTTTTTATTTGAAATATAAGCTGTTGTTGATATTTTGCTCAAGTTTTGTTTTTGAAAAATTTGCAAATCATTAGTACTTGTTAATTGTTCTTCTTTATAATTAATAGCAGCAATTTCTTTATCAAACTCATTAATAACATCTTTATTTATCTTTTCAGGATTATAAGTTAATTTAAAATTCTCAATATAAATATCTTTTACATAAGGTTCTAAACTTGGATTATCAATAATACTTTTAACATCAAAAAGATGATATATTCCATTTTCATCCTGACTATTTAAAATAGTACTATTACTTAAATTACCATACGTAGTATTAGTAACAACTTCATTAGTTTCAGTTTTATTTTTATTTTCTTGTTTTAATTTATTAATACTTGTTAAATTATTAGTAATACTAGTGTTAGCAACAATATTAGTGGTTGCTAATGTTAAACTAACTCCCAACCATAAATGTTTATTTTTTAACATTTTATTTTGCACCTCAGAATTTTATTTTTTAGTAAATCTATTATAAATTTCATTTAATTTTTTTTCATAAATGTTATGAAGTTTTGGTTGATAATATTTCGTATCTTTTAACTTTGTTGGCAAATACTGTTGTTGTACATAATCGTTAGCATAATCATGTGGAAATTTATATAATTTAGCTTTACCTACTGATTTTTTTAATGTTTTAGATCAATTATGCTTCAAATAATCAGGAATTGGATATATTTTTCCTTGTAAAACATCACTATATGCTTTTTGTACTGCCAAATTAGCACTATTTGATTTCTCACTAAGTGCCATTTCAATAACTACTAAACCAAGCGGAATTATACCTTCAGGCATACCAATTTGACGAGAAGTATCAATAGCAGTTTTTACCCTAATTGCTAAAGCGGGATTAGCAAGTCCAATATCTTCGTAAACAATAATCAACATTCTTCTTAATAAAACTTCATAATCACCAGTTGCTAATAACCTTGCTAAATAATGCAAAGCAGCATTAACATCACTGCCTCTAATTGATTTTTGTAATGCTGACTTTAAATCATGATGTTCATTTCCCTCTTTAGCATTTCAATTACTTGCTTTAGACATAATAGCATTAATAATATCAATAGTTATGATTTCATTAGGATATAATTTTATTAATATTTCTAAAATATTAATTGCTATTCGTAAATCACCGGTTGCTAAATTACAGATTTTTTCTAAAATTTCATCACTAATATTAAAATTAAAAAATGAATTATTAGTAATTATTTTTTTTAAGCCTAATAACATTTCTTCATTACTAATTGGCTTTAATTCTAATAATAGACATCTACTTCGTAAAGCTGGATTAATTACAAAATAAGGATTTTCAGTAGTGCAAGCCATTAAAATAAAATTGCCATGTTCTAAATATAAGGTTAAATTATTATTTTTAATATTAACGTCCAAGGATTGAAGCATTTTATATTCTTTATCATCATCATATTTAATAATGATACCAATGTTTTTTAAATGCTGACATTTATCATTTTGTTCAGAAACACTAACAAGTTCAATATTATTTATCTTTTTTATGATATCAAAATTAATTGTCTTTTGAAAATGAATTTGATAGTTATCGCCATCAATATTAATTCCTATATTCATTTCTAAATTAATGTCATTAGTAGGAGAAAAAATATTCATATCATTAATAGCTTCTTGAAATAATAGTGAAATAAGTGAAATAGAATTATCTTTAAAAGTAATTGGATATATTACACCACTAGGAAGAACATTTGGATATAATTCAATAGAATTTAAATCTTTAACATTAAAATTGTTATTTTTAAAAATTTTTTCATTTGGTTCTTTATTTTGACATTGAATATTTATTGAAAACTCGATAGTATCTTGCAATTGATTTTTACCAACAATTGTTACTATTATAGATTTTGGTTTTTGATAATTTCCAGTAATCGCATTACTAGTAATAATATAATCTTGATCATTAAAATCTTGATGTCATTTTTGCTTACCAAACTCATTTATTTTTTTACTAACAAGGAAAGCAATATGATTATCAATATCCACTTTGCTAACATTAGTATTATCTTCAATAGTTATTAATTGATTAATTACACTTTCATCATTTTCCAATACTGTTTTAATAACAGATAATGATTTTTTTTGTTCAACTACCTTGAACATTAAAATTAATATTTAATTGACCTTTAATAATTTCACTACTATTTTTAGCACAAATAACAACTGTTATTTTCTTTTTTATCATATAATTATCAAAATTTTTTATTGAATCATAATTAATAACAAAATCACTTTTTGTTACTTTATCTGATAATGATTTTTTCTTTATTAATTTCTTCTAAAAATTTCTCTTCAATAATTTTATTAACTTGAGATTCTATTTCATTTTTAGTTCCTTTTGTAGCATCTGACATTACTACTGTTTGTGATGGAATTGTAATTCTATTGTCTAAATCAAAAATATTAAATTTTTCCGGAATAACATCATTTTCAACACTAAAATTGAAATTTAAGTCACAAGGAAACAAACCATAATTACTACCAAATTGATTAACACTTATTTCAATTTTAAACTGTTTTATTTTTTCTTTATAAGATGGTATTTTTATTGAAAAATTATTTTTAAGTGCATTTTCATCATTAATTTTAATATTAATAGCTGGATTTACTGGTAAATGTACAAAAAAATTATTAGGAATATCTATTTTATTTATTTGTAACACATTATCAATCTTTTTTAATAAATCACTAAGATAAAAATTTTTTAGTTTTTTATCAGTAGATATTAAACTAATATTGTTTAATTTATCCTTGTAATCTATCAAATTATATTTTTTATTTGTTGGACAATTATTCTTATAATAATCTTCTCAAGTTTTATCTTGATTAGGATTTCAGTTGTTGGAATTATTAGTATTTATGGCACTATTTCATTGATTATTTGCAATTATTAAAATCATAGTAGTAATAATTAAAACAACCACAACAAATAACAAAGAAAAAATTTTAAACCAATGTTTTTTTTCTTGCTTAACATTAGGTTTTTGCTTATAATTTGATTTTTCATTTTGATTAATGCCAATTTTATACATTATTTCCTCCACCAAAAATCGATAATAAAACACAAAAAAACTTTATAATGATTAAAAAATCACTACAAAGCAACAGCTAAATTATATAAATAATAAATATAACAATAAAACTTATAAATTAATTTTTAAAATTAAAAAAATAAAATTAAAATATAAATTTTATTGTTATCTTAATTTTATCATAGTAATTTTTATTAAATATATTTTTTGTAACTATTTTTTAATTTTAACTTTACTCGTGTTCAAGCATTATCAACTTGCTTATAGCTTAAATTTAATTTTTTCATAATTTGATGAACATTATATCCTCTTCGCTTTAATTTTAAAACTTCATTTTCATTAGTAGTAAAATTTGTAATACTAATAACTTCTTCCAAAAATGAAGTATATTCATAATCATTTTTTTGATATAAATAATCATTATATTTTAAGGCACAATTAATAATTTTATGATTATTATTTAAAAAACTTTTAACATAAGTAAATACTCCTCATTTTACTTCATAATATAAAAAATTTTGAAATGACTTGTTTTTTCTTTCTTGAAATTTAAAAATTGCCTTTAAAAAAATAAAATAAAAAGTTGATTTTAAATCATTTGTTTCCAAAGGAATAGCAAAAAACTTTTTAATAATATTTCGTAAAAAAAATCATTTTTCAATTCATATTTTTTATATAAAAAATTAAAAGCAAATTCATTGTTTTCAATACAATACAAATAAATCAATTCATTATCATTCATAATTAAATCCTCCTAAATATTTCAAATAACAAACTAATTATGAATTACTAATCAACTAATTATTTAAAGTTATGATGTATTAGTATTTAATTTTGAAATTCTTAATATTACATATTTGATCCATAATCACGTTTAATAGTTGTTTGACTCACTATTGATGATGAATCTAACAAATTTATCTTATCTTTAAAGATTTCTACTTCTGTTTGTGGTATGTAGTACTTAAATATTTCTCTTCTAGTTTCATTAGCCACTTTGTCAATTTCCTGTTCTTGATTTTGATTTCAATTTGATGATAAACTAAAAAAATCTTTTAAAAACATTTTATTTTCAATAGTTAACTGATCATAATTTTTAATTGTCAAAGCAATTTCTTTTTGTAATAGTAAACAAGCGTGATTTCATGCTGAATTTCCTGAGTTATCTTTATAATCAACATCAATTGGTCATTTATTAATTAAATAAGTTACTAATTTTTGTCAATCATTTATTACCGCTATATGTAGTAATGAATAATTTAGTTCATCAAATACTAAACTATTAATAACTTCTTTTTGTCAAAAAATTTCAATATTTGAATTATTTTTTTCATTTAATTTTTTAATTTCATTTTGCAAATATTCTAATGAATCTATTACTGATTCTTCTTTTTTTAATCAATTATCATCATCTCCCTTTATAATATAGATTATTTTTTCATAACAATTTCCTTTAAAAATCATTATTTCATTTTTAAATTTTAGAAATTCTTTAAATGTTTTTATTATTAAATTTTTATTTTTAATAGAGCAAGTTAAAGCAGTAAAACCACCTTGATTTTTATGATAAACATGAGCTTTGTATAATAATAAAATATTAAAAATTTCAATTCTTCCATTTTCAGCAGCTAACATTAAAGACGTATTACCATCTTGAACTTCATAATTAACATCAGCACCATTTTCCAATAAAACTTTAAGTGCTTCCAAGTCACCAACTTCAACTGTTTCAATTAACAGTTCATTTACTAGTTGCATACTATTCACATTTTCCTTTCAAAAAATAAAAATCACTTATTTTTTAAAAAACTATCATAAAAATAATTATTTTTATAATTTTTTGACATTACATATTTGATTAATTTAAAGAATAATAAACTACTTATGTTATTATCAACTTTATGTTAATAGTTACTTTAACAAATAAATTTTATAATAATATATAATATTTATAAAACTTAATAATAAGTTTTTTAACTCATTACTTTCATAAAAAGTAAATGAGTTTTTTTATTTTGAAAGGAAAATGTGAAACAGATGTATTTAAATATTTTAAAAAACTTATTTAAACGTAGAAAAAATCATTATCCAAGTAATAACAGTACAGATATTGAAAATAACGAGTTTTTTTTCTTCTACAATGAACAAAAAATATTATCAAAATTAAAAAAATTAAGTGAAGAAAAAGATAAAGAATTAGAAAAATTAACTAATGAAAATAATAACACTCCCAAAATAATATTACTTTCTTCAAATATTTTAGAACTAAGATCAAAAATTTGAGCTTTGGAAGAAATGTTAGAAAAGAAAATAACAACAAAAATAGAACAATTAGAAAAAAGTAAAATAAATAAATATAAAAATTTTTTTATTAAATTTTTTACTTTTTGAATTAAAGATAAAAACAAATGTGTTAATAATAAAATAAATAAGATAAATTCTGACTATACAAATATTAAAAACAATTGTAAAGAATTAGAAAACCATTTAATTGATCAAATAAATATATGCAAAAATTTAAAAGAAAAAAAATGAAAATTTTCAGAACCAAATCTAATAAATAAAGAAAAAACATTTACACCTAAAATATAAAAGTATCTTTTTTAAAAAAATATAAGTTCTTAAAATTTACGATAATTTTAACGTTTCAACGTAAATATAGTTTGCAATAATACCACAAGCAACGCTAGCATTAAATGATTCTATTTTTGGACTTATTGGTATTTGAACAATATAATCGGTATGTTTTAATAACTTTGGACTTATCCCTTCACCTTCATTACCAATAATTAATGCTAAGTTGCTACTACAATCAATAGTAAAATAATCAATTGCTTTTGCTGTTTTAGCAGCAGCCAAAATTCAAAATTTATATTTTTCTTGTAAATTATTAATTGCGGAAGTTAAATTATTAACTTGACAAACTGGAATAATACTTAGAGCACCAGCTGCAGCCTTTGCAACTGCACCATTTATTTCAGATTGATTACGATTTAAAACAATTACACCATCAAAGTCATTACCCGCTGCAATTCTTAACATTGAACCAAAATTATGTGGATCAGAAATACGATCTAAAATTAAAATTCTTAAAAATTTAGATGTTGAATCAATATTAATTAATTCATCAAAAGAAAAATATTGATAGTCTTTAACATTAGCAGCAATATTTTGATGTTTAGTAGTACCTAATAAATTATTCATTGCTTGTAAACTAATAATTTCATAAGGAATATTTACACTTTTTAAATCTTTTTTCAATTCTTGGTACTTATCTTGAACTAAAAAAACTTTTTTAATTTTTATTAATGACGATGTTGATAATGCAGCAATAATAGGGTGATAACCATAAATATATTGTAATGCCATAATTTTGCTCCTTTAAATAATATTCAAATCTTTTAATTCTTGACGAATTTTATCAGCTTCTTGGTATTGTTTTTCCTTTTTTAGTTGTTCTCATATTTTAATTTTATTTTTAATTTTTTCAGAATAATTACCAACTTTAAAATCAAATCCTAATATTTTTAAAGCAAAGGTAAAAGTATAAAAAATTTCTTGAAATTCTTCATTAAAATTTTTTTTAATAAGTGCTTCATTTAATTTTTTAATCATATTTTCAATTAAAGTAATAGTATTAGTTGTATCAATATTATTTGATAAATTTTTAATAATTTGTTGATAATAAATTGAATGATGATTATTATTACATATTATATTGTTAATAAATATTTGATATGTTCATTGTTTTAAAATATTTTCATATTTTTTTGTTGACACTAATCCATTTTCAATTGTTTCCTTATTAAAATCAATTGGTTGTTGATGATCACGATTTAATATTAAATAGCGCAATACATTTGGATGATATTGCTGACAAAATTCTTTAACCAAAATAAAATTATTTAAAGATTTTGACATTTTTTCATTAGCAATATTAACATGACCATTATGTCATCAAATATTTGACATTTTTTTATTATTAGTTGCAACAAATTGAGCTCGTTCATTTTCATGATGAGGAAATTTTAAATCAACACCACCACCATGTAAATCAATAGTTTGACCATTAAATAAATCCTCAACAAAACAAGCACACTCAGTATGTCAACCAGGTCTTCCTTTTCCTCACGGACTATTTCAACTAATACCTATTGTTGTTGATTTTCACAAAGCAAAATCTAGATTATTTTCTTTAGCAACTAAATTTTTAATTCTAAAATTTGGAATTAAATCTTCAATATTTTTATGTGCCAAACTTCCATAATCTTTTAACTTATTAACTTTAAAATAAACATCACCAGCAGTAACATATGCATAATCTTTAATAATTAATTTATTAATAAATTCAATAATCTTTGAAATATATTCACTTACTTTTGGTAATTTTGTAGGAGAAATAATATTTAATTTTTCTAAGTCTTCATAATATGCTAACGTATATTTTTCAGTAACTTGTTGTTCTGTTATTTTTAAATCCGCAGCTTTATTAATAATTTTATCATCAATATCAGTAATATTATGAACATAATTTATTTTATAATTTTGATCAATTAACAAACGATGTAAAACATCAAAAACAAGTACACCACGAATATTGCCAACATGAATATAGTTATAAACAGTAGGACCACATAAATACATATTAACTTGCTTTTTATTAGGGACAAGCAATTGCAATCTTTGTGAAAAACTATCATAAATTTTAATCATTTAATTAACCCTTCTTAATAAAGTTTAGTTTTCATATACTCTATTATACTGTAAAGAATATCAATCTGTAACAAAATAATTTTTTAAATTTAAAACTCTCTTTAACAAAGAGAATCATTAATAATTAAAAAAGTATTAATTATTTGAAATTTCATAATTTTTGATAGATATCATTTTTATGTTTTTATTTTTTTTCAGTTATATATAAATTTCCTTTATTAGAAGGAGCTATTGTTCCTATATAAATAGTATCATTAATATTTGTTAAACTTCAAATTTCACCATTATCTTCTTTTCAATCAGATACTGGTTCAAACTTAGCATTAATATCATTAGTATTTATCTTATATAGATTTCCCTTTTTATTAGCAGTTGATGTTCCTACATAAAGTACACCATTAATATTTGCTAGAGCATGAACTTCACCATTATTATCTTTTCAATTAGAAACTGGATTAAATTTATCATCAGTATCGCTTTTGTATAATCTTCCATTACCATTGCTAGTTATTGTTCCTATATAAATTACACCATTAACATTTAATATACTTAAAGCTACACCATTAGTAGCAGTTCAATTAGTAAGATCAGTAACTTGATCAGAACTATTAATTTTATATAATTTTCCACCTCTAGTATCTTTTGCTCCAACATAAACATCACCATTATTAGTACTTACTAAAACATGAACTTCACCATTAGTATCTTTTCAATTAGAAACTGGTTCAACTTTAGCATTAATATCATTAGTATTTATCTTATATAGATTTCCCTTTTTATTAACAGTTGATGTTCCTACATAAAGTACACCATTGACATTTGTTAAACTTCAAACTGCACCATTACCTTGTTTTCAATTACTCATTAATTCAAATTTGCCATCACTATTACTTTTATATAAATTTCCTTGACCAGAAATTGATGTCCCCACATAAAGCACACCATTAATATTTGCTAGAGCATGAACTGCACCATTACTTTCATCTCAACTTGAAACTTTTTTAAAATTAGTAATAGTACAAGACAAAGTAACTTCATTTTTATAGTTACCTTTACCATTAATAATAATTGCTGTAGTGTTAATAATTTTTTTAATATAAAAGTCATCTTCAGTTAGAGCCAATGCTTTAATATTTTTGTCTTTAATAATTTCTAAAATTTCAGATTTATTTGGTTTATCTAATTGACCAATATAAATAATACCTAATTTCTTTTCGGTAATAATCATATTTAAATCAGTTCTTGTATCTGTAATTTCTATATTTACATTTATAGTTTTTTCACCAGTAAAGTTTTGTGAGTTTTCTTTAGCACTTACTTTAGTATTTAATATCCCTTGTACAATATCACTTTCTTGTAAAGAGCTACCATCATATTTAGTAATATCAACATCACTTATTTCTAAATTGCTAAATCCTGATTGTTTTTTTAATTGATCAATTAATTGTAATTTAAATTCATTAACACTATCTTCAATTATAATAACGTTGACATTATCTTTTAAATATTTTAAATCAGTTTTTCTAACCGGCGCAATCCTTTCTCCATCACAAGTGACGACACTTATACTTGTTACTCCAATTAAAGTTACTACTGCTAGACTACTTAGTAATTTCTTCATATATCTTTACCACCTAATCTTTAATATTTTAATACAATCATTTTACATGATTTCTATATCAATAAAAATAAACATGCTATTAAAATTAAAATAGTAATATTAAAAAATTACTATTAATTTAATATATTCTCAATAAAGAGATAAATTTAAAAATGTTACAAAAAATATCAGAAATTTTAATTAAATAATTATTTTTTGGTTTATGCTTCAGGTACTCTATTATATTGTAAAAATTGCGGATCTGTAGCGAAATAATATTTTTTAAATTGATTTTCTAAATTTAAAGTTTTCTTTAATGCAGAATAACAAGTAACAATTAAAAAAACATTAACCGTTAAATCAATAGGATATTTTATAACTCTTAATGGAAAATACATTAATCATAAAGGTGGTAATCCAGGAAATAATATTTTTAATGCAATAGGATCAGTACCAGTAATAATTAATGAAGTAATAGCATAAGCAATTGGCAAATATCAATAAAATGTCTTTTTACTATAATAAATTTTACTAAAATTCAATACTAAATAGTAAGGTAATATACATCATAAAATACTAGTAAAAGTAAAAAATAAACATGGTGATGCACCACTAGTACTAAATAATAAACCTAAAAAATCACTGGCAATACCACTAAGAAAACCTAATATTCCACCACAAAAGAAACCTATTAAAACTAATATAAAATTACCCAATTTAATTTCAAAATATTTAGAAAATGGTAAACTTTTTAACATTAAAGCACCTGTTGTATTTAAAGAAACAGCTAATGCTAACATTATTCCACTTAAGCAAATAAATTTTATTTGCTTTATCTTTTTTTTATTATCTTTATAATCAAAAACTGTGATTAATAAAAAAGTAATTAAAATTAACACTCCACCAATTATATTCAATAACAATACATTCATTTAATTACCACCCTTTTTTATCATAATTATTTTCTTTGTTCTTAAATAATTATAAACATCTGCCAAAAAATAACAAGAACCCGTAATTAAAATTATTTTATGAGGGCTACATTTAATCATTTTTTGATTATCAAAAAATTCACCAGTAATACTATTTAAATTACTATTACTACAAATAATAATATTATCTGATACTTTTTTTAAACAACTAATTAATTTTTGTGGATATTTATTTTTTAAACAAGAAAATATAATTTGTTGAGGAATAATTTTATTAATTTTTAGCGTTTTAATTAATGCTTTAATACCATCAATATTATGAGCAGCATCAAAATAAATAGTTTTATCATTAATTTGATATTTCTCAAATCGTAATCTAATATTAGTATTATTAATGATTTTTAAAGCTTGTTTAATATTAATTTCTAAAAATGTTTTTGAAATTACTGTTAAAACTAATTCTTTATTTTCTTGATAGTATGGTTGATTGATTAATCTTGGAGAATATATAGGTTTATAACCTTCCATATCGATTTGCTTTTTTAATTTATTATTTAAATTACCTGAAATAAAAAGATTTTTTGTCGTTGATTTTACTATTCCCAATTTTTGATGTAATATTTCAGATGTAGTTTTACCAAGTCTATCTTGATGATCTTTACCAATTGAAGTGATAATAGCATATGTTGCATCAATGATATTTGTAGGATCAATTTTTCCACCAATCCCAACTTCAATTATTGCTCATTGCACATTTTGTTCTTGAAAATAAATTAATGCAATTAAAGTTAAAATACCAAAAAAACCTAATTGATAATATTCAATATCATCAAAAATCAAGTCTCTAATACGAACTAAATCTTGATTACTAATCATTCTATCATTAACAATAATTCGTTCATTAACAAACTCAATATGGGGAGAAGTAAACAAACCAATTTTTTGTTTTAAGGTTTGTGATAATATAGCAAAAATTAAACGCGATACTGAACCTTTACCGTTTGTTCCAGTTACATGAATATACTTAATATTATTGTTTAAATACTTTGGAGTAATAATTTTTAATTTTTTTAAACAATCTTTATTTGAATATTTAGATATTTTTTTAAAAAATTCTTCATTCATATTTTTAAAATCCTTTATTTAATAATTATTATTATCAATATTAATTAAAGGATTAACAGTTCTTCAAGTCACATAAATTATAATTGAATTAATTATAATTTTAAGAGGCGCTTGCACAATTCTCATAATTGCTGTTACTCCATAATCCTTGGCATTAGGATCAAATAAAGTCATATCAGCATAGGAGGCTATAAGCACTGTTGTTACATACTCGGCTACTACCGCTAATAAAATAATTGGTAAAATTTCTTTAATTCTATAAATTTCTTTTTTCAATAAATAATAAAATAAAACACTATAAATACTTAATAGGCCAATAATGCCACCACCACCCATAATACTAGCCAGAACATATTTATTAACAATAATTCCTGACATAGAATATGATGATTGCTTACCTGAAATAACAATATACATGCCACCACCAGCAAAGAAAATAATAAAAAAATTAATTAAAGCAAAAATAACTCATGGATAATCTTTTAGTTTTACTTTAAATATTCCAGCAATTCCTGCCAAAAAACCAGTGAAAATAATACAAAACATATAATAAATGCTAATATATGAAGGAACAAATAACATTACTAAAATATCCGTTACTGCAGCACAAATAATACCTATAATTGGACCAAACATATAACCGGTTATTTTAATCATTAAACCCTCAAAAGCAATTCTAATTGGTGGTAATACTGTAATGGGTATCGTAATAGAAACAATAATAGTTGCCACAACTGATACCGAAGATAACATTGTTATATAAGCAATATTTTTAGTAGTAAAACGAACACCTTTATATTTATCTTTACGAAATCATTTTCAAAAACTATTCATTAAAATATATGCTAACATTATGCTACTTAAAGTAATAATTAAATAAATAGCTGTAGATCTACTAAATAAATTTAAGGTATTTAAATCATATCGTTGAGAAAATATGTGATTAAATATTAAATTATTGGGCATTTAAATAACCACCATTCCCGAAATATTCTTTAAAACTATATTAATTTTAACAAATATATCATAACATTGTTTGCTTAAATACATATAATAAAATTAGTATTTTTTTATTTTTATCACTTAATGGGAGTTTTATTTTTTGAAATCAATCAATTATTAGTTTTGCTAAATGGTCTTGAATTAAAAAAAACCATTATAAGCACTTAAAGGTGAAGGATGTGCACTCTCAATAATAAAATGTTTTTCTGTGTCAATTAACATTTTTTTATTTCTTGCATTTTTACCTCATAAAATAAAAACAAGATTAGTACAGTTTAAATTTAAAAATGATAAAACATGATCAGTAAAAGTTACTCATTGATATTGTAAATGACTATTAAGTTGACTTTGTCTGACAGTTAAAGTTGTATTTAAAAGCAAAACTCCCTGTTTAGCTCAAGTTGTTAAATTACCATCATTATCTTTTTCAATATTTAAATCATTTTTTAGTTCTTGAAAAATGTTTTTTAAACTTGGTGGTAATGGAGTATTTGTTTTAACACTAAATGCTAAACCATGAACTTGATTTGGCTGATGATAAGGATCTTGACCTAATATTATTACTTTAACCTTTGATAAAGGAGTTATTTTAAAAGCTTGAAATATTTCTTCTCATTGAGGATAACAAAGATAAGTCTGATATTCTTTTTTAATATCTTCTAATAATTTAGTAAAATATGTTTCTTTATATTCTTGTTGAAAAAATTCTAATCATGAGGAATCAACAAATAAAGTTTTATTATACATTTCTTTCACCTACTACTTATGATAACTTTAATTATTAAGTATTTGTAATTAACAATATATTTGCTCTAATAAAACAACATAACATAATTGATGAGGTAATGTTATTTTACCAAAGGAAATTTTAATTAAATTAATATTGTCTTTTAATATTTGTGCGACACCATTACTACCACCAATAATAAAACCAATTTTACCTTGTTGATAAATTTGATTTTTATTAATCATCTGTGATAATTGTTCGCTACTTATTAATTGTCCTGATAAATGTAATAAAAATCATTGATAATCATTATTCTTTGATATGTATTCAGTGATTTTATTAGTTTCAATTTTAATATTATTAGGAATTGAATTTAATTTAGACTCGATAATATTTTTTGTTTCAATATTAGTTCGTTTTTTAATTCGTTCTAAATAATCTTTGGCAGCTGATTTTCAATATGTTTGTGACAACTGACCAATACAAACAATTTTAATATTTATCATTATGATTCTGAAAAAGTCATGTTATTTATTCTTTCATGAACCACTTTATCTGGGTTACGAAAATCAACATCACCCAAAGCTTTATCAATAGTATTTGGATTAATAACAACTATTTCTTTTTTATTTTTATCAACTCATAAACTAAAACTTACATCAATTTGAATATTAAAATCAATTTTAAAAGTTTTATTCATTTTTGAATCTTTCATTATAAAGAATAAGTGAATTCAACCTTTTTTAATAATGGTTTTATTTTTATCATCTTTAAAGTCAGTAATTTTTGGTGAAACAATACTAGTTTTAGCAACTTTTGAAGGATTTTCTGCTTCTGTTGGTGTTTCATATGTAACATATCAATAACCATAATATTGCTGTTTAGATATATCATTATCAGTTAAACCAAAAACTAAAAGACTTCCATTTGCATCTTTACAACTAAATGGTTCATTCATTACTTTATTTGGATCATTATTAACATTATAATTAATACTCTCATAATTACCTGATTTATATTGATCACTATTATAAAAATCCCTAGCAGCATCTGTAACTTCTAATGCATTACGATCAATTCTAATTTTGTCTGCTGCTAGTTGCATAAATGCAGTAAGTAGTTTATATAAAAGTTTAGTATCATATTGATAGTATTTATTATAAACATAATCAACTAACGGATCACCATCTTTGTTTGATGGCTCGTTTTTAAAATTTGTTTCAATCTTTGAACCATCTCCAGTACCACAAGCCACAATAGTACTCACAGAAGAAGAAAGTAAACTAAGTGTTGAAAATAAAGTGATTAATTTACGCATTTGATTGTTATTCTCCTTAAACTAAATAATAATTAAATATTCACTAAGAATTGTAACTTATTTTTTTATAAAAAGCAAAAGGAAATTCATATAGGTAAAAATACATTTTTTAAAATTAAAATATTAATGTTTATTTTAATATTTTAATAAAATTATTATTATCATAAAAGGAATTAAATTTTTATCGTTGATAATTGCTTTTGCAAATCTATTTCATCTTTAAAAGATCAGATTTATTAATTTTTTGTTGAAATTTCATTGCTTCTTCATATGTTGGTAATTTGTCTTTATTTTATTCTAAAATTTCTTCATTTAAAATATCGTTAGTATTTTTCATTAAAAAAAATTAAAGACTTCCAAATGATTATTTCAAACGACTAACATTAAAGCATTATATCCATATTCATTTACTTGATAAAGATTTCATTATTATCTATTAAATACTTGACTATCTCTAAATCATTATTTTTGATAGTTAACATCAAAATAGTGAAATCATCTTTAATTACATAATTTATACTAACACCATTCCTAACTAATAATTTAACTTTTTCTAAGTTATTATTCATAATGACTTGTATCATTTTTTCATTTTTCTTATTAAGAAATACTCTTTTTTCCTAATGTACTTTTTTTCTCTTTCTATAAATTAAACTTGATACAATAATAAATTTAATCTTATTAGTTTAAATTGTATTTAATATTTCTGCTTTTGTTTCCAAAGGTAATTGAGATTCTATTAAGCCCATATTCTCTCATTTTTGTTTGCTTGCATTTTTTGATTCTTCTGATAAAGGTTGCTGTAACTCTGGAATTTCAGTACTTATTAATTTTCATACTTCATTTAAAGATGTTAATTTTATTTCTTCTTCATTTAATTTATTTTTAATTTTTTGTTCTTCTTTTTTTAAATTTTTTTTATTTAAACTATTTTTTAAATTATCACAATTTTCAGTAGTTTTTTTAATTTCCATTGCAAAAAAATCTCTAATATTTTCCAATGTTGTAGATAAATCTTTTACTTCATCTTCATGTAATTCCTTTATTGAAATTATTTTTTTTCTAAATAATTTATTTGAAATTCTAGTTTTTCAATTGTTTTATTTTGTTCTTCAATTTTTTGATCTTGTCAACTAGGTTTCTCATTTTCTTGATTTATTTCGGTTTGGATTTCAATACTTACTAGTTTTGATTGATTAATTGTTCTTAAAGACTCCTGAATTTTTTCCTTTTTTTCTCTAATTGCATTTTTTATTATTTTTTTTCTTTTAATTTAAAATTAATTTCTAAAGTTGTGAAATCATCTTTAAATTCATTTTCTATTTTTTCTTTTTCTTCTCTTATGTTTTCTAAATTATTTTGAATGTTAAAATTTTCATTAAATTTTTTAATACTGTCAGCATTTTCTTCTCAATAATTTTCAATAATCTTAATAAATTCTATATTTTCTAATTTATTAACTTCTTTTAAGAAATTAATAAATATTTTTTGATCTTTACTAATATTTTTAATTCATTTTTCTTTTATTTTTTTAAGTTCAAACATCATCGTATGTTTATTTTGCTTAAAAAAATCCTCAATTTTATTAATTTTATCCTCAATTTTTTTTATTTTTTTATCATTAATACTTAACTCAGTATCATGTCTTGTAATATTATCTTGTAACTCCCCAATATAATCATTCTTTTTCTTAATATCACTATTCTTTTTTTTAATCACTACATCTATTTCTTTTAAATATTGTTTTTTTCCTTTTTTATCATCTGAAATATTTGGAATAAATATTTGATTTTCAATATTATTTTTATTTTCTTCTAAATCTTGCAAGTAAGTAATTTTTTTAATTTTTATATTTTTCTTTCGTTTTTCTAAATTTTCAATTTGTTTTCTTTTTTCTGCTATCTCTTTCTGATGCATTCTAATTTGTTCTTTTTTTTCTTCTAATTCATTTTTAAATAATTCTATACTTTCTTTCACTTTATCTTTAGTTTTAATAATTTCTTCTTGTTCACTTATTAATTCTTTTTCTCGATCATTATATTTTTCAAATATATCATTGTATATTCTTTCTTCATTTTTAATAATTTTTTTAATATATCTGTTAAATATGTCATCTATTAATTCAAAGAAAAATACAAAATTTTTATCAAATTTACTTTTTAAATCTTTATCTTCATCTAAAATTAATTTATATTCATCTCCACTTTTCATTCTAAATGCTCAAAAAGATAAAATTAATTGAGTCATAACTTCTTCTTTAAAAAGATTTTCAAAAATTTTCTCTTTTTTATTTTCTAATTCCTCATTTTTTTGATATAGCCTACGAATTTCTTTATCAATTTTTATTTTTAATTCTCGTGTTTTTTTTAAAAACTCTTTTTTATTTTCAAAAATATTTAAATTTATTGTTTTTAAAAAAATAATATCATTACTTATTGTTTCACTTAAAAAATTAAAAAGATTAAAATAATCTGTGATTTCAGTAAACTCAGTACTATTTTGACTACCCTTATTAATTTTATTTTGTTCAATTAATGTTTTATTTTTTTCCAAGAATAATAATTTTTCATTTTGTTCTTTAATTTTACTATCAAGTTCTATTAAAAAATAATCTAATTGTTTAATTAATTTTAAATCTTCTTTTTTTTCTCAAAAATAAGAAAAAAAATATTTTTAAATCATTTCTTAATTCTTTAATTAATTTATCTAAATCAGTTTTTTTATTTTCTTTTAATTGAGTTAATGGTGCTGATGTACTTGGATTTTCAAAATCAGTATCTTCTGAATTAGAAAAAAAGTTATCTTTTTCATTATACTCTTTAAAAAAATTCTTAAAAGTTTCAACAACTTCGTCTAAATTTTCATCAGTTAAAGGATAATTTCTAAATTTTTTTATTAATTCATTAAATCAAGGCATAAATCTTATTCTCCTAAATTTTATTTATAAAATAAAAAAAACCAATTGTTTTTAAATAAAACAATGGGTTTGAAAACTTATATTTTTCAATCTTTTGTGTTAATAACAATAAAACGCTCCTTATTCTAAAGATCTAAAGAAGTATCTTGATTATAACTAATTAAATTATAACTAATTAATTTATCTTTTTTTAAAAAAAAGATAAATTACTATTATATGTTTATATAATAAAAATTTATCACAAAAATTATTTTTCAGTTCTAGGTTTCATATGTGGAAATAATAATACATCTTTAATACTATTTTGGCCAGTTATTAACATGACCAAACGATCAATACCAATTCCCAATCCACCTGTTGGTGGCATACCATACTCCAATGCTTCAACAAAGTCTAAATCCATAGTTGCTGCTTCATCATTACCGCTATTTTTTTCTTTTACTTGCTCTTCAAAACGATTATATTGTTGCAAAGAATCATTTAGTTCCGAATAAGCATTTGCATATTCTCTACCAGCAATAAATAATTCAAAACGATCAGTAAACTCTTTACTATTTTTATTTAATTTAGCAAGTGGTGAAATTTCAATTGGATAATCAAAAATAAAAGTAGGTTGAATTAAAGTTTCTTCAACAAAAGATTCAAAAAATAAATTAATAATATGACCAGTACTATTATAATGATCTGGAATATGAAGTTTATAACTTTTTGCAAGTTTTAATATAAGTTTAAATGTTTTATTTTTTTCAATATTTCTAATATTATCATCTTCAATATTATGATATTTTAAAATCATATCACTAATTTCTTGGAAAATTTTAGTAAACTCTTCATCTTTGATCATAGCTTTTTTAATTGAATCAATCATACTAATTTTTGTTCATGATTTTTCAAAATTTAATATATTTTCATCATATTCTAATATTAATTTATTATGCACTGTATTAATTAAATGTTTTATACAAGACTCTGTTAAATCCATCATATATTTCATATCTTGATAGGCAACATAAATTTCAATAGTTGTAAATTCTGGATTATGTTTTTTACTCATACCTTCATTACGAAATAATCTACCAATTTCATAAACTTTTTCAAAACCACCAACTATTAATCTTTTTAAATGTAATTCAGTAGCAATCCGTAAATATAAATCGGTTTTTAATGTATTATGATGAGTGATAAAAGGTTTAGCGGCAGCACCACCATATACTTCTTGTAAAATAGGTGTTTCAACTTCTAAATAACCTTTATTATTTAAAAAACTTCTTAATTCATTAATAATTTGTGTACGTTGTAAAAATGTCTTTTTAGTTTCTTGATTCATAATTAAATCTACATATCTTCGTCGATAACGTTCTTCAATATCTGTTAAACCATGAAATTTATCTGGTAAAGGTCTAAGTGTTTTTGATAACATTACAATATCATAGATTTGAACTGTTAGTTCTCCTTTATTGGTTTTCATAACCTTACCTTTAATACCAAAAAAATCGCCTAAATCTGCATATTCTGCAAATCATTCAAATTTTTTTTGATTAATATATTCTGGTTTTAAATAAATTTGAAATTTACCTGTTTGATCTTGCAAATGAGCAAAAATTGAACCCTTTCCCATTTCTCTTTTTGTCATTAATCTACCCGCCATTTTAATTTGATCATTAGGTAAATTAGCAACAAATTTTGCTAACTCTTCTTTATTTTTATTTCTAAATTCACTATTTAAAGTTTCACAATTATAATTTCTTTCTCAATTACGCCCATAAATATCATAATTTTGTTTATATAAATCTTGTATTTTTTGATATCTTAATGCTTCTTGCTCTGTCAAAATACGTCCATTAATTTCAAGTTTAGTTTCTTTCATTGTTTTCATCCTTTGTATTTAAAATAAGTATTTAAAATAAAAAAATTAAATTAAATAAGATTGTTTAGGTTTATACATAATGATATCAATTTTCAATACCAAATTCTACTGTCAACAATTAATTTTAAATTTTATAATAAAACCCTTATATTTATAATAAGGGCTAAAATTTAATTTAAATATTTCTACTAATAGATATCTATAAAAATTAGAGACAATTTATTAATCATTTTTTACCTTCTAAATATTAATTTTGTATAAAACATGTTTTGCTAAAATATCACTTTTATTTATTTTTGGATGATAAGATTCTTTTTTTTCATACCTATTCGTTTCATTACATTTTCTGATTTAATATTTAATATACTAGGAAAACTATAAATTTCAGTGAATTTTAATTTTTTTTGCATATTTTAAACATTCTTTAGCTGCTTCTGTTGCTATTCCTTGACATCAAACACTTTTTTTAAAAACACCAACCAATTTCAATACATGGTCTAAAATCATCAATAAAATCAACTTCGCTAAAGCCAATAAAGCCAATAAATTTATTATCTTTTTTAAATTCAACAACATAAAAACCAAATCCATTATTATTTAAATTATTTTTAATTTTTGAAAAATATTTTTCTGTATCATCTTTTGATAATGTACTAGAAAAATATTTCATGACATCTTTATCAGAATTTAATAAAACAAGTTCATCTAAATCACTATCTTCTCAATATCTAATTTTTAATCTAGGGGTTTCAAAAAATATCATATTTTTACTTCTTTGTTATGATATTTTTTTTATTAACAATTTGTTAGTTTATTTAATTAATAATATTAACTTCAATTTATTTCACTTGGTTTCATTGGTTTTTCATTATTCTTTACACTAATAATTTTACCATTTTTAACGTTAATAACAGTATTTGCAACATATTGGAAGTTAGGATTATGAGTAACCATAATAATTGATGTTTTATATTCTCGATTAACATCCAATAAAATCTCTAATACCTTACGCCCCATTTCCTCATCAAGTGCTCCTGTTGGCTCATCACAAAATAAAATTGTCGGATTTTTTGCTAGTGCTCTACCAATCGATACTCTTTGTTGTTGTCCACCTGATAATTGACTTGGAAATTTATTCATATGTTCATCCATTTCAATAACTTGAAAAATATCATCAATACTCATATTTTTATTTTTATTTTTAGCAAGATTTTCACCAACTTCAACATTTTCACGAGCAGTTAAGTTAGTTAATAAATTGTATTGTTGAAAAATAAAACCAACATTATCTCGTCTAAATTTAGTTAAATGACTATCTTTTAATAAAGATAAATTGTATCCCGCCACAAAAACATCACCAGTATTAGGTTTATCCAATCCCGAAATAATATTTAATAATGTTGTCTTACCACTTCCCGATGGTCCTAAGATAACAACAAAATCACCTAATTTAATTTTTAAATTAACTCCTTTTAATACTTCATATTCTAAGTCTCCAGTTAAGTAAGATTTTTTAACATCAAATAATTCAATAACATTAGTTTGAGTATCAGGAGTATTATTAGTCATTGATATAATTTTACCTGCTAAAATTTCTTTTGAATGAGTTTTTGTTAATTTTTTAATTGCTTTTTGATTATCTTTAAAAGTTTGCAATTTGGCTTTATTAGCTTCTATTTCTTCCTTTGATTCTGGTTTATCATGAGATTTATGGGTTACTGGTGGTATTGTAGCTTCATTTTTAGATACTAACTTCTTTGTAAAACTAGATTCTAACTTATTTTTAGTTACTTGTTTACTTCCAATGTCTTTATCATCTTTTTTAATTTCCTTATTATCTTTTTTCATAATCATTTCTCCTTTTTAATTCCATGCTTTTATAAACAACCCACTCATTTTATCAATTACTTTACCTTATTTATATAGAAATACTTAAAAAATATTTTAACTTCCTTGTAATAAAGCTGTTACTGGTTTGTATTTAATTAAATATAACCCAACAGCATAGCCAATAACCATTATTAAAAATACCATTCCAAAGCAAGATAAAATTGTAACTAGATTAGCAGCCACATTAAAAACAACGCCTGCTTTAGTTGCAATAATTAAAGTAATAATATTCCACACAACATAAGAAATAATAGTACCTAAAATAAAAGCAACCAATAAAGCAATAATATAGGAGCCAATAATCAATCTGTTAATTTCATTTACACGATAACCCAAAGATTTCATCATTGCAATAATTAATAAATTATTATCTAAAATCATATTAACGATAATTACCAATACAAAAGCTACAGCAAATAATGTTAAAATTTTTGTAATATTTATAATTGTTCTAATTCCATCAAATATTTCAACTAATAATCTTTTAACTAAATCATTAATAAAAGGTATTTTATTAATAGGTTCTAAATTTTTTGCTAATATTTGTTCTTTAGTATATTCTGCAGATGGTTGCAAAATATTTATATAATTTAATGGAAAAATATTGCTCTCTTTAGATAATCAATGATTAAAAGAATCTGATATTGGTTTTGGATCTTCTGATGGGGAAGGTTTTATTAATCCAATAGATGTTCGTAAATCATCAAGATTAATATAAACATTCGAATTGTCTAAATTATTTTCAATAATTCCTTTAACTTGATAAATTACTGGAATTGTATAATTATATCAACTTGCTAACATTAAAAAGTGATCATCAATTTTATAATCATTTAAAATTGATAATGTTTTTGAAATAACTGCTGGTAAAATATAAGCTGTAGTTGTTATATTTTGTCCTTGATTATCAGTATAAGTAACTTTTTGTGATTGTAAATTATGAAAATTATTAAAAATAGGATCAATATCACGATTTTTTGCTTCTTTAAAATTAAATCAATTTTTTCAAACTAAATCTTGATATGGATCATTATAAAGTCCTGTTGCTTTAATTTTTTTTGCAAGCATGCGACCTTGATTATGTCCTTTTCATTCATTAGGAGGCCTTAAATTTATTTCAATAGTTGGATAATACTTATTATTATAAATATTTAAACCTAAACTAATACCAGGCAACGGGTTTATTTCTGGATTAATACCTGTATTTGTTGAAATATAATTAAATATTTGATGAATATTTTGACAAATAATTTTCATTAATGGTTTAGGTATTATCTTTTTTGGATTAATAAAATCTTCACAATCAGATTTGTTCTTAGTTTTTTGATAAAGGATATTAATTTCTTCACTATTCATAAAATAATTTTTAAAGTTATTATTATTAATAATACTTTCAATTTTTTTAGCTTTATTATCATTATCAATATGAAAATCATCAGCTATTCATTGATGATACTTATTAGTACCAGTTTCTTTATCTTTTGCAATATCTTTTTCTGAAACTCAATCAAAAACATGCTTATCAATACTTAAATTAGAATCATTAGTATATGTATACATTGATGAAGTTGATGTATTTCATTTAACATCTTTATTGTAATATCCATATAAATTGTTTATTTTATTATCAAATAAATCAGTAGCTGAACTTTGAAATAGTAATAAAAAACTAACAAAAATAAAAGTAAAAAATACTAAAAATAGTTTTCCAACCGATTTTAGAGTGAAAGCAATTGCTAAACGCTGTTTAAATGGTCAATAACGAAAGGGGTATTTTAAAACTGAAATTAGTTTAGAACTTGAATTACTTGGTCTATCATAAATTAATAATAATGGACTAACGCGTAATTTTGTTTCCGATTGCATATAACTAATTACTATAAAAATAATAGGAATAATTATTAAACTTACAATAAATACTATCCAACTAAAAAATAGTATTGGTACTGGCATAAAAAACCCAATGTTATTTAACGAATTAAATCATATTTGTAACCCTAGACCAATACCTAAACCAATAATACTAGAAATGAATGTTATCAAAAATATTAAAATTACAAAACTAATAGCAATTTGAAAATTACTATAACCAAGGGCTTTTAATAATCCTATCTGTGGTTTTTGTAAATCAATTTCTTTTCTAACATATGACATAATGATAAAAATAATAACTAATAATACTACAAGAGTAATTGCTGTAAACATTATATTTTCCATTTTAAAACTCTCTAGAATTTGTCCTGATCGAATATCTTCGCTATCACTACTAATAATTGAACCAAAACTAAAACTAAAAGTTTTAATTAAAAGTTCTTCTAACTTACTAACAAAATAGTTATCGTTATTGTTAACTTTTAATAAAAATATATTATTTAAATTAGTTCTAAATGTAGAGTCTTTTATTAAATTATTAAACCATTGATTTGACATATAAACAGGACTTGTATTTTCAGATGTCGGATTAGGATTTGTTGCAGTACGACTACCAGTAATTCCCCAATAAGCATAACCAAAGCCAACAACTTTTAACTTTTCAACTTTATCAATAACTGTTATATAATCATTTAATTTAATATTATTAATACATGCAAATTCAGGATTGATTACTATTTCTAATGGATTAATAGGCTTAATACCTTCGGAAATATAAACTTCATTAATATTATTTCTTTTTGGAGCAAAATCAAAAGATTCACTTTTTTCTGAAGTATAAAATCCATTTTCTAATGAATAATAAATTTTTTTAAAAGAACTAACGTTTTCATAATCAAAAGTTTTAAAAAATGATTTAGCAAGTTCATAATGTTGCAAATTATAAATTTCATCATTTTTAACTTCGTTTTCTAAAATATCACTAAATAGTATTCCTTGATAACTTAATCCTCAATTTAACAAATAATTTTCAAAATCTTTATTAATATCTACTCCCGAAGGAAGGATAGGAAAACTATTATTTCTAAGATTATTTTCTTTAATTTCATCTATCTGTTTATAAATTTCTTGCTTTTGCAGATGATCTTTAAATTGTTTTTTGATAATTGTTTGGATTCTTGATGTTGCAGTAGCAGTATCTTTATAATTATTTAATAATTGTAAATTAATACGATAGTCATATTTACCACTATTGTTTAATACTGTATAAAAACCTGATTCAGCTCTTGATGCTGTACTATAAAGTGCAGAAAGAGTAGAAATTACAATAACTAATAGTATTATAATACCTAAATATTGTAATAATCTTTTCTTGATTCCTCTTAAAACATTAACAAAAAGATTGCTCATTATAACTCCAATATTCTTATACAACTTAAAAACTGCTAATAGTATAATTTTATCATAATAAAATAATGCTAATTATATTTGAACTATATTAAAAAATAAAAATTTTAATATTATTATTAAATTCTAAACTTATTTACTTAACTACTTTTTTTACATTTTTCTAAAATTGCAATTTTATTAAGGTCAGCAATACCAACATAAGGTAAGTTTCTCAATTTTTCATCATAATCAAGACCATATCCTACTAAAAAATGATCAGGAACTTCAAAGCCATATCAATCAGCTTCAATTTTAGCAACTCTTTTAGATTTCTTATCTAAAAGAGTAATTATTTTTACCGATTTTGCTCCAAGTTCTTGTAAATGATCACGAATTTTAAATAACGAATTACCTGAATCAATAATATCTTCAACAATTAATAAGTCACGACCCTTAACATTATTAATAACATCCATTCTTATTTTTGGTTTATTTACCGCCTTTGTTTGTCCTAAATATGACTCTACATACATAAAATCAACCAAACAATCAATCTTAAGGTTTAACATAAATTGTGATAAAAAAGGTAAACATCCTCTTAATATCCCTACTAAAATAATGGGCTCTTTATTATCTTTATAATAACTATTAACTGATTTTGCAAGTTCAATAATTTTATTATTGATTACATCAGTACTTAATAATATTTTTTCTACTAATTCATGTTTTTCCAACATTGTTTTTTCTCCTTATTACTTTTTATATTATATTTACCAAATAAAAAAAGAAAATAAAACAAAACTTACACATTATCGAAAATATTAAAATAGTAAGTTTTGTTTTTTTATTATAATAATTTAATTATTTCTTCTTAGGAACAACTGATATTGTATCATCATCAGTCCCTGAATTATTATCTTCCTTTTTATCATTTGATTCATTATCCTCTTTGGAAGGATTTTTACTATTTTTTTGTATTTCTTTTTGCATTTCTATTACTTCAATTGGTAATTTATTATATTTATCAATATATTCTATTTGTTCAGCAGTAATTGTTTCTAAAGTCATTAATGACTTAGCAATTAACTCTAATGTATCTTTATGTTTTTTAATTGTTGCTACTGCTTCAATATAACAAATATCTAATAATTTTTTAATTTCTCCATCAATTTTAGATGCAATATCATCAGAAAACTTATTTGCTGCAAAAGGTGAATACTCATTACGTGGACTTTCAAATTGAACTAATCCTAATTCAGATGACATTCCATATTCAGTTATCATTTTTCTGGCAATATTTGTTGCTTTTTCTAAATCATCATGAGCACCAGTAGTAATATTTGCATTACCAAACATAATCTCTTCTGAAGCGCGACCACCTAAATAACCAGTAATAGTTGCTCTTAAATGTACTTTTGAATAAAACATAGTATCTTCTTTAGGAGTCATAATAGTATATCCACCTGCTTGTCCACGTGGTATTATTGTAACTTTTTGAACTTTAGAAGCATATTCTAGTTTTAAACCAATAAGAGCATGTCCAGCTTCGTGATATGATACTATTTTTTTATCCATATCAGTAATTACTCTTGAAGTTTTAGCAGGTCCACCAACAACTCTATCAATAGCTTCATCAATTTCTACTAAACCAATAACTGTTTTATTATGACGAACAGCTAACAACGTTGCTTCATTTAATACATTTTCTAATTGTGCACCACTAAATCCTGGTGTTCTCTCTGCTATTCTTTGAAAATTAACTTTTGGCGAAATATTTTTATTACGAGCATGTAATCGTAAAATTGCTTCACGTTCTTTAATATCAGGTCAACTTAAAGAAATTTGACGATCAAATCTACCTGGACGTAATAACGCTTCATCAAGTACATCAGCACGGTTAGTAGCAGCCATAATAATAACTCCCAAGTTAGTTTCAAATCCATCCATTTCAACTAATAATTGGTTTAAAGTTTGTTCATTAGTTGCAGTTGAAGCTGAGGCACGTTTTCTTCCTACTGCATCAATTTCATCAATAAAAATAATACAAGGAGCACTTTTTTTAGCAGTAGTAAACATTTCTCTAATTCTTGAAGCTCCAACTCCAACAAAAACTTCTTCAAATTCAGAACCAGAAATTGAAAAGAAAGGAACACCTGCTTCACCAGCAACTGCTTTTGCTAATAAAGTCTTACCAGTACCAGGCGGTCCTACAAGAAGAACTCCTTTTGGCACTCTTGCACCCATTTGTGCATATTTTTGTGGAAACTTTAAAAAATGAACAACTTCTTCTAATTCCAATTTTTCTTCTTTAATACCAGCAACATCAGTAAATCTAGTATCTGATGTTCTAATCTTAGCACGACTTTTTCCCATTGAAAAAGGACTCATGCCACCACCGGGACCCATTTTATTCATTTTAGAAAATAATCAAAATGAACCACCAACTAATACTAATATTGGAAACATACTAATTAAAAATGTTTTTCAAAAGGGAACTAATTCACTAATAATTGTGGGATTAATATCAAAGCCTTTACCATCTTTATCTTTTCTGAATAATTTTTCAATAACATCATGATAAAAACCACCTGTAGCAGTTCCAGAAACTGTCGCTTCAAATCGTTTTACCTTACCATTAATTCCTAAAAAACCTGTAATATAAGTAGTATGATCAAAAAATTGAACTTGTACTCCATCAATTTTGCTAACAGTGTCACTACTATTGCCAGGGAGTTTACAATCTCTAAGTAGTGTTTCTAATTGAAATTGAT
Organism: Spiroplasma endosymbiont of Thecophora atra; assembly: GCF_964019735.1. Lineage (NCBI taxonomy): Bacteria > Bacillati > Mycoplasmatota > Mollicutes > Entomoplasmatales > Spiroplasmataceae > Spiroplasma > Spiroplasma endosymbiont of Thecophora atra. The sequence continues at coordinate 16,432 of NZ_OZ026464.1, read as the reverse complement.
CTAAAGTTAAAGCATTTCCTCTTAAAAAATATCATAATAAAATTCCAACAAATACTAAAAAAGCAACGAATAGTGCAACAATCATTCAATTAATTTTAATTCGCGTTTGCATTATTTTTTCACCTACGTTTAATTTCTAATTTATTTTCTTAAATAATACCATAATATTTTAGCACATACAAATTAGGTTTCTCACTAATATTGTTTTTATTTACTGATAATTTTGGAATTGCCACTACTTTTCCGCTTGAATTTATGATTACTGGTCATATAAGACGTTCACGATATGGAATTTTATTATCAATAAATAAACGATTAATTTTTTTTGTACCAAATGGTGTCTCAATTTCTTCTTCACCATTATTAGTTCTAATTGTTAATGGAAAATCTGATTTATTAATATATAAAGCTTGAAATTCACCACCTGTTGGTTCAGTTTTAGAAATAGTAATTTCCTTAAAATTATAGTTATTTATTTTAGAAATTTTATAACTAAATTGTTTTGGTTCATTTTTTTCACTAATATATGCAAAATTATATTCTTTAATAACTCAAGTATTTTCAGAAATACAAATAGTAATATTTGGTTTACTAGATTTAGTTAAAACTCTAACTATTTCTTTAATTTTAGCCTTTTTTAAAGATAAAACTAATTCTTCATCATATTGGCTTAAAAATTCATAGATAATCATTTGTTGTAATTTAAATTCATATTTTTTAAACTCATTAATAGCAAGCACATCATCATTAATAATAGTATTATAAATTACTTCAAGTTCATCTTTCAGTAATTCTTGTTCACTATTTAATTCTTTAATTTCACTTAACATTAAATTAATATCAAAATCAGTAAGTTTATTAATTTGTTGTTGTCTAATTCGATTTCTTTCATAAATAATTAATTCATTTGTTTCATCAAATCCATATTTAATATGATACAAAGTTAAATAGTCAATAATATCTTCTTTTTTTAATTCTAACATTGGACGATAAACCGATAAAGATTTATATGTTGTTTTAAATTTTAATCCATAATAAGAAACTATTGCCTTGCGTTGTTTTTGAATAATATATGTTTCAAGTAAATCGTAAATATGATGTGCTACAACAAGATTATAAACTTGATATTTTTGAGCAATTTTATTAAAAAAATCATATCTAAGTACACGTGCTTGACTTTGAAAATTTTGTTTTTTATTGTATTCCTCTTCTTTAATATTTTTTACTTCTAAAGTTATTTTATTATTTGTACAATATTCTCGAACAATTTGCTCATCAACATTACTACTTCAACGTTTATGATAATTAACATGACAAACAATAATTTTAAACTCATTACGTACTAAATTATCTAATAAAAACATACTATCTGGACCACCTGATACAGCTAATAAGTAAGTTATTTTTTTATTAAGTTTATTTAATCAATTAATATTCATTTTAAACACCTAACCTTACACTTATATTAAGATTATTTATATCACTTTGCTATTTCATCAATATAAGTATTATTTTCATTATGACAAATCAATGGTGGCAAAACAATCATTCCTTCTTTCGCTAAAAATCCTGCTTCAATTAAAAAAACATTGGCAGCCTGATTAATTTTAGGATAAACTATTTGTAATTTTTTAGGTGTAATTTGATATTTTTTTAATAAAAGTAATGTTTCATTTATTCTTTCTACACTATTTATCATAACCAATCGCCCTTTGTCTTTTAATAATTTACTTGCACTAGCAATAATCTCCTCTAAATTAATATATACTTCATGTCTTGCTGGAATTTTTAAAGGTTGTGCTTTTACTTTGCTTTTATCCCATAAAGGAAAAAAAGGTGGATTGCATACAATTAAATCAACTTTTTCTTTTTCTCTTTGAGCATAAATTTTTATGTCTTCATGAACAATGATAATTCTTTTTTCTAAATCATTAAGTTTTATATTTTCTAAAGCAAGTTCAACAGCTGGCTCTTGAATTTCAATACCAATTACTTTTCCTTGAAATTTTGCCGATAAAATTATTGGAATAACAGCATTATTAGTTCCAAAATCAATTATTGTTTTAGTACTAGGTTTTATTTTAATAAAATTACTTAATAAAATAGTATCTAAAGAAACACAAAACATATCTTTTCTTTGAATAAGTTTAATTTTTTTATCATCTTGATTTAAAATTAAAATTTTTTTTGTACTTTCCATAGTTTAATTATCACTTACCTTAATAAGAAAAGAATTTATTAATAAATTTAAGTTAACATTAAATTTTAATTTGGTAATTGTAAATGAAATTTGTTCTAAAATATAGGCTATATTTTTTAAATTACTATTTTTTCATAAATTAACTAAACTTTCAATAAAAAAATTATTAAAATCATACTTTTTAAATAAAAGAAAAGTTAATTTATTAAAAACTACTAAATTAAAAAATCTAAAAAAGTAAATAATTTCTTCTTTTAAACTAACTATTTTTTTATTCAAAAGTTGATTGTTAACCTTTTTATCATTATCATTAATAATAAATTGTTTAATAATTTCAATATATTTTTTTAATTTAAGTTTACTACTTTCATCTGTCAAAAAAATAGTATTTGAAAATATTTTTAATATTAATAATTGTTCATCATCATAATTGTTACTAACAAATATATCATTTTCTTTTGAACAATTTATCAATTGACAACGAGATTTAATAGTAGGGAGTATTTGATTAATATTAGTGGTAGTAAAAATTACATAAATATTTTTAGATAATTCTTCTAAAGTTTTAAGCAGAACATTTGAAGCTGAAATTGAAGAAAATTCAATTTGATTTATTAAATAAATTTTATTAGCATCTTTTTCTAAATTAGTTTTAGAAAAATCATTAATAATTTCTAAAACAATATTTTTATTCATAATATTATTTTTACTAAAATCAAATTTTTTAAAATCAAAATAACTATTAGTTTTAATTTTAAAACAATTTTGACACATATTTTCTTCAGTACATTTTTTTAATTGATTATTATTTTTACAAATAATTTTTTTTATTAACTTATTACTAACATTTATATTTAATATTTTATTTTTCGAATACAATAAAATTAACTGTGGAATATTTTCCATTGCAAAAATAGAAAAATTTTCTGATTCTTTATTTTCAAATAAAATTAAATTATTTTCCTTCATTAGATCCTCTAATTTTAATTTTTTTTTCTTTAAAACCTTTTTCTTCAACTAAATTTATGATTAGTTCATAAACACTATTAAAAACTTTTTTTTCTGATAAATTAGCATTTATTGTATGAACGCGATTTGGATTACTAATAGCAATTTTTTTATAACCATTATATACTTTTTGATGAAATTCTAATGTTTCTTCATCTAATCTATTTAATTTTTCACCTTTTCTTAATAAAATTCGTTGTAAACCTGTTTCTGGTTTAATATCAAATAAAACTGTCAAATCAGGTTGATAATCTTCAAAAATAAGTTTTTGAATAAGATTTATTTTATCAATATCTAAATTTCTAGCATAACCCTGATATGCTAAAGTTGAGTCAGAAAAACGATCAGAAATAATGATTTTATTACTGTTTTTATTTGGCAGAATTTTTTCAATTAAATGTTGTCTTCTAGCTGCAATATAAAGCAAAACTTCTGTTCATGGATCCATTAATGTATTTTCTTTATTTAAAATAACTTGTCTTATCTGTTCAGAAATTTCGCTACCACCTGGTTCTCTTGTAATAATAACATCAAAACCATCTTGTTTTAATTGTTCTTTAATCATTTTTAAAACTGTAGTTTTACCTGCACCTTCTGGCCCTTCAAAGGTAATAAATAACATTTTTCTACCTCTTTCTATGCTAAAATTACTAAACTCTTCTAAAACTTGCCAGCAATATTTTTTTCTTTTTCATCTATTTGTTTTAATGCTTTATTTAGTTCTGTTTGTAACATATCATTAATACTTGAATAATCATTCTCTGCTTCTTTTAATAATCCTTCAATATTAATTGAAACTAGTTTACGTCCACCTGTTATAATAATTTTAACCAAACCATCAATATCAGAAAAAGTAAATTCTTCTTTTTTAAATTTTGTTAACTTTCCTTGAATTGCTTGTGCTTGTGCTAACATTCTTTTCATATCCATATTTTTTTCACCTCATATTTTTATATTTCTTCAATTTCAGTAAATATTTTTTTAATAAAATTTAAAGTCGGATCTCTATCTACGTTGGTAAATGACTCAATTACAGGTTTTGATATTACAATATCTACTGGTTTTGGTAATATTTTTTTTGTTAGTAACTCTTGATATTTTTTTCTTGTTTCCTGTCATTGATTTTTATCAAGGGCATAAATCATATATTCATTTTCTAATAAAATATTTAAAAATTCTCTATGTTCTTTACTTAAAAAACTTTGATTTATTAAATCAGATTGAATAATGTTTTTGGTAATAATAATAATGCCATTAGTAGATGCTGCCGCAATAATAGTATTTATATAAACTTTAGTTATGTTTCTAAATTTATTATCATTAATAAATTTAGAAATATTTTTTCACTTTTCACTAACTTCTTTTCTAATATTTTTATCAGCTTGTAAAATTAAATTAATGGCTTTATCAATTATCTCATCATTTTTTAAATTTTTCACAGTTGGTACATCAAAAATTTCTTTTTCTTTAATATTAGTATTTTCTTCTTTTACTAAAATTGAAGTTAATTCTTCATTATTTTTATCTATTTCGCTTTTTTTTAAAATTTTTGTTATTTCATCTTTACTATTTAAATTTATACTTTTATTTTCTATATTCATAATAGATATTTTTGCTTTTTCTAAATAATTTAATGAATATTTATTCTCAAAATTTTTAATTAAATTTAATATTTTTAGTATTAATATTGGTTTTAAATCATCAACATCTTCTTGAATTAAAATTTCATTAAATGAATTCAAAATTAAAAGTAAATCAGATTTTACTACTTCAGAAAAAATATTTACTTGTTGAATATTTATCATTTTAAGTAATTCTGTTTTTTTAGTAATAGCATAAATTAATATTTCTTCAAGAATATAAATAAAATCAATAATATTTTTTTTATATTGAATAGTATATTCATCAAATAATGTTAATTGTTTTATTACTTGCTCAATATTACAATTAAATATATTAATTAAAAATAATATTTTATTTTTTGTTGATAAAACAGAAAATATTTTTTCAACATTTTTAAGTGTTATATTGTTACCATAATTAAATGTTTTTTCTAAATAATTTAAACCATCACGTAAAGAACCTTCGCTCAATATTGCTAATTCCTCTATTGCTTCAACCTCAAAATTAATTTTTTCTTTTGTTAAAACATCAATAAAATGTTTTTTAGTTTCATTTACATTAATTTTTTTAAATTCAAATCATAAACAACGAGAAATTATAGTTGGAATTACTTTATACGGTTCTGTTGTTGCTAAAATAAAAATAATATGTTGTGGTGGTTCTTCTAAGGTTTTTAATAATGCATTAAAAGCAGAAGTTGTTAACATATGAACTTCATCAATAATATAAACTTTATATTTAAAATTCATCGGTAATAAGTTAATATTATCTCTAATACTTCTTATTTCATCAACACCATTATTGGAAGCACCATCAATTTCTAAAATATCAATACAATTATTTGAACTAATGTTTATACAATTTTCACAAGTATTACATGCATCTCCATCAATGTTATTTTGACAATTAATTGCTTTAGCAAATATTTTAGCCGTTGATGTTTTTCCTGTACCTTTTGAGCCTGAAAATAAATAAGCATGATTAAAACTATTATTTAAAATAGAATTTTTTAATATTCTTACAATATTATCCTGACTAATTATTTCTGAAAAAGAATTTGGTCGATACTTTCTATAAAAAGATTTATGTTTCATTTAAATCACCTATATTTATCCTAACAATTTTTTATAAAATTTGTTATAAAAACAATTATTATAAATTACGAATTTCTCCAAAAAAACTTTGTAACATTTCTTTACTATCTAAGTTTAAAGAATAAGTATATTCAATACGATGATTAAATCTTTTATCTAATGTTAAATTATAGAGTGATTCAACACATCCAAATTTACTATCTTTTAAAGCAAAAACAATATGTTTTATTCTTGTTTGTAACAAAGCACCTACACACATTAAACATGGTTCTAATGTTGTATAAATAGTACAATTTAACAAACGTCAATTATTATTTTTTTTACATGCTTTTTTTATTGCAATAATTTCCGCATGTTGAGTTGGATCTTTGTCTTTTTCCTTTTTGTTAAATCCTCTACCAATAATATTATCATTTTCATCAACAATAATTGCACCAATTGGAACATCACCATTAATAGCAGCTTTTTTAGCAAGTTTTAAGGCAATTTCCATGTAATTTTGTTTTTTCATTTAAAGAAACCTCTTTTTTATTTTTCAAAATAAAACCACCGCACACAATCCTAATCCTTATGGCTGCTACCTTTCGGTCCTGACCCGGTTCGAATGTAATTGTTGCAGTGGCATTATTAATTATAACAATTTTTTTATAAAAAAATACATTTTTTTTAATTTATAATGTTTCACGTGAAACATTATAAATTAAATAGTTTTTAAATTATTCATATAAGGTTGCAAAATAATAGGTATATTTACAACATTATCTTCTTCAACATAAAAATTTTCTAAAATTGCTGCAACAACTCGATCAATAGCTAATCCTGATCCATTTAGTGTATGTGGAACTACTTTCTTATTATCTTGACTAACTCTAGTTTCCATTCTTCTTGCTTGAAAATCTTCACAATTACTACATGAAGAAACCTCACGATAACACATTTGAGAAGGTAATCATAATTCTAAATCATAAGTTTTAGCAGCACTAAAACCAATATCACCACTACATAAATTAATAACTCTATAAGGAATATCTAATTTTTGTAAAATTAATTCAGCATTTTTAGTTAACTCTTCAAGGGCATCATAAGATTTTTCAGGATCAACAATTTGAACTAATTCTACTTTATTAAATTGATGTAACCTAATTATTCCTCTTGTATCTCTACCAGCAGAACCAACTTCTGAACGAAAACATGGTGTATAAGCGCACATTTTTATTGGTAATTCAGAAAAATTAATAATTTCATTGCGATAAATATTTGTTAAAGGAACTTCTGCTGTTGGAATTAAATACTGTTCATTATTTAATTGAAATAAATCATCTTTAAATTTAGGAAGTTGCCCTGTACCAAATAAGTTTTCTTTATTAATAATTAATGGTGGTAAAAATTCAGAATAACCATTTTTTAAATGAGAATCAATCATAAAATTCATTAATGCTCTAACTAATAAAGCACCTTTATTTTTATACATAATAAATCTAGTACCACTTAATTTAGTTGCTTTTGAAAAATCAATTATATTTAATTTTTCAGCAATTTCTCAGTGTGGTTTACTATTTTTTTTAATAATTTTCCCTCATTTTCTAACTTCTTGATTATTAGTTTCATCGTTTCCTTGTGGAACTGAAAAATGTGGTATATTAGGAATTACTAATTGTAATTCATATATTTTATTTTCTAAATCTACAATTTTTAAATTATTTTTTATAATTTTTTCTTTTAAAATAATCATATCATCTTTAATTTTTTTTATTTGATCATTTTTTTTATTTTTTAATAATTCACCAATTTGTTTAGATTGCTTATTTCTTGTTTCTTCTAATTTTTGATTTTTTGTTTTTAAAATTCTTATTTCTAAATCTAAATTAAAAATTTTATTTATTTCATTTTTATAACTTTGGCCCCTTGTTTCTATTTTATTAATAGTTTTTTCCAAATTATTACGTATTTTTTCTATATCAATCATTTTAGCACCTCTTAAATTAATCAATAAAAATAGTTTTTTCTTTAGTGATTGGGATTGTTACAATTGAAGAAATTGCATCTTCTTCTGTTTTAAATCTAATTAATTTAACACCTATAGTATTTCTACTTGTAGTTCTTATATCTTCTAAAGAAAATCTAATAACTGTACCTTTTAAAGTCATAATTAATAAATCATTACTATTATTAGTGTTATTTATTGAATTTATACCAATTAATTTTCCTGTTTTTTGAGCTAATTTCATTGAAATTACACCCTTACCACCACGATTTGCTAAACGATATTCTTCAAATCGTGATATTTTTCCATAACCTTTCTCACTAATAGAGACAACTAAATCACCATCTTTATTAGAACACATCCCAATTACATGAGTACCTTTTGTATCTATTCCTTTTACTCCGCTAGCTATTCTTGACATTACTCTAACTTGATTTTCATTGATTCTAACTGCTCGTCCATTAGCCACAGCAATAATTATTTCATTATTACCTGTAGTTTTCAGCACATCTACTAATTGATCATTTGAACGCAATTTAATAGCTATTTTACCATTTTGGTAAATAGATTTAAATTGATCTAAAGTTGAACGTTTAATAATTCCTTTTTTAGTAACAAAAAATAAATTAGCATTTATATCATAATCTTCTGATATAGCAATTATTGTTTTAATAGTCTCATTTTTTTCTGTTGCTATTAAATTAACAATTGGTGTTCCTTTAGCCGTTCTTGAATAATTTGGTACCTTATGAGCACGAATTCGATAAACTTTCCCTTTATTACTAAATATTAACAAATCAGAATGAGTTGAAGTAATTAAAACTTTATCAATATCATCAGTATTAATATCAGTGCCACCAGCACCTTTAACACCAACACCACCACGATGTTGAGTTCTATATGTGTCTAAAGGTAAACGTTTAATATAACCACTTTTTGAAAGAGTTATAACCACCTGTTCTTCTTTAATTAAAGCTTCATCAATAATTTCACCTTCATAATTTTCAATAATTTCAGTTCTTCTATCATCACCATAATTTTCTTTAATTGTTGTTAACTGAGAAATCATTAATTCTATTTGCTTAGAAGGTTCATTAATTAAAGTTCTTAATCGAATAATTTCTTCATTAATAAATGATAATTCATTATTTAATTTTTCTTGTTCTAAATCTGTTAAACGTTGCAGTTTCATTTCTAAAATTGCTTTAGCTTGCTTTTCAGAAAATTCAAATTTATTCTGTAAATTAGTTAATGCTTCTTCTGTTTTCTTTGATTCCTTAATTATTTTAATAATTTCATCAATATTTTGTAATGCTTTAACAAGACCAAAAATAATATGATATTGATGTTCATATTTTTTTAATTCAAAATTAGACTTATTAAGAATAATTTCAATTTGATGTTCAATATAAATTTCAATCATTTCTTTTAAATTCATTACTTTAGGTTGTTTATTATGTAATGCTAATAAATTTATTGTGAATGTTGTTTGTAATGAAGTAAATTTATATAGTTGATTTAAAATAAGTTCAGCATAATCAATATTTTTAATTTCTAATACTAATCTTATTCCTTCACGATTAGATTCATCTCGCAAATCAGTTATATAATTTACTTTTTTTTCTTGAACTGCTTTAACTATATTATTTATTAAATTAGTTTTATTAGTTTGATAAGATATTTCTTCAACAATAATTGCAGGTTTACCATTTGATAATTTTTCAACTTTAGTTTTACTACGAACTGTTATTGTTGATCTTCCGTTTAAATAAGCATTTTTAAATGAATTTACACCTAAAATCATTGCACCTGTAGGAAAGTCAGGTCCTTTAACAATATCTAATATTTCCATAATATCACAATCAGGATTTTGAGCTACAAAAATAATTGCATCAACTATTTCTCTTAAGTTATGTGGTGGAATACTTGTTGCCATTCCAACAGCAATACCTGTTGTTCCATTAACTAATAAATTAGGAAAATAAGCTGGTAAAACACTAGGTTCTTTTTCAGCACCATCATAATTTTCAACAAAAGTAACTGTATTTTTATTTAAATCTTTAACCAACTCTCCTGCCATTTTACTCATTCTAACTTCAGTATATCTCATAGCAGCAGCACTATCACCATCAATTGAACCAAAATTACCTTGGCCATCAGCTAAAGGATAACGATAATTAAATTCTTGTGCCATTCTTACCATTGTTTCATAAACTGCAATATCACCATGAGGATGAAATTTTCCAATACATTCTCCAACAATACGTGCTGCTTTTTTATAAGGTTTATCATATGTCATACCTAAAATTGCTAAAGAATATAAAATTCGACGATGTACTGGTTTCAATCCATCTCTTGCATCTGGTAAAGCTCTTGAAACTATAACTGACATTGAATATTCTAAAAAACTAGTTCTCATTTCATCAGATATATTACGAACATATTTATTAGAAATAAATGTTTCATTTTTTTTAGTTATTTCACTCATATATAAACTCCTAATTTTATTTTATTAACTTTTAAGCATCAATGTTTTTTACATATTTAGCATTTTCTTGAATAAATTCTTTTCGTGGAAATACATCTTTCCCCATCAATATTGAAAAAGTTTCATCTGCTTCTGAAGCATCATCAATACTTACTTGTAATAAAATTCTATGTTGTGGATCCATAGTTGTTTCTCATAGTTGTGTGGCATTCATTTCTCCTAAACCTTTATAACGTTGAATGTTAAAATTAGTTCCATTAAAATTATCTTTAATTTCTTGCAATTCTTGATCATTATATGCATATTTAACAAATTTACCACTATAAAATTTGTATAAAGGAGGCTGAGCTATATATATATAACCAGCATCAATTAAGGGACGCATGTAACGATAAAAAAATGTTAATAATAATGTTTTAATATGTGAACCATCAACATCAGCATCAGTCATAATAATAATTTTATGATAACGTAATTTAGTAATATTAAATTCTTTACCAACACCACAGCCAAAGGAAATAATAAGATTATTTATTTCTTCGTCAGAAAAAACTTTTAAAAGTCGTGCTTTTTCAACATTAATTATTTTTCCCCTTAATGGTAAAATTGCTTGAATTTCTCTACTTCTTCCCAACTTTGCAGTTCCACCAGCTGACTCACCTTCGACAAGAAAAACTTCTGTTTTAGTTGGATCTTTAGAAGAACAATCTGCTAATTTACCTGGTAAATTAGAAAATTGTAAAGGATTTTTTCTCGAAGTCATAATATTCTCACGTGCCTTTTTAGATGCTAAACGTGCACTTACTGATAAAATAACTTTGTTAATAATAATTTTTGCTTCAGCAGGATTTTCCAATAAAAATTTATTAATTATTTTTCCAGTTACATTAGAAACAATTTTTCTAACTTCAGAATTACCAAGCTTTGTTTTAGTTTGCCCTTCATATTGTGGATTAGGATGTTGAACTGAAATAATTGCTAAAATTCCTTCTTTAACATCATCACCAGTAAATGTTTCATCATTATTTTTTAAAAGATTATTTTTTTTCGCATAAGAATTCAATTCTCTTGTTAATGCTAAACGAAAACCATCTTCATGTGTTCCACCTTCAGGTGTATTAATATTATTACAAAATGAAAATATTTGAGATTCTTCACTTTCATTATATTGAAAAGCTATTTCTGTGTTTATACCATTTATTTCAAACTCTCCATAAATAATTTCATGTTTTAAAGGTTCAAATTTATTATTTAAAAAGGCAACATATTCTTTAATACCCCCTTCATAACAAAAAGTTTCTTCTTTATTTTCACGTTCATCAATAACTTGAATAGTTAAACCTTTATTTAAAAAAGCAAGTTGTCTTAACCTTGTTTTAATTATTATAAAACTAAAATTTACAGTTTCAGTAAAAATACTTTCATCAGGTTTAAATAAAACAGTTGTTCCTTTTTTATCACTTTGTCCAATAATTGCCAATGGTAATTCTGGTTTACCACCTTCAATATATTTTTGAAAAAAAATATTACCATCACGGTAAATAGTAACTTCCAAATACTTACTTAAAGCATTTACTACTGAAGCACCAACACCATGTAAACCACCTGATACTTTATAAGAACCATTATCAAATTTTCCACCAGCATGTAATGTAGTAAAAACCGTTTCTACTGTTGAAATATTAGTCTTTGGATGTATATCAGTAGGAATACCTCGACCATTATCTTTTACTAATATTTCATTATTTTTAGTAATAGTTACAGAAATTTTTGTACAAAAACCAGCAATAACTTCATCAACAGCATTATCAACTATTTCTCAAACTAAGTGATGTAATCCTCTTTCTGCAGTGGAACCAATATACATTCCAGGTCGTTTTCTAACTGCTTCTAGTCCTTCTAAAACTTGAATTGAGTTAGCATTATAATCATTTGGAGTCCTTGTGCTCACTATTTTCACTCTCTTTCATCATTAAATGTTTTCATTATTAAATTAATGAAAACATTTAAAATTTCAAAAATAAATTCAAAAAAAGACTTTTTATTCTTTAAAATAAGCATATTATTTTACATTTTATGTATAAATTATACATTTTTTTTGATTTAAAACAACATAATTTTTTTAAAAGAAAAATTAAAAAATCTTTATTAAAAAATAATAAATTACTTTTTTAAAAATATTTAACAAAAAAACTATTTAAAATTTTCTATTAAATTAATAATACTATTTGCCATTTGTTGATGAAATCACATACCTGGATGAAATTCATCAAAATAAAAATATTTATTTAAATTACTTTCATTAACTCCAAAATTAAAAACTGGTTTATAAGAATATTTTGTTTCTTTAGAGAACATTTTACAAATTGTAGCACTAGTTTCAACAATTCCATCTGGAATTTTATTTTTAAAATTATTCATATCAGTTGCTAATTCTTTTGAAAGAAAAAAAGGTGTAATAATATTTTTATAAATTATTTTCATTTCTAATATCATTTTCTTTCATTGTTTTTGATATTCAATACATGTTTTACGTGCTATTTGTATTTTTTGTTGATTATTATGCAATATCTTTTTAATTTTTGGTGTTAATGTTAAGTCAGGAACATCACTAATAATAATTTTATTTGCACCATTTTTAATTAATAATTTTATTGCTTTTTTTCTTCATTTATTACATTATTAATTTTACTGTTTATAATAATAGGATCTGTTTTATTCATTAAATTAGCAATATCATTAGCTCCCATTTCTATTCAAATAACATCTTTTTTTTGTAAAGAATGTTGTAATAACAACATTTGTGTTTGATGAGACAAATCAAAAGTTTTAATAATATCTAAATTATTATCACTGCTATCAGCAACTTCTCCTCCATAAGCATAATTATTACCCAAACTTTGAAATGTTTTACCATTGATGTTAAATAATCACCCAGGTTTAAAATTAATATTTAATTTTTCAGCAATTAATTGTGAAGCTACTTTATTACTACTTCAACAATTATTATAATAAGGTTTATCTAATTGAAAATATTTACATTTACTATTACTATTTTCTAAATATTGATTTTGTGCAAATGTTCCTGCACCAGTATCTGACAAACTATCCCCTAAAACATAAAATTCACTAATAGTATCTTGCTTATTTTTACAAACAATTATATTTAAATTAGTAAAAATTAAAATAGTAAACATACTTAACAATTGTAATTTCTTCTTCATTATTTTTTTACTCTTTCTTAGCTTATTAATTAAAAATAACTATTTTATTTAGTTATATCATATTATTTTTCTCCAATTGGTAAAACTAGTTGTAATAACCCAGTTTCTTCTTCACTATCAATAATTGTATAATTTTTTGGTCAAGAAATTTTCAAATTTACTTTTTTACATTTATTAAAAGATTTTAAAGCATTAATAATTAATTTTGAATTAAAAACTACTTTTATTTCTTCTTTTAAACTTTTAGATTTTACAATATGAAATTTTTTAAATTGTTCAATTACTTCACCTATACTATCATTATTAGATAAACAATTAATTTTAAAATCATTTTTTTCTACATTGATTCAAAATTGAATCATAGGTGAAGTATCTTTTTTTGCTAAAATTATTGATAATTCAATAATTTTTAAAAATTCTCTAACGTTATTAATTTCAATAATATTTTTTTCTTTTTCTATAATGTTTTTAATAATATCATCCGTATTTGGATAAGTACCCTCAATCATTCGTGTTTGAAATAAAAAATTTTCAATTTCAATAATTAAATTATAATCATTTTCAAAATAAAAATTTATATTTGAATTTAAATCACTAGTAATTTTATCAATTTCATTTAATAAATGAACTGGAATATTAAACTCTTTATTATTAAATTCTAATTTTTCTTCAAAAGAAAATCACTTTTTTGCTAAACAATATCCATCAGTTGCTGTAACAAATAACTTTTGATCATTAAATTTAAAATTAATTCCACTTAATGCTGGTTTATTATTGTTTGTATTTGTTGCAAAAGCAATTTGTTCATTTATATTTTGTAACAAATTTTTATTAAAAGATACTTTATTTTTAATATTTTTGTTAAAGTTGATTTTTGGAAATTTTTCAATTGTCATTGTACTTAATTTAAAGATAAAATCATTATTATCATTTTTAAAATTACTAATGATTAAATTATTAATTTTAAGTTCAAATAAAATTCATTCATCTTCTAGTTTACTAAAAATATCATAGATAATTTTAGTATTAATTAATACTGAACCGATGTTTAATATTTTTAAATATTTTTCATTATTATTTAGTTCATATTTTAATGATAAATTACCATTAGATGCAGTTAAAATTATTTTTTCTTTTTCAACTTCTAATAAAAAACAAGATAATTCTTCATAAGTATTATTAGAAATTGTTATTTTTATTATTTTTTTTATTATTTTGAATAATATAGAACTTTTGATTTCAATTTTCATAAATATCTCCCATTTTTAAACATTAATAATTAATTATATATTATATATATATTAATTATTAATATATATTTAATTATTAATAATATTATGATGTGGATTAATGTGGATAACTAATTTTAACTTATAAAATAAAGAAAAAATAAGAATTTTATATGTTAATAATTTATGATTAAAATAGTGGATTAATTGTGTTTTAAACATTCACGTGATAATCTTTCAATATTTTTTTTAAATTCATAATTAGTTTCAATATTTTTTTTAATTTTGTTATAAGCATTCATTATTGTTGTATGATCTTTACCTCCAAATTCAGAACCAATTTTTGTATATGATTCATTTAAAAGTGTTTTTATTAAATACATTGCTACATGGCGTGCTATTGTTATTGTTTTAACTCTAGAAGTACTAATCAATAATTTGATTGGAATATTATAATATTCAGATACGATTGTTTTAATTTTTTTAATAGTTAGTTTTTCTTTTAATGAAGTATTTGATGTTTTAAAAGCTTTCATAACGTCTTCAAGCACTATTAAATGATTAGGCTTTATATATAAAATGCTGTAAAAAATTAATCTATTTAATGCTCCTTCTAATTTTCTAACATCACTATTAAAATTTAAAGCAATAAAACTTAAAGATTCTTCAGTAAAAATGGTTGGATCATAATTTAAAGACTTAATTTTTTCTTTTAAAATAATTAATGAAGTTTCAAAATCTGGTGAATCAATACCAACACTTAAACCACTTTGAAATCTTGAAACATTTCTTTCTTCAAAACCATATAAATCATCAGGATGTTTATCTGATGTAATAACAATTTGTTTTTGTTTGTTAACAAAGCTATTAAATATATGAAAAAATATTTCATTTGTTTTACTACGATTAGCTAAAAATTGAATATCATCAACGAGAAGAACATCGTATTGATTAAATGAATCTTTAAATTTTTCAATATCATTAATATTTTGTTTAATAATTTCTGGTACCATACGGCCAAATTCTTCAGAAGATAAGTAAAGTACTTTTTTTTGATTATTATATTTTGTTAATATTTCATTTTCAATAGCATGAAGTAAATGTGTTTTTCCTAATCCAGAATTACCATAGATAAATAAGGGATTTCAATACCTACCAAGTTCTATGGTAATTGAAAATGCTGCTTGATAAGCATCGTTATTTGATTCTCCTTTAACAAAGTTATTAAATTGAAATTGTTTTTTAATTTGTTGCAATTTATTAAATTCAACAAAATCTTTTTCTACATATATTTTTTGCTTCTTTGCTTCATTAAGTTCTAAAAATTCAATTTGAAGATTTTGTTGAATAATTCTTTCTAAAATTTCTTTAACTTTAAATGTTATATTTTTAGTTAAAATTTCTTTTGCGAATAGTGAATCAACAATAATTAAACATTTATTTTCAAAAATATCATAAATATAAGTGTTTTTAATATAGTTATTAAAAATACTTGGATCAATCATTTCATCATATTGAAGAAAATTTTTAACTTTATTTCAAATGTTTTGAAAGTTTTCTCGCTTATTATCAGTGTTATTCA